>NZ_BDLN01000001.1:1079612-1095413 GCF_001950375.1 Rhizobium sp. TBD182 | reverse complement strand
GGTCGGCGTGTTGAGGGGCGCAGGGGTCGGCGCGGTGTTGGTGAGGAATGCAGGTGTCGGTGGCAAAGCGGTGGTGGGGGCCGGCATGTTTGCAGTTGGGAACGCCGGGGTGGGTGTCGGAGTGGCGGCCGGCGGCGGCGTTCTGGTGTGAACTTTTCCATCCTTAGAGCTGTCGGCCGTTGTTGTCGGGGGCACCACACGGGCGATATAGGCCCTATTGTCTTTTGTCTGCCCGACCACGATATTGCCGTCAGCACTGACATCTTCCGCGGTGGCGGTTGAAAAATCGCTGGCGACGGCAACGCCATTGTTGAGAAGCCAGTCTTTGACGGAAATCATGCCGGTCGCGCTCGTCCAACGGAAGCCTGTTGTTCCGCTAGTGGACTCCGATTGACCGACAACGACAGAGCCGTCCGCGCTTACAGCTCTGGCGAGAGATGATCGGCTTCCAGCCAAAACACCGAGTTCCTGCATGACGCCGCTCGCCTCGGTCCATCGGAAGGCGCGGATTTCATTGTTGGTACCGGCAATCCCTGCGCCGCTGAAATTGGCCATACCCACGACCACCGAACCGTCGGAGTTTACAGCGACGGCCGTAGAAGTGGTCCCTCCCGAAAGGGTACCGAGAGCATGCATTGTTCCGGTTGCGGCAGTCCATCGGTAAGCTAACGATTGACTCCCATTCCCAAAGGATTGCCCTACGATTACTGACCCGTCTGCACTGACACCAAATGCGTCGGATTGTCCTCCGGGTGTCAGCGATCCGAGTTCTTGCATGATTGCCGAGGGTCCAGTCCAGCGTACCGCATGGATACTGCCACCCCGCATTGCAAAACCGACGATCACGGAACCATCTGCGCTCACACTCATCGCCGTTGCGTTATCTATTCCGGCCGGAACGCTAAGTTCCTGCATGCCGCTTGAGCTTGCGGTCCAACGAAAAGGGCGAAATTTTGTATCCGTATAATATGTTCCGACAATGACTGAGCCGTCTGCATTCACGCCAAATGCCTCAGAGGATTTGGTGCCGGGTAGTACAGCGATGTCTTCTAAAACGCCGGTCGAAACGGTCCAGCGATAGGCACTCCAATTTTGGTTTTTTTTGTAGTACCCAACCACAATCGTGCCGTCTGCACTGATCGAAACAGCGTTCGACGTAGGAATGGGATCGACGTTGTGAAGGAATTTAGGAGCGCTTTGCTCGGCGGCGTAGGCAGTTCCAGTCAATCCCGCCGCTACCGCTATCGGGGTAGCGAAACGGAACAGTGATGTAAAAGTGCTGGCAAAAAAACAGGAATTTTTCAGTTTGCAAAAATATCGACAACCCCGTGAAATCTTTACTAAATCCATTTTACGAGCCGCCTAACACATATAATTTCAAAAATACACAGAAATTCTACGGCGTGAAAAGATTGTATATCTTTTTACTTAAATAAAAGAATCAACTGTATTACTCTATACATTGATAGAGTAACTGAAGTTCTTTTCAATATTGGATTTTATATAAAATATATCTTTTGTTTCTAATATTTGCAAAACTGAACTGTGTTTGCAGCTGCTTGGCACAGGAGGTCACACCCCCTGTGCCAAGACTCATCATTAAAGCTGCTCGATCATCGCTGCAGCGGCCGAGACCGTCGCCTGGCCGGGATTTTCTTCCACGTTGAGCGATGTAACCACGCCGTCTTTCACCAGCATCGAATAGCGCTTGGAGCGCACGCCAAGGCCACCGCCGGAGAGGTCGGCATCGAGGCCGAGCGCCTTGGTGAAGGCGGCGTCCCAGTCGGCGAGGAAGTGAATTTTGCCCTGGCCGCCGGACGATTGTGCCCATGCGCCCATGACGTGCCAGTCGTTGACGGAAACGACGGCGATGTCATCCACGCCCTTTGCGAGAATGGCGTCGCGGTTTTCGAGGTAGCCCGGCAGGTGGTTCAGCGAGCAGGTGGGAGTAAAAGCGCCGGGTACGGCGAAAAGAACCACCGTCTTGCCGCCAAAAAGCGCATCGGTGGTGGTTTCCACCGGGCCATCGGCGGTCTTTTCCTTGAAGGTTGCGGAAGGCAGTTTTTCGCCGATCTTGATAGTCATGTCCATGCTCCTATGGCCGTTTGGTTCGCGCGACTATAGAGCAAGGAAAAGAAAACTGTCATACGGTTTTCGCGGGAAATTCCATGGCTGAGACAGCCATTCGGGATATGCCGCCTGAACGGTCAGGGCTTTGGAAAATTGAGCATGGTCTCCATGGTCCGATCGCCGGATTTGACCAGAATGGGCCAGCTGTTGCCCTGCACCTGATAGGTTTTTGGCAAGCCCTTGATGTTCATGTAGAAGGAGAGCTTGCGCTTGTCTCGCACCAGGTTCTGCGGCTCATAATAGGCAAAACCGGAGGGGCCGGCGATGAATATCTCGGTCTCCTTCGGCGCGTTTTCCGGCAGCTGCAATTGCACGCCAAGCATGGTCTTGTCGGGCGTGATGTGGAAATCGACAACCTTGAAATCGTCGGACGCAGCCTCTGGCAGCGTCTCGCGCGCCTCTTCCAGCAATCGCCGCTCTTCGTGGTCGTCATCGCCCGCATTGCCGCGGCTGATCGAAAACGTCGCCTCAAAGGGAATGCAGATATTCTGGCAGACGCCGATGAAGGCGGTGAGGTCGATATTGCCTCCCGCTTTGGCGTCCACGGCTTTCAACTGAAAGGGAATGCTGACGGCGTGATCGTAGCCGATATCGGTGATATCGCCGTTCGCGATGAGCTTGGGAACAGGATAGGCCATCGATGTCAGGCTTACACCGCTTGCCGGATCAAGCGTGATCTTGGGCGGTATTCCAGCTTCGCCTGGTTCGCGCCAATAGGTTATCCAGCCGTCTTTAGGCTCGATCTGCAACACGCCGCGCACCACGCCGTCCGCATCCATGGCAAGGCTTGCCACACGCATCTGGCCGCCTTCACTTCTCGCCCAGTCGGTAATTTCGGCCTGCACTACTTGCCCGCTACCGAGAAGGGCGGCGAAGGCAACGGCGAGGCGAAGATGTGAAAATCGAAAGAATGTCCTGACGCTCATTCTTTCCGTCTAACCCAACATCGCCCGATGGACCAGTTACGAATTCGTGCGGTTCATCATTTTCGGTTGATTGATCGGGCGCGATGCCGCATCCTGTGCTTTGTCGAAGTGCGAACGCCGCTTTCCCATTCAATGATGGAATTCGGCAAGCTGGAGGCGCCGGTGAGCTTTTCAACCCTGATGGACAAACGCGAACGTGGCTTTTTTGACAGCCAGTTCCTCATTGCGATGCCGGGGCTGGACAATGGCAATTTTGCCCGTTCGGTGGTCTATATCTGCGCCCATTCGGATGCCGGAGCCATGGGTTTCATCATCAACCGGCCGCAACAGATCACCTTCACGGATATTCTGCTGCATCTGAAGCTGGTGGACAGCAACGACGCCATCATGCTGCCCAACCGCACCCGGGAATTTCCGATCCAATGCGGCGGCCCGGTCGAATCTGGCCGGGGTTTCGTGCTGCATTCCGATGACTATTTAAGTGAATCGAGCATTCCGGTCAGCGACGACATTTCCTTGACGGCGACGCTGGATATCGTGCGCGCCATTTCCAATGGTCGCGGCCCGCAAAAGGCCACCATGATGCTCGGTTATGCCGGCTGGGGTCCGGGTCAGCTGGAAAACGAGATCGCCAATAATGGATGGTTGAATTGCCCGGCGGCGGAAGAGCTGATTTTCGACCGTGGACTGGACAACAAATACGAGCGGGCGCTTGCGCTTATGGGTGTGGATGCTCGCATGCTTTCTGCGGAAGCCGGCCACGCCTGATTTTTTCGTGATGCTCCTTTTGTCGACTGCTGGAACCAATCCCAATCCCTGACGTTAACAATCCCGAAAGCCGCACAGACAGTACGGCTCAACTAGGGAGCAGTAACGTGGGTAGCACATCAGACAAGATCGCCGGTACAGCCAAGGAAGTTGCTGGCAAGGTCAAGAAAAACGTCGGCGAAGCAACCGGCAACAACGAGCTGCGCGCCAAGGGTGCCGCTCAGGAAACCGAAGGCAAGGTACAGAAGAACGTCGGCAAGGCCAAGGATGCGGTCAAGGGTGTCGTTGATCGTATGTAATGCCACCTGACGGGCTCCCGTGTCTTTGATGCGGTGCTTTGGAGCGCATGTGTTATCGCACATGCGCTCTTGTCGTCTGGGGCCCTGAAGGGCGGGTTTGTTACGCCTTTCACCTTGGTCTCTTATATTCGCCTTCACCCAATTCATCCACCGCAAGGGTTTCATGAATGAAGCTTTTTTCCTGCGCTTCCTGTGGCCAGCCGGTCCACTTCGACAATCGTTTCTGTGTCTCTTGCGGCCATCGTCTGGCCTTCGTGCCGGAGCGCCTTTCCATGGAAGCGCTGGCGCCTGCGGGTGAGCCGAACTGGCAACTCGTGGCCCAGCCGGAAAGACAGGTGCGGTTCTGCGCCAATGAGGTGAACGACATCTGCAACTGGTCTGTGCCGGCGGAAAGCCAGAACGCCTTTTGCCCGGCCTGCAGCCATAACCGTCTCGTTCCAAATATCGCGACGGATGAGGGTATCGTACAATGGCGCGGCATCAGCCAGGCGCAACGGCATTTGTTCTATTCGATATTGCGTCTCGGCCTGCCGCATCCCAACCGCGATGCCGATCCTGTCGGCGGGCTAGTCTTCGACTTTCTGGTCGACGAGGTCGCGCCCGACGGTTCGGTCATTCCCGCCATGACCGGCCACGACGAGGGCCTGATCGCCATTCGCGCGGCAGAGGTGGATGATGCGACGCGCGAGCAGGTGCGCACCAACATGAACGAGCCCTATCGCACCATGCTTGGCCATTTCCGTCATGAGGTTGGGCATTTCATCTGGAACAAGCTGGTTCGTGATGAGAACCGGCTGGAGGCCTGCCGCGCGGTATTTGGCGATGAGCGCGAAGACTATGCCGCGGCCCTACAGTGCAATTACGAGCAGGGGCCGCGCCCCAACTGGCAGGAAACCTTCATAAGCGCCTATGCCTCCGTGCATCCCTGGGAGGATTTTGCTGAGTGTTTCGCGCATTATCTTCACATCGTCGATACGCTGGAAACCGCGCGCGCCTTTGGTGTGGCGATAGACCCCGACGGACATGAGGAAATGGCGGCGGAGGTCACTTTCGATCCCTATAATGCCCGTAGCGCCGCACAACTGGTCAAGGCCTGGATTCCGCTCAGCGTCGCCATCAACTCGATCCAGCGCAGCATGGGGGAGGCGGACCTTTATCCCTTCGTGCTGGCCCCGCCTGTTGTGAGCAAGATGGAATTCATCCACGACCTGCTACACGGCAGGATCGACGCGATGCCTCAACAGCAGATGCAGCAGTTCTCGATGGCGCAGTGAATACGAGACACAAGAAGTCATAGTCAGGAAACGCGTCGTTTCCTTCTCCCGTCATTCCGGCTCAATGCCGGAATGACGGCGGTGGATGGAGTAGCCCTTTACCACCCCATATTCCAATACCTCTTACGAAGCTCGCTTCGTCGGCTGGAACCGCTCCCGCAGAAGCTTCAGCGCCGCATCGCCGGAAACCGGTGTGCCGAACAGGAAGCTCTGGCCGAAATGGCAGTTCATGCGTGAGAGTTCCGCCGCATCCTCAGGCGTTTCAATGCCTTCCGCCACCACCTGCATATCGAGAGCGCGCGCCATGGCGATAACGGAGCGCAGCAGCACGTTGCGCTTGTCGCTGGTATTTGCCACCAGTGCCTTGTCGAGCTTGATCGTATCGAAGGGGAAGCGGGTGAGATAGGCAAGTGACGAATAGCCGGTGCCGAAATCGTCCATGGCGAGGCTGATGCCCGTTTCCTTCAGCTTGGAAAGCACCAGCCGCGCCTGTTCCGGGTTCTCCATCACCACGGATTCCGTCAGCTCCAGCTTCAGCTGCTGCGGATTACAGCGCGTTCGCGTCAGCATGCCGCGCACGTCGTTATACAGTTCGTTATTCAGCAATTGCGCGCTGGAAATATTGACGGAGATGAAGATCGGCATCTTCTCGATGGAATGCTGCCAGTCCATCAGGTCGGTCGCTGCCCTTTCCAGCGCGAACATGCCGAGCGGTTCGATCAGGCCGGAGGCTTCCGCGATGGGGATGAATTCGCTCGGCGGAATGTTGCCGCGCTTGGGGTGTTCCCACCGCATCAGCGCCTCGAAACCGGCCAGCGCGCCATCGTCAAGCTTGACGATGGGCTGATAGGCGAGCGACAGCTCCTTGCGCTCGATGGCGCGGCGAAGATCGCTTTCCATTTGCAGGCGGTCGGTGCCGGACGTGCGGAAAGCGGGACGGAACGGCTCGACGCGGTTTCCGCCAGCGCGCTTGGCGCGGTACATCGCCAGTTCCGCATCGCTCAAGAGACCTGCGGCACTTTCCTGCTGGTCAATCCATGAAACGAGGCCGATGGAGGCGGTGAGGATGATTTCGCGATTGGCGAAATTGATCGGCACCATGATTGCCTTGTTCACCGCATCGGCGAAATCGGCCACCCGCTGCGGATCGCGCTCCGAGGTCAGGATCAGGCCGAATTCATCGCCGCCTAGACGCGCCAGCGTATCCTGCGGTTTCAACAGGCGGCGCAAACGCCGTGTCAGCGCGATGAGGATATTGTCGCCTGCAGCAATGCCGAGCGTATCGTTGACCAGCTTGTAACGGTCGATATCGATCGCCATCACCGTCGGGCGCACGCCGTCGCTTTCGGGGGAGAGGTTGAGGATCGATTGCAGGCGGTCGAGGAAGACCTGCCGGTTTGGTAGCCCGGTCAGATTGTCATTCATCGCATCCTGCAACAGCCGCTCCACCGAGTTCTTCTGCTCGGTGATGTCGGTGATGGTGCCGACGCAGCGGATGATTTCGCCGTTGGAGCCGAGAACCGGGCGCGCGCGGATTTGCAGCCAATGGAAATGTCCGTCTTCAGCGCGAATGCGGAATTCGTGATTGAGGCGGCCCTTGCGATGGTCGAGCAGCACGTCGAGCGTTGCCTTGAACCGGTCGCGATCGTCAGGATGCAGGCGCGGCAGCCAGTTGCGCGCAGCACCATGCATCGTGCCGGGCTCCAGCCCCAGACGGTTGGAAATATCAGGTGTGGTGACGATGCGGTCGCGCGTCACGTCCCAGTCCCACACGGTATCGCCGCTGCCCGTCAGTGCGAGAGATTGCCGTTCGAGATCGGAAAACAGGCCCTGCTGATAGGCGCTGCCGGCAAAGGCATGCTGGATGACTGTGAAGCCGATCAGAAGCACGATCAGCACCAGCCCGCCGCCAAGCGCCGGCTGCACGATGTCGTTGTCCAATTGTCCGGTCACCGTCAGCCAGCTGCCGAACAACCAGACGAGGATGAGCGCCCAGGACGGAACGAGCAAAATCGCCCGGTCGTAACGGTTGAAGCCAAGATAGATGATGAGTGCGATGCCGGCCGTCGCCGTCAGCGCGAAGGAGACGCGCGCGATACCGGAGGCGACCGAAGGATCGTAAATCGCGACGCCGAACAGCAGCGCCAGCCCCACCACCCAGGCAAAGGTCGCATAACCCAGATGCGCGTGCCAGCGGTTTAGATTGAGATAGGTGAACAGGAAGACCACGAAGCTGGAGGCGAGAGCCACTTCGGCGCCCGCCCTCCATATTCGCTGATCGCTGGATGTGACGGTGATGAGTTTTTCAAGGAAGCCGAAATCGACGCAGATATAGGCGAGCACCGCCCAGGCGAGCGCGGCCGACGCCGGCAGAACCGAGGTTCCCTTGACGACGAACAGGATGGTCAGGAGCACGGCCAGCAGGCCGGCAATGCCGAGAACGATGCCGCGATAGAGCGTGAAGGCGTTGATCGTATCCTTGTAGGCTTCCGGTTCCCACAGATAGATCTGCGGCAATTGCGGTGTCGACAGCTCGGCGACGAAGGTGATGACGGAGCCGGGATTGAGCGTGATGCGGAAGACGTCGGCATCCGGGCTTGGCTGCCGGTCAAGCGCAAAGCCTTCGCTCGGTGTGATCGCGATGATGCGCTGCGAGCCGAGATCGGGCCAGAACAGCTTGGAATTCACCAGACGGAAATGCGGTGCGACGATAACGCGCTCCAGCTGCTCTTCCGAGACGTTGGCGAGCGCGAAGACGGCCCAGTCGCCCTGATGGTCGGTGGAGCTGGCGCGCACCTCGATACGGCGGCGGATGCCATCCGGACCGGGCGCGGTCGAGACCTGAAAGGCTTCACCCTGATTGGCATAGATATCGGTTGTCGCGGTGAGATCGAGCGCCGTATCGTCACGGGAAATCTTCACCGGCTCGAAGGCGTAGGAAAGAGACGAAAAAAGCAGGAAAAACAGGAAGAACGGCGCAGCCAGTGCAATTGCCGCCAGACGTTTCGACAGGCACGGCGCAGAGTGAGTGTAAGTCATGTATCGTACTTCGTTCCACTGGAGCTTTGCTTGTCGGCAAGAAGGGAAAACATCGTATGATCCCGCCATTGGCCGTTGATTTTCAGATATTCCCGCAAGAGGCCTTCCCGCTGGAACCCGGCATTTTCGAGAAGCCGGATGCTTTTGAAGTTTTCCGGAATACAGGCTGCCTCGATACGGTGCAACTGAAGTCCGTTGAAGATATAGGGTATTACCAATTTTAATGCGGCAGACATATGGCCTTGCGCGGCGTAGCGTTCGCCCACCCAGTATCCTATCATGCAGCTTTGTGCAGCACCCCTCCTGATATAACCGATGGTGATGCCGCCAACGAGCAACGTCTCCTTCTCGAATAGCAGAAACGACACGGCGGTGCCGGAGGAAAACTCCTGGCCGTTGCGCACCACACGCGTGCGGAAGGAGCCTTCCGTCAGTTCGTCCGGGCGCCAGGTGGGTTCCCATGGCTGGAGAAACTGACGGCTTTCCGAGCGCAGAACGTGCCACTGCTTGAAATCGCCATAGCGCGGCAGTCTGAGAAGATGGTTGGCGCTGCGCAGTTCCGGGGTGTCGTTATGTCGGGAAAGAAAACGCAGCATTCACCATCCCTGTACGGAAAGAAACCGCAACCCTCAGCCGTTCGCCTTTATCCTTGCGGGCTGCTGCGCGGAAAGCGCGGCAGTAATGTCTGAAAGAGGCGGCAGCTGTTCGAGCGGGCCAATTGCAGACAACGTCGGAACTGTATCGAAAAACAGCCGTCCTGCAAGATCGGTCAGGCGTTCCCGCGTGATGTCGTTCAGGCGCTCCATCATCTCCTCATTGGGGATGGGCCGGCCGTAAAGCATCATCTGCCGTGCCATCTGGCCGGCACGGGCTGCCGGGCTTTCCTGACCCATCAGCAGTTGCGCGCGGATTTGTGCGCGGGCGCGGTCGATTTCTTCCTGATGAATGGTCTGGGAAGACTTGCGCAACTCGTCGACGATGACGGGCATCAGTTCCGGCAGGTCGTTGCCGCCGGTCGCCGCATGCACGCCGAAAATGCCGGTGTCGGAAAAACCCCAATGGAAGGCATAAACGGAATAACAAAGGCCGCGGGACTCTCGCACTTCCTGGAACAGGCGCGATGACATGCCGCCACCGAGAATATTGGCGAGAATTTGCGAACAGTAGAAATCGCGGGCGTGATAGGCCTTGCCCTCGAAGCCGAGAAGCACCTGCGCGTCCATGAGGTCACGGGTCTCGCGGATTTCCCCGCCGGTATAGATCGCCTTTTCGAGAACCGGCGTGGTGACCGGCAGCTGCGGCAGCGAGGCAAAACGTTCTTCCACCTGCTTCACGAAGCTCTGGTGGTCGACAGCACCTGCTGCAACGACGAAGATGCGATCCGTTGTATAGTTGCGGGCGAGATAATGCCTGATCTGGGCGCTGGTGAAGGATTGCACGGTTTCCGGAGTGCCGAGGATCGGGCGGCCGATGGTCTGGTCGCGATAGGCGACGCCGGAAAAATTGTCGAAAATCACATCGTCAGGCGTATCGGTGGCGGCACCGATTTCCTGGAGGATTACGTTTTTCTCCCGCTCCAGCTCGTCTTCGTCGAACAGCGACTCCGTCAGGATGTCTGCAAGAATATCGACGGCGAGCGGAACGTGGTCTTTCAGGACGCGGGCGTAGTATGAAGTTGTTTCCGTCGATGTCGCGGCGTTGACTTCGCCGCCGACATTTTCGATCTCTTCGGCGATCTGCCGGGCGGTACGGCGCGCCGTACCCTTGAAGGCCATATGCTCGAGAAGATGGGCGATGCCGTGCTCGGCAGTCGTCTCGTTGCGGGACCCGGATTTGATCCACACCCCAAGAGCAACGCTTTCGAGATGCGGCATTCTTTCCGTGACAACGGTCAACCCGGACGAAAGCCGGGTCACATTAACTCTCATATCAAGTCTTTCCGCGTCTCTATTTGCCGGCGCGTGCGTGGCTGCCGATGAAGGTTTCCACCGTCTTCAGCTCTGCGTCCAGAATGTCGAAACGCTCCTCCCGGTTCATAATGTCGGCTAGCCATACTGGAAGCGCCGGGTCGATTGCGCAAGCGGATTTTACGGCGGCCGGGAATTTAGCCGGATGGGCAGTGGACAGGACCACCATCGGGCTTGATGCCTTTTCGTGTTTTTCCGCCACAAAAACGCCGGTCGCCGTATGCGGGTCGATCAGGTAACCGGTTTTCTCAAGCGTATCGCGGATCGTCGCCGCCACCTGCTTTTCGGTGGCGCGGCCGGCGCGGAAATCCTTCTTGATGAATTTCAGCGCATGCGGCGGGATTTCAAACGCGCCGGATTGCTTGAGGCCATCCATCGACGCCTTTACCGCAGCGGAATCGCGGCCATAGGCCTCAAACAGCAGCCGCTCGAAATTCGAGGATATCTGGATGTCCATCGAGGGCGAGGTGGTGGGCGTGACGCCGCGCATCTCGTAACGGCCGGTCTTCAGCGTACGCGCCAGAATGTCGTTGTCGTTGGTGGCGATGACAAGCTTGTCGATCGGCAGGCCCATCTTCTTGGCGACGTAACCGGCGAAGATATCACCGAAATTGCCCGTTGGAACGGTGAAGGAAATCTTCCGGTCGGGACCGCCGAGCGACAGGGACGCCGTGAAATAATAGACCACCTGCGCCATGATGCGCGCCCAGTTGATGGAGTTGACGCCCGAAAGCTTGACGCCGTCGCGGAATTTCGCGTCGTTGAACATTTCTTTGACGAGGTTCTGGCAATCGTCGAAATTGCCGTTGATCGCCAGCGCATGCACGTTGGAGGCGGTGGAGGTCGTCATCTGGCGCTGCTGCACCGGAGAGACCTTGCCGTTGGGGAAAAGGATGAAGATGTCGGTGCGCTCGCGCCCGGCAAAGGCGTCGATGGCTGCGCCGCCGGTGTCGCCGGAGGTGGCGCCGACGATGGTAGCGCGCTCGCCGCGCTCAGCCAGCGTATAATCCATCAGGCGGGCGAGAAGCTGCATCGCCACGTCCTTGAAGGCAAGCGTGGTGCCGTGGAAAAGCTCCAGCACGAAGGTGTTTGGCCCGGTCTGCGTCAGGGGTGCTACGGCCGGATGGCGGAACGTCGCATAGGCGTCGTCGATCATCGCCCTGAACTTGTCGGCCGGAATTTCACCGCCGGTGAAACGGTAGAGAACCTCAAACGCGATGTCCTGATAGGACTTGCCGCGCAGGTTGCGGATTTCCTTTTTCGACATGGAGGGCCATTCGCGCGGCACGTAAAGCCCGCCATCACGGCCAAGGCCCGCCAGAAGCGCGTCGCAGAAACCAAGCGAAGGGGCCGCACCCCTGGTCGATACATATTTCACGAGATAGTCCCTTGTCGTTTACCGGTCTGTCCGTTGCCGTTACCGGCTCTTTATCAGCAGCATCCCGCCGGAATGAGGCGATTGGCGAGGTAATGAAGGGCTTTTTTGAAAATTCAAGCAAAACCAAACATGCCAATCGATTTTTTCCGGCGTCGCTGCTATAGACCATCGCCAACCTGCGTGAAAGGTCAATAAACAGCGTCTCCGGTTCGGTTCCGGGACAATGGAGAGGGAATTAGAAGAGTGTCAGGGAATTTCTTGCGTTTGTCCGCCGCGATGTCGCTTCTGGCCGTTGTTGCAGGATGCAATTCCTCCAATCCGTCAGATTCGCTTGCCGTCAACCCTCCGGCGGCGCAGGCAAATGCCGTTGCTCCGGTGGTGCAGGCCAACTGCCCGACGGTCACGGTTCTCGATGCCAATGCCGTCCACCGCGTGTATGCCGGTGGCGCAAAGGACGATCCGCAGAAACTCGCCTATCAGGTTTCGCTGTCAGACACGACGCGCTCTTGTACCGCGAACGAAACCACCCTGACGGTAAACGTGCTGGCCCAGGGCCGCCTCGTTCCCGGCCCGATGTCGAAGCCCGGCCGCGTGACCGTACCGATCCGCGTCACCGTTAAGGACGGCGACGGCGAGATTTACGGCGAAACGACCAATTTCGCCATCGACGTTGCTGCAGGCGGTGCCGGCACGCAGTTCATCTTCAACAACGATCATGTCGCCATTCCCAACGGACCGGGCGGCGCACCGAGGTCGGTCAGTGTCTATATCGGTTTTGCCGAGCAGGGCGCAAAGGCCAAGACCAAGCGCCGGTGATTTGACGGGCGAAATGTAAAAACCGGAGGCTGCTGTTGCGGGCTTTCGGGCAGATCGCAAACAAACCATGGCTCATACGCAACGTCATCCTCGGGCCTGTCCCGAGGATCCGAACACGTATCGTGGAATCAAGTCGTTGCAGATGCTCGGGACAGGCCCGAGCATGACGAAGTGGCGTTTGTGACAAAGCCAGAGATTAAAAAGCGCCTTCCCACTCCGCCATCGCTGCAATAACGGCGGGCAGGTCCTGCATGCGTGAAATCACCGTTTCCGCGCCCGCATCCGTCAACCGGTCGGCATGGCTCGGATAGGTGTGGGATGCGCCGGTGAAGCCGATGACGCGCATGCCGGCTGCCTTTGCACCATGCACGCCGTGCACGGAATCCTCGATTACCACGGCGCGATCCGGTGAAACGCCGAACTGGGCTGCGCCATGCAGGAAGATATCCGGCTTCGGCTTGACGCGGTCGGCTCCGAGATCCTTGGCGGAGTAGATATGCGGTGCGAAATAGGGCTTCAGGCCCACCTTCGTCAGCATCATGTCGAGGCGGTGGCTGGAGGAATTCGAGCAGATGCAACGCGGTGTCGTCAGGCGCGACAGAGCGAACTTGACGCCCTCGATGATCTTCACGTCGCGTTCCAGCCGCGCGTCGAGCAGCTTTTCCGACTTGTCGAGCAGCGATGCGGAAAACGGGATGCTGGCTTCGCTTTCCACCTGCAGGAGGATGTTCTTCCAGGTCATGCCGGCGAAACGCTCGCCCATTTCCTCGACGGAGATCGGATACCCGGCCTCGGTCAGAAGGCGGGACTCCACCTGTGCGGCGATGATTTCGGAATCGACCAGAACGCCGTCACAGTCGAAAATAATGAGGTCGAAGCCGCTCATGGGCGCTCCCTGTATCGGATTTGCCTTGGAAAAAAGTGATGCCCGGGCTTTTAGACCAAGTCCGCGTCAAGCTCAACCGGCTGGCCCGCAAGGGTCGGTCGCGCCCGGCTCATAGCTGGGATTTGGCTTTGCGCGTTTCCTGCTTGCAAAAACCGCTACACAGATCAGCGCCGGATGCGTTATGGGATGTTATGCCCAAGACAGCGAAAACCAGACCCGAAGATACCATTGCCGCACGCATCAGCCGCACACTGGCTGACCGCATCGTGCGCGGTGAGCTGTCGCCGGGTGAACGTCTGAGGCAGGATCACATCGCCGCCGAATTCGGCGCATCGCATGTGCCGGTGCGCGAAGCGTTCCGCAGGCTGGAGGCGCAGGGCTTGGCCGCCAGCATTCCGCGCCGCGGCGTGCGGGTCGCGGATTTCGGCCTTGCCGATGTGCGCGAAGTCGCGGAAATGCGCGCCGCGCTTGAGGTTCTGGCGCTGCGCCACGCCATTCCAAACATGACTTCAGCCATTCTCGACCAGGCGGAGGCCGCCACGCTCGAAGGCGATAGCGCGGTCGATGTGCAGCATTGGGAAGAGGCCAATCGCCGCTTCCACCGCCTCATCACGGCGCCTTGCAACATGCCGCGCCTGATGGAGGCGATCGACGGCCTGCATGCCGCGAGCGCCCGGTTCCTGTTTTCCGCCTGGCGGGCAGGATGGGAGCGCCGCACCGATACCGATCACCGCGCAATCCTCGACGCATTGCGCGGCGGCCGTGCCGAGGAGGCGGTGCGAATTCTCGACGGGCACGTGCAATGGATCGGCCGCAAGGCAATCCGCACCCCTTCAGGCTCGGTGCACGATGCCTTTGCCATCGTCGGATAGGCCGTGAACGATTGGCTGGGCTCGTTTGGACTCCGCCCGAAAAGTCGGTTATCGATATCCGGCCGCGATGACGATCCGCGGTGCGTGAAGGGAGCATGTATGGCTGCTGATACGGCGAAATCACGGAGCGGATTTTTCCTTTGTCCGCCGATCTGTTTTCTTGATCGGAAACGCGTCCCGTGACGGTCCGCCTTCGCCCCCATCACCTTCTCTGCATGCTGACCTATGTGGGGAAGGGATATACCTCCGGCTTTGTCGAAAACTACGACCGTGTCGCCGCTCGGCTGAACGCTGGCGAAGAGGATATCGAGCTGGTCGATGGGCCGGACGATATCTGCGTTGGCCTGTTGTGTGAAACCCATGCCCACTGTTTCAACGAGGGCGTGGTGCAGAGGGACGAGGCGGCCAGGCTTTCGGTTTCAACGCTTTTGAACGAGACAATAACCGCCGGAAAGCGGCTGCGCGCAACGCCGGAGCTACTGGAGAAAATGCGTCTGGCCTTTGCTGCCGGAGACATCCGGCAGGCCTGTCGCGGCTGCCAGTGGATTAGGCTGTGCGATCGCATCGCGGCATCAGGATTTACCGGCGTGAAAATTGGCGAGCCGCCGCCGCACCCGGCCGGGCAGCGGCTTACTGCTACTCCGGCACATTCGTCTCGGTTCTCTCGGCGGCCTTGACCGTCGCCTTGATCTCCTTCGGCTCGCGCCCGGATTTCTTGTCGTAGCTCACCTTCACCGAATAATCGCCGGGATGCAGGGTCTCCTGATGCCGGTTGCCATAACGGCCGGAAATTTCCTTTTGCGTACCCTGAAGGTCCTTGGTCGTTTCGACGATGTCGATCCGCTCCGCACCCGGTGCCGTGATTGCCAGAACACCAGCATCGAGGTTGAGGTTGATCTCGGTGCGTTTTCCTGCAGTTATGGTGAAGGGCTGTTCCACCGTGACCTTGCCCAGACGCGCGCGCATCACGAAATCGCCGGCAGGCATTTCCATGGTTTTGCCGGTGCCGTAAACACCGTTGATGGTCTGGCGCGTGCCATCAAGCGTCTCCTTGGCTGAAAGCGCTTCGAAACGGATATCGTCCGTTTCCACAGCCTTGCCACCGTCCGTGTAGGCCGCCTTGGCAACGACCACGCCGCTTGGGATGACTAGATCGTGGCTGATCGTCTCGCCCGCCTTGATGGCAAGCGTTTCCTGCGCACGCGCAGGGCCGATGCTGCCGGTGAGGAGGAGTTCGCCCGCCGGCACGAAGGTCGTGTTCTGCCCGTAGACGCTGTCCTTGAAATCGTCTTTGGTAATTTCGGTTTTCGCCTGGCTTTCCACATCGCCGCCGGGGCTGCGTTTTGGCACCACCGTCAGTTCCGCCGCGTCGAAATTCGCCTTTGGCCTCGTTAGGCTTCCCTCCTTCACCTCAAAGGGTATTTCGCGACGGATGTTGCCCAGCGC
>NZ_BDLN01000001.1:1069823-1079602 GCF_001950375.1 Rhizobium sp. TBD182 | reverse complement strand
CACCCCGACATATTTGCCCGCCGGCAGCTTCGCTTCGAAGGTGGCGTCGTAGGAGCCGCCGGCATTGACGTCGCTGCGCACTCCGGCCCGGTCAGCCTTGTAAAAATCCCAACGCACCCTGTCGCTGTTGCCGAGCGAGGGGCCGCCATCGAACAGCACAGCGTCGGTGACGACGTTGTATAGCGGTGCCGGCTCCTGCGCCCCCAAGCTTGACGGCAGCGCCGCCAGAAGAAGAGCCGCGGAAAAGGCATGCACTGAAAAAGAAGCCACTCGCGTTACGGACGTCATTGCGGATTACCCCCTGAGTTGCCGGTATTGCCACAGCACCGACATACGGAACAGGACAACCCGTTGTGCACAACGTTTTTGCGCCACTTCGGGTTCCCCGCCCGCGCCAGCAAATTGCGCGTGTCGGCCGCAACAGCCATTTATTTCGCATTTTCCGTGACTTGTTCAGGCTTTGATAACCATCTTCGGTAACCATAAGCATCAGTAGAGAGTAAGCGTATGGAGCGAGTACCAATGGCAGCAGTTTTTCCGCTGGCCGATTTTCGGCGTGCCGGTTTTGATCGTGCGGGCGAGAGTGACGCCTGGAAAGACAGCATAATCAAAGGTGATTGTGTCGCTGCCTTGGATGCCCTCCCGAGCCAGTCGGTGGATGCGATTTTCGCCGATCCGCCCTACAACCTCCAGCTTGGCGGTACGCTTCACCGGCCAGATCAGTCGCTGGTTGATGCGGTCGATGACGAGTGGGACCAGTTCTCCTCCTTCGAGGCCTATGATGCCTTCACCCGCGCCTGGCTGCTGGCCTGCCGCCGCGTGCTGAAGCCGAATGGTACCATCTGGGTCATCGGCTCCTACCACAACATCTTCCGTGTCGGCTCCATGCTCCAGAACCTCGATTTCTGGATCCTGAACGATATCGTCTGGCGCAAGACCAATCCCATGCCCAACTTCAAGGGCCGCCGTTTCCAGAACGCCCATGAGACCATGATCTGGGCGAGCCGCGATCCGAAAGCCAAGGGCTATACCTTCAACTACGAAGCGCTGAAGGCCTCCAACGACGACGTGCAGATGCGCTCCGACTGGCTGTTCCCGATTTGCAGCGGCCATGAGCGGCTGAAAGGTGACGACGGCAAAAAGGTGCATCCGACCCAGAAGCCGGAAGCATTGCTGGCACGCATCATCATGGCCTCTACCAAGCCTGGCGACATCGTGCTCGACCCGTTCTTCGGCTCCGGCACCACGGGTGCGGTTGCAAAACGTCTCGGCCGCCACTTCGTTGGTATCGAACGCGAACAGGATTACATCGACGCGGCCTCTGCCCGCATCGCCGCCGTCGAGCCGCTCGGCAAGGCGGAGCTGACCGTCATGACCGGCAAGAGGGCCGAACCGCGTGTTGCCTTCAACACTCTGGTGGAAAGCGGTCTCGTCCGTCCCGGCCAGGTGCTAACCGATGCAAAGCGCCGTTATAGCGCCATTATTCGTGCCGATGGTACGATTGCATCCGGCGGGACTGCCGGCTCCATTCACCGTCTTGGTGCAAAGGTGCAGGGTCTCGACGCATGCAACGGATGGACGTTCTGGCACTTCGAGGATGGCGACCAGCTGAAGCCTATCGATGATCTGAGAACAATCATCCGCAGTGAACTGGCAAAGGCCTGACAGTCTAAAGCCCAAAAGGCTGAAGGCAACGATCCACCGCCCGCCATTGTCAGCATACGTCTCCGTCCGGTTTAGTACCTTCAGTCCCGGATGGAGAACGACCAACGCCCGGCACTTCGGTGTCGGGCGTTGGTATTTTTGAATATCTAAATTTAGCCAGACAAGTTTCGCGCAAGAGAACGGTCATAGTGTCCTACGCAAAGCAATGGTTGTGAAAATCCGGTTCGGAAAGTTCACGAAAACATTGCTGTCCCATGCCGCTTGCGGCAGGACTGGCGCAGGCAGGAGACCGCCATTTCCGCCTGCGCCAATTTTCTTTTTGGATCTGATGGTCTGTCAGACATCCACGCCGTAGGATTGCAGATCCTGCTTCAGCTTTTCCGCTCCGGTAAAATGCACCGCCTGCCAGCCGGCGGCCTTGGCGCCTTCGACATTCACAAGCGTATCGTCAATGAAGATGCTTGCGGCAGGGTCGAGGCCAAATTCCTTCGCGTGCAGCTCGTAGATCGCCACATCCGGTTTCAGCAGCTTCACATCGCCAGAGACCGTCACGCCGCGCGGCAGGGTGAGGAAGGGGAACATCTTCTGCGCTTCGCGGAAGGTATCGGAGGCGAAGTTGGTCAGCATCGTCACGTCGTGACCGTTGTCGATCAGGCCGGTCATGATCGCGACGCTGTCGTCATAGGAATGCGAGACCATCTCATGCCAGAACTTGCGGAAGGCGCGGATATGCTCTTCCCGCTCGGGAAACTGCTCCATCAGCAGCGCCTCGGCGTCTTCCCAGCCGCGTCCGCGATCCTGTTCGAGGTTCCAGTCATGGGTGCAGACATTCTCGAAGAACCATTTGCGCTCGTCGGCATCGGGAATGAGGCGGCTATAGGGAATATGCGGATCGTAGTGGATCAGTACCTTGCCGATGTCGAATACGATATGCTCAATCTTGGTCATCGAAACTTCCTGCTTTCATCGAATGCGGATGGAATAGCCTGTGCGATGACTTTTTTCATCACCGTCGGCAAGGCTTGCGCGTCAAGATTTGTAACCGGCTCCCACCATCCGTCATCCGCGCCGGTTTCAAGCCCATCCGGCACCTGTGCCCGATAGACGGTGAGCCGCAGCTCGAAATGGGTGAAGACATGCACGATGACGCCCGCCGCTTGCCAAGACGCGGCAAAAGGCGCGTGGCTCGTGTCGGTGCCGCCATCCACGCGGGCGGTCCATGCCGTTGTCGGCACCTCCGTCATGCCACCGAGAAGGCCGCTTTCTATGCGCCGCCGCAGCAGAATTTCGCCGCTTGCATTCACCGCCACGAAGGCGGCTCCCAGCCGCACCGGTTTTGCCTTTTTCGCGGCCTTGACCGGAAACCGCTCCGGCTCGTCATGGGCAAGCGCCAGACAGCCGCCATTGAACGGACAGAGCGCGCAGGCAGGGCGCTTCGGCGTGCAGATCGTCGCACCGAGATCCATCATCGCCTGCGCAAAATCGCCCGGCCGGTCGGGAGGCGTAAGCTCCGCCACCTTCGCCTTCATGGCGGGTTTCGAGCCGGGCAGGGGTGCATCTATCGCGAAAAGGCGGGAGATGACGCGCTCCACATTACCGTCCATCACCGCCGCCTGCCGGTTGAACGCAATGGCCGCCACGGCAGCAGATGTATAGTCGCCGATGCCGGGCAGCTTCTTCAGGCCCTCTTCGGTATCGGGAAAGACGCCGCCATGGTCTTTCGCCACGGCTTCCGCACATTTTTTCAGGTTGCGGGCGCGGGCGTAATAACCAAGTCCCGCCCATGCAGCCATCACATCCTCAACCGGTGCCGCCGCCAGATCGCTGACATGAGGCCACGTTGCGAGGAACTTCAGAAAATAGGGTTTCACCGCCTGCACCGTCGTCTGCTGCAACATCACTTCGGAAAGCCAGACATGATAGGGATCGGCACGTTTTCCTTGTGCCGCCATGGCCGGCGAGGTGCGCCAAGGCAACTCGCGATGGTGGCGGTCGTACCATGCGAGCAGCATCTGCGCGTGCGATGACGGGGCGGTTTTTTGAAGCATGGTTTGCCGTTTCTCTTCGATTCGGCCTATAGTTGGGCCATTCATACCGACCTATCAAGAAGCTCCGGACTGTCCGGTCCTGAAACCCGAGTGAAAAATGCGATATCCACGCAAAGGCGTCATCCAGATTGCCGAAATAGCCAATGGCATCATGGATCCCCTCCTGTCGAAACGGGCGGGCATCAACACGGCGCTGCTCGGCTCGTGGGACGAGATCGCCGGCGATGACTTCGCCGATTGCACGCGGCCGGAAAAGATTACCTGGCCGCGTCGCGACGAGGGGCCGGATCGCGGCGGTTACCAGCCGGGCGTGCTGACGATTGCCTGCGAAGGCGCGCGCGCTCTGTTCCTCACCCATGCACAGGGCGAGCTCATCGCCCGCATCAACGGCTTTTTTGGCTTTCCGGCGGTACGCCAGATAAGGATCGTGCAGAAGCCGGTATCGCAGCCCGTTCCCCGCCGGCGAAAGCCGCCGCCGCTGCGCGGTGATGCGGCAAAACGTCTCGACGATATGATGGACGGCATAGAGAGCGAAGCGCTGCGCAAGGCAGTGGAAAGGCTCGGCACGGCGGTGATGCAGAAGAAGAAGCCGCGGGGCGGGACGATTTGATGTCGCGCACGGTCCTTGACTGGTCACAATTCTTTGACAAGAAGAGTTCAAAACCCCGCTTGTGATGAACAGGCCGTCGCTATATCGGAATCAACAGACAATAGAGTCTATTACCAACAGGTGCTTTCATGCATTTTTCCGAACTGACCATTTCCCGTCGCAGCCTTCTCGGCGGCGTTGCACTTGCTGCCCTTGCCACGGCCCTGCCGTTTGCCTTCACGCCGGGCGTTGCCCAGGCGCAGGAATTGCCTGAATCCACCGGTGACGTGGATATGGCTGCGGTGTTGAAGCCCGGTCCGCTGCCGGAAGCGGCGCTCGGCGATGCGAACGCTCCAGTCAAGATCGTCGAATATATGTCGATGACCTGCCCGCATTGCGCCAATTTCCACAACAAGACCTTTGACGAGATCAAGAAGAAATACATCGATACCGGCAAGGCCTATTTCGTCATCCGCGAATTCCCGTTCGATCCGCGTGCCGCCGCTGCCTTCATGCTGGCGCGCTGCGCACCGGAAGGACAGTATTTCCCGTTCGTTTCCATGCTGTTCAAGCAGCAGCAGAGCTGGGCAACAGCCCAGGATGCCCGTGCGGCCCTGCTGCAATTGTCGAAAATGGCCGGTTTCTCACAGGAGTCTTTCGAGGCCTGCTTGACGAACCAGAAGCTTCTGGATGATGTGAACGCAACGATGCAACGCGGTGCGACGGAATTCGGCGTCAACTCCACGCCGACTTTCATCATCAACGGCGAGAAATACGCGGGAGACATGTCGGTTGAAACCATGTCGGCTGTCATCGACAAGCTGCTCTGATCGCCGAACCCTTAAAGCAACGGGCGGCGGATATTTCCGTTCGCCCGTTTTTTATTGCCGTTATTTCAGGCGGAGCGGAGCGGCATGAAGTTCAACAAGCTCCGCGTCGTCGGTTTCAAATCCTTCGTTGAACCCTCGGAATTCATCATCGAGCCGGGTCTGACCGGTGTCGTCGGTCCCAATGGTTGCGGCAAGTCCAATCTGGTCGAAGCGCTTCGCTGGGTGATGGGCGAAAACTCCTACAAGAACATGCGCGCATCCGGCATGGATGACGTCATCTTCTCCGGTTCCGGCAATCGCCCGGCCCGCAACACCGCGGAGGTCGGCCTTTATCTCGACAATTCCGATCGCACCGCGCCCGCCGCCTTCAACGATGCCGATGAAATTCAGGTGACGCGCCGCATCGAGCGCGAAAACGGCTCGGTTTATCGCATCAACGGCAAGGAAGCGCGCGCCAAGGATGTGCAGCTTCTGTTTGCCGATGCCTCCACCGGCGCGCGTTCGCCCTCGATGGTGGGGCAGGGGCGTATCGGTGAACTCATCAATGCCAAGCCGCAGGCCCGCCGCCAGCTTCTGGAAGAGGCGGCCGGCATTTCCGGCCTGCATTCCCGCCGCCATGAAGCGGAGCTTCGCCTGCGCGCTGCCGAAACCAATCTGGAGCGGCTGGAGGATGTGACCGCCCAGCTTGAAAGCCAGATCGAAAGCCTGAAACGCCAGGCGCGGCAGGCCAACCGTTTCAAGATGCTGTCGGCGGATATCCGCGCCCGCGAGGCGACCCTGCTGCATATCCGCTGGGTAGAAGCCAAGGAAGCCGAAGGCGAAGCGGAAAGCGCGCTTAATCAGGCCACGAACATCGTTGCCGAAAAGGCGCAGGCGCAGATGGAGGCGGCCAAACAGCAGGGCATTGCCAGCCTGAAGCTGCCGGAATTGCGCGAGGATGAAGCGCGTGTCGCTGCCGCCCTGCAACGTCTGCAGATTGCCCGCACCCAGCTGGATGACGAGGCGAACCGCCTGCTTCGCCGCCGTGATGAGCTGGCGCGCCGTCTATCGCAGCTTGGCGAAGACATCGTTCGCGAAGAACGGCTTGTATCTGATAACGCCCAGATCCTTGCGCGGCTCGATGAGGAAGAGGCAGACCTTCTCGAAATCCTCGCCGATTCCGGTCGTCATGCCGAAGAGATGCGCGAAGCCTTTGAGGCAGCTGCCGCTAAACTGACTGAAAGCGAAACCGTTTTCACTGCCATCACCGCCGAGCGCGCCGAGGCCGCCGCCGGGCGCCAGCAGCTGGAACGGGCGATCCGCGAGCTTTCCGATCGTAAACTCCGGCTGGAACGCCAGTCGCAGGAGGCATCCTCCGAGATCGATGCCGTCGATGAAAAACTCTCCGGCCTTCCCGATCCTTCGGAGCGCCGCGAGGCGGTCGAGGCAGCCGAGATCGCGGTGGAAGATGCTCTGATCGTGGCGGAGGAAGCCGAAGCCGCCGTTGCCGAGGCGCGTTCCGCCGAAGCGCTGGCGCGCGGCCCGCTGGAAACGGCGAGAAACCGGCTGAACGCTCTGGATACCGAAGCGCGCACCATCACTAAAATTCTGGCGGCCAGTGCTGCCGCCAATGGCAGCTTCACGCCGGTGGCGGAAGAAATGACGGTGGAACGTGGTTTTGAGGCAGCGCTTGGTGCAGCCCTTGGCGACGACCTCGAAAGTGCCCTTGATCCCGCTGCTCCCGCCTATTGGGCCGGCAATGGCGATGGTGCGGGCGATCCTGCTTTGCCGCAGGGCGTCAAGCCGCTTCTGAACTATGCGCAGGCGCCGGACGCATTAAGGCGCGGTCTCGCCCAGATCGGCGTTGCAGCCGACACTGCGGAAGCCTTGCGCCTGATGCCGTCGCTGAAGGCCGGTCAGCGGCTGGTGACGCGCGAGGGCGCGCTGTTTCGCTGGGATGGCCACATCGCCAGCGCTGATGCGCCGGGAGCCGCCGCCCTTCGTCTGGCACAAAAGAACCGGCTTGCCGAAATCGAGACGGAACTGGAAGAGGCCCGTTTCAGTCTGGAGGAGGCCGAAGAACAGCTCTCCATCAGGACCGACGACATCAGAAGCGCCGAGTTGCGGCTTTCGGAAGTGCGCGACAGAAGCCGACTGGTGACGCGTCATCTTGCCGAGGCACGAGAGGCGCTGACATCAGCCGAACGCGCCTCGGGCGATCTTCTGCGCCGCCGGGATATCGTCTCGGAAGCGCTGAACCAGATCGGCGCGCAGATCGACGAGATCGTCGTTCAGGAAGAAAACGCCCGCATCGAAATGGAAGATGCACCGGATCTTTCCGCCCTTGATCTGCGCCTGCGTGAAAGCCAGCTGGAAGTCGCGACAGACCGTGGCCTGCTGGCAGAAGCGCGCGCCCGCCACGAGGGGGTGAGCCGCGAGGCGGAAAGCCGCCAGCGCCGGCTTCAGGCAATCGCGCAGGAGCGCTCCACCTGGGCATCGCGGGCCGCCAGTGCCGCCGATCACATCGCCACCCTGCGCGAGCGTGAGGAAGAGGCGCGCGAGGAAATCGCCGAACTGGACATTGCGCCGGAAGAGTTCGACGAGAAACGCCGCAACCTCCTGACCGAGCTTCAGAAAACCGAAGACGCCCGCCGCTTGGCCGCGGACCGGCTGGCGGAGGCGGAAAACCTGCAACGCGCCGCCGACCGCGTTGCCACCACCGCCCTTTCCGAACTGGCAGAAGCCCGGGAGAAGCGCGGCCGCGCCGAAGAGCGGCTTGTTTCCGCCCGCGAGAAGCGGCAGGAAACCGAACATCGCATCCGCGAAACGCTGAATACCGAGCCGCATATGGCGTTGCGCCTGACCGGCCTTGGTCCCGACCAGCCGAAGCCCGATATTCGCGATGTCGAGCGCGATCTCGACCGGCTGAAGATCGAGCGTGAGAGGCTGGGCGCCGTCAACCTGCGTGCCGAGGAAGAGCAGGCGGAGCTTTCCGCCAAGCTCGCGGCCCTCATCAAGGAACGCGACGATATCATCGACGCTGTGCGCAAGCTGCGCGCCGGTATCCAGAACCTCAACCGCGAAGGCCGTGAACGGTTGATTGCGGCCTTCGATGTGGTCAATTCGCAGTTCCAGCGGCTTTTCACCCATCTGTTTGGTGGTGGCACGGCGGAATTGCAGCTGATCGAATCCGACGATCCGCTGGAAGCCGGCCTGGAAATTCTCGCCCGTCCTCCTGGCAAGAAGCCACAGACCATGACGCTGCTTTCCGGCGGTGAACAGGCGCTGACGGCCATGGCGCTGATCTTTGCGGTCTTCCTCACCAATCCCGCACCGATCTGCGTGCTGGACGAGGTGGACGCGCCGCTCGACGACCATAATGTCGAGCGTTACTGCAACCTGATGGACGAAATGGTTGCCTCCACCGAAACGCGTTTCGTCATCATCACCCACAATCCCATCACCATGGCGCGCATGAACCGCCTCTTCGGCGTCACCATGGCCGAACAGGGCGTGTCGCAACTGGTTTCCGTGGATTTGCAGACTGCCGAGCAACTGCGCGAAGCCGTCTGAGTTTCCCGTTCCGGGCTTGCCCCTTAAGCCTTGTCCATCGCGAATTTATCTGGCCGCATCACCCATTCGGGTGGGCGACAATGCGCGGCATTTTGCTATGTCTTTTTGAAAGGAATTTGGGCTCTTTCCAAACCCCCCATCCGGTTTCCTGTACCGGATGGAAAGCCTTGCGAGGTCGCTGCCGTGGCCTCGCAAGGCTTTTTTTTGGTGTTGTGCCTCGCGTCCCTCGTTCCTGTAACAGTCACAGGAAACCAGCCGACTTGCCGCCCTCTTACACCGGCACCAACCGCAGCCGCGTGCCCCACGGATCAATCGCTTCCACAACCTTGTTTTCCATCTCCACCAGCACATAACCGGCCGCCCGCATCCGCGTTTTCTGCGCTTCAAGGTCCGTGGGATTTTTGATGGCAAGAGAGAACCAGTCGAGGCCGGTTTCGGTGGCGTTGCGCTCTTTCGCGCCTCGGCTGTTCCATATGTTGACGGCCAGATGGTGGTGATATCCGCCCGATGACAGGAAGGAGGCATCCGAACGGGCATCCTGCGTCGGTTTGAGACCAACGGCTTCCTCGTAAAAGGCGCGTGCGGTGGCAATCTCGCCGACCCGCAGGTGAATATGCCCGATGCGCATGCCGGAAGGTGCGGCCTCGTAATCGCTCTTTTTGGTGTCGGTCAGCGTTACGAGATCATCGACGTCGAGCGGTTCGGTCCCCATCTTAACCACGCTGCCGCTCCAGACCCATGTGTCCTTCGGCCGGTCGCTGTAAACCTCGATGCCGTTGCCTTCGGGATCGTTGAGATAGACCGCTTCACTGACATTATGGTCGGCAAAGCCCGTGAGCGGCACCTGCCTTAACGCCGCATGTACCAGCCACCGCGCCAGATCCTCGCGGCTGGGCATCAGATAGGCGATGTGGAACAGGCCGGCTGAGGTGGGGCTTTCATAATCCGCCGTTGGCTTGTGAACGAGATCAAGCAGGGGAACGGTGCCGGCGCCGAGCGTCACGCCCCGTGCGTTGCGCGCAACCTCATTCAACCCGAGCACGGAACGGTAATAATCGATCATCGGATCGAGATCGCGCACCCGAAGCGCCGCCT
>NZ_BDLN01000001.1:1043327-1069813 GCF_001950375.1 Rhizobium sp. TBD182 | reverse complement strand
TGCATCGGCGTGGTCAGCGCAAAGGGAAGGGCGGTGCCTGCACTTGCTGCGGGTGGGGCGCCTTCTGCTCTAAGAGCACCGGCAAGGGCGGTGGCGGCGCAAGAAATTCCGGCAAATTTCAACGTGTGGCGGCGAGTAAATTGCATGAATAATCTCTTTTTGGGCGATGTGGATGGCTTAGGGAACACTCCGTTTCTGCGCACTACACGAATGCGTCAGTAACGCTGTTATTTTGCTTTTGCGGCAATTCTGGCGCGCAATTCGCCGCAATTATGCTGCACTGCGATGTAAACTGGACGTTGTGGCGTTTCCAACATGCTGCCAATGCTGTAGATGATAGAAAAATGACAACGCTTCTGGGTGGAGAGCGTGGAATGAAAAAGTGGGTTTATACCTTCGGCAACGGTGCTGCCGAAGGCCGGGCAGGTGACGTTGCTATATTGGGCGGCAAGGGTGCAAACCTTGCCGAAATGGCAAGTCTCGGCCTTCCCGTTCCCCCCGGCCTCACCATCATAACCGATGCCTGCGCCCTTTATCACAAGAACGGCCGCGATCTCCCCGAAGAGCTGAAGCTGCAGGTCATGGCCGGCCTTCACGGCATGGAAGCCGTGACCGGCAAGACATTCGGCGGCAGCCAGACGCCGCTGCTGTTGTCGGTCCGATCAGGCGCGCGTGCCTCCATGCCGGGCATGATGGACACGGTGCTCAATCTCGGCCTCAACGACCGCACGGTGCAGGCGCTGGGCCACGATGCGGGCGACGCCCGTTTCGCCTGGGACAGCTATCGCCGCTTCATCCAGATGTATGCCGATGTCGTCATGGGTCTCGACCATGAGCTGTTCGAGGAAATTCTCGAAGACGAGAAAGGCCGGCTCGGCCATGAATACGATACCGATATGTCGGCGGTCGAGTGGCAGCATGTCGTTGCGCTTTACAAGCAACTGATCGAGGACGAGCTGGGAGAGGCTTTCCCGCAGGATTGCCATGTTCAGCTCTGGGGCGCGATCGGTGCAGTGTTTGCCAGCTGGACGAACCATCGCGCCGTAACCTACCGGCACCTGCACAATATTCCCGGCGATTGGGGCACGGCGGTCAACGTCCAGGCCATGGTCTTTGGCAATCTCGGCTCGTCATCGGCAACCGGCGTTGCCTTCACCCGCAATCCCTCCACCGGAGAGGCGGAGCTTTACGGCGAGTTCCTCGTCAATGCCCAGGGCGAAGACGTGGTGGCGGGCATCCGCACGCCACAATCCATCACCGAGGCCGCGAGGCTGGCGTCGGGTTCCGACAAACCCTCCATGGAAAAGCTGATGCCGGAGGCTTTCGCCGAGTTCATGGTGATCTGCAAACGGCTGGAGACCCACTATCGCGACATGCAGGATCTGGAATTTACCATCGAGCGCGGCAAGCTCTGGATGCTCCAGACCCGTTCCGGCAAGCGCACCACACGCGCCGCCATGAAGATCGCCGTCGATATGGTCGAGGATGGGCTGATTTCGCAGGAAGAAGCCGTCTGCCGCATCGAGCCGTCATCGCTCGACCAGTTGCTGCACCCCACCATCGATCCCGGCATTTCCCGGCCCATCATCGGCTCCGGCCTGCCTGCCTCCCCGGGGGCGGCAACCGGCGAGATCGTCTTTACCTCGGAAGAAGCGGTCGCTGCGGAAGCTGAAGGCCGAAGCGTCATTCTGGTCCGCATCGAAACCAGTCCGGAAGATATTCACGGCATGCATGCCGCCGAAGGCATTCTGACGACGCGAGGCGGCATGACCAGCCACGCCGCCGTGGTAGCGCGCGGCATGGGCATTCCCTGTGTTACCGGTGCGGGTTCGATGCGCGTCGATATGCGCAACAAGGTGCTGATCGGCGTTGGTTGCATGCTGAAACGCGGCGATGTCATCACCATCGACGGCTCTTCCGGCCGGGTGATGAAAGGTGAAGTGCCGATGACGCAGCCTGAACTGTCAGGCGACTTCGGCAAGCTGATGCAATGGGCCGATAATCTGCGCCGTATGACAGTGCGCACCAATGCCGATACACCGGCCGATGCCCGCGCCGCCCGTGCTTTCGGTGCAGAAGGTATAGGTCTTTGCCGCACCGAGCATATGTTCTTTGAAGGCGACCGCATTCATGTGATGCGCGAGATGATTCTCGCCGAAAGCGAAAAGGGCAGGCGGGCAGCGCTTGACCGGCTTTTGCCGATGCAGCGTTCGGATTTCACCGAGCTTTTCCAGATCATGCACGGCCTGCCGGTGACGATCCGCCTGCTTGATCCGCCGCTGCACGAATTCCTGCCGAAGAGCGATGGCGAGATCGTAGAGGTCGCCGCCGCCATGGGCATGCCGCAGACCGTATTCCGCCAGCGGCTGGATGCGCTGCACGAATTCAACCCCATGCTCGGCCATCGCGGCTGCCGGCTTGCCATTTCCTATCCCGAAATTGCCGAAATGCAGGCGCGCGCCATTTTTGAGGCTGCGGTTGCCGCGGCGCGCATCACCGGTGCGCCTGTCGTGCCTGAGATCATGGTGCCGCTGGTCGGCCTCCGGTCCGAACTCGATTACGTCAAGGCTGTCATCGACACTGTGGCCGCCGAGGTGGCGGAAGAGACCGGCATGACGCTCGAATATCTGACCGGCACCATGATCGAGTTGCCGCGTGCGGCGCTGCGCGCACATGTGATTGCGGAAGCTGCGGAGTTCTTCTCCTTCGGCACCAACGATCTGACGCAGACGACCTTCGGCATTTCCCGTGACGACGCGGCACGTTTCATCAATACCTATCAGCGCAAGGGCATTATTGAACGCGACCCGTTCATCTCGCTCGATTTCGACGGTGTGGGAGAACTGATCCGCATTGCCGCCGAGCGCGGCCGCCAGACGCGTCCGGAGCTGAAACTCGGCATCTGCGGCGAACATGGCGGCGACCCGGCCTCGATCCATTTCTGCGAGGATGCGGATCTCGACTACGTGTCCTGCTCGCCCTTCCGCGTGCCCATCGCGCGTCTTGCCGCCGCGCAGGCGACACTTGCCGCAAGGGCAAGGCAGGGTGAAACCGCCAGCAATGTCGCCTTCATTCCGGTCAGGGGTTTGGTTGGACGATGATCCGCCGCTCCACCACCACCGGCCGATAGAACATGTCGCGGTTCATCTGCGCCTGCCAGGCGCGGTTGTCGGCGCGACGATCCATTTCCAGATCGAGAAGGCAACCCGCCATGGGGTCGGTGCCGGGGCGGAAACCATAACCCCGGCATGTCGCCTCATCCCGCGCCCGGCGCTCTTCCGGCGTCAGCGTCTGGCAGGCGGTGAGCGCCAGTAGAGCGGCGAGCGAACCTAAGACGATGGAAACGCGCATTTTGTTTCTCCCTAGAACATGACAGCTGGGCGGCACTTTTATTGCCGCGATTGATACGCCTGTTTCATGATCGGGAAAAGTCGTGTTGGGACGGAAAGTTGCATCGGGGCGAGCCATCAGGCTCGCTTGGAGCGCTCCATTTCGGCGCGCATCCAGCTTGAGTCTCCCCAGGTCGATAGCCAGATCATCAAGTCGGTGAGAAAGCCGATAATCGGTAGAAGCAACCTGTGGCCTATGCCGCGCGTCATCTGGTTTTTCTCGGCCTCCCGCAGATGGGCCAGTTCCTGTTCCTGGATAGAGGCAATCAGCTGATGAAGCTCAGGATCTCTCGTCTGCAAAAAGGCCAATTGCTCTTCCAGATGGCGGTGAACAGTGCTTTCCACGGCCTCGGTGCAAATCCAGACCATGTTGCGTCCGCCAAGCGCAGTCAAAAAGCCGAGCAGATAACCTCCGAGGCTCCAAAACGCCATCACGCGACAGGGCTTGGCATTTCTTGAAGGCATCGCTTCCCGGAATAAGCGGCAATGATCGATTTCGTCTTCCCGCATTTCATGAAGAGCAGACACGATGTCCGGAAACAGCCGACGAGCCATCCATATCTGTGCTCCATAGATGCGGATAGCACCAAACTCGCCGGCATGATTGACTTTGAGAACGCGGCGAACGGTAAGAGCCGGATCGTGTTTGCCGAAACTATCGGACATATGAAACATACCTGAGTGTATTCCCGTTCGGTCGGCCCTGCCGGTTGAATTGGCCTCCAGTGTCTCCAACAACACTAAACGAATTGCACAACGGTTTTCCGATAAATGACGCTAGACATGAGAGCAGCCGCTCAGCTTTTTATTGCTGGCGGCTGCGGTGACATCGCTAAGATGATCGAAATCATCGGTGGTATTGATCGTGGCAGCGAAGAAGTGGCGCACAGGTAGCAGCCACTTCCGAATGCTTCACTCAGGCAGGAACCGCGTCGCGGTCATCGAGTGCCTCGATGTCCTTGGCGTTGTTGTAGACTGCCTCGTCCAGAATGCCTTCACGTTTGGCGACGATGGTGGGCACCAGCGCCTGACCGGCGACGTTGACGGCCGTGCGGCCCATGTCGAGGATCGGGTCGATGGCGAGCAGCAGGCCAACACCTTCGAGCGGGAGACCGAGCGTGGAGAGCGTCAGCGTCAGCATCACCACGGCACCCGTCAGGCCCGCCGTTGCGGCCGAGCCAAGCACCGAGACGAACACGATCAGCACATAGTCCTGAATGCCGAGCGGCACCTGGAAGAACTGGGCGATGAAGATCGCTGAAATCGCCGGATAGATGGCGGCGCAGCCGTCCATCTTGGTGGTGGCGCCGAGCGGCACGGCGAAGGCGGCATATTCGCGCGGCACGCCGAGGCTCTTTTCCGTCACGGTTTCGGTGACGGGCAGGGTGCCGATGGAGGAGCGCGACACGAAGGCGAGCTGGATTGCCGGCCATGCGCCCGCAAAGAAGCGCGATGGCTTCAGGCCATGGGCGAGAAGCAGCGCCGGATAGACCACGAAGAGAACCAGCGCCAGACCGATATAAACGGCCGCCGCATACCAGCCAAGCTGCGAAAGCGTCGTCCAGCCATATTGGTCAACGGCGCGACCGAGCAGGCCGATGGTGCCAATGGGCGTGAGGCGGATGACCCACCACAGGATCTTGCGCACGATGGCAAGCAGCGACTGGTTGAAGGCAAGGAACGGCTCCGCCGCCTTGCCCGCTTTCAGCGCCGCGACACCAAAAGCAATCGACACCACGAGCAGCTGCAACACGTTGAAGTTCAGCGAGGTGCTGGCGGAACCGTTATTGACCTTGGTCGAGGCCTCGAGGCCGAACACGTTGGCCGGGACGAGACCCTTCAGGAAGTCGAGCCAGGAACCGGTGGAGGAGGGTGCTGCCGCTGCGGTATTGGCAATCGCGGTGTTCACGCCCGGCTGAATGACGAGGCCAAGGACGATGCCGATGACCACGGCGATCAGCGCCGTGATGGCGAACCACAGAAGCGTCTGCCAGACGAGCTTTGCCGCATTGGAGAGGTTCTTGAGATTGGCGATGGAGGCGACGATGGCCGTGAAAATCAGCGGCGGCACCAGCGCGCGCAACAGCTGCACGAAAATGCTGCCGATGGTCTGCAACGTCACGGAAAGCCAGTTCGGGCTGCCGGCGGCATCAGGACCGATATTGCGCGCAACGAGCCCGAGCAGCAGGCCGATGACCATGGCGATCAGAACCTGAAAGCCGAAGTTGCGATAAAAGGGTTTTGGCCCGGATGAGCGGGCTGGCGTCGTTGCCTGTGACATGGCTTGTCTCTTTTTTATGCAAGAAAACGAGGATAATGCACTTTTTACACGCATTCTCGAAGGAAGGGACGAAGAATACGCCGATTTCCTCAGCAAATAAGAGATGAGCTTGCGTATTTGTTGCACTGCCGATGCATTATTCTCTTAAGGGGAGATAATGCGGAAAAATATTCCGCTCTATCGTGGCCGTGGGCTTTCACGCGCTCAAAACGATGTCGGAGGCTAGAAGAGCGTTTGCGTTTGCTAAGGCCGCTGCATTCCCACTCCGTCACCCCGGACCAGATCCGGGGTCCATTAAGATCAAGTCCTTGATCGCGGGAGGCTTCTTTCAGGATGCAGACGCGCCGTGGCTGGATGCCGGATCAAGTCCGGCGCGACAAAGGTGGGTTTACGCACTTTACCCGCAGATCAGACCCGTCCTTGTTTTCCTAACCGCAAATCCGGTCTATGACATCATATGCAGGTGATTCCCTTGCCAGATTTCGGGTGCAACGCTTTTACGCCAATGCGATCTAACGGATATCCGCTTCCATGACTGTGCGTTTCGTCCGGCCTTTTTCAGTTGCAGCCTATCTTTCCCGCTATCTCGGTATGGCGGCGCTGGCGTTTTTTCTTGTCGCCGCCGGCATCCACCGTTTCGGACCTTTGACGACGCCCGATCTCGTCGGCCTGCTGATGATTGCCGCTGGAATCGCTTTGGTGGCAATGCTTCTGGCGTTGGTTGGTCTTGAACGGCTATGGACCACGGGTGCGCGCGGCGGCCTTTCTGCGCTTGCCGCGCTGCTGTTGTCGGCGTTGCCTCTCGGCGTCGTCGGTTATGGCGCATTTCTGTACTGGCAGCAGCCGAAGATTTACGACATCTCCACCGATCTTGCCGATGCGCCGGAATGGCTGGTGCCGCCCGTTGCCAATCAGCAATGGCTGGCAAGACTGGCCACTGTTGCAAAAGCGGACCGGGACGCGCAGGCGGTGGCCTATGCGAGCCTTGCCGGACGCCGTTATGAAGGTGCGATAGACCGCATCTACACAGCCGCCAAAAAAATGGCCGCCGCCCAGAGCATCCGCATCACCCATACCAAAGGCGTCATCGGCACGGTGGAGCCGCCCTCCGTCGGCGTTCCCGAACAGGACAAGTCTCAGCCCACCGAGGAAGCGCCGGTAGAGGACCTCCCCTCCATCGTGCCGGTTCCCATGGCACGGCCGGTCGAGGCACCGCAGCCCACCTTCTTTAACGGCAGCGGCGTGGTGCTGATGCAGGGCGAAAAGCGCACGCGCATCTGGGGCCTGCGTTTCGACATCCTCATCCGCCTGAAAGAGGAGGCGGAAACCACGATCGTCGATGTGCGCGTTGCCTCCCGTTACGGCCCGCACGATCTTGGCATGGGTGCAGCAATCGCAGAAGCCTATCTCGATGCGCTGGACGCGGAAATGCAGGGCCTGAACGACAATTGAGGCATAGTTTCCTTCTTCGTCATTCCGGCTCAATGCCGGAACGACGGGAAAATGCGACGGTGGTTGAAATGTTTGAACCGGATATGATGACGCCGATATGAGCGTTGCGCCCACACGCCAGCCTCACGCCGGAAAATATTCCCCCAGCAACGAAGGCGCACCCTCGGTCCGCACCTCGCCCTTTTCGATCAGGTCTTCGATATGGGCCAGTACGGAAAGTGCCGCAGCCCCATGCAGGCGTTTGTCGGTGCTGGCATAGATCACCTTCACCATATCGGCGATCCGCCTGTCGCCTTCCCGGATGCGCTTCAGAACCGCCCGTTCCCGCATGCGGCGGTGGGCGCGAAGCCCGCGCATGAAGGCTGCGGGATCGTTGACCGGGCCGCCATGGCCGGGCAGGAACAGCCGGTCGTCGCGGGCGAGCAGGCGCTCCAGCGAGGCCATGTAATCGCTCATCGACCCATCAGGCGGTGCGACGATGGTGGTGACCCAGGCCATGACGTGATCGGCGGAAAAGACGATGCCGCTGCCTTCCAGTGCGAAAGCGGCGTGGTTGGCGGTGTGCCCCGGCGTGTGCAGCGCCGTCAGCGCCCAGCCGTCGCCAGAAAGGCTCTGCCCGTCGCCAAGTGCCACATCCGGCACGAAAGCCGTATCGGAACTTTCGGCAAAGGGATTGGTCTCACCCACATGCAGTGGCCGGGCGGCGCGGTGCGGGCCTTCCGCAACCGTGATAGCGCCGGTCGCCTGCCGCAGCCGCTGCGCAAGCGGCGAGTGATCGCGATGTGTGTGGCTGACGAAGATATGGGTAACCTCGCGGCCATCAAGCGCCGCCATCAGCGCCTGAAAATGCCCCTCATCCTCCGGGCCGGGATCGATGACGGCAACGGACCGGTCGCCGACGATATAGGAGTTGGTGCCATGGAAGGTAAACGCGGAAGGATTGTTGACGGTGATGCGCTGGATGAGCGGGGCAACGGGAACCGCCTCGCCATAGGCCGGCCTGAAATCGAGATCGAATGCCGGGTCCGCCATCAAGACCTCCTGAAATATGCCATGCCACGCAGAGCCGCAGCCTCAGCCGCGCAATCGCCAAGCCCTAACATGCCATGTCAGGCACGGCATCCAAAAAGCTTGGATTTTGTGAAAAAATAAGCCGTCAGGTCATTGCCGCGTCGGGCAGGCTTTGCTAATCAGGCCCGGTTCAGGCAGCGGCGTTTCGCCCAAGCTGCCCTGTTGGGGCGTCGCCAAGCGGTAAGGCACCGGTTTTTGGTACCGGCATTCCCAGGTTCGAATCCTGGCGCCCCAGCCATCACTTCCAAAATCAGAACAGCGTGCACAGGTGCCGGCGTGCATCTATCAGCCGTACCATTTCACTGCGATCCCGGATGTTGTGACGCGCGAAAACCTGTCCTCCGTCATCACCAGCCTTGACCCGAGGATCCACAAGCCGTTGAAATCCATGGATCCTCGCGAAGAGGCCAGGATGACGCGTGTGTGTTAAAGGCCTGCTTAAACAGAAACGCCGCGCATCCAAAGACACGCGGCGTCCAAACTTAAATCGCGGCTAAGCCTTAAAGCGCGATATCGGGAACCTTCTTCACCGGCGCGCCAGCAGGTGCCGCTCCCGCGCCCTTCAGCGCGCCAAGATCGATCTGCGGCGGGGTCGGCAATTGCAGGTGCTCGGCCGTATAGGCCCATTCCTGCTGCAATTTTTCCGGGTCGTCATTGAGCTTGGTGCCGTAGCTCGGAACGATCTGGCGGATCTTGGCCTGCCATTCCGGTGTTGCCACCTTGTCCTTGAAGACCTTTTCCAGAACGCTCAGCATGATCGGTGCGGCCGTGGAGGCGCCAGGGGAGGCACCGAGCAGACCGGCGATGCTGCCATCCTGCGCGGCGACGATTTCCGTGCCGAGCCTGAGTACACCGCCCTTTTCCTCGTCGCGCTTGATGATCTGCACGCGCTGGCCCGCCTGCCACAGGCGCCATTCGCCCTGCTTCGCGTTCGGGAAATATTCCTTCAACGCGGCAAAGCGGTCGTCGTCCGACATCATCAGCTGGCCGGCGAGATATTCCACCAGCGGATATTCATCGATGCCGACGCGCACCATCGGCCAGGCATTGCTTGTCGTGACGGAGGAGACGAGATCGAAATAGGAGCCTTCCTTCAGGAACTTGGTGGAGAAGGTGGCGAAAGGTCCAAACAGGATGACACGCTTGCCACCAAGCACGCGGGTATCGAGGTGTGGAACCGACATGGGCGGCGAGCCGACCGAGGCCTTGCCGTAGGCCTTGGCCAGATGCTGCATCGTCACGTCAGGATTGTCGTTGATCAGGAACGAGCCACCAACCGGGAAACCGGCGTAATTGTCGCCTTCCGGAATACCGGACATCTGCAACAGATGCAGCGCACCGCCGCCGGCGCCGATGAACACGAATTTCGCATCCACGGTCTGCTCAGCATCGGTCTTCAGGTTGCTATAGGTCACGCGCCAGCTGCCATCGGCATTGCGCTGGATATCGGAAACCTCGCTGTTGACCTGCAGGTCGAAATTCCGGTCGCTTTGCAGATGCGAAACGAACTGGCGGGTGATCTCGCCGAATTCCATGTCTGTGCCGAGCGGAGACCAGGTCGCGCCGATCTTCTGGGAAGGATCGCGGCCTTCCATCATCAGCGGCACCCATTTCTTAAGCTGCTCGGGGTCGCTGGAATATTCCATGCCGGCAAAAAGCGGGCTTGCCTTCAGCGCTTCGTAGCGCTTTTCGAGATAGGCGATGTTCTCATCGCCCCAGACGAAGCTCATATGCGGCGTGTGGTTGATGAAGGAGCGCGGGTTCTTCAAAACGCCGTTACGTACCTGCCATGCCCAGAACTGCCGGGAAATCTGGAAGGATTCGTTGATGTTGACGGCTTGGCTGATCTTGATGTTGCCGTTGTCGTCTTCCGGCGTGTAGTTCAGCTCGGCAAGCGCGGAATGGCCGGTGCCGGCATTGTTCCAGCCGTTGGAGCTTTCAAGCGCCACGCCGTCCAGCCGCTCGAGCATCTGCATCGACCAGGTCGGCTCCAGTTCACGCAGCCACACGCCGAGCGTCGCGCTCATGATGCCGCCACCGATCAGAAGCACGTCGACCTTCTTGGTAGCCGTATTGGCGAGAAGCGAGGATGTCGGCAGCGCTGTTGCTGCAAGCCCTGCGAGCGCAGTGCCGAGAACCTGTCTGCGGTTCATTGGAGGCGCATGGGAGGGAAGCGCGTCTGAGGAAAGATCAGTGAGCTGGGATTTGTCTTGATCGATGGGAGTCACGGCCATACCTGATTCTTGTTTTGTGTTAAAAACACTCCTCCCAGCCGCCCCGTTACAGCAAAGCCGAAACAGGCACAACCCTGACTTATTCACTCCAGTTCAAGCGCTTTTGCGGGGATTTTGCCGGGACATAAGGTCGCATTGGCAGTTTTTGCCATTTTGCGGATTGTCATTTTTGTGGTTGCGAGGATTAGACGGTGCTTTCAAACGGTTGAAAGTGTCTCAAGCGCGAATATCGCGAAAACGCCGTCAATTCGGCGTTTGCCGCGCTTGGCGGATCAGGTTGCGCTGGTCCGTGTGAAAAAAATTCAGGAAAAATGACAATAATCGCAAAAAAGTGAAAAGGCCCGCCGGTTAGGGCAGGCCTTGGCTCGTTTTGTCTGCTGGACGAAAACTCAGTTTGCGGCGAGGAATTCCGCGCAATAGCTCGGGCCGTTGACGCCGGGGCGGTCGGAAACCGTGCGTACCGAAGTGATCGTGTAGTCGCTGGAGACGGTGAGCTGAACCGTGCAGGAGAGCGAGGCGGTGCGGGCGGGCGAAATCTGGCGACCCTTCTTGCCGTCCTTGCCTTCTTCGAACTTGGCCGGAATGGTGGCCTTCTTGTAACCGCCGCGCCAGTTATAGATGGTCGAGCTGCCGGTTTCCGTGTCGCTCAGCGGCGGGCCGAATTTTGCAAAGAAAATACCTGCGGACTGACCGACCCACCGCGTTTCAACGGGGCTCTTCTGGGTGAAGGAAGGGGCAGAGCCCGTCGATGTCGTGCAGGCGGAGAGCGCAATGGCGAGCCCTGCGAGCGTTACGCTGCGAAATAGCATGGTGAAATGTCCTTTGTGCCGTGTCCGGCTTCCCGCCGGTCATTACGTTCCCCTAGCAGATTTGGCGGCGACGGGCAGGGGAGCTGTGCCGCTTGACGAAAATTTCCTGCCACAATTGCTTTTTTGTAACGTTTTCACACACGCCTCCCGGTGCGGAAGGCACTTGGCGACCGCCGTTGGCAGCGCGTTGAAAACTTGTCACAAAAAATGCAATATGCCGCTTGTCGAATGCTGGAGGCTGGTCTATAGAAGCGCCGCTGGTCACGGAGTGTAGCGCAGTCTGGTAGCGCACGTCGTTCGGGACGACGGGGTCGGAGGTTCGAATCCTCTCACTCCGACCAGCTTAAGCCCAATATTTCCCGGGGCTTTCAAATAATCCCAGCACTTTCTCAAGATCCTTGGATCAAGGCATCGTACCGAGAGCTGACCGTTTAAAACCGGACGGGTAAACGCATTCGTCGTCCGCGGCTGCAAATCACGACTTTGGTGATTGCACGGAAGGTCAATTTCTCATCCTCGCCAGCGGGAGAATGAGCAAAACACAAACAACAGCCGTCGGCCAGAAGTCGGTTAAACCATCCCAGGACCAATTCCAGAAATAATAACCTTCCAGATGGGGAGGAGGCATTTCTACGGACACCTCGTAGTCCCGCTTTTCCCGGCCATGAAAATGACCGGCGGCGAAGGCCAGCCCGATTATACAAGCGATTCGCCAGCTAACGAGCAGGCGAAACAGAAGGGCAACAATCGCCGCCATGATGACGGCCTCTAGAATGTGCCCCGCCCAATCCCAATGGTCTTGAATGTAGGTCCAGTCGATCATCGGTAGCGGTAATCACCGCGCCAGTCGCGACGATCGCGCCAATCCCTCCGGTCGCGCCAGTCGCGACGGTCATAGTCACGGTAGTGGCGATCGCGTTCATAGGTGCGGTAGTACACGCCTGTCGTATAATATCCGCCGCTACGGTAGCCCCGATCATCGACACAGCCGCTTAGGATGCCCACCGAAACCAGGCAGATCGCTGCAGTCAGAATTTTCATAATCTTCATCTCCCAATGACGGACACTAACGTGCGCTGAACCACGCAGTTCCATTGCTGAGAGAGTGAGGTGTCGGTCATTAACCGGGCCTGAACACAGCGCCATGACGCTGGCCATCTTCTGGGCTCTGCCAAGCGTCGAAAACTTGATGCGTTTGACGTTATCGACTGCGATGAAGCCGTCGTCAGCGCAGTCGCAGGGAACGCAACCGCGCCTCAACCGTTATCCCACCACAACAACGATGGAGGATAACATGCTAAAAGGTATTGCACTGTGGGCGATGGGTGTTCCGATTTTTGTGATCATCCTGCTTTACATGTTCGTGTTTTAAACGAGGCCTGATCCAAAGGCTTTCAAACAAAAAAGGCGACCGCTTGGACGGTCGCCTTTTTGTTGTGTGCGCGTGTCTGTCAGTCCAGATCGCTGATCAGCCGTGAGGCTGTCGCGCCATCCGTGCGGCGGATGTCGATCTCGTCGCGGTGCTTGGCCAGCAGTTCGCTTGCCAGCAGCTTCTCGGCCAGATGGGCGGGCAGGGAGAGAATGACCCGGTCGCCCTGTTCTTCCGTCGCGCCAACGCTGCGTTTGCCGGCAATCATGCCACCCGCCACCGTGTTATTGGTGTCGGGGTCGATCAGGATGAAGGAGCCGGTTGCCCGGTTCTGCTCATAGGCATCGAAGATCGCCGTCTCGTCGAAGGAGAGCCGCACCTTGCCGATGGCGTTCATCGGCAGCGATGTCTCGTGCGCCTGCCATTCGCCTTCTTTCAGGTTGAGCTGGCTGACCGGCTGCACGCTGACGCGCTGGCGGCGGCTGCCGCTTTTCAGCCAGTAACGTTTGCCGGCCTCGATGCCACCTGGCTGCAACGCCACGATCTGCGCGTCAAAGGCAAGCCCTGTCTGCGGTTGTGCTTCGATGGACACGATCATGTCGCCGCGCGAGACGTCCACCTGACGGTCGAGAACGAGCGTGACCGCGTCACCAGCAACGGCGGCGTTACGCACCAGATCGAAGGTGACGATCTGCTTGACATTCGCGACCATGCCCGACGGCAGCACGACAACGCTATCGCCCGGCTTGACCGAGCCGCCGGCAACCGTGCCCTGATAACCGCGGAAACTTTCGCCGGGGCGCGACACGCGCTGTACGGGGAAGCGGAAACCACCCGATTGCGCCGAGCGCACCGTGGCAAGCTCCAGCGTTTCGACCAGCGTCGGGCCCTCATACCAGGGCATGGAGGCCTTGCCTGATAGCACGACGTTTTCGCCCTTCAGCGCCGACATTGGAATGGCTGTGATCTGCTTGATGCCGAGGTCGGAGGCGAAATCGCGGAATTCGTGGGCGATCAGTTCAAAACCTGCCTTGTCGTAATTCGTCAGGTCGATCTTGTTGATGGCCAGCACGAATTGCCGGATGCCCATCAGCGCCGCGATGGTGGCGTGTCGGCGTGTCTGTTCCAGAATGCCGGTGCGCGCATCGACCAAAAGTACGGCGAGATCGGCCGTGGAAGCGCCGGTCGCCATGTTACGGGTATATTGCTCATGGCCGGGCGTGTCGGCCACGATGAAGGCGCGCCGGTCGGTTGAGAAATAGCGATAAGCGACATCGATGGTGATGCCCTGTTCGCGCTCTGCCTGCAAACCGTCGAGCAGCAGCGCGAAATCTGGCAGGCCGAGATCGTTCTGCTTGCCGCTATCGCGGTGCAGGGTGGCGGCCTGATCTTCCTTGACGGCCTTGGTGTCCCACAGGAGACGGCCGATCAGGGTCGATTTGCCATCATCCACGCTGCCGCAGGTGATGAGACGAAGCGGGCGCGTATCACGCGTCGCCTTCGAATGTTCGGCAAAGGGCAGGATGGTGGCCGTGGAGGCGGTGTTGGTAGCAGCGGCGGTCATCAGAAATAGCCCTCGCGCTTCTTCTTCTCCATCGAGCCGGACTGGTCTCGATCGATGGCGCGGCCCTGCCGCTCGGAAACGGTGGCGATTTCCAGCTCTGCGATGACCTCCTGAAGCGTCGCCGCCTCGGAGTGGATCGCGCCGGTCAGCGGGAAGCAGCCGAGCGTGCGGAAGCGGATCGAGCCGTGCTGGATCTCTTCGCCGGGCAGCAGCTCCAGCCGCTCGTCTTCGGCAAGGATCATCATGCCGTCACGCTCGATGTAGGGGCGCTCGGCGGCGTAATAGAGCGGCACGAGCGGAATGTTTTCCGCCTCGATGTAACGCCAGATATCGACTTCGGTCCAGTTGGAGAGCGGGAAGGCGCGCACGCTTTCACCCTTGCGGACCATGCCGTTATAGATGTTCCACAGCTCAGGGCGCTGGTTGCGTGGGTCCCATTTATGGTCCGGCGTGCGGAAGGAATAGATGCGCTCCTTGGCGCGGCTTGCTTCCTCGTCGCGGCGCGCACCGCCGAAGGCGGCATCGAACTGACCGGCGTCCAGCGCCTGGCGCAGCGCTTCCGTCTTCATGATGTCGGTGTAGAGCGCCGAACCGTGGGTGAAGGGCGTCACGTTTTCGCTCGCGCCGCGCGGGTTTGTGTAGGAGATGAGATCGAGGTCATATTCCTTGACGATCTTGTCGCGGAATTCGATCATTTCCTTGAATTTCCAGCCCGTATTGACGTGCAGCAGCGGGAATGGCACGCGGCCTGGGAAGAATGCCTTGCGCGCCAAATGCAGTAGCACGGACGAATCCTTGCCGATGGAATAGAGCATCACGGGATTGTCGAATTCGGCGGCGACTTCACGGAAGATATGAATGGCTTCGTTTTCAAGCGCCTTCAGATGCGGATCGAGCGGCGGCTTGGATGCGACAGTATTCTTGCTGTCCGTCTCGTGGACTGCGTTGGACATTTTAAACTCCGGAACTGGTCTGAATGATTATCGTTGTGGGATGGCGGAAATGGCGGATGTCTGGTCCGCACCGGCGACGTGAAGACCGCATTCGCGCTTCTCGTCGTTTTCCCACCACCATCGTCCGGCGCGCTCAGGCTCGCCGGGCTTGATAGCGCGTGTACACGGCTCGCAGCCGATGGAGGGGTAACCACGCGCATGCAACGGATTGACGGGAATGTTTTCAGAAGCGACATAGGCCTTGATCTGGTCGATGTCCCAGTCCGCCAAGGCATTGACCTTGATCAGATTACGCTCGGCGTCGAACTCGGCAAAAGGTGTGGTCGCACGATTGCCCGACTGGCCGCGGCGGAGCCCGGTGATCCAGAAGGTGGCACCTTCCAGCGCCTTGCCGAGCGGGATCAGCTTTCTGACATGACAGCAGGCGTGACGGGCCTCGATGCTTTCGTAAAAACCGTTGAGGCCGTATTTTTCGGCATAGGCGTCGATGTCGTCCTGTTCGGGCCGAAAGCGACGGATGTCGATGCCGAAGCGTTCCTCGGTTTCCTCGATGAGATCGACGGTTTCCTTGAAGAGCCGGCCGGTTTCCAGCGTCACGACGTCGATCGGCAACCGGTGGGTGCCGATGGCCGCCGTGATGACCTGATCCTCGATGCCGAGGCTGGTGGTGAAGACCGCACGGCCGCCAAGACCGGCGATAAAGGAAAGTCGTCCCGCAAGATCGAGCCCGGCAAGCGTGGCGTCGAGGGAAGCGGTATCGGCAGAGGCATTTGCTGAATTGATCGTCATTGTCACGTCCGGGATTTCCATGGCCGATTATTGTTGAAATTGGGCCTCTGGAACAGAAATGACAGTCTTTGTGCGCTGCACTTCAGAGCAAAAATGCCTCACGCGCACGATCTATGAGCAAAAGATGCCCGTTCACCTTCTTTGCAGCTTGGATTTGAATTGTGACAACTTCTGCGCTAAGCCGGAATTGCCGGGTATCCGGGCTTGTGTTCTACTGGTTTCACGATGATTTCGCAGAAGGCAAAATATGCGCTGAGGGCGCTTCTTTCGCTGGCAAAGGCCGACGGCGGCTGTCCTGTGCAAATTTCCGATATTGCCCGCGAACAGGCCATTCCGAAAAAATTCCTTGAACAGATCCTTCTCGAAATGAAGAAGGAGCGCATCGTCGAAAGCAGGCGCGGCAAGCAGGGTGGTTATTTGCTGGCGCGCCCGGCTGCCGATATCACCTTCGGCGAGGTGCTGCGCCTCATCGACGGGCCGCTGGCTCCCTTGCCCTGCCTGTCGCAGACCGCCTATCGCCGGTGCGAGGATTGCGATGGCGAAAAGCAGTGCGAGATACGCCACGTCTTCGCCCGCGTGGCCGACGCCACCCGCAATATCCTTTTCAACACCACCGTTGCGGATGCCGTTGCAGGCGTGGAAGTGCCCGAACTTTTGACGGCCTGACGAAAAAATCGTCTAAAACACCTGAATATTTTTCGCTGTAACGCCAAAAAATCGTCAAAAATGTGAAACGGTTTTGCATTCAGCAAAGTTTTACACGACGCTTGTTGCGCCTTTCGCCTATGCTGCGCTGTATTTGTTGCCCGTGGAAACGCTCTCGGGAAACACTTTTTCGATCGTATTCGGCCTCATTGACCAACTCTACCGGTCCAGTAGAGTTAAACCATCTTCATCAGGAGGGAATACCGATGTCCAAGCTTCTGTCCGGTTTGAGCGTTTTCGCTCTCGGTCTATCGCTGGCTCTGGGAGGTGTCGGCTCGGCTGCCGCGCAGACCAAGCTGCTTAACGTGTCCTATGATCCGACCCGCGAACTCTACAAGGATTTCAACGAAGCCTTCGCCAAGAAGTGGAAGGCCGATACCGGTGAGGATGTCACGATCCAGCAGTCGCATGGCGGCTCCGGCAAGCAGGCTCGCTCGGTCATCGACGGTCTGGAAGCCGATGTGGTGACGCTGGCGCTGCAGAGCGATATCGATGCCATCGTCCAGAATTCCGGCAAGATCAACAAGGACTGGCGCGGCCGCCTGCCGCATAATTCCTCGCCCTACACCTCCACCATCGTGTTCCTCGTCCGCAAGGGCAACCCGAAGGGCATCCATAACTGGGGCGATCTGGTAAAGGGCGACGTGCAGATCGTTACCCCGAACCCCAAGACCTCTGGTGGCGCACGCTGGAATTACCTTGCCGCCTGGGCGTGGGCGAATGAAGAGTTCAAGGGCGATCAGGACAAGATCAAGGCCTATGTCGGCGAACTCTACAAGCGCGCTCCGGTGCTCGATACCGGTGCCCGCGGCTCCACGGTCACATTTGCGCAGCGCCAGATCGGCGACGTGCTGCTGGCCTGGGAAAACGAAGCCTATCTGGCCGGTCAGGAATTCGGCGCGGATGCCTTCGACATCATCGTGCCGCCGATCTCGATCCTCGCCGAGCCGCCGGTCGCCGTGGTTGACGCGAACGTCGACGCCAAGGGCACCCGCAAGGCGGCGGAAGCCTATCTGCAATATCTCTATTCCGACGAAGGTCAGAACATTGCGGCGAAGCACTTCTATCGTCCTTCGAACCCCGCGGTTGTCTCCAAGGATCTGCTGAAGCAGCTGCCCGACATCAAGCTCGTCACCATCGACGATCTGCAGTTTGGCGGTTGGGCCAAGGCGCAGCCTGAACATTTCGGTGACGGCGGCATCTTCGACCAGATTTACAAGCCCGCCAAGTAAGCGGATGATGGGCTGAAGACAAATCCGCCCACCCCGCTTAAGGGAACTTGAAAAACGACAAATCGATCGACCGGACACCGTGCCGGTCGATCCTTTATAACAAGGCCGGGGAACACCGGCTCCCAGAGAGCATTTCCAGGAAAAGTGGACCCCGGTTTTCTGTCCGGAAATGTGCCAAACTAAAGATTATCCGGAGCGTTGATGAGCAATAATACATCCGGAAACAGGTGGAAGTGGCGTCAATCGAGCGTGATACCCGGCTTCGGCCTGACGTTCGGTTACACGGTCGTCTATCTGTTTCTCATCATTCTTATTCCGCTCGGCGGCCTCGTCTGGTCCACGGCGAAACTTGGTTTTGCAGATTTTATTGCGATCGCTGTCGATAGCCGTACACTGAATGCACTGCGCGTCAGTTTCGGCACCGCCTTCATCGCCGCACTGGTGAACGCTGTTTTTGGCGTCATCGTCGCATGGGTTCTCACGCGGTATCGTTTTCCCGGCCGGCGTTTCGTTGATGCCATCGTGGATCTGCCCTTTGCCCTGCCGACGGCGGTTGCCGGCATCGCGCTCACCACGCTTTATGCCAATCGCGGCTGGGTCGGCTCGCTGTTCGAACCCTTCGGCATCAAGATCGCGTTTACGCCGACCGGTATCGTCATCGCGCTGATCTTCATCGGCCTGCCATTCGTGGTCCGCACCGTGCAGCCGGTCATGGAAGAAATAGACCGGCAGGTGGAGGAGGTGGCGGCAACGCTCGGCGCCAACCGTTTCCAGACCATCAGCCGGGTGCTGCTGCCAAGCCTCACGCCCGCCATCCTGACGGGCTTCGCACTCGCCTTCGCGCGCGGTATCGGAGAGTACGGCTCGGTCATCTTCATCGCCGGCAATATTCCCTACGTCTCGGAAATCGCACCGCTCCTCATCGTCATCCGGCTGGAGGAGTTCAATTATGCGGGCGCGACGGCCATCGCCACCATCATGCTGATCATTTCCTTCGCCATGCTGTTCCTCATCAATCTCATTCAGGCCTGGAGCCGCAAGAGGTACGGTTATGTCTGATGCTTCCCGCACCTCGTCCCGACCGTTCCGCGATCCCGCCAGCGAGAGCCTGCCTGCCCGGCTGGCGCTGATTGCCATTGCTTTCCTGTTCCTTGCGGCTTTCCTCGTGCTGCCGCTGGTATCGGTGTTCTTCGAAGCATTTCGCAAAGGCGCCGATGCTTTCTGGGAAGCGATCGTCGAGCCGGATGCACTCTCTGCCATCCGTCTGACACTGCTTGTCGCCGCCATTTCGGTGCCGCTCAACCTTATCTTCGGTGTCGCCGCCGCCTGGGCGATTGCGAAATTCGAGTTCAAGGGCAAGGCATTCCTGATAACGCTGATCGACCTGCCGTTCTCGATCTCGCCGGTCATATCGGGTCTGGTCTATGTCATCCTGTTCTCTTCGCACAGCGTGCTCGGGCCATGGCTGAAGAGTTATGGCATCGAAATCCTCTTTGCTGTTCCGGGCATCGTGCTTGCCACCATCTTCGTCACCTTTCCCTTCGTCGCGCGTGAACTGATCCCGCTGATGCAGGAGCAGGGCAATGGCGATGAGGAGGCGGCGATCTCGCTTGGCGCAACCGGCTGGCAGACCTTCTGGTATGTCACGCTGCCGAATATCAAATGGGGACTGCTCTACGGGGTGCTGCTCTGCAACGCCCGCGCCATGGGCGAGTTCGGCGCCGTCTCTGTCGTATCAGGCCATATTCGCGGCGAGACCAACACCATGCCGCTGCATGTCGAGATACTCTATAATGAGTACAATATCGGCGCGGCCTTCGCGGTGGCGACGCTGCTGGCCGGTCTGGCGCTCGTGACGCTCGTTCTCAAAACCATTCTCGAAATACGCTTTGGCGCGGGCAACGCAGCCGGCAAGCATTGAAAGGCATATTCATGGAAGTGAAAGTTTCCGGCATCACCAAGCAGTTTGATCGCTTTCCGGCGCTGAACGACGTGTCGCTCGACATTCGTTCCGGCGAGCTGATCGCGCTGCTCGGTCCCTCCGGTTCCGGCAAGACGACGCTGCTGCGCCTCATAGCCGGCCTGGAGCAGCCGACCCAAGGCCGCATCTTCTTCGGTGATGAGGATGCCTCGCACCGCTCGGTGCAGGAGCGCAATGTCGGTTTTGTGTTTCAGCACTACGCCCTGTTCCGCCATATGACGGTTGCCGACAACATCGCCTTCGGCCTGAAGGTGCGCCCTTCCGCCTCCCGCCCGCCGAAAGCGGAAATCCGCCGACGGGTATCGGAGCTTCTGGACATGGTGCATCTGACCGGCCTCGAAAAGCGTTACCCCACCCAGCTTTCCGGCGGCCAGCGTCAGCGCGTGGCACTTGCCCGCGCAGTTGCCATCGAGCCGAAGGTGCTGCTGCTCGATGAACCCTTCGGCGCACTCGATGCCAAGGTGCGCAAGGAACTGCGCCGCTGGCTGCGCGAATTCCACGACCGCACGGGCCACACCACCGTCTTCGTTACCCACGATCAGGAAGAAGCACTGGAACTGGCCGACCGCGTCGTCGTCATGAGCCAGGGCAAGATCGAACAGGTCGGCACGGCGGATGACGTCTACGACACGCCCAATTCCCCGTTCGTCTTCTCCTTCATCGGCGAATCCTCCAGCCTGCCTGTGACGATCCGCGACGGCCAGGTGGTGTTTCAGGGCGAGAGCATCGGCGTCGCCGAAAATGGCGCAGGTGAGGGCGAGCTGTTCTTCCGTCCGGAAGATGTGGTGCTGACCGACGAGAAAAACGCGCTTTACGGCAAGGTTACCACCTGTCGCCGCCTCGCCGGCACCCGCATCGCCGAAATCGACATCGCCAATAATGGCCATGACCCCTATCACCTCGAAATCGAGGTGCCGCTCAACGCCGCCGTGGCGGTAGGTGCCGAACTGCGGTTTCGTCCGACCCGGTGGAAGGTGTTTGGCAAGAAGTAGGGGAGATGCGGCTGCGATTGGCAGCTGGCGGTTCCCCGTCATACTGGCCTTGAGCCGGTATCCATTCAGCCCAAAGATTTGGTCTGGCTTGATCTCTGTGAAAAGCACAGAGATGAGGGAACCGGGTAAACGCGCCGATCACTCTAGAAACGGAAAAGGGTCGCCAGAGGCGACCCTTCCATGAGCTTGGTCCTGTTTACAGACCCGGGACTGTTTCTCAACGTTCCGAAGGCAAGAGGTCTTTACGCCGAGGGCTGCCCCGTCGAAAACCCACCCTTTCCATTGCCTGCACCAGAGACCGAAATCTCATTAGACATTGGATCACCTCCTTCCGATACGTTGAACATAACTAGAAGGTAGTACGATTCGTCATTAATGCAAGAGGTCTGATCAGGACACTCGCATCACGATCTTGCCGATATGATTGCTGGTCTCCATCAGCCGGTGGGCCTCCACAACTTCGTCCAGCGTGAAGACCTTGTTGATGACAGGCGCAACCTTGCCGCTTTCGATGAGCGGCCAGACCTGTTCGATAAGCTCATCACGGATGGCGCGTTTCTCGTCAGCGGTACGTGGCCGCATGGTGGAGCCGGTGACGGTCAGGCGTTTGACCATGATTGGCCGCAGATCGACCTTTTCAGCCACGGCGCCGCCCAAAAAGGCGATGATGGACAGACAGCCATCCTTGGCGAGTGCGGCAATGTTCTTTTCGAAATAGGCCGCACCGATCATGTCGAGAACCACATCGACACCCTTGCCATCGGTTTCGGCCTTGATGACGGCGGTGAAATCCTCGTCGCGGTAATTGATGGCCCGTTTGGCACCAAGCTTGACGCAGGCCTCGCATTTTTCCGCAGAACCCGCCGTCGCATAGACATCAGCGCCGAAGGCTTTGGCGAGCTGGATGGCGGTTGTGCCGATACCGCTGGTGCCGCCGTGGATGAGCACGCTTTCGCCTTCGGTCAGGCCCGCCATCTGGAAGAGGTTGGCCCAGACGGTGAAGAAGGTTTCCGGCAGCGCGGCGGCCTTGACGGCGTCGTACCCCTTGGGGAAGGGCAGGGCCTGCCCGGCCGGCACGGTGCAATATTGCGCATAACCGCCGCCATTGGCGAGCGCGCAGACCTTGTCGCTAGGTTTAAATTCGCTGACGCCTTCGCCGAGCGCCACCACTTCTCCGGCAATTTCGAGGCCGAGGATCGGGCTTGCGTCCTTCGGCGGCGGATAGGCGCCCTGCCTCTGCGCGACATCGGGGCGGTTGACGCCGGCCGCCTCGACCCTCACCAGGATTTCGCCTCTGGCGGGGGTTGGCAAAGGTGCTTGCGAAAGCTGCATCACCTCCGGGCCACCATGGGAGGGAAGGTCGATGAAGCGCATTTTTTCGGGCAGGGTCACATTTTCGGGCATGGCCAGGGGCAATTCCTCATTTGTCGGCGTTACCTGAAGATTTAGGACAGATGTACCGCTTAGGGAAGGAGGCCCTTTGTCGCTGATGTCATTTTGTCTCCCCGAACACCCGGATGACGAGGCCGCCTTCGTTTTCTTTCGCGGCTGTCTTGATGCCGGCGATCTCGCTGCCGATGCGCTCGGGATTGGCGATGATCAAACCTTTTGGCAATGTGAGAACGCCGATGGAGCAACGCAGCAGGGCAAAATCCCGCTCATTGCCGCGACGGTCCAGCCCGACCATGCGACCGGCCTGACGGTCCTCTGGCGAATAGAGTTCGGCCACTTCACCGTGAAAATCGCTGAGCAGCCGCTCGAGGATTTCCGTCAGTTCCTCCACCGCCCAGTCACGCACGCCGACGAAGAAGTCGTCGCCGCCGATATGGCCGAGAAAGCAGTCGCCAGCGAAAAAGTAGCGACGCATCAGTGCGGAAAACAGGGTGATGGCGTGGTCGCCAGCATTGAAGCCGTATTTATCGTTGAAGGGTTTGAAATTGTCGAAATCGCAATAGCAGAAGAAACGGGTCTCATCGCCATCGCCGCAGCTGTCGGCTATGAAGCCGCCGATGGCGCGGTTGCCCGGTAGCGCCGTCAGCGGGTTCTGGTCCTGCGCCATCTTGAGCTGTTTTTCATTGATGACCTTGATGAGCGATGCGGCTGAGACGATGCCGGCGTAACGCATGTTTTCGGTCAGGATGATGCAGGCGCTGCCGCCCATGCTGGCGAACATGTTCATCAGTTGATCGGCATCGGCGTCGAGACCCACGATCGGCGCGGGATCGACGAAGTGGGAAATGGTGCGCTCGTAGATCTTGTTCTTGAGGAGATCGCGCCCGAAAGGCCGGTAGATGTATTCCTTAAGGTGATATTCGTTGATGACGCCGCGCGGTTCGCCATTGGCGTTGAGCACCGGGAAAAACGCCTGCTGCGGGTTTCTGCGGAACAATTCGAAGACGCTGTCGACGCTGTCATGCTCATAGACGGTGGGAAGACGCTCTATTTCGCGACGGATGAGGATTTCGTCCAGCGACTGGCTGTTGCGCCGCGCCACGCCCACGCGGTTGAGGTGCGGAAAGCTCTCGGGAAGTTCGCTGGTGAAAACCGTCGGCCTGGCGATCAGCCAGCCCTGCACCAGATCGACGCCATATTCGCGGCAGGTGAGAAATTCCGCTTCGGTCTCGATGCCTTCCGCAATGACCCGGACGTCGAGAACATGAGCGATGTTGACGATGTTGCGCACGAGATGCTGCTTGCGCGGAAGATGATCGACACCGCTGATGAAATGCCGGTCGATCTTCAGGTAATCAAGCGGATAGTCGCATAAAAGCTTCATCTCGCCGTGACCGGCGCCGAAATCGTCGATCGCCAGCTTGAAACCTTCCTTGCGCATGCGGGCGATCAGCGCCTTGAACTCTGGCACGCTGGTATTGTCGAAACGTTCGGAAAGTTCAAAGCAGATGGAGGAGGCCGGAATGCCCGCCCGCGCCAGATGGCCAACGAGCTTGTCGAGAATGGCGTCCCCGTGCGGGATAAGCCTTACATCGAGATTGAGGAAAAGGGTGGTGGTGGAAAAATCCGCTAGGGTGGAGAATTTAGCGAGCGCCCGGCTCGCCAGCATCTGCTCGAAGGCCTTCAGCTCGCCATCCTCGGCAGCCTGGTCGAGAAGCGCGAGCGGATTGGAAAACCCAAGCCGGTCATGGCCGCGCATCAGTGATTCATATCCGAAAATCGTGCCCGTCGTCGCCTCGACGATCGGCTGAAACGCGGTTTCAAGCACAAGCTTCGCCATGGGAAACATGTGCCCGGAGGCAAACCGCCTTATGACATCGTTCTCCAGCGTTACGGCCGGCATTTCTGTTCTCCGCTATTGCCAGTTCCCGTTGGTGGCATGACAAGTCAAATGCACACAAGGGAACTTGTCTCTTTTCAGCAGACAATCGCAGATTATAGGTCAACAAAAGCTTTCACGACTGTGAAGCTTTAATGAAGGTTTTGTCACGGGCCCCTCAATAGCCAGGGGTATCCGGCAGGCCCTCAGGCCCGGCGCACATGGCCGGTGTGAGCGGCGTAAAGTTCCGCAACATTCAGGCGTTCGCGATCCGCCTCGACAGGTGCTGCAGCCTCTGTATCTGCGCCGGTTGCGGCAGCAGAGGCCGCCCATAGTCTCAGCGCGGCCCTTACGACCTCGCTGCCGGATGCGTAGGCGCCGCTATTCACGGCCTCGCGCATTCTTGCTGCCTGTTCCGGGGAAATCGATACTGTCACCATTGGCATGATATCACTCCCTTGTTCAACCGTTGCGAAGGCATCTCCGGTCCGTGCCGGGACCTGATGGGGATCGCGGTCTTGCGGGCGTTTTTTCAGTTTTCGTCTGGCGCCGCTTCCAGCGAAATTTGTATCACTCTGCATATTAGCACGAAACGTGTTCCATTCCCAATTTGCAGTATATCACGGTTTAGTTTTTCCCCTGTGAGCGGCTCCTCAGGATGGGAGCGGCTAGTCTTATCCGGCCTTGCCCGGTTTTCTTTGATCCATGGCAAATCAGCGACATGAAATGGCGCGTTTTTTATTGATTGATTGATCAATCAAGAATATTTTGCCCGCCATCAAGGAGACCCTTATGCCAAAGATCGGAATGGAGCCTTTGCGCCGCAAGGCGCTTGTGGATGCGGCGTTGCGCACCATAGGCCACCATGGTTCGCTGAATGTGACAATGTCGGATATTGCCCGGGAAGCGGGCGTATCTCCGGCGCTTGCGCATCATTATTTCGGCAGCAAGCAGCAGCTTCTTCTGGAAACCATCCGCAGCCTGCTGCGGGATCTGAGGCGCGATGCGGTGGCGGCGCTGACCCGCGCCAATGGCCCGCGCGAACGGCTGAGCGCCATCGTTCACGTCTCTTTCCAGAGCGACCAGTTCACGCCCGAGACGGTGTCGGCATGGCTTGCCTTTTATGTCGAGGCGCAGCGCTCGGAAGAAACCCGCCGCCTGCTGGTGCTCTATTCCCGTCGCCTGCGCTCGAACCTCATGGCAAGCCTAAACCGGCTATGTCCACCCGATGACGCCGCGCGCATTGCGGAAGGGGCGGCAGCCCTTATCGACGGGCTGTATATCAGGCACAGCCTGCGTTCGGCCCCGCTTGGGCTCGCCTCAGCGCCGGCCCTTGTCGAAGACTATTTCGACTTGCAGCTCAAACCATATCCTGATGGACAGCGCCCGAAGCCGTCCGTCCGCATTTTCTAGGAGTATTCGACATGACTATCGCGACGTCTCTCAGGGCGCAGCCCAAAGCCTCGCATTTCATTGATGGCGACTATGTCGAAGACAATGCCGGCACGCTTTTCGAAAGCGTCTTTCCGGCCACCGGCGAAGTCATTGCAAGGCTGCATGCGGCAACGCCCGCGATTGTCGAGCGCGCCATTGCATCGGCCAAACGCGCCCAGAAGGAATGGGCGGCGATGAGTCCCATGGCGCGCGGGCGTATATTGAAACGTGCCGCCGATATCATGCGTGAACGCAACGAGGCGCTCTCCTTGCTCGAAACGCTGGATACCGGCAAGCCGATCCAGGAAACCATCGTCGCCGATCCGACCTCGGGTGCCGATGCCTTCGAATTTTTCGGCGGTATCGCGCCTTCTGCGCTGAACGGCAACTACATCCCGCTCGGCGGCGATTTCGCCTATACCAAGCGCGTGCCGCTCGGCGTCTGTGTCGGCATCGGCGCATGGAACTATCCACAGCAGATCGCCTGCTGGAAGGCGGCCCCGGCGCTCGTTGCCGGCAACGCCATGGTCTTCAAGCCATCGGAAAACACCCCGCTCGGCGCTTTGAAGATCGCGGAAATCCTGATCGAGGCAGGGCTGCCCAAGGGCCTGTTCAACGTCATTCAGGGTGATCGCGATACCGGCCCGCTTCTGGTCAACCACCCGGATGTCGCCAAGGTCTCGCTCACCGGCTCGGTGCCCACCGGCCGCAAGGTGGCGGCCGCCGCCGCTGGGCATCTCAAGCATGTGACAATGGAACTCGGTGGAAAATCGCCGCTGATCGTGTTTGACGATGCCGATATCGAAAGCGCTGTTGGCGGCGCGATGCTCGGCAATTTCTATTCTTCCGGTCAGGTCTGCTCCAACGGTACCCGCGTTTTCGTGCAGAAAAAGGCAAAGGACCGCTTCCTCGAAAACCTGAAGCGCCGCACCGAGGCGATGATCCTGGGCGACCCCCTGG
>NZ_BDLN01000001.1:1036057-1043317 GCF_001950375.1 Rhizobium sp. TBD182 | reverse complement strand
ACCCATCTCGGCCCGCTGGTCTCCAAAGCCCAGCAGGAAAAGGTGCTTGGCTATATCGAAAAGGGCAAGGCGGAGGGTGCGACGCTGGTAACCGGCGGCGGCATTCCCAACAATGTTGCAGGCGAGGGCGCCTATGTGCAGCCGACCGTGTTTGCCGATGTCACTGATGACATGACAATCGCGCGCGAGGAAATCTTCGGCCCGGTCATGTGCGTGCTGGATTTCGATGATGAGGATGAGGTTCTCGCCCGCGCCAACGCCACCGAATTCGGCCTTGCCGGCGGCGTCTTCACCGCCGATCTCGCCCGCGCTCATCGCGTGGTCGACCAGCTGGAGGCGGGCACGCTGTGGATCAACACCTACAATCTCTGCCCGGTGGAAATCCCATTCGGCGGCTCCAAGCAGTCTGGTTTCGGGCGCGAGAATTCGGCGGCGGCGCTGGAGCATTATAGCGAGCTGAAGACGGTTTATGTGAGCACGGGAAAGGTGGACGCGCCTTATTGAGTTTCAGAAGGGGGTAAGCCCCAGCCGGAAATAGTCATCGGAACCAAAGCCCCAGGTGGAGCAAACAATGCAAGCAGATTACGTCATCGTCGGTTCCGGTTCCGCAGGCTCAGCCATCGCCTATCGCCTGTCGGAAGACGGCCGTTATTCGGTGATTGTCATTGAGGCTGGCGGCTCGGATTTCGGGCCTTTCATCCAGATGCCGGCCGCACTGGCCTGGCCGATGAGTATGAAGCGCTACAATTGGGGCTATCTCTCCGAACCCGAACCGAACCTCGACAATCGCCGCATCACCGCCCCACGCGGCAAGGTCATCGGCGGTTCGTCCTCCATTAACGGCCTTGTTTACGTGCGCGGCCATGCCGAGGATTTCAACCGCTGGGAGGAATTGGGCGCGCATGGCTGGGCCTATGCGGATGTGCTGCCTTATTTCAAGCGCATGGAACACAGCCATGGCGGCGAAGAGGGGTGGCGCGGCACGGATGGGCCGCTGCATGTTCAGCGCGGGCCGGTCAGCAATCCGCTGTTCCACGCCTTCATTCAGGCTGGCGCGCAGGCAGGCTTCGAGCTGACAGACGACTATAACGGCTCCAAACAGGAAGGTTTCGGCCTGATGGAGCAGACCATCCATAATGGCCGCCGCTGGTCCGCCGCCAATGCCTACCTGAAGCCGGCGCTGAAGCGCGGTAATGTCACGCTGGTCAATGGCTTCGCCCGCAAGGTCGTCATCGAGAACGGCCGTGCCGTCGGCGTCGAAATCGAGCGCAGGGGCGGGGTGGAAACCATCAGGGCCGATCGTGAGGTCATCGTCTCGGCATCGTCTTTCAATTCGCCGAAATTGCTGATGCTTTCGGGCATCGGGCCTGCCGCTCATCTGAAGGACATGGGCATAGAGGTTAAGGCGGATCGGCCGGGTGTGGGTGCAAACCTTCAGGACCATATGGAGTTTTATTTCCAGCAGGTCTCCACCAAGCCGGTGTCGCTTTACTCCTGGCTGCCCTGGTTCTGGCAGGGGGTCGCGGGTGCGCAATGGCTGCTGTCGAAAGGCGGGTTAGGGGCCTCCAACCAGTTCGAGGCCTGCGCCTTCCTGCGTTCAGCGCCCGGCCTGAAACAGCCTGACATCCAGTACCATTTCCTGCCCGTCGCCATCTCCTATGATGGCAAGGCTGCTGCGAAAAGCCATGGTTTTCAGGCACATGTCGGCTACAACCTGTCGAAGTCGCGCGGCAATGTCACGCTGCGTTCCGCCGATCCGCATGACGACCCGGTCATCCGCTTCAACTATATGAGCCACCCGGAAGACTGGGAAAAATTCCGCCATTGCGTGCGCCTCACGCGCGAGATTTTCGGCCAGAAAGCCTTTGACGATTTTCGCGGGCCGGAAATCCAACCGGGCGAAAAGGTGGAGACGGACGAACAGATCGACGCCTTCCTGCGCGAACATCTGGAAAGCGCCTATCACCCCTGCGGCACCTGCCGGATGGGCGACAGGAACGACCCCATGGCGGTCGTTGATCCCGAATGCCGGGTGATCGGCGTGGAGGGGCTGCGGGTCGCCGACAGCTCGATCTTCCCGCATGTGACCTATGGTAATCTGAATGGCCCGTCGATCATGACGGGCGAAAAGGCGGCGGACCACATCCTTGGCAAAACCCCGCTGCCGCGCTCCAATCAGGAGCCGTGGGTAAACCCGCGCGCGGCCGTCAGCGACCGGTGAGGATCAATGGTAATCGTCCTCGCGCTGGTGGCGAACGGCGGCAATGGTGACTGTTTCCGGGCCGTCGATGCGGAACAGCACGATATAGCCGGATGACCCGAACGGCACGAGGAGTTCACGTATCAGCCCGTTTTCAGAAGATGCCTTACGGCAACTGAAGGGAAAATCGCTGAGAATGTCTAATCCTGCTCTTATGGCGTGAATGGCCTTCTCGGCCACATTGATGTCGTATGCGATCAGAAAATCATAGATGCGATCGAAATCCGCCAGTGCCTCTTCGGTATAACGAAGCTGATATGTCATTTCCGTTTCGCGGCTTTCGCAGCATCGAGTTTTCTTTGCATCATCGAAAGAACATCGTCGGTGCTATAATAGACACCGGTGCGCTCCGCTTGTTCGAGCGACGCCAGCCCGCGCGCAATGAATTCCGCCTGCGATTTGCGGATTTCCACCTGCCTGCGGACCGAATCCTCGACAAATGACGATAGTGTCTCGCCGTCTTTCAGAACGCTTTCTGCCGCCTCGCGGAAATCCGCCGTTACACGCAGCGAAGGCAAAGTTGCGGTTTTCATCTTTTCTCTCCATGCGTTGCATTTGCGATGCGCAGCTTCTGCCATCTGTCGCAACGAGTCAAATGCAAAACTTGCAATCGCCGGCTGGCAGGCAGATAAACGGGTTTCCCGTCTGCTAAATACCAAAACCACCGATCTGGATCCCCATGCCCGTCGACTACAAAAAGCTGAAGATGCTCCGCCGTTCCCGTGTTGTGTGGGGTTCATGGCGGGTGTGGAAGCCGAGGGCAGTATTCTGGATCGGCGCGATTGCGGTAGGCCTTATCAGCGTCGGTTTTGCCTGGGCGGCGGATCGCGCCCAGCATCTTTTCTTCTCGGCAACATCTTCCGGCGAATGGGCGTTTCTGCTGCCGCTTGTCGTGACGCCGCTCGGTTTCACGCTGTGCGCCTGGCTGGCGCTGACGGTTTTTCCCAATGCTGGCGGCAGCGGCATTCCCCAGGCCATCGCCGCGCGGCACCTACGTGACGACGCGGATCGTTCGCGGCTCCTGTCGCTGAAACTCGCTTTCGGCAAGGTCGCGCTGACGGTCGTCGGGCTTTTGTCCGGTGCGTCGATCGGGAGAGAGGGGCCAACCGTGCAGGTCGGGGCCTCGATCATGCTTCAGGCGGCGCGCTGGGGCGGCATGGCACAGGCAAAGGGTCTTATTCTTGCCGGATCAGCGGCGGGTATTGCGGCAGCGTTCAACACACCGCTGGCCGGCATCGTGTTTGCCATCGAGGAAATGAGCAAGACCTACGAATCCCGGGCAAACGGCCTCGTCCTTACCGCCGTCATCCTGTCCGGCCTTGCCTCGCTGGCGCTGGTCGGCAGCTATACTTACTTTGGCACCAGTTCCGTCATGGCGAAAACCATGATGGACTGGCTGCTTGTACTGGTCTGCGGCATTGGCGGCGGTGCGTTCGGCGCGCTGTTCAGCGCGGGGGCGCTGCGCCTGTCCGCGCGCATCCGGCGCTTCGCCCAGGCCATGCCGTCAAGGCGCATGCTGGCGGTTGCCGCCGCCTGCGGCCTTGCCTCCGCCGTCATCGGTATTGCAACTGATGGCGCGACCTTCGGAACGGGTTACGAACAGGCGCGCGCCGCAATCGAGGGCCAGGCCGCACCGGCCTTCTTCTTCATCGAAAAGCTGGCGGCCACGTTTCTGGCGATGATGTCGGGCATTCCGGGCGGTATATTCGCGCCGTCGCTGTCCGTGGGCGCGGGCTTTGGCAGTACGATGGCGACTTTGCTGGGTACGAGCATCGGCCTTGGCGCCATTGTCGGCATGGCGGGATATTTCGCGGGCGTGGTGCAGGCCCCCATGACGGCTTTCGTGATCATCCTCGAAATGACCGGCAATCATGACGGCGTCATCCCCATCATGGTGGCATCGATGCTGGGATATCTAACCTCCCGGCTTTTCTCCCGGGAGCCGCTCTATCACGGCCTGTCGCGTGTTTTTATTGCCCAGAGCATCCGCGCCAAACGCGCAGCACACTCCGCTGAGACCTGACCCGACTTTACGCGCGGATACCCGCTACTCCGAAATAGCCAAGTCCCGGTATCTTCACGCCGGGCCGGCTGAAATCGAAACCCGCGACGAGGCCGAGGAAATTGACCTCGAAGCCGCTGCGTGCGCCGGCCGAAATGCCGAACAACCCGCCAAGCGAGAGGCTCGCATCCTTCCAGTCGTCGGCGACGTGGTAAAACGCGCCGTTGGGCAGATAGTCGCGGCCCACCGCGTCTGATGGCAGAACCACACCGAGCTCCGGCACGCTGCGCAGCACATGGGCAACGAAAGTGTTGGAGTTGGGACCGGGATAGATACGATAGCCGCCCGGTTTGCCATAGGGATAGTCGGCAATCGCCTGTTCGATCTTCGGGATCAGTTTTTCCGCTGCCGCCCCATGAATGGCCACCACCTGACGCGGCGTGTTGGAATACCAATAGGCATCCGCCGGATAGCCATTGTGGCGTATCGGCATTCCCCAGCCCACCTTGTCGTAGCGATCGTAGGCCGTCGCGCCCGGCTTTTTCAGCACGATCCAGGCATGGCTGGCGACGGAGCCTTTAAAGCCACCGGTCATGGCGGAAAAAACGTAAACCGCCGCCTGCCGGTCGGCACCTGCTTGCGGCAGGGTGCCGGAGGAAGACCAGCGCGCATCACGCCAGCCCTGCGGGTGATCCCTCATGGCCCACAACCCCGCCGATGCCAGAGCTGGCAGCAGATAGATGATGGCAATCGCCAGCAGCAGACGTTTTGCAAATTTCACTGATAGCCCCGTGCATCGAAAAATCAATTGCGCTATCAACGACATAAAATCAGAACTTTTTGAGGCCGCAAAAATGAACAATTCCGTTACCGTCGAAGTCCTCAGGGGCAGTCTGGTCGAAAGCCGCCACCAGGGTCTTGCAGTGGTGGTGGATGGCGATGGTGGCGTCGTGTTTTCAGCTGGTGATGTCGAGCGTGGCGTCTTCCCGCGTTCTGCCTGCAAGGCCATGCAGGCGCTGCCGCTGGTGGAAAGCGGCGCGGCGGATGCCTATGGCTTCGGCGATCGCGAGCTGGCGCTTGCCTGCTCTTCCCATTCCGGCGAGGATGAACACGCGGCGCTCGCCGCCTCCATGCTCGCAAGGGCAGGCAGGGATGTGGATACGCTGGAATGCGGCGCGCACTGGTCTTCCGACCAGAAGACCATCATCCATCAGGCCCGCACGCTGGAAAAGCCGACGGCGCTTCACAATAATTGCTCCGGCAAGCACTCCGGCTTCATCTGCGCCTGCTGTCACACAGGCACCGACCCCAAGGGCTATGTCGGTTACGACCACCCCCTGCAGCGGGAAATCCGCGCGACGATGGAAGGCCTGACGGGTGCGACGCTTGGCCATGACAATTGCGGCGTGGACGGTTGCTCGATCCCCACTTATGCCGTGCCGCTCAAGGGTCTGGCGCATGGTTTTGCCAAGATGGCGACGGGCAGGGGGCTGGAGGCCGGGCGCGCGCAAGCCTCCCGCCGGCTCTTTGACGCCTGCATGGCGGAACCCTTTTACGTGGCGGGCACTGGCCGCACCTGCACCAGGCTGATGCAGATCGCGCCGGGCAGGATTTTCGCCAAGACCGGCGCAGAAGGCGTGTTCGTGGCCGCACTGCCGGAAAAGGGCATCGCCATGGCGGTGAAATGCGAAGACGGCACGACGCGTGCGGCCGAAGCGATGATTGCCGCAATGCTGGCGAAATATTTCGATGGCGCCGAGAACGAGGCGCTGCTTGCCATGGCAAACCGGCAGATGCGCAACTGGAACGGCATCCACGTCGGCGATATCCGGGTTGTCGGCCTCTAGAGGCATCTCCTGTAAAACTGCGCTGCGGCTTTACTTCCGGACCATGCGTAAAGATAAAAAATAAGGCGCGCGGTATGCCTTCGGTTAAACGCGACACGCTTCAGAAATAACCTTTGACGCGGCCCGCTGCCGGCAGGATGATGGATTGCCCTTGCATGTGATGGTCTGCCAGATCGCCGCCGCAGGGGCTGGCGTCTGCACGCGAGGAGGTGGGCGCCCCTCATTGCCCTGGAGGTTGCATATCCATGTTCACACTGTTTTTCTCCCCCGGTTCCTGCTCCCGCGCCAGCCATATAGTGCTTGAGGAATCCGGCCTGCCTTACACGGCCCATCGCGTCAACTTCGCCGAGGGCGAGCAGCGCTCCGAGGCATTCCTGAAGATCAACCCGAAAGGCCGCGTGCCAGCGCTGGCAACGGCAAGCGGGGTGCTGACGGAAACGCCTGCCATCCTCGCCTTCATTGCGCAGATGGCTCCGGAGAAGAAACTCGCCCCACTCGACGATCCCTTCGAATTCGCCCTGATGCAAGCCTTCAACGCCTTCCTTTCCTCCACGGTGCATGTCGCCCATGCGCATGGCCGGCGCGGCAGCCGCTGGGCGAGCGAGGATAGTTCCCTGGCGGATATGAAAGCGAAGGTGCCGCAGACCATGACCGATTGTTTCGAACTGATCGAGCACGGCATGCTGCACGGCCCATGGGTCTTGGGCACCGCCTATTCGGTCGCCGATCCCTATCTATTCGTCATGTCCGGCTGGTTGGAAAGCGACGGCGTGGATATCGCCCGCTTCCCGAAGGTGCATGATCACTTCAAGCGCATGAACGAGCGCCCGGCCGTGCAGCGGGCGCTGGCGGGTGAGAAGGGGTGATGTGCTAAAAAGCTTGCTTCGTCATCCTCGGGCTTGTCCCGAGGATGACGTCGAGTGCGGAGATAGGTCTGCCAACTATCCCCAGCTACTGCCTTCGTTCACGCCGCCTCGGCGGCCCGGCTGTCCCACATGGACTTGAATGCCGTGCGGGCCTGGCAGCGCTCCAGCCAGGCTTTCAGCGCCGGATGGGCGTCAAACAGCGGCTGGTGGCCCTGCGCGTAACGGACGATCTCCGCCACGTTGAGATCGGCGACGGTGAAACGGTCGCCTACCAGATAATCGTGG
>NZ_BDLN01000001.1:1016080-1036047 GCF_001950375.1 Rhizobium sp. TBD182 | reverse complement strand
CAAGATGTTGCTCCAGCACCCGGAAGGGCCGCCTCAAGAGGCGCGCGGCGACATCGATCACCGCTTTGCCGGCATCGCTTTCCGAAAGCCCTTCGGCGATGGCGGAGGAAATCTTCAGCGAATTGGTCTCGATTTCGGTCGCGGCAAAGAACGACCATTGCAGCATCGCCGCATCTTCCTTCAGGTCCACCGGTGCGAGCGGTCCGCCATATTTGCGGACGAGATAAAGGTTGATGGCCATGGATTCATAAAGCACCATGCCGTCATCTTCGATGCAGGGGATGGTGCCCATCGGATTGATGGCCAGAAACGCGGGGGACAGCGTGTTGAGCGGCGCGTCTGCGGCCAGGGGATCGGCAACGCGGCGGGCCTGCACGACAGGCACGTGCTTGAATTCCATGCCCAGTTCCCCGGCAAGCCAGAGCGTGCGCGTGGCGCGGGAACGGTAGACACCATAGATCGTCAACATCGAAGTCACCCTTTTACCTTTTCGATGGCGGCACGTTAAGGTCTCGTCCTTTTAAAGTGAAGTTGTGGATGTCAGGGTCAACTATGATTTTTTCTGATCCGTCAGGAGGTCTGTATCCGGTGACAGCCGGGCCTCGAAACGGTCGATGAACCGATCGAAAAGCCGCGCGAATGTCTCGACATCCTCCTCCGGCCATCCATCCATCACATCCTGGATGACGTTCATCTTGGTCCGGCGCATTTCCTGCAGCAGACTGGTGCCAAGTGGTGTGATCTCGACGATGCTGCGGCGGGCATCCTCCTGCGAGACGCCGCGTTTCAACAGGCCGCGCCCGACCATATCCGCCACCACCCGGCTACCGCGCGAGGGGTCGATGCGCATGCCCTCGGCAATAGCACCAACGGTGACATCGCCATCCGCGCGGCGCAATATATCGAGAACGTCGATATGGGAGAGTTCCAGACCCGGAGCCACCTTGGCAAGCGCCATGCGCCCGATGATGCGCCGTCCGATCATGATGCGCATACGCGTCATCGTATTGCCGATGCGCTTGATGTCTTCGGGCAGATCCTCGTTCCAGTCTTCCTCAGTCCACACGCTCAGCCGTTCCTTTCAATCCCGATTTGCGATCACATTTAGCGCCAATATCATGGATGTCAAAAACTTGCCATTGACATATATATGCTAATAGCACACAAATTGTCGCAGCAAAATTGCCGAAACTCAACGAGATTTTTCATGGATATGTCCGTTGCCCCCGTGGCGCCGCTTGTGTCGGATCACCGGCGTAGGCTCATCGTTTTCCTGTTTCTGATGCTGGCCATGTTCATGGCTACCCTCGACAACCAGATCGTCTCGACAGCGCTGCCCACCATCGTCGGCGAGTTCGGCGCGCTGGAGCGTTTCGGCTGGATCGGTTCGGCCTATCTTCTGGCCACCAGCGCGGTCATGCCTGTTTATGGCAAGCTCGGAGACCTGTTCGGGCGAAAATACGTGATGATCGCGGCGGTTATCATCTTCACGCTCGGCTCGCTCGCCTGCGGGCTGGCCTGGTCGATGGATAGCCTGATCGCGGCCCGCGTGCTTCAGGGCCTTGGCGGCGGCGGCATCATGGTGTCGATCTTCTCCGTCAATGCGGATCTGTTCGAACCGCGTGAAAGAGCCCGTTACCAGAGCTATTCCAGCCTCACCATCATGGCGTCGGGCAGCGTCGGGCCCATTCTCGGCGGCACGATGAGCGATCTGTTCGGCTGGCGGTCGATCTTCCTCATCAACCTGCCACTCGGGCTTATCGTCATCACCGGCCTGATTTTCCTGCTGCCCTACCGCCGTCCCGCGCGTCAGCCGAAGATCGACTATCTCGGCGCCGTCCTGCTGGCAGCGACGATCGCAAGCGTCGTCTTCTGGGCCGACAGCAGCGAATTGTTCGGTTCGCTCATCGCCGGTCCCAGCCTCGGTATTATCGCTTTCGCCGTCATCGCCGCCTTCCTCTGGGTGCAGGTGGAACGTCGCGCGCCGGAACCCGTGGTGCCGCTCAGGCTCTTCAAGGACAGCACCTTTCCGCTGTTGATGATAGTTTCATTGACCAGCGGCGGCATTGGCATCGGCATGGTCAATTATTTCGCGCTGTTCCTGCAGACCACGACCGGGCTTTCCCCATCCCATGCCGGCCTGTTCTTCATCGCCGTCACCGGCGGCATCGTCATGGGTTCACTGTCTGCCGGGCGGTTGATCTCGATCACCGGCGTCTACAAACCGTTTTCGGTGGCCGGGCTTACTATCAATGTCATCGCCATGCTGCTTTTCACGCAGATGCATGCGGGAACGCCGCTTTGGCTGATTGCGATTCTCATGCTGGCGCAGGGTTTCGCCGTCGGCCTCGGTCAGCAGGCACCGATTATCGGCGTGCAGAATTCCGCGCCGAAGGCCGATATCGGTGCCGCAAGCGGCGCGGTGACGCTCACCCGCATGGGCGGCGCAGCAATCGCCATCTCGGTCTATGGCGCGATCGTCACCTCCAGCCTCAAGGGCGTTGCCGTGACCATTCCGGGTGTCGGACGGATTGAGGAATTGACGCCGAAGATGCTCTCCGAACTGCCCGCGGCATCCCAGGCCGCCGTTGCCTCGCTCTATTCGGATGCCTTCACGCCGCTGTTCTTCGCAGCCGCCGCAACCGCCGCTATCGGCCTTGCCGCAGCACTGATGCTGAAACCGGTCCGGTTGCCAGCCGCAGCACAGGCGGCCAAGCCGGCGGAAAGTGCGGGGGAGTAGGGAAGCGGCTGTCCTTGTAAGGCGCGGTGAACTCGAGCTGTGCCTTCCTCCGGCAACTAGCTCTTCCCTCATCCCTGTGAGAAGCACAAGGATGAGGGATGGTTCCGGGCCTTTCCAATATGCCCGCGACCTCTGAGCGCGAAAACAAAACCGCACCCCTGGAAATTTAACGCCCGTTCCGCGTTATGCTCGCAGCACTTTAAATTCGCGCGGGCGGCCCTATCTCAATGAATATGAAGCCGGAACAGCTCCTGAACTCCACGCCCAAGGGTCTTTATTGCCCGCCGGGCGATTTTTATATCGACCCGGTGCGGCCGGTGGCGCGCGCGTTGATAACCCACGGCCATTCCGATCATGCCCGCGCCGGCCACGGGGCGGTGCTGGCCACACGCCAGACGCTCGATATCATGCGCATCCGTTACGGCGAGGACTTCTGCGGCAGCGAGCAGGCGGTCGCATTCGGGGAGACGGTGGAGGTAAACGGCGTGACCGTCGGTTTCCACCCGGCGGGCCATGTGCTGGGTTCGGCACAGATCTCCGTGGAAATGAACGGCATGCGCATCGTTGCCTCTGGCGATTACAAGCGCGGTATCGATCCCACTTGTACACCCTTCGAAACGGTGCCGTGTGATGTCTTCATCACCGAGGCCACCTTCGGGTTGCCGGTGTTTCACCACCCGTTGCCGCGGGTGGAAATCGGCAAGCTGCTCACCTCCATCAAGCAGTTTCCCGAGCGCACTCATCTGGTCGGCGCTTATTCACTCGGCAAAGCGCAGCGCGTTATCAGGCTCCTGCGCGACAATGGTTATGCCGATCCCATCTATATCCACGGCGCGCTGGCGCGGCTCTGCGATTATTACGTGTCGCAGGGCATCGATCTAGGTGATCTACGCCCCGCGACGCTTGAAAAAAGCGATCCCGCCATCTTCAAGGGCGCGATCGTCGTCGGCCCGCCCTCTGCATTTCAGGAGCGCTGGGCGCGTCGTTTCAACGAGCCCCTGATCGCATTCGCGTCCGGCTGGATGATGGTCCGACAGCGGGCGAAACAGGGCGGCGTGGAGCTGCCTTTGGTCATCTCCGACCACTGCGACTGGCCGGAACTGCTGGAAACCATCAAGGAAATTGGCCCGCAGGCCGTCTGGGTTACGCATGGTCGCGAGGAGGCGCTGGTGCGCTGGTGCGAATTGCAGGGCATTGCTGCCAAACCGCTGCATCTTGTCGGTTACGAAGACGAGGGGGATTGAGATGAAAGCCTTCGCCACCCTTCTCGACCGACTTGTCCTCACCCCATCGCGCAACGGCAAGCTGAAGCTTTTGACCGATTATTTCCGCGATACGCCTGACCCCGACCGGGGGTACGGTCTGGCGGCGATTGCCGGCACGCTGGACCTCAAAAGCGTCAAGCCCGCAATGCTGCGCGAGCTGGTGCTGGAGCGCATGGACGAGGTGCTGTTCCGCTATTCATACGATTATGTCGGCGACCTGGCCGAGACCATCTCGCTGGTCTGGGGCAATATCGGCGGTCTGGATGATTCCGAGGCGCAGGATCCCCGTCTTGGCGAAGTCGTGACGCTGATGAATTCGCTCGGCCGCACCGAAGTGCGCGGAGCGGTGCGCGATCTGCTCGACCGGCTCGATACCTCCTCGCGTTTCGCCTTCCTGAAACTCGCAACCGGCAGCCTTCGCATCGGCGTTTCGGCGCGGCTGGCGCGGCAGGCACTGGCGGATTTCGCGGGTAAGGACATCATCGAAATCGAAACCCTCTGGCACGGTCTGATGCCGCCTTACACGACGCTTTTCGCCTGGCTGGAGGGCAAGTCCGAGCGGCCGGTTCTGGCGACGCCCGCCATCTTCCACTCGGTAATGCTGGCCACCCCGGTTGCAGACGGCGATCTCGATGGTCTGGACCCTGCCGATTATGCGGCCGAGTGGAAATGGGACGGCATCCGTGTGCAGCTTTCCCGCGCAGGCGAGACGCGCAAACTCTACTCCCGCTCCGGCGACGATATTTCCGGCGCATTTCCCGACGTGCTCGATGCCATCGATTTCGAAGGCGTGATGGATGGTGAATTGCTGATTGGCGGCACGGCGCGCTCCAACAATCTCACGCGCACCTTTTCCGACCTTCAACAACGGCTGAACCGCAAGACGGTGACGGCCAAGATGCAGGATGAATATCCGGCCTTCATCCGCGCCTATGACCTGCTGTTTGATGGTGAGAGCGACATTCGCGCGCAGACCTATCTAGAACGCCGTGGCCGCCTGTCGGATATCATCGAACATGCCCCGCATGACCGCTTCGACCTGTCTCCGCTCATCGGTTTTTCAACATGGGACGAGCTGAATACGCTGCGCGCCGCGCCGCCCGATCCGGTGATCGAAGGCGTCATGATCAAGCGGCGCGACAGCGCCTATCAGGCCGGCCGGGCCAAGGGACCGTGGTTCAAGTGGAAACGCGATCCCTACAATATCGATGCTGTCATGATGTATGCGCAGCGCGGCCACGGCAAACGCTCGAGCTATTATTCCGATTTCACCTTCGGCGTATGGGCGGAAGGGGAGGATGGTGAACAGCTGGTGCCGGTTGGCAAGGCCTATTTCGGTTTTACCGATGCGGAGCTGGAAGTGCTGGACAAGTTCGTGCGTGACAACACCGTCGAGCGTTTCGGACCCGTGCGCGCGGTGCGCGCCACGCCGGATTTCGGTTTCGTGCTGGAGGTGGCTTTCGAGGGCATCAACCGTTCCAACCGCCACAAATCCGGCGTTGCCATGCGGTTTCCGCGCATTGCCAGGCTTCGCGCCGACAAACTCCCGGCGGAGGCGGATCGCCTGGCGACGCTTGTGGCGATGATCGATGGCGTTGATGGGTAGGGGTCTCCGCTGTCTCCCTCATCCCTGTGCTTGTCACAGGGATCCAGCCAGCCCAAGTCCTTGGGCTGATGGGACTCTTCCCGCCGCGCCGATGCGCGTCGACTGGATTCCTGTGACAAGCACAGGAGTAAGGGAATGTTTTGTCCAGAAAATGCCATGATGGCTGCGAATACATTGTTGTCATTCGCGAATCCGTGATTGGACAGCCTCTCGCCGCAGTGCTGAACTGCTTCTAATGTTTTGATCACTCAGGTGCGCATATGCCAGATAAACGCTTTCTCTCCTCAGCATTCGGACAGGAAGAAAGCGGCGCGACCTTAAGGAGCCTGACGCGGCGCAATCTGCTTGTGGGTGCCATGGGCCTGTCAGCAGCGGCACTTCTGCCCGCAGGTGCGAAAGCGGGCATTCCCACGCCCGAAGTGCTGCCGCTGGAAAAGCAGGATTACGGCGAGGCGCGTAAACGGTTCCATACCCATTTGCTGCGCAAAATGTCCGCTCCGGAAAAATCATCGCCGCTCGGCACACCGCCGGGCGCGGAACGGGTCACCTATCGTGGCGGGCCGGATGGTTCCATCGAACTTGTGGCCTGGCTTTCCCATTATCAGCCCTCGACGGTACTCAAACCCGCGGTGCTTTTCCTGCACGGAGGCAACGCCACCGGTGACGGCCATTGGGCGATGATGAAGCCCTATTGGGAGGCGGGTTTCGTGGTGCTTTTGCCGTCCTTCCGGGGCGAAAACGGCCAGAACGGCAATTATTCCGGTTTCTACGACGAAACAGCGGATGCGCTGGCGGCGGCGACCTATCTGGAAAGCCTGCCCGGTATCGACAGGAAACGCTTCTTCATCGCCGGGCATTCCAATGGCGGCACGCTGACGCTCTTGGCCGCCATGAGCCGCAAATTCCGTGCCGCCGCGCCGATTTCTGCGGGCGTCAATTCATGGCGTTACTTCAACCGCTACTCGGACGAACTCTGTTTCGACGAAACCGACGAGCGGGAATTCATCATGCGCTCTTCGGTCTGTTTCGGCCCCAGCCTCAAATGCCCGGCGCTGTTGCTGCGCGGCACGGAGGAGCGCCCGTTCGACGCCGATCACCAGCTTTTCGTCGACCGCGCCGTGTATTCGGGATTCAAGGTCGACAAAAAACTGCTGCCCGGCACACACAACGGGGTGGTGCCGGGCGCCGTGACGGAAAGCATCCGCTTTTTCAACGAATTTGCATAAAAAAGGGCCGAAAACCGCTTTGCAGCTTTCGGCCCTCTCGTAAAGTCAGGCGCTCTTCTTGAAGTAGCCGAGCAGCCGCATGGCATTGGCGGTGACGAGAACCGTAGCGCCGGTGTCGGCGAAGACAGCGAGCCACAGGCCGGAGAGGCCGGTAACCGTTGTCACCAGGAATACTGCCTTCAGGCCGAGCGCGATCGTTACGTTCTGGTGGATATTGCGCATGGTGGCGCGCGATAGGCCGATCAGGCGGGCAGCATCGCCGACATTGTTGCGCATCAGCGCTGCATCCGCCGCTTCCATCGCCACATCCGTGCCTGAGCCGATGGCGACACCGACGCTTGCAGCCGCGAGGGCGGGCGCATCGTTGATGCCGTCGCCCACCATCACCACGGTTTTCTTCTGGGCAAGCTTGCGGATTTCCTCGACCTTGTTCTGCGGCAGGAGTTCGCCGCGCGCTTCAAGTCCCAGCTTGTTGCCGATTGCCTTTGCCGTGCGGGCATTGTCGCCAGACAGCATAAGCGAGGAAATACCCATCTCCTTCAGTGCCTTGATGCCTTCTGCCGCATCCTTGCGCGGTTCGTCACGCATGGCGAAGAGACCGCTCGCCGCTCCCTCGGCCATGACGACGGCCACGGTCTTGCCTTCGCTTTCCAGTGCGGAAATGCGCTCTGCAAGTTCCGTCGATACGGACCCGACTTCGGTTGCAAAACGCGGCGCGCCGATGAACAGGCGCTTGCCGCCGACGGTGCCCTGCATGCCACGACCGGAAATCGCCTTGATCTCCGAGCCGGGCAGGGGAGTTACGCCTGCTCTGTTGGCATGGTTGACGATGGCTCTGGCAAGCGGATGGCTGGACTCGTTTTCGATGGTTGCGGCTTGCGCGATCAGCCCGGCCTCGTTGCCGTCAAGAGCCACCACATCCGTCACGACAGGTTCGCCGAGCGTCAGCGTGCCGGTCTTGTCGAAGGCCACGGTTTCGGTGCGTGCCAGCATCTCGATAACCGCACCGCCCTTCACCAGCATACCGTGCCGTGCCGCAGCCGAAAGGCTGGAGGCGATGGCAGCCGGAACGGAAATGACGAGTGCGCAGGGGCAACCGATCAGCAGCAGGGCGAGACCGCGATAGATCCAGGTGTCCCAGTCGCCAAGGCCCACAAGCGGCGGCACGACGATGGTAAGTGCGGAAATCGCGACGATCAGCGGCATGTAATAACGCGAGAAGTTCTGGATAAAGCGCTCGGTCGGGGCGCGGGCGTCCTGTGCTTCTTCAACGAGCGTGATGATGCGGGCAATGGTGTTGTCTTCCGGCGCACGGTCGACCCGAATGCGCAGCGAACCATCATGGTTGATCGAACCCGCAAAGACGCGTGCGCCTTTTTCCTTGGCGACCGGAATGCTCTCGCCGGTCATCGGCGATTCGTCGACGCTGGATTCGCCTTCCATCACCACGCCATCGGCGGCAATGCGGTCGCCCGGACGCGCCACGACCACCTGTCCGATGCGAACCTTATCGGCGGCCACCTGCCGAAGCGTACCGTTTTCTTCCACCAGTGCCGTTTTTGGCAGCAGGGAACCGAGAGCCTTGATGCCCGAGCGGGCACGTGCGGCGGCAAAGCCTTCCAGCAACTCGCCAACGGAGAACAGCAGCACGACGATCGCCGCTTCTTCCGCCTCGCCAATGATGATGGCGCCGATGGCGGCAATCGTCATCAGCATCTCGATGGTGAAGATCGCCCCGAAACGCGCGGCGTTGAAGGCGTTGCGCGCAATGGGAAACAGCGTGACCAGCGTTGCGACGATGAAGGCGTAACTGCCCCATGCCGGGAAGCCAAGCTCTGCCGCATAGGCAACGGCCACGAGAATGGTGCCGGTGAAGGTGTTGCGCGCCTTGGCGGTGCGCCACCACACGCCTTTTTCATCCGCGCCATGGGCGTGGCCTATGTCGGCGCTCTGCGCGACGGTTTCAACGCTCCCGTGGCTATGCGCGTGCTTCGCATCGTCATGATGGTGGCCGCCGCAGCTTGAATGGTCGTGGTCGGCGTGGTCATGGCTCGAATGGTCGTGGCCTGAATGATCATGTTTGTGATCGTGATCATGGCCGTGATGACCGCCGCATGATCTATGGTCATGGTCGTCCGCATGATCATGATTATGTTCTTCGACCTTGCCGAGTGCGGTTTTTTCCTGCGGCAGCAAGGCAGGCTTGAAGCCGAGCTTGCGCAGCGTGTCCTCGATCTTGTCGACCGGGGTTTTGTTGTCTGCCAGAGAAAGGTTCAGCCTTTCGCGCGCAACGGATACCTTGACGTCGGCAACACCGGGCAGACGCGAGAGCGCGGTTTCGATCTTGGCCGCGCAGCTGGCGCAATCCATGCCGCCGACAGAGAAGGTCAGGGCATTTTTCTGCTCGATGCTCGGTGCTGCTTCCGCATGGTGATGACCACCGCACGATGAATGGTCATGATCATGCCCATGATCGTGATGTTCCGCCGCAATCTTTTCGCGCGGAGCCTTGTCCTGCGGCAGCAAAGCGGGCTTGAAGCCAAGTTTGCGCAGCGTATCCTCGATTTTTGCGACCGACGTTTTGTCTTCCGCCAGCGAAAGGTTCAGCCTTTCGCGCGCAACGGAGACCTTGACGTCGGCAACGCCGGGCAGGCGGGAGAGCGCCGTTTCGATCTTCGCCGCACAGCTGCCGCAATCCATGCCGCCGACCGTGAAGGTCAGGTCTCCTGATTCCCCGTTCAAACTGCCGCGTGTCGAAATATTCATGGTTCTAGCTCCTGAATTCCACTCGACAGCCAATCTGGCACCTCTAGCAACTAGAGGTTCAAGGGCAAAAATGCGCTTTTCCGATTTTTTTTGAAAGGCACACACCAGCCTCGCGCCAGCCGCGCAATGCATCATGCCTTCAAACTTGGTTTCATGAAGCGGTTCAGATGACAGCACTCCTATTGAAAAACTGCCGCCGGGCGGCCTCGCTGGCGGTTATTGCGCTGCTGCCTTTCCTGAGCGGCTGCCTTTTCGTGACGGATACGAGCCGGATGAACCCGGACGTCTTCGTTCAGGAAACGGCGCCGGTGTTCAATTTCAATTCCGTAAGCTCTAATCGCCAGCCGGAACTGCCACCACAGCCGGGTCAGCTTTCCACGCGCCCGCCGGATCTGTTCAGAACCCGCTTCCATCAGGAATACGGTCCGCCGGTGCGCGGGCAGGGCCTGAGCGCGCCGCAGGTGCAGGGATTGAATGTGCCGCAGGCGCAGGGTCAGGCGATGGCCTATGGCCTTCCGGTCTCCAATCCGCTGCACCGGGTCATGTATGGCCCGATCCGCGATGACGACCGGTCCCTGCCGGCCATTCCCTATGGTCGCATCGATCCGCGTTATCTCCGGCAGGAGGTGAGCTACCAGACGGCGGAAGCGCCGGGTACAATCGTCGTGGATACAAAGCAGCATTTTCTCTATCTGGTGCAGCCGGGCGGCAAGGCTATCCGGTATGGCGTTGGCCTCGGGCGCGACGGTTACGCCTGGTCGGGTCGCGGCAAGATCCAGTGGAAGGCGAAATGGCCGCGCTGGACGCCGCCCGACGAAATGGTCAGGCGCCAGCCGGAACTCACCTCCATTTCCGCCGCCAATGGCGGCATGACGCCGGGTCTCAACAACCCCCTCGGCGCGCGTGCCCTTTACATTTTCAAGGACGGCAAGGACACGCTTTACCGCGTGCACGGAACGCCCGACTGGCAGTCCGTCGGCAAGGCAACTTCGTCCGGCTGCGTGCGCATGCTCAATCAGGATGTGATCGACCTCTACGAGCGCGTACCGAAGGGCGCACAGATTGTGGTTATCTGACCACTTTCTAAAAGAAAGCGCTGCATCGTGGGGTTCCCCCAGCGCCTTCTGGCTGGCTTTTAGCGGTCGGTTAACTATTTTCGCAATACGCCTGTGTACGTGGAACAAACGATGTACAACGGCGATATAGCCGTTCGAAATGTGGGACAATCCGGCCTTATGACAAGCACCGACACAGATCTTTCCAGACGCACTTTCCTTTCCCTTCTGGGTATTTCCTCCGCTTCGTTGCTGGCGGGCTGCGCTTCTTCCGGCACGGGTGAAGCCATTCGCCAGCAGGCGAGCAGCATCGGCAGCGATTTCCGCCAGATGTTCTCGTCGGGCGTTAGCGATGCGGAACTGGCCGTCATGTACGGTTCGGTCGAGGATGGCGGTTACGTCATTCCCGCGGTTCCCTATCAGAAGATCGACCGGCGTTATTATCGTCAGCGCGTAGTCGATCCGACCGGCGAACGCCCCGGCACCGTCGTCGTGGATACGCGCTCGCGTTTCCTCTATGTCGTGGAGCAGGGCGGCAGCGCCATGCGTTACGGCGTCGGCATCGGCCGCGATGGTTTCGCCTGGTCCGGCGAAGGCGTCATCCAGTGGCGCCAGAAATGGCCGAAATGGACCCCGCCGGACGAAATGGTCGCCCGCCAGCCGGAACTGGTCAAATATTCTTCCAAGAACGGCGGCATGCCACCGGGCCTGAAAAACCCGCTCGGTGCCCGCGCGCTCTATATCTTCCAGAACGGCAAGGACACGCTTTACCGCCTGCATGGATCGCCGGAATGGAATTCCATCGGCAAGGCCGTCTCTTCCGGCTGCGTACGCCTGATGAACCAGGACGTCATCGACCTCTACGACCGCGTGCCGCAGAAGGCGCGTGTGGTTGTTTGGCAGTAGGTCTGACTGGAAGCTCTGATAGGCATCCGCTAAATTAACTGGCGAATAATGGCTGCAACATGAAGCATGTTGTGGCCATTATTTATTTCTAATATATCGATATTGTTTTTAATGTTAATAATCAATTCTATAGTATATTTAGAAATTCCGTGACTTTTTTTGATTTTATACTATAGTGGGTTTGGGTATTCATAAGTATTTTCGAAATGAATTTCCTGCATTGCAATCATTCTAATATCTCTGTCGTTAATCGAGGAGTGAATGGCATGACTCTTTATCTCTCAAATAGTTGGCAGGTCGGTACTAGCTACGGCGAGTTTTTTTACGGTGATCGCTATGGTGTTGTGAGGGACGATGTGTTCCAGCTTGGCGGCAGCGCATATGGTGGCCTAGGAGGCGTGCGCAATGGATGGGAGCGCTTTGATGGCGGTCAGGGTGAGGACAAGATTTATGTCGCGCCAACCTATCGTTACGTCTGGACTGCTGTAATGATTAGCGATAACGGCCTGAAAAGCGTTGAAAAGATAGATTTCAACCAGTTCAGCCAGTGGCCTGTAAAACCGGTTTACTTTGCTGGAACGGTAGATTTTTCGAGTGTGACATCCATGTCGTCTGGCGTGACGATCTACGGTCGTGAGAGCAACAATACCTTCATAGGTGGCCAACTGGGAGAAACTGTCGAAGGAGACGGCGGCAACGACACGCTTTATGGCAATGGGGGAAATGACAGGTTGTTTGGTGACTCCACCAGCGCCAATCCTTGGGCCGCACAGCTGTACGCGGCAGGTGACGATAAGTTGTATGGCGGCGATGGAAATGATTACCTCAACGGCCAGGGCGGCAACGACCTTCTGTATGGCGATGCAGAAAACGACGAGCTACTTGGCGAAGCCGGCAACGATCAACTGTATGGCGGATCGGGGAGCGACCGGCTTCTCGGCGGAGATGGTGACGACCAATTACGGGGTGGCGCCGGAAACGACAATCTGTACGGGAACGCCGGAAAAGATCTTCTAGACGGCGGTGAAGGCTTGGACTACCTGTGGGGAGGCATTGGACAAGATACGTTCCAATTCAGAACTCAGGGCGCAACCAGCTATATTGAAGATTTTGAAGTAGGCATCGATCGATTGCGCTTTGACAACATTATTGCGGACGAATTTGCTGATTTGACCATCGTTGAAAACGCCAATGGATATGCGACTATAAGCACGGGCGGAGTGTCAATTGTCTTGACCGGAGTTTCGATTGCGGTACTTGACAGTTCGATGTTTGAGTTTGGCCTTTACGCCTGATCAGAATGGGCTACGTCGCAGCAGGCGGCGGAGCCCTTCATCGCTAATAGTTGTCCAGATCGTATTTTGAGTATTTTTTTGTTATATTTCCAGCCGTGTCATAAATCTCCAGCTCACCATTCTCAGTATAGCTGAGCATTTTTTGTCCGCTTTCGTAATATAGGCTTCCGGGCGTGACGGAAATATATCCGTTTTCATCATATTTCAGGCTAAGGGCTGAGCCGGAGAAAGTTTTCAGGGCCATCACGTCGAATTTGATGTACTCGCGCGCAACTTGAGAGAACCACCCGTTAGTCGATTTTCGAAATTCCGCTGCACTTACTTGCGTATTATAGATGCGGTCGCTGGTAAAATAATCTACCTGTTTTTTCACCAAAGCCTCATCTTCGCCATTGGCGATACGTTTCGCACCCCATGCTGCATATTGATCGTTATATTCCTCCCTCGGCGGTACGATGAGTTCTGGCTCGAAGTGCGGATTGGCTCTAGCGGCGTTCACAACGAGGCTTCTCACAATGACCTCTGCATTTTCCGCCGTGCGCTCAATCGGATTGACGTAATAGGACGACATCATATTCGTGGCGGCGGCGTTCATGGCGCTCATCGTCGCCTGCGGAATGGCGGCGGAGACGGTTTCTTTTTTTGCGACGGTTTCCAGCTTTGCTTTGGTAGCCTGCGAAGCGAGCGTCGAAATCGTCTCAATGGCCTGTGCAGTTCTTTGCTGGCCTCCGGATACCATCGCGAGTATCGAGCTTGCGGCATCTTTGCTCGATATTTTTGTCACTGAAAAAGTTTGATTGAGAATGGTCAGCGCCATTGAATTTGCAGAGATAAAAGCCATCGTCATGCCTTTTGAAATCTGCCGCAAAATGCCTTCATCGGCTTCTGGGGCTGGAACGCAGCCATAAGTCATTTTAGCTGCATAAAATATAAATGCAATTTTATCGGGAAGTGGTTAACAGATGCTTTATGACCCCTGGTTTTTCAGGGGTTAGCTCCTCGCAAGCCCATCTTTAAGCGCATTCACCTGGTCCCGCAGCTGCACCAGTTCCTCCAGCCCGCAGCCCGTGGCGTCGCCGATTGCCGCCATGATCTTCACGCCCTCCTTTTTGAGATCGGCGCCCTTGGGCGTTACGGCCACCAGCACCTGCCGCTCGTCAACAGTTCCGCGTTTGCGGGTGATCAGCCCGGCATGTTCCAGCCTTTTCAGCAACGGCGAAAGCGTGCCCGAATCGAGGCCCAGCATTTCACCGAGTGCCTTCACGGTGGAGGTTTCCTTTTCCCACAGGGCCATCATGACCAGATATTGCGGATAGGTCAGGCCGATCGGGTCCAGCAGCGGCTTATAGGCGCGGGTGAAAGCGTGCGCCGCGCCGTAAAGGGCAAAGCATATCTGCTGGTCCAGCCTCAACAGGCTTTCCAAATTGGTGTCGTCGCTCTCTGCGCCCATTGTTCTGCTCCAAAAATCAACCGGGAAGGGAACAATCAGCCCTGCCTTTCGGTTCCTGCCACATGGATGCGCGGCGAAATTTCGTGAAATTATCGCAAAAAACAATTTTTTATTCAATGTGCAAAATTATATTGCGCACAATTGAATTGCGCATTATAAGAAACCCAACACCAACCCAACGGGAGTAAATGCCATGCCTATTCTCTACACGACCAAAGCATCCGCCACCGGTGGCCGCGCCGGCAACGCCAAGTCGGAAGACGGCGTACTCGACGTAACGCTGACCGTTCCGAAGGAACTCGGCGGCGATGGCGCCCGCGGCACCAATCCGGAGCAGCTTTTCGCAGCCGGTTATTCCGCCTGCTTCCTCGGCGCCTTGAAGGCTGTCGCCGGCAAGCAGAAGGTAAAGATTCCTGAAGACACGACTGTGACGGCAACCGTTGGCATCGGTCCGCGTGAAGACGGCACCGGCTTCGGCATCGAAGTGTCGCTGAAGGTCAACATTCCCGGTCTTGAGCGCGAAAAGGCAGAAGAACTGGTAGCCGCCGCCCACATCGTGTGCCCTTACAGCCACGCCATGCGCACCTCTACGGAAGTGCCGGTCTCTGTGGCCTGATCCAGCAAGTTCTAGCAGCAAGGCCGGGTTAATCCCCGGCCTTCTTGTTTATGGAAAGAAAAGTGCTATATTCTTTCTAGGGAAAGGATATATGCCATGAATATTCACGCCAAGACCGCCATGGATCCTGCTTCGCAGGGCAGGGTCGTCACCAAGGCCGTTGTGACCGCTGCCGAGCGGCTGGGCCTTAACGCGGCCCGCACCGCGGATATTCTCGGTGTTTCCGCCCCTACGGTGTCGCGCATGAAGCGGCTCGATTTCCTGCTGGAGCCGGGCGCCAAGTCTTTCGAGCTTGCGGTGCTGCTGATCCGGGTTTTCCGTTCGTTGGATGCAATCGCCGGCGGCGATGAGGCGGTAGCCAAAAACTGGCTGCGCAATCACAATACGGCGCTCAACGCCGTGCCTGCCGAGAGGCTCACCACCATTACCGGATTGATCGATGTCCTCTCCTATCTGGACGCCCGACGCGCTCCTGTCTGAAAAGCGCGCCGCATCGGGAAAATACTGGCGACTGGTGGAAGCACAGCATCAGGTTTCCACCATGAAGCTGGTGGATACGGTGGAGGAGCAATCGCTGCTGGAAGATATTCTGGAGGCGAGCAAGCGGCCCTTTCCGCCGGAATGCGCCGGGCTCGATTATCTTCTTGCCACGCCCTTCCGGTATGGTGCGGCCTATCCACATGGCTCGCGTTTCCGCCGGGCTGGCTTTACCGAAGGCGTTTATTACGCCGCAGCCAAGGTGGAAACCGCGCTTGCAGAAATGGCCTTCTACCGGCTGCTGTTTTTTGCGGAATCTCCCGGCACACCGCTGCCTGCCAATCCCGCGGACTATTCCGCCTTTGCCGCCCGTATCGCCACCGATGCGGCGCTGGACCTGACGCAACCGGAATTGAACCGGGACGAGGCGCTGTGGGCCGACCTGCAGAATTACGAGCCATGCCAGGCGCTGGCCGAGCAGGCGCGTCTGGCAAAGATCGAGGCGATCCTCTACCGCTCGGTGCGCGATCCCGCAGGCGGCCTCAATATCGCGGTGCTGTCGCCGAAAGCCTTTGCCGAAAAAATGCCGGTGGATCGGATGAGCTGGCGCATCCGCCTGTCGAAGACCGGGGTGCAGGCACTGTGCGAATTTCCGATGCGCAGAACAGGGTTTGCGGTCGCGGATTTTTCCGGTGATCCACGCCTCGCCAGCCTGCTGGGCTGACGTGCGTTTCGCTTGTTTTACTCTCAGCCCGTTTGACGGGCCTCATGCCGACGCGAAAAACGCTTCGGGATCGTCGACTTCCACCAGCCTGCGCTTGTCGATCAGCCAGAAACGTGTTCCGACCGCCCGCACGAAACTCCTGTCATGCGAGACGAAGACGCAACTGGCCGAACGGTTGATGATTTCCGCCTCAAGCGCTTCCTGCCCATCTATATCAAGATGGTTGGTGGGCTCGTCCAGCAGGTAGAAATTCGGTTCCGCCAACCGCAGCGCCAGCATGGCGAGCCGCGCCTTCTGGCCGCCGGAAAGCGTTGCGATCCGACGTTTCTGCATTTCCATGTCGATACCGGCACCCGCAAGCAGGCCGTGTATGCGCTGGTCGCCAATGTCGAATCGGCGCGTCATGAGCGCAAATGGCGTGCTGTCGTCGTCGATTTCGGCAAGCGACTGATCGACGTATCCGGCCACCAGCGAAGGCGTGGCCTTTATGCCGTCCTGTATTTGGCCTTCATCCATCACCGCCGCTTTCAGAAGCGAGATCAGCCGCGTCTTGCCGACGCCGTTGCGGCCGAGAATGACGATGCGGTCGCCCTGGTGGACAAATTGCCGGCCGGTGCGAAACAGCAATGTCCCGTCCGGCGTCGAGACTGGCACATCCTCCAGAGTGACCAGAACCTTGGCATGGGTACCGCGATTGGCGAGCTGGATCTTGCCAGCGGAGCGCTCGCTATGTGGTGGGCGCGCATTCTCCTCCAGTTTCTCGGCACGCTGGCGCAATTGCTTGGTCTTGACGGTCAGAAGATCGCTGCCCGAATTGATGCCGATATTGCTGAGCTTGGCGGCCTGCCGGCGCAATTGCTGCGCGGTTTTCATGTCGCGCTGGAAACGCCGCTCATCGGCGGCATCCTCCTCTTCGAGTGCCGTGCGCGCATGGCCGTAAGGTAGCCGGAACAGTGCCGAATTTTCCGGCCGCAGGAACAGCGTGGTCTTCGTGACATTGTCGAGAAACGCGCGGTCATGGCTGACGATGACGACCGCCGTGTCGCGCGGCAATTGACCGAGCCAGCTTTCTAGCACGTTGATTTTTTCGAGGTCGAGATGGTTGGTCGGCTCATCGAGCAGGAGAACGTCAGGCTCGGTGATCCACGCCCGCGCTAGCATGGCAAGTCGCTGCCAGCCACCGCTCAGCTCTTTCAAATGGCGATGACGATAGGGTTCCGGCACCAGCATGGCATCAAAAATAATGTCGGCGCGCCAGCTCTCATTGTCGATCTCATCCGCCGGCAGGGCGGAAAGCACGGCGTCCCGCATCGTCTTTTCCAAAAGCGGGGAGGGCAGGTGCTGGTGGACGATGGACTGCGTCAGCCCGCGCAGCCGGGTGATATCACCGCTGGTAGCGTCCAGTTCACCGGCAAGGCAATTCAGCAGGGTTGATTTGCCGTGGCCATTCGCAGCGACGATGCCGATGCGGTCTCCGGCATTCACGGTGAGGCCAAGATTGGAAAAAAGCGGCTTTCCCAGAATGATTCCGAGGTTTCGAAGCGTGATAAGGGTCATGAAATTGTCTCTGGCAAAACGGATCTGTGACGAACCGTGGTCTGCGACAATGCAGTACGGGATATCGGTTCGAGGTGATCCGTCGTGAAAACATGCGCAACGGCAGACAAGCTGCATTCTGCGCGGCCTTTCGGGCAAACCAGAGTTTTGGTGTTCCGGTCAGCCCTGCAAACGCGTCTGCAGGGCAAAAAGGTGGCAGATCTGGCGGTTGCGCCAGAAGCAGGAAATATCCATGCGAAGCCTCCTTTCTTGATACGTGTTCAACCATCCAACAATTAACAGCGGCAGGGGTTCGAGGCAATGGCTTTTGAAGAGGAGGGTGGTGCCGGAGAATATGGCGACCCGCATTCTCCAGCCCTCAAGCGCGGCGCCCTTACTGTTTTGCCACGCGCTCGCGCAGTTTTTCCACATGTTCGGCGATTTCAGGTGTCACCGCGTCGCCGAAATCCTCCATTTCGAACATCGGGCGGATTTCGATTTCGCTGCGCTCCAGCATCGGGTTGGGGCAACGCTTCACCCACTCCACAGCCTCATCCATGTCCTTCACCTTCCAGAGCCAGAAGCCGGCAACCAGCTCGTTGGTGTGCGGGAAGGGGCCGTCGATCACGCTGCGGCTGTCACCATCGAAAACAACTCTTTTGCCTTTGGAGGAAGGGTGGAGGCCATCACCGGAAAGCATGATGCCGGCATTGACCAGTTCCTCGTTGAACTTGCCCATGGCTTCCATCAGTTCGGTGGTCGGCATTATGCCATCCTCACTGCTGCGGGTGGCCTTTACAAAAACGATAACACGCATGGTTTCCTCCCTTGTTGCGTCTTCCTCGTTAGTTTCGCCGTCCGGCACGACGGGTAGATGACATTTTCACGGGTAAAAGTGGCAATACGCCGCTTTCCCGTCAGCCGAGATCAATGAGGTCGCGGCGCAGCCGGTCGGGGTCGCCGCTGCCGATGCGGGCCTCGATTTCGGCGTGGGTCTGTTGCCAGATGGGGAAGGCGGCGGTGAGTACGGCCATGCCTTCCACCGTCAGCCGCAGCCGCTTGCCGCGCTTGTCCTTCGGGTCCTGCTCGATACTGACCAGCCCACGCCGCTCCAGTGGCTTCAGCGCTGCCGTCAGCGTCGTGCGGTCCATGGCCAGAAGATTGGCGACCGGCCCCATCGGCGGCGGCTCCGGCCGGTTGAGCGACATCAGCAGGGAAAATTGGCCGTTGTTGATGCCCACGGGCTTCAATGCGTTATCGAACAGCCGCGCCAGCGCCCGCGCTGCACGTTGCGCATGCAGGCAAAGACAGGAGTCCCGCACTAAAAGAGTTGCCGAAAAAGGAATCACGCTGGCGTTTGACATGGACTATATATGTTGATATCAACGTAATTAGTCAAGCGGAACCTGTTGCCTTGCTGATGGTTTTCCTGGCTTTCAATGCAGACACAGGCGGCGCCCACCATGGAGGCGGAGCGGTGCCGTGGTGAAAGACGGATCCAAGGAGGAAAGATCATGTCTCATCCCGTCGTTTCTAATGAGGAGTGGCTTGCGGCCCGCCGCGATCTGCTGGTGAAGGAAAAGGAATTGACCCGCGCGCGCGACAGGCTGAACGAGGCGCGCCGCGCATTGCCATGGGAAGAGGTGACGAAAGATTATATTTTCGACGCGCCTTCAGGCCCGAAATCGCTGAAGGAACTCTTCGGCAATTGCAGCCAGCTCATCGTATACCACTTCATGCTGGCACCCGACTGGGAGGAGGGCTGCACCGGCTGTTCCTTTTTCGCCGACCATGTCGATGGTGCGATGGTTCACCTGAAGCACGGCGATGCGGGTTTCGTTGCGGTCTCGCGCGCACCGCTCGAAAAGATCGAGGCCTATAAAAAACGCATGGGCTGGAAATTCCCTTGGGTCTCGGCCAACGGCAGCGACTTCAACTATGATTATCAGGCCTCCTTCCGTGATGAGGATATCGAGAGCGGGGCGATCACCTACAATTACCGTGAGATCGAGCCGATGGGCGACCTGAAGGACCTGCACGGCGTCAGCATTTTCGCCAAGGGCGAGGACGGCAGGATTTACCATAGCTATTCCGCCTATGCCCGCGGCATGGAAGAGACGCTCGGTACATTGATGCTGCTCGATCTGGTGCCAAAAGGCCGTAATGAAGAGGGTGTAATGGATTGGGTGCGCCGGCACGACCAGTACGAGGACGAGCCCAAGGCCGCGTCTTGCTGCCACTGAAATAGGACGAGGAGGAGGAGACGACAATGGAAAATGCCAAGCCGCAGAAGGAACACGCGTTC
>NZ_BDLN01000001.1:959657-1016070 GCF_001950375.1 Rhizobium sp. TBD182 | reverse complement strand
GATCGTCGGCGACTGGGTCATGACCGCCAGTTCCGGGCATGAGGGATACGATCCCCATGATCCCGCCCAGCGGTTCACCGAAACCGTCAGCTCCATCGGCGGGCTGTGGATCATCGGGCACGGCACCGGAAAGATGCCTGACGGGACGGAGATGACGGCTGTCATCACCGTGGGTTTCGACCCTGCCAAGGGCCATTTCGTCGGCACCTGGGTGGGGTCGATGATGACCAATCTCTGGGTCTACAAGGGCTGGCTGGAAGACGACGGCAAGACCCTGACACTCGAAGCGGAAGGACCGGCCTTTGACGGTTCCGGCCGCATCGATACCTATCGCGACGTGCTGGTGCTGCACGACGACAATAACCGCAGCTTTTCCGGCAGCGTCCGGCAGCCGGATGGCAGTTTCAAGACCTTCATGACATCGGAGTTCCAGCGCAAGGCGTGACGCCCCGCCGGAATTTGCCCGATCACGCCGAATAATGCGCTGCCGCGTCGCGCGGCGGCCGATCGCCAGAAAAATGACGCCATAACCCCGGAGAGATTCAATGTCCGATACACACGGAAAATTCATATGGGTTGAACTGATGACGCCTGACATGGAGCAGGGTGCCCGCTTCTACGGTCATGTCGCCGGCTGGCAGACCAAGGATTTCGGTTCGCCGGAAATGCCCTATCTGGTGCTGGAAGCCGATGGCAAAGGCATGGGCGGCATCATGGAACTGACCGAAGAACACAAGGGCCAGGGCATTCCTCCCAACTGGACCGGTTATGTCGGCGTTGACGATGTGGACGCCACGGCAAAACTTTTCGCGGAAAAGGGCGGTTCGGTCAGGCGTCCGCCGCAGGATATTCCGGAGATCGGCCGTTTCGCCGTGGTGGCTGATCCTTCCGGTGCGGTTCTGTGCATCATGACGCCGCTGCCGATGGAAACCGGCGGTTTTCCGCAGGAGACGCAGAACCTGCCGGGTCACGTCGGCTGGTACGAACTTGCCACCAACAATGTCGACGACGCCATAGCCTTTTACGGTGAGGTCTTCGGCTGGACCAAGGACCATGATTTTGACATGGGCGCAGAAATGGGCCCGTATCGCATCTTCGCCCATAACGGCAAGGTCGTCGGCGGCATGATGAAATGCATGGCGGGTGCGCCCACCTGTTATTGGGGTTATTATTTCAACGTCGACGGCATCGATGACGCCATCACCCGGGTCAGCACCGGTGGCGGCAAGGTCGTCAACGGCCCGATGGAGGTTCCCGGCGAGAGCTGGATCGTCAATTGCCAGGACCCGCAGGGCGCATTCTTCTCGCTCCTGTCGCAGAAGAAGTAAACCTTCTGGGCTGACATAACGATCTGCCGGAGGTTACTTCGGCAGATTACCGGTTTCTCGGTAGCCGAACGTGATCGATAAAGGCGCGGAGCTTCGGCGCAAGATGACGTCGATTGGGATAATAGAGATAAAATCCCGCAAAAGTCGGAGAATGGTCCTCCAGCATGGAAACAAGCTGGCCGCTCTCCAGGTAGGGACGGAAGGTCTCTTCCATGCCGAATGTGATGCCGGCGCCGGCACAGGCCAGCTTTATCATCAACTGCATGTCGTTGGTGGTGAAGTCCGGCTGGACAGCGACCGCGAATTCCCGGCCGTTTTCGGCAAATTCCCACCGATATGGCGCAACGTCCGGACGAGGCCGCCAGCCGATACATCTGTGATGGATCAGTTCGCGCGGCTGCGTCGGTAAGGTGACGCGATCTCGATATTGCGGGGAACAGACGGCGAGCTGCCGCTGCGGCCCGGAAACCGGAACGGCAATCATATCCTGCGCGATCAGCTCCCCCAGACGCACGCCGGCATCGTAATGTTCGGCGACGATATCGAATTCCTCATCCGTCACGACAATATCGAGTTGCACTTCCGGATGGATTTCAGCAAAGCGCGCCAGCAATGGCCCGGACAAGAAGCGCTCCGCTATCGAGGAAACGGCAAGCCGCAATTGCCCCCGAGGCATTCCACTCAGGGAAGAGGCGGCCTGTGTCGCTTGCATGAGGTTGCCGATGGATGGCGAAACATCGGCGTAAAGCTGTTGCCCCGCTTCCGTCAGGCTAACGCTGCGCGTTGTGCGCTGAACGAGCGCTATCCCCATCGTTTCTTCAAGCCTGCGGATGGTCTGGCTGACGGCTGACCGTGTTACGCCGAGCCTGTCCGCCGTAGCCCGAAAATTGCGTTCCTCGGCAACCATGCAGAAGGTGGAAAGCGCGTTGAGATCAACATTCATTGGTTAGTAAATCTATCCATGGAGGTTATAATTAAGGTAATTATCACGACAATGGCAAAGCTTTATCTTTCCTGCAACGGCCTCCTCTCGAAAAAGCGGGCCGTAAAGCCAAGGAGAAAGCCATGACATTGAACAAAGTTATTCTCATAACAGGTGCGTCGAGCGGGATAGGTGAGGGTATCGCCAGAGAACTTGCCGCTGCAGGCGCGAAACTGGTTCTGGGTGCGCGCCGCATGGACCGTTTGCAGGCTTTGGCCGACGAACTGCGCCAAACGGGCGCTGAGGTTGTCGTCCATCCCCTTAATGTCACGGAAAGGCAGAGTGTCGAGGATTTTGCCGAGGCGGGACGCAAGGCGTTCGGACGGATCGACGTCATCGTCAACAATGCCGGCATCATGCCACTATCGTTGATGTCGTCCCTCAAGGTCGATGAATGGGACCGCATGATCGACGTCAACATCAAGGGCGTGCTTTATGGCGTCGCCGCCGTTCTGCCTGAGATGACCGCGCGTGCTTCCGGCCACATCGTCAACATCGCTTCCATCGGCGCACTGGCCGTTTCGCCCACGGCTGCCGTTTATTGCGCGACGAAATTTGCGGTGCGGGCGATTTCGGACGGGCTGCGACAGGAAAACCGCGACCTGCGGGTCACCTGCGTTCATCCCGGGGTGGTGGAAAGCGAACTTGCCGACACCATCACCGATCCGGCCGCTGCGGAGCTGATGCAAAGCTACCGAGCCATAGCATTGAAGCCGGACGCCATTGGCCGCGCAGTCCGCTATGCCATCGAACAACCCGACGACGTGGACGTCAATGAAATCGTCGTCCGCCCGACCGCCGCATAGGGAGGATCGGGCCGTGAAAGGGAATATGGACAAGATGGCCCAGACCGAAAGCCACCCCTATATCGGCATGTGGGTCACCGGCGACGGCCATATCCGTCAGGAGCTTTTGCCTGATGGCCGCTACGACGAGGCGCGCGGCCAACGCAAAAGCGCCTATCAGGGGCGTTACGAGGTGAGGGGCAACCATATCGACTATTGGGATGATACTGGCTTTACCGCCGATGGCGAGTTCATCGACGATGTGCTTTACCACGGCGGCATGATTTTCTATCGCGAGCCTTGAACCGTCACGCTAACAGGAAAAAATCCGTCCGGCTGATCGAGGCCGGGCGGATTATCTGTTTTAACGCTTCAGGCTTCCCAGTATGCCGCGCACGATGGCGCGGCCCACGGATGTGGCAACCGAGCGGGCGGCACTTTTCATTGCCGCCTCGATCACGGTTTCGCGCTGATAACCGCTCGTCTTGCGGGCGCCGGTGGTGGAGGCCTTTGTGGGTTCCTCGTCGCCGAAACCGGGCAGGCGCCAGCGTCCCGAGGCACTGTCGGACTGGCTGGAGGCATTTTCCTCTTCCGCGCGCTTGGCGGCTTCGGCTTCCGCAGCCTTCTGGGCGCGTGCGTTGAGGATTTCAAAGGCCGATTCCCGGTCCACATCCCTGTCGTATTGACCGGCAAGCGGGCCGGTATCCATCAGCAATTTGCGCTCGGCATCGGTGAGCGGCCCGACGCGGCCCGAGGGCGGCCGCACAAGGGTGCGCTCGACGATGGAGGGCGCGCCCTTGTCATGCAGGGTCGAAATCAGAGCCTCGCCCGTACCGAGCGTGGTGATGATGTCGGCTGTGTTGAAGGCGGGGTTCTGGCGGAACGTATCGGCTGCGGTGCGCACAGCCTTCTGCTCGCGCGGCGTATAGGCGCGAAGCGCATGCTGCACGCGGTTGCCCAGCTGGGCAAGAACGGTTTCCGGCACGTCCAGCGGGTTCTGCGTCACGAAGTAGACGCCCACACCCTTGGAGCGGATAAGCCGCACCACCTGCTCTACGCGCTCGACGAGCACCCTTGGCGCGTCGTTAAACAGCAGATGCGCCTCATCGAAAAAGAACACCAGACGCGGCTTTTCCGGGTCGCCCACTTCCGGCAGTTCCTCGAAGAGCTCCGAGAGCATCCACAACAGGAAGGTGGCGTAAAGGCGCGGGTTCATCATCAGCTTGTCGGCGGCGAGAACTGAAACCGTGCCACGCCCGTCCGTGCCGACGCGCATGATGTCGGCAATATTCAGCGCCGGCTCGCCGAAGAAGTTTGCGGCACCCTGCTGTTCGAGAACCAGCAGCCCGCGTTGCAGTGAACCGACAGAGGTCTTGGAAATCAGGCCGAACTGGCTGGACAGCGCACTAGCATTCTCGCCCATGTAGTTGAGCAGCGATTGCAGGTCTTTGAGATCGAGCAGCGGCAACCCGCCCTGATCGGCGATCTTGAAGGCGATGTTGAGCACGCCTTCCTGGGCTTCCGAAGCATCCATCAGTCGCGCCAGCAGCAGCGGGCCCATTTCGGCAATGGTGGCGCGCACGCGATGGCCTTTTTCACCGTAGAGATCCCAGAAGATCACCGGCGATTTGCCATAGGAAAAATCCGTGAAACCGATCTGTTCGGCACGTTTCTGCACCCAGTCCTTGGTTTCGCCCTGGGCGGCGATGCCGGAAAGGTCGCCCTTGATATCGGCGCAGAAAACGGGAACGCCGGCTTGCGAGAAACCTTCGGCAAGAACCTGCAGGGTCACGGTCTTGCCCGTGCCCGTTGCGCCGGTGATCAGGCCGTGGCGGTTGCCGAATTTCAGCTCCAGATATTCACCCTTATTCAGGCTGTCGTCCGGATTGCGGCTGGTCCCGATATAGATCTGTCCGTCCTGCAACATCGACCATTTTCTCCTGCGACTGATGCATGCCCCTTAAATCGCGATCGATTTGAAGATGGTCATGTCCGAATTGAACTTTTACGGCACCCTCTGGCCGCTACTGCCAAAGCGGCCTTTTCATAGTATGGTTGTGATGATCTTATAAGGACAGTTTCAAGGCGCAACAACTGCTTGATGGCGATGAAGAAAAACCGCTTCATGAAAGTTGCCGCACCCGCCTGCCGCCCGCTTGAATGCGGCATGAGATTGTTTTACGTTGACGTTAACGTCAGTTATTCGGTGTTGGCGTCGTTTTTCAACAGGAGGCAAGAATGAACGAAGTCGTTGACCAGATCGCCGCAAAGGCGGGCATAGACCCTGCGCTGGCCGAAAAGGCTGTTGGCATGATTCTGGGTTTTCTCCAGCGCGAGGCGGCAGATGGTCCGATCGCCCGCATGATCGAAGCCATTCCGGGTGCCAGCGATCTCGTGGCACAGTATAATGGCGAGGGCGCTGGCGGCGGCGGTCTGCTGGGCGGATTGATGAGCGCGATCGGCGGCGGCGGCATCATGGGTCTCGGCCAGCAACTGATGAGCCAGGGCATCGGCATGAGCGAAATCACCACGCTCGCCAAGGAAACCATCGCCGTTGCTCGCCAGCACGCGGGCGATGAGACTGTCGATCAGGTGATCGCTTCGGTTCCGGGCCTCAGCCAGTTCGCGTAAGGCGACATTTTATTCGATAGCGGGGCGCGGCGGCTGTTCATTGAACCGGCGCCGCGCCTCTTCTATTTCCGCATGGTGGGTTTCCGCCCATATCCACACGCCGCAAAAGGCGCTGCCAAGGGTCTCTCCGAGAGACGTGAGGCCATAATCCACATGCGGTGGAATGACTGGGTGCACGGTGCGGCGCACCAGTCCGTCGCTTTCCATCTGCCTCAGCGTTTTCGTCAGCATCTTCTGGCTGATGGTGCCGACCAGCCTGCCGATCTGCGTAAAGCGAAGCGTGCCATGCTCTTCCAGCACCTCAAGGATCAGCATCGTCCATTTGTCCGCCACTTTCGCGATGATATCCTCAACCAGCGCCTCGATGACCGGATCGGTTTCCGTGGACGGCGGAGACTTGCGCCTGTTCTCGATCATGGGATCGGCGGCATACCGTTTCATCTCACACTCTCCTTTGGGTAAGTATAATTCTTTTGGGTGCCTACTTACGAATGGAGAGTATAGCCGCTAATTTCCCGTCATCCAACAGGCAGAGGATTTTTCGATGAAAACGACAGGCAACACCATTCTCATCACCGGTGGCGGCTCCGGCATCGGCCGGGCGCTGGCGGAAGCGTTTCACCGGCTGGGCAACAAGGTCGTCATTTCCGGCCGCCGTCAGAATGTGCTGGATGAGGTAACGGCCGCCAATCCCGGCATGGCCGCGATGGTCATGGACGCGACCGACGCCGAAGGCATCCGCTCTTTCGCCGACAATCTCATCAAGACACATCCGACGCTCAACGCCGTCATCAACAATGCCGGCATCATGCGGCCGGAGGACATCTCCTCGGCCCCGGACTATCTGGATACGGCGGAGGAAACCATCGCCACCAACCTTCTGGCGCCCATTCGCCTGACGGCGGCGTTGCTGCCGCATTTCCTCAAGCAGCCTGAAGCGACAGTGCTGACCGTATCCTCCGGCTTGGCCTTCGTGCCCATGGTGGTCACCCCAACCTACAGCGCCACCAAATCGGCCATCCATGCCTACTCGGTCGCACTTCGCGAACAGCTGAAAGAAACCTCGGTTGAGGTCATCGAAATCGTGCCGCCCTATGTGCAGACGACGCTGATGGGGGAAGGCCAGGCAAGCGACGAAAGAGCCATGCCGCTCGAGGCCTTCATTTCGGAAGTGATGGACATTCTCGGCGGTCGCCCGGATGAGAAGGAAGTGGTTGTGGAACGCTGCAAGCCGCTGCGTTTCGCCGCGCAGAACGGCAATTTCGATCAGGTGTTTTCGATGGTCAACGGCATGCATCCGTAAGACTCGGCCCTGTCTCGGACGCATCGCCTGTGATAGCGTGGCGCTCTTTAAAGGGAGCGCCAGCTTTTCATGGGCAGCCGTCAATTCCTCATGCCGAAAACCGCCATGCCCGGTATTGCTGCCGTGGTTGCGGATAGCGACCGCTCTTTTCCACGTCACATGCACGACCAGTTCGGCATCGGCCTTGTGGAGCGCGGCGCACAGAAATCGCTGAGCGGGCGCGGCATGGTGGAGGCTGAAGCCGGCCATGTCATCACCGTCAATCCGGGTGAGGTTCATGACGGCATTCCGCTGGGAGAGGGCGGGCGCGCCTGGCGGATGATCTATCTCGACATCGATATCGTGCAGGCCGCCATTGCCGATATCATCGAAAAGGATCATGGCTTTTTCGAATTCGCCTATCCGGTCGACATCAGGCCTCTGGCGGACCGGTTCCGTGCGCTTTTTTCAGCCGTGACGGCAACTGATCGCCCGGGTGACACCCTTCGCTGCGACGAGACCCTCCTTATGCTGCTCGTGGGTGCAATGGAAACGGTGGCAACACCACGCGAGACGGCAGCGCCCGATAGCATAAGACGGGCGAAAAGCAGGATCGATGACGATCCTGCCCTGCCATTGCGCCTAACCGATCTGGCGCAGGAGGCCGGCATGAGCCAGTTCCGCTTCCTGCGATCCTTCAGCAAGACCACGGGGCTGACGCCGCACAGCTACCTTTTGCAGCGACGCCTGCATCTGGCACGGGGTGCGCTGGCCAGGGGTGCTCCACCCGCAGATGTGGCGTTTTTCGCCGGTTTCTCCGACCAGAGCCATTTGAACAGGTTTTTCGTACGGCAGTTCGGAGTGACGCCCGCGGCGTATAGGGCGGCGGCTTCGTAGCGCAGGTTGGGGTAATAGGGCTACAGACGCGAGCCTCCAAGCCTCAACGCTGCAATTTCATCCAAGACCCCCGCGCCGGACACAGTCATGCTCCTGTCCTCCGTTCAACAGGACCTGCAGAATCCATGACGCCCGAATTCCTCATCACATCCCTGATCATCGCCGCTTCTCCCGGAACAGGCGTGGTTTACACGCTGGCCGCCGGCCTGTCCCAAGGGTCGAAGGCGAGCGTCGTCGCGGCTTTCGGCTGCACGCTCGGCATCGTGCCGCATCTGCTGGCCGCCATCACCGGACTTGCCGCCATTCTGCACGCGAGCGCCCTTGCCTTCGGCGTGATCAAATATCTGGGTGTCGCCTACCTGCTCTACATGGCGTGGAACACGCTTCGGGAAGATGGGGCGCTGAAGATCGACGACAAGCAGGAGCACCGCAAGGCAGGGCGGGTCATCGGTGAGGCTATCCTCATCAATCTCCTGAACCCGAAACTGTCGATCTTCTTTTTTGCTTTCCTGCCGCAATTCATCGCGCCGGAGGAGGTTTCTCCGACGTGGCGCATGGTCGATCTCGGGCTGATCTTCATGGCCATGACGTTTCTGGTCTTTGCGCTTTACGGCTGTTTTGCCGCCTCGGTCAGGCGGCAGGTTGTGGCGCGCCCGGCCGTACTCACCTGGCTGAGACGCAGTTTCGCCGCCGCGTTTGTGGCGCTCGGGGCGAAACTGGCGTTGACGCAGCGGTGAGACCGGACCGGGTTCACGCAGTCAATCGTCCCAGTCGGGCGCGAGGTGACCGGGGTTGACGATGCGGCCATCGGGTTTGGCAAGCGCGTGGATCGCCTGCATTTCCTCTTCCGAGAGCGCAAAATCGAAAATGTCGAAATTCTCCTTGAGGCGGCTTTCGGTTGCGGTCTTGGAAAGCGCCACGACATCCGGCTGCTGCACCGCCCAGCGCAGCGCCACCTGTGCGGCCGTCTTGCCGTGCCTTGCACCAATATCCTTCAGAACCGAATCGTCGGGCACCTTGCCATCCGCCATCAGATAATAGGCAGTGACCGAAAGCCCGTGTTTGCGCGCGGCCGCAATCACCTTCGTCTGGTCCAGATAGGGGTGGTATTCGATCTGGTTAGTGGCAAGCGGCGTGTCGGAGAGTTTGACCGCCTCTTCCGTAAGCGCCACGTTGAAGTTGGAAATGCCGATATTGCGCACCTTTCCGGCCTTGCGCACGTCGTTCAGCGCGCCGATCCTTTCCGCCAGCGGCACATCGCTTTTCGGCCAGTGCAGCAGCAGGAGATCGACATAATCCGTCTTCAGCTTTTGCAGGCTTTCATCGACGGAGGCGAGAAAATCAGCGTGGCGGTAGCGGTCCACCCAGACCTTGGTGGTCAGGAAAATATCGTGCCGGGAAATGCCGGACTTTGCGATCACTTCGCCAACCGCACCTTCATTCTTGTAGATCTGGGCCGTATCGACATGGCGGAAACCGAGTTTCAGCGCCTCCGGCAAAATGCGCCTGATATCCTCTTCCGGAATGCGGAAGGTGCCGAAACCGAGGGCGGGAATGTTCGCGCCATTCGCGTTGACGTCATACATGCATGTCTCTCCTGTTTATTGCAAACATGGCCGGCAAGGACTGCCGGATGGGGAAGCGGTCTTTTATTAACTGGTGTCCGCGCCATTGGTTTCAAGCGTCTCGCCATTGCGAGGCGCTGTGCGCGAGGCTACCAGTCGATGGCGAAACGTCGTAGATGGCATGATCGGAATGTGGAGGAACCACGCGTGTCGCGCTCACAACGGCTTCTTGATCTGTTGCAGATCCTGCGCGCCCACCGCATGCCGGTCAGCGGTACGGCGCTGGCCGCTCAAACCGGCGTCAGCCTGCGCACGCTTTACCGCGATATAGCAACGCTTCAGGCGCAGGGTGCTGACATCGAGGGCGAGGCGGGTGTGGGTTATGTGCTGCGTCCCGGTTTTTTGCTGCCGCCGCTGATGTTTTCGCAGCAGGAGATCGAGGCGCTTGTGCTCGGGTCGCGATGGGTCGCGGGCCGTGCCGATGAGGGGTTGGCGCAGGCCGCCCGCGCAGCACTCGTCAAGATCGCCGCCGTTTTGCCCGATGCCCTGCGTGAGGAGCTCGATAATTCCACCCTGCTTGTCGGCCCCGGGCAGGCCATGGCCACCATCCACGTCGATCTCGTCGCCATTCGCGATATTATTCGCAAGGAGAGCAAGGTCGTGATGACCTATCGCGACGAGAAGGGAGAATTGACGGAGCGGGTGATCTGGCCCTTCGCGCTCGCTTTTTTCGATCTGGTGCGGGTGGTGCTGGCATGGTGCGAGACGCGGCAGGATTTCCGCAGTTTCCGGGCCGACCGCATCGAGAGCTTCAACCCTCTGGACAAGCGTTATCCCCGCCGCCGCCAGTCCCTGCTGAAGGAGTGGCGCGAGCGGGAAAAACAGCGACGGCAACAAAATCATGCTGACAAAAACTGACAGCACGGGGGTCTAGAACCTGTTCATCCGCAACTCAAGGAGAACAGCCATGACCCACCCCGATTTCACCATTCTCTACGTCGACAACCCGCCGGCCAGCACGGAATTTTATAAAGCCCTGCTCGGCGCAGAGCCGGTCGAAGCCTCTCCGACATTCTCCCTTTTCGTGCTTCAAAACGGCATGAAGCTCGGCCTCTGGTCGAGGCATACGGTGGAGCCGAAGGCATCGGTCACGGGCGGTGGCGGCGAGCTTGCCTTCCGCGTCGAAAGTGATGCGCAGGTGGATGAAGCCTTCGCCGACTGGAAGACAAAGGGCATCGCCATTTTGCAGCAGCCCGGCACGATGGACTTCGGCTACACATTCACTGCGGCCGACCCCGACGGCCATCGTCTGAGGGTCTACGCCTTCGCGGGTTAGAGATAATGCGTTGAGGCCGATTGGCTAAATAGTGTCGTAGCCATGTCGTACTCTAAGCTCTCCTCATCCCTGTGCTTGTCACAGGGATCCAGCCGCCGCGCGTCTGCGCGGCGAGAGAGCCTTTCCAGCCCAAGGACTTGGGCTGGCTGGATTCCTGTGACAGGCACAGGAATGAGGGGAGGCGAAAACTACGCTACTTCTTCACCGCCACCACGAACAGGCGCGGAAAACGCAACAGCAGCCGGCCGTCCGCCATGGGCGGATAGGCGGCTGCGATGCGCCTCGTATAGTCGTTGAGGAAGGCCTCGCGGTGTTCCTCGCCGGCGGCGGCAAGATATGGGCGCAGACCCGTGCCCTTCACCCATTCCACAATGCTTTCCGCATCCTTCATGGGGTGGTTGTAGATGGTGTGCCACACATCCACCCGCGCGGATTTCGGTGTCAGCGCATCGAAATAGGCTGATGGCGCGGGCAGGGGTTTGCGGCGTAATTTGCCATCCGCAAACTTGTCCTTCCAGGGGCCGTCTGCTCCCGTTTCCTCCATGGCGCGATGTGTCGGCTCCTGCAGATTGTCAGGCATCTGCACGGCAAGAACGCCGCCGCTTTCCAGCTGGTCCATCAGCTGCGAAAGAACGGCAAGATGATCCGGCACCCATTGGAACACCGCATTGGCATAAAGCAGGTCCGCCTTCTGGCTGGGCCGCCAGTTGCCGAGATCGGCCTTGCCGAAACGGGTGTTGGGCAGCCGGTCCGCCGCCTTTTCCAGCATGTCGTCGTCGCTGTCGATGCCGGTGATGACGTTAACGCCGTAACGATCGGTCAAAAGCTCGGTGGAATTGCCCGGGCCGCAGCCCAGATCGTAACCGTTCAGCACGCGCTCCAGCGGCACCTGCGCCAGAAGATCCCTTGCCGGGCGTGTCCGCTCGTCTTCAAATTTCAGATATTGCTGGGCGGACCATGCCATGATTTTCTCCTGCTGACGTGTTGCATTCGGATCGGCGAACAAGAATTGTAAAGGGCGTTGCAAGCGCCGTCAGACTGCCAGCATCGCATGGGCGAAATCCCCCCGCCATCATCCAATGCATGAATTATTGTGATGGATCTATTCATCAACCTTTTGTTTCGCCTCACAAAACGTCTTTGTCAGGGCATGCATTTGTTATTTTCCGTCAAAATAAGACATGGCGGCAATTAAAACTTGACCTCACCCGGTCAGAGGCATTCACTCCCGCCGATTTCAGAGCATTGCCAGCAAAAGTGCGGAGCGGTTTTGCGTGCGGCAATGTGGCAGGACGAAAAAGATGGAGCTCTTTCGCTTTTTGCAGAAAGGCGGAGATGCTCAAGACAGGAGACAGTCATGACCGTCGATACCGCACCCCGATCAACCACCTGGACCTATGTTGATGGTCAATGGCTGCCCGGCAATCCGCCGCTCATCGGCCCGACCTCGCATGCCATGTGGCTGGCCTCCACGGTGTTTGACGGCGCGCGCTGGTTCGATGGCGTGGCTCCCGATCTCGATCTGCATTGCCAGCGCGTCAACCGCTCGGCCATTAACATGGGCATGAAGCCGACCATGACGGCGGAAGAGATCGAGGCATTGGCGCTGGAAGGCGTCAATAAATTCGACGGCAAGACTGAAATCTACATCAAGCCGATGTATTGGGCAGAACACGGTTCGCCGGGCAGCGTCGTCGCGCCCGATGCCAATTCCACCCGTTTTGCGCTGTGCCTTTTCGAAGCGCCGATGAATGCCGGCGCATCGCTGACACTCACCGTCTCGCCGCTGCGCCGTCCTTCACCGGAAACCGCGATGACGGATGCCAAGGCCGGTAGCCTTTACCCCAATAGCGGCCGCGCCATTCTGGAAGCCCGTGCACGCGGTTTCGACAACGCCCTGATGTGCGACATGAACGGCAATGTCGCTGAATCGGCATCGTCCAACGTCTTCATGGTCAAGGACGGCGTCGTCTTCACCCCGGTTCCGAACCGCACCTTCCTTGCCGGCATCACCCGTTCGCGGGTGATGGGCCTTCTGCGCCAGGCCGGTTTCGAAGTGCGCGAAGCGACCCTGTCGGTCGAGGATTTCCGCGGGGCCGATGAAATCTTCTGCTCGGGCAATTATTCCAAGGTTTCCCCTGTTGTGAAACTGGATGACCGCGCATTGCAGGCAGGCCCGGTCGCCCGCAAGGCGCTCGATCTTTACATGGATTGGTCACGTCTCGGCGCAGACGTCTAGAGCGCCGTGAGTCCCGCCGGACGCTCTGACTCTCTTTGATCTGCGCATCGTTACGGACGAAAATCGAATGTGATTTTCTGTCTGGTGGGCAAAGCTGACACGTATTTCGATCAGGGCCACGGCAGGCGTTCCGTTTGCCGTGGCCTTTTGTTTTTTGCAGTGCAGTATTTTCCCGCGAAAACTGAGGGGAATTTAATCAATTTTAGACAAACCACACGTAGTTTGCAGCATCTTCCCTTCCGGCTAACGAGGGCCGCCAGATGTCTTTCAGCATTCGTAATGTACTTGTAGGATTTTTTCTTACCATCAGCCTCGCGCTGGCCGGTTTGGTCGGAAACGAGTTGTGGCGGTCGGCCAATCGCGCCGGCACCTTTTCAGAGGTTGCGCAACTCGTCTCGCTCGACAAGCTTCTTTTCAACGCTCTTTTGAATTTCCGCAGTGAACGCGGCGACAGCGCCACGGCACTGACGCTCGATCCGTCGAAATCGACGGGCAGCGTCGCCAGCGTGCAGGCCGCACGCCAGAAGGTGGATGCTGCCATGACGGCATTCCTCACGCAGTCTTCGTCGCTTGAAGACACGCAGCTTCAGGCACCGCTGAAGCGCGTGAAAGATGTCTACGCGCAGTTCGTCGAATTGCGAAAGAAGGTTGACGCCAACGTTTCGCTGCCGCTTGACCGGCGCGAAGGCGGTCTCGACAAGACGGTCATGGCGCTCGGCGGCGATTTCCTCGCCTCGCTCGAGGCGGGCTCGACGGCGCTTGAAGGCACCGTTCGCTCTCTCGATCAGGGTCAGACCGGTTTGATCCAGTTGCGGTCTTACGGCTGGTCTGCCCGTGCCCTTGGCGGCAGCGCCACCGTCATTCTCAACGCTGCCGTTGCCCAGAACCGTCCACTGACGGCGCAGGAGATGCAGCAGCTCGGCGCATTCGATGCCGGTGCGGCTTTCGCCTGGAAAGCGACCGGCGATCTGGTTACGCATGAATCGACGCCACAATCGCTCAAGGATATCTACGCCACGGCGGACAAGACTTACTTCAAGGGCGATTTCAGCACGCAGCGCGCCAAGCTCATCGACGATCTCATGAATGGTCGCACGCCTGCCTTCACCATGGACAGCTGGCGCACCACCGTCACCGAAAACCTCGGCACGATTGCGAAAATCGCTTCTGCCGCCATGGTTGTTCTGGACGCAAATGCCGCACAGGCCAAACAGGACGCCTTCATCGATGCGATGATCTATCTCGTCGTCTTCATCGCGACGCTGGCGCTCTGTATCCTCTCGCTTGCCGTCATCGTCGGCCGCGTCACCCGGCCGATCAGCCGCCTGACCAACGCGATGATGGAGCTTTCGGGCGGCAATCTTTCGATCGATGTCGCCGGCGCAAAACGCGGCGACGAGATCGGCGAGATGGCCCGCGCCGTGGAAATCTTCCGCGAGGCGGCAATCCGCAACAGGCAGCTGGAATCCGAAGCCCTGGCCAACCGCGAGCGGGCCGAGCGGGACCGTATCGAGTTGCAGCAGCGCGCCGAGGCCGAGGCCGAAGAACGGCTCAATCAGGCCACGGGTTCGCTGGCGGGCGGTCTTCGTCGTCTCGCTTCCGGCGACATGGTCTGCGAGATCGCCACGCCGTTCGCACCGCAATTCGAGGCGCTGCGGCACGATTTCAACAGCTCCGTCGTTCAACTGCGCGAAGCGCTGACAAGTGTCGGCCAGTCCGTGCAGACGGTAAATGGCGGCGCTCACGAGGTTTCGTCGGCATCCGACGATCTTTCCCGCCGCACGGAGCAGCAGGCTGCCTCTCTGGAAGAGACCGCTGCCGCGCTGGAAGAGATCACCGCCAATGTTTCGGCCACCTCCAAGCGGGCAGGCGATGCGCGTGACACGGTGCGTGAGGCAAGGGCAAAGGCCGATCTTTCCGGCAAGGTGGTGCGCGATGCCGTTTCCGCCATGGAACGCATCGAGCATTCCTCGCGCCAGATCGGCCAGATCATCGGTGTTATTGACGAAATCGCCTTCCAGACCAACCTTCTGGCGCTGAATGCGGGCGTCGAGGCGGCGCGGGCGGGCGATGCGGGCAAGGGTTTTGCAGTCGTTGCACAGGAAGTGCGCGAACTGGCCCAGCGTTCCGCCAAGGCCGCCAAGGAAATCAAGCAGCTCATCAACACGTCAGCCGTTGCGGTGGGTGAAGGCGTGAAGCTTGTCGCCGATACTGGCGTCGGGCTTTCCGAGATCGAGCAGCTCGTACTGTCCGTCAACACCCATATGGACGCCATCGCCACCGCGGCGCAGGAACAGTCCGCCGGTCTCTCCGAGGTCAACACCGCCGTCAACCACATGGATCAGGCTACGCAGCAGAACGCCGCGATGGTTGAGGAAATGAATGCGGCCGGTGCGGGTCTTGCGCAGGAATGTGCCAATCTCCAGGCTTTGTTGGCGCAGTTCCAGCTCGGCCAGCAGACCTCCGCATTGCGCGAGACGGCAAGGCACATGCGAGAGGCAAGCCCCGCACGTGCACCCGTCTCCCAGCCGTCCAGATCCCGCCCGGTCACTGCTTCGCGTGGCAATGCCGCGCTGGCCGTGAAGGGTGATGACTGGACCGAGTTCTGAGGACGAGATTGCCTTTGGCTTCGGGGTCCAGCGCGGTCAAGTCTCTGATCGCGTACGACTCTTCTCACGGCGCAGACGCGCCGTGGCTGGATGCCGGATCCAGTCCGGCATGACGATATAAAAAAGTCGCAAGCATCAACAGATCGAAGCCCGCGTCCGAAACCGACGCGGGCTTCATCGTTTCTGCAGGTTTGGCAATGCAGCAGCGAGCGCCCTTAGTGACGCGGTCATGTGCTTGTCGCGTCTGAGGGCAAGGGCGATCCGCCGTTCGAGCGGCGGCTCGAGCGAGCGCCATTCAAGCCCCGATGCAGCACCTTCATGCTCCATCGCCATGCGTGGCACGATGGCAAGGCCAAGGCCCGCACCCGCCAGTTTCTTGATGGCCTCGACGCTGCCCAGTTCCATGGCGGGTTGAACGGTGCGGCCGCTTGCCGAAAACCATTGATCCACGAGCTTGCGCGTATTGCCGCCCTCGTAAAGCAGCAATGGCTGTGTCGAAAGCGTCTCGGCATTCAGGATTGTTGCGTCGCTGATGGTTCCAAGCGGGAAAACCGCGACCAGTTCATCGAGATGGATGTCGCTGATATCGAAGCTGCGGCCGCTGGCCGGCAGGGCCACCACCGCCGCATCGATCGTATTGGCTTCGAGAAGCCTCAGTATATCGTGGGTATTGCCGGTCTGCACGACGATGTCTATCCCCGGCATCACCTGGCGGATTTTGCCCAGCACTGGCGGCAGAAGATAGATGCAGGCGGTGGCGCCCGTGCCGATGCGCAGGCGTCCCGTCACGCCGCTGCGATGAGGGGCTACGGTATCGATGGCATGCGCCACTTCTTCCGCAATCCGTCTTGCGTGGATGAGAAAGTCCCGGCCCGCCGCCGTCGGCTGCGCGCGCCTGCCGACCCGTTCGATCAGCCGCACACCGAGCTGCTTTTCCAGCAGCCGGATGTGCAGGCTGATGGCCGGCTGCGTCAGCCCCGCCTTATCGGCTGCGGCGGAAAAGCTGCCGAGATCGGCGACATCCATGAAGCTGCGCACCTGCCGCAGATCGAGGTCCATCATCAAAGAAAACCTTATCGTTTGTATAAGACAGATAATCTTTATTTTGACTGAGCCGCAATGCACAATAATGCCGTGAATGACCACAGGACACGAGAATGACCCTTCCCACAATTTCCAGCCTTACCATCCGCCCCTGCAAGGAGGCGGATATTCCAGCCATTACCGAAATCTACCGGGATGCCGTGCTGCATGGCCGCGCCAGCTTCGAGATCGATCCGCCAAGCGTGGATATGATGCTTGAGCGCCGCCGACTGCTGGTGGAAGGCAACTACTCCTATCTCGTCGCCGAAATCGACGGAAAGGTAGCCGGATATGCCTATGCCGGCGCCTATCGTCCGCGCCCGGCCTATGGTGCTGTTGTGGAGAATTCCGTTTATATCGATCCGGCCAAGAAGGGCATGGGAATTGGCCGCAAGCTGCTCGATGCGCTGATCGAGGATGCGACTTCGCGCGGCTTCCGGCAGATGATTGCGGTCATCGGCGATAGCGCCAACGCCGCGTCCATCGGTGTGCACCGCGCCGCCGGTTTCGAGCATGTCGGCACATTCAAGTCCATCGGCTGGAAACACGGCCAGTGGCTGGACACGGTGCTGATGCAGCGCGCGCTGGGCGATGGCGACACCACGCCCCGTTTCTGAAACCTCAGGGCTTGGTGGAACCAGGGATTTCAACCTTCAGCGTATCGCCGGCAAGCTCGCTGCCGAGTTCGACGGCCTTGGTCTTCTTGTCGTAAACGCAGATATGGCTGATCGTCGCATCCGCGCCCTTGGCCTTGCCGGTGAGGACGGCGAGGCCATAATTCTCGCTGCCCACCGGATCGACCACCACCTTGGCGTCCTCGATCATGTCTTTGCCGGCGCCAAGGCACGCCGTCTGCACATCCGCCACGAATTCCTTCCAGGCATCGTCAGACGATGCGACGGCCGGAAGCGCCAGCGAGGAGAAGGCGGCGAGAAGCAGCGCCCGATGGATCATGGAGCGGGTCATGGAATTTCCTTCCTGCAATTTCATCAAAAGCGAACCGATAGGGTGGAAAACGGTACGCCAGGGTTGTGAAACAAATGTGGTGGCGGCTGGCTTGAGAGGAATTTTCTCTTTTGTCGGAACATTTTGATATTTCACAGGTTGCCCAAACAGAGGTTCGCTCCTATGGTCCGCTCACACGGTTTCTAGGAGCGGTAACCCGCTGCAAAAAGGAGTAAAAACCATGGCCTTCGAACTTCCTGAACTCCCCTACGACTACGACGCGCTTGCACCATACATGTCGCGCGAGACGCTCGAGTTCCATCACGACAAGCACCACAAGGCATATGTCGACAACGGCAACAAGCTGGCGGCGGAAGCCGGTCTTTCCGACCTTTCGCTTGAGGAAGTCGTGAAGAAGTCCTTTGGCACCAATGCTGGTCTCTTCAACAATGCTGCCCAGCATTACAACCACGTCCATTTCTGGAAGTGGCTGAAGAAGGACGGCGGCGGCAACAAGCTGCCGGGCAAGCTGGAACAGGCATTCGCCTCCGATCTCGGCGGTTACGACAAGTTCAAGGCTGATTTCATCGCTGCCGGCACCACGCAGTTCGGCTCCGGCTGGGCATGGGTTTCCGTCAAGAACGGCAAGCTCGAAATCTCCAAGACCCCGAACGGCGAAAACCCGCTGGTTCATGGTGCAGAACCGATCCTCGGCGTCGACGTATGGGAACACTCCTACTACATCGACTACCGCAACCTGCGTCCGAAGTACCTCGAAGCCTTCGTCGACAACCTCATCAACTGGGACTACGTCCTGGAGCGTTACGAAGCCGCTTCCAAGTAAGTTTTGCGGATTGTAATTTTTTGAGCACCCGGCCCCCCAAAGGCCGGGTGTTCTGCTTTTGAGATCGACAATCCAGCGTGTCGCTCCCATTTGTCACAAGCCTGTCATCCGCCCGGTTTATCGCGGCGCATCATGACTGAAAAAACCACACCGCTCTTCTCATTCGGCATCGTTGCCGATCCCCAATATGCCGATGCCGAACCCCGCCCGGATATGGGCCGGTATTATGCCGAAAGCCCGAAAAAGCTTGGCGAAGCGATCGACGCCTTCAATCGCGAGGAACTGGCCTTCGTGGTAACGCTGGGCGATATCATCGATCGCGGTTTTGAAAATTTCGATGCGATCCTTGGCGTCTACGAGCAGCTTCGCCACCCTTCGGTGATGCTGCCGGGAAATCACGATTTCGCCGTTGCCGCCGAACACTTGTCGGCCATTCATGCCCGCCTCGGCATGGCGTCGCCCTGGCATGATTTCACCATCGGTGAGATACGTTTCGTGGTGCTTGACGGCAACGAGGTCAGCCTGTTTGCCCCGCCGCCGGGCGATCCGCGCCGCACGCTGGCGCAAGAGCGTCTGAGGCGCCTGCAAGAGGTGGGTGCGATCAATGCGCAGGACTGGAATGCGTCGCTCAGCGACGAACAGTTCGAATGGCTGCGGACCGTTCTGCAAAAGGCGGATGCGGCGGGTGAAAAAGTGGTCATTCTCTGCCACTATCCGGTCTATCCGGACAACGCCCATAATATGTGGGACGCGCCCCGCATCGTTGATCTTCTTGATGTACACCCTTCGGTCGTCGCATGGTTCAGCGGCCATAATCATGAGGGCAATTACGGGGTGCAGGGCAACACTCACTTCGTCAACTTTAAGGGCATGGTGGATACGCCCGACCAGAACACCTTCGCCATTGCCGATGTGTTTGCCGACCGAATCGTCATCCGCGGTTTCGGGCGGGAAGACGATAGGGTGCTGGAGCATTTGCGGCATAACGCTGCCGTGCTTTGAAGTCAGCACCACCCTCTCAACCGTCATTACTGTCACAGGAATGGCGGTTGAGACGGGGGCACCGACACACAACGAAGATTGAAAGACGCGCTAAATCAGTTGCTTTTACGCGCCGGCTTGATTCGTCGTTCGTTCCGAAGTCCCAAGCTGATTGCTCTGCCAGCCGCTCATCCACAATTGCCGCAACCTTTCGCCTTCCATCTTGAAAAAGCTGCCGGTTGTCTTGCAGGTCAGAACGCGGTCGGAGCGGAAATTGCGGATCGCTTGCCTGAGTTCGCACCAGGCGACGATATTGGTCGTCTCCGAATAATAGATCGTGGCGATGGGCCGGATCTGCCGCCGGGTCTCGGTGCCGGTTTCATCGCCATAGGTTATGTCCAACCGCTCCTCGTCGCGCACCGCCCGCCTGACCATGGCAAGATCGACGCCGGCGGGTGAGGGCGCGATGCTGCCCCAGGCGTGCAGGGCATTGGCCGACAGGGTTTTCGACAGGGGTTCGGGCAGGGATGCGGCAATCTTGTCGCTGACCTTTTTGGCCGCCTGCCGCAATTCGGTATCGCCCGTGCGCGCGACCATGGCGAGCGCAAGCACGATCGCCTCCGTCTCCTCGATGGAAAACATCAGTGGCGGCAGGTTGAAGCCGGGACGCAGGATGTAACCGACGCCGCGTTCGCCTTCGATCGGCACGCGCATGGTTTGAAGGGCCGAAATATCGCGATAGACCGAGCGCACCGTGACCTCCAGTGCCTCGGCAATGGTCTGCGCGGTGATCGGCCTGCGCGCCACCCGCAGGATCTGGATGATCTCGAACAGTCTCGATGCCTTGCGCATTGCCGTTTTTCCCGGTGGTTTCCCAACGCAACTGACACAACGCTGTCAGTTGGCTTTTCCTATAAGCAGCAAAACACATTGAGAAACATGAGTTTTCCCGAATGTGTCGAAAACTGTTTTGGGAGATACTGACATGAGTTACGCCGAAAATCTCTGGCTTTTCTTTCTGGTCCTGTTCGGCATCATCATCCTGCCGGGCATGGATATGCTGTTCGTGCTGGCAAGTGCGTTGACGGGTGGCAAAAGAACCGGGCTTTCCGCCGCAAGCGGCATGAGCGCCGGCGGCATGGTGCATTCACTTTACGGTGCGTTGGGCGTCGGCATGCTCGCCGCCTGGATGCCGTCGCTGTTCCTGCCGCTGCTGGTCGCCGGCGCCGCTTACATGGTCTGGATCGGCGTCGGCCTGATGCGCAGCGCCATCACCGTCAATGGCGATGAGGCGCAGGCGAGCGCCTCTGTCAGAAAGGCGTTCTGGCGGGCCGTTCTCACCTGCCTTTCCAATCCGAAAGCCTATCTCTTCATGATGGCGATCTATCCGCAATTCCTCAAACCTGACTATGGTCCAATCTGGATGCAGGGTCTGGTAATGGGCGCGATGGTGGCCATCACGCAGTTCACGGTCTATGGCGCTCTGGCGCTGACGGCGGATAAAAGCCGGGCATGGCTCGTTTCCTCGCCTGCCGCGACGATTTTCATCGGCCGCGCCGCCGGTTTCATGCTGATTGCCGCAGCCCTGGTTACGCTTTGGGAAGCACTCTCCTAGACTTCTGTTTTCTTGGGGAAATTCACTGCAATGTGACTTCTTTTCGCCATGCGGAAAGGGCATCCTCGCGCCGTTATCGCGCGTTCAGCATCTGCCGGAATCAAGGAGAGAGTGTATGAAACTGAAAACCATCGCGGCGGCCATGCTTTTCGGCTGTCTTTGCGCCGGAGCGGTCTTCGCTGCCGGCGAAGTCGAAAAACGTGAAGGCATGATGAAGCAGATCGGCGGCTCCATGGGGGCGCTTGCTGCCATCTCCAAGGGCCAGAAGCCTTATGACGCCGAAGCCGTAAAGGCTGCCGTGACGACCATCAGCACCAACGCCAAGGCTTTCCCCGACCAGTTTCCCCCGGGCAGCGAGACCGGCAGTGCTGCGGCACCCGCGATCTGGGAAAATTTCGATGACTTCAAGTCCAAGGCCGCCAAGCTCGGTGCCGATGCGGACAAGGTCCTCGCCAGCCTTCCCGCCGATCAGGCAGGCGTCACCGCCGCCATGCAGACCCTCGGTGCCGATTGTGGTGCGTGCCACCAGACCTACCGTCTGAAGAAGTGATCCTATTAAGAACGCCGCTTCCCGGCGGCGTTTTTTTCAGCGGGAATGATGCCTGATCTCATCAGGTAATAATGGGGAGAGGGGTCATGGCCTCCATTTGGACGAAGCTCGCGGGCGGGATCGCGGTGGCGGCCATTGCCGGTTTCGGCATTTTCGCCTGGGTCACCGCGCCTGTGCGTCAGGCACCCAGCCACTGGGTGAGCCTTGGCGAGCCGGACCTTGCCAATGGCGAAACGCTGTTCTGGGCGGGTGGCTGCGCAAGTTGCCATGCGGCACCAGATGCCAAGGGCGATGCGCTTTTGACGCTTTCGGGCGGGCAAGCGTTGAAAAGCCCCTTCGGCACCTTCCATGTGCCCAATATTTCCTCCGATCCGCAGCATGGCATTGGCGGCTGGACGCTTTCGGAATTCGGCGATGCGATGACGCGCGGCGTCGGCAAGAACGGCGAACATCTTTACCCGTCCTTCCCTTACGCCTCCTATGCCCGCATGACGCAGAAGGACATCAACGACCTCTTCGGTTATTTGCGGGTTCTGCCCGCCAGCCAGAATGACGCGCCGGATCACGAACTGCCGTTCCCCTTCAACATGCGCATGGCATTGGGCGGCTGGAAATTCCTCTATTTCGATACATCCGCGCCACCCCGCGTCGAGCTTGCCGATGCCAATGCCGAATTGCTGCGCGGCCAATATCTGGTGGAAGGCCCGGGCCATTGCGGCGAATGTCACACGCCGCGCAATGCGCTTGGCGGTTTTCTCGATGGCAAATGGCTGGCCGGTGGTCCCAATCCCGAAGGCGAGGGCCGCATTCCCGATATCACCCCCGGCTCGCAGAGCGTCGGAAGCTGGGAGGCGGCCGATATTGCCAACTATCTGGAAACCGGCTTCACCCCGGAATTCGACAGCGTCGGCGGCTCCATGGTCAAGGTGCAGCAGAACATGGCGCATCTGACGGCCGATGATCGAAATGCGATCGCCGCCTATCTAAAGGCCATCCCGGCACGGTAGCCTTTTGCCGTCATGCCGGACTTGATCCGGCATCCAGCCACGGCGCGCAATTCTCACGCTGGCCTGCCATTGACTCCAACCCACACCCATCGGATAACGATCCTGTGATGGTTCCTTCCGGGCGTTCCGGAAGGTGAAAAGGGAACACGATAGGGAGACATCCTCATTCGTGGCTGCCCCCGCAACTGTGAGCGGAGAGCCTGAAACGAAATGCCACTGGTAAGCATCTCGCCGAATATGGGCGAGGGCAATGCCGGGAAGGTGTTTCAGGTTTTGACCCGTAAGCCAGGAGACCTGCCATCACGGAAATGTCCATGCCGGCGGGGTGTCCGGAAGAGCGGAATTTCAGGGTGGTGGCGCTTGGACGTGCCGCCCTGTGTCAGTCTCGTATCCCCGTGGTGAAGTGTATCGCATGCGGCTGCACGGCGTTTTGCCGTTCCGCCGCGTCTAAAGGCGCGGGGTCGCGCCGTAAGAGGGGTCACCATGTCTATCAACCAGAATACGGCAAATGCCGCCGTTTCAGCAAAAACGGGCAGCTTCGCGCAATCGCTGACGGCGATCGTGCTTGGTCTGTTCGTCGTCGGTTTTGTCGGCTTTTCGCATGTGGAAGCCGTTCACAACGCCGCGCATGACACACGTCATGCCAATGCTTTCCCTTGCCATTGAGGTGGGAAGCATGTCGTTCTTTCGCAGTATAGTTTTTACCGCCGTCCTCGTCGGCATCGTTGGCGGCTTCGCCGTTTCGGCCATGCAGGCTTTCGGCACCACGCCGCTGATCCTGAAGGCGGAAACCTATGAAAATGCGGGTGGCGAAGCGCCCCACAGCCACGATGCTCCGGCCACGACCGGCGCTGCCGTTCCCGCGCACGAACATAACGAGGAAGCCTGGTCTCCGGCCGACGGCTTCGAGCGCACCGCCTATACGGTCGCCGCCAACGTGCTGACCGCCATCGGTTATGCGCTGGTGCTGACCGGCCTCATCTCGCTGCGCGGCACCGATGCCGGCTGGCGCGAAGGCCTTTTGTGGGGTGTGGCCGGTTTTGCCGCCGTCATGCTTGCGCCGATGATCGGCCTGCCGCCGGAACTACCGGGCAGCCCGGCGGCCGCGCTTGAGGCGCGTCAAATCTGGTGGCTTTCGACGGTTGCGGCGACCGCAGGCGGCATTGCGCTGATCGCATTCCGCCGCGAACCCTGGGCAATCGTGCTCGCACTGGTGTTGATCGTTGCACCACATGTGGTGGGCGCGCCCCTGCCGCCGGAAGGTGAACATGCGCTGGCACCGCTGCCGCTGGAACGGCAGTTCATCGTCGCCGCCACCGTGACCAGCTTTGTCTTCTGGGCCTTGCTCGGAACATTGAGCGCGTTTTTCCTGAAGCGCTTCCAGCAGGCTTAAATCCATGCAGGACGCAGCCGAATGGAGTGAGGAACTCGACGCGCTGCGTTTTGCCGTTCCCGGTCACGGCGCTTTCTGCGCCGTGCACCGCCTTGCATTCAAGGCAGTCCTTGGCGCCAGTCCGGAACGGGAAGCGGCGCTCGCCTATTTTCATGAGAATGAGGCTGCCTTTACGGCCGCAGCCCTTGCCAAGATAAAACGCTCGGCTTTGCCGGCCGGTCGCAGTCTGCATCTCAACAGCCGCGATATCCGCCGTGCGATTGCGGGGGAGTGCGGGGATGTCGCGCCCCGTGTCTGCCGGGTGCTTGATCGGGGGTGATTTGTGATGGTCTCGCGGCTTAACTTCCCCACCACCTCATTCCTGTGACAAGCACAGGAATGAGGTGGGAGGATCCGCAAAACTCCCGACACCAAGCTGAGCCTCACCGGTGCTCCGCCGCAAAAACCTGAAGTTCCGCCTCGGCTTCCGGACCAAAGAGGCCGAGGTGTTTCAGAATTTCCACTGCGAAACTGACCGGTGCACTGCCGGCTGCGGTTACGATGCCGCCATCGCTGACCGCCTTCGGCTGGTCGCGATAGAGCGCTTCGCCGCGATAGGACGGAGAGGCCTTGTGAGAGGCGAGCGAATTGCCGGTATGGGCGACGTCATCAAGGGCGCCCGTGCCTGCAAGCGCGCTGGCAGCCGCGCAGATGCCGGCAACCAGTCGGCCCTTCTCGCGAAACCGCTGTACCAGCCCGCCAAGATCGACAGCCGTTCCCTTTTCCCAGCCGAGGCCGCCGGGAATGACGAGCGCATCGATGTTAGCAGGATCAAGCGCATCATAGGATGTGTCGGGCGTAACGTTGAGCCCGCCCATTGAAACCACGGGCCGGCCGTCCGGGGTTGCGTAAACGATCTCGACGCCGAGATAGCCGCGCGCGGCGGCGGCAAGCAGCGCCGGTTCCCAGTCCGCAAAATCCTGCGCAAGCGCAATGGCAATCCGTGTCATGACCGTCTCCGAAGGTTGCAATCAGGCGATAGACTGCATGTAGCGCATGCCGGTGACCGGGCGCGGCGCGAAATCCATGCTTTCGTAGAAACGATGCGCGGCGACATTGCCGGTCGTGGCGCTGACGGAAAGATAGTCGCAACCGAGGCGCTTGGCGATATCGCGGGCGCGGGAAACCAGGTGCTGGCCGGTGCCATGGCCGCGGTGACCGTCACGCACGAAAAGATGGTGCAGCTCAAGCCCGCGGCGGCCTTCCTGCGCCCTGTAGAGCGGCAGCATCAGGGCGTAACCGATCAATGCGCCGTCGGCTTCCGCCACCAGCCCATGCACCCAGGGAAGCGGGCCGAACAGGTCGCGTTCCAGTTTCGCCGGCGTAATCGCCGCCGCATCGCCATGAAAGGTGGCAAGCAGGGTGATCATCTCATTGAGCTCAGGCAAATCGGTCTTGCGTGCGCCACGAATGATGACGACGGGCGGTCTTTCCAGTGTAAGGGAACTATCTTCGGTCATTTTTCTGGTCCTTCGGTTTTATCGGTGCCGTCAGGACGCTTGAAAAACAACAAAGCCGCCTGACGGCGGCTTGTTGACAAAATGATCTGTCGAGCCGCCCTTTACAGGTAGGCCCAAAAGTACGAGCAGGAGATGGGTGCGCGTTCGTTGATCATGTCCATGCAATGCGCTCGAATCTGAAATCTGTCAAGCCTGCTGTTTAGCCTCAATGCTCGCCTTCGCACATGCCATGGTCGGAAAGTGCGCGGATGACGTAACAATCCTCGATCGAATGACCATGGCAATGAGAGACGATACGTTCCAGCTCATGCTCGAGCTTCTTGAGGCTGCTGATTTTTTCGCGCACATGGGCGAGGTGTTCGGCGGCAATGCGATCCGCACCCTCGCACGGCATTTGCCGGTGCTGGCTGAGCGCGATCAATTCTCTGATGGCGTCGATATTGAGCCCGATATCGCGGGCATGGCGGATGAAAGCCAGCCTTTCGAGATCGGATTTTTCGTAACGGCGCTGGTTGCCTTCCGAGCGGTCTGCCTCGCGGATGAGGCCCATCTGCTCATAATAGCGGATCGTCGGAACCTTCACGCCGGTACGTTTGGACAATTCACCGATGGACAGCATTGCCTTCTCCATATCCTCAAGAGCAGCCGGGACAAGAACGAACCGGATGCTCTAGTCTCTAGAGATATAGCTTTTCAGCCTGCCGTTCAATGGGTGTCAGGCGGCGGCATCCACGCCGAGTGCCTGCGCCAGGGCTTTGAGAACTTCTGTCTCGATGCTGGAGGCGGCGTCAGGCTGCGCTGATGCGGCGATATCTACCGCCGGTTCGGTTCTGGCCTGTGCGCCGCTGTCCAGGTTCCAAAGTGCTGCGGCAAGGCCGGCGGAAACGCTGGCGGCGGCAGGTGCGGCGGAAACGGCAACGCTCTCGGCGCTGGAAATCGCGCGGTGTGCCGCCCGTGTCAGTTCCAGCAGGGCCTCGGTGGTTGCATTGGTTTCCCTGGTCTTTGTCGGCTCAAGGGTCCGGACCGGAGTTGCGTAATAGCTGCTGGTTGTTGCTGCGATAGTCGTCATGACTGAGTCCCCTAAGTTTCATGGGGTATTTTTAGGGGTCGAAACATTCGCGAAGATTGCGTCGCGCAGGGCTTGAACCAAAAAACGTCGCAATATAGTATACCCCCCTATAGTATATGAGGTATTCATGTCCCATACGATCCGCAACAAGGAGAAGCTTCTCGCTCGCATCCGTCGCCTCAAGGGGCAGATGGAGGCGGTGGAGCGTGCCCTGGACGATTCCAAGCCCTGCGGCGAGGTGCTGCAATTGCTGGCCTCGGTGCGCGGTGCGCTTTCCGGCCTGACGGGGGAGGTGATGCAGGAACATCTGCATGAGCACGTCGTGCACGCCGAAAATGAAGACGAGCGGGCGCGTGCGGCGGAAGAGCTGGCCCAGGTGCTGAAGACCTACATCCGCTAACCTCTCTCCCAAAAGTGTCCGCGGCTTTGGGAAAAGACATGCGTGAAACAGAATATTCCAGGATCGAACAGGATTAGCGACATGACGACGACATCCGAATTTTCCGCAGCGTCCGGCCACGACCATGTTTTCCTAGGCCGGAACCATGAGCGCAATGAAAAGCGCGTGTGGATGGTGATTGCGCTGACCACAGTCATGATGGTGGCGGAGATCGTCGCCGGCCACTGGTTCGGTTCCATGGCGCTGACGGCGGATGGCTGGCACATGTCCACCCATGCGGGCGCAATGCTCATCTCGGCGCTGGCCTATCTCTATGCCCGGCGTGAGGCGCGCAATCCGCGCTTCACGTTCGGCACCGGCAAGTTCGGTGATCTCGCCGGTTTTGCCAGCGCCATCGTGCTGGCGGTGGTGGCGCTGCTCATCGCCGTCGAAAGTGCGATGCGGCTTTTCAATCCTGTTCAGATCGACTTCAATCAGGCGATCCTCGTCGCCGTCATCGGTCTTATCGTCAATCTCGTCAGCGCCGTGCTGTTGAAGGATAACCACGATCACGGCCATGGCCATGGCCATGGTCACGCACATGGTTCGCATGCCCATCACGGCCATGGCAGCCACGCCCATCACGATCACGGCTCGCACGCGCATCACGGCGAGCACGGTGCGAAGGGCGGCAGGGACAATAATCTGCGCGCAGCCTATCTGCATGTACTCGCCGATGCGCTGACTTCCGTTCTCGCCATTGTCGCGCTGCTGCTCGGCAAGTGGAACGGCTGGTCCTTCCTCGATCCGTTGATGGGTATTGTCGGCGGTGTGGTGATTGCCCGCTGGTCATGGGGACTCATTCGCTCCACGGCAACGACGCTGGTTGATGCGGTTCCGCTGACGGAGGACTTGCCGCAGGAAATTCGTGAAAGCGTGGAAACGGAAGAAGATCGCATCACCGACCTGCACGTCTGGCAGGTGGGGCCTGGGCATCACGCCGCCATTGTCGCCATCCACTCGCAGGTGCCGAAGGCGCCGGCTTTCTACAAGCAGAAGCTTGCAGCCATACATGAACTCTCACATGTAACGGTGGAGGTCAGCCCGGCAAGGGCCTGATCGGAATCATCTATTCGTATTCGGAATAGGCGCTGCGCACCCATTCGGCCTGCGCTTCTGCCTTGTCTTCGGCGGAGGTCGCAGCCGGCGTGTGGGCCGGCGCGCTGCCATTGCCGACGGCCCACAGCACGTTGGCCAGCGAACGGGAAAGAACGGTGCTGGAAACGGTCGGGTTGCCGGGGCCGCGTTTAACGGCCTGTTCCTCGGGCGCGCTCTGCGCGCTGCCGGGTTTTTCGATGTCGCGGACACGAGCCTGATAATTGTATCCGCCAATATTGCTTTCGATCTGCATGCCAGTGATTCCGCGTTCAAAAGTTAACAAATGGTTAACGGCGGCGGCTTGCCCGAAGCTTGCGCTTGCTGCATTGCAATGTCTTTCCCGGCTTGACACGTGGCAAAGGGGTGCTTCGTTTTTGCATGGTTGGATGGGAAGGCGGGCATTGCCGGCCTTGCCCACACTTCGCGTCGTGCTCGCCATGGCGACCCTGTTGTGCCGCTCAAACTCTGGCGCCAAACACCCCAACTCCCGTCATGCCGGCTCTAGGCCGGTATGACGAAAGAGTTTGGACGCGGCCAGGCAGCTCCGATGTCTTTTGCGCAGCGGGGCTGGGGCTTTTTCGGTCCTCTGAAAGAAAGGCAAATCCTGTTGGTGCCGGATTACGCGGTTTCCTTCTCCACAGGCGCCGCCGGTTCCGGGATTTTTTCCGCTTCCTCCACGACTGCCAACCTGAGATCTGCCTCCTGAGGTGCCGGCGTGACCATCGCCGCCACCAGCGTGTCGAGGCCGATGGCGCCGACTGGCTTGCCGTCTTCATCCACCACATGGGCGCTGGTTTCGTTCGCCTCCGACATATCGCGGGCGATGGTTTCCAGAGTCGCGTTTTCCGGCACCGACATGCCCTCGGGTTTCGCCGTCAGCGGTTCCATCACGGTGGTCGCCTGAAGCACGCGGCTGCGGTTGACGTCGCGCACGAAGTCGGTGACGTAACCATCCGCAGGGGAAAGGATGATGCTCTGGCCGTCGCCCTGCTGCACCACTTCGCCGTCTTTCAGAATGGCAATATGGTCGCCGAGCCGCAAAGCCTCATCCAGATCGTGAGTGATGAACACCACGGTCTTTTTCAGCTCCTGCTGAAGGTCCAGCAGCATCGTCTGCATATCGACACGGATCAGCGGATCGAGAGCCGAATAAGCCTCGTCCATCAGGAGAATATCGGCATCGTTGGCAAGCGCGCGGGCAAGGCCGACACGCTGCTGCATGCCGCCGGAAAGCTGGTTCGGATAATAATCCTCATAGCCGGCAAGACCGACACGATCCAGCCAGTAACGGCCTTTCTCTTCGCTGTCCTTGCGTGGCATGCCCTGAATATCGAGGCCGTAGACGCTGTTTTCCAGCACGGTACGATGCGGCAGGAGGCCGAATTTCTGGAACACCATCGCCGTTTTGTGACGGCGGAATTTCCGCAGCGCCGAAGTGCTCATGCCGCAAATGTCCTCGCCGTCGTAGAGAACCTCACCTGCGGTCGGGTCGATCAGCCGGTTGATGTGGCGGATCAGCGTCGACTTGCCGGAACCGGAAAGCCCCATGACCACGGTGATCTTGCCGCCCGGCATGGTGATGTTGATGTTGTTGAGACCGAGCACATGGTTGTGTTTGTCGTTCAGCTCGACCTTGTCCATGCCTGATCGCACCGCTTCGAGATATTTCTCGGGATGCTTGCCGAAGATCTTGTAAAGATTCCTGATTTCAATGCTTTTAGCCATGGGAGACCTCGCGGTATTTCTGCAGGCGCTTGCCGAAAGCCTGGCTTGCCCGGTCGAACATGATGGCGATGGCGACCAGAGCGAAACCGTTCAGGAAGCCCACCGTGAAAAACTGGTTGTTGATGGCCTGCAGCACATTCTTGCCGAGCCCGCCGACACCGACCATGGAGGCGACGACGACCATGGCGAGTGCCATCATGATGGTCTGGTTGATGCCGGTCATGATGGTGGGCAACGCCAGCGGCAGCTGCACATTGAACAGCTTCTGGCCGTTGGAGGAGCCGAAGGCATCGGCGGCTTCCAGCACTTCCCGGTCTACCAGGCGGATGCCGAGGCTGGTCAGGCGGATGACGGGTGGAATGGCGTAGATCACCACTGCGATCAGGCCCGGTACCTTGCCGATGCCGAAAATCACCACCACGGGGATGAGATAAACGAAGCTTGGCAGGGTCTGCATCACGTCGAGCACGGGATTGATGATACGCTGCAACCGTTCGGAGCGTCCCATCAAAATGCCGAGCGGCAGGCCGATGACGATGGCGATCAGCGTGGCGATGGCGACGATGGAAAGCGTCGTCATGGCGTCGCGCCAGAGGCCGACTGCGCCGATCATGAGCAGGGAGATGGCCGTGCCACCGGTGATCTTGAAGCTGCGCCCGGCCAGATGCACGATCGCCAGAATGACCAGCATGGTGACGATCCACGGGGTCTGGATGAACAGCCGCTCCGAGGAGTTGAGAAAGAGCTGCAGTGGATGCACGATCACATCGATCGCATCGCCGTAATTGCGCACGATATCGCGAAAACCGTCATCGATGGTCTTGCGTGCCACACGCATCGTGCCGTTATCGATGGCCGGAAACTTGCACAGCATATCCGGCAGATAGTTACAGAGGGCCATTATTGTTATTTTCCCTTTGGTTTGGATGAATGGGAGGGACAATGGAGTCGCTGGAGCGTGCGGGCACCCCCCTCTGTCCTGCCGGACATCTCCCCCTCAAGGGGGGAGATCGGCAAGACGCGCCACATCGCTTCATCCGCTAGGTTGGAGTGGAGCGAGGCCTTGCCGCAGGTCGATCTCCCCCCTTGAGGGGGAGATGCCCGGCAGGGCAGAGGGGGGGTAAGCTACGGATACAAACCCAAGCTTTTCCCTCCTGCGGATGCGTTACATCGAAGCCTTGATCTTCTCCGCCACCTCGGGCGAAACCCACTTCGTCCAGATATCCTCGTTGTTCTCGAGGAAATATTCCGCGCCGTCTTCGTTGGTGCCCTGGTTTTCATCCATCCAGGCAAGAACCTTGGCGACGGTCTCGTTGTCCCACTGCCGCTCGCGGATGTAGTCGATGGAAGGACCGGCCTTCTCGGCGAAGTCCTTGGTGACAACAGTGAATACCTCTGCCACCGGATAGGCGTTTGGCTTGGGATCGGCGCAATCAGGCTTGGCGATGCAATTGTCGTAGGCCTCGCGGTCGAGTGCCACGCCATCGTCCAGTTTCACCATGTCGTACTTGCCAAGAATGGCCGTCGGGGACCAGTAATAGCCGAGCCAGCCCTGCTTTTTCTCATAGGCATTGGAGATCGAGCCATCGAGGCCCGCGGCGGAGCCGGTATCGATCAGGGCGAAGCCCTTCTCATCGGCCTTGCGTGCCTTGAACAGGTTGGCGGTCGTTGGCTGGCAGCCCCAGCCCGGCGGGCAGCCAAACACGGCACCCTTGCTGGCGTCTTCCGGCGCCGGGAAAAGCTCGGGATGCTTGAGTGCGTCTTCAACTGTCTTGATATCGGGGTGTTCGTCGGCGAGATATTTGGGAATCCACCAGCCTTCAACGCCACCTTCACTCAGGATTTTGCTTTCCTGGATCAGGTTGCCCTTCTTGACGGCGTCCTCATAGGGGGCGCCAAGGGTATTCACCCACATTTCGGGCGCCATATCCGGCTGGCCCTTTTCATTCATGGAGGTGAATGTGGGAGTGGTGTCGCCGCTGATGACGTTGACCGTGCAATCATAGCCGTTTTCCATGATGAACTTGTCGACGTAAGCCGCAACACCGGCGGACGCCCAGTTCATTTCGGCGATGGTGACGCTGCCGCATGTTTCTGCGGCGTTGGCGGAATTTGCTGCACCGGCAGCGATGGTAAAGCCCGTTACGAGAATGGTCGAGGCCAGGAGTTTCTTCATGGGAGACCTCCAAGTCTGATGCAGTGTTTTCAATTGGCAAAGCGGGAGCACTGCAAAGCCCGGATTGCCAAGGGCGAACTGACATGGCGCATGAAAAAGCCGAAAAAATCCGGCGATAAGATTATCCGCAAGACGTGCTGCAGGATTGCCGCGAGAAAGGCGGCGAAAAGGCGCATGAATATGTCAACGGCCCGGATAATACGGCCGAAAAGTGATATTGCAATGCGAAATGGCGCAACGCAGCCATGCGTTCGATTTCCGGAACATTTTTTCCGGTGACGTAATACATGGGAATTATTTGCGTTTGCGGAAGATATATTATGAGTTGCGGCAACTGGAAATAAAAATTCAATGTCGATAAAGATGTTATTTAAATAAAAGATGCGTATGATAATTTGTGGAAAAAATATTCAATAACGAGATTTTTGCAGGTATTTTCGTCCAAAATGAGATCGGGCGACGATTGGATCGCCGCCCGTTTCTGCATTGAGCGTGTCAGACGGTGTCCTTGCCCGCCACCTTCAGTGCGAAGGCATATTCGAAGGCAATTTCTTCCAGCCGCTGGAAACGGCCCGACTTGCCGCCATGGCCAGCCGCCATGTTGGTCTTGAGCAGGATCGGGGCTTCCCCCGTCGTCTTTTCGCGCAGTTTCGCCACCCATTTGGTCGGTTCCCAATAGGTCACGCGCGGGTCGGTGAGGCCGGAAAGCGCAAGCAGCGGCGGATAGGGCTTTTCCCCGACATTGTCATAGGGGCTGTAGGCGGCGATCCACTGATATTCCTCTTCCGATTCCAGCGGATTGCCCCATTCCGGCCATTCCGGCGGGGTTAGCGGCAGCGTGTCATCAAGCATGGTCGTCAGCACGTCCACGAAGGGAACCGCAGCGATGATGCCGGCAAATTTTTCCGGGGCCATGTTGGCGACGGCGCCCATCAGCATTCCCCCTGCCGAACCGCCTTCCGCGATAATGCGATCGTAGGAGGTAAAGCCTTCCTTGACCAGATGATCGGCAGCCGCGATGAAATCCTTAAACGTGTTCTGTTTGTCTTTCATCTTGCCGGTTTCATACCACTCGAAACCCTTGTCCTTGCCGCCGCGAATGTGGGCGATGGCATAGATGAAGCCACGGTCTGCCAAAGACAGCGTTGTGGTGGAGAAGGAAGCGGGGATGGTGATGCCATAGGCGCCGTAGCCATAAAGCAGGCAGGGGGCAGAACCGTCGAGCACTACATCCTTGCGGTAAAGCAGCGAGACCGGCACCAACTCGCCGTCATGGGCAGGCGCCATGATGCGGCGGGTAATGTAATCGTCGGGATTGTGGCCGGAAGGCACTTCCTGCGTTTTCAGCAGCGTGCGGTCGCGCGTCACCATATTGTAGTCGAACAACTGGCTCGGCGTCGTCATCGAGGAGTAGGAGAAGCGGATGACATCGGTGTCGTATTCTGCAGCGCCATGCAGGCCAAGCGAATAGGCTTCCTCGGCAAAGGCGATGGAATGCTCCTGGCCCGTGCGGCGATCGCGGATAACGATGCGCGGCAGGCCGTCGCGGCGCTCCAGCCAGATCAGATGGCGGGCATAGGCATCGACGGAGAGAATGAGGCGACCCGGCTCATGCGGCACGACCTCCTTCCAGTTTTCCTTGCCCGGCGCGGTAACCGGCGCTTCCATGATACGGAAATCCTTGGCATCGCCGTCATTGGTGAGGATGTAGAAGACATCGCCGCCTTCGCACATCGAATATTCGATACCTTCCTCGCGCTCCGCAACCACGACAGGCTCGGCCATCAGGTCCTTGGTGGAAAGAATGCGGTATTCGCTGGTCTCATGGTCGTGAATGTCGATGAAGATGAATTCGTCGAGCACGGACGCGCCAACGCCCATGAAGAAGCCGGGGTCCTTTTCCTCATAGACCAGCCGGTCGGCCGACTGCGGCTCGCCGATGATGTGGTGGAAGACCTTCGAGGGGCGGTGGTTTTCGTCCTGCAGCGTATAGAAAAAGCTCTTGCCGTCAGGCGCCCATGCCCCGCCGCCGCCGGTATTTTCCACGACATCGGCAAGGTCTTCACCGGTTTCGAGATTACGGATGCGCAGCGTGAAATATTCCGAACCCTTGTCGTCATAACCCCAGATGCCGTGACTGTGATCGGACGACTGGTCGAGGCCGGCAAGACGGAAATAATCCTTGCCTTGCGCTTCCCTGTCGCCATCAAGCAGCACGTGCTTTTCGCCGCCATCACGCGGGGTGCGGAAATAATGCGGTTGCTCGCCGCCGGTCACGAACAGCGTGCCATAGGCATAAGGTCCATCATTGACCGGAACAGAGGAATCATCCTGCTTGATACGGCCTTTCATCTCCTCGAACAGCTTTTCCTGAAGCGCCTTGGTGTCGCCCATTGCGGCTTCCATATAGGTATTCTCGGCCGCCAGATGGGCGCGGATGGCTGGGTCGAGCAGGGTAGGGTCCTTGAACATGGCCTGCCAGTTATCGGCCCGGAACCATGCGTAGTCATCGGTGCGGGTGATGCCGTGATGCGTATCCTGGACGGGCCGTTTTTCGGCGGTCGGGGCGGCGGGCAGGTTCTTGAAAATCGGCAAGGGAAACTCGCTTTCGTATGAAAAATGCGTGGGCGGCACCCAAGATGTAGAGTGCCCCTCACCACCGATCAAGTTTCAAATCTCCACAGGTGAAATGAGGCTTGGGCACAATTTCGTCAGTTTTCGATCACATTTTGGCAATATCCGGCAAATCAGCGATGATACGCGCCTGCCACCGGCCTGCCGTGCATCGATAAGAACAAACGAAAACTGACAGGATCCCATGCGAAAGTTTCTTCCCGCTGCTCTTTCTGCGTTTTTCCTTGCCTTGCAGGCATCTACACCCGCTTTCGCAATAGACGCCAACGTCATGCGGCAGCTGAACGTGCTCGCCCCCGAGGAGCGTCTGGAGCAGCGTTGCGACATAGAGGCGATGGAGCGGATCGCGACCGAGCAGAAGGGCATGAAGCCGGATAAGGTCATTGCCTATACCTTCGGTGATCCCGAGGTTGGCAAGAATTCGATCAAGGCGTCGGGTGCAGTCTTCAGAAGCGCCGGTGAATGGTACAAGCTCAAATACAAGTGCCAGCTGAAAAGCGACAGCCTCTCCATCCAGTCCTTCGATTACCGTGTCGGCGACAAGATTCCCGAAGAGCAGTGGAAGAAGTTGTATCTTTATGACTGATCGGGGAATTCTTCGTCCGCGGTCGCCGGTTTAACCCCCGCTTTTCTTGCCGCCCTGCCAATGGGTCTGTAACGCTGTCCTTCGATCGAATTGAGGGGCGAGAACATGGCGAAGCAATTCAAGGGACTTTCGGCTTTTCCGATCACGCCCGCCGACGAGGCCGGGCAGGTGGATAGCCAAGCCTTTTCCGCCCTCGTCGAGCGGCTGGATGCGGCGGAGGTCGATTCCATCGGCATTCTCGGCAGCACCGGAACCTATATGTATCTGTCGCGTGCCGAGAGGCGGCGCGCGGTTGAGGCAGCCCATGCCGTCCTCAAGGGCAGGCGCACATTGATGGCAGGCGTCGGCGCGTTGCGCACCGATGAGGCCGTGGCGCTGGCGAAAGACGCCGAAGCTGCCGGTGCCGATGCGCTGCTTCTGGCGCCCGTTTCCTATACGCCGCTGACTAAGGAAGAGGCCTATCACCATTTCGCCGCCGTCGCCGGCGCAACCGATTTGCCGCTCGCCATTTACAACAACCCGACGACGACGCGATTCTCCTTCAGCGATGAGCTTCTGGTCAGGCTCGCCTATATCCCGAATATCCGTGCCATAAAGATGCCGCTGCCGGCCGATTCCGACTATGCGGGAGAGCTTGCGCGGCTGCGGCCGAAACTGACGGATGATTTCGCCATCGGTTACAGCGGCGACTGGGGATGTGCGGAAGCAACGCTTGCCGGTGGCGATGCCTGGTACAGCGTCGTTGCGGGCCTGCTGCCGGTTCCGGCATTGCGGTTGATGCGCGCCGCTCAGGCCGGGGATGCGGAGGAGACGCGCAGGCTCGATCTGGCCTTCCAGCCGCTCTGGGCGCTCTTCAAGGAATTCGGCAGTATCCGCGTGATCTACGCCGCCGCCAATGCTTTGTCGGTAACGGCATGTGAGCCGCCCCGGCCAATCCTGTCGCTCACCAGCGCGGAGCGCCAGCGGGTGGAAGAGGTGCTGAACGCTCTGTCAACGCTGGAAGCCGCGCCATAATTCGGGCGTTTTGCAGGCGGATTGCCACATCTTACCCTTCGGAAACTGAAAAATGCTGCGTAGCCTGCCCTTTGCCGCTCTCTTCCTGTCGCTCTCCACGGCCGCCTTCGCGGGGACGGGTCTCGTCGAGCCGACGCTGAAAATGACGCCGAGGCATGACGGCAGGGTGCTGGTGGCGATGACTCTCGACGCCTGCATGGGCAAGACTGACCATCGCATTCTCGATACGCTGGTGCAGGAAAAGATACCGGCGACGATCTTTGTCACTGCCCGCTGGCTGAAGCACAATAGCGAAGCGCTTGCCGTAATGATGGCGCATCCGGATCTGTTCGAGATTGAAAACCACGGCGAAAACCATGTGCCAGCGGTGGATAAGCCCGTTGCCATCTATGGCATTGCCGCTGCCGGTTCGGAAGCGGCAGTCGAGCAGGAGGTCGAGGGCGGCAGGCAGGCAATTGTCGCCATGACCGGTCTTCAACCGCAATGGTTTCGCGGTGCGACGGCGAAATACACCACCTCGTCCATGGCCACCATCAACAGGCTCGGCATGCGGGTGGCGGGTTATTCCGTCAATGGCGATGGCGGCTCGCTTCTGGGCGCGGCCGCCACGGCAAAGCACATCGCTTCGGCCAGGGACGGCGACGTCATCATCTCCCACATCAATCAGCCTACCCACGAAGCGGGTGAGGGCGTGGTGAGGGGCCTTCTGGCGCTGAAGGCGCGCGGCGTGGTGTTCACAAGGCTGGACGACCCGTCGTTTACGCCGCCGGGTAATTGAGCGGGGCGGCTCTCTCCTCATTCCTGTAACAAGCACGGGAAGGAGGGAAATGAGCATCCCACATCCACGCCCGTTTTTCGGCGGCATACCGCGCAAATTTGCGCTAGCATCCTCCCATGCTGTTCAAACGCCCCGACACCGAAACCCTATATTCCGCCCTTGTGAACAAGGACCCCGCCTATGAGGGCGTGGCCTATGTGTGCGTGACCTCGACGAAGATTTTCTGTCGCTTTACCTGTACGGCGCGAAAGCCGAAGATCGAAAACTGCCGGTTTCGCGAAACCATCGCCGAATGTCTGGAAGCTGGCTTCCGCCCCTGCAAGCGCTGCAAGCCGATGCTTTCCTATGGCACGGCGGATGAAACCGTCACCACCCTTCTGACGGCGCTGGAAAGCGAACCGGCGCGGCGCTGGCGTGAGGAGGATGTGGTGGCGATGGGCCATGACCCTTCCACCGTGCGCCGCACCTTCAAACGCCGTTTCGGCATGAGTTTTCTGGAAATCGCAAGGTTGCGGCGGCTGGGAGATGCGGCGACAAGCCTCGCATCAGGAGAAGCCGTGATCGGCGCGCAGATCGATGCCGGATATGAATCCGGCAGCGGTTTCCGCTCGGCCATCAACCAGTTCTTCGGCACCTCTCCCGCCGCCATGAAGGGCAAGGGGTTTCTGAAGGGCGACTGGATCGACACGCCGATCGGTCCGATGCTGGTGGTTGCCGATGATCACGCCCTGCATCTTCTCGAATTTGCCGACCGTCCAGCGCTTCCGGCCGAATTGAAGCGGCTGAAGGCCCGCACCGGCGCGGATATGGTGCTGGGCAGGACGCCGGTCACCGGCCAGATCGCAGCAGAACTCGCGGCCTATTTCGCCGGGCATTCGGCTGACTTCGAAACCCGGCTTGCCGGACACGGCACACCCTTCGAGCGCGATGTCTGGCACGCATTGCGGGAGATACCGGCGGGAGAGATCGTCAGCTATTCTTCGCTTGAGACGTCGATGCAACGGCCATCCGCCGTGCGTGCCGTCGCCCGCGCCAATGGCGCCAACCAGATTGCCATCGTCGTTCCCTGCCACCGGGTGCTGGGCGCAGATGGCAGCCTGACCGGGTATGGCGGTGGGCTGTGGCGCAAGAAATGGCTGATCGAGCACGAGCGGCGCATGGCCGATAAGCTCCGCATCCCTCTCGCCTCTTGACCGGCCATCAGGCCGGCAGGTTTGGAACGATGCGGCGTGAAGGAAACAGCTCGCGCGTTACTGTCATGGCGATCAGCGACAGCGGCAGTGCCAGCATGGCGCCCGCAGCACCCCACATCCACGTCCAGAAGATGATCATCACGAAGACGAGGAAGGGGTTGATCTCCATGTTGCGGCCCACCACTGCCGGAAAGGCCAGGTTTTCCATCAACAGGTGAATGGTGAAGAAGATCGCGGATGGCAGCAACGCCAGCACCATGTTGTCATGCGTGATGATGCCTGCCACCGCCAGCGACACCGTCATGGCGGTGATGCCGAGAAATGGCACGAAGCTGGAGAGGAAGGCGAAGAGCCCCCACAGAAGCGGCATGGCCAGCCCGCCGAAATAGGCGATCGCCACCATCGTCACGCCCAGCGCCGCATAGATCAGCGCTGCCGTGGCAAAATAGGTGCCGAGCACTTCTTCCACCGAAGCGATGATCCGAATGGCCCTCAGCCGCTGGTGCCGGGCCGGAAAGGCCATGATGATCGCCTTGCGCAGCCGCAGGCGGCTGTAGAGGAACATCAAAAGCGCGGCGAGGAAGATCATGCCCTGAACGACTGCGGGGGTGACGTTGGAACCGAGCAGGGAAATTATCTCGCCGCTGCGCGAAATGAGCGACTCCATTGAAATCGACCCCATGCTGAAGGTCGCTGCCGAAATGTTCAGCCATCGGATGCTTTGAAGATAGGGCAGGAAGCGGTCCATACTGCGTTCGATCAGCGCTGGTCCTTCGGATGCGAGCTGCGACAAAGGGTCGATCAGCGAATTGATCACGAAAAACATGACGGCCGCGACAAGGCCGGAGAGAATGACCGCCACACCGGCACCGGGAATGCCATAGGAACTAAGCTTTTCCGCCGCGATGCCGAGGATCATGCCCACGACAATCGCCAGCACCACCGGTATGAGGATCAGAGACAATTCATGAATGACCGCCATCATGACGACGAGAAAAATGCCGATAACCGACCATGCAACGGCCACATCGAGCGCTTCTCGGCCAAGCGGTTGCTGGCTGCGCGCGTCGTCACGGTGCGACCCGGACGCCAGACCCTCGAAAGGGTCGGCCTTCGTCGACGGAGCGTTTGCGGCGCGCCGCCCGATATTGCCCAATATGCCGGTTTTTTCCGGCCTGGCATTCTCATTCATCGAACTGTCCCCCAATAAGACATCAAACGTTCGAAAAATGAGGCGGTTCCGGAGCGGCAAAAATTTCTGCCGCCCCGTGGTCTTTACGCGGAAAGCTTCAGGCCTATGCCCCACGGGTCTTTGAGAACAATACCGTCGCTCTGCCGTTCCGTAGCTATTTCCAGCCGGTCTAGAGCAGCCATTGCAGTATCGAGCGCCGCACTATCGTTGAACTTCAGCGAGTAGCCCGAAAGGCCGGTCATATTGTCCGTGCGGGCCGTGGCGCCGCGGCTGTTCCAGATATTGGCGGCCACATGGTGATGATAAGCGCCTGAGCCGAAGAAGCTGGCACCCGGATAACGCGCCATGATCTTCAACCCCAGCACATCCTGATAAAACTCATCCGCCTGCGGAATATTGCCGACCTGCAGATGCATGTGGCCGATGGCCGTTCCATCGGCAGCGCCCTCGAACGCCGTTTTCGGCGCACTGTCATACAGCGCCTGTAGGTCGAGGCGGAGCGTGGCCATCTCCACCGTGCCGTCCTGCTGGTAGGTCCATTCCGAGGGCGACCGGTCGCGATAGACCTCGATGCCGTTGCCTTCGGGGTCGGCCAGATAGATTGCTTCACTCACCAGATGGTCGGATGCGCCCTGAAGCTGGATATTGTTGTGCGCGGCATGGGCCAGCCAATGGGCCAGATCCTCGCGGCGCGGCATCAGGAAGGCGGTGTGGAACAGGCCTGCGGCATTGCGCGGCGCGCGTTCAACCGTGCCGGAGGTGGAAAGTGTCAGCAGCGGCTGGCCGTTGACGCCCAGAACCTCGCCGCTCGGGCTTTTTTCGATGACGGAGAGGCCGATGATTTTCTGGTAGAATTCCGAAATGCGCGGCAGATCGTGAACGACAAGATGAGCCTGACCGACATAAGCCGGCCGCGTCAGGGCGAATTGTTTGATTTCACTCATCATAATCTCCATATTGAATCCGGCGTGCTGACGACGCGGATTTGCGCGTCTGCATCAGCCGACGCCGCTTTGCGGCGTTCATTTGTGGTGAATATGGGCGGGTTTTGTCGTTCAGCAAAGATCGCCATCTGGCGATTGACCGTCCACTATTCGTTGACAATGGCCCTGTTGCTGCTCCGACGCGGCTTTGACTTCAATCAAGGCGAAGGGCGCATCGGCAGGGAAATATGAGCCCGACACGTGAACGGCAGATTACGCCAAAGGAGATAGCCATGTACAAGAAAATCATCGTACCGGTAGACCTCAGCGCCATCGACAAGGGAGAGAAGATTCTCGCCAAGGCCAGGGCGCTGCTGGATGTCGATGGCGAGATCGTCCTCATCAATGTGGTTGAGGAACTGCCCGGCTATATGGCGATCGACCTGCCGGTAGACCTCATCGAAAATGCCATCAAGGATGCCAAGACGAAACTTGCGGATATTCAGGCGAAGGCCGGCTTCAAGGGCAAGCACGAAATCAGAAGCGGCGCGCCAGCGCGTGAAATCATTGCCGCTGCCGAAGAGCACAAGGCCGATCTCATCATCATCGCATCGCATATGCCTGACTTTACCAATTATTTCATCGGCGCCACCGCCGACCGCGTGGTGCGCCATGCCAAGTGCTCGGTGCTGATTGACAGGTAAAGTGAGTTGAAATCTTGGGGTTGCGGGCGATTTTCGCCCGCACCGGCTGGAGGAGAAGACCATGAATGTCGAAAGTTACGAGAAAATCCTGCGCGACCGCCAGCGCGAGCTTTACAGCCGCCTGCACAAAATCGAGGCGGATTTCGAAGAACCGCGCAACCCCGATGACGACGATCGCGCCGCTGAACGCAGCAATGACGAGGTGCTTGATGAAATAGGGCAGGTGGGCCAGGACGAGCTGCGCGCCATCGACGCCGCACTGGACCGCATCGCGAACGGTACCTACGGCACCTGCGTCAAATGCGGCAAGAAAATTTCGGAAGACCGCCTGAAAGCCGTGCCCTATACGCCGTTCTGCCAGGAATGCGCTGTGGCCTTGTGAGGGCGCTCCTTTTCCATCCTCATTCCTGTGACAAGCGCAGGAATGAGGGAAACGGCTAGGCCGCCACTCAACCTCTCCATTCGCAACATCCCGGAACGCAATTTGATCGCCGTTAACTGGCTGCTGTCTTGTTCCTGTCTAATATTGTTGTCATGCTTGGCCACAAGCAGGCAAACGGGAATGGACTATGAGTAACGTGTGGCGGTTTGGTCGCCAGTATGATTTTCACGAGATTGTCGCCGATGGTATCGTCCACGGCGTGGGTATCGTTTTTGCGCTGGTGGGCGCCACGGCGCTGATTTTTTACGCGACCGTCTGGGGCAGCCTCAGCGCTATTGCGGCGGCCTGGATTTACGGACTCGGCCTTGTCGCCTGCCTTTCCGTGTCCTTCACCTATAATATCTGGCCGCATTCCAACGTAAAATGGTTCCTGCGCCGGCTGGACCACTCGGCGATCTTCATACTGATCGCCGCCACCTACACGCCGTTCCTGATGCGCGGTATCCACGAGCCGCTGATTGCCACCATGCTGGGGCTGATCTGGCTTGCCGCCATCTGCGGCATATTGCTCAAATGCGTGTTTCCCGGCCGTTACGACCGGGTCGCCATAGGCCTTTATCTCGCCATGGGCTGGAGCGGCATCATGGTGGTGCAGCCGCTCTCAACGCATCTGGCCCCCGTCACGCTCTGGCTGATTGTCGCTGGCGGTGTCATCTATTCGCTCGGCGTGGTCTTCCATGTCTGGGAAAAGCTGCGATTCCAGAACGCCATCTGGCACGGTTTCGTCGTTGCCGCCGCCGTTGTCCACTATTTTGCCGTGGTCACTTCCTTCAGCCTCGTTCCCATGTCTTCCTGAGCTAGAGAGCACTGGACAGCCATCCGCGTCATCGCCTAATGCTCGGCTGAAGGTCGTGCCCCGGAAGGTTGGGCGCGCGATGCAGACAAGAATGAGGGCGAACGATAATGAGTTTGGAACTGCGCGATGCCACCGTGGGCGATCTTTCCGGCATCATGGAGATTTACAACGACGCGGTCCTGAACACGACGGCGATCTGGAACGAAGTGCTGGTCGATCTGGAAAACCGCAAGGAATGGTTTTCCGCCCGCAAGTCACGCGGCTTTCCTGTGATCGTCGCAATTCTTGACGGCAAGGTTGCCGGCTATGCTTCCTATGGCGACTGGCGCGCCTTCGACGGCTATCGCCACACCCGCGAACATTCGGTTTATGTCCACAAGGACGCGCGCGGCCACGGCATCGGCAAGCGGCTGATGCACGCGATCATCGACCACGCCTCCGGCAACGATGTGCATGTGCTGATCGCCGCGATCGAATCGGAAAACGCCGCCTCCATCCGCCTGCACGAAAGCCTCGGTTTCACCGTTGCCGGCCGGTTTTCGGAAGTGGGCACAAAGTTCGACCGCTGGCTGGACCTGACTTGCATGGAGCTTAAACTGAACTAGTACGCGGGCCGGGATTTCTCTCAGGCGGGGCGCCGGGCGAAGGCCAGCATGACGCCGAAAGCCATCATCATCGAGCCGCTGATCCGGTTGACGCGCTTCAGGGCGCGCGCATTGCGCATAAGACCGGACAGTCGCGAACCGACAAAGGCATAAACGGTGATCGCCACCACCTCGAGCAGCAGGAAAATTGCGCCGAGCGTGGCGAAGCTCTGCCAATAGGCGTCCTGCTGGATGAATTGCGGGAAAAAGGCCGTGAAGATCAGGATGGCCTTCGGATTGCCGGAGGCGACAAAAAACTCCTGCCGCAGATAGGTCTTGAGAATATTTCCGTTGCCCGAGGAGATATCGGGAGCGGTGACATCCGCCCTTGAGCGGATGAGCTTGAAGCCGATCCACAGCAGGTAGAGAACGCCGATCCATTTGATCAGCGAAAACATCATTTCGGAAGCCATCAAAAGTGCGCCGAGGCCCAAAGCGGCGATCGCGATCATGCCCGCAAACGCAACCAGCCGGCCGCTCGCGGCCATCACTGCCGTTGCCATGCCGTATCGCGCACCAACCGTCATCGACAGGAGATTGTTGGGCCCGAACGCCATGTTCAGGGCAAAGCAGGCGGGAATGAATATGAGGATGGTTTCGAGCGCCATGACGGTGATCCGGAAGGAGTGAGATCGCGATAATCTCACTCTCCGGTCCGGCTGTCGAGACGGTCATTTTGTTCGCAAAAACGGCCGGCAGGCAACCGGCCGTTACCTGTCTCTCATCAGATCGGTTCGAACACCATCGAATGGCCGTTGATGCAATAACGCAGGCCGGTGGGCGGTGGGCCGTCCGGGAAGACGTGGCCGAGGTGGCCGCCGCAATTGGCGCAGCGGATTTCGGTGCGCACCATGCCAAGCGTCGCATCGCGATGTTCCGTCACCGCACCCGGTTTCACCGGTTCGAAATAGCTCGGCCAGCCGCAACCTGCATCGAATTTGGTATCGGAGAGGAACAGCGGTTCGTCGCAGGCGGCGCAGCGATAGAGGCCTTTCTGGAACGTGTCCCAGTAGGGACCGGTAAATGGGCGCTCGGTGCCGTGTTCACGCAGGATGCGATATTGCTCCGGCGTCAGCTGCTCGCGCCAGTCGGCATCGCTCTTGTTCACTTTCGGGGATGTCAGATCGCTCATGGAATGATCCTTTCTGTTCCTGCCAGAAATAGGCATCGGCGCTGCAGATTGAAAGAGGGCAGCTGTCATAACGAGTACGTTATGGGCAGGTATGAGAGTCGATTTGGGTTGAGATGGCGGTGTCTATGCCTTAACTGAAAAATACGATTTGAAAAGAACGCCATTCATGGGCGTACAGGGGTAGGGGAAGCCCTGGGAGATGTGAATGACATCAGATGTCACGCAGCTGACATTCCTGTCGCTGTTTTTGCCGTTTCTGGCAGCGCTTGCCGCACCGATGCTGGTGAAAAGATTAGGTCACAATGCCGTCTGGATATTGGCGATCGCGCCCGCGCTGGCTTTTGTACACTTCGCACTGATGCTGCCGCAGGTGGCGGCTGGCGGCGTGGTCACGGGCGGTTACGTCTGGGTTCCAAGTTTCAATCTCAGCTTTTCGTGGTTCATCGACGGCCTGTCGCTGACCTTTGCACTTCTGATCACCGGTATCGGTCTGCTGATCGTGCTTTATGCCGGCGGTTACATGAAGGGGCATCCGCAGCAGGGCCGCTTCCTGTCTTTCCTGCTTCTGTTCATGGGCGCGATGCTGGGCGTCGTGGTTTCGGACAGCCTGTTGATGCTGTTCGTTTACTGGGAACTGACCTCGATAACCTCGTTCCTGCTGATCGGATTCGACCATGCGCGCCCGGCCGCACGCCGTGCCTCCTTGCAGGCGCTGGTGGTAACGGGCGGCGGCGGTCTGCTGCTGCTCGCCGGGTTGATCTTCATCTGGGACATGAGCGGCATGACGCAATTGTCCATGCTGGTGCGTGGCGGCGATATATTGCGCGACAGCCCGTTCTATCTGGCTGCGCTGCTGCTGGTTCTCGGCGGCGCGTTCACCAAATCGGCGCAGTTTCCGTTCCATTTCTGGCTGCCCAACGCGATGGAGGCACCGACACCGGTTTCGGCCTATCTGCACTCGGCAACCATGGTGAAGGCCGGCGTCTATCTTCTGATGCGCCTCAACCCCGTTCTCGGCGATACCGCTGCCTGGCAGATCCTGCTGCCGTTCTTCGGCGGGTTGACCATGCTGACCGGCGCGCTGCTGGCCGTGCGCCAGACCGACCTGAAGCTGATGCTGGCCTATACCACCATGTCCTCGCTCGGTCTGCTGGTGATGCTGACCGGCTTCGGCTCGGACCACGCGATTGAGGCGGCTGTGCTTTATCTGGTGGCGCATTCGCTTTTCAAGGGCGCACTGTTCATGGTTGCCGGCATCATCGACCACGAGACCGGAACCCGCGATGTGACGAAGCTCGGCGGCTTGCGAAAGGCCATGCCGATCACCTTTGCGGCAGCGCTGGCAGCGGCCATCTCCATGGCCGGCCTGCCGCCCTTCTTCGGCTTTCTCGCCAAGGAAGAGATTTATTATGCGCTGGCGCATGGCAATCCGCGTGCCGTGCTGTTCACCGGCATCGCCATTCTCGGCAATGCGCTGATGTTTGCCGTCGCTTTTGCCGTGGCGCTGAAACCTTTCCTCGGCAAGCCCGTGAAAACCCCGAAACACGCGCATGAGGGACCACTGCTGCTGTGGCTCGGCCCGGTGCTGCTGGCGATAAAGGGGCTGACCATCGCTCTCTTCGCTGGCCTTTCGCATTTTTACATTTCGACGCCGATGGCAAGCGCGATCGCGGGTGAGGCGCGCCCGGTGGAAATCTCGCTCATTCCCCATATCGGCGTGCCGCTCGGCCTGTCGCTGCTGACCATCGCGCTCGGCATCGTCCTCTATATGCAGCTTTCCGCCGTTCGCAGCCTGATGGTGCGCACCTTCAAGGCGCTGGGTGCAGGGCCGGACAGGGGCTTCGATGTTTTCATCGAAACGCTGGTCAAAATCTCGTTCCATGTTGTCAGGCTTATCCAGCCCGGCAGGCTGGAATTTTACGTCACCGCCACTTTCGCCGTCATCGCCGTCGTGCTGCTTGCGCCGCTGTTTCTCTATGGCGAACTGCCATCAATGCCGGCGTGGCCGCACGACATGAAAATCCATGAGCTGACCTTCATTGCCATCGCGGTTGCGGGCCTTGTCGCGGTGCTCACGGCGTCCAGCCGGCTTACGGCCATCATCGCGCTCGGCATTCAGGGGTTTGCGGTGGCGGTCATCTTCCTGCTGTTCGGCGCGCCCGATCTGTCGTTTACGCAATTCATGGTCGAAACCCTTTCCGTGGTCATTCTGACGCTGGTCATGACAAGGCTTCGCCTGTCGCCGTCAGACCACCGCGGCCCTGGCCAGAAGCTTCTGGACAGCGCCATCGCCATTGCCTGCGGAACCGGCTTTGCCCTGTTCCTGATGCGGGCGACGGAAGCGTCGTTCGATAATCGCCTAACCGATTTCTACAACACCTATTCCAAGGTCATCGCCCACGGGGCGAATGTGGTGAACGTCATCATCGTCGATTTCCGCGGCACGGATACGCTGGGCGAGATTGCGGTGGTGATGATAACAGGCCTGGCCATTCTCGCGCTCATCCGCATCCGCCCGGCTGCTGCCATCAAGGGACCAGCAAAAATAGCGAAGAAGAAGGGAGCGCGGGCTTGAACACGCTTATCCTGCGCACCGTCGCCCCAGTAGTCACCAGCCTCATGGTGCTGTTTTCCATCTTTGTATTGCTGCGCGGCCATAACGAGCCGGGCGGCGGTTTCATCGGCGGGTTGATCGCGGTCTCGGCGCTGGCGATCTACGGCATCGCTTATGGTGTGGCTGCGGTCCGGCGCGCCATCGTGTACCATCCGCTGTCCATTGCCGGCGCGGGGCTGCTGTTGGCGATGTTGTCTGGTCTCGTCTCGATTGCAGCCGGCGTGCCCTTCATGACCGGGCTGTGGGTCTATCCGAGCCTGCTCGGTGTGGAAGTGCCACTCTCCACCGTCATGTCCTTCGATATCGGCGTTTATCTCGTCGTGGTCGGTGCCATCACCTCCATTGCGCTGGCTCTGGAAGAAAGGGATAGCGACTGATGGAAGCTGTTTTCTCCATTCTCGTCGGCATCTTTTTTTCGGTGGCGATCTATCTCATGCTCTCGCGTCACAGCATCCGCATGCTGCTCGGCATCGCCATTCTCGGCAACGCAGTCAACCTCCTGCTGTTCACGGCGGGAAGGCTGACGCGCGAAGTGCCGCCGATCATTCCGCCCGGCATGGACGCCCTGCCGGCGGGTGCCGCCAATCCGCTGCCGCAGGCGCTTATCCTCACGGCAATCGTCATTTCCTTTTCCTTCTTCTGTTTCCTGCTGGTGCTGACCTGGCGCGCGTTCCAGGAATTGCAGACCGACGACACCGACGAAATGCGCACCGCAGAACCGGCAGGCGAGCCTTTGCCGCCGCTCGGTTATTGAGCGGGGCGGGGCACAGACACATGGCTTCATCCACCACTTCCGCAATATCAGATCTTTCCGCAGCGCTTGTCACGGCACCCGTGCCGTTATCCGACTGGCTGATCATCCTTCCCGTCGCGCTCTCAATCGGCGCAGGTGCGGTGCTGATGATGCTGCGCCACACCATGCGTCTGCATGCGCCCATTGCAATCACGGCACTTGTTCTGCTGGTACTGCTCGATGCTGCGCTTCTGTGGAAGGTCGTGACCCAAGGGCCGTTCACCATGGTCATGGGCCGCTGGCTGCCACCCTTCGGCATTGCCTTTACGGCTGATCTGACCGGCACGCTGCTGTCGCTCGCCGCCGCCATCGTAGCGCTGGCCGGTGCCATCCATGCCAGCGCCGATATCGACGCCAGCGGCAGGCGATACGGTTTTTATCCGTTCCTGATGCTGTTGATGGCGGGTGTCACCGGTGCGTTCCTGACCGGCGACCTCTTCAACCTCTATGTCTGGTTCGAGGTGCTGCTGATCTCGTCCTTCGGCCTCATCGTGCTGGGCTCCACGCGCGAGCAGATCGATGGCGCGCTGAAATACGCCATCCTCAACCTCATCGGTACGACGCTGTTCCTGATCACGGTCGGTTATCTCTATGCCATCTTCGGCACGCTCAATATGGCCGATATCGCGCTGAAGGCGACGCAGCTGCGCGGCACGGCTCCGCTGATGACGCTGGCCAGCCTGTTTGCTCTCGCCTTCGCCATGAAGGCGGCGGCCTTTCCGGTGAATTTCTGGCTGCCCGCCTCCTATCACACGCCGCGCATCGTCGTTTCCGCCCTGTTCGGCGGCCTGCTTACCAAGGTCGGCATCTACGCGCTGCTGCGCGTCATGGTCATGCTGTTTCCGGTCGAGCGGGAGGAGCTGAGTATCGCCATCGCCATCTCTGCGGCGCTGACAATGGTGCTCGGCGCCATGGGTGCGCTGGCACAGAACGATATCCGCCGCATGCTCGGTTACATCGTCATATCGGGCATCGGTTACATGATGGCGGGCATCGCAATCGGCACGCCCTCCGGCGTTGCCGGCGCGATCTTTTACGCGCTGCACTCCATGGTGCTGATGACGGCGCTTTATCTCGCCGCCGGCCACGCCGCCCGCCTTGCCGGCAGTTTTACCCTGACTTCGCTCGGTGGCCTTTATCGGCAGGCGCCGTGGTTTTCGGGCCTCGCGCTCGCCTTGTTTTTCGCCGGTTCCGGACTGCCGCCGTTTTCCGGCTTCTGGCCGAAGGTGGTTCTCGTCAAATCGGCGATCGATATCGGCGCCTGGTGGCTTGCCGCCGCCCTTCTCCTGTCCGGCTTCATCGCCACCATCGCCTTCGGGCGGGTCTTCCTCTTATGTTTCTGGCGCCCGGCAGTGGCCTCAACCGGCCAGGCGCCGTCGCTGCCTGCGTCGCCTCTGGCGGCCCCTTCTTTCGTCCCGCTGGTCGGGCTGACATTGCTGGTGGTGTTCTTCGGCCTGTTTCCGGAAAGCCTGCTCAATCTCAGCCAGCAGGCGGCGGCGGGGCTTGGCAACCCCGAAGCCTATATCCAGTCGGTGTTTCCCGAAGGGAGCAGACCATGAGCCGCTACATCCTGTTACTGCTCTTCGTTGGCGTATGGCTCGCCGTAAGTGGCAGCGTCACGCCGGCGAACATTCTCTTCGGCCTCATCGTCTCGGCGCTGGCGCTGGGCCTTATCCGTCACCAGATCCCCAAGGACGGCCGTCATCGGCTGCGTCCGGTCTGCGTGCTGTCGCTGCTTATGCTGTTCTTCAAGGAGCTGGCGCTGTCGGCCTGGAAGGTGGCGGTGATGGTGACGCGGCCGAAGCTCGATGTGCAGCCCGGTATCTTCGCCTATCCGCTCAGGCTGACGACGGATTTCGAGATCACGCTGCTTGCCAATCTCATCACGCTGACCCCCGGCACACTTTCGGTCGATGTTTCCGAGGATAAAACAACGCTCTACGTCCACGCGATCGATTGCAGCAATATCGAAGCCGCCAAGAATGACATCAGAAACGGCTTCGAGAAAAAGATCATGGAGGCGTTTCAGGGATGACGCCGGAACTCATAGTTTCATTTGCAACTGTACTTGCCACGGTTGTACTGTCCGCTGCCTTTTTGCTGACAGTATATCGCGTCGTCGTCGGTCCGACCTTGCCGGACCGAATCGTCGCGCTCGACATGCTGGTCGGTATCGCCATCGGCTTCATTGCGGTTATCGCCATCCGCACCGGCGTCGATCTTTATGTCGATATCGCCATTGCGCTCGGACTGGTGGGTTTTCTCGCAACGGTGGCTTTTGCCCGCTTCGTCCTGTCGCGCGGTGCAGATGGCAGGCGCAGGACAAAGGCTGTTCTGGACGGCGAGCGGGCATCGGAAGTTGTTGAAAAGCCTGAAAAACAAGTATCCAGGCGTGGAAAAAGAAGGGGCGGGCGATGATGGGCTGGATCGTGGCTATTCTGGTTGCGGCACTGACGGTCTCAGGTGCCGCCTTCTCGCTGATTGCGGCAATCGGGCTTAATCGCCTGCCGGATGTCTACACCCGCATGCATGCGGCTTCCAAGGCGGGAACGGTGGGCTCAGGCCTGTTGCTGCTGGCTGTCGGCATTCATTCCACGGAAATATCGACGCTGGCACGGGCACTTGCCGGTTTCTTTTTCTTTGTTCTGACAGCACCGGTCTCCGCACATCTTCTTGCAATGGCTGCACACAAGGCAGGTTATCCACTTGCTGATAAATCGGTAGTTGATGACCTAAAGAAAATTTGAAGTTGAATTACCCCCTAATAATGGGGGGTCTTCGTTTTGCATTACTACTTGGCATAGTATTTTATTACCCGTGATTTTTTGTATTCCAATTAGACTGTTTTGAACTGAAAAAATCATAATAGGAATTTGACTTTTGCTGTTTTGATGCTATCCAAATTAAGTGTAAAATTGCTTATTGCGATTTGCATCTAGCCTCTTCATGGTCGGCATAGGCATTTTATTAATGTCTAATCTATGGTTGATCAGACCTTTGTTGGCCATGTCGCGGGCTACAAGTTGAATCTCGGATCAATTCGTTTCCGGTTTCGCTTGAAATCTAGGGGTAGATTTCACGTTGGTTTCAACAGGGCGAAGGAGGGGCACCGGGTAACTTCACATCGCTCGATGCGGCGTTCATCCGTGTCTGGAGATAAATAACAGGAGATACTTAAATGACGGAAACTGCATACGGTAACGCCCAGGATCTGCTGGTCGAACTGACGGCGGATATTGTGGCTGCCTATGTTAGCAACCACGTCGTTCCGGTAACTGAGCTTCCCGGCCTTATTTCGGATGTTCATACGGCACTCAGCGGAACATCGGCACCGGCATCGGTGGCGGTCAATGTTGAAAAGCAGAAGCCTGCTGTGTCGGTTCGCAAGTCGGTTCAGGACGATCATATCGTCTGTTTGGAATGTGGTGGCTCGTTCAAGTCGCTCAAACGCCACCTGACGACGCATCACAGCATGACGCCGGAAGAATATCGCGAAAAATGGGATCTGCCGGTCGATTATCCGATGGTTGCTCCCGCCTATGCCGAAGCCCGTTCGCGGCTCGCCAAGGAAATGGGTCTCGGTCAGCGCCGCAAGGCGAACCGTTGATTTTCTAAGACGGATTGTGTCGCGGCTGTATTTTCTCCCCGTCCGGGGAAAGATGGCCCGAAGCGCCGGATAAAGGGGACCTTGGCAGCATATTGCTGGCCTTGCCCCTTAACTCGCCGCCGTGACCTTTTCCCTTAGCAGGAGATGGCGGCAGGGCGCGCATGCCCGCTCCATACACAACTTGCACCATAGTGTTATGTCCAGCTGGTCCTTAGACCGGCTTTTTTATTGCCGCGCGCAATTTCGACAGAGGAAAAAAATCCTTGTCGAGGCGTCACCTTTATTCAAAAACAAAGCGAAATCAATCGTATGTTTTTCGACGCCAAATTTGCCCTTCCCCGCGTCCATCCTCAGGTGTATGAATTAATTCCTATTCGTAAAGGAGTTGCATATGCCTTCGGACATATCGTCTTTGCCTGCCCCCTTTCGGCCCTGTGTGCAGGTTGCCGATAGCAATTTCCGCCGTTTTCCGCCTGCTGCCGGGCGGGATGAGATTTCCCGGATTTGCCGGCTGGTCCGGCAACTGGCCGGTGAAATGGTGCAATTGACCGGCGATCGTGTGGCTGCGCGCCGGGACAGGCGGCGCACCGAATGCCACATCCGCCAGATCGCCATGTATGTGTGCCATGTGCAGCTCGGTATTCCCATGTCGGATATCGGCCCCTGTTTCGGCAGGGACAGAACGACAGTCGGCCATGCCTGCCAGGTGGTTGAGGATCGTCGCGACGAACCCGCCTTTGACGAGTTCGTCGCCACACTGGAGCGGCTTTCCGGCAGCATTTTCAACGTGATGAAGGGTGTTCGGGATGAGTGAGACAAAAAGCGCTCCATCGATACTTCCCGATACTGTCCTGTTGCGGCTCCTGCGCTGCATTGCTGCGGGCACGGCTGAGATATCGGGGGATCGCGGCGATATGGTATTGCAGCGACCGGAGGCCGGGAACGGCAGGAAAGGGCGTCCGGCGTTGCGGTTTCCGGCCGCCACGGTGCAGCTCGCCCTCTCTTCGGGGCTGATCGAGAGACGTGAAAACACGCTCTCCGCCGCGCCGCCGCTCGCCTCCTATTTGAAGCGCGCTATAGCCAGGGATCGCGACGAGATTTTTCAGCAACAGCACTGGGATTTGCAGACGGTGGTTCTGGATGTCGGCAAGGACAGGCAGCCGGCCCGGCGCAACCTCAATAGCTCGCCACTGACAGGCCTTTCACGGCTGAAGGAAAAGGATGGCACGGCATTCTTCCCCAGCGACGCCTTGCAGGCGGGCGAACGCCTCGCCGCCGATTTTCACCGCGCGCAATTGAACCCAAAGGTGACGGCAACTTGGGAACCGAAAATTGCAAGCCGCACGAAGGGGGAGGCGGGTGGCAAGCTCGATCTTACCGATGCGGCGATTTCCGCCCGGACGCGGTTTTCCCGTGCAGCCGATGCTATGGGGCCTGAACTTTCAGGTGTCGCCATCGATATCTGCTGCTTTGAAAAGGGGCTGGAGGCCGTAGAGCGCGAGCGGCAATGGCCGGCGCGTTCGGCAAAACTGCTGCTGCGGGCCGCTCTGCTATCGCTTGCCCGGCATTATGCGCCGCAAGCGCAACGCAGCAGAAGGACAAGCCACCATTGGGGCGACGGAGATTATCGCCCGCCGATGGCGCCAACGATGGCAACAGAATGAAGGCTCAGGCGGTCAGAAGTCTCGCTTCCTCGCGGATACGTTTGACCATGGAACGCAGGCCATTGGCGCGCTGCGAGGACAAATGTTCCACTAGCCCGATCTTGTCGAACACCTCAATGGCGTCGAGACCGGCGATTTCGGAAGCTTTTTTACCGGAATAGACGGCAAGAACGATGGCGACGAGGCCGCGCACGATATGCGCATCGGAATCGCCCTCGAAGGTCATGAGAGGATCTTCAGCACCATCGCTGTGGCTGACGAGCCAGACCTGGCTTGCGCAGCCCTGCACCTTGTTCTCAGGCGTGCGCTTGTCTTCCGCAAGGTCGGGAAGCGCCTTGCCGAGTTCGATGACGTAACGATAGCGATCCTCCCAGTCGTCGAGGAAGGCGAAATCGTCAAGGATCGTATCGAGAGAGGCCATGTTGCGCGCCGTACCGTTCGTTATTGCCATGCTTTGCTACGATATAGGGCAAGTGCAGACGGTTTTGAACCATGCGGACCATGAAAAAGCCCACGGAAACAGGTTTCCGTGGGCAAGTTTGGCAGGCAGTGACGCAGGCGGACATATCCGGCTGCAGAGAAGGGGCGGCGCGGCGTTAGGCGGCGGCGCAAAATATCAGGGGGTGGGGCGCTTCTGCGGCAGGGGAATGATGGTGCCGGTCTTCAGCATGTCGGCATTCCCAGGGAATTCGACGCTGATCGCCGGTGCTGCGGCCAGTTTTTCGCTCTCGCTGGCGAGTTCGGCTGCGGGTGCCGTTTTATCACCGGATGCAAGCTGCGCGTCGAGCAATTCATAGGCGACCTTGGCGCCTTCCTTTGCCCGTTCACCGAGCGCGTGGAAGGTTTCGGCGCCCTTGACGCAGACGTCGGGTTTTTCGATGCAGATGGCGCTGACATAACGATAGGCCTCACCGGCTGCCGAAACGGCGCTGGGAATATCGAATGCCGAAGGTTCCTTGGTCGGATCGTTGCTGCTGCCGAAATAGGACAGCGCGACCAGCACCAGCGAAAACCAGAATGTTCCTTTGATCAGAAACCACATTGTCAGACTACCCTGCCAGATGATCTTTGTTTTGAAGCCCCGCCCGTTTTGGGTCATCGGCCTTTGTCCCGTTTTTCGGGCTTGGAGAGAAGCTACAGGCGACCGGCGAACAGCCAATTGCAAAAAGCCGCGCAATTTAATTCAAATTGTATCTATTCTCCTCGCATCGGGACCGGCTCCAGCAATTCCGTCGCATTTTAACAGTCCATGTTAAGCATAATTGCGACAGATGCCGTCTGTTCCGGGCAAAAGTGCTCACCCGTGCTGCCACAAAGGTTAACGCGATGGCAAAAATAAAGCGAAATCCGTCGCTTACCCGTCATTAACCATGATTGTCAAAGCTTGGTTGAAATGCTCCGTAATGGGACTGCGGCGCATTTCGAGGCTGTTTGGTGCCGTTCTTTTTATCCATTCCTTAAGCCGCGGGCTTCTATTGTCGGAGCCGTTAGATCCGTCTCAGGGATTCAGGTTTGGTATTGCGTAATATGAGAAAAAAAGCGGTCGCATTGGTCGACCATGCCGCAGGCAGATGGCTTGCGCGTATGGAGGAGGACGCCGAAAGGCGCGCCGGCACCGTTGCGCGCCTGCGCCGCCTGTTTGCCTTCAGCGCCGTCGGCTTTCTGGTCGTTCCCGCCCTGTTCAGCCTCGTCTTCAGCCCCGCCATCGCGCTGCCCATCGGCGCCGCTCTGGTGCTGGCGCTCTATCTGGCCGCAGCCGCCCTGTTGATCGCCTTTTCGCGTCCCGCCCGTGGCGCAGCGTCCCTGTCCGCTCAAGCCGGCGACGATGACCTCGTTGCGGCATCGCAGGTGCCCGGCCTCGTACTCACCATCAATGAAAACGGCCTCGTCGAGCGCGTCTCCGGCCGCGACCTTGAAACGTTTCCAGCCGATCTTCAGGCCTGCAAGGGCCATGTCTTTGCCGAATATGTCTATGTTTCTGATCGCATCGAGCTGATGCAGGCTTTCGACCTTCTGCGGCAGGGCGAGGAAAAGTCCAGCGTGGAACTGCGGTTCGAAACCGGTGCGAAATCGCGCCAGGCGCAGTTCATTCACGCGCGTATGGAAATGACGGCGATCCGCAATGCGGCCGGCAGGCTGCGCCGCGTCGTCGCCCAGCTCTCCGACGTTACCGAGATGGAGCTTCTGCGCCGCGATGTCGCCCGCAAGGCGGCGGAGGCGGAATCGGCCAACGACGCCAAGTCGCGGTTCCTCGCTGCCGTCAGCCACGAGCTGCGCACCCCGCTCAACGCCGTCCTCGGCTTTTCCGACATTCTGGCGGGCGAATATTTCGGCCGGCTGGAAAACGACCGCCAGCGGGAATATGTCGGCTTGATCCGCCAGTCCGGCGCGCATCTCCTGTCGGTGGTCAACACCATGCTGGATATGAGCAAGCTGGAAGCGGGCCGTTACGAGCTGATGATGGAAAGCTTCCCGATCGGCGAAACTATCTCGTCCTGCGAGGCCATGCTCGGCTTGCAGGCGAAGGAAAAAGGTCTGACATTGACCAGCCGCATCCAGCGCGGTATCGGCGAAATCTCCGCCGACCAGCGCGCCATCCGCCAGGTTCTCATTAATCTGGCCGGTAACGCCATCAAGTTCACCGATGCCGGCGGTGTAGTGTCGATCGATGCTGCGCGTGAAGGCAGGATGCTGAAACTGACGGTCAGCGATACCGGCATCGGCATCGCATCCGACAAGATTGAACTCCTGGGCCAGCCTTTCATGCAGGTCCAGAATGAATATACCCGTCGCTATGAGGGCACGGGTCTGGGATTGTCCCTGGTCAAGGGTCTGGTAGCACTGCATGGCGGCACTTTCGCCATCACCAGCCAGCCCGGCGCGGGGACGGTCGTAACGATCATGTTGCCTGCTGACGGTTCCGGCATGGCAGGTGGCGAAAACGCTGAAACCGAATGCATGGTGGAGTTTCCGCCGCGCATCAAACGGCTCGGCGAAATGGCCGCGATTATGAGGAAGGATGGTGACGATGGCCCCGCGAAAGCGAAAATCGCCTAAGAAAACAACGGCCCAGATTGGCGCCGGGATTGTTTCCTTGGTGGTTTCGGCCATCGGGCGCGAACTCCTGCGCCGTCCGAAACTGGTGGGCGGCTCAGGCGCCTTCGTGGTCGTCTTCGGTTTTGTCGCCGCCAACGCGCTCTGGTACCAGCCGGGCGTTCACCCGTCTCCTTTCCTGCGTACCCGCGATGCGGCAAACCCGAACGGCATTGCCGGCTATCGCGCGGCAGAGCCGCTCGGTACGCAGGGCCATGTTACGACCTTCCGCATAGAACGCCCGAGCGAAACCGAAACGGCACAGGAACCGGCGGCCGCAACGGCGACGCCCGCGACATCGGTTGCGGCGGAAAACCAGAAGCCGCAGCAGATCGTTGCCGATATTCAGGCCGAACTTAGAAAACGCGGGCTTTACGAAGGCGAGGCGGACGGCAAGATGGGACCGCGCACGGCTGCCGCCATCATGTTCTTCGAAGAAACGCTTGGCATGGAACAGACCGGCGAACCGACGACACGGGTGCTGGCGGCGCTCAGGATCGACGGCGCAACCGTCGCCGCAATTCCG
>NZ_BDLN01000001.1:931192-959647 GCF_001950375.1 Rhizobium sp. TBD182 | reverse complement strand
ATCGGCCTTCCGACGCCAACACCGGCGGCGGCGTTGAGATCGACCCGGTCGCGGCCGCAATCCGCAAGGCTGAAGCGCCTCGTCCCAAGGCCGAACCGGTCTCCTTGAACAGCGCTGCCGCCGCTTCAAAGCCGGTGAGCCGCGATCTGATTGCAAAGATCCAGCAGGGACTGATCAATATCGCCTATGCCGATGTGAAGGTGGACGGTGTGGCCGGCGAGCAGACTCGCAACGCCATCCGCCATTTCGAAAAACACTACCGCCTGCCGGAGACCGGTGAACCGAGCGAAGCCGTGCTGAAGAAGCTGAAATCGATCGGGGCGCTTTAGGGGACTGGGTCTCAACTCTCTCCATTCCTGTGACAAGCGCAGGAACGAGGAAAGAAGAGAGCGTAACAACACGGACAGGCAGCGGCCTGCCGCTTCCATCGAAAGCACCCCAATGCGCCTCAAATCCGAAATCTTCGTATCAGCCCTTATCCGCCGCGTGTTTTCCGCTGGTGGCTTTGCCGCTGTCGAAAAGAAGGGTGCGGAAGAGGCCGGTGCGATCTTCATCCGCCAGCGCCTTCGTGATGGCCGCGAAAACCTCTATGGACCCGCGCCGCAGAGTTTTGCCGAGGACGAGGAAGTCCGGGCCGAACGCCGTTTCGAGACGCGCCTTGCGGGAGTGGAGGGGGAGGAAAGTGCTGCTCTTCTCGAAAGGGAGCGGCGCTTCGACAGCGATCTGTGGGTCGTCGAGATCGAAACGGACGAGATCGGCACTCTCCTGACGCTGGTGGACCAACCGAAGATTTAAAGCGTGCAGCAGCTTTGCGCCCGGAATTGCTCCGGGCGAGGGGTGGCCGCCTTAACCCTCACGTCCCCGTTCTGTGAATGACAGGTGCGCTGTGGTTCGGTCGTTCGCGGCCGTGGGTGTAGCTGTCGGCGCGCCGCCAGCTTTCCACCCGCTCTTCGCATTCAATGATTTCGAGGCGGTCGAGCATGGCCTCGGCGCGGCTCATGTCGCCTTCGGCGGCGGCAAGATGCGGATAGAAGCATTGCAATATGAAGGCGGCTTCGGAAAATTCCATGCCGAGCCCGATGAGGGTGGTGGCGAGCTGCGTGCCTGATATGTCGAGCATGATGCGCTCCGACAGCCAGTAGCTGGACGACAGCGAATCCGCCAGCGTCACTGCAAACTGCCGCGCATCACGCTCGCGCGCGAACCGCACGAGCAGCGCTTCCTGCACGTCACTCAGGCGGCGCAGGCCAAGAACGTCGCTTTCCGGGCGGCTGAGCTGATGCGCCATCCGTTTGATGCGCTGGCGCATTTCCTCTTCCATGGCGGTGGATTTGATCTGCGCGTCTGCCGGCTGCGCAATGGCGGGCTCCGGCATGGCGGGAGGCGTCGCGTCATCGGGTCGCTTCAGGTCTTCCATGTGCCGCAGGCCGACAAGCGCGTCGATGACGGTCGGCGACAGGTCCTCGCGCCGCACGATGGCGCGCGCATGGGCGGCCCCTTGCGTGCGGGCAATGGTGATCAGCGTGTCGTCATCAAGGCACTTCGACGAAATCAGGAAGGGGGCGGCAATGGAAATCGGCTGGCAGGCGATGAAGAAGGCAACCGCCGAAGGCACGTTGGGATGCTGGGAAAGCGCTGCAATGGCTTCCCGCTTGGCCTCTTCGGTGGAAGCGTTGAAAAGCGGCATGAAAAGCTCGGCAAACTGCCGAAGGTCCGTTTTTGACGGATGGGGAACAGTCTCAAAATTCGTGACAGTGGCCATTAGCACCACATCTTTCTTCCTCACGGCTCTTGGCCTCTCAAGTTCTCGAAACCGGTCGGTCAACGCACTACCCAACAAAAACGCAAACACAATATCGGTTCAAATTAGAGCAAATCCGTTGACACCCTGTTAACTATGGGGGGTGGCAAGCGTTATTGTGCGTTTATCAACAAGGAAATTTTAAAACCTTCGTGACGGACAAAACGTCATGGAACCTTGCCGTCTCGCCTTTGTTTTCAACGGGTGCAGCTTTATGAAGGATAAGTTGGCGCCCGGCGATTAGGGTTAACGGATCATTAACCTCTGTCTGTTTCTAATTTCATGGGCAGTATTAGGATTCCATGTTATTCTGATTGATAGAATAATTTCGAAAATGGCATGCCGAAGCCTTGATATGCGCACGACACCTTGCAAAATCGCCATCGATTTTTGGGTCGTGCGAAAACCAGTCTGTGGGCTGGATTATGCGCAATGTGATGGTGATGAAATTCCCGACGCAAGACGAGGCTTGCGCGGTTCCCATGGGCAACATTGACTCCCGAAGAGGAGACGAGCATGGCAGTTATTATTCCAATCGCCGAAGCCCGACGAAGCCTGCGCCCGGCCGGAATGTCCGGCAAGGTTATGGGCCCGGCAAAGGTCGTGCTGTTTACCGGCGTGCGTTATGAAAAACGCGATACGGAACCGGCTGGCAAGGATGCGCGCAAGCGCAAGCCCGCACCGGAAACCGTCTTCAAATCCTGATTACGCTTGGTTGACCGGCGCTATTTCCAAGGTGTCGGCTGACATTTCGCCTCGTTCAGGAACCGTTCCGCTTCTTCCCCGAAGCTCGGCTGCGGCACCATGGTCCGCAACACCACATACCCTTCCGTCTGATCCGATTCCGCCAGAATGGCCTGTGAAAGCGATGGCGGCTGGGCCTTGCGAATGGCCGCGATCTGCACCGAATCCGCCACCAGAATATCCATCACCCCGCCTGCGGACGTGCGGTCGTTCATGCTGAACACCTCGTTCGACGCCTTGTCGTAAACCGCGACCGACCAGAAGGGCACCGCGCCGATGGCCGTCAGCCTGACGGGCTTTTCCTCGATATTGAAGGTGCAGACGGCAACCCGCATGAAGGGATCGCCGCTTCCCAGTGTCTTTTTCTCCGTCGTTTCTTCGAGAAGATGAAACTGATGCGGCTTACCTTCCGCCAAGGCGCGGGTATAGGCGTCGCGATTGCTGAAATGCGGTATCGCCAGAAGAATGACAACATGCAGCACGGCGGCGGCGACAAGGCCGGTGAGGATGGCGAGCAGGGTCCTAAGCATTGCCACACCCCAGCTTGCGGATTTGCGGCATGGCGATGTCGATAAGGCCGGAACTGCCGGCAACCGGCGTGTCGAGCAGCGTCATGACCAGCTTGAATGTCTGCCCCTGCGGCACGGCCAGCCAGTTATAGGTCTGGGCATCGGGTGCAATGGTGATGTCGATGCCGCCATCGGCGCTGCGCAGCAGCGTGCGCGAATTGAGCGCAAAGGGTCGTCCGGCATCTTCCGCCAGAACATTGCCCTGCTGGTCGGCGGTATAGAGCGTCCAGAACCGCGAGGGCGGCACGGCGCCCGCCAGCTGGTAACGGCATTCGCCGGTCAGACGCTGGCCGTCGCTGTCGACGGAGGCGGTGAAGGCCAGCCCTTCCGCCGTTCCATAAAGCAGCTTGCCGGCATCGGCGCGGTGCGACTTGGCGTAGGGATCGGCCTCGATCGTCTGCGCTTCCGGAAAGGCATCCCATGAGCCGATGCGGATCGAGCCGAAGCCGGATGTCGCCTCAAGTGCTGCCAGCGTCGCGGCAATGCCGCCGCCAAAGGCGATCAATAGGGCGATGCCGACAAGGAATGGAACTCGAAACACGCTGTTTTCCCGTTTTTGAACAGGTCGAGGACTATCACTGATTCCCTGTTTGGAAAATGGTACGCCTTGTTTAGTCTTGATGGAAATGACCAGAAGAGGGATTCCACCATGTCGCGACAAGCCGCCATCGACCACGCCACCCGCTTTTTCGACGATGGCAGGTTCGAGCAGGACTTGGCGCGGCGCGTTTCGCTGCGCACCGAAAGCCAGGATAAGGCGCGCGGTGCCGAGCTGGCGCTCTATCTGGAGCGCGAAATGCAGCCCGCTTTCACCGCCATGGGGTTTTCCTGCACGATCCTGCGCGACCCGGCGGCGGATTTGCCGTTTCTGATCGCCGAACGTTTCGAGGATGAAGATCTGCCGACCGTGCTGGGTTATGGCCACGGCGATGTGGTGCGTGGTCTTGACGACGGCTGGGCAGAAGGCCTTTCGCCTTTCGTGATGTCCGAGCGCAATGGAAGGTGGTACGGGCGCGGCACCGCCGACAACAAGGGGCAGCATTCGGTCAACATGGCGGCGCTGAAAGCGGTGCTGGAGACGCGTGGAAGACTTGGGTTCAACGCCAAATATCTGATCGAGATGGGCGAGGAGAGGGGTTCTCCCGGCTTGAGGGAAGTTTGCCGGGACTATAGCGAGCGGCTGAAAGCCGATCTTCTGATCGCCTCCGACGGCCCGCGCCTGAATGCGGAGCGGCCGACCGTTTTTCTCGGTGCGCGCGGCGGCATTACCTTCGATCTGGTGATCGAGGCGCGGGAAGGCGGCCATCATTCCGGCAATTGGGGCGGGGCGCTGTCCAATCCCGGCGTCCAGCTGGCGCATGCCATGGCAAGCCTCGTTGGCCCATCCGGGCAGATCCGCGTGCCCGAACTGGTGCCCGAGGAGCTGCCGCAGGCCGTGCGTGACGCGCTTGCCGATTGCGAGATCGATGGCGGCCCGGATGGTCCGAAAATCGATCCTGACTGGGGCGAGCCCGGCCTTTCCACCGCCGAACGTGTGTTCGGCTGGTGCGCGCTGGAGGTGCTGGCCTTTGAGACCGGCAATCCGCGCGCGCCGGTCAATGCCATTCCGCCACGGGCATGGGCGCGGCTGCAATTGCGCTTCGTTGTCGGCATCGATCCGGAAGCGGTGCTGCCCGCCATTCGCCGCCATCTCGACCGGCAGGGGTTCAGCATGGTGCGGATCGTACCCGCCGGCGACGAGATTTTCCGCGCCACGCGGCTCGATCCGCAGGACCCATGGGTCGGCTTCACTCTGAGTTCCATGGCCCGCACGACGGGCAAGAAACCGGCACTTCTTCCCAATCTGGGTGGCTCGCTGCCCAACGATATCTTTGCCGATATACTGAAACTGCGCACCATCTGGGTGCCGCATTCTTATCCCGGCTGCTCGCAGCATGCGCCGAACGAACATCTGCCGAAAGAGATTGCCCGCGAGGCGCTTGCCATCATGGCCGGGCTTTACTGGGACCTCGGGGAGGGAGAAACCCCTCCGCTTTAAGCGCCCATGACCAGCTTGAAGGCGATGGCCCACATGGTGAAGGCGATAACCCCTTCGAGGATGCGCCAGGCGGACGGCTTTTCGAAGATCGGGCGCAGCCAGCGCGCGCCGTAACCCAGCGAAAAGAAGAACAGCAGGGAGCCGGTGGCGGCACCCGCCGCGAAGGTTTTTTCAAAGCCGGGAAATTGCGTGGAGATGGTGCCGAGCAACACGACGGTATCGAGATAGACATGCGGGTTGAGAAAGGTCAGCGCCAGGCAAATGGCAAGCGTCTGCCACAAGCTCGCCTCCCGCCTTTCCGCCACCGAAAGCACCTCCGACGAACGCAGGGCCGAATGTAGGCTTTTCGCGCCATACCAGATGAGAAACGCCGCACCGGCATACCGCATGATGGGATCGAACGCCGGCATGACGGCGCTTATCCGCTGAAAACCGAAGACGCCGACGGTGATCAGCAGCGCATCGGAAATCGCGCAGGTGGCACAGACGGCAAAGACATGGGAGCGCGCCAGCCCCTGCTTCAGAACGAAAGCATTCTGCGCGCCGATGGCAACGATGAGGCTGAGACCCATCGTCAGGCCGGTGAAGAAGATCTGAATGTCCATGTGCTGGCTGCTGCCTTTTGTCTCTGCCTGTGCGGATGGATGATGCCACCGCTTCCAGACCGAGTGCTTTGATATTTCCCTCACATGGTTTAATCAAATTAAACAAACTCAGTTCAAGTAAGTAAAAATAATGACGGGCAAAAACTATACGACAGGGCGATTTCATGTGCGGGCACCTCGCCTGACCCTCATTCCTGTGACAAGGACAGGAATGAGGGAAGAGGAGAGTGCTACTGCTACTGCCCGGACGCTTCCCGCCAACCACGCCCATATCAATCTTTACAAGGAGGCTTGTGATGCTGGACTATCCTTCCATGCGCGCCGTGGCGCTCGTGGCCCAGACTGGCAGCTTTGAGAAGGCGGCACAGGTGCTGTGTGTCACGCCCTCGGCCGTTTCCCAGCGTATCAAGCAGCTGGAGGAGCGCCTCGGCGTGGTGCTGATCGTGCGCGGTAATCCTTGCGTGGCGACGGAAAAGGGCGAGTGGCTCTGCCGGCACATGGACCATGTCGGCATGCTGGAAACCGAACTGTTCCGGCAGCTTCCGGTTCTTTCGGAAGCGGGCGCGGCGGCAGAGCGTGTCACACTCAACATTGCCACCAATGCCGATAGTCTCGGCACATGGTTTCTCGACGCGGTTTCGAAATTCACCGGTGGCAGCGACTATCTCGTCAACATCGCGGTGGACGATCAGGACCATACGGTGGAATGGCTGCGCGGGGGCAGGGTGCTCGCCGCCGTCACCGCCCATGCCAGGCCTGTGCAGGGCTGCCGGGTCTTGGCTCTCGGTGTGCTCAGATATCACGCCACCGCCAGCCCGGCTTTCATGGCGCGCCATTTCTCCGATGGCGTCGCGCCCGCCACGCTTGCCCGCGCGCCGGGGCTTACCTTCAACCAGAAGGACAGGCTGCAGGCCAGCTGGATCAAAAAAGCGCTGGGTGAGGATATATCCTATCCCACCCACTGGCTGCCCTCGACCGACGGTTTCGTGAAGGCAAGTCTTGCCGGCATGGGCTGGGGCCTCAACCCGGTGCAGCTGGTGGGAGAGCACCTTGAGGCGGGGCGGCTTGTGGAAGTCGTTCCCGGCACGCCGCTCGATATCCCGCTTTACTGGCAGGTCAATCGGCTCGCCGCTGAACGCCTCGGCACGCTCACCGCCCATGTGGTGGAAACAGCACGGGCGGCGCTTCTTTCCTGAGGCAGATCAAATAGTCTGCCATTCGCTCCAGTTCAACACGCGCGGAATCTGCGGTTTTGCTTCACCGCCAAGAAACGCGATATATTCCAGCGAGTGGCCGTCGGGATCCTTGAAATAGACGCTGGCTGCCGGCATCCATGGAAAGACGACGGGCTCGTCGATCTCCTTTTCGCCGTCAAAACCGAGCGGCGTTACGCCGTTCCGGCGTAGATAGTCCGGTGCGGCGAGAAGCTGATCAAAATCGACGCTGAAGGCGATGTGCAGTCTCATATTGATGGGTGCGGACTGGATGGACCATAGGCCAAGCATCGAATGCCCACGTTCGCCGGTCCAGAAGAACGCCACATTCCGTTCAGGGAATCGTTGTGCCAGCTCCAGACCGACAACATTACGATAAAACTCAACCGAGCGTTCCAGGTTCGAAACCGTCAAATGCGTCTCGAACAATGCTTTTACTTTCACCATTTCCTGTCCTCAATTGCCTTAGCGCTGCGCCTTTCGGGCATTCGCTTTCTTGCAACCGGACTGTGCAACCTCAACCATGATTGAGGTCAAGCACCAAATATGGATTTTTCTAAAGCCGGGTGCAGGCAGCAATCTGGAGGGAAAAACGCCTTCAGCATTATGAGCCAAGGTTGCCAAGCCGTCACCGCCGGGCCGCATCCCCCGGGCCATCCCGCAACGACGCATCCGCAACCTTTTGCGTCGTGACGGTCAAAGGCGCGGCTTCCTTCATCTTCTTGGCGATGGAACGGATGACGCGGGTTGCTTCGGCTGAGAGCGAGCGTGGGCGGGTGAGTGCCGGCATGGCTGGTGCAGCGGTGGCGGATGCGGCAGCGACCTGGGCCGAAGGCTGCGGGCGCGCGCCTGTCGGCAGCGGGTTCTGGATGCCGGGAATGGGGCGCAGCTCCATGCCTTGATGGGCGTAGTCCATAAGCCGCTTGAAGGTCATGGCGGGAAGCGCGCCGCCGGTCATGTTGTTCATCGGCGTGAAATCGTCGTTTCCGAACCAGACCGCCGTGGTGTAGTTGCCGGTGAAGCCCACATACCAGGCGTCGCGGTAAGCCTGCGACGTGCCGGTCTTGCCGCCGGAAACGATGCCGTTTTCAAGCGCGCCGCGCCTGGCCGTTCCCATCACGGGAATGGTGACAAGCATCTGGTTCATCTTCGAATTGGCCTCTTCGGAAAGCACCCGCTTGGCGGGTTCCTCGTCACGGCCGAAATCGTAGAGAACCTTGCCCTCGTAATCCAGCACCTGCTCGATGCCGTGGCGGCGCGATTGCATGCCATCGGCCGGGAACACGGCATAGGCCGTCGCCTGATCGAGAACCGTCAGTTCCGATGTGCCGAGCGGAATGGTCTTGTCGCTGCGCAGCGGCGTGGCGACGCCCATCGCCTTGGCGGTGTCGACGATCACCTGCGTGCCGAGCACGTCTTTGGCGAGACGCACCGGCACGGTGTTGTAGGATTTGGCAAGCGCCACCTGCAACGTCACTTTGCCCGCGTAGGAGCGGCCATAATTCTGCGGAGACCAGCCGCGCCAGGTCACGGGCGCGTCGGAAATCAGCGTCTCCGGCTTCATGCCCTTTTCCATGGCGGCCGAGTAGGTATAGACCTTGAAGGAGGATCCCGGCTGGCGCAGCGCCGCCGTTGCGCGGTTGAACTGGCTTTCGCCGTAGTCACGCCCGCCGACCATGGCGCGCAACGCGCCGCCGTTTTCGATCATCACCATCGCGCCCTGCTTGACGCGGTAGCCCTCGCCATACTCGCGCAGCTCCATTTCCATCGCCTGCTCGGCTGCCTGTTGCAGCCCGGTATCGATGGTGGTGCGCACGACGACGGTATGGTCCTTGAACCTGCCCTGCGCCGCCAGCCGCTGTACCTCGTCAAACGCCCAGTCGAGGAAATAATCCGGGGCCTTCACATCGGCGCGGTCAATGACGGTGGCCGGATTGCGCCGCGCGCCGATCACCTGACCCTCGGTCATCAGCCCGCTCTGCACCAGGTTGGAAAGCACGGTGTTGGCGCGCGCACGTGCGGCGGGCAGGTTGACATGCGGTGCGTATTTAGCCGGCGCCTTGAACAGGCCGGCGAGGATGGCGGATTCGGCAAGCGTGACATCGGTCAGGTTCTTGCCGAAGTAAAATTGCGCCGCCGCTGCTGCCCCGAACGTGCCGCCGCCCATATAGGCGCGGTCGAGATAAAGGCTGAGGATTTCCTTCTTCGACATGTTGGCCTCGAGCCACAGCGCGAGGAAGGCTTCCTTGATCTTGCGCTCAAGCGAGCGCTCATTGGTAAGGAACAGGTTCTTGGCAAGCTGCTGCGTCAGCGTCGAGCCGCCCTGCACGACGCCGCCGGCGCGGGCATTCTCGCTCATGGCGCGTGCAAGTCCGATGAAATCGATGCCGAAATGGTCGAAGAAACGCCTGTCTTCGGTGGCCAGAACCGCCTTGATGAAATGATCCGGCATCTGGTCGATCGGGACGGAATCCTCATGGATGATGCCGCGATGGCCGATGGTGTTGCCGTAACGGTCAAGGAAGGTCACGGCAAAATCACCGCGATAACGCCAGTCCTTCTTGGTCTCCTCAAAGGCGGGCATGGCAAGCGCCAGAAGAACGACACAGCCGGCCGTTCCGAAGGTCAGCGCGTCGCAGGTCAGGTTGACGAGAAGCTTCTTCCAGCCGCGCACATGCAGTTTGCGCGAGGCAATGGTGACGTCTTCCCAGAAATCCACCAGCCTTGCCGCAGCCGTCCACAGGCCGGAGTCGATAAAGCTATCGATTCTCAGCAGGATGTGCCGCTTTTTGCGACCGTTTTTATCGTCTTTTTCTTCCTGCACCTGGCGATGTTTTCCTGTTCAACGCAACGCGGATTGTCGATGTTTCTGCGCTTCATCCAATTCCGGACGCAAAACCATGACATGGTTCTGCTGGAATTGCTTGACGCGGCGGCCTCTCGCGGGTCAATGACCCTTTGCCACTCGCCAAAATGCTAAAATATCGTACAAACCAGCCCTTGGCGATACGATATTAAGGATTAGGGATCGGTTAAACCTTGCCCTCCAAGAGATCAAAATGGAACGGAAATGTTAACGATGAATGACGCGCCGTTCTGGAAAACCAAATCACTGGAAGAGATGAGTGGCCAGGAATGGGAAAGCCTGTGCGACGGCTGCGGCCTGTGCTGTCTGAACAAGCTGGAAGATTGGGACACCGGCGAAGTGGTGTTCACGTCGGTCCGCTGTCAGCTGCTCGACGGCGAAAGCTGTCGGTGCTCCGACTATGAGAACCGCCGCGCCACCGTGCCGGACTGTATCCAGCTGGATTTGAAAAAGGTGCACGAAATCGGCTGGCTGCCGCCCACCTGCGCCTATGCGCTGGTACGCGATGGCAAGGATCTGTACTGGTGGCACTATCTCGTCTCCGGCGACGTGAACACGGTGCATCAGGCTGGCATTTCCGCGCGCGGCCGCACCGTCAACGAGCTGGACGTGGAGGTTGACGATTTCGAGGATTATGTGGTGGACTGGCCGCTCACAGTGGGTGAGACGGCGGGCGAAAAAGAGAATAGCTGACGGAAGTCGCCAATTTTCGTGTTGGTCCTATTCCTGCCCCATCGTTTTCTTAAGGCATGTTTCGGAATAACGGCATGCCTGAAACAAGGGCCGCCGTTCATCCATTCCGGCATATGATCCGCAGAATGCGGACGAGGGACATCAAAACGCATGCGCTATCGGCTGCCCGCCATCGTTCTTTCGTGCATTGCCCTTCAGGGTATTCTGCCGCTTTCCGCCTCCGCCCAGCAATCGCAGGCTTTTGAATGCACGCTGGTCACCTCCATCGAGACCGGCGCTGTCATCAACCAGCAGGGCGCCTGCGATCAGCGCGTGGCGCCGGCCTCCACCTTCAAGGTGCCGTTGGCGCTGATTGGTTATGACGCCGGCATCCTGCTGGATGACAAGACCCCCGCATGGGACTGGAAACCCGGCACGGAAGCCCGCGCGCAGGACCGCAAGACGGTTGATCCGACCATATGGGAGCAGGATTCGGTGCTGTGGTATTCGCGCGAACTCACCCGCCGCCTCGGCCCGGAAAAATTCGCCGCCTATGTCAAACGTCTGGGTTACGGCAATGCCGATGTCTCGGGTGAGCCCGGCAAGAATAACGGTCTCACCCATTCCTGGCTCGGCGCTTCCCTGACCGTTTCCCCGGTCGAGCAGGTGGGCTTCATCCGCCGCCTTCTGGCCGGAAATCTGCCGGTTTCGCGCGACGCGCAGGCAAAGACGCGGGCGATCGTGCCGGTGTTCGATGCGCCGGAGAGCTGGAGCGTGCACGGCAAGACCGGCACGGGCTTCATGCGCGACGAAAAAGGCAACCCCGACCGAAGCCGCCCCTTCGGCTGGTTCGTTGGCTGGGCGGAGCGCGAAGGCCAGCACATCGTCTTCGCAAGGCTTCGCGTTGCCGACAAGCCGTCGAGTGAACCGCTCGGCCCCGCAGTTCGCGACGCCTTCCTGCGCGATATTGCCCGGCTGGCGGTGCACAGATGATTATACGGCTGGCCAGCCCCAAGGAAAAGCGGACATGGCGGACGCCTCCAACGATGTGATCAAGCTCTATACCGACCATGGGGCCGATTTCGACAGGCTGCGCGGTCGCTCCCTTGCCGAAAAACCCTAGCTGGATCGGTTCACGTCGCTTTTGCCGCAGGGCGGATCCATCCTCGATATCGGCTGCGGTTCAGGCGAGCCGATCGCCGGCTACTTCATCGGCAACGGATATGACGTGACCGGCATCGATACGTCATATCCCCTGATAGAAATTTGCCGCACCAGATTTCCGGAAAAGCGCTGGGTGGTCGCCGATATGCGTGAACTCGTGTTGAGTTGCCGCTTCGACGGGTTGATTGCCTGGCATAGTTTTTTCCATCTGAAGGCCGACGATCAGCGCCGCATGTTCGGTATTTTCCGGCAGCACGCCAATGACGGCGCCGCACTGATGTTCACGGCCGGGCCGGGACACGGGGAAGCGACGGGGACCCTTCAGGGAAAGCCGCTTTACCATGCCAGCCTCGCTTGCGACGAATATGAAAGCCTGCTTGCCGCGCACGGGTTTCGACTTCTCGACCACATCGTCAACGATCCCGATTGCGGTGGGGCGACGATTTATCTCGCCAGACGTGTGGCGGCGTAACTATCGAATTCAGAGCCCTGCCAGGCACTCACGATTGTGTGTGCGATAAAAAATGTCCTTATCCCTTGACCTTCCCATGATGGGAATCCTTACATAGTAGCCATAAACGGGCGAAAGTCGCCCTGAGGGAAGTGGCATTATGAATATCGGACAGGCTTCGGATGCATCCGGCGTTTCCGCCAAGATGATCCGTTATTACGAACAGATCGGCCTCATCACCCCCGCCGCCCGCACCGGCAACAACTACCGTGTCTATGGCGAGCAGGACGTGCATAATCTTCGCTTTATCAAGCGGGCGCGCACGCTTGGCTTCTCGCTGGAGGAGACCGAAACGCTCCTGAAACTCTGGCAGGACAAGAGCCGCGAGAGTTCGGCAGTGAAGGACATTGCGCTCGGCCATATCGCCGATCTCGAACAGAAGATTGCCGAGATGAAGGGCATGGTGAAGACGCTGTCCCACCTTGCCCATTGCTGCGGCGGCGACCACCGGCCGGATTGCCCGATCCTCGATGATCTAGCGGCCGGCGTCGAAAAGGCCGCCCACAAGCCTGCGAAGGCCCACTGACCTTGCAATATCGGCTCGGCGGAAGCAGTCTTTCGCCTTCCGGGCATGGCCTGTTGCCGTTGGCGCTGGAATGATTTGGAAGGATATGCTACTGAGTAGCATCATCTCTTGAAACGGGAGCACCGCCCATGTCCGTCAAGGCATCTGTATCCATTTCCGACCAGCAGGATCTTTTCGCTCGCAGGCTGGTGGAGGAGGGGCGTTACGCCAGCCTCAGCGCCGTGATTCAGCGCGGACTGGAATTGCTTCGGCAGGAAACCGAATTGAAGGACGCCGAGCTTGCCGCCCTTCGCACCTTGCTGGCCGAGCGTGCGCATGGACAGTTCGTCTCCGTCGAAGATGGCAAGACCAGAACTGCAAAGATGATCGCAGCCAAAAAGGCCAGTTATGGCCTTTAAGGTTCTGCGTTCGTCGGAAACGGATCAGGACCTTAGCCTCATTCTGGACCACCTCGTTCAGTCCTATCTCGACCTTGGGGATGCCTTGCCGGGCGCTTTCACCCGGGCCGAGCGGCGTATCGCGTCAATTGAAGCCGATATGGAGGCCCTTCATAAAGCGCCGTTTCAGGGGACTGTGTCGCCGGAGATCTCGCCAGGCATCCGCCGGGTAACGAAAAATCAGGCAGTGTTTTATTTCGATGTCGATGAGAGCGAAAAGACTGTGCGTATTCTCGCGGTGTTCTTCGGCGGGCAGGATCATCTGCGCCATATGCTGAAGCGCATTGCATCCCGCCCCGCCGCCAGTCCCTAAACCTCGTCGAACGCACCGCCTTCGCGCGAGGGATTGCGGTCGATCACGCGCTCTTCCGCGTCATCGGGAAGGGCCTCGTCGCTTTCCTGATAGGGGTCGTCCTCGCTCTCGGCCTCTTCTTCCTCGATTTCATGTTCGATGGACTGCGGAATTTCTCCCTTTGCCGGAAGGGCGTCGATATCGAGATCGAGCAGTTCCTCGTCCATGGCGTCTTCGTTGAGAGGTGTGATTTTCTTGCGGTCCATGGTGGTATCCTTTCTGTCTGGTCATTGCGCAAACGACCGGGGAGGCAGAGGGTTCCTGATGCCTGCAAGTTCGCTCGAGCGGAATAGGTGAAAAGGCGCCTTGACCTCAATGGTGCTTGAGGTTCTAGTTTGCCCGCCGTATCGCAAGAATGGAAAGGATACGGCTTTGACGAGTATGGAAATGACGGAGAAAAATAGCTGGTCGGAATTGCTTGGTGGGGCGAACCTCTCGCTTCTGACCGTCATTTCCTCCGGTATCGGCCTGCATGCCTTCAACCAGTTTGCAGTAGTCACGGCCCTGCCGGTCGCGGTGCGCGAGATTGGCGGCGCGGCCTTCTATAGCTGGGCCTACAGCCTCTATTTCGTCGGTTCCGTGGCAGGCGGTGTCACCGCCGTTCTGTTTCGCGAGCGTTTTGGCGCACGCAGCGTTCTATTCCTGTGCTGCCTTATCTTTTCCTTCGGCTCCGTCATGTCGGCGCTCGCCGACAGCTTTTTATGGGTCGTCATCGGCCGGGCGTTGCAGGGACTTGCCGATGGCCTGATCGTGGCGGTGTGTTACAGCCTCATACCTGCCGGCTTTCGCTCGGCTCTACTGCCGAAGGTCTTTGCCATCGAGGCGGCCATCTGGGCGGTGGCGTCCTTCGTCGGGCCGCTCACCGGCGGGTTTGCCACGGAGCACATCTCCTGGCGCGCCACATTCCTGCTGTCTGCGCCGCTGATCGTGCTGCTGCTGGCCTATACGGCGATTGCGGTCTCGGCGGAACGGTCGGTCGCGAACTCGCGCAAGCCGATGGTGCCGCTGCTCCTTTGCCTTGTTGGCGCATTGGCTTTCTCCGCACCCTCCGCCTTTGAGGATGCCGGTCTGCGCATCATGTCGCTGCTGGTTGGTGCGGCACTGTTGTGGGCGTCGCTGAAGGCGGGCATCCGGCCTTCCACCGGCCTGTTCCCCAGGGATTCCTTCCGGTTGAAAACGGTACTTGGCAGCGGTTTCTGGGTGCTGTTCCTGATGTCCTATGCCCATGCACTCGGCAGCGTCTATCTCGCTTATGTCGCCATCAATCTCTGGCACCATGAGCCGACCTTCGCCGGTTTTATTGTCGTGACGATGCCGCTTGCCTGGAGCTTCGTGGCAATGCTGATCGGCAGCCTGCGTTCGGGCCGCCTGCGGCAGCTTTGCCTGAATTACGGACCCTACCAGATGGTGCCGGGCTGTGCGCTGCTCGGGCTTGGGCTGGCGACGGGGAACTGGCCGGAAATGCTGATCGGGCAGATATTGATCGGTTCAGCTTTCGGCATGTCCTGGGCAGGCATCAGCCAGGCGGCCATGGAAGCCGCGCCGGAAGAGGAGCGCAAGATGACGGGCGCCCTGCTGCCTACGGTCGCGACGCTGGGTGCCGCGGCCGGTGCGGGCGCAAGCGGCACCGTCGCTGCCGCGAGCGATCTCGTTCTGCAGATCGATCGTGCGGATGTAACGATGCCGATGCTCTATCTCTATGGGCTGGGTGTCATCGTCTCGCTTCTGGCGATCCTGACAACCCGCGGCTTGCGAAGCGGACAGCGCTGACGCATCTGCGGCGTGTGTGCCGTTAAGACTGCGTGGTGGCGATGGTGATCGCCGCCAGATACACCACGAAAGCCATGATCGCGACTGCGCCAATAATGATGACGACACCCTTGCCCGCGCGTTTTTTCTCGGTCTTGTTTTCGTTGGCTTCTGTCGGAAACAGGATGGGATCGCGGGAATCGCTGATTTTTGTCATGCCGTTTCTCCTTTGAGCGTTTGCTGCTTATCAACAGCAGATCCGCCAAAAGGTTCCTCACGGACGCAGCGCCCAGCTGGTGGCGTGCACTACAGCCCCCGGCGCTGCCTTGAGGAGCGCTGAACGCACGGGCTCGAAACCCTCTATGCGTTTTGTCCCCACATACCGGCCCCGGTTGGCGAACACTTCGATGGATCCGTAGTCCAGAAAGACGCGGATGTGCGAGGCCCTTGCCCCTCTGGCGATATAGTGCGGCGAGGGGCCATCGCGCCCGTCATCATGGCGGATCCACAGGCCCGTTTCATCGGCGATGAGGCCCAGTGTGACCACGGGATGATCGAGCACCAACTCGAACGGTGTGCCGGGCGAGGCAAGCTCGATCAGCATCTCCACCGCACCGTTGATGAAGGTGACGCGCTCCCCGGCCGCCAGCCGCGTGCGATCGACAATATGGCTTCGCAGGCTTTCCGCCGCACCGATTGGCGGGGTCAGTAGCTCGCCGTTCGAATAGTGGATCCGGCGCGGCAGCGTCATGGATGTCGGGAAATCGATCTCCGGATTGGCATCCGCCCAATTGGCGAGCCAGCCGATGCCAATGATGCTGTCGCCATCCAGAAACGCCTGGAAGGCGTAATTGTCGGTGCCGAAATCCAGCTCCTGCCCGAATTCCTTGGTGAAGACCTTGCCGTCGAACCAGCCTACATCGGCCATGGTCAGGTTCTTGCGGCCGGTTTCAGGGTCTTCGGAATGCATCAGCCCGTAGACCAGAACCCAGCGCGTGGATCGGGCATTGGCCGGGCCGTCGAGCGGCAGAAGGCAGGGGCATTCAATGGCAGTGGTCTTGTAGCGCGTTTCCACCCAAAGCTTGCCCACATAGGTCCAGCCTGACGCCGCCGTCGGGTCCAGCGTCTCGTAAAGCAGGATGACGCCGCCACCGTCGCTCTGACTTCCGAGCAGCATTTTCCAAAGTCCATCCGGGCCGCGAAAGACGTAAGGATCGCGGAAATCCGGCGTCAGCCCCTGTCCGTCCGGGCGATGGCCGAGAATGACTTCGGCCTGTCCGGCCATGATGAGATCGGAAGAAGTGGCGGTGAGCTGGATCTGCTGTTCGGGAATGCGATCCTGCACCTGCTCGGTGAAGAACACGCGGATGCCCGAACCTTCGACCAAAGGAATTGTCGAGCCGGAATAAGCGCCGCCGCGCTTGTCCGGCCGCGTCGTCAGGTCCTCGGAAGGGAAGAGGAAGATCGGCAGATGCCTCCAGCGCAGGTAATCGGAGGAAACCGCGTGGCCCCAATGCATGGTGTTCCAGCGCAGCCCGTGTGAATAATGCTGGTAGAACAGATGCGGCCGGCCTTCGAACCGGCCAAAGCCGTTCGGATCGTTCATCCAGCCGAAGGGCGGGCGGAAGTGGTAGCTGTCAGGCAGTTCCGGTGCGGCATTGTCCGGCTTGGTATGGACGACGGTTATGCCGGTTTCCAGCACGTCGGCGGCGGTGAACCAGTAGATGACGGAAACGGCGGTCGTGACAGTATCGTAGCTCAGTTCCACATGGCCGCCGCCGAAGACCTGATAGATTCTAAATCCGAACTCTTCCGTGTTGAGGCTTGAAACCTCAGCGAATTTTCCATTCGCATTGGAAAAGGAGACGGCACCGGGTTCCGCCGGTTTTTTCGCCTTCAGCCATACATGGAAAGTGGCGTTAACAGGCAGATCGGTGTGCAGGATGCGGATTGCGCTTTCCGGCTCGGCGGCTACGGCTTCAACGACGGTCATTCCCGTTCCTTTCGTTGCGGCTACTTTGGTTCAGGAAACGCAACGAATGGGACGAAAGAAAGTTCAACCGCCAGAGGTTTCGCCGTCGCCAGCCTCGTATTTGCCATCCAGCTCGAACAGCAGCCCGTCTGGATGATAGAAGGTGCGGCCTTCGCCGGAGAAGTAAGCCGCAACGATCTGGTTGGTCAGCCGCGAGCCGAAACCCGTACGCGTCGGCGTCCTGACCGCAGGTCCGTCCGTCTCGCGCCAGCGCAGTTCGAAGCGGTCATCCTCGTCCAGCGTCCAAAAGATTTCGATTTTGCCGCTCTCGTTGGAAAGTGCGCCATATTTCATCGCGTTGGTGGCCAGTTCATAAATGGCCAGAGACAGGCCCAGCGCCTGTTGCGGCGCGATTTCCATGTCCGGTCCGGAAATCGTTACGCGCGCCTTGTCGTCGAGATGCGGATAAACGGACTCGCGGACAAGCGCGGAGATGCTGGCACCCTTTCCCGAAGCATGAATGAGGTTCTGGGCGTTGCCGAGTGCGGCGATACGTCTTTTGATGGTGTCGCGCGCATCCTCAAGCGTCTGCGAATGGCGCAGGGTGGCGCTGACGACCGCCGTGGTGATCGCCATCGTATTCTTGACCCGGTGGACGAGTTCGCGCCGCAGAAGATCCTCCCGGCTGCGGCCCTGCACCGCTCCGGTCGTGTCGACGGCTATGTCTATCAGCCCTGCGATCTTGCCCTGGTCGTCGTAAAGCGGGCTGTATGAAAAGGTCCAGTAGGTGTCTTCGGGGTAGCCGTTGCGGTCCATGACGAGATGCATGTCCTCGGCGAACGTGCCCTTGCCGGAGAGTGCCTGATCAACGAAGGGTTTCACATCGTTCCAGACATCGGACCAGATGATGTGAAACGGCTTGCCGAGCGCACCCTCTTCCTTCAGCCCAAGAAACGGGCGGTAGGCGTCGTTGTAGACGATGTTGAGGTCAGGCCCCCAGAACAGACAGATTGCATGGCCTTGCTTGAGGATCATCTGCACGGTGGTTTTGAGTGATACCGGCCATGTCTCTATCGGCCCCGTGCTTGTCGACGCCCAGTCGAAGCGGCGGATGGCCTCGCCCATTTCACTGTCGTCATAGGGGAACTCTGGCACGAATTTATCCTGCTTGCATTGCGGCTCATTCATTGGATGTTTGTATGTTCAAATATACCTGAAGTTCAAATTGATTTTTCCAAACTCCGCTGCGGCTTCCCGTAATTGTGGCTATTCACCCCTCGCAACCGGGCGGAAAAAGGGCCATATCAGGTAAAAGCAGGGAGTTTACCCGTGATCAGATTCGACAATTCCTATGCCCGCCTGCCGGAAAGGTTCAGCGCCGCCGTCTTGCCAACGCCGGTGAAGGCGCCACGCCTCATCGCCTTCAATCGGGCGCTGGCAGACGAGCTTCTTCTCGACGTCTCAGGCCTCGACGACGACAGGCTGGCGGCGATCTTTTCCGGCAATGTGGTACCGCAAGGGGCCGAGCCGCTGGCGATGGCCTATGCCGGCCACCAGTTCGGCGGTTTCGTGCCGCAGCTCGGCGATGGTCGTGCCATTCTTCTCGGTGAAGTCATCGACAAACACGGCAAACGTCGGGATATCCAGCTGAAGGGCTCCGGCCCGACGCCGTTTTCGCGAAGGGGCGACGGGCGCGCGGCGCTCGGCCCGGTGCTACGCGAATATATCGTCTCCGAGGCAATGTTCGCGCTCGGCGTTCCCGCGACAAGGGCGCTCGCCGCCGTCCTGTCCGGTGACAGGGTGCAGCGCGAGGTGGGTCTGCCGGGCGGGGTTTTCACCCGTGTTGCGGCAAGCCATATCAGGGTCGGCACCTTCCAGTTCTTCGCCGCGCGCGAGGATGATGAGGGGATCAGAAATCTTGCGGATTATGTGATTGACCGCCACTATCCCGAAGTGAAAAACGCGGACAATCCCTATCTCGCCCTGTTGCAGGGCATCGCTCAGAGGCAGTGTGAACTCATCGCCCGATGGATGATGGTTGGCTTCATCCACGGCGTGATGAATACCGACAATATGGCGATCTCCGGCGAGACGATAGACTTCGGTCCATGCGCCTTCCTTGACGAATACAATTCGAACAAGGTGTTCTCCTCCATCGACGCACAGGGGCGCTACGCCTTCAACAATCAGCCGGGCATCGCCCAATGGAACATTGCAAGGCTGGCGGAATGCCTGTTGCCGCTGCTTGACCCTCAGGTGGAGAAAGCAGCCGAACTCGCAAACGCCGTGCTCGCTGATTTCGCCGCCGCGTTTCCCAAGCGCTGGCTTGCCGGCATGCGCGAAAAGCTTGGCCTGACGGGCGAAGAGGAGGGCGATATCGAGCTGGTGCAGGCGCTTCTTTCGCTGATGCAGGCATCGGAAGCCGATTATACGCTGACCTTCCGGCGTCTTTCTCACGCGGTAGAGGGCGATGCCGAGCCGTTTCGCGGCATGTTCATCGATATCGCGGCGGCGGATGCATGGCTGGCGCGCTGGCAGGAGCGGGCCGGGCGGGAAGAAGTTTCTGCCTCCGAGAGGTCGCGGGCGATGCTCGCCGTCAACCCGGCCATCATTCCCCGCAACCACCGCATCGAGGAACTGATCGAGGCGGCGGTGGAAGACGGCGATTTCGAACCGTTCCACGCCATGCTGGCGGCGATTGCCACGCCATTTGAGGAACGGCCGGACAATTTCGTCTACATGCAGCCGCCGATGAGCGATGAGAAGGTGTTTCGGACCTTTTGCGGGACGTGATTTGGGAGAGGCATTCCGCCGCTCGTCGTCATGCTCGGGCCTGTCCCGAGCATCTGCGACCTATCGATTTCGTGAGACGTTAGATCCTCGGGACAAGCCCGAGGATGACAGTGTCGGGGCAGATTGCTCCCCTTAACTCACCCAACCCGGGCCAGCGGCTCATGCGCGCCGTAATATCTTCCAAACCGGTTTTCCAGGAATTTCGGCAGGGCCACTTCTTCCTGCCGGACAAACCCCTTCTGCGGCAGGGCGCCTTCCGCAAGCAGGTCGAGAACCGTGCAGATACCGGCTGCGGTGGTGATCTGGATTGCGCTCATCATCCGGCCGGCAACGGGGCCGGCATAGACCTTGTTGGCATATGTTTCCTGCAGGAAACGGCCGTTGCGGGTGCCGCAGACGGTGACGAAGACAATGACCACGTCCTGCATGGTGCCGGGCAGGGCGTTTTCGAACAGGTCCTTCAGCACATCGCGGCGGTTGCGCAGGTTGAGGTCGTTCAAAAGCGCCTTCATGATCGCGACATGGCCGGGATAACGGATGGTGCGGTAATTCATCGTCCGCACCTTGCCTTCCAGCGTCGCACATAGCGTGCCGAGGCCGCCCGAGGTATTGAAGGCCTCATAAGTCACGCCGTCGAGCGAGAACTCTTCGCGCTCTTCCAGCGCCGGAACGGCGGTGAGGCGGCCTTCGACGATGGCTTCGCAGGGCTCGATATACTCGTTGATCAGCCCGTCCGTGCTCCAGGTAAGGTTGTAGTTGAGCGCATTGGACGGATATTGCGGCAGCGCGCCGACACGCATGCGCACGCTGTCCAGCTTGTCGAACCGGGCGGCAAGATCTGCGGCGACGATGGAAATGAACCCGGGGGCGAGGCCGCATTGGGGAATGAGCGCTGTCTCAGCCGTTTCCGCCAGTGCCTTTACCTTGCGGGTGGATTCGACGTCTTCAGTCAGATCGAGATAATGCGTGCCGACTGTAACCGCAGCTTCCGCAATGCCCGCCGTCAGGTGGAAGGGGGCAGCGGAAAGCACGGCAAACTTGCCTTTCAACAGCGCTTCCAGCGCCGGACGGTCGCCAATGTCGACGATTTCAGTATCGACACGCTCATGCGCCGGCACATTCGTCAGCTGGTCTGCCGAGCGATCGGCAACCGTGATGCGATAATCGCCGGTGACAGCCAGCATCCAGGCGATGGCTGAACCGATATTGCCCGCGCCGATGACGACGATGTTTTTCATGTTTTTGTTCCCCGCAGTAAATTTATATGCCTCTGCGCACCGGATGCGCTTCATAGACAGAATGCCAGCTTTTTTGGACGATTCGCAGCTTCACTATGTGCGGATAGCGGGTTAATATTGGACAATTAGACGACAGGATTGGTCATTATGACGATTGCCGACAAGGACCGGGCGCTGCTCGCCCTGCTTTCCGAAAACGCCCGCATGCCGGTGGCGGAACTGGCCCGCAAACTTGGCCTTTCGCGCACCACCGTGCAGGCTCGCATCGAGCGGCTCGAGGCCGAAGGGGTGATCGCCGGTTATGGCCTGAGACTTTCGGAAAGCTATCTTTCGGGGCTGGTGCGCGCCCATGTGCTGATCACCATCGGGCCAAAGGCGCTGCCCGGCGTGACGGCGGCGCTCACCGCCATCAAGGAGGTGACAACGCTGCATTCGGTCAGCGGTACTTTCGACCTGATCGCCATTCTGGCAGCACCTTCCATTCTCGACCTTGACCGGTTGATCGACAGGATCGGCGCGCTGGACGGCGTGGAACGCACGCTATCGTCGATCATTCTTTCCACGCGGATTTCGCGGTAGGCGTTGGAGGGTTTGGCAGGCGAAAGGCGGACGAGTGCGCGCAATGCTCTCGTCTCCCTCATTCCTTTGACAAGCACAGAAATCAGGAAGGTGGGGGCTTGCCTTACCCTAACCCACCCCTCTCGTCATAAGCCTTCTGCGCCGCCAGCACCGCGTCCATATTGCCCTCCGCCCAGTGGGCCAGTGCCGCAACCGTGTCGGTCAGCGTGCGCCCGAGCGGCGTCAGGGAATATTCGACCGTGAGCGGCACCGTCGGAAAGGCCTGCCGCGAAATCAGGCCGTCGCGCTCGAGCTTTTTCAGCGTCTGAGACAGAACCTTCTGCGAAATGCCCTTGATTTCCCGCCGCAGCAGGTTGAAGCGCACCGCGTCCACCCGCAGCTTGTCGAGGATCAGCAGCGCCCATTTGTCAGCGATCCTGTCCAGCACCATGCGTGTGGGGCAGCGATCCTCGTAAACGTCATAGACATGTTCCATCGTCTCATCCCGCTCTGAAAAGCCCGGGTAGGTTTCCTTGAGGATACCAGATAACCGGAAAGTGCTCTCTTTTCCTGATTTCGAATACGCAGTACGTATGTTTTCGAAACATGGTTTCTACTAGATACTACGGAGATTTGAGATGACTGGCAAGATACTCGTAATCGGTTCCACCGGCACCATCGGCACGCCGCTGGTAAAGGCGCTTTTGGCCAGGGGCGAAAGCGTGAAAGCGGCCTCGCGCACCGGCAAGGCAGCCGAAGGCGCGGAAGGGGTGCGCTTCGATTATACCGACGCCTCGACCTACACGGATGCCTTCGATGGCGTCGATCGTCTGTTTCTGATCCTGGCTGGCGGGCGTCTGGATGCAATCGACGCGCTGACACCGGTTGTCGAGGAAGCTGCCCGCCGCAATGTGAAGATCGTGTTCCTCAGCGTCTTCGGCGTCGATGCCGACGATTCCATTCCCTATCGCCAAGTGGAACTGAAGATCATCGCTTCCGGCGCGCCTTACGTCATTCTGCGCCCCAACTGGTTTGCCGATAATTTCCACACCTACTGGAAGGCCGGCATCGAACACGGCCAGATCGCCGTTCCGGCAGGCGAAGGCAAGTCTAGCTTCATCGACGTGCGCGACATCGCCGACAGTGCAGCGGCAGCGCTGACCTCGACGGCTTTCGACAATAAGGCGTTCAACCTGACCGGGCCGAAGGCTTTCAGTTACGGCGAGGCGGCCGCGATCATCTCGCAGGCCATCGGCAAGCCGGTCGGCTATAGCGCGGTTTCGGACGATGTTTTCATCGGCATTCTGACCGGCGCTGCCGTTCCGAAGGATTACGCCGCCTTCCTCGCGTCGATCTTCTATCCGGTGCGCGAAGGCTGGACGTCGGCGGTCACCGGTGATGTCGAGACTTTGACCGGCCACGCACCGCGCTCGCTGGAAACCTATGTGGCCGACCATGTGGCCGCGCTGAAGGACTGACGCTCAGAAACGACACGCCCGTCGCGTCACGCCGGATCGGTGGAGCCGCGGCGGGCCTTGAACAACATCTTGAGCCGCTGGATATCATCCGCATTCCAGCCCTGCGGTGCGGTTACCTCCATCCACGCATCGATATAGTGCTCCGGCGCGTAGACATGGCCGTAACCGATCGGCGCCGTGGTGGCGGCGGCAACATCAAGACCGAGCTGCAGCAGGGTCACGACGGGGAACCAACGGAAGGATGTGGAGACGTCAGGGCCGTGATGAACCATCCATTGCGGTCGCCGGTAAAGCGATGCGGCCTCGAAGAAGGTGATCGGGTCGCTGGCATATTGCAGATAGACGATGCGCATCGGCCCCCACTTCGCATCAGGCATATGCGCAGTGGTATATTGGTTGGCGAAGCGGATGACCGAGGAATCGCGGAAACGCGGCAGCCATTCCGGCGTACCCGCCACGCGCCCATTGGTGGCCATGCGCCATGTGGGGCTGGAAAAGGGCGGACCGCTCCACAGCGCACCCTGGAACGGGTCCGAGAGCACATCGTAAAGATCGGATGATTTCTGCGAGTTCAGCGAACCGAGGCTCAGCCCGTGCAGATAGAGTTTCGGGCGCGTTTCCTTCGGCAGGGTGGTCCAGTAGCCGTAGACGGCCTGAAACAGCGCGCGCGCCGTTTCCACACCGTAATCCGGTTCCGTCAAAAGCGCGATCCAGCTGGAAAGATAGGAATATTGCACGGCAACGCTGGCGATATCGCCGTCATGCAGATATTCGACCGTATCAAGCGCTTCCGGATCGATCCAGCCGGTGCCGGTGGGAATGACGACCAGCAACACCTTGCGCTCGAACCCGCCAACCCGCTTCAGCTCCTCCAGCGCAAGTGCTGCCCTTTCCTCGGGCGTTGCCGCAGAATTCAGGCCTGCATAGACCCTGAGCGGTTCCCTGGCCGGGCGGTGGGTGAAGGCGGAAATCTCCTGTGCCTCCGGCCCGCCGGCCACGAATTCGCGGCCTCTGCGGCCAAGCGATTCCCATGTCATCAGGGAAGCGCTGCTGCCGGTTTTGAGCGCATCGGAAGGGCGCGGTACATCCGGCTCGATCAGCGCATCCACCTGTTTCAGCGAGGAATCGGCAAACTTCAGGCCGATATCGAAGATCAGACCGTTCAGCAGCATCCATGACAGCACGATGGCGGCGGCTATACCGAGCACATTGGCGAGCCGGCGCGGCAGGAAGTGACGGCTGCGCACCGAGAAGAATCGCCGGATGAGCTGGAAAAGCCGTCCAGCGCCGATGAGGAGGGCGGAGACCAGCACCGCAACGCCGCCGGTCTTGGTGGGGTGGGCGCTGGGCAACGGATCTAGCTCCATCAGGATACGGATGGAATTCTGCCAGTCTTTCGCCTGCCAAAGAAACGCGATCGCCGTTATCGCGCTGGCAAGGGCGATGAGAAAGCGGATGCTGCGCCGGTTATGGCGCGAGGGGTGGGGCAATTCCAGGTAGGTCCAGATGGCGGTGAGCGCCACGCCGATCAGATAACCGATGGCAAAGGAAAATCCGCACAGCACACCTTGCATCAGCCATGTGCGCGGCAGAAGAGACGGCGTGAGCGAAGCGCAGAACAGAATAGTGCCAAAGACGATGCCGGTTGCCGAAAGACCCGCAAACAACCGCCCAACCCATTGTTTCAACAACTTGACTTGCCCCTTTTTCCCGCCGTCTGGCACGAGTGTAGTATGCGGCGGGCGAGGGTGCAAACCCTGTTCGAAGGATAAAAATCACAATCATAGGAAAATAATCCTTTACAGCGTGACGGTGGTTTGATAGGTTTAGGTCACAGTCGGAGATTTGCGGCTGAGCGGCAAAGGTCGGTTTAGCCGATGCTCTTTCCGCGACACGTCATTTCTCTCGCAGGTCCACCTCATGGCAAATATCTGCAATTGCGATCTGGCGCTCCACGGCGTCTGGCAGGAAAGCTGCGCCTATGGCGGCGAGGGCAGGCTGGAGGCCGCACCCGAGATAAAATCGCGGGCCGACAAGCTGGCTGCCGAAGATGCGGCGCGCAATGGCAATCTGCGGCAATTGCTGAACGAGCTGACGGTGGAGATGCGCGAACAGTTCTGCATGTACCGCAACCTGCGGCAGACAAGCGAAGCGGCATTTTTATCAACGGTGGAGGATGCCTCGGGCAAACAGGCGCGCGCCGACGTGAAGGCCGCAACGGATCAGCTTTCGCTGATTGTGCGCACACTGGAACGGATCGATGCCCTGCAACGGGTGCTGGCAGAAGAGAGGCAGGCTCTTGCCGGCGAGGACGAAGCCGATACCGAAGATTACGAAATGGCGGTGGCGCATTTCCTCAAACGCATCGACGAACTGGCGGAACAGAAATGCCACGCGAGGCTGGAGGCCGATCTGGCTCGTAGTGCATCTACAGAAGCTGACACATGACGGATGTTTCGAGCGAACCCCAACTGCAAAAGCAGGTCTTCACCCTTCTGCGCGACTGGCGTTTCATCGGCAACCTGCCGCAACAGCCGCCCGAGGGTGACTGGCGGACGTGGCTTCTGATCGGCGGGCGCGGATCCGGCAAGACCCGCGCCGGGGCCGAATGGGTGCACAGGATTGCGTCCGCCGGCAAGCAATCTGATCTGCGCATCGCGCTTGTTGCGGAAACCCTGGGGGATGCCCGTGAGGTGATGATCGACGGCATTTCCGGCATCTGCCGTATCGCCCGCCGTTGCCGCCCCGCCTTCGAGGTATCGCGCCGCCGGCTCATTTGGCCAAACGGGGCCATGGCGCAGGTGTTTTCCTCGGAAGACCCAGAAAGCCTGCGCGGCCCGCAATTTCACATGGCTTGGGCCGATGAACTTGGAAAATGGAAATATCCGCAGGAAACCTGGGACATGCTGCAATTCGGCCTGCGTCTTGGTGAGGCCCCACGGCAATTGGTGACGACGACGCCACGGCCCATTCCCCTCCTGAAGGCGCTTCTCGCCGACACTTCGAGCCGGGTGGCCAAAATGCCAACGGCGATGAATGCGCAAAATCTCTCACCGGGTTTCCTGAAAGCCATGCACGACCGTTACGGCGGCACGCGGCTGGGGCGTCAGGAAATCGGCGGCGAACTGATTGATGAGCGCGAAGGCGCGCTGTGGAAACGTGCCGATCTGGAAGCAATTGTGGAAACCGACCATGAGTCGCTGGCGCGGATCGTGGTCGCGGTAGACCCGCCCGCCGGTATCGGTGAAAATTCCTGCTGCGGCATCGTGGCGGCCGGGCTTGGCATATCAGGCAAGTTGGTCGTGCTTGCGGATTGTTCGGTGGAAGGTGAAACACCGGGCGGCTGGGCGCGGGCCGTTGTCGCCGCCGTTCGCCGTCATGAGGGCGACCGGGTGGTTGCGGAAGTCAATCAGGGCGGCGAGATGGTGCGGGCAATGTTGCAGAGCATAGACGCCAATCTGCCGCTGACCCTGGTGCGGGCAAGCCGGGGCAAGTTCACCCGCGCCGAGCCGGTGGCGGCACTCTACGAACAGGGCAGGGTACGCCACGCCGCACGGTTTGAAAAACTAACCGACCAGATGGCGGATTTCGGACCTGACGGCCTTTCATCCGGACGCTCGCCCGACCGGCTGGATGCGCTGGTCTGGGCAATAACGGCGTTGACGACGACTGTGGCGAGTGAGCCGAGGGTGCGCGGAATGTGATATAGGCGCTAATTGGCCCCATGAATGAGAGCCAATTGCCTATCTAGCCGATGCATATTGGTTCTTCTCCCCGACGGGGAGAAGAAATCCGGGTCGCCGTCAACGCCCAAAATCGGACGTCTGGCAGATCCTACTTCTTCGGAGACTGCGTGGGTTTCGGCTGAGAACCGGTTTCGCGCATCTGGCGCCACTCGTTTTCAAGCCGGTCATAAACGGTCTGGGGGATTGTCGCTGTCATGGTGGCATTCCTCCTTGAATGGTCAACGCTGCGGAAGTGCGCGGTGAATGGAGTTAGCGCGCTAAGGTTCCGCAACTCAAGGAATTTCTTACCTCAAAACCCCGGTCAGCGGATTAAAATCGATTAGGATTTTTTCAAATCGATTTAGTTCTGACGGCCGTCATGTGGAAAAAACAAAGGGTGATATCGCCCCCGATTTTCAGGAGCCGGCTGTGGCCTATGACGAGGCGCGATTCTTCGCGTCGGTGCGAATTTCCATCTACGGTGGTCGCCTGCGAGCTGCACAGCTTGACGGGACGAAGACGATCCTGGCCGGCTTCGGCAAGGCTCTGCCGGGCGGTGATCCCCGCTGGCTCGCCTACATGCTAGCCACCACTTTTCACGAGACGGCTGCGACCATGCAGCCGGTGCGCGAGACATTGGCGGCAAACGATGCCGAGGCGATCGCAAGGCTGGACCGGGCTTTTGCAGCAGGCAGGCTGCCAATGGTGCGCAAACCCTATTGGCGGCCAGACGCCGACGGCAAAAGCTGGCTCGGACGCGGTTTCGTGCAACTGACGCATCGCCGCAATTACGAGGCCATGTCGCAGCTGACCGGTGTGGACCTTCTGGCGCGTCCCGAGCGCGCCATGGAACCTGATGTGGCAACCGCGATCCTGATCCACGGCATGGTAGCCGGCAGCTTTACCGGCCGGAAACTTGCCGATGTCTTCGAGGGCAAGCGTGAGGATTGGGAGGGTGCGCGCGCCATCATCAATGGCCGCGACCGGGCGCGGCTTGTCGGGGACTACGGCCGGGCATTTCATCGCGCCCTTTTGGCGGCGCGGATTGAACCGGCGCGGGCCAGATGATAACTCGTTAGCAAGCGCCGCAAGGGCCATATTCGAATTTTGCATGACAGGTGACACCGTGATCCGCCATATCGTTTTTTTCACCGTTCCCGAGGAAAACCGCGACGCCGTGCGCAAGGGGCTCTCCGGCCTCACCGCCATACCGCATTCGCTGAAGCTGGAAATCGGCGAGAATGTGAAGAAGGACCAATGGGGCAATTCGGTCGATTTCATCGTTTATGGCGAGTTCGAAAACGAGGCGGCGCTCGCGGCCTACAAGGCCGACCCCGCTTATGATCTTTCGACGCGTACGGTGAAGCCGCTGCGCGAGACGCGGGTTGCCGCTGATTTCAACAGCGATACGGCAGTGAAAGCGCCAATCCGGTAAGTTTCGTC
>NZ_BDLN01000001.1:918133-931182 GCF_001950375.1 Rhizobium sp. TBD182 | reverse complement strand
GGCCCTCCACCCTCATTCCTGTGCTTGTCACAGGAAGCCAGCCGACGCGCGTCTGCGCGGCGAAAAGAGTGCTTCCAGTCCAAAAACTGGGGCTGGCTGAATCCCTGTGACGAGCACAGGGATGAGTGCCTGGCGGGAAACTGAGCCCGCATTAAAACAAGGACAATTCCATGCGATTTCCGTTTTCCCTGCCGTGGCGGCGCCCGGCGGATGGCAGAGCCGTGCCTGAACGCAAGACAGCGACGGGCGGCTTCATGGCGGTTGCGGCGCAGGGTGGGCAGGCATTCTGGACCGGCCGCTCCTATGCCGCACTCGCCCGCGAGGGCTTCATGAAAAACCCGGTAGCGCACCGCGCCGCCCGCATGGTGGCAGAAGCCTCCGCATCGGTGAGCTGGCTGCTTTACGATGGCGATGAGGAGATCGGCGATCATCCGCTGCTCGCACTTTTAGGCAAGCCCAGCGCTCATATGGGCGGGCCGGACTTTTTCGAGACGCTGTATGGCCATCTGATGTTGGCTGGCAACGCCTATATCGAACCGCTAGTGGTCGGCGAACGACTGCGCGAGCTGCATCTTCTACGGCCGGACCGGGTGAGCATCATCGAAGGCGCGGATGGCTGGCCCGTGGGTTACGATTATCGTGCCGAGGGCCGCGCCATCAGGCGCATTGCTGCTGAACGTGACGGGCTGGGGCTGCTGCACCTGAAGCTTTTTCATCCGCTGGACGATCGGGCCGGGTTCGCTCCCCTTGCTTCGGCGGGCGCGGCTCTCGATCTCCACAATGCCGCAAGCCAGTGGAACAAACGTCTGCTCGACAATTCCGCTCGCCCTTCCGGTGCACTGGTCTATCAGCCGAAAGAGGGTGGCAATCTCTCCACCGAGCAATATGAGCGGCTGAAGCGCGAGCTGGAGGAAGGTTATCAAGGAGCGATGAATGCAGGCCGGCCGCTTCTTCTGGAAGGCGGTCTCGACTGGAAGGCCATGGGGCTTTCGCCGCGCGACATGGATTTTCTGGAAGCACGCAACGGTGCGGCACGCGACATCGCGCTTGCACTCGGCGTACCGCCGATGCTGATCGGCATTCCCGGCGACAATACCTATGCCAATTACCAGGAGGCAAACCGCGCTTTCTATCGTCTCACCGTGCTGCCGCTCGTCAACCGCACGGCGGCACGGCTCTGCGGCTGGCTGTCGCCGATTTTCGGCTCCGGGCTGCGGCTGGAACCGGATCTCGACAGGATCGCCGGTCTTGCCGGTGAGCGGGACGCCCTGTGGACAAGGATCGGCGCAGCGTCGTTTCTGACCGACGAGGAAAAGCGGGAGGCGGTGGGGTATTAGCCACCGCGCTTGAGCCACCTGGCCGCGTCTTCGACCAATTTCTGAACCAGCGGAATCGTTTTGTGAGGTTCGCCGTTCAAGCGTTTCTGAAGACTCGCGAAATGGCGTTTTGAAACTGCACACCCGACCTGCGGGCGACGCGACGCGTCTGTCCGATTTTTCACATCCTAAACCGGAATGATTACCCATGTCTGAATTCGCCAATGAAGGCGGCATCTGGGCCGCCCGCATCACCGGTGCCGTCGCAGGCGCGGGTGTGTCGCTCGTCTACCTCCTGCCGAAGAGCAAACGCGAGGCGGCGAGCCGTTTCGTGACCGGCGTCTCCTGCGGCATGATCTTCGGCGGCCCCGTGGGCCTGTGGATCGTGCAGCAACTCGAGATTGCCGGCGCGCTTTCAGGCCGGGAAATCATGGTGGCGGGCTCCGCCGCTGCCAGCATGGTGGCCTGGTGGGGGCTTGGCCTGCTGGTGCGCGTGGCCGACCGTTACAACGCCCGTCCGCGCGCTTAGCCTCCACGCGGCACCCCCTTTTCACATCGCAGGAGTTTCCCATGCACGTCTATCGCGGGCCGCGCCCCGCCACGCGCAAATTCGCCAATCTGGAACTGCGCGGCATAGCTGGCGACGGCACGTTTTCCGGTTATGCCAGCGTCTTCGGCGAGGTCGATCTCGGCCGCGACGTGATCGAGCGCGGCGCTTTCCGCCGCTCCATCGAGGAACGGGGTGCGGGCGGTATCCGGATGCTCTACCAGCACGATCCGGCCGAGCCGATCGGCGCATGGCGTACCATCCGCGAGGATCAGCGCGGGCTTTACGTGGAAGGTGTTCTCGCCCCCGGCGTCGCGCGTTCGCGCGAGGTCCATTCGCTGATGAAGACAGGCGCGCTGGACGGGCTTTCGATCGGTTTTCGCACGGTACGTTCCAGCAAGGAGGGGCGCTCCGGCAAGGCGGCACGCTCTGGCGTCAGGCGCATTCTGGAGGCCGATCTCTGGGAAATCTCTGTGGTGACCTTTCCAATGCTGCCGTCCGCGCGGGTCTCGGATGTCAAACACGCCCGCTTCTTCCGCGACCGCGAAACCGAGCTGGTGCGCACCATGCGCCGCGCGGCGCGTTCGCTTTTCGACACAGCCTTCAAACGCTGACTTCCTCCCAAACACTTTCGAAAACAAGGATGGCCACATGACAGACCAGATGACAAAACCGGCCGCAATGACGGTTGCGCCGCAGGTGAAGGCCGTGCCCGATACGATGACGGCGGCCTTCGACGAGTTCATGGAGGCCTTCGAGGCCTTCCGCGACACCAACGACCAGCGGCTTTCCGATATCGAACGCAAGATGGGGTCCGACGTCGTGACCCGCGACAAGCTCGACCGCATCGACAAGGCGCTCGATGACAACCGCAAGATCATGGACGATCTGGCGCTCAAGAAAGCGCGCCCGGCGCTCGGCCGCAAGCAGGCGCATTCCCTCGATACGGATGAGCACAAGGCCGCCTTCGAAGCCTATATCCGCCGGGGTGAGGAGGGCGCGCTGCGCGATCTGGAGGCCAAGGCCTTTGCCGGATCGACAGGCGCCGATGGTGGTTATCTGCTGCCCACTGAAACGGATGGCGAGATCGGCCGCCGCATGACGGCGATTTCACCGATCCGGTCGCTGGCGACCGTGCGGCAGGTTTCCACTGCCGTGCTGAAGAAGCCGTTTTCGCCGGGCGGATTTGCCACCGGCTGGGTCTCTGAAACGGCGGCTCGCCCCGAGACGACGACACCGAAGCTCTCCGAACTTTCCTTCCCGACCATGGAACTATACGCCATGCCTGCCGCAACCCAGGGGTTGCTGGATGATGCGGCCGTGGATATCGAGGCCTGGATCGCCTCGGAAGTGGACATTGCCTTTGCCGAACAGGAGGCAGCGGCGTTCATCGCCGGCGACGGCACCAACAAACCGAAGGGTTTCCTCTCCTGTACGGCCGTCGCCAATGACAGCTGGAGCTGGGGCAATATCGGTTATGTCGCCACCGGTGTTGCGGGTGGCTTCGCCTCCGCGGGGCCAATGGATGTGCTGCTGGATGCCGTCTATGGACTGAAGGCAGGCCACCGCCAGAACGGCAACTTCGTGATGAACCGCAAGACGCAAGGCGCGCTGCGCCGCTTCAAGGATACCAGCGGCGCCTATCTCTGGCATCCGCCCGCTGCCGCCGGGCAGCCCGCCTCGCTGATGGGCTTTCCCGTGATGGAGGCCGAAGACATGCCGAATGTCGCGGCAAACAGCTTCGCCATCGCTTTCGGTGATTTCCGCGCCGGTTACCTCGTGGTGGACCGCACCGGCGTACGCATCCTGCGCGATCCCTATTCGGCAAAACCCTATGTGCTGTTCTACACCACCAAGCGCGTGGGCGGCGGCGTGCAGAACTTCGAGGCGATCAAGCTGGTGAAGTTCGGGGTGAATTGACCACAATCTTCCCCGTCACCCCGGACCAAGTCGGGGGTGACGGCGTGCGGATGCTACATTTTCGCCAAACGCTTTCGGCCGGAATTCTTTCTGTCCCATATCCGGAGACCCCATGACCTATGCCCTCATTCATCCGCCGCAGGCGGAGCCGCTGACGCTTGCCGAGGTGAAGGCGCATTTGCGTCTCGACGGCGGCGACGAGGATGCGCTGCTGGCTGCGCTGATCCTTACCGCCCGCGAGCATCTGGAACGTACGACGGGACTTTGCCTGATACGCCAGACCTGGCGGCTCTATCTCGACCGGTGGCCGCCGAGTGGCATGATTCTGATTGGTAAGGGACCGGTGCAAACCATCGAAACGATTCTGGTTTTTGACGGTCAAGGGCGCGCGGCCGACATCACAGCCGCCGACAGATTGCTTGACGGCGAGGCTCGCCCGGCGCGGCTGTGGCTGCGCGACCTGCCAGCACCCGGACGGGTGATGAACGGCATCGAGATCGACTTCATTGCCGGTTACGGTGAGGCGGGAACCGATGTGCCCGATACGCTGAAACGCGCCATGCTGATGCATGTGGCCCAGATGTTCGCCTTCCGCGGTGCCGTTGCTCTGGAAAATCAACCCGCAGCGGTTCCGGCCGGTTACGAGCGGCTGGTGTCGCCGTTCTGCCGTGTGGGGCTCTGAGCCATGAACCTCGTTTTTCTCGACCCCGGCAAGCTTACGGCGCGGTTGGAGCTGGAGGTGCGCAGCGAGGTAACGGACGGGCAGGGTGGGGCCGCGGAAAGCTGGAGTTTCCTGCGTTCGCTCTGGGCGGCTATCGAACCTGTTTCGAATGCCTCGCATGAGCGGGCCTCGGCTGAGGGCGTAACAATCACCCACCGCGTCTGGCTGGTCTGGCGCAGCGACATTGTTGCCGGCATGCGCTTTCGCAAGGGACGGCGCATTCTGGCGATCCGGGCCGTGATGGATCCGGACGAGACCCGCCGTTTCATCGTCTGCCGCTGTGAGGAGGAAAGCCCGTGAGTGCCGCAAATGTGCTTCTACAGGCGATTTTCGCAAAACTTTCCGGCGACGCTGCTCTGATGGCGCTCATCCCCGGCGGTATCGTCGACCGGCTTTTGCCGCGCGCCATCCTGCCCCTGATCGTTATCGGCGAACTTGAAAGCCGCGATTACTCGACGGCGACGGAAAAGGCCGAAGAACATTTTCTGTCGCTGGACATCTGGAGCGATGCCAATGGCCGCAGGTGCGCGGGTGAGATTGCCGGGCGGGTGAAAACCCTGCTCGACGATGCCGCCCTTCCGCTTGTCGGTATCTCGCTCGTCAATCTGCAGCTTCTCTCGAGCCGTTCGCGGCGCGAGCCGAAGACACGGAACTTCCTCGCAGAAATGCATTTCAGGGCGGTAACGGAATAGGGTCGGTTCAGGAATTCTGTTTGCGCACGGTGCGCCAAAGCACGATCAGCAGCAGAAACGAAATGCTGATCAGCACGGCGGCGATGGTGAGCATGGCCGCCACCCCGCCGCGATCCAGCGCCAGCGTGAAAATGACGGGCGCCACGGCAATGGCAAGGTTCTGCGGCAGGGAGATACGCGCAGCCTGAAGGCCATATTGTTCCGGTGAAAATACCGCGAGCGGCAACACCGCGCGACTGACGGTGAGCACGCCCGCGCCAAAGCCGAAGAAAATGATGAAGCCGATGAAAGCGGGCATGGCCGGGGCAAAAACGAGCAACAGCACGAAGGATGCGAGCAGCATACCTAAGCCGATCATGCAGGTGACGAAGGGATTGCCGTGTTTTCCAAGCAGAAAATCCAACCCGCGCGCCATGATCGCAAGCACGCTACGCACGGCTGCCAGTTGCACGGCGAGCGATTGCGATGCGCCGGCATGGACCAGCATCAGAGGCAGGAGCGGCGAAAAGCCAAAGGCTGTGAAGGCGCTAAGCGTCGTCATTGCCGCCAGAAGCAGAAAGGCGCGCCGCGTATCGACAGGCGATGTCGAGACCGCAGCGCCTTTCGACGTGCCTGGAGTATTGCTCGTCCTTCGTCCGGGAAGGACAAAAACATAGAGTGGCAGAAGCACGAATATCTGCAGACAGGCATATACCAAAAGGGTGCCGCGCCAGCCCAGGTGCTGATCTGCGACGGTGGTGACGGGCAGGAAAACCGCTGCCGAAAGCCCGGTAAACACCATCAGAAGCGTCAGCGACCGGCCACTTTCCGCGCCGACACGTTCCACCACAGCGGTATGGGCCGCAGTCGTCAGGCCGCAGGTCGCGGCCAGACCCATCACGACCCAGCCGAGGACATAGCTGATCACGCCGCCCGCAAAGGCGAGCACGACAAAACCCGCCGTGAACAGCAACGAACCCGCCACAAGAACAGGGGCGGCACCACGGCGCACCAGCGTTCTTCCCAGAAGCGGGCCGCAGAGGGCGCTGATCGTCATCATGACGGTGAGACCGGCAAAAACGACCTCGTTTGCGATGGCCAGTTCCTGTCCGACGCGTGGCCCCAGTATGGCCAGCATGTCGAAACCGGTGCCCCAGCTGACGACCTGCCCAACCGCAAGCACGCCGATAAGGCGCGCGCGAGACGTGAAGGGGGTGGCATCAGACATGATGAAAATCGCGGGTGCGAGATGCGGGAATGCTTTTGGTAGCAGGCCAGTTGCGACCCGGCAACATCAAACGAGACGACATCAATCGAAACGAGAGGGAGAACACCATGGTGGCGCAGAAGGGCAAGGACCTGCTGCTGAAGTTCAACAACGCCGGCTCCTATGTGACCGTGGCGGGGCTCAGAACCAAGCGTCTGGCCTTCAACGCGCAGGCGGTCGATATTACCGACGGCGAAAGCGCCGGGCGCTGGCGCGAGCTTCTGGCCGGCGCCGGCGTGCAGCGGGCATCGCTGACGGCGTCGGGCATCTTCAAGGATCAGGCAAGCGATGCGCTGGTGCGTGGTGCATTTTTCGCTGGCTCCATTCCGGGCTGGCAGATCGTCATTCCTGACTTCGGCACGATCACCGGGCCGTTCCAGATCGTCGCACTCGAATATTCCGGTCGCCACGATGGCGAAGTGCAATTCGAGACCGCGCTGGAATCGGCCGGTTTCCTTAATTTCGGAGCACTGTGATGCCGCAAGGGTTACGTTACGGGCGGGCGAACCGCCATCGCGGCGAGATTGAGGCGCTGATCGATGGCGAAAGGCGCGTTCTTTGCCTGACGCTCGGCGCTCTCGCCGAACTCGAAACCGCCTTTCAGGCCGATGATCTCACCGCGCTCGCCGAACGTTTCGCAGCCGGACGTATGAAGGCGGCCGATATGATACGGGTGATCGGCGCCGGTCTGCGCGGCGCGGGCAACGTGTTTTCCGATGAGGACGTGGCCGCAGCCACGGTGGAAGGCGGCCTTGCCGGCCACGCCGCCATCGTCGCCGATCTCCTGACAGCCACCTTTGCCGGTTCGAGGGGCACGCCGCCGGACCCTTGAGTGCCGCAGCAGGTGAGGTGGGCGATCTGACGCCGCGTCCTTTTCCCTGGGAGGCGGTAATACACACCGGTTTCCACCTGCTGCGGCTTTCCTCCGAAACCTTCTGGCAACTGACGCCAAGGGAATTCTTTGCCATGACCGGCGGCATCCGCCCCGCTTTCCACACCCTCGACCGCCCGGCGATGGATGCGATGATGCGGCGGTTTCCGGATGGGTGAGTGTGGTTTGCTATTTTGGGGGACGTGCATCTTTCGTGAAAACGACCAGGCAATTCAAACATCTACGGCTCCGTTTTGAATCAGAAAGGCAAGCGTGATGGCAGGCGAAGTATCGATTGCGGACAGTCGCGAGGAAGCGGAAGCGCTTTCGGAGGTGATGGGTGATCTCGAACGGCGTTCCGAGCGGTTCGGGGCGGCATTGACTTCTGCCATGCAGGCCGCGGTGACGGGCGGCAAGGGGTTGGATGACGTGTTGCGCGGGCTTGGCGAACGGCTCTCCGGCATTGCGCTTTCCGCCGGGCTGAAGCCGCTTGAGAACATGATCGGCAATGCCGTGGGCGGGCTTTTGAATGGCGGCGGTTCGCTGTTGGCCTTTGCCGATGGCGGGGTGCCGGGACGCAGTATCACGCCCTTTGCCGATGGCGGTGTGGTCGCAAGCCCGGCCTTCTTCCCGATGGGCGGCGGGCTTGGCCTGATGGGCGAAGCGGGTGCCGAGGCGATCCTGCCGCTGAAGCGTGGTTCGGATGGGGCGCTCGGCGTTGCCGCACCGGCGGGTGGCGGCGGCGCGCAGATCGTTTTCAATGTGACAGCGACGGATGCGGCGAGCTTCAGAAAAAGTGAAGGCCAGATCGCGGCCATGCTGGCGCGCAGCGTCGGGCGTGGCCAGCGCGGCCTGTGACGGATTGAACCTCCTCCCTGCACGACCTCTGTGTCGAGCGTGATCCTTCCATCTTTCCCAGACTATCAAAACGAATCCAGGAACAACGACATGGCGGCATTTCATGAAGTGCGGTTTCCGCTGAGGCTGGCGCTTGGCGTGAGCGGCGGGCCGGTAAGGAGAACCGATATCGTCAACCTTTCCAATGGGCGGGAGAACCGCAACCAGCGTTGGAAGAATGCCAGACGCGCCTATGACGCAGGATCGGGCATTCGCTCCGTTGCCGATCTTTACGAGGTGCTGTCCTTTTTCGAGGCGCGGCGCGGTGAACTCCATGGCTTTCGGTTTCGCGACCCGGTGGATTTCAAATCGTGTCCGCCGGGCCAGACACCTGCTGCAAGCGACCAGAAGATCGGCACCGGTGACGGCACGACGACGGCTTTTCAGCTGGTGAAGACCTATGCCGATGCGGGCGGTTCCTTCACCCGGCGGGTGGCGAAGCCGGTCGAGGCTTCGGTCATCATCTCAGTCGATGGGGTGAAAGCCGTCTTGTCGGATTTTTCGGTCGACCATGCGACCGGTACGGTGACGTTTCGCGCCGGTAAGGCGCCGCCTGCCGGTGCCGCAATTCGGGCCGGTTTCGAATTCGACGTGCCGGTGCGATTTGCAATCGACCGCATCGACGTGAACCTTACCGCCTTCGAGGCGGGCCGCATTCCCTCCATTCCATTGATGGAAATCCTGCCATGAAGACCATTCCTGCCGCTTTGGCCGAACATCTGGCGGGCGAGGCCACGACCACCTGCCATTGCTGGAAAGTGACGCTGAAGGACGGCGAGGTCATCGGTTTTACCGACCATGACGAGACCCTTTCCTTCGCCGGTACTGCCTACCTGGCCGCAAGCGGCTTTGGTGCGAGTGACAGCGACAGCGAGGCCGGACTTGGCGCGAGTGCGGGCGAAGTGACGGGCGGCTTTTCCAGTGAGGCGATTTCCGAAAGCGATCTGGCCGCCGGAAGTTTCGATGGTGCGCAGGTGGCGCTCTACCTCGTCAACTGGCAGGTGCCGGAACAGCATGTGCTGCTGAACATGCGCGAAATCGGCGAGGTGACACGGGCGGGCGGGGCGTTTCGTGCCGAGCTGCGCAGCATCGCCCATCGTCTTTCCCAGCCGCAGGGCAGGGTCTATGGCCGGCGCTGCGATGCCGCCCTTGGTGATAGGCGATGCGGCGTCGATCTCAATCGATTTACCGGCACCGGCAGCGTTGCGGGCATGGACGCGGCGGGCAACCTGCTGGTGACAGGGCTGGACGCTTTCGCCGATGGTTTCTTCAGCCGGGGGAAATTGCGGTTTCTGAGCGGCCAACTTGTCGGCATGGGTTTCGATCTCGACGGCCACGAGAAACGCGATGGCGGCACGCTTCTGTCCTTTTGGCTCACTCCGGAGCAACCGCCGCAGCCGGGTGATGTTTTTTCCGTCATCGCCGGTTGCGACAGAAGTTTTGCGACCTGCAAGGCGAAATTCGCCAATTACCTGAACTTTCGTGGCTTTCCGCATCTGCCGGGGGCGGATTTCGCCTATTCCTACGCCAGCGGCGGCCAGACCCATGACGGCGGGGCGCTGTTTCCATGAGCAGTACCTCAGAAAAAGTGCTGGCGCTCGCGCAAGGCTGGATCGGCACGCCCTACCGGCATCAGGCGTCGTTGCAAGGCGTTGGCTGCGATTGCCTCGGCCTTGTCAGGGGCATCTGGCGCTCGCTTTACGGCGAGGAACCGGAACTGCCGCCGCCCTACACACCAGATTGGGCCGAGCGGGGCGGCGAGGACCGGCTGCTGGATGCCGCGACACGTTATTTTTCGGCGGTGCCTGATATGGAAGAGGCGATGCCGGGCGACCTGCTGCTGTTCCGCTGGCGGGCCCATGCAGCGGCCAAACATCTCGGCATTCTCGCCGGGCCGCAGCATTTCATCCATGCCTATGAACAGGCGGCAGTGGTGCGCTCGGCGCTGGTGCCCGGCTGGAAGCGACGTATTGCCGGCGTCTTCCGATTTCCCGAACCCTGACATTTTTCGAGGCGACCATGGCGACCATTCTCTTTCAGGCGGCGGGTGCAGCACTCGGCGGCGTTTTCGGCCCCGTGGCTGCCATCATCGGCCGCGCGGCTGGCGCGCTGGCGGGCAATGCCGTCGACCGCGCGCTGCTTTCGAACGGGCGGACGGTGTCCGGCGCCCGGCTTTCCACAGCGCGTATTCCGGGTGCGGACGAAGGCGCGGCCATCAACCGGCTTTACGGCACGGCGAGGATCGGCGGTACGCTGATCTGGGCGACGCGCTTTGAGGAAAGCGTCGAGGTGACGCGTCGCGGCGGCAAGGGCAATCGCGGCCCGAAGGTCGAGACCTTCCGCTACTTCGCCAATCTCGCCGTCGGGCTGTGCGAGGGCGACGCGGCCATGGTGCGGCGCGTCTGGGCCGATGGGCGGGAACTGGACCTGAGCGCCGTCGAGATGCGCTTTTATCCCGGCAGCGAGACGCAATTACCGGATCCGCTGATCGAGGCAAAACAGGGCGCAGGCAATGCACCCGCCTTTCGCGGGTTGGCCTATGTCGTGTTCGAACGCCTGCCGCTTGACAGCTATGGCAACCGCATTCCGCTGATGCAGTTCGAGGTGGTGCGACCGGTCGGCCGGCTGGAAAAAGCCATCCGTGCCATCACCGTCATTCCCGGTGCGACGGAACACGGTTACGCCACGGCGCAGGTTTCGGAACGAACCGGCATGGGCGAAAGTCGCATCATGAACCGCAATTGCCTGACGGCCTTAACCGACTGGCAGGCCGCGATCGACGAATTGCAGGCGCTGTGCCCCAATCTGCAAAGCGTGGCGCTGGTGGTGAGCTGGTTCGGCACCGACATGCGCGCGGGCGAATGCCGCATTCTGCCGGGTGTGGAAGTGGCGGGTCGCGACAGGGAAAGTGCGGCATGGTCCGTCGCCGGTGTTTCGCGTGGGCAAGCGCATCTCGTCAGCCATCACGGCGGCGGCCCGGCCTGTGGTGGCACGCCGGATGATCAAAGCGTTGTGCAGGCGATAGCCGACCTCAAGGCGCGTGGTCTGAAGGTTTGCCTTTATCCATTCGTGATGATGGATGTGCCAGCCGGCAACGGCTTGCCGGACCCCTACGGCAAAGGCGAGCAGGACGCCTATGGCTGGCGCGGACGCATCACCTGTTTACCGGCACCGGGCCTGGCAGGTTCGCCCGACCGCAGTGCAGGCACGCGCACGGAGATTTCCACCTTCTGCAACCGCGCTGAGGGGTATCGACGCATGGTGCTGCATTATGCGGCGCTGGTGGCGCAGGCGGGTGGGGTGGATGCCTTCCTGATCGGCTCGGAGCTGCGCGGGCTGACAAGCCTGCGCGACCATAACGACGCCTTTCCTTTCGTGGAGGAACTGGTGCGGCTGGCGGCGGATGTGCGCGCCGTTGTCGGGTCGGGAACGAAACTGACCTATGGCGCGGACTGGAGCGAATATTTCGGCTATCAGCCGGCGGACGGTTCCGGCGACGTGTTCTTCAATCTAGATCCGCTGTGGGCAAGCCCTGATATCGATGCCATCGGCATCGACAATTATATGCCGCTTTCCGACTGGCGCGACGAGGATGCCGCAAACGGCAATCCTGATGGTATGAGCGGCCCGGACGATGCTAACGCCTTCCGTCGTGCCATCACGGCGGGCGAGGGTTTCGACTGGTATTACGCCAGCCATGCCAACCGCGCGGCGCGGCGGCGCACGCCCATCACCGATGGTCTCAAGGGCAAGCCGTGGGTATTCCGCTACAAGGACCTGCGAAGCTGGTGGCAGAATGCCCATTTTGACCGGGTGCGCGGTGCGGAGAAGTTGACGCCAACCGCATGGGTGCCGGGGTCGAAACCGATCTGGTTCACCGAACTCGGCTGCCCGGCGGTGGACAAGAGTGCGACGCGCCCGAATGTCTTTCCCGATCCGAAATCGGCGGAAAACGCTTATCCCTATTTTTCCCGCAGAAGCCGCGCCGACAGCCAGCAGCGACGGTTTCTGGAGGCGCATCTCGACCACTGGAGGGGGAAGGGCGATGCGGCGATGGTGGATCCGAACCGCGTCTATATGTGGACCTGGGATGCGCGGCCGTTCCCCGCCTTTCCGCAGAACGGCGCGGCCTGGAGCGATGGGGCCAACTGGCGTACCGGCCATTGGCTGAACGGCCGGCTTGGGACTGCCACGCTTGCCGATACCATCGCCGCGATCCTGACGGACCATGGATTTTCCGGCTTCGACGTCTCTGCCGTCAGTGGCGATCTGACGGGATATGTGCAGGGCGACGTGACCTCGGCCCGCAACCTCCTGGAGCCGCTGATGACGGCGTTTCAGGTGGATGTCGCCGAGGACGGCGGAACCCTGCGCTTCCGCTCTCGCAATACGGCGGTTCTGCCCGTGCGTGACGCTGCCGTGCTGGCCGATCTGGACGACGAACCGCCGTGGTCGGAAAATCGCGGACATGACAGTGATTTCGCCGCAGAGGCCGTGCTGACCTCGTTCAATCCGGCGCTGGACTACGAGCAGGCGAGCGTGCGTTCGCGCCGTATCGACAATGCCGGCAGCCGCGTCATGCGGCTCGACCTTAGCGCGGCACTCCCGGCGGAAAAGGCGGAAGCCGCGGCGGAGGCCCTGTTGCGTGACAACAGGCAGGCGCGGCGCACGCTGCGTTTTGCGTTGCCGCCCGCAGATATCGCTCTGGAACCCGGCGATTGCATTCGTCTCCCGCAGAATGTGTTTTCGGAGGCTCCGGCAGGGAGGTTCCTGGTCAGCCGGATTGAGGACGGTGCTGTACGGCAAGTGGAGGCGCGCGCCTTTTCCGCGGCATCCGTC
>NZ_BDLN01000001.1:891901-918123 GCF_001950375.1 Rhizobium sp. TBD182 | reverse complement strand
TTTTGGGCGCTGTGGATGAGCGTCGTGTTGGCGGGGCAAAGGGCGCGGAAGGCTTTGCCCCGGAGGTGCTGTTTCTCGATCTGCCGCGCCATGACGGCACGGCGTCTGAAAATTCGGCGCGGATTGCCGTTTTTGCACGGCCATGGCGGCCAATCGTCGTTTCGTCCTCCGCAGGCACGGAAGGCTACCGGCAGCGCGCCGTGCTTGACCGGCCCGCGATGATCGGCACGTTGGCCATGCCGCTGACATCAGGCCCCTCCGGCCGTTTCGACCGGCAAAACACCATCCTGATCGATCTGCCATCCGGCGAGCTTTCCTCGGCCACGGAGCTTTCGGTGCTGAACGGCGAGAACCGCATGGCGGTGAGGGCCGCAAACGGTGTTTGGGAGATCATCGCTTTCGCGCGCGCAGAGGAAATTGCGCCCGCGCGCTGGCGGCTTTCCGCTTTGTTGCGTGGGCTTGGCGGCACTGAAGATGCGTTGGCCATTGGCGCGCCGGTGGGCGCCCCTCTTGTGGTGCTGGACGCGGCGGTGCAGCCGCTCGGTCTTGCCGCGACCGAACGCGGACGGCGGCTGAACTGGATCGTCGAGGCTGCGGGAATGGCGGGCGCCCCCGCCGGTCCTTTTGTCTTCGAGGGTGGCTTGCGGGCTGAAACGCCGCTTGCGCCGGTGCATCTTGCGGCCGAGCGGCGCAGGGACGGCATTTTGCTGCGCTGGGTGCGCCGAGGCCGGATGGAAGCCGATGGCTGGGACGCGAGCGAGATACCGCTGGAAGAGCCGTTCGAGCGTTACCGCGTGGAGGTGCTGGATCGCGAGGCCGTTCGACGCACGGCAGAGGTCTCCGAACCCTTCTGGCTGTACCCCAAAGCGGGCGAACTCACAGATTTCCCGACCTTGCGGGATCACATTTCCGTGCGTGTCCGTCAGCTCGGCCGTGCGGTGCCTCTGGGAGTGGCGGCGCACGCCGTTCTCCCACTCTGACAACCACCTGAAAAACAACGCAAAGGACGAGATTATGGAGAGTACCAAGGCATGGTATCAATCGCGCACGATCTGGGGCGCCCTGGTTGCGGTTTTCGCACCGCTTTTCAGCGTCGCTGGTCTTGATCTTCCCGCCGGCCTGCACGGCGAGCTGGCGGAGGGACTGGTGACCGTTGCGGGCGGAATTGGCGGCCTCGTCGCACTTTACGGCCGCCTTTCGGCAACCCGTGCCATCCGCTGACGCCACTAGCGCCCATACCGTCCCCGCCGTGCGTCGTGGCGTCGGGGGCGGCATTCATTTGCCATTCAGACGCTTTGCGCTACATATTCGGTCACAATACGGTTCGAGACGCAGCCGATTTTTTTGGAAGATTTGTGCAATGGCATCACCTCTCATCATCGCGACGCTTGCAGCCGGGCTTTCCGGTTTCACGGCGCCCGAGGCTGATTTGCAGGGCCATTACATTCTGGCTGCAAGCGATTGCGGCGCGGCCGTTGCCCGCGTGGTGCGCGAAACCGGTGGCCAGCTTCTTTCGGTCTATCCCTCCGGTGACGGTCAGTCCTGTGTAGTTACCGTTCTCGTCCAGGGTAATGGCGAGCGCCCGCGCAAGGTAACGATGCGCGTGCCGATGTAGCCTTGCCCGCATCGCCGAAATATTGGAAAACAATCCGACACAGTTAGCATGACCGGCGACGCGCGCGCGGGCCGGGACGTAAGGAAAGGGCGGATAATGCGTATTCTCGTGGTTGAGGACGATGCCAATCTCAATCGTCAGCTGACCGACGCGCTGAAAGAAGCCGGTTATGTTGTCGATCAGGCATTTGACGGCGAGGAAGGCCATTATCTCGGCGATACCGAACCCTATGACGCTATCGTTCTCGATATCGGCCTGCCGCAGATGGACGGCATCACCGTCGTCGAGAAATGGCGCGCGGCGGGCAAGGCCATGCCGGTCCTCATTCTCACCGCCCGTGACCGCTGGAGCGACAAGGTGGCGGGTATCGATGCCGGTGCCGACGATTACGTGACCAAGCCCTTCCATGTCGAAGAAGTTCTTGCCCGCGTGCGTGCGCTCATCCGCCGCGCCGCTGGCCACGCTTCCTCCGAACTCGTCTGCGGACCGGTCAAGCTCGATACCAAATCCTCCAAGGCAACGGTCAACGGCGTGACGCTGAAGCTCACCTCGCATGAGTTCCGCCTGCTTTCCTATCTCATGCATCACATGGGCGAGGTCGTCTCGCGCACGGAGCTGGTCGAACATATGTACGATCAGGATTTCGACAGGGATTCCAACACGATCGAGGTGTTTGTCGGACGTTTGCGCAAGAAGCTCGGGGTTGATCTGATCGAGACCATCCGTGGCCTCGGTTACCGGATGCAAGCGCCGGCAGATGCGAAGTAGCTCTCTTACCGCCCGCGTTCTTCTTCTCGCCTCCGCCTGGTCGGCGCTGGCGCTGGTGGTCATTGCCGTCGTGATCTCGACGCTCTACCGGCAGGGCGTAGAGCGGAGCTTCACCGATCTTCTGCGGGCGCAGCTTTATAACGTCATTAATTCCGTGACGATTTCGAACGAGAATACGCTGGCCGGCAGCCCGCAGCTCGGCGATCTCCGGTTCTCGCAGCCCGATACCGGCTGGTACTGGGTGGTGGAGCCGCTCGGCAATTTTCAGACGGCACCGCTGGTCTCCTCTTCGCTCGGCGTCGCGTCCTTGCCGGTGCCGAGCATTATCGATGCTCCCTTCGATAACAGATACGAGCGTTTTTATGCCGTGACCGACGAGGCGGGCAACAAGGTGCGGGTGGCGGAAACGGAAGTCGTGCTGGATGGTGAGGGCCGCGCGGCGCGTTTCCGCGTTTCCGGCAACCTGAATGTCGTTGAAGACGATGTGCGCAATTTCTCCAACAGCCTTTATCTGGCGCTCGCCGTCTTCGGTGTCGGCAGTCTGGTCGTCAATGGCCTTGCGATTCTCTACAGTTTGCGGCCGCTCGATCAGGCCCGTCTGGCGCTCGGAAAGATCAGGGGCGGGGAGGCGGAAAGCCTCGAAGGCGAATTCCCGCGCGAAATCCAGCCATTGGCGAACGAAGTCAATGCGCTGATCGACAGCAACCGGCGCATCGTCGAGCGCGCCCGCATGCAGGTCGGCAATCTCGCACATTCGCTGAAAACGCCGATTGCCGTGCTTCTGAACGAGGCCCGCACGCTGGAGCCGCAGCATGGCGATCTGGTGCGCGCGCAGGCTGACGCCATGCAGGCGCAGGTGCAATCCTATCTTTCGCGCGCCCGCATTGCCGCCCAGCGCGGCTCGATTCTTGCGCGCGTGGAAGCGGAGCCGGCGCTGGAACGGCTGGTGCGCGTCATGCGCCGCCTCAACCCCGACAAGCAGTTCGAGCTGAATTTCGAGCATCCGGGCGCGGTGCTGGGCATGGAACAGCAGGATCTGGAGGAGATCGTCGGCAATCTTCTCGAGAATGCCGCGCGTTTTGCACAGACCAAAGTCGTCGTCACGCTTGCGACCGGCACTCACCCGTCCTCCGACCCCGAAATGGGCCGGCGCTCATGGGTGGAGTTGATCGTGGAGGATGACGGGCCGGGGCTGGAGCCCGGGCAGATAAGCGAAGCGATGAAGCGCGGCAGGCGGCTGGACGAAAGCCGTCCGGGCACCGGCCTCGGATTGTCGATCGTTTCCGAAGTGGTGTCTGAGTACCATGGCCACTTTTCCCTCTCGCGCAGCGGGATAGGTGGCCTGAAAGCCGATCTGATTTTGCCTGGCCTCTCGAAAGAGCTTGCGTGAGGCAAGAAAAAAGGCAAGAAATTCAATGCCGATATATAACGCGCGGTGCGGTAAGGAAAAGAGGACAGGGTTTGGTTGACGTGTATGATGGCTGCCGCTCCGTGACGATGCGTTCGCTGGTGTCACGCCCGGCACTTCTCTCGATCCTGTGCGTATCGATGCTGAGCGCCTGCACCACCACGGGCACCCGCTCGGCCGGTGGCAGCCTGTTCGGCGGTTCGGCACAACCTTCAACGCCGTTCCTTGCCAACATGCAGGGCGGCATTGTCGGACGAAGCGGTCTGCAGCTCGAAAAGGGCGACCGCACCAAAGCGCTCGAGGCCGAATATCGCGCACTGGAAACCGCCCCGGTCGGTACGCCGGTGACATGGACCGGCGACGATGCCAGCGGCCAGGTGGTTGCCAATGCGCCCTATCAGGTGGGCAACCAGAATTGCCGGCAATATTCCCACACGCTGACTGTCGATGAAAAGGAAACCCGGGTTCGCGGTGCGGCCTGCCGCAATGCCGATGGCAGCTGGTCTCCTTTGACGTAAATCAAGGTCATGGACCTTTCCGAGTGACAGGAAGGGCTATAGCGGTGCAGCTGGACGCCGGGCGGTGCGGCGTGATGTCTCAAATTCGCGTCATCTCCGCGCTTCATGTTTCCATGTGCCGTGCATTCGAGTAATTGAGCCTTATGTTCTGGATTGTCGTTGCGATATTGACGGCGGCTGTCGCCATCGTCCTGATGTACCCGCTGATGCGGAAGACCGAGGTGTCGCACACGCGCCGCGACGGCGAGGTTGCAGTCTATCGCGACCAGCTTGCCGAACTGGACCGCGAGCGTGCCGCTGGCCTGATCGGCGAGACGGAGGCGGAATATGCCCGCGCCGAAATCGGCCGCCGGCTGCTTGCCGCAGCCGATACCCGTCAAGACGCTGAAAGCAGCGCCCGGCCGCTGCGGCACAATCTCGCCGTAACCCTGATTACCGTTTTGCTGCCTGCACTTGGCCTCTGTCTTTACATCTGGAAGGGAAGTCCGGAAGTGCCGGACATGCCGCTCGAGGCACGTCTGGAGCAACCCGGTAACGACATGAACCTTCTGGTCGCCCGTGCCGAGCGGCACCTGGCCGAAAACCCCGACGACGGTGCAGGCTGGGATATCCTGGCGCCGATCTATTTCAAGACGATGCGGCTTGGCGATGCCGAGCTTGCCTATCGCAACGCGCTTCGTCTGCAAGGGCCGAGCACAGAACGGCTGACGGGACTTGGCGAAACACTGGTGGCGAGCAATGACGGCATCGTCATCGAGGCTGCGCGTGAGGCCTTTGCCGAAGCCGAGCGGCTGAAACCCGGCAATCCACGCGCCCGCTTTTATCTGGCGCTGTCGCTGGAGCAGGCGGGCAAGGCGCAGGAGGCGCGTGCGGCCTTTGCAGCACTGGCGGCGGATGCACCAGCCGGTGCGCCATGGTTGCCGCTGGTGCGGGAACATATCGCCAGAACCGGCGGCGAGGCAGCGCCCGGCCCGACCGCAGGCGACGTGGCGGCGGCGAAAGACATGACGCCCGCCGACCGGCAGGCGATGATCGAGGGCATGGTGGCGAGCCTCGACGCCAAGCTCAAGGAAAATCCCGGTGATTTCGAAGGCTGGATGCGCCTCGTGCGCGCCTATTCCGTCTTGAACAATGCAGCGAAGGCGGGCGAGGCACTGAGAGCCGGTTTGCAGGTTTTCCCGCCTGAGGGCGAAGAGGGTAAGCAGCTTCTGGCGCTGGCGAAGGAATTGGGAGTTTCCGCCGGACCCGTTCGCATGGACGGGCAAGGGCGCGCGATGCCGCAGGGAGTGACGCAATGACCCGCAAACAGAAACGGCTCGCAATCATCGGCGGCGGCATGAGCTTCATCGTCGCGGCCGTGCTGCTCGTCATGTTCGCCTTCGGCCAGTCCATAGCCTATTTCTACATGCCGGCCGATCTGGAGAAGACGCCGGTCAATCCCGGCACCCGCATCCGCCTTGGTGGGCTGGTGGCGGAAGGCTCCGTCAAGCGCGGGGAGGGCCGCACGGTGAGCTTCACAGTGACTGACGGTGAAGCAAACGTGCCCGTCAGCTATACCGGCATTCTGCCCGATCTTTTCCGCGAGGGGCAGGGCGTGGTGACGGAAGGCGTTTTCGATGCCGCGACCCATGGCTTTGTTGCCGACAGCGTTCTGGCCAAGCATGACGAAAACTACATGCCGAAGGAAGTGGCCGACCGGCTGAAAGACAAGGGCCTGTGGCAGAACACCGGAGAGGGCGGGCAACCTTCCGGCGCAGCGCCTTCTCCTGCGGGAGCTTCAGCCGACAAGACCGGAGCGATAAAATGATCAATGAGATCGGCCACTACGTTCTGGTTCTGGCACTCGCCGTGGGGCTGATCGTCTCGACGCTGCCGGTGATCGGCGCGCGCCGCAACGACCGTGCGCTGATGGATATCGCCTCGCTCGGCTCCGTCGTGATGTTCCTGCTCGTGGCCTTGTCCTTTGCGGCGCTGACGCGGGCCTATGCGGTTTCGGATTTCTCCGTGCGCAACGTCTGGGAAAACTCCCATTCGCTGATGCCGATGCTCTACAAGTTGACCGGCGTCTGGGGCAACCATGAGGGCTCCATGCTGTTGTGGCTGCTGATCCTGGTGTTTTTCAGCGCGCTCGTTGCCGTCTTCGGTCGCAACCTGCCGGAAACGCTGAAAGCCAATGTGCTGTCCGTGCAGGCCTGGATTTCCGTCGCGTTCCTGCTGTTCATCCTGCTCACCTCCAATCCGTTCATGCGTCTGGAGCGGGTGCCGGCCGAAGGGCAGGACCTGAACCCTATCCTTCAGGACTTCGGCCTCGCCATACACCCGCCGCTGCTTTATCTCGGTTATGTCGGCTTTTCCGTCTGTTTTTCCTTCGCCGTCGCTGCACTTCTGGAGGGCCGGATCGATGCGGCCTGGGCGCGCTGGGTAAGGCCGTGGACGCTCGCCGCATGGACCTTCCTGACGGCAGGTATCTCCATGGGATCTTACTGGGCCTATTACGAACTCGGCTGGGGCGGCTGGTGGTTCTGGGATCCTGTTGAAAACGCCTCCTTCATGCCATGGCTTGCGGGCACCGCACTGCTGCATTCGGCACTCGTCATGGAAAAACGCGAAGCGCTGAAAATCTGGACCGTGCTTCTGGCGATCATGACCTTTTCGCTGTCGCTGCTCGGCACCTTCCTCGTGCGCTCCGGCGTCTTGACCTCCGTGCACGCCTTCGCCACCGATCCGAGCCGCGGCATCTTTATTCTCGGCATCCTTACCGTTTTCATCGGCGGAGCTTTCGCGCTGTTCGCATGGCGGGCGCCCTCGCTGAAGGTGGGTGGATTGTTCGCGCCGATCTCACGCGAAGGGGCGCTGGTCCTCAACAATCTGATCCTGACGGTCTCGACCGCAACGGTACTAATCGGCACGCTCTATCCGCTCATTCTCGAAACGCTGACAGGCGAAAAAATCTCGGTCGGCGCGCCGTTCTTCAACCTCACCTTTGGCCTCCTGATGATCCCGGTCCTGATCGTCACGCCATTCGGGCCGATGCTCGCCTGGAAGCGCGGCGATCTTCTCGGCGCTTTCCAGCGGCTTTATGTGGCGGCCGCCATTGCAGCCCTTGCCGGGCTGACGCTCTGGTACGTGGAGAACGGCGGCCCGGTACTCGCCGCACTTGGCATCGCAGCCGGTTTCTGGCTGATCTTCGGGGCGCTTGCCGATCTCTGGTATCGGGCCAATTTCGGCAAACTGGCCTTCGGCATCGCTTTTCGGCGCCTCAAGGGCCTGCCGCGTTCGGCCTTCGGCGCCGCACTTGCCCATATGGGGCTTGGCATCACCGTGCTTGGCATCGTCACCGTCACCACCTTCGAGACCGAAACCGTTCTTGAAATGAAGCAGGGCATGGAGGCGAAGGCGGGCGGCTACAGTCTCACCTTCGATGGCATCCGCCATGCCGTTGGCCCTAATTTCACCGAGGATCGCGGCCATTTCACCATACGCAAGGCGGGTGTGGAAGTGGCCGACGTCTGGTCCTCCAAGCGGCTCTACACCGCACGGCGAATGCCGACCACGGAAGCGGGCATTTTGACCTTCGGCCTCAGCCAGCTCTACGTCTCGCTCGGTGACCCGATGGCGGATGGCGGCATGGTAGTGCGCATCTGGTGGAAACCCTTCATCCTGTGCATCTGGGGCGGCACGCTGTTCATGATGGCCGGCGGTTTGATATCGCTCTCCGACAGGCGGTTGAGGGTGGGCGCACCGAGCCGCAAGGCGAAGCCGGCAAAAACGGCCGCGATGCCGGAGGCGGCGGAATGAGGGAGGTTGTGGCGGGGCTCACGCTCCTTCTCGTTCTCATGTTTACGTCATGGCCGGCCTTCGCCTTCAACCCGGACGAGGTGCTGAAAGACCCCGCACTGGAACAGCGCGCCCGCAATCTCACGTCTCAACTGCGCTGCATGGTCTGTCAGAACCAGTCGATCGATGACAGCAATGCCGAACTGGCACGGGATCTGCGCGTTCTGGTGCGGGACAGGCTGGTGGCAGGCGATAGCGATCAGGCTGTAGTCGACTACGTCGTGTCTCGTTATGGCGAATTCGTGCTGCTGAAACCGCGTTTCAGCCTGCGCACCGCACTTTTGTGGGGCGCGCCCATCGTTCTGGCGCTTGCGGGAATATTCGCCATCCTCGTTTTTTCGCGTCGGCGCGCCACCCAGGAGCGGCCGGAAAAACTGAGCGCGGACGAAGAAGAGAGAATTCGTAATCTCATTGAAAAATAACTGATTTTCATATCCGTCCTCGCTTCTTTTTCAACATTACGGTTTTTTCATTCGTCAGACACTTCGCTGTAAGGTGTCGCCTCCTATATCTTCATCATCCACCGCTTCTCCCCCGGTCAAACGGGTTCCAGTCTGAATGAAGAAAGAAGGTACACCATGTCTCACTCGCAAAACGGACGCTCCTCGCTGAAGACGGTTCTGAAGGCAACGACCGTTGGCGGTCTTGCCGCGCTGATGCTTTCCACAGGCATCGCCGCACCGATCGTTCATTCCTTTGCCGCTCCGGTCGAGGTGACTGCGCCGCAGGTTCCGAGCTTCGCCAATGTGGTCGAGGCGGTTTCGCCCGCCGTCGTCTCCGTTCGCGTCCAGTCGAACGTGCAGCCCGCTTCCGATGATTCCAGCAACTTTTCCTTCAATTTCGGCGGCCGTGGTCTCGACCAGCTGCCGGACGACCATCCCCTGAAGCGCTTCTTCAAGGAATTCGGCGGTCCCAACCAGGACCGTCCCGACCGTGGTCCGAACCGTCACCGTGACGGCAAGGGTCCGCTGCGCCCCGTCGCTCAAGGATCCGGCTTCTTCATCTCCGAAGACGGTTATGTCGTCACCAACAACCACGTTGTCGATGACGGCTCCGCCTACACGGTGGTGATGAATGACGGCACCGAACTCGAAGCCAAGCTCGTTGGCCGTGATCCGCGTACCGATCTGGCGCTGCTGAAGGTCGATGTGAACCGCAAGTTCACCTATGTGCAGTTTGCCGACGATAGCAAGATTCGCGTCGGTGACTGGGTCGTAGCCGTCGGTAACCCCTTCGGCCTCGGCGGCACGGTAACCTCGGGCATCGTTTCTGCCCGTGGCCGCGATATCGGCTCCGGCCCCTATGACGATTACCTGCAGATCGACGCCGCCGTGAACCGCGGCAACTCCGGTGGTCCCGCCTTCAATCTCAACGGTGAAGTCGTTGGCATCAACACCGCGATCTTCTCGCCCTCCGGCGGCAATGTCGGTATTGCTTTCGCCATCCCGTCGTCCGTTGCCAAGGACGTGATCGCCGACCTGCAAAAGGACGGCAAGGTCGAACGCGGCTGGCTCGGCGTGCAGATCCAGCCCGTCAGCAAGGACATTGCCGAGTCGCTTGGTCTTGCCGAAGCGAAGGGCGCGCTCGTCGTCTCGCCGCAGTCCGGTTCGCCGGGCGACAAGGCTGGCATCAAGCAGGGTGACATCATCACCGCCGTCAATGGCGACCCGGTCAAGGATGCCCGCGATCTGTCGCGCCGCATCGGCAGCATGACGCCAAACAGCAAGGTTGAAATCTCGCTCTGGCGCGGCGGCAAGTCGCAGTCGGTCACCGTGACGCTTGGCGATCTCGCAAGCGACGATGCCTCCAAGGCAACGCCGGGCCAGGAAAACGACAGTGGCAGCAAGCCTTCCAGCGCAAAGGTGCTGTCGAGCCTCGGCCTGACGGTTGCGCCCGCTGACGACGGCAACGGCCTTGCCATCACTGATGTCGATCCGGACAGCGACGCCGCTGCCCGTGGCCTGAAGACGGGTGAGAAGATCACCTCCGTCAACAACCAGCAGGTGGCTTCTGCCGCCGATATCGAGAAGGTTCTCGAGCAGGCGAAGAAGGACGGACGCTCCAAGGCGCTGTTCCAGATCCAGACGGACAGCGGCAGCCGCTTCATCGCACTGGATATCGACCAGGGTTGATAATCTGAGATGCGACGCCGGTTCTTCTTCGAGCCAGCGTCGCTCGGGACTGTGTCTCCCCTTGAGGGCGGGACAGAGCATGTGGAACGCGCGTGCCGCTTGTTTCTTCTCCGCTAGGGAGGAGAAGGTCGTGGCAGCGGGATCAAGGGCAAGGCCAGCGATAGACCGCGCCCTTGCCCCCTCATCCGACCCTTCGGGCCACCTTCCCCCCGCCGGGGAGAAGACAAGGACCCACAAAGCCGGTCCAGTCAGCACCGAGGAGGAAATCTCATGGAAAACAAGGTTCAGGAAATGTCTGTCGCATCTGTTTCCGGTTGTGCGGAAAAGGGCGAGGGCGCTATTGTCCCGCACATGAAGATTCTTGTTATTGAAGACGATCTCGAGGCTGCGGCCTATATGACCAAGGCGTTCCGGGAAGTCGGTATCGTCGCCGACCACGCGAGCGATGGTGAAAGCGGCCTGTTCATGGGCTGCGAGAATTCCTATGACGTGATGGTGATCGACCGCATGTTGCCGCGCCGCGACGGACTTTCCGTCATCAGCGAGCTGCGCCGGCGCGGCATCGAGACGCCGGTTCTCATTCTTTCGGCGCTTGGGCAGGTGGACGACCGCGTGACCGGCCTGCGTGCCGGCGGCGATGATTATCTGCCCAAACCCTATGCCTTTTCCGAACTTCTCGCACGCATCGAAGTGCTGGGCCGCCGCAAGGGCAAACCCGAACAGGACATGGTCTACCGTGTTGGCGATCTCGAACTTGACCGGCTTTCCCACGATGTCCGTCGCGGCGGCAAGGAAATTCTGTTGCAGCCGCGTGAGTTCCGCCTGCTGGAATATCTCATGAAGAATGCCGGCCAGGTGGTGACCCGCACCATGCTTCTGGAAAACGTCTGGGATTATCATTTCGACCCGCAGACCAATGTCATCGATGTGCATGTGTCCCGCCTTCGTTCGAAGATCGAAAAAGACTTCGAAAAGCCGCTGCTGAAGACCATTCGCGGCGCGGGTTACATGATGAAGGACGAGGGCTGATTGGCGAAAATGGTCCGCCTCAGAATATTGTTCCGGTCAACAGCGGTGCGCCTTTCTGCGCTCTATATCCTGCTGTTTGCGCTTTGCGCCGCCTTTCTGGTCTTTTATGTCACCGCCCTTTCCGAACGGCTGCTGAACCAGCAGACGCGTGACGCGGTGCTGCAGGAAGTGTCGGATGTGCAGCGCATCTACAATCGCGGCGGCATCAACCCACTGTTGCGGATGATGGAGCGCCGTGCCCGCCAGCCGGGGGCGAGCCTTTACATCATCGCCGGCCCCAATGGCGAAATCCTTGCAGGCAATGTCGCTTCCGTGCAGCCCGGCGTGTTTGACAAGGAGGGCTGGACGGGTTTCCCCTTCCGCTACGAACGTTATTCCGAAAGCGGCGACAGCGTGCAGCATATGGCGACCGCCAATGTCTTCATGCTGGACAACGGCCTGCGCATCCTGATCGGCCGCGATCTCGGCGAGCCCACCAAATTCCGGGCGCTGGTGCGCAATGCGCTGATGGTGGCGCTTGCCATCATGAGCGCCGGTGCGCTGCTCATCTGGTTCGGCATCGGCCGCAATGCCTTGAAACGCATCGACCGCATGTCGGCAGCGACCAAGAAGATCATGGCCGGCGATCTTTCGCAGCGCCTGCCGCAGGGCCGCTCCGGCGACGAGTTCGACCGGCTGTCCGGATCGCTCAACGCCATGCTCGGCCGTATCGAAAAGCTGAACGAGGGCTTGCGGCAGGTGTCCGACAACATCGCCCACGACCTCAAGACACCGCTGACGCGGCTGCGCAACAAGGCAGCCGCCGCCTTGGATGACGACGACGAAACGAAACGGCGCGCGGCACTCGAAGGCATCATCGCCGAATCCGACCAGTTGATCCGCACCTTCAACGCATTGTTGATGATTTCCCGCGTCGAGGCAGGCTCCATCGCCGCCGAAATGACCGATGTGGACATGTCGGCAATCGCCGCCGACAGCGCCGAACTTTACGAACCGGTGGCCGAGGACGCGGGACTTACGCTTGAGGCCGAGATCGAACCCGGTCTTTCGGTGCAGGGCAACCGTGAGCTGATCGGCCAGGCGCTTTCAAACCTCATCGACAACGCCATGAAATATGCCTGCGAATGCGAGGGCGACAAAAAACTCATCGTGCGTCTGGTGAGCGAACCGGACGCCATCGTGCTGTCCGTCTCCGATAACGGCCCCGGCATCCCCGCCGACAAGCGCGGCGAGGTGCTGAAACGTTTCGTGCGGCTGGACGAAAGTCGCTCCAAACCCGGCACGGGGCTAGGCCTGTCGCTGGTGGAGGCCGTGATGGAATTGCACGGCGGATCGCTCGCGCTGTCGGACACCGACACTACAAATTCCGTCTGCCCGGGCTTGACCGTCTCGATGATCTTTCCCGTTTCGACCCAGTAAGCCGCGCTGTCCAACGCCGCTGACACCAGCACCGGCTGGTCACCGCTATTTGTGCGGAAATTCGTTCACCTCCGAGAAATAATCGTCTCTCGAGATTGAATTGAAAGATGATCGGAAGAATATCTTATAAGGTTCTACAGCTGCACTTTATTAGGGGATCGCATCGCGATCGGCAAAAGGACTTATGATCGATGGCAAACATGGCCCCCTTGGTCGGCGACCACCATGGACCGATCATTCTGTTCGATGCCGAATGTGTGTTGTGTTCGGTGAATGCGCAATTCGTACTGCGGCATGACAAGGCCGGATATTTCCGGCTGGCCTCCATGCAGGGAGCCGTCGGCACGGAAATCTACCGGCGGCACGGAATGGACCCCAAAAATCCGGTCAGCCTGCTCGTCGTCGATGGCGACAGGGTGCGACAGGATAGCGACGGCGTTCTTGCGATCTATGAGGCGCTTGGCATGCCCTGGCGGCTGCTTGGCATGTTGCGCATAATTCCCGCATTTCTGCGCGATCCCGTCTATCGTTTTGTCGCCCGCAATCGCTACCGTTGGTTCGGAAAACGCGCGCAATGCTGGGTGGCGCCGCCGGAATACATGGACAGGATTCTCTGAACTTAGCGACGATCCTCCGCCCAGGGCAGGCGACAATTTCAGGCGGCGGGACAGACACGTGAAGGCGTTGCGGAGATGGTTACGCATCCCCGCAACGCCACGTCGCCATCGGGTCAGAACGTATAAGCCACGCCAATCATTGCGAAGGGCTGGATGTCCTTCTTGGAGAGCGGGCTGTCCTTGGCATCGCCCAGCAGGAAGCCAACACCGCCGGCGCCGGTGATCGACCAGTTCTCGGTCATAAGATAAGTGAGGGAGGCGCTGGCGTCGATGCGCTTGAAGCCTGCCTTGGCGTCATAGCGGCGCAGGCCGGAACGGGCGGATTGGGCCGAGGTGACGCCGAAATAGGATTTCATGTGCTTGTCGTCCGCCCAGGTGGCGGAGAGGTCCGCGCCAAGGATGAACTGGTCGACTTTGTGCGAAACGCTGGCGCCGACGGTTGCGGTCAACCCTTCGCTGCCGCTGATGGTCTTGTCCACCTTCGCATAGACCTCGAAGGGATCGATGCCATAAGCGATAACACCGCCGACCACGCCGCCCGCCTTGATGTCACCCATTCCGCGAAGATTTTTCTTGTCGTCCTTTTCCTTGCGCCCGGCTTCCCAGCCGCCCTTCACGCCCAGTCTGAAGCCGTTGCTGTTCAGCAGGTTGACGGTGACGCCACTGAAATCGATGCTCAGCGTATCTCCATACTCAACGGAAACCAGGGGAACCGCGCCTGCTTCCAGCTTGTCCGAGCCCTCATATTTGGGAGCGTAGGCAGCACCCACGCCAAGTGTGATTTTCCACTCACTGGAACTGCTGTAGCGGGCATTGTCGAAATTGCCCTGCGGTTCGGCGAACCTGTCCGATTTGCCGAGATCGGCAGCGAGGACGGGCGTGCAGATGCCCTGCGCCAGGGGCAGCGCGGTCAGGCACAACGCCATTGCACGCAGGTTCTTTTGCCATTTCACTGTAAAAATCTGTTTCATGATCATATCCGTTGCAGCATCAAGCGTTGCAAAACCTGGGAGTCGGGTTTCGTTGAGCAGGACGCTACGTGGGCATAATTGCGGAGACATTACGCGAGATTGCCGGCCACGACTGAAATGGCGCTTCCGCAGGCCGGACCTCGGAAAAGATCGGCAAAAACGGTTTTCCTGATCGCAAAGCGCCACGCATTTGTTACAACGCGGAGTGTATGCGCCCGGAAGCTTCGACAATGAGTGGCGGCAGGACGATTTTGCGGGGAGCGATCCTTCCTGAGAATCAGGCACGGTCGAAGCGCAAGGATGGGTCGCTCGGGAGAGGGAGAGAGACAGTGACGAAACGGGAAACCGCTGAAAGGCGGCTGAGCGAGGTTCTGCCGGGAGTTATCCGCCCCTATACGCAGACGGAACTGAAATCCGTTCTCTCCACGCTGAAGGATATCGCCAAGGGCGAGCCAGCTGTGGCCGCGCTTCTTGCCGCCGAAAGCCCGCTGAAGGACTTCATCGCTGCGGCTTTCACGCTGTCGCCCTATCTGCGCGACATGGCCGCGGCGGATGAGGGGCTGCTGACGCTCGCGATTTCGAAGCCGCTGGAGCCACTACTGGCCGATCTCGTCCGTGAAGCGCGCGATTGCTGGAAGCCGGGGCAAGAGGGCGGCGTGCCCGTCGAAAACGAGGTGATGTCGCGCTTGAGGATCGCCAAGCGTCGGCTTTCCTTTGTCGCCGCGCTTGCCGATCTGGCGCGCATCTTCACTGCCCGCGATACCACGCGCTGGCTAAGCGACATGGCGGATGCTTCGCTGTCGGCCGCCATCGACCACCTGCTGCTTGTCGGCCATGAGACCGGCAAGCTCAAACTGAAGAACGTGGCCGCGCCAAGCGAAGGTTCCGGCCTGATCGTGCTTGGCATGGGCAAGCTCGGCGCGCGCGAACTGAACTATTCCTCGGACATCGACGCAGTGGTGTTCTTTGAACCCTCTGCCGGCATTATCGATGATCCCTATTCTGCGACGGAGAATTTTGGCCGCATGATGCGCCGCCTCGTGCGTATCATGCAGGAACGCACGGCAGACGGTTACGTCTTCCGCACTGATCTCAGGCTCCGGCCAGACCCCGGCTCGACGCCGCTCGCCATTCCCGTGGAAGCGGCGCTGCTTTATTACGAGGGCAGGGGCCAAAACTGGGAACGCGCCGCCTATATCAAGGCGCGGCCGGTGGCCGGAGATCTGAAGGCTGGTGACAATTTCCTGCGCGAACTGACGCCTTTCATCTTCCGCAAATATCTAGATTACGCGGCGATTGCCGATATTCACTCCATCAAGCGGCAGATCCATGCGCATAAGGGCCATGGCGCGATTGCGGTTAAGGGCCATAACGTCAAGCTCGGACGCGGCGGCATCCGCGAGATCGAGTTCTTCGCGCAGACGCAGCAACTGATTGCCGGCGGCCGTATGCCGGCGCTCAGGGTCCGCGCGACGCAGGAGGCGCTTGCGGCGCTCACCGAAGCGAAATGGATCGATGCCGAAACGCGCGATAGCCTGACGGACGCCTACTGGTTCCTGCGCGAAGTGGAACACCGCATTCAGATGGTGCGCGATGAGCAGACCCACGTGCTGCCCGACACCGAAACCGAACTGAAGCGCATTGCCTTCATGCTCGGTTTTGAAGATACCAAGGCGTTTTCCGAGAAGCTGGAAAAGGTGCTGCGGCTGGTGGAGCGCCGTTATTCGGCGCTGTTTGAACAGGAGACGAAACTCTCCGGTGAGGCAGGCAATCTGGTCTTCACGGGCCAGAAGGACGATCCAGATACGCTGAAAACCCTCTCAGCACTTGGTTTTCAGCGGCCGGAGGATATTTCCCGCGTCATCCGCACCTGGCACAATGGCCGGTACCGGGCAACGCAATCGGTCGAGGCGCGCGAGCGGCTGACGGAGCTGACGCCGGATCTGCTGCGCGCCTTTGGCGAAAGCAAGCGGGCGGATGAGGCGCTGCTGCGCTTTGATAATTTCCTCTCCGGGCTACCGGCGGGCATCCAGCTCTTCTCGCTGCTGGGCAACAATCAGGCGCTGCTGTCGCTGCTGGTAACGATCATGTCGTCGGCCCCGCGCCTTGCCGAAATCATCGCCGCCCGCCCGCATGTTTTTGACGGCATGCTCGACCCGGCGCTGATGAGTGACGTGCCGACGCGCGAATATCTTGCCCAGCGCATGGGCAATTTCCTTTCCAATGCCCGCCACTACGAGGATATTCTCGACCGGCTCCGTATTTTCGCCGCCGAGCAGCGCTTTCTCATCGGCGTGCGGCTGTTGACAGGCGCGATCCGTGGCGAGATCGCCGCCCGCGCCTTCACCCATCTTGCCGATCTGGTTATTGAAGCGGCCCTGAATGCCGTTCTCTCGGAGATGCAGACGGCACATGGGCCATATCCGGGCGGGCGCGTGGCCGTGATGGGCATGGGCAAGCTAGGCTCCTTCGAGCTGACCGCGGGTTCGGATGTCGACCTCATTCTCCTCTACGATTACGACGATGCCGCCCATGAATCGATCGGCGCAAAACCGCTCGATGTGGTGCGTTACTTCACTCGCGTCACCCAAAGGCTGATTGCCGCACTATCGGCACCCACAGCCGAGGGCGTGCTTTACGAGGTGGACATGCGGCTTCGCCCCTCCGGCAACAAGGGGCCGGTGGCGACGCGCATTTCCGCTTTTGAGAAATACCAGCGCGAGGAAGCCTGGACCTGGGAACATATGGCGCTTTCCCGCGCTCGCCTGATCTGTGGCGAAGCCTCGCTGATGGAAGATGCGCGCGGCATCATCGCCTCGGTACTGTCCCAGAAGCGCGATGTGGCGAAAGTCTCAGCCGATGTGCTGGAAATGCGAAGTCTCATTGAACAGGAAAAGCCGCCGGAAAACATCTGGGATTTCAAGCTCATCAATGGTGGGCTGATCGACCTCGAATTCATCGCCCAATATCTGGCTTTGGTCGGTCCCGCCAAGGGTCTCCAGCCGCACGAACCGGGTCGTAACACGGCAGAGGCATTGCAGGTGCTGGCCGCCCCGGTGATGGAGCAGCAATCCTTCGACGACTGCATGGCGGCGACTGCGCTTTACACCGAGATATCGCAGATCGTGCGGCTGTGCATCGACGGTGCTTTCAATCCGAAGGAAGCGCCTGCCGGTCTTATCGATCTGGTTTGCCGGGCCGGGGATTGCCCGGATATTTCCACGCTGGAGGGCGAGGTGAAGCGGCTGGCGAAGGTTGTCAGGAAGGCGTTTGTGGCAACGGTGAAGAATGGCGGGTGATGGTGGGTATCGCGCGTTCTGCCTTCACTTACTGCAACGCAAGGGGCACAGCCCGATATTCCTCAATGCACCGTGCCACAGCACCCTGCCGCATGCGGGATGATAATCGTTACCACCGTGCCCCTGCCTTCGCAGGAGCGGATTTTCATCGTGCCGCCATGCAGCCTGACGAGCGAGCGCGAGATGGCGAGCCCGAGGCCTGAGCCGCCCTGGCTTTTGGCGTATTGGCTCTGCACCTGCTCAAAGGGCTGGCCAATCTTGTCGAGCGCCTCGGCGGGAATGCCGATGCCGGTATCGGCGATGGTGAGGATCATGGCGGCCTGATGCACATGGGTGCGCAGCGCTACGCGGCCGCCATTGCCGGTGAACTTCACGGCATTGGACAGAAGGTTGAGCATGATCTGCTTCATGGCGCGGCGGTCGCCCTGCATCGTCAGCCCGGCGCAGACCTTCTGCTGCACGGTGATGTTCTTCTGTTCCGCCTGGATGGCGGTCAGCCGCAGGGTTTCCTCGATAAGCGGCGCGAGATCGATCGTCTCGCGGTTGATCCGCATATGGCCGGCTTCGATCTTGGACATATCGAGAATGTCGTTGATGACATTTAGGAGGTGCTTGCCGCTATCGTGGATATCCCGGGCATATTCGGAATATTTCGGCGAACCAACCGGCCCGAACATCTCGTTTTGCAGAATGTCGGAAAAGCCGAGAATGGCGTTGAGCGGCGTGCGCAGTTCATGGCTCATATTGGCGAGGAATTCGGACTTTGCGAGGTTTGCCGCCTGGGCGCGCTCTTTTTCGGCGAGATAATTGGCGTTGGCGTCTGAAAGCTCCGTCTTCTGCCGCTCCAGCTTATGCTGCGAGGCGGAAAGATCGCCGATGGTGGCCATCAGCCGGCGTTCGGAGTCACGCAGGCGCTCCTGATGGCGCTTCAGAAGCGTAATGTCGGTGCCGACGGAGACGAGGCCGCCGTCACGGGTGCGGCGTTCATTGATCTGTAGCCAGCGATCATCGGCAAGCTGCACTTCCGTCATGCGCGAAAGGCCAGACTGATCGGGGTCCGCAACGCGCCGCTCCACAACCGGGCGTGCCGCAGCCGCCTGCACGGCGCTCTTTTCGGTGCCCGCTACCAGAACGCTGTCCGGCAGGCCGTAAGCCTTCTGGTAATGGGTGTTGCACATGACGAGACGGTCATTCTTGTCCCATAGCACGAAGGCTTCCGAGGTGGATTCGATTGCGTCTGCAAGGCGCTGGTCTGCCTCGGCATAACGTTGCGCAAGGCGGTGCTGCTCGGTCACGTCCATGGCGATGCCGATGACGCGCGGGCCGTTATTGGTGCGGATGACCTGGGCGCGGGCGCGCAGCCAGACATAGTGGCCTTTCGCGTGGCGCATGCGGAAGATCTGGTCGATCTGGCGCAGATCACCGCAGCCGACAGCACGGGCAAGCTCGTAGAGGTTTCCATCTTCGGAATGCATCATGCGCGCCGCATCGGAAAAGGACAGCGGTGCGGCCTTCGGCGGTCTGCCGAGGATTTCGTAGAGCGAGCCGGACCAGAACATGCGCCGCGTGGAAAGATCGAAGTCCCACAGGCCGCAGCGGCCACGTGACAGCGCCGTCTCCACCCGCAGGTTCGATTCAGCGAAGATGTCGTCAGCGTCGCGGGCGCGTTTGACCTGCATGTAATAGGCGTAGAGCACGACGAGAAGGATCGAGGAGATTCCGGCAAACAGCGTCACGTTCATGGCGATTTCGCTGCGCCAGAAAGAACGGATCGGCTCAAGCGAGCGCGCCGCGATGACCATGCCGCCATCGTCGCCGAAGGGGATCATCGTCGCATAATGCGGCTGGTTGTCGATATTGGTTTCGATGGTGCCGGGCGCGCCGGGAAAACGCTGAACAATGGCGATTTCGGGAAGCAAAGCCGGCAGGGAGGTGCCAATATAAAGCGTGGCGCCCTTGCCGGCGCCGGCGAAAATCCGGCCGTTGCTGCCCGACAGAAGCACCATGGTGCCATCAGCAAGGCTGCCCGAAGGCAGCGCTGCGGCAAGGCTCGCCTCTGCGCGGGTGCGCTCTTGCGAGGCAAAGACAATACCGTTGTTGATAAGGGCTGCTTTTGCCGTCAGCGCCGTCAGTGCGGTAGAGTGGCGGGCTGCCTCTTCCATGCGGCTATATTCGGCAACAATGCCCAGCATGCGTGACGCCGCGATGACGACGAGAAATGCAAGAATGAGAATGGGAATGAGGCGCTTCAGCAGGGTCTCGACCTGCGGCATCGGGCGGTCGGAGCCGTTCATCAAACCCATCAGGTCGCTGGAAAGCCTTTCGCCCCAGGCCGCAAGATCAGAAAATTTGGCATACGGCCGCTCATCGCCCGCAGTCGCCCGCCGCACGTTCGTCATTGTCCCGCCTTCAAGATATCCCCACTGATTCGAAGCGCCGCCGCTCGAATATGCATAGTGAATCAAATGCGATTCGCCGTGTCCAGAGGCAAAAGTTAAAAGAATTTTAACCCCTTGAACCGACTCCGTATTTTTTCGGGACAGCGCGTTACGGTCTGCACAGCGGCGCCAGGCATTGGAAAAACCGACACCCGGATAGCCCGTCTGGGACGTTCCGGTGTGTTCCGGCCGGTGGTTCTCAAGCCTTGTCGAAAGCTTCAAGAGCAGGTCCAAGTGCGCCGAGAACGCCGTTTCCGGCGGCAGGAAGCCCGGTCAGCACCGCGCTGATGATATCGTCACGGCTTGCGCCATGCGCTTTGGCTTCCAGCACATGAAATGCCACACCGCCTTCAAGCCGCAGTGCGGCAAGAATGCCGATATAGACCAGGCATTGCGTCTTGGCATCCAGCGTGGACGCCGCACCCAGCCCCTGCACGGCCTGAAGCCAGACCGCCTGATGGGCCGGGGCCTCGGTGATGAAACGCTGGAACGAATTGCTGGTGTTGGAAATATCCGTCATTTGAAATCCCTTTCCGCTTGCGGCCGCGTTCCGGCCTGTCGCTGACGATTGTGTCGCGCAATGCGTTGCGCCGCCTTGACGGAAATCAAGACGGCGCACAGGCATTGTCCGGAATAGGGGAGTTGGCGAATGTTCGCCGGGTATTATCCTTTCAGAATACGCCCGACGATATCGCTGACATCCGTTGAAAGACCTTTTGCTTCTGCGATCGTCGAAAGCGCTGCCTTGGCGTGTTCGGCGCGGCTTGCTTCCAGCGACCGCCAGGAGCGCATGGAGGTGAGAATGCGCGCGGCAAGCTGCGGGTTACGCTTGTCGATGGCTATGATCTGCTCGGCGAGGAACCGGTAAGCGGCACCATCGGCGCGGTGGAAACCGGTCGGGTTGGAGAAGGCGAGCGTGCCCACCAGCGACCGTACCCGGTTGGGATTGGAAGCGATGAAGTGTTTCGACGTCATCAGCGCCTTGATACGTTCCAGCGCGCCGTCGCCGGGAATGGCGGCCTGCAGCGAGAACCATTTGTCGAGAACCAGCGCATTGTCGGCAAAGCGGGCTTCGAAGGCGGCAAGCGCCTCCTTTGTCTCCGTGCTGTCGGGGAAACGCTGGGTCAGTACACCAAGCGCATGCGCAAGATCGGTCATGTTGGTGGCGCTGGCATAGGCCTTTGCCGCCCTGTCAGGCGTTCCCTCGGCAAAAGCAAGGAAGCTCAAAGCGCCGTTGCGAAGCGAACGCCGTCCGGCGCTGTCGGCATCGGGGCTGTAGGCTTCACCATTGCCGTCGCTGTCGGCGAGCCCGCGGAGTGTCTCGATACCGGCCGTGGCAATGGCCTTGATCGTCGCGTTGCGTGCCTTGTGGATGGCGTCCGGGTCGGTATTGCCGCCCAGTTCGCGAGCGATGTCCGTTTCGCTCGGCAGCGCCAGCGCCTGTGCCCGGAAAGCGGGTTCAAGCGAAGCATCGCCGACGATTTCGATCAGCGTTGCGATGAGGTCGGCGTCCGAGCGTACTTCTTGGCCGTTCTGCACGGCCCTGGTGGCGGCAATCAGCGCCGGCAAAGCGAGATCGGTAAGCGCCTGGAAACGGGCAAACATATCCGTCTCGTGCCGGGCGACCTGCACCAGATCGGCAGCACTCTGTTCGAAATGCAGGTTGATCGGCGCCGAGAAGCTGCGGTTGAGCGACAGCACTGGGCGCGATGAAATGCCGGAGAAGGAGAATGTCTGGTTGCGTTCGGTCAGATGCAGCACGCCGTCACGGTATTCGCCGCCCGTAACAGCCTGCGGCTCGGCGATCTGGCCATTGTCGAGAATCAGCGCCAGCGACAGCGGAATATGACGCGGTTGCTTCACCGGTTGGCCGGGCGTTGGTGCGACGGTCTGTTCCAGCGTCAGCCTGAAGGTCGCCTTGGCGGCATCGTAGGCGGAGGAAACGGAGACGAGCGGCGTGCCGGCCTCGGTGTACCATAGCGAAAACTGCGACAGGTCGCGGCCGCTGGCATCGGCAAAACTCTTGACGAAATCCTCAACAGTCGCCGCTTCGCCGTCATGACGTTCGAAATAAAGGTCCATGCCTTTCTTGAAGTCGTCTTCGCCAAGGATCGTGGCGATCATGCGGGTGACTTCGGCGCCCTTTTCATAAACGGTCGTCGTGTAGAAGTTGTTGATTTCGCGATAGGTATCGGGGCGTGGCGGGTGGGCCAGCGGACCGGAATCCTCTGGAAACTGCTCCGATTTCAGGTGACGCACATCGGCGATGCGCTTGACCGGGCGCGAGCGCATGTCGGCGGAAAATTCCTGGTCACGATAGACCGTCAGGCCTTCTTTCAGGCACAGCTGAAACCAGTCGCGGCAGGTGATGCGGTTGCCGGTCCAGTTGTGGAAATATTCATGCGCGATGATGCGCTCGATATTGGCGTAGTCCGCATCGGACGCAGTTTCCGGGTCGGCCAGCACGAATTTGTCGTTGAAGACGTTGAGACCCTTGTTCTCCATCGCGCCCATGTTGAAATCGGACACGGCGACGATCATGAAGATATCGAGGTCGTATTCACGGCCGAAGCGTTCCTCATCCCACTTCATCGAGCGCTTCAGCGCATCCATGGCATAGGCCGCGCGCGGCTCCTTGCCATGCTCGACATAGATCTTCAGCGCCACTTCGCGGCCGGAAAGGGTGGTGAACGTGTCTTCCACCACGCCGAGATCGCCGGCGACAAGCGCAAAGAGATAGCTGGGTTTCGGGTGCGGATCGAACCAGGCTGCAAAGTGGCGGCCTTCATCGTAATTGCCGCCGCCGAGGAAGTTGCCGTTCGACAACAGCAGCGGATTGCCCTCCTTCGCGGCGATGATCGTCACCGTATAGGGTGCCAGAACATCGGGCCGGTCCGGGAAATAGGTGATGCGGCGGAAACCTTCCGCCTCGCACTGGGTGCAATAAACGCCGTTGGTGCGGTAAAGCCCCATCAGCTGCGTATTGACCTGCGGATTGATGTAATTGGTGACACAGATCTCGAAGGGCGTCGCCGCAGGCAGATCGCGGATCGTCAGGCTATCGGGCGTCGCGTCATATTGGCTTGCGGGAATGTCCACCTGGTCGAGCAGCAGGCCCGAAAGCGTCAACTCGTCGCCATCGAGAACGAGCGGCGCTGACACATCGACGCCCTCTCGGCGATGAAAGATCAGACGGGCTTCGACCTTGGTATTCTTGGGGTCGAGTTCGAAGGTGAGATCCACCCGCTCCAGAACGAAATCGGTGGGGCGGTAATCTGCCAGGTGAACGATCTGGCCCGTGTCTGTTCGCATGACTGTTCCTGAATAACTTTGTCGTTGTCCTCCGGGCATCATGTCGTCATAAGGCCCGGATGTAAAATAGGTAGAGTATTCGTCACAATCATGTGCGCATCGGGAGGACGTTCTGTCCTGCCATGGAAGGCTTTGCCGGCCCTGCAGACGATTCTGTCGCTGCCGGACCTGCGGACCATGCCAGCAAATGTTGAACGATTGCTGAAATTGTATTTTATTTTCTTCAAATTTTAGCGCGTGTCGCTTTTGGTCTGATTCTCACGTCGCCATCAGGGCTGAAGGCCTGAACAATGGGGGTGAGGAGGCCCCAAGCCGGGGAAAGCAATCCTGCGCCTCACTAGATCAACGGAATTCATGGGTAAATAACATTTTTTGTTGTAAAGCGCTTCGGGAATGCTCTAGCCTTGTGCAAATCCAATTCCTCCGCGTCGTCCTCCCCCGCATGAACAATCTCCCGATGGCGTGTTTTCGCAGCCGATATGAGTAACTGCCGATGAACGCCGAACCGACAAATCCCTTTCGGGGGATAAGCCTGAAGCTGATTTCGGTTGGCTTTTTTCTGGTGATGCAGACTTGTATCAAGGCCTCCGGTCCCGATGTGCCTGCCGGTCAGATCACTTTCTTCCGCTCCGCTTTCGCCATCATCCCCATCGTCGTTTATCTTGCCTGGCTGCATGCGCTGACGAGCGCGCTGCACACCAACAATCTCTTCGGCCATTTCAAGCGCGGGTTTCTCGGCATTCTCTCCATGGCCTGCGGGTTTTACGGGCTGACGCTGCTGCCGTTGCCGGAATTCATCGCCATCGGTTATGCCTCACCGCTGCTGGCCGTCGTGTTCGCCGCCTTCATCCTGCGCGAGAAGGTGCGCATCTACCGCTGGAGCGCGGTTTTCGTTGGCATGATGGGCGTGCTGGTTATCCTGTGGCCGAAGATGACCCTGTTGCGCGAAGGCGGTTTTGCTGCGGGCGAGGGGCTGGGCGCGATTGCCGTGCTCTGCGGGGCAGCACTTGGCGGTCTCGCAATGATCCAGGTGCGGCAACTGGTGGAAACGGAAAAGACGCCGACCATCGTTCTCTATTTCTCGCTCACGGCCACCTTGCTGTCGCTCGTCAGCGTACCCTTCGGCTGGAGCGCTCTGGATACCAAGCAGGCCGTGCTGTTGATCACCAGCGGCATTTGTGGCGGCGTTGCACAGATCTTTCTGACGGAGAGCTATCGCCACGCGGAGGTCTCCACTATCGCGCCCTTCGAATACAGCTCCATCGTTTTCGGGATAGCGGTCTCCTATATCCTGTTCGGAGACATTCCCACGCTCACCATGCTGATCGGCACGGCAATCGTGATTTTCGCCGGCATCTTCATCATTTTCCGCGAGCACCAGCTGGGCCTGGCGAGACGCGCGGCACGCAAGGCCTCCACGCCGCAGGGGTGACGCACCAAATTTGGCCGAGGTCGCAAACATGCGGCATCGTCGATGCCAGAGCCGTTGTCGTGTCGGCGCCTAGTCCCGCAAATGCAAAAGGCGCCTTCCCGAAGAAAGACGCCAGCGCGCAATCAAAGATATGGACCGGTTTTACACCGGCCTGAGTGCTCTCAGCGCTCGCGGAAATCCGCAAAGACAGCTGCAGGACGTGTGACGCGAACCTGCTGCATGGCAGCACGTGCGGTCATCTGTTCGTTAGCGGCAGCGCCGAAACGATGGTAACCCTGACTGGAGCGAGGGCCGAGGCCCGCCAGTCGGAGCGTTTCAAAGCCGGAATGTACCGGACGGAAGCGAGTGGTCATTGCCTTGGTTCCTTAAACCGAATTCCTCCCAAGACACAGGCTGGCTTATCGCAGTGCAGCATGGATTCGGCAAGCCGGGTCAGCGCGCCGCTGTTATGCGTAATACGCATGGCTTTTTTCATACTTCGTTTACTCTGAGTAAGAATCAGGCAATCAGCCTTCGGAGATTTTTGCCTGAAACGCCAATAAATCCTGCCATGCCAATGACTTACTGGCAGGTGCGTTTAGAAGTTCCTGCGGATGCAGGCTCGCCAGCGCCGGTAAAACCAGGTGCCCAGCTGCGACATCACGCCACTGTCCGCGCAGCGTATGGATCGTTCCGGTGCCGCCGAAAAAGAAACGTGCGGTCAAGTTGCCAAGAAGCAACAGGTGTTTCGGCTCCGCAAGTGCGATCTGGCGCTCGATGAAGGGGCGGCAGATATCCATTTCGGCCTGAGTCGGCGGGCGGTTGCCCGGTGGACGCCAGGGCACGACATTGCCGAGCATGATGCGTGCGCGGTCAAGGCCGATAGCGGCCAGCATACGGTCGAGCAGCAGCCCGGTCTTGCCGGCAAAAAGCTGGCCCTCGCGGTCGTCATCCGCATCCGGCATCGGGCCGATGACCATGACGGCGCAAGCAGGGTCGCCTTCGGTAAATACCGTGTTGCGGGCGCTGTTCTTGAGGTTGCAGCCGCTGAAACCCTCAAGCGCGATTTTCAGTTCGGAAAGCGACCTTGCGCTTTCAGCCGCAAAACGGGCAGCCGCCACGGCCTGTTCGTCCGGCATGGCAACATTCTGCTGAAGTGCCGGAGCAGGCGGCGCGCCTCTCGTCGGCGCGCTGCGACCTGCCGTCTGCCGCTGCGGAGCATCGGCACGACGCTCCGTGCCGCTGTCCATCTGGTGTGCGGGCGCAGAGCTTTCCTGACGCGCTGCCGGTCGGGCAGGGCGGGAGGCGGCAAATTCGGCGAAACGGTCAACAGGTCCGTCTTCCAGCAACCAGTCCACGCCCGCATCCGCATGGAAATGCAGAAGCGCGGCGAGTTCGGCCGGGGAGAGGTCGTGAGCGGCGATCATGGGGTGAAATTATCCCATGTT
>NZ_BDLN01000001.1:863734-891891 GCF_001950375.1 Rhizobium sp. TBD182 | reverse complement strand
CCCGGGGAACCCGTAAATCACGCTGTCCAGCGCTGAATGTCACCGCTTTCGCCGATCATGGCCAAACCATGGGCAATCGAGAGCAACTCGCCGCCGGTTTCGATCCGGTCCGCGTCGAAACGACGGGTGAAAAGCTCGCGCACCGCCGGCACGAAGGAGGTGCCGCCGGTGAGGAACACCTTGTCGATTGCCTCAGGCGCGACTTGCGTCTTCTCCAGAACCTCGTCCAGCGCGCCCTCGATCTTGGCGAGGTCGTCGGCGATCCAGTTGTTGAAGTCGCTGCGCTTGACCATTTTGCGGCCGGCCCTGCCGAGCGGCGCGAAGTTGAATTCCGCTTCTTCGGCCGAGGAAAGCGCCATCTTGGTGGCGGAAATCGACTGATAAAGCGGATAACCCTCGTCATGCTCCACGAGATCGATGAAGAGTTCGAGCTTGTCCGGCTCCAGCGCCGAGCGCACCAGCGATTTCAGATCGGTGAATTCCTTCGAGGTCTTGAAGATCGACAGCTGGTTCCAGCGACCGAAATTCACGTAGTAGCCGGAAGGCACGTCCAGCACCTTGTCGAAGCTCTTGAACTTGCTGCCCTTGCCGATTTCCGGCGAAACCAGATTGTCGATCATGCGGAAGTCGAAATGGTCACCGGCGACACCGACGCCGGAATGGCCGATGGGGGTGGCGGAAAGCTTGCCGGCATGGCTCTCGAAGCGGATCAGCGAATAGTCGGTGGTGCCGCCGCCGAAATCCGCCACCAGCACATTGGCGTCCTTCTTCAGGCTCTGGGCGAAATAATAGGCGGCCGCCACCGGCTCGTAGACATAGTGGATTTCCGGAAAACCGGCACGCGTCAGCGCTTCGTTGTAGCGGGAGAGCGCCAGCGTCTCATCCGGATTGCTGCCGGCGAAACGCACGGGGCGACCGGCGATGACGGTCGAGACGTCGCTTGGCCACTCTGCGCCCGCATAGGTTTTCAGCTTGCGCAGGAACACGTCCATCAAATCCTCGAAGCTCTGGCGCTTGGCGAAGATCAACGTGCCCTGGAAGAGCGGCGAGGCCGCAAATGTCTTGATCGACTGCAGGAAGCGGCAATCGCCCGCATTGTCGATGAATTGCCTGATGGCAGCGTGGCCCGCTTCCACGTGCAGGGCAGCCGCACCAAGGCCCGAATCCTTCATGAAGGAGAGCGCGGTGCGCATGCTGTCATCCGTGCCCGCGCTGCTGGTAAACTGCATGGAGCGGCTTTCGCCGCCGCCGTCGGAAAGAGCCATGACCGTGTTGGTCGTGCCGAAATCGAGGCCCAGTGCCCGCTTTTGCGTCATCGCCATATCCTTGTCGCCGATAGAAATGCTCGCCCGGCCCAAAGGCGGCCCGGCGTGAGAATAAGGGACGCATTTGGCATCCCGATGTCAGAGGAGGGCGGTTGATTGCACAGGCCCGGCAGAATGGCAAGCGCCACTTCTCGGTTTATTAAAACATTAGAATAAAGTAATTTTCCGTTATAAATACAGTTTCGCCATGCAAATTAAATATTTTTTCGCAATCGCAAAGTATAAATAAAGGCTATATCCTCAGGGAGCTTTCTTAATTGTAGCTGTCGCGTTGTAACCCGGAAGTCCAGATGTCCCGCAAGCAGGCATGTTCCGCCCTCCAAGATGTGCCGCCCGGGCCGGAGGTCCTCATTCGCGGCGACGTGGAAATTTTCCATTCCCAGCTTATGAACCTCATGGCGTCATCGCAGCAGGGTTATGCCCTTTTCGATGGCAGTGATGAGTTGCGCTTTGCCAATGCGGCCTTCCGCGAGGCGCTGGGCATGGCTCCGGACGGTTTTCCGAACTGGATGGAGCTGATGCGCGGCGGGTATCGCAGCTCGACAGGAACGGCGGTCGAAACCACCGATTTCGAACTGTGGTTGCGCTCGGCGCGGACTAGGCGCGGCAAGTTGCCTTACCGCACCATCGAAACCAGCCTGAACGATGGACGCTGGATGCTGACGACGGAAACGACGCTGCCGGGCGGCTGGATGTTGTGTGTCGTGACCGATGTGTCCGAGCTTGGCATCCAGTTGCGCGATCTGCGGCAGGAGCGCGACAGGGCGCTGAAATCGGCGCTGAGCGACGAACTCACGGGCCTCGGCAACCGCCGCTATGCCATGGATATCCTCAACCAGATGCTTGGCCCCAACAAGGCGCAGGCGCTTGCGGTGATCATCATGGATATCGACCACTTCAAGGCGGTGAACGACCGTTTCGGGCATGCCTGCGGCGATCTCGTCCTTAAGGATTTCGCCACCCGGCTTTCCGCCGCGATCGGCCGGGACGATCTGGTGGGGCGGATCGGCGGTGAGGAGTTTTTGCTCGTTCTCAGCGGGTCGCGAATGCTGAGCGCGGAAAGCACCATGCAGAAGCTGCTGGCGACGTTGACCGAGGCATCGCCGCTGAGCGATGTGCCGGATTTCCGTTACAGCTGTTCGGCCGGCATTGCCTTTGCCGATCCCGGCGAGAGCGCGAGCGATGTGCTGCGCCGCGCCGACACGGCACTCTACGAAGCCAAGAATACCGGCAGAAACCGCTTCGTAGTCTACGGAGCGGCCTCTTGACCGCTCCGGCGTGTAACCGGCGTCAGTTCGATTTCGCCGCGCCGCCATCCACCCGCAGCATTGTGCCGGTGATGTAGCTTGCCGGAACCGAGCAGAGGAAAGCCCCGGCGGCGGCGAATTCTTCCACCGTGCCAAGCCTGCCTGCCGGAATGCTCTTGACCGAAGCCTCGCGGATTTCCTCCATGCTTTTACCCAGGCGCTTGGCATTGGCGCCATCCAGCTCGTCGATGCGGTCGGTATGGATGCGGCCGGGCAGAAGAAGGTTGGAGGTGATGCCGAAACCGGCCACTTCGCTCGACAATGTCTTGCTCCAGCCCACCAGCGCCCCACGCAGCGTGTTGGAGAGCGCCAGATTGGGGATGGGTTCGAACACGCCGGAGGAGGCAACGGTCAGGATGCGGCCAAAGCCCTGTTCCTTCATCTGCGGCAGCAGCGCATTGGTGAGCGTGATGACGCGCAGCACCATCGACTGGAAGAAGCTCTCCAGCTTCTCTGTCGTGATCTCCTGCGCAAGACCCGGCGTCGGGCCACCGGTGTTGTTGACGAGAATGTCAATGCCGCCGAGCTTGTCGTTCACGGCCTGAACCATGGCCTCGACGAAATTGTCGTCGCCAAGATCGCCCCGCACCCAGTCGGCCTTGCCCTTGCCGAGTGCATTGATCGTCTTGCAGTTCGCGTCCAGCTTTTCGCTGCTTCTGCCAACGAGAAGAACATTCACGCCTTCATTCGCCAGCGCTGTGGCGATGCCCAGCCCAAGGCCGCGAGAGGAGGCGAGAACGAGGGCGCGTTTGCCGGAAATGCCGAGATCCATGGGTTTTGTCCTGTCTTGTTTGCAGCAGATCAAAGAATCGAAGCGTGACTACAGGCGAAAACCGTCCACAGTTTTCGCTATCCCGCTCCATCTGTGCTGTTTATAGGAAGGCGGCGCCCGCTTTTGAAGGTTAAATACGCGTCATGACCGAACAATCTCTGCTGAAATTCTCAATTGCCATCACGGTTCTTCTGGCCGCGTTCGGCATTGGTGCAGGCCTGTTTTCCGGCTCTTTCGCGGTGGTGTTCGATGGCGTTTATGCCCTGACGGATGCCTTCATGACGGTGCTGGCGCTGCTGGTGGCGCGGCTGATCGCGGCTTCCGCCGCCCCACGGCACGGTGGCCGGCTGGCAGAGCGTTTCACCATGGGCTTCTGGCATCTGGAGCCGATGGTCCTCGGCCTCAACGGCACGCTTTTGATGGGCGCTGCGATCTATGCCCTGATCAACGCCATCGACAGCCTGATGGACGGCGGCAGATCGATCGAGTTCGATTACGCCATCATCGTCACCTTCGTCAGCTTTGCCGTTTCGCTCATCATGGCATGGTTCGTCAAACGCCAGAACCGCAGACTGAAATCGGCCTTCGTGGCGCTGGACGCCAAAAGCTGGCTGATGAGCGCGCTCCTGAGCGCAGCCCTGTTCCTCGCCTTCGCCGTCGGCTACGGGCTGACGGGAACGGCGCATCAGTGGATCGCGCCCTATATCGACCCCGCCGTTCTGGCGCTGGTCTGCCTCATCATCATTCCCATGCCGCTCGGCAATGTGAAGCAGGCGCTCGCCGACATCCTTCTGGTGACGCCGTTTGAATTCAAGCAGCATGTGGACAGGGTAGCGGCCGAGACCGTCGAAAAATTCGGCTTCGCCTCGCACTATTCCTATGTCGCCCGCGTGGGGCGAGGCCGCCAGATCGAACTCTTCTTCATCGTCCCGAAAAACTGGCCACCCCGGCGTCTCGAAGAATGGGACGCGATCCGCGACGAGATCGGCGATGCACTCGGCGGCGAGGGGACGGATCGGTGGCTGACGATTGTGTTTACGACGGATGAGGAATGGGCGGTTTGATGCGGATAATGCCATGCGTCGGCCTGGCGCAGTTTAATTTGACTGTAGATGATAAAATCCACTTCCGCCTCTAGCGGCTTCGCACTTGATGGCGTATCGAAGCGCCTCTCTACGCAAGCGTCGAGCCAGCTAGGCCTCATAAGCTGAGTAGAAAAGGAGCACGTGATGAAGATAGTCTACACGATCGGTTACGAGGGTACTGATATCGAACGTTTCGTGGAGACGCTCACCACTGTCGGTGTCGAAGTTGTCGCTGACGTCCGAGCAGTTCCACTGTCTCGAAAGAAGGGCTTCTCGAAGAATTCGTTACGAGAACATCTGGAATCCGCTGGGATCAAATACCTAGCCATGCAAGAGCTTGGAGATCCGAAGGAGGGAAGAGAGGCGGCTAAAGCAGGGAATTTTGACAGTTTCAGGACAATCTATAGCGCGCACGTTGATAAATCAGAATGCGCCGCTGCTGTTGAAAAGCTCGTGGCGCTGTCTGAAGAAAAGGCTGTCTGCCTTCTCTGTTTTGAACGCGATCCGAAAACTTGTCATCGATTCATCGTGGGAGAGCGGATGAGTGTCTTTGGCTACGAAATGGTTCATCTTTTTGGAGACGACGCAACTCGCTATCTTCGAAATAAGTCTAAGATGCCGAAGCGGTCACAACCTCCGTCTAGAACAGTTCTGTCTGCATCTGATGTGGCGGGTAGATCAAGCTGATAATCAGCCACTGATCCTGAAACCGATGTTGGTTTCCCATTAACAACATTAAATCTTTTGAAGGTATCTTCTTCTCAAGTTGGTCACGGAAGTGCTGCTCCCAACCGTCACCGTGCGAACGATGACAATTCCAGTATAGTGCCCCGATTTCCCAATCTACGAGTTTGTGCTTGAATACCTTTGCAGTAGCGCCTTCATGGCATTCGTATCTGTAGTAGAAATCGAACGGCAATTTCCTAAGAGTTCTGATCGACCGCTTATCATCGTCGTCGAAGAGACCACCTTGCTTCTGTTCCTGCACAAGCTTTGCCAACTCGTCGTCAGTCCATTCAGGGTCGGACACACGTTCAATTTCAAGGCCTATGATGCGTGTAGGCCTTAGTATGGCCAGTGAGAGACGGCCCGCAGAGCGATCGGCCTCGATGTCATCAAAGTGCGGATAGACTTTGATAGGTGACAACAGGCGTCTCCGTTCAGCCCAATCTTTGCCAGGCGCGACTACTTCGCCTCCGTTGATTGTATCGACTTTAATGGTGAAGCTTTCTGGTCTATGGTCTTTCTTAGCTTTCTCGACTTTGGCCTTGATCCACTGCCATTTTTTGAACTGCTGATCCTTTGCGATTAGGCGAAATGGTACAGGGAATAGGCGTACAAGCTTACCGCTCTCGTCCATTCCGGCTACGCAGGTTGTCTCCGCGTACTTACCGCTCGGTGAAGGATAGGTCTTGCAGAGGATGAGAATGCGGGTGTCTACAATCGTCATCGTATATTCCGGGGGCGGATTTGCCCGTGAATCACCTTAGATGCTTGTGATTGCGCCACCAGTATCAACTGAAGTCAATCCAGCGTTGCCAAAGTATATAAAAAATACAACCATTTCTTTGTATGGCAAGAAGCCAGGGCTAGCTGACCTTGCTTGGCTGAAGCGTGCCTTCGGGTCAGGTAAAAGACGTGATAGGTGGCAGCACGTAGAAGAACACGCCAATTGCAATCCGGTCTAGGACAAGACTAGCGACGCTTGCCGTATGCCAGCTATCAAGGATCGCCCTTGACGCCCACCCATGCAACTCCTATTCTTAATCTTACGTGCACGTAAAAGTAATAAAATACTCATCAGGTTGTCTGACAATTGAGTGGCGTGCGACATGTTTTGCCGCTATGGAAGCTCGACAAAGCCGTCGTGCTTTGCGAAGACAGGCTAGGGCGAATGTGTTGTCGCAGACGGGCTTTTCGGCCAGTGCAGGCAACACGGTGCGAATGCCGGAAGCGGATATAACAACAGCCGGATGGGACCGGCGAGGTGAGAGGACAAGATGACGGAAGCGATGGAACTGCCGGAACGCGAAGCGATGGAATTCGACGTTGTGATCGTCGGTGCGGGTCCTGCGGGCCTTGCCGCCGCGATCCGTCTGAAGCAGGTCGAGCCGGAGCTTTCGGTCGTCGTTCTTGAAAAGGGTGCTGAAGTCGGCGCGCATATTCTCTCAGGTGCCGTAGTTGATCCCATCGGCATCGACCGGCTTCTGCCCGGCTGGCGTGAGGAAGAGGGGCATCCCTTCAAGACCGAGGTCAAGGACGACCAGTTCATGTTCTTAGGCCCTGCGGGCTCCATCCGTCTGCCGAACTTCATGATGCCGCCGCTCATGAACAATCACGGCAATTACATCGTCTCGCTTGGGCTGGTCTGTCGCTGGCTGGCGGAAAAGGCGGAAGCGCTCGGCGTCGAGATCTATCCGGGCTTTGCCGCCACCGAAGTGCTTTATAATGAAGAAGGCGCAGTGATCGGTGTCGCTACCGGCGATATGGGCATCGAGAAGAACGGTGAACCCGGCCCCGCCTTCACGCGCGGCATGGAGCTGCATGGCAAATATGTGCTGATCGGCGAGGGCGTGCGCGGTTCGCTCGCCAAGCAGCTGATTTCCAGGTTTGAACTTTCGAAAGATCGCGAACCGCAGAAATTCGGCATCGGCATCAAGGAACTCTGGCAGGTCAAGCCGGAACACCACAAACAGGGCCTCGTGCAGCACTCCTTTGGCTGGCCGCTCGGTTTCAAGACCGGCGGCGGCTCGTTCCTCTATCATCTGGAGGACAATCTCGTCGCCGTCGGCTTCGTGGTGCATCTCAATTACAAGAACCCCTATCTTTATCCTTTCGAGGAATTTCAGCGCTTCAAGACGCATCCGGCCATCCGCGACACTTTCGAGGGCGGCAAGCGCATTTCCTATGGCGCGCGCGCGATTACCGAGGGCGGTTACCAGTCGGTGCCGAAGCTGACTTTCCCTGGTGGCGCGCTGATCGGCTGTTCGGCCGGTTTCGTCAATGTGCCGCGCATCAAGGGCAGCCACAATGCGGTGTTGTCGGGCATGCTGGCGGCGGAAAAGATCGCCGCGGCTATTTCCGCCGGTCGCGCCCATGATGAAGTGGCCGAGATCGAGGCGGAATGGCGTGACGGCGATATCGGCAAGGACCTGAAGCGTGTGCGCAACGTCAAGCCGCTGTGGTCGAAGTTCGGCACGCTTGTTGGCGTCGGCCTTGGCGGTCTCGACATGTGGACCAACCAGCTGTTCGGTTTCTCCGTTTTCGGCACGCTGAAACACGGCAAGACGGATGCGCAGAGCCTTGAGCCGGCCTCCAAACACAAGCCGATCGCCTATCCGAAACCGGACGGTGTTTTGACCTTCGACCGGCTGTCATCGGTGTTCCTGTCCTCCACCAACCATGAGGAAGACCAGCCGGTGCATCTTCAGGTGAAGGATATGGACTTGCAGAAGCGTTCCGAACACGACATTTATGCCGGTCCCTCGACACGTTATTGTCCTGCCGGCGTTTATGAGTGGGTGGAGAAGGACGGCGAGGAAGTCTATGTGATCAACGCGCAGAACTGCGTGCACTGCAAGACCTGCGATATCAAGGACCCCAACCAGAACATCAACTGGGTTCCGCCACAGGGTGGCGAAGGGCCGGTTTACGCCAATATGTGATGGTGATGCCGGTCTGCCGGTAACCTTCGTCTTGCCCGGGCTTGCCCCGGGCATCTGCAACCGATTGATTTCACGATACGTGGTTGGATCCTCGCGACAAGCGAAGGGATGACGTCTCGTGCGCGAGGCATCGAAAGTCTCGTCCCCCTAGTATTTGTGGATTGCCCTTCGATTTCTTACATATAGGATGTTGGGGTGTTGTAGCTTTGCATGGTCCATGGATTGTGGGCTAGGGATGCGGTAACGCCTTGAATGTGCATATGTTGCGTTTGGGCCGTCGCCCGGCGGCAGGAGTGATGGAATGTCCGGCTTTCAGAGGCTGAATATCGTGCGGAATACAAGGATCGTCGCCGGTCTGGCGGCAGGTATGGTAGTTGCCGTTTCGCTCAGTGGCAGCCCGCTGATGGCCGCCAGCTGCCGCGCCGACGCCATGGCCGGCATCGACTGGCGCGAATGCAACAAGCGGCTCCTGATGCTGGGCGGCAGCAACCTCGATTCGGCGATGCTTTACGGCACGGATTTCACCTATACGGATTTGCGCGGCTCCTCGCTGAAGGGCGCTAATCTTGAAAAGGCGAAACTCATCCGGACGGCTCTTGGAGAGGCGAACATGCAGGGCGCCAACCTGACGAAGGTGGAAGCCTACCGCAGCGACTTTTCCGCCGCCGACGCCACCAGCGCAAAATTCATCAATGCGGAAATGCAGCGGACCAATTTCAACAAGGCCAAACTGGACGGCGCGGATTTTACCAAGGCTGAACTCGGGCGTGCCGAGTTTCAAGATGCCAGCCTGTCCGGCTCGAAATTTTCGCTGACCAATCTGTCGCGTGCCAGCTTCCAGGGCGCAAAGCTCGGCGGCGCGGTGGATTTTGCCAACGCCTTCCTGCTGTTGACCCGCATAGAGGGGGTCGATCTTTCCGCCGCCACCGGCCTTGAGCAGAAACAGATCGACATCGCCTGCGGCGACGCCAAGACAAAACTGCCGAGCGGCCTGACGACGCCTGCCGCATGGCCATGCCCGGAAGATCCGGAAGACGATTGACCGGGAAGGGCGCGCTTTATCAGGCGCGCACCTCCCACTTCGTGTGACGCGTAGATCAAAAGCCCGAAAGCACGATCTTGCCCTTGGCCGTGTTGCTTTCAATCAAGGCGTGGGCCTTGATGAGGTTTGCGGCGTTGATGGTGCCGAAAACTTCGGTCAACGTCGTCTTGATCTTGCCGGCATCGACCAGTTCCGCAACGTGATTGAGCAGCTTGTGCTGTTCGATCATGTCAGGCGTCTGGAAAACCGCGCGGGCGAACATCATTTCCCAATGGATTGAAACGCATTTGCGCTTGAACGCCATGGCGTCGAAACCGCCGGCCGGATCGTCGATCAGCGCAAAACGGCCCTGCGGCGCAATGGTCGCCACGCTGTCTGCAGCGTGAATGTCGCTATGGGTGGTCGAGAATACGAAGCCCGGTGCACCAAGGCCAAGCGCTTCCACCTGCGGGGCAATCGGCTTGCTGTGATCGACGACATGATGCGCGCCGAGGTCTTTGGCCCATTGCATCGTTTCCGGCCGCGAAGCCGTGGCAATGACGGTAAGATCGGTCAGTGCGCGCAGAAGCTGAATGGCAATCGAGCCGACGCCGCCGGCGCCACCGATCACCAGAACGGCGTTTGCCGCACCCGGAACGGGCTCTGTCACCCGCAGCCGGTCGAACAGCGTCTCGTAGGCCGTGATCGCGGTCAGCGGCAGTGCCGCTGCTTCCTCGAAATTCAGCGACTTCGGTTTGGCGCCAACGATGCGCTCATCGACCAGATGGAATTCGCTGTTGGAGCCGGGGCGGTTGATGACACCAGCGTAAAACACCTCGTCGCCGGGCTTGAACAGCGATACCTTGTCGCCGACGGCTTTCACCACGCCCGCCGCATCGAAGCCCAGCACGCGGGCAGCACCGTTTTCCGGCGCCTGGTTGCGGCGAACCTTGGTGTCAACAGGATTGACCGAAACGGCCTTCACCTCCACCAGAATATCATGCCCCGTCGCCTCCGGCTGCGGCAGGTCGAGGTCGATAAGGGCATCCGTTGCGGTAATGGGCTGGCTCGTCTTGTAACCGATGGCGCGCATAAACAGTCTCCTTTGCTTGTTTGCGTGCCTCTTACTTGATACATATGAACATCGATCGCAAGAATGCACATTTTGTGATGATACATACAAAAAGGATACTGTGATGTCGCGACCGCGCGCCAAGCTTACCGGCAATTTTCCGGGCTGCCCGGTGGAGTCTGCCTTGAGTTTTCTCGACGGCAAATGGAAAGGCGTGATCCTCTATCACCTCATCAACGAGGGCACCCTGCGCTTCAACGAGTTGCGCCGCCACATCCCAAGCGTCACCCAGCGCATGCTCACCAAGCAGTTGCGGGAACTGGAAGAGGCGGGCCTGATTTCGCGCACCGTCTTCCCGGTGGTGCCGCCGCGCGTGGACTATGCGCTGACGCCACTTGGCGAAACCATGAAGCCTGTGATCTCGGCGCTGAAAAGCTGGGGCGACGCCCATGTTGTGTGCAAGAACGGCGCGAAATACACCCTCCATCCTGAGCCTGCGGAGAAAGCAGCCTGAAAAATAACGGGTAAAACCAAGCCCTCCCGCACTTCTTTTTCATGGTGCGATGCAACACGGATTTGCCCGGTTTGATGCATAATGCTGCGAATTCGATTCGCAGCAGGGACATCAAATCACATGAGCATCGGTTGGTTGGAGGCCGGATTTCTCGGCCTTTTGCAAGGACTTACGGAATTTCTTCCGGTTTCTTCAAGCGCGCATCTGAGGATAGCCGGGGAGTTTCTGCCCTCCGGTGCGGATCCGGGCGCCGCCTTCACGGCGATTACGCAGATCGGCACGGAAGCGGCGGTGCTGGTCTATTTCTGGTCCGATATCATGCGGATCGCCGCCGCCTGGCTCCGGCAGAACCTTCGCCTCGGACCCTATGACAAGTCCGATGCGCGGCTTGGCTGGCTGATCATCGTCGGCTCGGTGCCGATCGTGCTGCTCGGCCTGTTCTTTAAGGATGCCATCGAGCATTCGCTGCGCAATCTCTATATCACCGCCGTAATGCTGATTGTCTTCGGCATCATTCTCGGCGTCGCCGACAGGATCGGCAAGAAGCGCTACAAGCTGAACCAGCTGATCTGGCGTGATGGCATCCTGTTCGGTTTCGCGCAGGCCATGGCGCTCATCCCCGGCGTCTCGCGCTCGGGCGGCACCATCAGCGCCGGCCTGCTGTTAGGCTACACGCGCGAGGCGGCCGCACGATATTCCTTCCTGCTCGCCGTTCCCGCCGTCTTCGGTTCCGGTTTCTACCAGCTGTTCAAAAGCATCGGCGAGGAGAACCCTGTAGGCTGGGGCCAGACGGGGCTTGCAACCCTGATCGCCTTCGTCGTCGGTTACGCCGTGATCGTCGTCTTCCTCAAGCTGGTCTCCACCAAGAGCTACATGCCCTTCGTCTGGTACCGGGTGGTCATCGGGGTCATTCTTTTGGGACTTCTCGGAACGGGCGTTATCAGCGCCGGCGGTTGAGGGGGGCTTGCCCTGTCAAAAACGCTGCAAATGAAAAGGCCCGCTCTTTCGAGCGGGCCTTTTGTGTTTCAGAGCAGTGTGCCGCTGAGGATCACCAGCGCCACCGAGAAGTAGATGACGAGGCCGCTGACATCCACCAGCGTGGCGACGAACGGTGCAGATGCGCTGGCTGGATCCAGCCGCAGACGCTGCAGCAGGAATGGCAGCATGGAGCCGGCCAGCGAGCCGAAGGTGACGATGCCGACGAGTGCGGCAAAGACGGTAGCGCCTACCAGCAGCCAGTGGTCGCCATAATCATAAAAGCCTGCCTGCTGCCAGATGGTCAGACGCAGGAAGCCGATGGCGCCGAGAATGCAGCCGAGCGTCAGGCCCGTCGGGATTTCCCGCAGCAGCACCCGCCACCAGTCCGAAAGCTTCAGTTCGCCGAGCGCCAGCGCCCGGATGATGAGCGAGGTGGCCTGCGAACCGGAGTTGCCGCCTGATGACATGATGAGCGGAATGAACAGCGTCAGCACGACGGCTTTTTCCAGCTCGCCTTCAAAATGCTGCATGGCGCTTGCCGTCAGCATTTCACCCAGGAACAGGGCAGCCAGCCAGCCTGCGCGCTTGCGGATCATGTCCGGAAAACCCATTGCCATATAGGGCTTGCCGAGTGCTTCCATGCCACCGAACTTGTGGGCGTCTTCCGTGGTGTCGGCGATCATGGTGTCGATCACGTCGTCGACCGTGACGATGCCGAGGATATGCGAATGATCGTCAACGACGGGAAGCGCCAGAAGGTCGTGCTTGCGGATGAGCCGGGCAACATCCTCCTGCGACATCAAGGGGCTGGCACAGACGATGCCTTCCTTCGATGCGACGGAGAGAATGGAGGCGCCGGCCTCGCCGGTCAGCAGGCGACGCAGCGTCACGACGGTTGACAGCGTTCCGTCCTGCGCCAGAACATAGATGGCATAGACCGTTTCACGCGACCGCTCGACGACGCGGATGTGCGAAAGGGTCTGTTCCACCGTCCAGTTATCCGGCACGCTGACGAATTCCGTGGTCATGATCGAGCCGGCGGTGCGCGGCGGATAACCCATCAGATGTTTGATGGAGAGCGCGGTCGTGCGATCCAGCCGGGAAAACAGCTTTGCGCGCGGCTCTTCGTCCATTTCCGCCATGACGTCGGCAACGCGGTCGTCTGACATCAGGTTGACGAAGCGGGCGGCCTGGTCAAGCGGAATACCGGCAATGATGGCGGCTGCGTCATGCAGTTCCGGCCGGTCGAGAATGGCGACGGCCTTTGCCTGCGGCATGGCGAGCAGGGCGGCGACTGCCTCATGCGTATCGAGTGTGTTGAGGTGCTCGACGCGTTCTGCAATGGTGGTGGAACCGGCATTTCCGCTGCGGAGAAGACGTGCGGCCTTGCCGGCTCTCTGGGAGAGGGTGTGGAAGTTCATGATTGCTCACCTTTCCGTCGATTCGCCGATTACGACGAACGCGGTGGTGAGCCGACAGGTGCCGGATCAGTTCCCGTTCGCCGCTTTCGGCAAAGGCAATCGACTACTACTGTCGCTAGACATCAAATGATGCTCCGTTAAAATCCGCGCTGTGCCGGGTCACGGCCTGCGCGTAAAGCCGTGTTGCGCCCGAAACCAAAAAGAGTCAAGCGAGCCGATCGTGAAATTTCCGTAAGGTTTATTGCAGGTGCCGGAACGGGTGTTCCGGCCGCTGAAAAACCGGCTTTCAGCCGGCTTTTGCGCGCCGTTCGACGGTGACGGACACAAGGAAAACGCCAAGCCCGAGAAGCGAAAGAACAGCGCCCACATAACCGGTGGAGGCATATCCATAGCCCATGGCGATGACCATGCCGCCAAGCCATGCGCCGAGCGCGTTGGCGATGTTGAAGGCGGAGTGGTTGGAGGCAGCCGCAAGCGTCTGCGCATCCGCTGCCACATCCATCAGCCGCGTCTGCACGGCGGGGCAGGCGGCAAAACCGCAGCCGATCAGGAAGACGCAGAGACACATCATGAACGGGTCATGCGCCGTCATGCCGAACACGGCCATGACCACCACGTTAAAGGCGAGCATGCCGCCGATCGTGCCGTTGAGCGAGACATCGGCCAGCCGCGAGCCGACCACATTGCCGACATTCATGCCGATGCCGAAGAGGGCGAGGACCATGGAGACGGTGGAAACCGGCATCATCGCGACATCGGTGGTGGTCTTGGCGATATAGCTGAAAACCGAGAACATGCCGCCGAAACCGACCGACGCGATGGCGAGCGTCAGCCATACCTGCACGCGGCGGAAAGCCCCGAGTTCACGCCAAACGCTGGCACCTTCCTCTACCCTGTCGCGCGGCTGGAACAGCCACAGCAGGGCGACTGTCAACAGCCCGATGCCGCCGACCAGCATAAAGGCCGCGCGCCAGGAAAGCATCTGCCCGAAGAAAGTGGCAAGCGGCGTTCCAAGCAGCGTGGCGATGGTGAGGCCAAGCATGACGCGGCCAACGGCGCGGGCACGTTTGTGGATTGGCGCCATGGAGGCGGCCACCAGCGCTGCAACGCCGAAATAGGCGCCGTGCGGCAGGCCGGTGATGAAGCGCAGCACGGTGAAGCTCAGGAAATCAGGTGCGACGGCGCTCAAGATATTGCCGAGTGCGAAAAGTCCCATGAGGCCGAGAAGCAGAGTGCGCCGCGTCATGCGCGCAGCCAGCACCGCGATGATGGGCGCGCCGATGACGACACCCAGTGCATAAGCCGTGATGACGTAACCTGCCTGGGGCACTGTGACGCCATAGGTCGTTGCTACGTCAGGCAGCAGGCCCATGATGGCGAATTCGCCGGTGCCGATGCCGAAACCGCCGGCCGCAAGCGCCAGTTCGATGAGTGCGACGGCAAACGGCGTCAGTGCCACGGCAGGCCTTGCCGCAACAACGGTTTCACTCTCCGCCTCGAGGCGGGCTTCCGACAAATTCGAATGGCTCATTGCGACCTGAAAAGGGGGAGGACCCCACAGAAAAAAGGGCAAGACCGTATGGGAACGGCCTGCCCTGACTGGAGATGCGCGGTCATGAAAATGACCTTAAGTGATATCTAACATGAAATGATGCATTGCGGTAGAGCGATTCTCGGCAAAAGAGCATCTTCACGCGATGGTGTTTGGAACCCTATATAACCCCAAGCATTTACGCGCGGCTGCCTCACAGGATCAGGTTGGAAATATGAAGCTCATTGCAATTTTCAATCGTGACGGCGGCACCTTCCGCACCACGGATATGGATGCCTATTGCGACCACGCCCGCGAGGTCTTTTCCCGCGCCGGCCACACGATCGACTGCCGCGTGGTCTCCGGCAAGGAAGTTGTCGAGGAGATGGAACGCGCCGCCGATGAGCCTGATATCGAAGGCATCATTGCCGGCGGTGGTGATGGAACGATTTCGGCCGCTGCCGGTATCGCCTGGAAACACGGCATCGCGCTCGGTATCGTACCGGCCGGCACCATGAACCTGTTCGCCCGCTCGCTGAAGCTGCCGCTCGATATCCGCCAGGTCCTGGAGACACTGGCGAATGGCGAGATCGCCAATGTCGATATCGCCAGCGCCAACGGCCGTCTTTTCGTCCACCAGTTTTCCGCAGGCCTGCATTCGCGCATGGTGCGCTATCGCAACAACCTCGCCTTCGCCTCCCGCCTTGGCAAGATCAAGGCAAGCGTCCGCGCCGCCATCAGCGTCATTCTCAATCCGCCGGTCTTCGAGGTGGAATATACGGTCAACGGCAAGACGCAGCGCCGCAAGGTGTCAGCAATTTCCGTCTCCAACAATGAATTCGGGCAGAACTCGCTTCTGGTCGCGGATAATGTCTCGGGCGGCCATCTCGGCTTTTATCTCACCGATCCCCTGCGCCCCTCGGGCGTGGCAAGGCTCGCTTTCGACATCCTGCGCGGCAAGCTGAAGGAAAACGCTGCGGTAACGGCCACGACCGTCACGGGTGTGGAACTTCATTTCCCCAAGAAGCGCCATGACGTGCGCTGCGTCATCGATGGCGAATTGCTGCCGATGGAGCGCGACGTGGCACTTGAAGTCCATGCCGGCGAATTGAAGGTGCTGGTGGGGCGAGGGGTCTTGGCGTAGCGCACCACCTCCATAACGGTGCAATCGAACCTGCTTCAAGGCAGCGGCGCATTTCTTCTCCCCGGCGGGGGAGAAGAAACAAGCGGCAAGGCCGACTCATCGTCTCGATCCCCCAAAAAACGCCAGTCTTGCCAAATCGAAGCCGCCCGGCCATGTTCGGTTGGGTGCGGCTCCGGAAGGCGCCGTCGTCTTTGCGGGAGTGCGATCTGTCATGAATGAAGTCTCCAAGCCGGTGTCCAACCTTGCCGCTATCGATGCCGCCCATCACCTGCATCCCTTTTCCGATATGGGTAAGCTGAACGCGAGCGGCACCCGCATCATCGAGCGCGCAGAAGGCGTCTTCATCTATGACAGCACCGGCAAGAAGTATCTCGACGCCTTTGCCGGACTATGGTGCGTCAATATCGGTTACGGACGCCGCGAGATCGCCGATGTCGTGCAGCGCCAGATGAACGAACTGCCCTATTACAACGCCTTTTTCGGCACTACGACACCATCAGCCACACTTCTGGCTCAGAAGATCGCTTCCCGTGCCGGGCCGAAGATGAACCATGTGTTCTTCACCAATTCCGGTTCGGAAGCCACCGACACCTGGTTCCGCATGGCGCGGGTGTACTGGAAGGCGCTCGGCCATCCGACGAAGACCAAGGTGATCGCTCGCCGCAACGGCTATCACGGCTCTACGGTCGCCGGCGCTTCGCTCGGCGGCATGAAGTGGATGCACGAGCAGGGCAATCTGCCGATCGAGGGTATCGCCCATATCGGCCAACCCTATTGGTATGCGGAAGGCGGCGATCTCTCACCCGCAGAATTCGGCCTGAAGGTGGCCCGGGAACTGGAAGCGAAGATAGACGAGCTCGGTGAAGAGAATGTCGCGGCTTTCGTGGCTGAACCCATTCAGGGCGCCGGTGGGGTCATTGTGCCACCGGAAACCTACTGGCCGGAAATCGCCCGCATCTGCAAGGCGCGCAACATTCTGCTGGTGTCCGACGAGGTGATCTGCGGTTTCGGCCGCCTCGGTTCCTGGTTCGGCTACCAGCATTTCGGCGTGGAGCCGGACCTCGCGCCCGTCGCCAAGGGCCTGTCATCCGGTTATCTGCCGATTGGCGGCGTCCTCGTTTCCGACCGGGTGGCGGAGGTGATGTTGTCCGAGGTCGGTGATTTCAACCATGGCTTCACCTATTCCGGCCACCCCGTCTGCGCCGCCGCCGCTCTGGAAAATATTCGTATCATCGAGGATGAGGGGCTGGTGGAACGGGTGCGGGATGATATCGGCCCTTATTTTTCGCAAGGCTGGAAAAGCCTGACCGACCACGAGTTGGTGGGTGAGGCAGTGAATGTCGGCCTCATGGGTGGCCTGCAGCTTGCGGCCGACAAGGCGACCCGCAGGCGTTTTGCCAAGCCGGATGACATCGGCACCGCCGTGCGCAACCATTGCCTGGCAAACGGCCTCGTCATGCGTGCCACCGGCGACCGCATGCTGGCCTCACCGGCGCTGACGATCAGCCGCTCGGAGGTGGACCAGATCATCGAGACTCTGCGCAAGGGGCTCGATCACCTGCGCGATACACCAGAGCATTTCCAATAGAAGCGCGTAGTTGTTTTACGTCCGGGAAATGCGACAAAAACTCTAAGGGAGAAATGAAATGGCAGGACAGGAACATCACTATGCCGTTCAGGTGAAGTGGACCGGCAATCGCGGCAAGGGTACCTCGGGATACCGTGACTATGAACGCGACTACACGATTTCCACGTCCGGGAAAGCGGATATCGTCGGCTCTTCAGATCCCGCCTTTCGCGGCGATGCCTCCCGCTGGAACCCGGAAGACCTGCTGGTTGCCTCGCTCTCGGCGTGCCACAAACTATGGTACCTGCATTTCTGCTCCGTCAACGGCATCATCGTTGAAGACTATGTCGACAATGCCGAAGGCACGCTGGTTATGGAAAAGGACGGCGCCGGGCAATTCAGCGAGGTAGTGTTGAAACCGGTCATCACCATCTCGAAGGGTGATCTTGCGCGGGCTGATGAGCTGCACCACGATGCCCACGACAAATGCTTCATCGCCCGGTCGGTGAATTTTCCCGTGCGTGTGGAGGGGACGGTGAAGGTGGTTTGAGACGGATGTAGTTGCTTCCCCAGCGCGCGTAGCGGATTATTTTGCTCGGCCCAAATTCAACGTCACCCTCGGGCTTGACCCGAGGATCCATAGTCGACCGGTGGTGGATCCTCGGGTCAAGCCGGAGGATGACGACGGAGAGGTTTCCAGCCTTTGCAGCGCCTCAAGGTGTCTGAGCAACATCACCACCTTGAGGACATGGATGCGCAAATTTACTGGAATGCCGTCTCGTAGAAGCTTCTGAGCTTGCGCGAATGCAGCGTTTCCGTTGGCATGGCGGCGAGTTTCTGCACGGCGCGGATGCCGATCTGCAGATGCTGGGCAACCTGCGTGCGGTAGAACTCCGTCGCCATGCCCGGCAGCTTCAATTCGCCGTGCAGCGGCTTGTCGGAGACGCAGAGAAGGGTGCCGTAGGGCACGCGGAACCGGAAGCCGTTGGCCGCGATGGTGGCCGATTCCATGTCGAGTGCGATGGCGCGCGATTGCGACAGGCGCTTGACCGGGCCCGCCTGGTCGCGAAGCTCCCAGTTGCGGTTGTCGATCGTGGCGACGGTGCCGGTACGCATGATGCGCTTCAGCTCGAAGCCCTCGTAACCGGTGACTTCCGCAACCGCACCTTCCAGCGCCAGCTGCACTTCCGCCAGAGCCGGGATCGGCACCCAGACCGGCAGGTCGTCGTCCAGAACGTGGTCCTCACGCACATAGGCGTGTGCCAGCACATAATCGCCAAGGCGCTGGCTGTTGCGCAGGCCGGCGCAATGGCCAACCATCAGCCAGGCATGCGGGCGCAGCACGGCGATATGGTCGGTGATCGTCTTGGCGTTGGAAGGGCCGACGCCGATATTGACCAGCGTAATGCCGGCATGGCCCTTTTTCTTCAGGTGATAGGCTGGCATCTGCGGCAGGCGGCCAAGCACCGCATCCGTGTCCGGCCTGTCGGAACCGGCGGGGGTGATGATGTTGCCCGGCTCCACGAAGGCCGTGTAGCCTTCCCCACCATTCTTCATCAACTGCCGCGCCCATGCGGCGAATTCGTCGATATAGAACTGGTAGTTGGTGAACAGCACGAAGTTCTGGAAATGGCTGGCGCTCGTTGCCGTATAATGGCTGAGGCGGGCCAGCGAATAATCGATGCGCTGCGCGGTGAACGGCGCAAGCGGCGCGGGTTCGCCGGGCACCTGATCATATTCGCCATTGGCGATGAGATCGTCGGTGTTGTTGAGATCGGGCGTGTCGAAAAGATCGCGCAACGGCACGTCGGACAGCGAGGATGCCGCCGCCGCCTCGACATAAGCGCCTTCGCCAAAGGCGAAATGCAGCGGAATGGGCGTGGCCGATTCGGCAACCGTCACCGGAACGCCGTGGTTCTTGATCAGAAGCCCCAGCTGCTCTTTCAGGTAGTGGCGGAAAAGCTCCGGCCGGGTGATCGTCGTCGTATAGACGCCGGGGGAGGTGACATGGCCATAGGAAAGGCGCGAATCGACATGACCGAAAGTGGATGTCTCGAGGCTGACCTGCGGATAACAGGCGCGGTAGCGGCCGGTAATCGGCGCACCCTTGGCAAGTTCGGTGAAGGAGTTGATGAGGAACGCCGTATTGCGTTCGTAAAGCGCGGTCAAAGCCTCAACAGCTTCTTTCGGGTCCGTGAACGTCTGCGGCGCGAAAGGCTCGGGGCTGATGAAGGAGAAGGGCGGAATCGTTCGTTTTGCTATTGTCATGGCCCATTATAGGAGGCCTATTTCGACAGGCAAGCGACAGAAATACGAAGAAACTGAAAAGAAACGGAAAAATGGCTGCGGCAAAGGGCAGGCGGTGAAATCTCAGCCGAGCGCGCCGCGTTGCAGGCTCATCAGCAGCACGAAACCGGCGCCCTTTGATGCCGGGCGGGGATCTGCCTTGTAAACTGCAAGTCCCGCCACCGGGCCTAGAAAGATCGATGCCATCAGCACCAGTCTCAGTGCGGAAAACAGGCCGTTGGAAAAGCTCGTCGTCATCGGCTGGTCCTCACAGCACGACGGGGCAATTGGCGGCCGGTGCCGGGCTGTGCTGGCAGGCAAGCGCCGCACCCGCATTAACCCGCTGAAAGCTGCGGTTGGGATTAACGACGAGCGAGGCGAAGGACATGGCGAAGATCGCCATGAGAAACGCGAAGATTGCCAGCCGGCTGATCAACTTTGTCATGTCCATTCCCCTTTATTGGAGTTCATGGACAGAGTTTTGCCACACTCGGACTGAATGGACCCTGAGACCCCGGTTCATATGGTGTTCAGGGAGATTAACGGGATACTTCCAGTGTGAATTAGGGCGGTGGCTGGCTTCAGCGGCCTCAAATTGCCTGCTTTTGCATCACGCCGGAGAGGCAACCGCACGGGCTGTGAGTTCGTTGACGAGGCCATCGAATGCTTCGGGATTGGCGATGTCGACGATCGGGACGTGATGGTGTCGCGCGGATGCCAGCATTTCGGTATTTTCGCGCAGGGACCGCTCAATGAAGGCGTCCATGATCCGGCGCTGGCCCGCCGTCGCATCTTTATATCCTGCATGCGCGCGCATTCTGTCGGAGAGAAAGTCATTCTGTGCGTGAAGAAAGACCCCGGCAACCGTTCTGCCCAGCAGGGGCGCTATAAATTCCGGCCGCAATGCCGCGCCCTCGAAGATGACGATATTGCCGGTGCCTGTCTTGCTGTCGATCAGCCCGCGCACAAGCGGCCAGATATTCTGGTGATGCACCTTCAGAAACCAATGGATCGTTTCTGCCGACAGCTGCCTGTAATATTCCTCCACAGGCGCGGGTACGCCCGGCCATGGCCTCCCGGGGTGGCGTGCCAGGCTGTCGGTTGAAATTGCCTCGCAGTGGAGTTTTTCGCTTAACAGGCCGGCTAGGGTGCTTTTGCCGACATGGGACGTACCCGAAATCAGGATTATGGAAAGGGTGGCAGGCATGCGTCGCTCTTAAGAGTGTCCGTTCGGGCCGCGACGATACATCAACGGATATATGCGTTACACACGACGTCCGTCGGCGACGACGGACAGGCTGTTACAAGCCTGTCCGTCGCATCTTATCTCACAAACGGGTCCAGGTCTGGGATTTGCACAGGATTTTCAGCACGCAGCCCTTCATGCTCAGCGAATTGCCGGAAACGGTGCCGGAGCCGCTATAGGTCTTGTCATTAGCGGGATCGGTAATATCGCCCGAATAGCTGTTTCCCTTGCCGGAAAGCTTGCCGATCTGTTTTCCCGCATGTTTGCCTGTCTTCAGCGTCACGCAGAAAGCTGCGCCGCAGGGGCCGATTACGGCTGTCTCGCCGCTCGCCGTCTTCCAGTTGCCTTCAATGGGCTCAGCAGCAAGAGCAAGGTTGCTGCCGATCAGCAGGCCTGCGGCAATCATCATTACACGCTTCATAAAAACTCCTCCGTCCATGTCGCGCTTTCTTTGCCCGTTTCGTCCTCCGCACGGGCATGCGGATAGTATTTGACGTTCACGTAAAAGGAAACAGAAAATTCCAGCTGCGAGACGGCATTTGCGTCGGTCAGGAGAGTGGGAGAGGGGCAATTCGAAAAACCGTTGTTTGGATCGTGGTGAATGAAGGGTTGAAATCCAATTCTAAAGTTTTCGTAAAATTCGCTCGAAAGTCCTTAATTTCCGCACCTCGTGATATTTAACAAAAACCCAATTTTACCAATCGTTTGCAGTTTGTTTGCGGCCCATTAATCATGCCTTTTAAGCGCCCGTTGAAAGCCTCATGACATATTGGGGTCATCAAAAGCGCAGGGAAAACCTGCCGGCCGGAAGAACAAAAAAGCCGCAAAAGACGGCAGTTCCAAAGGTTAGCCTCGACAAGAAGGCACTTGATGAAACAGGCGAGAAGACAGGGATTAAAACGATGGCACGCTTTGAAATTCGCGATATCGAAATGGCAGTTGCCGGTGGCGAAACCCGCGCCGACACCCTTTGCAATCTCGGCCTGGTCTATGCGACCGGCCGGGGATGCAAGGTGGATCTGGTCGCCGCCCACAAATGGCTCAACATCGCCGCGATCCGCGGATCGGAAAGAGCCGCTTCGCTGCGAGCAGATCTTGCCCGCAACATGACCAAGGCGGAACTGGCCGAAGCGCTGCGTGCCGCACGCGACTGGATGACGATGCACTGACGCACCTTATCCGCGACAGAATTTCCGGTCCGGTTCCCTCCAGTCCCGATGACCGGTACAAACGAAAGTAAACCCGAAGGGGAATGCGGCGAGGGCTTTGAAACGAGCTTTTGCGCTGACACATCAAACCGCGACCGGCAGGAACAAGGCCGGCGCGGTTTTCTTATGTCTGGCGATGTCGGTTGATGGAAAACGATTCGCGAACAGGGGTTTGTCAGAGGATGTTGAATCGATGCACGCAATGGTCGATCGCACCATATGCCGCCTGGCTCGCCATCCTCATCCCTTTGCCTGCCACGGGGATCCAGCCGGCACACGTCTGTGTGGCGAAAGACTCCTTTCAGCCCAAGGACTTGGGCTGGCTCGATTCCTCGTGACAAGAACAGGAATGATGAGAAGGCAAGCGAAACCTCAACCCAGCGCCTTGATGACCTTCGGCAATGCCTGTTCAAAAAGATCAAGCTTGTCATCAGGTCCCACACTCACACGAATGCAGCGGTTGAGCGGCGCCACGCCCGGCATGCGGATGAACACGCCATGTTCCATCAAGCCGTCGACGATGGCGCGGGCGTAAGTGCCGTCGCGCTGGCAATCGATGGTGACGAAATTGGTTGCCGACGGCAGGGGTGAGAGGCCGTTATTGCGGGCAATCGCGGAAATGCGATATCGAGCCACCGCAATTTTTCCAACGACGTCATGCAGATAGGCCTGATCCTTCAGTGCCGCCAATGCGCCGGCGACCGAAACGCGTGCCATGCCGAAATGATTGCGGATCTTGTCGAAGGCTTCGACATTGCCGAGCGTGCCGATGGCATACCCCACGCGGGCGCCGGCAAGTCCGTAGGCTTTCGAGAAAGTCCGCATGCGCAGGATGTTCGGCTGGCCGACAAGGGCGTCGATGCTTGGCACGGCGCTGGCAGGTGCGGTCTCGCAATAGGCCTCGTCCAGAATGAGCAGGCAGGTTTCCGGCAGCGCACGGGCAAAGGCCACGACCTCGCTTGCCTCCCACCAGCTTCCCATCGGATTGTCGGGATTGGCGAAATAGACCAGCGGTGCATTTTCCCGGATGACGAGATCGAGAAGCCCGTCGAGGTTCTCGTGATCGTCGACATATGGCGTGGTCACGAGTTTTCCGCCAAAGCCGTTCACATGGTAATTGAAGGTAGGATAACCGCCGAGCGAGGTGACCACCGGCGTTCCCGGCTCAACGATCAGCCTGGCGATCTCACCCAGCAAACCATCGACACCGCCGCCAATGGCGATATTGCCACGCGAAACGCCGTGGTGGATGGCGAGCGCTTCCTTCAGTTCGAAATTTTCCGGATCGCTATACATCCAGGTCTCCGCCGCAGCATCCCGCATGGCCATAAGCACGGATGGGGCAGGGCCGAACCCGCTTTCATTGGCGCCTATCCGCGCTTCCACCTTCAGGCCGCGGCCCCGCTCGATGGCTTCCGGGCCGACGAAGGGAACGGTTGAAGGAAGAGAGACGGCTAGCGGCGTAAGACGTGAGAAAGCGGACATTGGCTGAGATTTCCAGTACCTGTTTGAAAACCCGGCACACAATAGGTGCAAAAAAACCGGACGCAAGTCGCGCCCGGTTACCGGATGCCTGTTTTGGAACAGTTTTTTCCACCGTCGCGCCGTGAGAGAAAAACTCGGCCGCTAATCGGTCGATGCGGCTCAGACGCTGGTCTCGAAACTCAGCCTGCGCACATGGTGCAGGAATTCCGCGTCGATCAACATGTTGAATCCGATGGTGACCTTTTCCTCTTCCCTGCGGATCAGGTTGCAGCCGATCTCATCGCGAATGCCGAGAATTTCCAGATAGAAATTAGTGGGCATCTCCAGATGCGGGCTGACCTCGATCTCTGCGCCATAAAGCGAGATGCTGCGCACCAGGCAGCGCATGGTATCCTTGGCGCTGAGGTGATGCCCGATGAAGGTGATCTTTCCGGGCCGGTCGATCTGAAACTTCTCGTATTGCTCGTCCTGCGGGACGCTTTGACGGTGATCAATATGTAGAGCCATGACAACCTCCCGGATTGCCTTTTCCTGATGCCGATTTTAACGCGTCTTCCTTGCCAGTGCGTGAAGGAAATCCGCGCAATTGTCTGTTGTGCGTCTCGACATGGGCCAGACCGCCTGTCGGAAGCCGATGTTTCCCTTGAGGAAATGCACCCGGCTCCTTCCGGTTGCAAGGGTGTCGCAGTCTGGGGTGATAATGTGTCATGCTTGCACCGGGCTGGTGGCGCTGTACGGTTGACGCGGGCCGTACTTGGCGTTACGCCTGATCCCGCAATATGGCTTCGCAGGGTGCGGCAAATCTGCCCATTGGCGATTGTTCTGGGAGTGAAATGTGGCGGGAAGGCTGGTAATCGTCGGGGCGGGGCAGGCCGCTTTCGCGCTGGCGGCAAAGCTCAGGGCGCTGAAGGATGAGCGCCCCATCACCATCATCGGCTCGGAGGATGCCTATCCTTATCAACGGCCGCCACTGTCGAAAAAATACCTTTTAGGCGAGATGAGCTTCGACCGGCTGATGTTTCGGCCTGAGGAGTGGTACGCGGAAAACAATGTCGATATCCGGCTCTCCACCTTCGTGGAGGAGGTAGACCGCGCTGCCAAATCCGTTCGCATGCAGGATGGCAGCACGCTTTCCTACGACAAGCTGGTACTGGCGACCGGTGCTGCACCCCGCGAGCTGCCCGCCAGCATCGGTGGCGATCTTGAAGGTGTTCTGACCGTTCGCGACAAGCGCGATGCTGACCGGCTGTTTGAGGAAATGAAACCCGGCCGCAGGCTGCTGGTTATCGGCGGTGGTTATATCGGTCTGGAAGCGGCAGCCGTCGCCCGCAAGCTCGGTCTCGAGGTCACGCTGATCGAAATGGCCGACCGCATTCTCCAGCGCGTGGCGGCAAAGGAAACCGCCGATATCATGCGCGGCATCCATCAGGAGCACGGCGTCTCCATCCGCGAAAAGACCGGCCTCGTGCGGCTCGTCGGCATGGATGGCCGGGTGGCCGCTGCCGAGCTTTCCGATGGTTCGGTGCTTGACGTGGATTTCGTCATCGTCGGCATTGGCGTAACCCCGAACGATCGCCTTGCCCGCGAATCGGGCCTCGATGTCGGCAATGGCATCGTGGTGGATGAACACACCCGCAGCTCGGACAAGGATATCCACGCGGTGGGGGATTGCGCGTTGCTGCCGTGGCGGAGCCAGCTTGTGCGTCTCGAATCAGTCCAGAACGCGGTTGATCAGGCCGAGGCCGCCGCTCACGTACTGGCAGGCGCTGAAGTCGCCTATGATGCCAAACCCTGGTTCTGGTCGGATCAATACGAGGTAAAGCTGCAGATCGCCGGCTTCAACCTCGGTTATGACGAGACGGTGCTGCGGCCCGGCGCGCGCGAAGGCAGCTGGTCGGTCTGGTATTTCCGCGACGGGCGATTCGTGGCGGTCGATGCCGTCAACGATGCCAAGGCCTATGTTTCCGGCAAAAAACTGCTCGATACCGGCGCTGAGCCGGATCGCGCCATCCTGGCGGACCCGTCCGCCGATCTGAAATTACTGCTTTCCTGAGGACATCATGCCCGCTCCCGAAAATCGTTTCAAAACAGCCATCCACGCCGGCAGGCCGCAAATCGGCCTCTGGCTCGATATGGGTGAGGCCATCACGGCGGAAATTGCCGGAACAGCGGGTTTCGACTGGCTGGTCATCGATGGTGAGCACGGCCCAAACGATCTTCGCAGCATCATCGACCAATTGCGCGCTCTCGCCACATCGCCCGCCGAACCGGTGGTGCGTGTGCCCGTTGGCGAAAGCTGGATGATCAAGCAGCTGCTGGACGCAGGCGCCCGCACGCTTCTGGTGCCCATGGTCGATTCGGCGGCGCAGGCTGAAGATTTGGTCAGTGCGATGCACTATCCGCCGCGCGGCATTCGCGGCATGGGGGCGGCGGTTGCCCGCGCCTCAGCCTTCAACACCATAACCGATTATGCCGACAGTGCGTCCGACAGCGTGTGCCTGCTGGTGCAGGCGGAAACGCGCGCCGCGATCAATGATCTCGACAATATTCTTGCGGTGGAAGGTGTGGACGGCATCTTCATCGGCCCGGCCGATCTTGCTGCGGATATGGGCTATCTCGGCAGGCTGGACGAGCCGGAAGTGCAGGCCGTAATCGAGGCAGCGATCGTCAAGATCGTCGCGGCCGGCAAAGCTGCCGGCATTCTCACCTTCAACGAGACATTCAATCGCCGTTATCTGGAACTCGGCGCATCCTTCGTGGCTGTTGGCGCCGATGTTACGGAGTTTTCCAATACACTGCGTGCGCTTTCCAGCCGCTACAAGGGCGGGGCAGCGCCTGCGCCATCCAAATCCGGATATTGAGTCTTAGTCATCGTTGCTGGCGTTCAGCTTTTCCGGCGGAATGCCTTCTTCGCCGGAAGCGAGATAACCGTTATTGATGAGTGCCGCGCGGACAATGCGCTGGATAGCCTCATCCCTGTCAATGCCGTGATCTCTCGCGAAATCCGACAATGCTTCTTCAAGATCGCTGCTGAACACCATTTCCGCCCCCTGTTCGTCAATTCTCTGAAATAAATGCAAACAGGCAAGGCGGAACGTATCCCGCCTTGCCTGAATTCTAGCCTCTAGTGCGGCAATCAGCGCCAGCGATAAAGGCTGCTGTTCGAAGAACTCTGCTGAGTACCAGCGCCGACCGCATAACCGATCGCAAAGCCGAGTGCGCCGACGATCGTCAGCAGCGAGGTTGCAGTGCCGGGGTTTTCCTTGACTGCTTCCACAACGTTCTGGCCCTGGGCGCGCACATTGCTTGCCGCCTTGCGGACGCGGCCACGAGCCTCATCCAGAAATTCGGATGCATCTTCACCAACGCCTTCAGCACGAGCGGAAACGGACTTGGAGAGAGACGAAATCTGCGAACGCAACTCCGCAATCTGGTTTTCGATCGTATCTTCGACAACATTCAGTTTGGTCTGAGCCATTAGAACACCTCTTTTTGTTACCGAAGCCAGAACGTGCCGGAAGAGAAGAAGTTCCCCAATGGCCCGCAAAGTTTCGCTGGCGGGCGTTCGGCCAACAGGTTTTTCGGCTTCTTGGCGAAAAACCCTTGCATTCATTTTTTTAAAGCAATAATCAGGCCGCACCGGAGAGGTGGCCGAGTGGTCGAAGGCGCTCCCCTGCTAAGGGAGTATACGTCAAAAGCGTATCGTGGGTTCGAATCCCATCCTCTCCGCCATTTCGGCACGAAGCCTGAAATTATAAATCTCCCTAAACAGCTACTTCTTTCCACCAGACACCTAACGTATGCGTTTCCGCATGCCAGTTCGTTCTTCAGCGCGTTTCGCGAAACGCCGGACCCCTGCGATAAACCGCAGGATAGTGGAGAGAGCTAATGCGCGAAGCGATTCTGCCCCTCGTTTCTTGCAGGCAGTTATAAAGCACTCTGTACCTAAGTGACACACACTCGTATTCCGCGCCGTTTTCGCGACTCGTCCCGTAACGCTTGCGGACGCAATCGTCGAAACAATTGAGGTGCCGGAGCCTGCGAGCCGAATCGTTGATCGGGGAATCGGTGGCGAACCGCTCGGGTTTCACTGTTGTTTCTATGTGCGCACCGGGGAGCCATACTAAGTGTGGGGCCGGAACGGGGCAAAAGTTTCCGTCGCCCTTCCCCTGCGGGGCAAGGGATCTCCGAAAAGGCCTATAGTTTAGAAAGACCTTGTTAACCGCGCTAACTAACGGATTTTCAAGTCATTTCTTAACGCATGGTAAAGCCACCTATGGGCCGTGTGCCCACTGTGTGCTGTTTCCGCAACAAACCGAAATGAAGCATGTACGTAAATGCGCTTTATCGGATGTTGGCGATTGCAAGCGGCGAAACCTTTTGTATTTTCACGACCAGAAGCGAGGCGGTGGATCGTTTGGCTTCTAAGAACACGGGAATGGGGCAGGGAATGCTGTCCTTCGGCAAAAGTACCCAGACCCACTTAAAAACTTTGACTGGAGGTCAATCATGAACATCAAGAGCCTTCTC
>NZ_BDLN01000001.1:862100-863521 GCF_001950375.1 Rhizobium sp. TBD182 | reverse complement strand
GTTCAACATCGACACCCGCACCGACACCGAACTCGGCGCTCTGCGTGGTTACATCGGTCTTCGTGGCCAGGCTAACAACGACTCCGCACGTGGCGTTGTTGTCGACCAGGCTTTCATCGAACTCGGCGGCCTGAAGGTCGGTTACTACTACAACTGGTGGGATGATGGTCTCTCCGGCGAAGTCGATACCCTTTCTTCGAACGCTACGCGTCTGAACGCTATCCGTTACACCTACGACGCTGGCTCGTTCTACGTAGGCGTTGCAGTTGAAGAGCTGGATGCTGCTCGCGGCGGTTCCAACATCTCTGCAGCTCTGACAAAGGGCGGTTCGTTCGAATCTGCGAACAACGTTGGCGTAAGCGGCATCATCGGTGCTAACTTCGGCGCCGTTAAGGCTAACCTGCTCGGCGGCTACGACACCGACCAGGAAAATGGTGCAATCCGTGCAATCGTCACGGCTGACATCGGTCCGGGCACCTTCGGTATCTCTGGTATTTGGGCTTCTGGCGCAAACAACTACTACGAAGAGTCCGAGTGGACTGTTGCTGCTGAATACGCAATCAAGGCAACTGACAAGCTGACCATCACCCCCGGCGCTCAGTACTTCAGCAAGATCGACATCGGCGCTGACAACGACTTCGTTGGCGATCGCGATGCATGGCGCGCTGGTGTAGCTGTTGGCTACAAGATCACCCAGGGCCTCTCCACGCTCGTTTCGGTTAACTACCAGGACGTAGACGGCACCGAAGGTGTAAACGGCGGCGGCGACAGCTGGGTTGGTTTCGTTCGCCTTCAGCGCACGTTCTAATCTGATCTGACATCGTCAGTGATGGAAAGCCCGGCTCTTGAGCCGGGCTTTTTCGTTTGATGCACATTGGCGAGGGGCAGGCAAAGCGTCGATTGGCCGGCGTTTCGATATCCCGGCGACTTTCCGTTATGGCTTAAGTCGGTTTGTATCGTTGCCGATTCGTCTCCCACTCAACTGTTTTGGGCCTGTCGAACTGCGAACTGATTCTCTCCTGCTGCGGATGGAAGCGTTGCTGCCGACAGCCCGATTTCCCACCAATGGCACCGCGTTTCAGACGATTTCCCATGGCGCAGCGATGTCAGAATTCTGGCGGTGGGATGAGGAATGACTTATCTCATTTATCGGCATTTCGCTTAAGTCGCTGAAAAGCATGAATTATTAACGTTTTGTTAGGAAGTGCTGCCCGTCGGTTAGAATTGTAGCTATTTCGCAACAATGCAAAACTAAGGTCCCCTTACTGTCTTCCTTTTGTCATCATTGGGATTGCCTCCCCGGCCGGTTTTGGCTCTAATCATCTCCATAAGCGGCACGCATTTAGTTGTGTTTCCCCACCCGCTGCTTAGAAAATTAAGCGTTTGACTGGAGGTCAACCATGAACATCAAGAGCCTTTTG
>NZ_BDLN01000001.1:851770-861895 GCF_001950375.1 Rhizobium sp. TBD182 | reverse complement strand
GTTCAACATCGACACCCGCACCGACACCGAACTCGGCGCTCTGCGTGGTTACATCGGTCTTCGTGGCCAGGCTGACAACGACTCGAGCCGCGGCGTAAACGTCGACCAGGCTTTCATCGAGCTCGGCGGCCTGAAGGTCGGTTACATGTACACCTGGTGGGATGACGATCTCTCCGGCGAAACCGATATCCTGTCTTCGAACACCACCCGTGGCAACGCTCTGCGTTACACCTACGATGCTGGTTCGTTCTATGCTGGTATCAGCGTTGAAGAACTCGACTCGGTACGTGATGGCAATTCCAACCTCGGCGTTGCCAAGGGTGGCGTCTTTGAAGGCCCGAACAACGTTGGCGTCAGCGGCATCATCGGCGCGAAGTTCGGCGCAGTTTCTGCCAACCTGCTCGGCTCCTATGACACCGACCAGGAAAATGGTGCAATCCGCGCTATCCTGACGGCTGACATCGGTCCTGGCACGTTTGGTCTCTCTGGCGTTTGGGCTTCTGGCGCAAACTACTACTACGAAGAGTCCGAGTGGGCAGTTGCTGCTGAATACGCAATCAAGGCAACTGACAAGCTGACCATCACCCCCGGCGCTCAGTACCTCGGCACGATCGATATCGCTCCTGATGGTGACTTCACCGGCGACAACGATGCATGGCGCGCTGGTCTGACGGTTGATTACAAGATCACCCAGGGTCTCGATGCCAAGATCGCTGCAAACTACCAGGACGTCGATGGTCCGACCGGCGACAGCTGGACCGGCTTCGTTCGCCTTCAGCGCACGTTCTAATCTGATCTGACATTGTCAGTGATGGAAAGCCCGGCTCTCGAGCCGGGCTTTTTCGTTTGAGTGCCGTGAAAGCGTAACTGCCCGGTGCATCCTGAAAACAAAAAAGCACCGGGGCCAGCCGGTGCTTCGATATTGTCACAGTCATCAACCGATAACTTCGATTGTTACCCCGCCCGCCCATGGCGCAGGTCATCGACGATATCGGCCTGTTGTCCAAGCCTCGTCTTGTAGACCTGATAATTCTCCATCACCCGCTGCACGTAATTGCGGGTTTCGGGGAAGGGGATGCGCTCGATCCAGTCCACGACATCGTCGATTGGCTTGCCACGCGGGTCGCCATAGCGGGCGATCCATTCCGGCACGCGTTTCGGGCCGGCATTATAGGCGATGAAGGTGAGGATGTAGGAGCCGCCGAAACTGTCGATCTGTTCGCCGAGATAATGTGCGCCGAGCGTGGCGTTATATCCGGCGTCGCTAGTCAGCATCGCCTGAGTGTAGGGCAGGCCGTGGCGTCCGGCCACGCCCTTGGCAGTTCCCGGCAGCAATTGCAGCAGACCGCGAGCATTCGCAGCGGAGACGGCGGCCGGGTTGAAGGCGCTTTCCTGCCGGGCGATGGCATAGGCAAGCGCCTTGCCGGAGCCGGCAATATTGGCACTGGCGGGAATGACACCGAGCGGATAGGCAAGGGCGGCCGCATCGATGCCGCGGCTGAAGGCCGTCTTGCCGATTTGCAGTGATACCTGATGGTTGCCGTTGCCCTCCGCCCTTGCTGCCAGAATGGCAAGCTCGCCCGGGCTGTCGAGCTGATCTGCCAATGACCTGTAGAGGCTGTCGGCCCGCCAGCCGTAGCCTGCGGCTTCCAGCCTGTCGATGGCCCGCACGGCTTCGCGGCCGGCAAATCGTTCACGGTCGGCAGCGCTCGGAGCAGGGTATGTGACGTTCAGCGTCTTTGCATCGATTCGTGCGGCGGCAAGCTGGCCGTAAAAGGTGCCGGAATGGGCAGCCGCCTTGGTGAAGAAATCGCGGGCATTGCCCGGCCCGCCCACTTCCGCCGCCCGCCCCAGCCAATAATAGGCCCGCGAGGCGGAAAGTGGCCGGTTCGAGGTCTGCAAAAGGGTGTTGAAGTGGCGTGAGGCCGTGGCGGGATCGCGCAGCGCCCGCAACGCATACCAGCCAGCATGGAATTCCGCGTCGGCAACATCGACGGCTGATGTGGCCGAATGATTGGCAACGATGCGATAGGCTTCGGCAAAATCGCTGAGATCGGCGACGCCGCGCGCGATGATTCGCCGCTCGTTCCACCACTCGCCGGGATTGACGAGTTTTGCCGTGTCCTTCGGCGCCTGCTTTAAAAGTGCTGCGGCTTCCGGATATTTCTGCTGGTTGCGGAGATTTTCGATGCGCGCGAAGAGAAAAGCAGGGTCGCTGCGCAAGTTGGCGTCAACCTTGCCCAGCAGCGCCACGGCGTTGCCTGAGCGCTGCAGCACGGCGGCCCAGGCATTGTAGAGCGACTGCGCCTTGCCGAGATCACCGAAACGTTTCGCCTGGCCGATTCGGCTGCGATACATCAGATAATCCATCCGCGCCTTGTGGTCGGCGGGCGTCAGATAAGTGGGGAACTCGGCAAGAACACGGTCTTCCATGTCCTTGTCCATGCCTTCGCTCACCCAGAGCTGGCGAATGAGGCGTTGTGCTTCCAAAGCCTTGCCGGAAGAGGTGAGGGCCTTGGCGAGCACAACGGTGCCCTCGGCTGTTTCCGGCCGGCCGCTGCCAAAAGCGGCAAGCACCTGGGGTGCCGGTGGATTTTCGCGGTAAAGCGCCTTTTCGGAATTGGCGCGCAGCGTCGCAGCGCCTGGCCACCCCGCTAGCTCGCTCTGGGCTGTAGTGATTTCGGCGGAAGGCACGTCCTTCTGCCCGGAAATGGCAATCGCCCAGGTAAGAATATGCCGGTCGAGACTGCCTGTCTGCATGGCGTTGCGAAGGGCGATGGCGCGTGTCGTGTCGCGGCTGGAAAGCGCATCCAGTCCGGCTTTAAGCTGGCTCGCATCGTCAGGCCGGTTAAGGCGTGGTATGGCGCCGGTAATTTCGGGCGAGGCCGGCATGAAGGCGGGAACAGCAGGCGCATTCGGCTTCACATAGGGAAGCGGCACGGCAGCTTCCGGCACGGGGCCGGCCAGCGCGTTCCAAACGGTCGCGGCAAGACCTGCCGCCATCAATCCCCAAACTGTCTTTTTCATGCCGCTCTTCATCACTGGACGGAAACAATCGACCTTCTTGTATTGTCGTTTCATTGCAGCGGGATTGCGAAATGCGCCAGTGCGTTGCACCTATGAGTTTCGCCTCAGATCCCGCTCTGGAATCTACGGAGACTGTGCTTAACGAAACCTTACTTTCCGCTCGGCACTCCAATCAACTTTTATTCACCGGTCTGCGAGCGGCGTAAAATTCCACCGCCTCGTTTTTTGCCTGCCGCGTGAGCTTCCGCGACTGTCACACTTCCGACAATTTCGGACAAAATAGGCTGCCTTTGCGCTTGTCGGCGCCAAGGGCTGGCACTAATGTGTGCCGGTTTTAACCATCGAATGCGGCCGAAGCATGAACCGGCTCGGCGCCAGGAGCTTTGTATGTTCAAGGGATCAATTCCCGCCCTCATTACCCCGTTCACGGACAATGGTGCCGTGGACGAACAGGCATTTGCCGCCCATGTGGAATGGCAGATTGCCGAAGGCAGCAACGGACTTGTGCCTGTGGGCACGACGGGGGAATCTCCAACCCTGTCCCATGACGAGCACAAACGTGTGGTCGAGCTGTGCATCGAGGTAGCGGCGAAACGGGTTCCGGTCATCGCGGGCGCTGGCTCCAACAATACCGATGAAGCGATCGAACTTGCCCTGCACGCGCAGGATGCCGGCGCGGATGCGCTGCTGGTAGTCACCCCCTATTATAACAAGCCGACGCAGAAGGGGCTTTTCGCCCATTTTTCCGCAGTTGCGGAAGCGGTGAAACTGCCGATCGTCATCTATAACATCCCGCCGCGTTCGGTGGTGGATATGTCGCCGGAAACCATGGGTGCGCTTGTGAAGGCGCACAAGAACATCGTCGGCGTCAAGGATGCGACGGGCAAGCTCGACCGCGTCTCCGAACAGCGGATTTCCTGCGGCAAGGATTTCATCCAGCTGTCCGGCGAAGATGGCACGGCGCTCGGCTTCAACGCCCATGGCGGCGTCGGCTGCATTTCGGTCAGCGCCAATGTTGCGCCACGCCTCTGTTCTGAATTCCAGGCGGCCATGCTTGCAGGCGACTACGCCAAGGCGCTGGAGTATCAGGACCGCCTGATGCCGCTGCACCGGGCCATCTTCATGGAACCTGGTGTCTGCGGCACAAAATATGCGCTTTCGAAGACCCGTGGCTGTAACCGCAAGGTCCGTTCGCCGTTGATGAGCACGCTGGAACCGGCAACGGAAGCGGCAATCGACGCGGCACTGAAGCATGCCGGCCTGATGAACTGAGGGGGCACCTGAAACCCGAAAGGCGCGCAAGGGGACTGCTTCGCGACAGAAGCCGTTCCGCGCGCCTTTTCTTTTCGTAACGACGATACTAAATAGAAACTTGAAAACCGCTCGTGGTGGACAAGCCGCAGGCGCAATAAGAAAAACAAGGGATTGAAATATCATGGCCCCCAAAGGCAGCCAGCGCGTGGTGAACAAGATCGTTGCGGAAAACCGCAAGGCTCGTTTCAACTACGAAATCGTCGACACCTATGAGGCGGGTTTGGTGCTGACCGGCACCGAGGTCAAGGCGCTGCGCGAAGGCAAGGCAAACATCGCCGAATCCTACGCATCGGACGAGGGCGATGAAATCTGGCTCATCAATTCCCACCTGCCGGAATATCTGCAGGCCAACCGCTTCAACCACGAGCCGCGCCGCCGTCGCAAGTTGCTGCTGAACAAGCGCGAGATCAACCGTCTGCGCGCCGGCATCAACCGTGAAGGCATGACGCTGGTGCCGCTGAAGGTCTATTTCAACGAAAAGGGCCGTGCGAAGCTGGAACTGGCACTGGCCAAGGGCAAGAAGCTGCACGACAAGCGCGAGACGGAGAAGGAACGCGACTGGAACCGGCAGAAGTCGCGGCTGCTGAAGGGCAACAACGCCTAGAGCTCACTCCCTCATTCCTGCACTAGTCGCAAGAATCAAGCCGCCGCGCGTCTGCGCGGCGAGAGAGTTCTTTTAAGCCCAAGGACTTAGGCTGGCTAGATTGCTGTGACAAGCACAGGAATGAGAGCGGGGATGCTTTCGCCTCTAGAATAGACAGCTCTCACGCCGCCCTATAAGTCCGCTCCACATAGGACGTGGACGCCGAAACGCTGAACCGGCTGACCAGTGCCGCCAGATTGGCGCTCACATCGCTCAGATTGTGCGTGGCCGCGTTGGTTTCTTCCACCATGGCCGCATTCTTCTGGGTCAGATTGTCCATGCTGTTGATGGCGGCGCTGATTTCCTGAATGCCGACGGACTGCTCCTGGGCCGCCTTGGTCAGCGAGGTGATATGTTCCTGAATATGATCCACCTTGTTGCCGATCGTATTCAGCGATTGCCCGGTTTTATTGACCAGCGATACGCCCTGCATCACATCCTCCGAGGATTTGGTGATGAGGGTCTTGATCTCCTTGGCGGCGTTGGCTGAACGCTGTGCCAGCTCGCGCACTTCCTGGGCGACGACGGCAAAACCTTTGCCAGCTTCACCGGCACGCGCGGCTTCCACACCGGCATTCAGCGCCAGAAGGTTCGTCTGGAACGAAATCTCGTCGATGACGGAAATGATCTGGGTGATCTTCTGCGACGATTCCTCGATGGCGCCCATCGCTTTTACCGCTTCCGTCACCACATCCCGTGACCGCGCCGCTTCGGCGGCCGAGCTTTCGACGATGGCCTTGGCTTCTTCGGAGCGCTGCGCCGAAAGTTTGGAAATGGTGGTGATTTCCTCCACGGCGGCGGCGGTTTCCTCAAGGGCTGCTGCCTGCTGCTCCGTTCTGCGGGCCATGTCGTCGGTAGCCGATGTCAGTTCGCGCGTATTGCCTGATATCTTGTTGGCTTCCTCGACGATCTGCGAGAATGCACCCGCGAGATTGCCGACCGCAGCGTTGAAATTGGCAATCAGACCCTCAAATTGCGGTGCAGTCTTTTCATTGATGCTGGAGGTGAGGTCGCCATTCGCCAGCTTGTTCAGGGCGTTGTTGAGCAGTTCGAGAACGTGCTCCTGCTCCTTCTTCATCTGCACCTGTTGTTCCTCGACCTTCAGCCGCTCGGCGGCAAGCACGTCGAGGTATACGGAGATCGAATAGTCCATGTCGAGAAGGGCGGCCTTGATCGTTACCGTCAGAGCGTCGTTCAGCTTCTTGGCCTTCTTTTCCTGGAAAAGGCCCTTCAGTTCTGAATTGACGATGGCTTTGACGATGCCATCAAGCATCAGCGCGTAACCGCCAATATACCATCTCGGCTCCAGCCCCAGCCTTGCATGGGTACGGCCGATGGCCGTCACGGCATCGGTATAGTCCGAGTTGAAGGCGCCGGAGGCAATTCTTGCCCAGTGTTTCATTTGCATGCCTTTGGCATGCTGGACATGCGCGTCGCTTGCAAAGAATTTCGCCGTTTCCGGCACGGAGCGCGCCTTCGCATAAAAACGGTCGAGAGAGGCGTCGAGCGAGCCTGTAATGACGCCCTTCATGTCCGAAAGGTTTTGCCGTTGCTCCTGGCCAAGCCCCAGAAAATTAAGTCTTTCGTCGAGTTGTTGATTGGTTTTTACTTGGCCATGCATGTCTGAACATCCTGATTTGACACCGAAATCATGTCGTTGGTGCCGTTGGGTGATTTAGACACGTCTAAAATTAACCAAGATATAATTTTGACTGGCCGAATTTGATGTTTGTTAATTTTAAGAGGAATTTTCCGCCAGGAATACACGGTTGTGGCGCCAAACAAAAACGCGCCCGCCTTGCAGACGGACGCGTTCTCATTAGGTCGGCGGCTTAAAAACCGGTATCAGATCGTCTCGGGGCTTTCGACGTGCCGGGCAGGGCGCTCGTTCGGGTCACGCCCGATTTCGGCCTTCAAGGTCATGAGATCAATGAAGTGATCTGCCTGCCTGCGCAGATCGTCGGCGATCATTGCGGGCTGCGTTGCCATGGTGGACACCACGGAAACCTTGCGGCCCTTGCGCTGAAGCGCGTCCACCAGCTTGGTGAAGTCGCCGTCACCGGAAAACAGAACCAGATGATCGACAGTCTCTGACTGTTCCATGGCATCGACAGCAAGTTCGATATCCATGTTGCCTTTGATCTTGCGGCGACCGAGCGCGTCGGTGAATTCCTTCGCCGGCTTCGTCACGACCTTGTAGCCGTTATAATCCAGCCAGTCGATCAGAGGGCGGATCGAGGAATATTCCTGATCCTCGATCAATGCGGTGTAATAGTAGGCGCGCAGCAGGTATCCGCGCTTCTGAAACGCCTTAAGAAGCTTGCGATAGTCGATATCGAACCCCAGGCTTTTAGATGCTGCATAAAGATTGGCTCCATCTATAAAGAGCGCAATTTTCTCCCGTGGATCGAACATTCCATCCCATTCCTTTTTTGGAAAGGCCATTATCTGGCTTTTATTTCCGGTCGCAAATGCGAAAAATCATGTCGTATCAACGAATTTTGCGTAGCGCCGTTGCGTTTTAAGTAAGGTAACTTCACCCGTATTCCAAGACAATTCTTCTAGACATTTTGTTCATCAGACGCCAAACAAGGGCAATAAGGTGCCAAAAGACGCCAAAGACAGGAAAAACTTGAATTCCGCGGCCAATGGCTGTATCGGAAGCTGGAAGGCTTCGTCGCGAGGAATCCAAAGCGTTTTTCGCAAGGCACGAAGCGCAGATTCAATAGGTTAGAGCATCCCTTGTGCATCCTCAAGAAAGCACGGCGCTCTGATCCACGACATTACGACTCGCAAAGGACAGGCAATGGCCCGCGTCACAGTTGAAGATTGCATTGATAAAGTAGACAACCGTTTCGAGCTGGTCCTTCTCGCCAGCCACCGTGCGCGCCAGATTTCCCAGGGCTCGTCCATCACGGTTGACCGCGATAACGACAAGAACCCGGTCGTCGCTCTGCGCGAAATCGCCGACGAGATGCTTTCGCCCGACGACCTCAAGGAAGACCTCATCCATTCGCTGCAGAAGCATGTGGAAGTGGACGAGCCCGAGCCCGATCCGGTTACGCTGGCAGCCTCCGCTACTGCCGATGGCGAAGAGGACGACCAGCCGGAAACCGTTACTTTCGACCAGATGTCGGAAGAAGAACTGCTGGCCGGTATCGAAGGCCTTGTGCCGCCGGAAAAAAATGACGACTATTGATCTGACTTTATGACGCCATTGGCGGGCGGTGGTTACCGTCTGTCAATATTTGCCGTCATAATCTGATCCCTATTGATGCAGCATTGTGCGCCGACCCCAAGGTTGGCGCGCTTTCTTTTTGTGGAATATCGCATGATGCGGCAATACGAACTCGTTGAGCGGGTTCAAAAATATAAACCGGATGCGAATGAGGCCCTGCTGAACAAGGCCTATGTTTATGCAATGCAGAAACATGGCCAGCAAAAGCGGGCCAATGGCGACCCCTATATCTCGCATCCGCTGGAAGTTGCCGCCATCCTGACGGAAATGCATCTCGACGAATCGACCATCGCTGTGGCGCTGCTGCACGATACGATCGAGGATACCACCGCTACCCGCGCTGAAATCGACGAGCTGTTCGGCGAGGATATCGGCAGACTGGTGGAGGGGCTGACCAAGCTCAAGAAACTCGATCTCGTCACGCGCAAGGCCAAGCAGGCCGAAAACCTGCGCAAGCTGCTGCTTGCCATTTCCGACGACGTGCGCGTTCTTCTGGTGAAGCTGGCCGACCGCCTGCACAACATGCGCACCATGGAATATATGCCGGCGGACAAACGCAGCCGCATTTCCGAAGAAACCATGGAAATCTATGCGCCGCTCGCGGGCCGCATGGGCATGCAGGACATGCGCGACGAGCTGGAGGACCTGTCCTTCCGTTACCTCAATCCGGAAGCCTATGAGACGGTGACCAACCGCCTTCAGGAACTCGAAACGCGCAACGAAGGGCTCATCAAGAAGATCGAGGACGAGCTGCGCGAGCTACTCGTGGCGAATGGCCTTCTCGGCGCCAGCGTCAAGGGGCGTCAGAAGAAGCCCTATTCGGTGTTCCGAAAGATGCAGTCGAAATCGCTCTCTTTCGAGCAACTGTCCGACGTCTACGGCTTCCGCATTCTGGTGGACGATATTCCTTCCTGCTACCGGGCGCTCGGCATTGTCCACACCCGCTGGCGCGTGGTACCCGGCCGCTTCAAGGACTATATCTCCACGCCGAAGCAGAACGACTATCGTTCCATCCACACCACGATCGTTGGCCCTTCGCGCCAGCGTATTGAGTTGCAGCTGCGCACCAAGCGCATGCACGAAATCGCCGAATTCGGCATTGCCGCCCATGCGCTCTATAAGGACGGCGAAAACGGGGAGGGCGATCTGCTCTCGCCGGAGAGCAACGCCTATTCCTGGCTGCGCCACACCATCGAATCGCTGGCAGAAGGCGACAGCCCGGAAGAATTCCTCGAACATACCAAGCTGGAACTGTTCCAGGACCAGGTGTTCTGCTTCACACCCAAGGGCAAGCTGATTGCGCTGCCGCGTGGCGCGACGCCCATCGATTTCGCCTATGCGGTGCACACCAATATCGGCGACACCACAGTTGGCGCCAAGATCAACGGCCGGATCATGCCGCTTGTGACCCGGCTCAACAACGGCGACGAGGTGGAGATCATCCGCTCCGGCGTGCAGGTTCCGCCCGCTGCATGGGAAGAGGTGGTGGTGACGGGCAAGGCCCGCTCGGCCATCCGCCGCGCCACGCGCATGGCCATTCGCAAGCAATATTCGGGTCTCGGTTACCGTATTCTGGAGCGCACTTTCGAACGTGCCGGCAAGGCCTTCTCGCGTGACGCGCTAAAACCCGTGCTGCATCGTCTGGCGCAGAAGGATGTGGAAGACGCTATCGCCGCCGTCGGGCGCGGCGAGGTCTCCTCGCTCGACGTGCTGCGTGCAGTCTATCCGGATTATCAGGACGAGCGCGTGACTGTGAAGATGACCGGCGACGACGGCTGGTTCAACATGCGCAGCGCTTCCGGTATGGTCTTCAAGATCCCCGGAAAGTCGCGCTCCGTTCTGGAAGACGATGGCGCAGCCGAAATGCTCGATGGACCGGACCCGCTGCCCATCCGTGGCCTTT
>NZ_BDLN01000001.1:836751-851760 GCF_001950375.1 Rhizobium sp. TBD182 | reverse complement strand
CGGCAATGTCGATGTGCATTTTGGTGCCGCCGGCGCCGTTCCGGGTGATCGCATCGTCGGCATCATGGAAAAAGGCAAGGGCATCACCATCTATCCCATTCAGGCGCCGGCGCTGCAGCGTTTCGACGATGAGCCGGAGCGCTGGATTGATGTCCGCTGGGATCTTGATGAGGCGAACAAGTCGCGCTTCATGGCGCGGGTGATGATCAACGCGCTGAACGAACCCGGCACGCTTGCCTCCGTGGCGCAATCAATCGCGACGCTGGATGTCAACATACGCGCCCTGAATATGGTCCGCATCGGCACGGATTTCTCCGAACTGGCGCTGGATGTCGAAGTCTGGGATTTACGGCAACTCAACCAGCTGCTGTCGCAGCTGAAAGACCTCGATTGCGTATCCACGGTCAAACGTGCCTTCGATTGAGGCATTTTTGATCATTCGCACATTCCAAAAGGCCGCTGTTATGCATTCAGTGCATGGCAGCGGCCTTTTACTGTCTCTGGTCGCGCATGTGGTTTGCGACTATCTTCCTTTCAGAAATTGAAAACGGAAAACGCGGCGTGCCGGTGGTCCTACCCCGATGAGAAACGCCATTTCCAAACTGAAAGGACATGAAATCATGTTTACTCCGCTTCGCAAGATCGCCCGTGCAGTTCGTGGCAAGACGACCCAGGAACGCGAATTCGAATATCTCAGCGGCTCCGTGTCGAATGTCGACCTCGAGTTCCGCCAGCGCGAAATCGACCGCGGCCTGTTCCGCCGGTAATGCACTCAGCGCATGGCAGCCGTTCGCCATGCGTATGGGACTTGGAAGGTGGGTGGCCGTTGTCGGTCAGCTCCTTCTCGTGTCTCGTAAGGCTGTGTGAATGCGCGTTACTAACGGGCGTGTACCGTTGTCCGGTCTAAATGATAGGACACGCTGCTTTTGAAACAAATTTGACGGCGAGAGGTGCTTGTTTCCTCGACGTCATCCTTGGCTCGTCCCAGGGATCTGATAACCTTGCATTCAATCAATCGTTTGCAAATCCTCGGGACAAGCCTGAGGATGAGGTCAGAGTGTTCGGCAAGGTTTGTATTCTCTGGTGATGCCACGAGGTATGGCGGAATTCCAGCTAAAGGCCGGAATGACGGGGAAAATGTGCCTGCAAAAGAAATCCCCGTGTCGTATACGATGCTCTTGGCTCAGCCGGGGCGATGAAATAGACTGCCCCCATGCCGTTTCGCCGCCGTGAACCCGTTGGTTTTTCAGAGAAGATTCGTGACCTCTTTTGGCCGCGCACGGGTTTTACCCGTTCGCTGCGCTATATGAAGCTGCGTCTCCTGCGGTTGTCTGCGTCTCCGCATTCGATTGCCGCCGGTGTCGCGCTCGGTATCGGCGTGGCGTGGACACCGTTTCTCGGCGTGCATATCATTATCGCCATGGCGCTCGGTTTCCTCATGCGCGTCAATCTCGTTGCGGCAGCACTCGGCACCACCTTCGCCAATCCCCTGACATTTCCGTTCATCTGGGCGTCCACCTGGGAACTCGGGCATTTCCTGCTCGGACGACAGAAGGAGGCGGGGGTTGCGCATGTGGATTTCGTTGCGCTGTTCAGCCACCTCGAATTCCGGCAGATATGGAGGCCGGTGCTGGAACCCATGACCGTAGGTGCGCTTCTGCCCGCGGCCGTGAGCGCGGTCATCGCCTATATCACCGTCTACAGCCTTATCAGCGGTTTCCAGCGCCGCAAGATGGAAAATCTCGCGCATCGCGCCGCCAATAAAAACGCGTCTCTGGAGATGTTGAAATGATCCTTGGATTGGGCAGCGACCTGATCGATATCCGCCGCGTCGAACATTCGCTCACCCGTTTCGGTGAACGTTTCACGCACCGCTGTTTCACCGATATCGAGCGCGCCAAGTCCGATGGCCGCAAGAACCGCGCGGCATCCTACGCCAAGCGTTTCGCCGCCAAGGAAGCCTGTTCAAAGGCGCTCGGAACCGGCCTTGCGAACGGCGTTTTCTGGAAGGACATGGGGGTCGTCAATCTGCCGGGCGGCAAGCCGACCATGGCGCTCACCAACGGTGCCGCAGAAAGGCTGGCGGCCATGCTGCCCGCCGGTCACCGCGCCAATATCCATCTGACCATCACGGACGATTACCCTTACGCTCAGGCATTTGTGATTATCGAGGCGCTTCCCGTGAGCGACTGAGACCGGCGGCTGCCGCATTGGCGGCCTATTTGCAGGCGTATGACAGAAGCGCTTCCCTTCCGGCTGGAAAGGTTCTAGAGAAGTCGCAGAAATATGAAAGCGTCGCTGGCTGCGTGAAAAATTGCTTCACCCCGCCGCAGTCGCGAGCAACAACGGCCCGGACGCCTCCGTCAAATCGCAGGAACCGGTAAACAATCAGGCAGGTCTTTAAGTGTCCGAAAAAGCTGAAAAGAAGCAGAACGCCCTCTGGGAAAACGTCAAGGTCATCATTCAGGCGCTGCTGCTGGCCATGGTCATCCGCACCGTGCTGTTTCAGCCCTTCACGATCCCTTCAGGTTCGATGATGCCGACGCTGCTGGTAGGCGACTATCTTTTCGTCAACAAGTTCTCCTACGGCTATTCGAAATATTCGCTGCCCTTTTCGCCGAACCTGTTTTCCGGCCGTATCCTCGAATTCAGCAAGCCCAAGCGCGGCGATGTCGTGGTCTTCCGCCTGCCGCCCAATCCTGAAGTCGATTACATCAAGCGTCTCGTCGGCTTGCCGGGTGACCGCATCCAGGTGACGAACGGCGTGCTGTTCATCAACGGCCAGCCGGTTCCGAAGCAGCCTGATGGCACCTTCACTTCCGATTACCGTGCCGATCCGGGCGCCAATGTACCGGTGTTCCGCGAAACGCTCGATAATGGCGTCACCTTCGACACGCTCGACCAGTCGCCCGATTCGCGCGGCGACAACACCCGCGAATTCCTGGTGCCGGAAGGCCATTATTTCATGATGGGCGATAATCGCGACAACTCGCTCGACAGCCGTTTCGATGTCGGTTTCGTGCCGGAAGAAAACCTGATCGGCCGCGCCAGCGTCATCTTCTTCTCGCTGGGCAATGACACGCCGTTCAGCCGCATTTGGGACTGGCCGTCCAACATGCGCTGGGACCGTCTCTTCAAGGTTGTGGGATGAGCAAGACCAAGCCGCTGTCGATTGCGGAGATTTCCCGTCTCGAAGCGTTGATCGGATATGAATTCAAGGAAAAGGCCCGGCTCGACCGGGCCTTGACCCATGCGAGTGCCCGTTCCGCTGCGGCGGGCAATTACGAGCGGCTGGAGTTTTTGGGCGACCGCGTTCTCGGCCTTTGTGTTGCCGAGTTGTTGTTCTCCACCTTCCGCAACGCCAGCGAAGGTGAGCTTTCTGTTCGCCTCAACCAGCTTGTCAGCGCCGAATCCTGCGCCGCTATCGGCGACGAAATGGGCCTGCATAATTTCATTCGCACCGGATCGGATGTGAAGAAGCTGACCGGCAAGGCGATGCTGAACGTGCGCGCCGATGTGGTCGAAAGCCTGATCGCCACTCTCTATCTGGATGGTGGTCTGGAAGCATCCCGCAAGTTCATTCTGAAATACTGGCAGGGCCGCGCAACGCGCGTGGATGCCGGACGGCGCGATGCCAAGACTGAATTGCAGGAATGGGCGCATGCCAGATTTGCGGTTACGCCCGCTTATCGGGTTGACGATCGCTCCGGACCGGATCACGATCCCAGCTTCACCGTGACGGTGGAAATTCCCGGCGTGAAGCCGGAAACCGGCGTCGAGCGTTCCAAGCGCGCAGCCGAACAGGTGGCAGCAACCAGATTGCTGGAACGCGAAGGCGTCTGGCAGAAAAGCTCCACCTAGAACTGAGCGCCCGAAAGATAGTGGCGCTAAAATCGAGCGCATGGCGAGCCTTATGGCCGCATGTTGAATACCTCAGACCTTGAATGGATATCATGACCGATCACGAAAACCCCGCCGTTGCCGGCGAAGACATCGCCCTTCCGACCCGCTCCGGCTTCGTGGCCCTCATCGGCCCGACCAATGCCGGCAAGTCGACGCTGGTCAACAGGTTGGTGGGTGCAAAAGTTTCGATCGTCAGCCACAAGGTACAGACGACGCGCGCGGTGATGCGCGGCATCGCCATTCACAAAAATGCGCAGATTGTTTTCATGGACACGCCCGGCATCTTCAAGCCGCGCCGCAGGCTCGACCGTGCCATGGTCACCTCGGCCTGGGGCGGAGCGAAGGATGCGGATCTCATCCTGCTGCTGATCGACAGCGAACGCGGCCTGAAGGGTGACGCGGAAGCTATTCTCGAGGGGCTGAAGGATGTTCCGCAGAAGAAAATCCTCTGCCTCAACAAGATCGACCAGGTGAAGCGCGAAGACCTGCTGAAGCTTGCTGCCGCCGCCAATGAGCACGTGACCTTCGACCGGACCTTCATGATTTCGGCCACCAACGGCTCGGGCTGCGAAGACCTGATGGATTATCTGGTCGATACCCTGCCGGAAGGTCCGTGGTATTATCCGGAAGACCAGATTTCCGATCTTCCGATGCGCCAGCTCGCCGCCGAAATCACCCGCGAAAAGCTGTTCCTGCGTCTGCATCAGGAGCTTCCCTACGCCTCGCATGTCGAGACGGAGAAGTGGGAAGAGCGCAAGGACGGCTCCGTGCGCATCGAGCAGGTGATCTATGTCGAGCGCGACAGCCAGAAGAAGATCGCTCTCGGCAAGAACGGCGACGCGATCAAGGCGATCTCCACCGCCTCGCGCAAGGAACTGTCTGAAATCCTCGAACAGCCGGTCCACCTCTTCCTGTTCGTCAAGGTTCGCGAAAACTGGGGCGACGACCCCGAACGTTTCCGCGAAATGGGCCTGGAATTTCCGCGGGGATAAGGCACATCCGGTTCCTCCCACATTCCTGTGACAGGCACAGGAATGTGGATGTGCCGGCCGGAAACGGAACGGCACACAACGAACATTCTGAATATCTTCAACCTTTTATCGGGAACCGAATGCATTCGGGTGGGTTGTTCCAAAACGATTGGGCGCAACCTTTTTTTCGATGATGGATATTCATGTCGCCAAAAAAACCGAACGGAATTTCCACCACCCCGTGTCAGCACTGTCCCTTGCGCGACCTGCCGCATTTCAGGGACTTTTCCTCTTCCGAACTGGATTTCGTCTCCCGTTTCAAGACAGGGGAACTGGCGGTCGAAAGCGGTTCCGTCATTTTGATGGAAGGGTCGCACAGCGCCCATCTCTACACTGTCCTTCAAGGCTGGGCTTTCCGTTATAAAACACTGGAAGACGGCAGGCGGCAGATACTCAATTATGTCATGCCAGGCGATCTCGTCGGCCTGCAGGGCACGGTCATGGGGGAAATGCAGCATTCAGTGGAGGCGCTGTCGCCGGTGACACTGTGTGTCTTCGAGCGCTCGCGACTCAACAACCTCTTCACCGATCATCCGACCCTTGCCTATGACCTGACGTGGATTGCAGCAAGCGAGGAGCGCATGCTCGACAACCACTTGCTCAGCATCGGCCGGCGCACAGCAATCGAGCGTGCTGCCTACCTCATCGCGTTCCTTTACAGCAAGGCAAAGGCGGTTAATCTCGTGCAGGGTGAAACGCCGATCCCGGTAACCCAGCAGCATGTTGCCGATACGCTTGGCCTCTCCATCGTCCACACCAACAAGACCTTGAGAAAGCTTGTCGATCGCGGTCTGATTCGCTGGACGGACAAGGGCTGTCTGGTGCTGGACGATGCCGGACTGAGCCATGTTGCCGGTTGGCAAAACGATGAAAAGCGGCCAAGACCCTTCATCTGATCTTTTTTCGACATGTCTTTTTTAAATGACGTTGGGTCCGTAATTTGCGAACTCTGTCGACATGGCGCTTGAAAATCACATTGGCGACAGCGGCGCAAATCCGTCTGGTTCCCTTCACGTTGAAAGAAGAAGAAACATGGTGCCACAACGCTGCATCATCGTTGAAGATGAATATCTGGTGGCGCTTGACGTCGAGGCGGTTCTCCAGTCCATCGGCGTTGAAACCATCACGATTGCGACGACACTTGCGCAGGCACAGGACGCATTAGGGCGGGATGGCGCCGATTGCGTGCTTCTCGACGTCAGCCTTTCCGACGGCAAGAGTTACGATTTTGCCCGCCACCTTCGCGATCACGGAATTCCCTTCGGTTTCGTCAGCGGTTATGGCGACACGAGTGGTTTTCCCGAAGATCTCGTGCATGCGCCCTTGCTGGGCAAGCCTTTCGGTGAAAACGAAATCGCCGATTTCGTGACGACGCTCGTTGCTGCGGCGCGTGACACCGTAAAAGAATAACGTTTCGCCGTCAGATCGGTTATGATCGGGCTTGAATCGGAATTCGGACAGATTTCATGCAGTGGCAGGACGAGGCAATCATTCTCGGCGTAAAGCGTCATGGCGAGACCAGCGTCATCGCCGAGGTGATGACCCGTTTGCGCGGCCGCCATCTGGGGATGGTGCGCGGCGGGCGCTCCCGCAGCATGCAGCCGGTGCTGCAGGCGGGAAACCGGGTGGATGTGATCTGGCGGGCGCGGCTTGACGACCATCTCGGCGAATTCCGCATTGAGCCTTTGCAGTTGCGGGCAGCGCAATTGATGGAAACGGCAACCGCCGTGTATGGCGTGCAGGCCATGGGCGCGCTGCTGCGGCTTCTGCCGGAGCGTGACCCGCATCCGCATCTCTATCAGGCGCTCGACGTCATTCTCGACAATCTCCATGATCCGGTCGATGCTGGCGAATTGTTCGTACGGTTCGAGCTGGCGGTGCTGAACGATCTTGGTTTCGGTCTCGATCTCACGGAATGCGCGGCAACGGGCCTGCGCACCGATCTCATCTATGTATCGCCCAAAACGGGCAGGGCGGTCTGTAGTACGGCGGGCGCGCCCTATGCGGCGCGTATGCTTTCGCTTCCCGCTTTCCTGAGCGAAGGTCAGTCGAAGGCGGCCGACCGCGACAGCCTCGCGGCAGCCTTTCGCCTGACCGGCCATTTTCTCCACCGGCATGTCTATGATCCGCGCGGCCTCAATGAAAACGCCGCCCGCGACGGTTTCGTGCAGGCGGCGTTGAAGGCACTGGAGCGCAAGGCGGTGCTGCCTGCGCTCGATAAGGCGGTATAGCCTCAGGCCATTGCTGGCCGAGGTGCCGGTCGTTCCTGAATAGGCCAATGCACGATGGCCGCAAAAATACCCATGCCGACGCCGAGCCACCAGACGAGATCGTAGGAGCCGAGCTTGTCGTAAAGGAAGCCGCCGAGCCAGACGCCGAGGAACGAGCCAATCTGATGCGACAGGAATACGACGCCACCCAGCATGCCGAGATGGCGCGTGCCGAACATGATCGCCACCAGCGCATTGGTCGGCGGCACGGTGGAAAGCCACAGGATGCCCATCACGGACGCGAAGATGATGACCGAAAGCGGCGTTTGCGGCAGAAGCAGGAAAGCCGTGACGGCGATTGAGCGGGCGATATAGATATAGGCCAGCAGATAGGGTTTCGAGTAACGCTGGGCAATGACGCCGGCGGCCAGCGATCCGATGATGTTAAAGAAGCCGATCAGCGCCATGGCGATGACCGCATAGCGGGGTTCGATGCCGATATCGCCGAGATAGGCCGGAAAATGCGCGGTGATGAAGGCCACCTGAAAACCGCAGACGAAAAAGCCGGTGGTCAAAAGCAGATAGCTCTTGTGGCCGAGCGCTTCTCTTAGCGCCTCGCCTGCCGTCTGCTTGAATTGCGTCTGCGACTGGCTGCCGGACGAGGAATTGCCGCGCATCGGATAGGCCAGGAGTGGCACCAGCATCATCATCACGGCAAGCCAGACGAGACTGTCCGACCAGCCATAGGTGGAAATCAGGCCCTGGCTGATTGGCGCAAACAGGAACATGCCCGCCGATCCCGCCGCGGTGCCGATGCCGAAGGCAAGCGAGCGTTGCTGCGGCGTAACATGCCGCGCGAAGGCCGAAAGAATGACGCTGAATGAACCAGCGGCAATGCCAAGCCCGACAAGCACGCCACCACCGAAATGCAGCCAGAAGGGAGAAGTGCCGAAGGACATGCAGATGAGGCCAGCCGCATAGAGAAAGCCGGAAAGCACGAGCACACGGCCGGTGCCGAATTTATCGGCGATGGCGCCGAAGACTGGCTGGCCTAGACCCCAGAACAGGTTCTGAAACGCCATGGCAAGTCCGAAGGTGGAGCGGTCCCAGCCGGTATCGGCCAGCATGGGTAGCTGGAAAAAGCCCATCGCCGAGCGTGGCCCGAAGGTCATGACCGCGATCAGCGACCCGGCGACGATGATCGCCCAGGGCATGGTTTGGCGTGTGGCTTGCGACATGAAACTCTCCCGATGCAGCACCTCGCCCCGTGGGACGCTGTGCCGCAAAATTCCCCTTTGATGAGAGGAATATTATCTTTTGCAAGGCTGCCCCACTAGCAACTTTTCTTGACGGCACTATTCGTGCGATTGATGAGACACTCAGGTGAAATGCCATCGGGCAAGGTGAGGCAACGATGAAGCAGAATATTTACGACGACCCGCAGTTTTTCGAGCGCTACAGCGCCATGCCACGCTCTCTGGAGGGACTGCGTCAGGCGGGCGAATGGCATGAGCTGCGCGCCATGTTGCCAACGCTGAAAGACAAGACAGTTCTTGATCTCGGTTGCGGTTTTGGCTGGCATTGCCGCCATGCCGTAGAGCAGGGCGCGGCGCATGTCGTCGGGGTCGATCTGTCGGAAAATATGCTGCGCCGCGCCGCCGAGATAAACGGCGGCCCCGGCATCGAATATCGCCGCGCCGCGATCGAGGACATCGATTTTGCGCCGGAAAGCTTCGATCTGGTACTGAGCTCACTCGCTCTGCACTACGTCCGCGACCCCGATACGGCATTCGCGAGAGTTTTCTCCGTGTTGAAATCCGGCGGCGACTTTGTCTTTTCCATCGAGCATCCCGTGTTCACGGCGCTGGACAAACAGGACTGGTTCTACGACGAAGATGGCGAAATACTGCACTGGCCGCTCGATAACTATCAGAACGAGGGCGTGCGCCATTCCAACTGGATGGCGGATGATGTCGTCAAATATCACCGCACGGTGTCAGGCATTCTCAACGCCCTGCTGACTTCAGGCTTTGCGATCACGCGGCTCGCGGAACCGAGGCCCGATCCCGCCCTGCTGGCGGAGCGGCCGGAGATGAAACACGAGGACCGCCGTCCGATTTTCCTGATCGTCGGTGCGAAGAAGCCTTGATACGAGATCGTGAGATGCATCGCCCGGCAGCTTAACGCCTCTTGATCGCCCAGCCGTCCGGCCGTTCCTCGACTACCTTTGCCACATCGCCAACAGCTAGCCTGCCTTTGCCGCGCGGTGTGACATTCCAGCCGAAGAGCGGGCCGGGCACGCGCCGGTCGCCGGACATGCGGATGCGGCCCATGGCCTTCATGGGGGAGGGTACATCGCGGGAGCCGGTTATTTGGTCCTGTGTCGTCATGATGCAGCGGGCGCAGGGCTTGACGAGGTCGAAACGGATGCCGCCGATCTCGATCGCCGCCCAGCGATCCTCCGCCCACGGCTCGTCCGTTTCCAGCACGATATTGGGCCGGAACCGCTCCATGCCAACGGCGTCCTCGCCATTTGCACGCATATTGTCGTTTAGGGCTGCAAGTGAAGCGGTGGTGGTGACGAGTATCTGGTAACCGTCCGCAAAGGTGACGGGCGTTTCGTTGCCGGTCCATTCAAGGCTCGCGATGCGTTTTGCGATGTCATCGAAGAACACCAGCTTCACCTCGCGCCCAAGCCACTCAGACAGTGTATCGTTGGTTTCGCTATCGGCGATATTGGCGCTGACGATCGATTTCCACACGGCCACATCCATGCGCTGCCCGGAAGGCCTGGCGAAAATCTCGCCACCTGCTTCCCGCGAAAGCACCATGCCGCCATCCGCGTGCTGTGCCAGAACCGTGGCAATATCAGGCAATTCGCGCTGGGTGATGAAGTGGCCCGAAGGGTCGGTCAGCATGGCGCGCCGGTCGCCCGGCAGGCCTTCCGCCGAAACATCGCTTTTCGAGAGGACAATGCCGCGCGCGCTTTTCAGCGGGTAGATGTTGAGTTCGGTCACACGCATTCAGGTCTCCTCAGATTTCGTCGAGAAACAGGTCCAGCACCTGTTTCAGCCGCTCATGGCGGGCCTTTGCCAGTTCTCGCCCGGTTTCGGTGCGGAAACCATCCGCAAGCTTGAACAGCTTGGTTTCGAAATGGTCGATGGCAAAGGCGCGATCATCAAGCGGACGGTCCTTTGCCAGTGGATCGGCCGGGTCGTAGAGCGCCGAACCCATGCGCCCGGCAATATAAAAGCAACGCGCAGCACCCACCATGCCGATGGCGTCCAGCCGGTCGGCATCCTGTAGGATCTTTGCCTCCAGCGTCTGCGGCTCGATATTGGCGGAAAAACTATGTGTGGTGATGGCATGCGCGGCGGCGTCAATATCGGCCTGACGCCAGCCAAGCCCGGCCAGAATGCCGGAGGCTTTTTCCGCCGCAAGGCGTGAGGCCTGCGCACGAAGCGGCGAGTTCTTCTCCACCGCCACGCAATCATGCAAAAGCACGCTGGCCGCAAGCACCGTGCCATCGCCGCCTTCGCCCGCATGGATGCGCATGGCGTTGCGGAAGACGCGGTGGATATGGGCAAGATCGTGCGAGCCGTCACCCGCATCGGCGGCATGCGGGATCAGGTCCTGCGCAAGCGTCGCATAGGGCGCAAAAGCCTCAGCCGGGATCATGTCTTCGGCTGCCGGGTGAGGATTTTCTGATAGAACAGACCGATGCCGATCAGCACGGCGCCAAGCCCAATGAAGGACAGCGCCCGCAGCACGCCCTCAAGATTGCTCATGTCGATCAGGAATGCCTTCGCGACGGAGATCAGCACGAAGGCGGCGGATGCCAGACGCAGGCTGCGGGCATTGAAGCGCGAACCGACGATGAGCAGCAATACGCCGATCAACAGCCAGACCACCGAGTAGCTGTAGGTCTCGCCCTGCAGGAAGCCTTTCCAGTTGGCAATGTTTTCACCCTGCCAGAAACGGCGGACCGAAAGTGTGGCCCAGGCAAAGCCGAGTGCGGCACCCGCCACGGCCAGCAGGCTGACATAGGCTGCAGGCCGCTTGCCGCGTGCGTAATAGGCAAGGCCGCCATAGGCAAGCGCCGGCAGCAGGTAACCGATCAGCAGCAGGTTGAGGAACGGGATGCGGCCGGTATTTTCGCCGGTGAAATAGGGGTTCAGCGTGAAGAAATGCATCACCAGCACGTTGATGACGGCGATAACGCCTGCAATCATCGAGCCGTAACGGAAAACGGGGCTGGGGCTCTTCAAATCGAGCGTCATCAGTACGCCTGAAAAACCGATGGTCAGCAGCGTATAGATCGACTGTTCGCCAAGCGTCGGCACGCTTTCGTCCAGTGTGCCGCCATTCATCGCATGGCGGATGAGGATTGCGACCGCCAGCAGGCCCATCAGGCTGGCGATGGCCTGCAGGAAGTTCTTTGCCCGGAAGCCCGGCCAGTCGCGCAGCATCCAGGCGGAGACGATAGCGAGCAGCGCCGGAATGCCGTAACCCGGCAGAAGCGCGTTGAAGACCGGCGTGAGCCCAAGATTTTGCGGCCCGACGATGGTCGGCTCCCAGGCGATGCGGCCAAGAACGGCGACGCTTGCAATCGCCATGACCCAGGGCAGCACATCCCAGTTGCGCTGTCGGGTTGCCAGCACATAACCGAAACCGATGACGGAAAGCAGTATGGTTGTCGTAAGCCCCTCAGTCAGCGTGTGCAGGCTTAGCGCGAATGCGGCAAAGGAGCCGAGCACGAGGATGTTGAGCGGCTTGCGATAGGCCTCGTTGTTTTGTCGGTGCAGCCATTCGGCAGCGGCGATCAGCAGGAAACCGAGGCCGAGGCCATAGGCTGCATGCAGCCAGTCACGACCGAGATTTCCATATTCGACGAAGCTCGCGGTTCCGAGCCAGACCGGGAAGAGAGCTGCAATCCCCGCCCAGAGCTGGGCGAAATCCGGATCGTCGGCGCCCTTGCGTTTCAGGAAGGAAAAACCGCAGAGCAAAAGAATGGCGCCAAGACCAAGCGCCATGGCGATTTCAGCCATGTAGCCGGTTTGCACCGGCGGCAGCGCAATCGAGGTATCGTTGATGATGCCGATGAAATCGAGCCCGGAGCGAGACATCACCGAGACCGCAGCCTGCGCGCCAAGTGCTGCGATAATGGCGGGCCAGACCGCGTTGCGGCGGGAAGCACCAAGGGCAGCCAGCCCTGCGATGAGCGCTGAGACAATCACGGCCGGATGAAGGTCGATGCCGGCGCCGATGACGAGAAAGCTGAATGCCGGCAGGATCACGGCCATTGAGACGGTGAGATTGATGGCAAGCGACGGGCGCAGCAAAAGCCGCATGGCGCGAACGGCGCGCCGCCCGGAAGTTACGGTTTCTCCCGTTTCGGCAGGTGCTGTGTCGAAATAGCGTCCGGGCCAGAGGAAGATCGTACCCGCAAGCATGACGAGAAGCGCAAGGACCGGAGGTGCAGCACTGATCGTGTCGGCGATGGCGATATAGCCGAGCGCCCAGAGGCCGAGACCGGCATTGGCAAGCGAGGGAGCCACGGTCCAGCCCTGCCTGCGCGCGGCAGCAGTTGTTGCGAGCCAGGAGATCGTCAGGAAGATGAACAGCGCCCATACATCAGGCGTTTCGGTGGCGATCAGCGCAGGCGTCAGCGTCGAGCCCAAAAGGCCAAGACCGGCGAGCGCCTGCCCGTGCAGAAGTGAAAGGCCAATAGTGGCGAAGGCGACAAGCCCGAGCAGGATGAAAGCGGTGGTGGGGCTTATGTAGTCGTAAATGCCGTAGGCGGCATAGATAACGCCGAACAGCGTCAGTGCACCTGCTGCCGTCAGCACGCCAGGTATCATGGCGTTGGAATAGGTGGTGGCGATACCAGGTACGGCCCTGCGGCGGATTGCTTCGCCGGCAAGACCGAGACCGAGGCCGAAAATGGCGGCGAGCGAAAGCCGCACGGCCGGGCTCAGGAGCCCAGACTCGATCGAATATTTGATCAGGAAAATGCCGCCGAGCGCCAGCGCCAGCCCACCTGCCCACACTGCCCAGCGTGCGCCCAGCAGACTTTCGAAGCTTTCCTTCGGGGCTGACGCGGATGCGGCCTCAGTGGAACGCGCACTTGTCTCTTCCGCGCTGGCAAGGTTCTCCGCCGGCGCCATGGCCGCGGCCACTTCGGTTTCGGACGGATATTCCGTTTCGACGAACTCGTCTTCCGGCAAAGCCGGATCTTCTTCTTCCGCCCTGAAATCCGGGTTTTCCGCGGCTGCATCCGCCTCCGCCTGTGCGGCAAGAGGAGAGGCCGCCCCGGTGGCCATCAGCCGCTTCAGGCCGTGAACCTCACGCTCCAGCGACTTGATGCGGCTTGAATTGCGGATGCTTGCGACCAGCGTATAGATGAAGGCTGCGATGACGGCGAGGATGAGAAACGGGATTTCCAAACAGACTCTCCAATTACTAAGCTGTTTTTAAAGCCGTTTTGGCGAATTTATGCAAGGCTTGGTTGAGGGATGCGGGAGGTTGCCGTTTGTTTCTTCTCCCCGCCGGGGAGACGGTGGCCCGAAGGGTCGGATGAGGGGAAAACGTTGCCCAATCTCACGGCCTTTGCCCCTTATACCGCTGCCGTGGCTCTGCCCGGCGGGGGAGAACAAACCACGAGGCAACGCAGTATCGTCAGATGTCACGCCGCAAGCCAGTGCCGTGCCGCTTCGATATCGGCAAACCCAAGATCGTGACCGTCATCGATCATTTGCACTTCTGCCCGCGCGCCGCCGGCCACAAGCCTGCCTTGCACATCTGCCGCTCTGTCGCGATATTTGTCGCGTTCTCCGGCTACGAGCAGGAAGTTGCGTCCGGTAAGATCACTTTCCGGCCATCTATCGAGAATCGGCAACGGGCGGTAAAGCAGCGCATCCCCGGCAAGCTCCGGGTAGAGTGCCGCAAAGGCCGCATAGAAATTTGCGCCGTTGGAATGGCCGATGAAGCGCAGCTTCGAACGATCCAGACCATAGGACCGAATGGCGCCATCAATGAAGGAGGCAAAGGCTTCCGCTTCCGAGACGATATCCTTCTGGTCGAAGCTGAAATCGGGCAGACGCCTGAACCAGCGGGCGATGTCTTCCTCCGTGCTGCGGCCACGGACGCCGAGAAGCGTGGCGCCCGGAGCAGCCCGGTGCGCCAGCGGCATCAGGCTCGTTTCACTGCCGCCGGAACCGTGCAGCAGGATGATGGTGCTGCCATCCGGCTTCTCGGGCGTATAGAAGCGGTGCACGAAAGGCAGATCGCGATAGACGATACGTTCTTCGCCCGGCATCGAAAATTGCGGCAGCGCAACGCGCACATCCGCTTCGTCCTTCATGAAGAGTGGCGGGATGAACAAATTTTCGCCGAGTGCCTCCAGCGGTTCGTCCACGGTCATGCCGGGAGCGTCGGTCGCCATTTCAATCAGCACGCCGCCCGGTTCGCGGACATAAAGCGAGTGGAAATATTTCCGGTCGTGGGCATTCGTCGTGCTGGAATTCAGCGATTTCAGCTCGGCCAGAACCGCGTTCAACTCTTCCAGATCCTTCGCGCGGAAAGCGATGTGGTCAACAGTGCCGGTGCCCGGGGCGCTGGACCAGAAGCCGGTCGCGTCGCGCACGTCGATGATGTCGCCGCTTTGCGATATGAGCCGGCGGATCGCGCCTGTCTGGCTTTCCTGCCGGTAGCCGAAATATCTTGTAAGGAACGCCACGGTTTCTTCCGGCACCTCGCTCAGCATCGTCGCGCCATAAATCCGGCGAATGGCGTCTTCTGCGGGGATGTCGTTTGTCACATGCGGCGTGGCATCGGCGAAGGCGTTCGTGCCGACCAGCTTGACG
>NZ_BDLN01000001.1:824051-836741 GCF_001950375.1 Rhizobium sp. TBD182 | reverse complement strand
GGCCGTCAGGGTCTTTTAACCGGATGACAGGGGTTCCGAATTCGTCGGATGGGCCCTCGGCGCGGATGCCGAATTTCAGCGCGCGCGTCAGCCAGAAACCAATGCTGGCAGGGTCGATCGCCAGTGAAACTTCCAGCGTCTGGCCATAACCCACGCGGCCCTGCCCACCGTCTTCCCAGACGAGGAAGGTCAAAAGCGAGCCGGGCGAGGCGTTTCCGTCGCCGTAAAGCAGGTGAAGCTGCATGGCATCTTCAAAACCGGCAGTGCGTTTGACGAGCCTTAAGCCCAGAAAGCCGGCGTAAAAATCGACATTCGCCTGCACCTTCCGGGTGATCATCGTGATGTGGTGTATGCCCAGTGCAGAATTCATCGTGCCGTCCCCGCCGTTTTGCCTGCTGTTTGTGGCCCTATTTGTCCCACGCTGCGCCTGATCCGCAACCCCGGCAAGTGAGAACGCTGTGTTCGCTGCGTGAACGATGTTGCTGTCGCTTCGTTGCATGCGGGATGGGCAAAAATCGGGCTTTTTGCCTGCCGGTTGACCATGAATGCCTTTAAAATAAGCATACAAAATAACGGCTATTTTGTATGCAATTTTATCTTGCCTTGATGGCTGGAATTGGGTCTTATGCAACCAATCCAACCATAACCATCAGGGGGAACAGATGATATTAACGCGTAGGTTGTTGTCGAGAGCTCTGGCCATTGCTGCAGTCGGTGCCGCTGCCGGGCTGTCGCTGCCGGTAACGAGCGCCCATGCCGAAACGCCGGTGAAATTCACGCTCGACTGGAAATTCGAGGGACCTGCAGCAGGTTTCCTGCTGGCGTTGGACAAGGGATACTTCAAGGCCGAAGGCCTCGACGTGACGATCGACAGCGGCAACGGCTCGGTGGAGGCCATTCCGCGCGTGGCAACCGGCGCTTACCAGATGGGTTTCGGCGACATCAATTCGGTGATCAAGTTCCTCGATGAGGATCCGGGCCAGAAGGTCAAGGCCGTTTACATGGTCTATGAACGCCCGACATTTGCCGTCGTGGGCCGCAAGTCGCTTGGTGTCACTGGCGACCCGAAGTCGCTGGAAGGCAAGAAGCTCGGCGCGCCGCCGCCGGATGGCGCTTTTGCGCAATGGCCAGCCTTCAAGCAGGTTGCGGGGCTGGACGACAGCAAAATCAAGATCGAATCGATCGGCTTTCCGGTGCGTGAGCCGATGCTCGCCAAGGGCGATGTCGACGGCGTCTTCGGTTTTGCCTTTTCGGTGATCCTCAATCTGAAAAAACAGGGCATTGCCGATGACGATATCTCGACCATCCTGATGGCCGAGCATGGCTTGAATCTTTATGGCAATGCCGTGCTGGTAAACACTGATTTTGCTGAGAAAAACCCAGATGCCGTCAAGGGTTTCCTCAAGGCGCTGGCCAAGGGCTTCGCCGATTCCGTCAAGACCCCTGAAGAGGGTGTGGCGGCCGTGCTCAAGCGTAACGAGACGCTCGACAGCGCGATTGAGTTGGAACGCCTCAACATGGCCAACAGCATGAACATCAAGACGCCCTATGTGGTGGAAAATGGCATGGGCGGCGTCGATCCGGCCCGGCTTGCTGCCTCTCTCGAGACCCTGAAAGTTTCCATGGGTCTGAAAGGCAACGTCAAGGCAGAGCAGGTCTTCGACGCGGCTTACCTGCCGCCCAAGGAAGAGCGCATGCTTCCCTGATTGATATCACGGCGACCGCCCGGATCGCTTGCCGGTCCGGGCGGTTTGCAATTTTTAAATAGCATGGGGGGCTGAAAAGGGGACTGCGATGTCACATCTTGTGGAAATAGACAATGTCGACATGCGTTACGGCGGGGCGGCCGGAACGCTGGCTGTATCCGGCCTCAACCTGACGGTCGACAAGGGGGAATTCGCTGCTGTCGTCGGCCCGTCGGGCTGCGGCAAGTCGACCCTGATGAAGCTGGTAACGGGGCTGCACATTCCGCAAAAGGGCAATGTCATCGTGGCCGGACGGCAGGTCACTGAACCGGTGTCCATTGTCGGCATGGCGTTTCAGAACCCGACGATGCTGCCCTGGCGCACGACGCTCGAAAATATCCTGCTGCCGCTGGAGATCGTCGAGAAACACCGCCGGCGTCTGCGCGCGCATAAGGCCGAATATGTCGCCAAAGCCGAACGCCTGCTGGAAATCGTCGGCCTCAAAGGCTTCGGCTCGAAATTCCCCTGGCAGCTTTCCGGCGGCATGCAGCAGCGCGCCAATCTCTGCCGCGCATTGATCCACGAGCCGGACCTTCTCATGCTGGATGAGCCCTTCGGCGCGCTCGACGCCTTCACCCGCGAGGAACTGTGGTGCGTCATCCGCGATCTGCATACGGCGCAGCGGGTCACCATCATTCTGGTGACGCACGATCTGCGCGAAGCGACCTTTCTCGCCGACAAGATTTTCGTGATGAGTGCAAGGCCGGGCCGCGTTCTGGCGGAACACCGCGTGCCTTTTGCGCGACCGCGCCAGCTGGATATCATGTATGACAAGGGTTTCAACGACATGGTGCAGGAACTGCATGGCGAGATAGCTCAGGCGAGGGTGGCGGCATGAGTGCGTTTGTGGAAAGCAGCATGGCAACCGCGCCGTCGAAACCGCTGATCGCCCGGGTCAACTGGGTGAAGGCCGCCCCCTGGCTCTATACGCTGGCGCTGTTTGCAATGTGGGAGCTGCTGGTCTACGCGCTGAAAATGCCGCCAACCATTCTGCCGTCGCCCGTGCGTGTGGGGCAGGCCATCGTGCAATATTGGTCGCCGATCTGGAAGAACTCACTGCAGACGCTCTATACCACCACGCTCGGTTTTGCGATCGCCGTCGCGGCGGGTCTCGCCATCGGCCTCTTTATCGGCTGGTCTAAAACCATCTATGCCGGGCTTTATCCGCTGATGATCGGTTTTAATGCCATCCCCAAAGTGGCGTTGGTGCCGATCCTCGTCATCTGGTTCGGCATCGGCACTGTTCCCGCGGTTCTGACTGCGTTCCTGATTTCCTTCTTCCCCATCGTCGTCAACGTCGCGACCGGTTTGGCCACCATCGAGCCGGAAACTGAGGACGTGCTGCGCGCACTTGGCGCCAGGAAGATGGATATCATGCTGAAGGTCGGCATTCCGCGCTCCATGCCTTACTTCTTCGGCTCGCTGAAAATCGCCATCACGCTCGCCTTCGTCGGCTCGGTCGTATCGGAAACCGTCGCCTCCAATTATGGCCTCGGTAATATGATGAGTTCGGCGCAAAGCCAGTTCAACGTGCCACTGGTCTTTGCCGGTCTGTTGATGCTCGCCGTGGAAGGTATCGTCATGTATGCGATCATGGCCTGGCTCGAAAAGCGCATGACCGGCTGGGCGCATCGCTCGACCATGGGGCAGTAAGCGGGGAAAGGGCCGTATCAACTCGCATTGGTTGCCTTCTCCCCACTGGGGGGAAGGCGAATCGTGACAATTCAAGGTTTGACCACAGGCTGCGGAAAACCAGGAAGAGTGCGGTCTTAATGCGCCGCCATTTCCTCGACGATCTCAGGGCCATCCATCTGGAACGGATAATAGGTTGGCCAATTGGTCACCTCGTCCAGAAGCGCCTTGCGGTCATTGCCCCAGTAGAGGTGGTAATGGCCGGCTTTTTTAGGCGCGATGGTGTGATCGCTGAACTGAATGAATTGCGGTGCATCCGCATCGCCGCCGGTCTTTTTGAAGATGTACCGCACGCCGCGATTACCCTTCTTGTAGGTCAGGATTTCCTGGCCGTCGCTGACATAAGTGCCTTGCGTTGGTTTGCCTTCCTTATAAAACGCCACGTTGTCGCCCTTGATGGTGATGCGATTGACATCCGTTTTGTAGCCAATTTCGTAATAGGCACGATATTCGGCTGCTGTCTTGTCGCCGTGGGCTGCCTTCTCCGCCATGATCCCATCGAGAGAACCGTTCAGCAGATAGGGATAGACTGACTGCCAGTCACCTTCCCAGTCTGAAAGCATGCGTGGCTTCACCTGCGCATCCTCGAAGTAACCCTTGTAGATCTGTTTCTCGGCTTCGGTCTGGCCATGGCTGTGATCGTGGCTGTGACTATGCGCGGTGGACGTCTTGTCTTTTCCGGCCGCCAGTGCCGGGGCTGTCATCAGCAGCATGGAACCGATTGCAAGCGCGCCGGTGACGCGGGTGATGGTTTTTTGCATTCTTCTGGCCCTTATGTGGTTATAAATCGAAGGGTAAGTTATGTAATAACATTACGCATAGGTCGTATAAACACGTCCTTCGCCAGACGCAAGAGCGCCTGCCGCCACCCTTGCGCGAAAAAAGGTGAAAGCCGGCTCATGGCCGGCTTTCATATGGGAAAAAGTTGCATGGGGAAGGGAGCGGCTGGGACGCTCTCAATTCACGCGGTTTGTGCGGTTAATTCCGCCTTGCGCTCATCGAAAGCGAGCTTCATTGCCTTCGTCACGTCACGCGTGGTTGCGAAGTAATTGTCGCTACGCGCCCAGTAGCGCAATTTCACCGTGGCGCTGTCTGCGCTGACAGAATCGACGAAGGTAACGGGGGCGGGGTCCAGCAGTACCCGGCTTTCCGAGCGCACCACACGCATCAGCATGTCCTGCGCCGCAGCCAGATCCTCGTCGCTCTTAACCGTCAGGCTCAATTCGTGGCGGCGTGAGGGAAAGCGGCTGTAATTGGTGATTGGCACGTTCCACAGGGTGGAATTTGGCGCAAGGCGGTAAAGCCCATCGCTGGTTTTAAGCTCGGTCGCAAACAGGCCGATTTCGATCACCGTGCCGCTCACGGCGCCAGTCTCGATATATTCGCCAACCCGGAAGGGACGCAGCACCAGAAGCATGATGCCGGCGGCGATGTTCTGCAATGTGCCCTGAAGTGCCAGGCCGATGGCGAGGCCGGCAGCGCCGAGTGCCGCAAGAATGGAGGCCGTCTGTACACCAAACTGGCCAAGCACCATGACCAGCACCAGAATAAGCACCACGTAGCGGATGGCACCTGCGAAGAAACCGGCAAGCGTCGCATCGAAGCCGCGGATGCGGGACAGGCCCTGAAAAGCCCAGCGCTGCAGGAAAGTCGCGGCCAGCCAGCCGATGATCAGAAGCAGCAGCGCACCGATGATCGAAAAGGAATATTGCACCGCCAGCGTGCTCGCCTGCCGTACCGCTGCCTGCGATGCGACGATGATATCCGTTGCCTGTTGTTCCATGAATTATCCCGTGTTTCTTATTGCTGTTCTACTTTGGTAACGACTGGATCCCGCAGGGGTTCCGCCAAAAACGGAGCCGTCAGTTGGAGAGAGGCAGCACGAAGGGTACGTTGCCGTCCGTATCCGCGCCCCTGCCGATCGTCTTGATTGCCGCCACCAGCCTGCCATCCCGCCCAAGCAACCGGTCCCCGATTGCGATGATGCGGGCATTGGGGGTGGCATAGGGTGATGCGGTGCGCAGGCTGAGCGCAAGCGCCATCTCGTCCTGATCCGGATAAAGGCTGAGTGCTGCAATGACGGCTGCGGCAGGAGAGCGCGACACGCCCATCCAGCAATGGATGAGAAGCGGTGCGGACTGGTCCCATTCGCGGGCGAAATCGATCAGCCGCAGCACATGCGCATCGTCAGGCGCGATGAGATCGCCGGTGCCCTTGAAGCTGATGTCATTCATCGCAAGGGTCAGGTGCCTTTCGGCTGAGATCACCGCCGGGCGGTGAAAGGTCTGCTCCTTTGCGATCAGCGTCACCATTTCACGGGCTTTGTGCTTCACGGCCATTTCCGCAATTCGCGACAACGGCGATACGACGATGGAAGTCATTTAACCCCTCCAGCCGCGTTGCCGGTTTTGACCACGCGCATCGCCTCGATCGCCTCGAAGCGTTCAATGAACCGCTTCTGCGCCTCGGTCGAGGGAAGCGGGATAATGTCGAACATATCGCGGGTGATGCCGCGCGGCAGGCCGAAGAATTTCTGTGCCTCGGCAATGGAAAAACCGGCAAGCTCCGTCGCCTCGAAAAAGGCGGCAACCGTATCGGCTTTCTTGATGCGGTCTTTCAGTTCGCGCGAGGCATGCGGCGGCAGGCCAAAGCGCAGATGCACGGCCGCTTCCAGCCTTTTCTCCACGGTTTTATAACCGCCGCCGACCACTGATTTGAACGGCGATATCATGTCGCCGATGACATATTCCGGGGCGTCGTGCAAAAGCGCCATCTGCATATCGTCGGGCGTAGCATTCGCACACATGCGGCAGAAAATGTTTTCGACGATGAGGCTATGCTGGGCGACGGAGAAGGCGTGATCGCCGCGCGTCTGGCCATTCCAGCGGGCGACGCGGGCAAGACCATGGGCGATATCGGCGATTTCTACGTCGAGCGGTGAGGGGTCGAGCAGGTCGAGCCGCCGTCCAGAAAGCATGCGCTGCCAGGCGCGCGGACTTTTAGCGGGCGCCACGCCTATTCCTCCGCCTGTACCGCAGGATCGACGACGGGGAAGGAGATGCCGCTCCAGGCCGGCAAGGCCACAGTCACGGGAACATTCTCGGCAATGAGCGGCGTGGCGGAGGCGAGCGCATCGGCAACGCGGTCTGTCCGCACGATGGCAAGTCCCGTGTTGCCGCAAACGGTTCCAAGCGCCCCGACCGTTTTTCCATTGGCGGTGATTTCAGTTCCGGTCGCGGGAAGGGCGCTTTCAGCCGAAACGGTGACGACCCGCCGTCTTGCCGTGCCGCGATGTTTCATGCGCGAGACGACTTCCTGACCGACGAAGCAACCCTTTTTGAACGAGACGCCGTCGTTCACATCCATCAGCACATCATGCGGAAAAGCATCCTGCAACGCGTAATCCCGGCCGGATTCGGCAATTCCGTACTCAATGCGCAGGGCATCATATGCCGTTATGTCGCCCGAGGCCGAAGCACCCGGCACGCGGAACAGATTGATGCCGGCCTTGTCGAAACGGCCGTCCTTCGCGCCCGCCTCCTGCACGCTTTCGCTCCAGAAAACGCTGACACCTTCTATCGGTTCGGCCTTGAGATCGACGGGCGCGCGAAGCTTGTACATGGTCAGGCGGCGCAGCAGCGCATCCTGTTCGGCAGCGCCCGATTCGATCAGATAATCCGGCCCATCGCGCGCGATCAGGAAATCGAACAGGATCTTGCCCTGCGGCGTCAGAAGTGCCGAGGCGCGCGCCTCGCCTTGCGGCAGGTTTTCAACATCGGCCGTGATCAGATTGTTCAGAAACTCTTCGGCACCCGTGCCGGAAACTCTAATCAGGCGGCGGTCGGCAAGAAAGGCGGAAGGCATGGCATCACCGTTCGGTTCATCGAAAGCATTTCCGGCCAGGGTCGCTGAGGGCTGCCCGAGGCAATCTGCCGAAATGCTCTCTTTTTGTTTTCGCGCAGTTCCATTTGCAGAACCGCGACGCGCTTCTGCTGAATTGCTCATGCCGCACAGTTAGGATTTTTGCAAAAGAACGGCAAGCACCGCCGCGCGATCAATCGCCGGCGGTGAAGAACTTCCACTTGCCATCGGGCGAAATGCCGATGCGGTAAAAGCTGTAATTACCGTATTCCTGCATATCAGCCAGATCGCCCGCCGTGATGATGCGCAGCAGCTCGACCTTTTCCGGCGCGGTCAGCGTATTGAGCGGCTTTCCGGAGAAATAGGGGAAAACATAGGCTTCATCCGGGGTGCCGGCGTCGACATGGGCATAACCCGTGGAAAGCAGATCGATGATGATCGCCAGCACTTCCAGACCGTCCGGATCGCCGGAATAGCTTTTCAGCGCAGCTATCGGGTCGTCGCTGTCATTGCCGTCGATACGGAACTGCTTGTCGCTGGCGGCGATGAAAGGCCGCAGTTTTTCGATATCGCCCGAAGAGGCGGCGTCGATGATCTGCTGGCGAAGCTTGCGCACAGCTTCCGGCGCCTTTGAAATATCATGCTCGATAACGACCGACATTTCCGGCGTGTTGCCCGGCTTGGCCGGTTGCTGGGTCGATTGACCGGCGGAACGGTCGACCAGAGGGTCGGGCAGGGGAATGCCGTCCGAATCACCTTCGATCTCGTCGGGCTCAGGAGCCTGGGGCCGTTGCTGCTGTTCGCCACTTTGGGCTTGCGGCTCGCCTTCGGTATTTTGTGCGGGTTTCAGCTCGGAAAGCGCAAAGGCGCGGCTGGGCAAGCCAATGGACCCGGCGGTCAAGGCAGCCAAGATGGACAGCATGGCGGAAGAGCGCAAAAGCCCCTTGCTCAGGCAAGACATGACAGACCCCGACTTTACTGTATCACGCGCTGCGGGGAAAATTCGCCTTCAAGCATGCGCTGGCGCAGCGATTCCAGCATTGCTTCAGCACCGGCTTCGCCGTGCATACGGATGGTTTCGCGCATGGCCAGAGCGATTGCGGCATCGGCGATGATCTCCGGCTCGATGCCGTCGGCCATGCCGTCAGCCCATGCCTCGTTCTGGTGTTCCAGAGCGACCTGCATCTTTTCATGCACGATCATGTCGTCGATTTCGTTACGGCTCGTCTGCATTTTTCATCCTCGACAGGGCGGGCAAGTCCTTACCACCCTGTTAACAACACTAGCAGCCTTTTATCAAAACGGCACGGGCTGCGGCGAAAAGAGGTTAACAATCCGCTAATTTCCGAACCTTGACGCAATTTCCTGGGCGAGTGTTGCCCCTTCGTTACGGTAGCCCTCTTCTGCCATGACGGCGGCGCGTGTGCAACTGCTGTGGATGGCCGCAAAGGAACGATATCCACGGTTGAATGCAGCCGTCATGCGCTGGCGCCTTTCAGGTTCGTTGGCCGTATCGGCCGCCAGAAGATCGCTCATCGATTTGCGCCAGTCCTCCGGACCGGAGGAAGGGCACAGGGTTCTCAGATATTGCACCGCCCCCAATATCTCCGACAGCCGTGCCAGCCTGTCGTCATAGGGAGCGGGTTTGGGCGGTTGTGCTTCCGGCGGGCGAACCTCACTGGAAGCAGCCTTCGAAGGCTGCGCATGAGCGACGCCGTCTTGCCCGGCGGGTACAAGCATGGTCAGGAAAAAAGACAGGAAAATGGTTGGCCGTATCAAAATTTTATTCTGCCCCACACATACTCGTGAACACCCGGCGGGCGGATTGGTCCTAAAGCCATCGCGGTCTTTCAGACCGCCCCGTCAGCTTTAGGTCTATATCATCTCGTTATCGCAAAACTGCTGCACAGTGTTGCGCGACATCCTCTAGATAATAGCGATTCTGGCTGGCTGGCAATCATGCAAGCAGCCGCTCGGCGCATTCGACGACGCTTTCCGGTGCCGGCAACCGGCGGATTTCCGACAATGTGAACCAGCCCGCATCCGCCGCGTCGTCGGCCGCCGTCACCGCCGGGTCCGCATCCGTTTCCACGGTAAAGACGGAGAGGAAATAGTGGCTCGTCAGCGCACCCTCGGGGTCGCGCGACGGCAGGTCATAGGTCGCAAACAGCTGCGGTTTACGCGCGACGATACCGGTTTCCTCCTGAAGTTCGCGCAGCGCCGTCTCGGCTGGCGTTTCACCCTCTTCGCCGCGCCCGCCCGGAAAGGCGAACATGTCTTTCGACGGAGGATTTATACGGCGCACGAGCAGAAGCCGATCTCCATTGCGGACGATGGCAGAGGAGGCGGGGCGGGGCTTGATACGAAGGGTCATGAATGGTTTCGCTTGTTTCAGCCGTCTTGGGCCTGTCTATATTGGTCCGGGAATACCGATGGTATATTCGGGAATCGGATCGATTGTGCACGCAGAAGACGGTGGAATGAAGGTCTATCTTATTTATGCCCTGGCGGCTGGTGCGGAAATCGCCGGTTGCTTTTCCTTCTGGGCCTGGCTGAAGCTTGGCAAGACAGGCTGGATATTGCTTCCAGGCATGCTGGCGCTCGCCGCTTTCGCCTGGGCTTTGACGCTGGTGCCGACCGAGACCGCGGGCAGGGCCTATGCCGCCTATGGCGGGATTTACATTGCCGCATCGCTTCTCTGGCTCTGGGGCGTTGAGGGGCAAGTACCGGATAGATGGGATATCGCTGGCGGTGCCGTCTGCCTCGCGGGCACGGCTATCATTTTATTCGGTCCCCGGGCCTGAGGAGCAGACAATGTGCGGACGTTTCGTGCTCAAAGCGACACCGGAAGAGATTGCCGATTATCTTGACCTGATCGGCCTTGAAGATTTTCCTGCCCGTTTCAACATCGCGCCCACACAGCCGATCCTGATCGTGCTGGAGGGTGAACGGCAGCAGCGCGGCAGTAACCTGCCCAACCGTCGGGCCATGCTGGTGCGCTGGGGTTTTCTGCCCGGCTGGGTCAAGGACCCGAAGGATTTTCCCCTGCTCATCAATGCGCGTTCGGAAACGGCCGTCGGCAAGGCATCCTTTCGAGCTGCCATGCGCCATCGCCGCGTGCTGGTGCCTGCCACCGGCTTTTACGAATGGCGCCGCCCGCCGAAGGAGGAGGGCGGCAAGCCGCAGCCCTATTTCATCCGCCCGAAGAACGGCGGCATCGTCGCCTTTGCCGGCCTCATGGAGACGTGGTCTTCCGCTGACGGGTCCGAGGTCGATACCGGCGCCATCCTAACCGCCGCTGCCAACGCCGCGATCGGCCGCATTCACGACCGTATGCCGGTGGTAATCGCGCCGGAGGATTTCAGCCGCTGGCTGGATTGCAAGACGCAGGAGCCGCGCGAGGTGGCCGACCTGATGCGCCCGGTTCAGGATGATTTTTTCGAGATGATCCCGGTATCGGACAAGGTCAACAGGGTCGCCAATGTCGGCGCTGACCTTATCGAGCCGGTGCCGGAAAGCGCGCCGCTCGCGAAAACCAGGCTACCTAAGGATGATGGCCAGATGTCATTGTTCTGATGTGCTTGCTGGCATTCGAGGCTGGTCATCGCGGATCGACCCGGTCACTCCACAGTTGCCCATCCTGCGCCCGTCTTACCCGTTCCGCCCGATTTTCTGCAGGCCTTCCTGGATCATGATGTCGGAATAGACGCGGTTGCGGCCGTTCGCCTTGGCGAGGTAGAGCAGCTGGTCTGCGGCATTGAGCTGATTGTCGAAGGGTTCGCCCTTTTCGATTTCCACGACGCCGAGCGAAATCGTCAGCGCCAGGCTGCTGCCGCTCAGCTGGCGGCCGTTCTTTTCGACGGCGCCGCGCAGCTCCTCGCAGAATTGATAGGCGGCATGCGCATTGAGCCCACGCAGGAACACGGCGAATTCCTCGCCGCCAAGGCGCGCGGGAATGTGGCGCTGCTCATGGCACATGTCGTGCAGCAGTTCGGCAAGCTTCTTCAGCGCCCTGTCGCCGGCATCATGCCCCAGCGTGTCGTTGATCTTCTTGAAGTGGTCGATGTCGAGAATGGCAACTGCGCCGTTCTCGTCATTGTCGTTGATGACGTCCATCAGCGCCCGCGTACGCTCGAAGAAAGAGCGGCGGTTCGGCAGACCGGTCAGATGATCCCGCTCTGCCAGTTCGCGCAGCCGTTTCAGCTGTTTCAGCGTTTCGATATTGTTGTCGATGCGGCACTGCAATTCTTCCGGCACGAAGGGGCGGTAGACGAAATCCGATGCTCCGGCCTTGAGGAAGCTTGCCGAAAGCAGCCGGTCCGTGGAGGACGAGATGCCGATGACCCGCAGGTCTTCCGAGGAACGGCTGTCGCGGATGCGGCGCGTCAGCTCGTAGCCGTCCATGTCAGGCATATGGTAATCGGTGATGACAAGCTGAATCGATGGGTCCTGCGACAGGATTTCCAGCGCCTGCTTGCCCGAATGGGCTTCGCTGACCCTGAAATTCTGCCGTTCGAGGATTTCCACGAGGCCGGAACGCGCCGTCCGCACGTCATCCACTACCAGCACGGAAAACAGTCTGTTGGTCAAAATCCGGTCGACCGTTTTCACCACGGCATCAACGGTGCGATGGCCATCCTTGACGATGTAGTCGATGATCTTCTTTTCGGCGTAGCGCTTGCGCGCCTCCTCATCCACCGTGGCGGTGAAGACGATCGCCGGCAACTTGTGGTCGGCAAGAAGTGCGAGAATTTCACCCTTCGGCGCATCGGGCAGATTGAGACCGGTGAGTGCCAGCGTGAAATCATGGGCGCGCAGCAGAATATCGGCCTGCGCCATGCTGTCACAATGGATCACTTCGGCTGGCGTTTCCTCCGAAAGCCGCGACTTCAGCAGCATGGAAAGAGCAACGGAATCTTCAATCAGAAGGATTTTATCCTGCATGCCGTATGAAGCCCCCCATGGCCCGTCTTCGTTGGTTTTCCCGCAACATCCGAATTGGTCCGATACCGCCTGTCAACGGCATCGAAAATCGGCCTTGTTCGCTGTAGCAGGAAGAATCGCTAAAGTAGAAATTTTTTTGATGCTCAGTAGTCGATGCGAGACTATCCGTACAGTCGTCCCGTGGAAGTCGAATACTTTACTTCGTTTTGGTTGCAGCTTCGTTACAGATCGGGAAGTTTTATAAAACAGGCCGGTTATGCGGTTCTCGATGGGGGCCGTACAAACGGAGACGGCGCTAATATTAGCGCCGCATATTTAACCGGATGTTTTTTCGGATTGACCGTTACCATCGCAAAGTCTGCGAGGCCTTGGATGCTGTGCTTTCAAGAAAAGCGAATTTTTTCAAGCAGTTTTGGCGGCGGGCTTGCGCTTCAGCATCAGGGCTGCG
>NZ_BDLN01000001.1:795833-824041 GCF_001950375.1 Rhizobium sp. TBD182 | reverse complement strand
CCTTCAGTCCGAGCGGTCGGTAGTGGCTGTTGAGGTCGGGCTTCGCCTGCGGCTGTGCCTTCGTCTCGTTCGTCATTTCTCTTTCTCCACAATTCACGTCAATCGCCGTTTCGATGCGTGTGAGCTACTTCTCTCGTGGGTAATCTTGACGGATTCGAGGCGAAAGAAAGCGAAGCCCGCTTTTCGGGCTGCGACATTTTGTGTCACATCAAACGACGGTTCGTCGGAGAAAAATAATACCTGCGGTTTCAAATACCGCGATCAAGGCCGTTGCCGCCATTGGCGTCGTCATGCGCGTCCTCCTCAATCGTCAGCGTGCCATAACGGCGGTGCCAGAGGCGGGCGCTGATGGGGATGAACACGAGATAGGCAGCAACCGTCAGAACCAGTACCTCCCAGGTGAAGCTCATCAGCATCGCGACGTAAAGCACGACGACGAGGATCATCGGCAGCACCAGATCGCGGCGAATGCGGCTGGTACCTGACTTCCCCGACCAGACCGGCAGGCGGCTGATGAGAAGATAACCGATCAACACGGTGTAGGCGGCGGCGATATAGGCGAAGGGCTTGCCTGGCTCGACACCAAGGAAGCCGAGATAAACAGGCAGGAGCACCAGCATGGCGCCCATCGGCGCCGGAACGCCCACGAAAAATTCGTTCTGCCACGGCGCCTTCACCGGGCGCTCGATCATGACATTGAAGCGCGCCAGACGAAGGCCTGCGGCAATCACGTAGATGAGGGCGGCGATCCAGCCTATCGAACGCGCCTGATCGAGCATATAGATATAGACGACGAGGGCAGGGGCGACGCCGAAATTGACGATGTCTGCCAGACTATCCATCTGTTCGCCGAATTTGGATGTCGCCTTCATCATCCGGGCGATGCGCCCGTCGATGCCGTCGAGGAAGGCGGCAAGGAGCACCATGCCCACGGCCAGCTCGAACCGACCTTCAATGGCGAGGCGCACGCCGCTCAGGCCCGCGCAGATGGCCAGAACGGTGATGAGGTTGGGTATCACGAGGCGAAAGGGAATTTCCCTCAGGCGCGGCCCACGGCCGCTGTCGTTGCGGCCCTCATGTTTTCCGTTCTGTTGCGGCTCCGAGATCGGCGTTTCCATGGCGCATGCCCTTCCTGTTTTCGTCAGCCGCGACGGCTAAGGACCGGACCCTTGGCGGAGCCGAACTCGGCCAGAACCGTTTCGCCGGCAATTGCCGTCTGGCCCACCGAAACGCGCGGCTGAAAACCTTCGGGAAGGAAGATATCGAGGCGCGAACCGAAACGGATAAGACCGAAACGCTCGCCGGCATCAACTGGTTCATTCGGCTTGACCCAGCAGACGATACGGCGGGCGACCATGCCGGCAATCTGCACCACGCCAACCTTGCCATGCGCTGTCTCGATGACGAGGCCGTTGCGCTCATTGTCTTCGGAGGCCTTGTCAACTTCCGCGTTGAGGAAGAGGCCGGGGCGGTAGGCGACATTGACGATGCGGCCGCGCACGGGCGCGCGGTTCACATGGCAGTTGAACACGTTCATGAACACCGAAATGCGCACCATCGGCTCCTTGCCGAGTTCCAGCTCCAGCGGCGGAACGACGGTCTGGATGGCGGACACCTTGCCATCGGCAGGGCTGATGATCAGGTCGTCATCCTGCGGCGTCACGCGCTCGGGGTCGCGGAAGAAGTAGGCGCACCAGGCCGTCAGCACCAGGCCGACCCAGAACAGCGGTTCGGATATCCAGCCGAGCACCAGCGATGCCACGAAGAAGGCGGCCACGAAGACGTAGCCTTCCTTGTGGATCGGTACGATGGTGTTGCGAATGGTGTCGAACAGATTCATAAGTTTCCTTGCTCCGGTTTCCGCCTGCCGCGTCTTTATATGGTCGTGATACGACATCATCCATACGGGCATGCGACAAAGTTCGCTTAGCTGGTTACAGCCAAACTCCCCGCCCGGCAATGGTCCGGTTGGTGTGCCGCCCTGTTGTCAGGGGTTTATGCCCGTCAATGCGCGGGTTCGCCGCGGTCAACAACGCCAAGATCGTCGGTTTCGCGAACATGGCGCAGCATTTCCTCTGCCCGGATGGCTTCGCGCTGGCGGCTCCACATCGAGGCATAAAGCCCGTTCTGTGCCATCAGCGAGGCGTGGGTTCCGCGCTCGGCGATCAAACCTTCCTTCAGCACGATGATTTCATCAGCGCTGATGACGGTGGAGAGGCGGTGGGCGATGACCAGCGTCGTGCGGTTTTTCGAAACGATATCAAGCGCGCTCTGGATTTCCTGTTCCGTGTGGGTGTCCAGCGCAGAGGTCGCTTCATCGAGAATGAGGATCGGCGGCGCTTTCAGAATGGTTCGCGCAATCGCCACGCGCTGCTTTTCGCCGCCGGAAAGTTTCAAGCCCCGTTCGCCAACCATGGTGGCGTAACCCTCCGGCAGTTTGCCGATGAAAGCGCTGATCTGGGCCGCATCCGCCGCTGCCGTGACCTCCTCGGTCGTTGCCGAAGGGCGTCCGTAACGGATGTTGTAGGCGAGCGTATCGTTGAACAGCACGGTATCCTGCGGCACCATGCCGATCATCGAGCGCAGGCTCTTTTGCGTCACGTCGCGAATGTCCTGCCCGTCGATGGTGACGGCGCCTTCCTGAATATCGTAGAAACGATAAAGCAACCGCGAGATCGTCGATTTTCCGGCACCCGAAGGACCGACGATCGCCACCGTCTTGCCCGCAGGCACATCGAAGGAAATGCCCTTCAGGATCGGTCTTTCCGGATCGTAGGCGAAATGCACGTCGCGGAAGGAAATGGCACCCGGTCCGGCCACAAGCGGCTTCGCATCCGCCCTGTCGGTAACCTCGGCCTCGACCTCGAGAAGTTCGAACATCTGTTCGATGTCGGTCAATCCCTGGCGAATTTCACGATAGACGAAACCGATGAAGTTCAGCGGTACCGAAAGCTGCAGCAGAAGCGCGTTGATGAACACGAAATCGCCGATGGTCTGCTCGCCGCGTTGCACGGCCATCGCCGACATCACCATCATGACAGTGGAGCCGATGCCGAAGATCACGCCCTGGCCGAAGTTCAGCCAGCCGAGCGACGTCCAGATCGAGATCGCCGATTTTTCGTAACGCTCCATGGCGACGTCAAAGCGCTTCGCCTCCATCTCCTCATTGCCGAAATATTTGACGGTTTCGAAGTTCAACAGTGAATCGATCGCCTTGGTGTTGGCGTCGGTATCGCTGTCGTTCATGGCGCGGCGAATGGAGATGCGCCAGTTGCTGGCCCGCACGGTGAACCAGATATAGGCCCAGACGGTGACAACCGTGACCAGCACATAGGAAAAGCCGTAGGAGGTCCAGAAAATGATCGCCGTCAGCAGGAATTCGATGAAGGTCGGTGCGGTGTTGAGAATGGTGAAACGGACAATGGTTTCGATGCCCTTGGTCCCACGCTCGATAACCCGCGAAAGCCCGCCGGTCTTGCGCTCCAGATGGAAACGCAGGGAAAGCCGGTGCATGTGCACGAAGGTTCGGTAGGCGAGCTGGCGCACGGCATGCTGGCCGACGCTGGCAAACAGCGAATCGCGCAGCTGGTTGAGCCCGACCTGTATCAGCCGCGTCAGATTATAGGCGATGACAAGCGCGACAGCACCGAGCAGGAAGGCCGGAACCAGCCCGACCATGTCCAGCTTGCCGTTCAGCGCATCCGTTGCCCATTTGAAGAAATAGGGAACGAGGATCAGCACCAGCTTGGCGACAACGAGAAACGCCGTCGCCCAGATCACCCGCATTTTCAGGTCAAGGCGGCCTTCCGGCCACATATAGGGCCAGAGGTTGATGAGGGTCTGCGTGGGATTGCTGGAATCCGCCGAAATGGTTTTTTTCTTGGTGGCCATCATTTGCTCCGGGCACTGCCGGAAGCCGACAGCAGGGCGGCGGCTCTGGAAAGCCGCCGTGCTTGTCACAGGTAGGGTTGTTGCGGGGTCACCGCAATGTCTTGAACGATCAGGAACCGCTCTTCAGACGCTTGCGATGAAGTTCTTCCGCATTCGGCAGGGCCTTCTCCGGCACACCGAAAATCTGGCCGGGCTCGATCAGGTCAGGATTTTTGATCTGATCCTCGTTGGCGAGGTAGATCGTGGTGTAACGCACGCCCTGTCCGTAAACGCGGCGGGAAATCTGCCACAGCGTATCGCCGCGGCGGATGATGACGCTGTTCTGGCTTTCGGCAAGTGGCGGCTGCTCGAACGTCTGCGGACCGGCGGGCGCCTGCGGTGCAGGTGCGGGCTGCGCGATGATGTGGAGGTCGGCAAGGCGGCTTGCCAGCGTGGCGATGCCCTTGCCGATCCCGGCAACGTCGTTCGGCCATGCCTCTACCGATGTCAGCAGCTGACGTGCCTTGGCGGCGATATCGCCGGCAAAGGCGGTAAAGGACGGCTCGGTGCCTGCGGCAGTGCGGAACTCGGAGAGCGACTTGAGGCCGATCACCACGGCGGAGCGGCCGGCAATGGCCTGGTCGAGCGCCGGTGTAGCCTGATCCTTATAGAGATTGGACAGAATACCGAAGGCCTTGGCGACATCCGTGCGCAGCTTTTCGAAGGCAGCGCGGTCGCTTGCCGTGCTCTGGTTTTCAGCGGGCGCGGTCGTCGTGGCGGCGGATGGCGTTGCGGACGGTGCCTGCATGGCGACGGTTGCCTGGTCGGTCTGCGGGCGCTCGAATGGAACGCGCACGCGCACCTTCACCGTGCCGTCGGCATTCAGCTCTTCGACAGTGATGATATGGCTGCCGACGGAAAGATCGACATTGCCCTCGATGACGAAATGGCCGGAGGCCTCCGTGGTGCTTTTGCCGATTTCCTTGTCGTCGACCAGCGCGCGCACGCTCGAAGCGGCAGGCGCGGAACCCGCAACGAAAATCTTCGAGCCTTCGAATTCGACGGCGGTTACCTGAACGGTCGAAGTCAGAGGAGCTGCGGCAGCGGACGGAGCCGGGGTACCAGCGGCAGGCGCGGGCGTCGTGGTGGCGGCAGCTGTTGCCGACTGACCCGGTTGCGCGGCTTGCGGAGGCTGGAGTGCTGAAGGTGCCGCCTCCGGCATTGCCAGCACGCGGCTTGCTTCACCGGGCTTGGACACCATTGCCAGGAGTTCGCCCGCCTTGCCGTTGGGCACGGAGACGGTTGCGACTTCTTCGGATTGTGTTGCCTTGCCGCTGGCGTCGGTCGAGCGCAGCACCAGCTCATGGTCGCCCGGTGGTAGCGGATTGTCAAAAACGGCGGCGAAATCGCCCGATCCGTCGATGGTCGTCTGCGCGATCACCTTGCCGTTGCTGAGAATTTCCAGTTTAGAGCCGGGCTGTGCCTTGCCTGCGACCACAGCCGAACCATCGGGCTCGACGCGAAGCACGTCAAAGGTCGGTGCGCCCGATGTGGACTGCGCTGCATCGGCGGCAGGAGCGGCGGGTTGGGTCTGCTGTGCAGCGCCATCGTCGGTGCCGGTGAAGACGCCCGCCAGACGGCGGACCTGTGCTGCCGCCGCCGCTGCACTATCCGGCAGACCGCGCAGGAAAGCGGTGGTGCGTTCGGCCGCAGTGCGCGCCGTGGTGATGAGGCGCGACGTCGTTTCATCGAGCGTCTCGGGAATTTCGATATTGGTCAGTTCCTTGAGCGATGCCTCGACCTTCTTGCGTGCTGCCGCAAAGTCGGCGTCGGACGGAACCTTGCTATCGGCGAAAAGCGTGGTCAGATCCTTGATCGACTGGGTTGCGGAAGCCGCGAGGCGCCCGACCTTGTCGGCGATATTGGCGGTCTCCTGAGCGGCGTCGGACAGGATGTCGCCCGCCTTGTCGCTGCCCATTTCAACGCTGTTCTTCACTGCGTTGCCCGCTTCGTTGATGGCATCGCCGATGGGTTTGCCGTCATTGGAAATTCTCGGCAGGACGAAAAAGATCATGAGCAGGGACGCGATGCCCAGCACGATCAGTGCCAGCAAACCGGCTTTATTGTTTTTCATCCTGGAATCTCCGGGTATTGTAAGCTTTTTACACGAGTTCAGATTGCTAGCGTCTTACCTTGCCCCAGACAAGCGGCGTGGCCGTAAAAGGCCATATTTGCAAGGGATTTCCCAAATTTTCTTGACGTGTCGCATCCGGCATAGTTCCTTCCCATCATGACGGACAAAAATACAGCGATTCGATCCATCTGCGTTTATTGCGGCTCCCAGCCCGGACGTGACCCGGCTCACATGGAAGCAGGCCGCGCGCTTGGGAAATCCATTGCCGAAAACGGCATTCGCCTGGTCTATGGCGGTGGCACCAAGGGCATCATGGGCGCGGTCGCCAGCGGCGTTCTTTCCAACGGCGGCGAAGTAACGGGTATCATACCGGAATTTCTGGTCGATATGGAGGCTACACGCCATTCTCTCGGACAATTGAACGAGCCTATCGTCACCAAGGACATGCATGAGCGCAAACATATGATGTTCGAGCGCTCGGATGCTTTCGTAACGCTGCCGGGGGGCGTCGGCACGCTGGAAGAGATCGTCGAAATCATGACCTGGGCGCAGCTCGGCCGTCACGCCAAGCCGATTGTCTTCGCCAATATCAACGGCTTCTGGAACCCGATGCTGGAACTTGTGCAGCATATGCGCGATCAGGGTTTCATCCATCGCGCCCATCTTCTGAACCCGCTGGTCATTGATGAGGTCAAGGACATCGTGCCCGCCATCATCGACCGGGCGCTTGCGCAGCAGAATCCGGACGGCGACCCTTCGGTAATTTCCCGTCTCTAGGCATCGAATAAATGTTAACGGGCCGCCACGCGGTTCGTTACAATTTTAAGTGTATATTAATAGAGATTTGACTGCGGCATCGCCCCGCCCGCTGTTTTCATGGCTCCGCGCCCGATCCTGTGCCAGCGTCTACAAGGCGTAGGCTGAGCGCGGAATTTGATTTTCGCCGCCATGATAGCGGGGCTCATTGGGGAATGATTGCTTTTTTGGTGCGGCTGAAAAGCCGGACGCATTTTATTATTCAGAGAAGTCCGTTTCAGGGCAGGGATGCTATCCTCGGTTCCGCTGCCCGCCGCCGGGTGGACGCGAAAAAGCGGCTCGGAATATTGATCGCCGTCTTTGCCGTTATCTATGGCGTCGTTGCAGCACGGCTTGTCCAATACGGCCTTGCCGAACCCATTGCGACCGCATGGATCAATACCGGCGCTACAGCAGTCGCCTCCCGTCCCGATATCCTCGACCGCAACGGCACGCTGCTCGCGACCGATCTCAACATGGTGTCGCTTTATGCGGATCCGCGCCGGGTCGTGGACGCGGATGAGGTTGTCGAGAAGCTCGCAACCGTCATCCCCAATCTCGACTGGCGCGAGACGCACCGCAGATTGCGCTCGGACACCGGCTTTCAATGGCTGCGGCGCCAGCTGACGCCGCGCCAGCAGGCCGATATTCTCAACCTCGGCATCCCCGGCATCGGTTTCCGGCCGGAGAAACGGCGCTTTTATCCGGGTGGCCCCGCAGCCTCCCATATCATCGGCCACGTCAATGTCGACAATCAGGGCCTTGCGGGTATGGAACGTTATCTCGACCAGCAGGGCCTGGCCGACTTGCGCGCGACCGGCCTTGCCAGCGGTGCACCGCTGGAGCCGGTGAGGTTGTCGATCGATCTGCGGGTGCAGAACATCGTTCGTGAGGTCGTGCTCAAGGCGAAAACCGCCTATCAGGCGGAGGCTGCCGGTTCAGTGATACTGGATGTGGAGACGGGCGAGGTGCTGGCCATGGCATCGGTGCCGGATTACGACCCGAACGAGCCTTCCCGCACCCTTGCCGATGGCAGCATCGACAGGGAGTATGAAAAGGGCTGGTTCAACCGCATGAGCAATGCGACCTTCGAGATGGGATCCACCTTCAAGAGCTTCACACTTGCCATGGGACTGGATGCAGGTGCCATAACGCTCAACTCGGTGGTTGACGCGTCGCGACCCATCCGCATGGGCGGCTTTACCATCAAGGATTTCAAGGGCCGGAACCGCCCGCTGTCGATCCCGGAAGTGTTTCAATATTCATCGAATATCGGCACGGCGGCTGTTGCCGACAAGGTCGGGGTCGAAGGCCACCAGCAGTTCCTGACGAAACTGGGACTTCTCTCCAGAATGGACACGGAAATGCCTGGCGTTGCCACGCCCACCCAGCCGAGAACATGGAAGAAGATCAATTCCGTCACCATTTCCTTCGGCCATGGCGTTGCCACTACGCCTTTGCAGACGGCGGTGGCAGCAGCTGCGCTCATCAATGGCGGCAGCCTTATTTCGCCGACCTTCCTGCCGCGTTCCCGAGAGGATGCGGCAGTGCTTTCTCGCACCGTCATCAACGGAAAGACGAGCGCCGATATGCGTTACCTTTTCAACTGGAACGGCATCAAAGGGTCGGGCAGGGGTGCGCAGGTGGAAGGATTTCACGTTGGCGGCAAGACCGGAACCGCCGACAAGGTCATCAATGGCCGTTATGCCAAGGATATCAATTTCAACGCCTTCGTTGCCGGTTTTCCGATGCACAAGCCAAAATATGTCGTGCTGACGATGATCGACGCCCCCAGGACCGGCGTGAACGGAGGACGCACGGCTGCCTCGACGGCCGCACCCATGACCCGCGAAATCATCACCCAGACGGCTGGACTTCTCGGCGTCAAGCCGCGCTTCGGCTATGACGCGACACCGCAATTGCTGGTCGATTATTAAAGACCCGCATTCCCGTTACAGATACGGGAATGTGGAGAGGTGGCATGACGCGGAAGGTTATCGCTTCAGCCGCATCAGGCTAGATGCGGTATAGATCGCCAGCGCCACCCAGATCATTGCAAAGGCCGCCATCCGCACCATGTCGAACGGTTCCTTGAAGATGAAGATGGCGATGAGGAAGATCATCGTCGGCGCGATATATTGCATGATGCCGATGGTCGACAGCCGCAGAAGCTTTGCACCATTGCCGTAAAGAATAAGCGGAACGGCGGTGACGATGCCGCTGGCCGCAAGCAGCCAGGTGTCGGTCGCATTGCCGGCCATGAAATGCGCCTGTCCGCTAATGGCAAGCCAGGCTAGCACCAGCACGGCCGGAACGGAAAGAAGCATGACTTCAAGCAGGAAGCCCTGTGTGGCGCCGATTGGCAGCGTCTTGCGGAAGAAGGCGTAAAAACCCCAGGACACGGTGAGCGCAATGGAAACCCATGGCAGGCTGCCCGCATGCCAGGTGAGGATCGCAACGGCCAGCCCCACGAGGCCGATGGCGGCGATCTGCGCCGGATAAAGCTTTTCCTTGAGCAGTACCGCGCCGAGGAAGATGCTGAACAGCGGATTGATAAAATAGCCGAGCGCGGCATCGAGTGCGCGGCCCGCGCCGATCGCCCAGATATATATGCCCCAGTTGATGCTGATGAGCGCGGCCGTGAGGCTTGCCATGGCGAGCATTTTAGGGGTTTTCAGCGCAGTGCGGATTTCCGCCGTGCGACCGAGAACGATAAGGACGGCGGCGCCGATCGGCACCGACCAGATGACGCGGTGCACGATGACCTCTATCGGCGAAATATGCGCAACCGCCTTCATGTAGATGGGAAGGAATCCCCACAGCAGATATGCGGAGAGCGCGAAAGCAAAACCGCGTGCGCTATCGCCGCCCTCTTGGGCCGGAAGCGTTTTATCGAGTGCCATGGGAGTACCGCCAATTATTAGGGATGGCCCTTCATAACGGATCGGCGTAGCGCGGGCCAATTCATTTCCGTGAAGCGTTCATGAGAAAAACTGCATGAATAAAAGGCGATTTGCTCTTGAAACAGGCGACTTTGCGACCAAACGGATGATCCACGCACAAAAATCTGCGTGAATCGTTATCTCATCAGGCCGCTTCAAGCATCTGAAAGGCCTGCCTATTTCCCCCCGAAAAGATCGGTTGCGCGGATCAGCTGGTCAAGAATGCCGGGTTCGCTCAGGGCATGCCCGGCTGCCTCGACAATATGGAAATCAGCCTTCGGCCAGGCCTTGGCAAGCTGCCAGGCATATTTCAGCGGGCAGGGCATATCGTAACGCCCGTGCACGATGACGCCCGGAATATCGCGAAGCTTGCCGGCATCGCGCAGCAATTGCCCTTCCTCCAGCCAGCCGCCATTGACGAAGAAGTGGTTCTCGATGCGTGCGAAGGCGATGGCGTATTTATCCTCGCCGAAATCCTCGACGCGCGCCGGATCGGTAACAAGGGCGATGGTTGCGCCTTCCCACTGGCTCCATGCTCGCGCGCATTCGAGCTTCTTGGCTTCGTCCGTACCGGTGAGATAGCGATTATAGGCCTGCATCATCTCGCCGCGCTCGGCTTCAGGAATTGGCGCTATGAAGTTTTCCCAGCGATCGGGATACATTTCAGAAACGCCGAACTGGTAATACCAGTCCAGTTCCGGCCTGGTGACCGTGTAGATGCCGCGCAGCACCAGTTCGCTCACGCGTTCGGGATGAGTCTCGGCATAGGCGAGTGCCAGCGTCGAGCCCCAGGAGCCGCCGAAAACCAGCCATTTTTCAAAGCCGCACAGCGCACGGAGCCTTTCAATGTCGGCAACCAGATGCCAGGTGGTGTTGGCTTCCAGTTCCGCATGCGGCGTGGAGCGACCGCAGCCGCGCTGATCGAACAGGATGACGTCGTAAAGTGCCGGATCGAAAACGCGGCGATGCGTGGGATTTACCCCGCCGCCCGGACCGCCATGCAGGAAAACCGCCGGTTTCGCACCGCGTGTACCAACCCGCTCCCAATAGATCGTGTGCCCATCGCCGACATCGAGCATGCCGCTCTCGAAGGGTTCGATCTCGGGGTAAAAGCTGCGCAATTCTTCGGTCATGTCTTACTTTCCTTCGGGTGGCCATTCGGCCGTGTCACGATCCGGGTGTTGCCGGTTGTTGACCGGTAGCCGGTTTTCATCCGGCGCAGCTTCCGGCTCGACCGGCAAGCCGTCAAGGTCACCGAACCAATGCATTTTGCTGTCGAGATTTGATTGCGCCTCGGGCTTTATCAGCTCCGGCTCGTCCAGCGAACCAAGCGTGATGTTGATGAAATCGGCGTCCGGCATGTCATAGAAAAGCGGCGTGCCGCACCGTTCGCAAAAACCGCGCCGCACGTGATCGGACGACTGGAACCACGAAGCCTCGCCACGGGTCATTCCAAACTTCGCGCGGGTACTTGCTGCAAGCGGCATGAAATAGTTGCCCGATGCCTTCTGGCACATGCGGCAATGACACAGATGCGGATAGCGCAACCCGCCATCGATCCGGTAACGCACGGCGCCACACTGGCATCCGCCGCTGAGGCTTTCTGAACCGTTCATGCGCGGTCATCTTCCGGCGGCCAGACCTTGGTGTCGTGGTCCGGGTGTTGGAAGGAGGTGATATCAGCCTCATCGACGCTCTGCTCGATTGCAGGTTTTGAAAACAGCTGCTCGATCCAGGGCATGCGCTTGTGGATATTGACCTGCACCTGCGGTTCGATCCGCTCCGGATGATCGAAAGCGCCGATCGCGATCTCTACGCCGCCAGGATAATGATAGGTCAGCGGCGTGCCGCATTTGTTGCAGAAGCCGCGATGGATTTTCGCAGATGAACGGAAGAGGGAAGGCTGGCCGCGCGTCCATGTCAGATGCGCCTGATCGGCGGTGACGAGTGCACCGAAGAAATTGCCGAAATGCTTCTGGCACATGCGACAATGGCAAATGGAGGGGCGACCGATCTTGCCCGCATGAAACCGCACGGCGCCGCACTGGCAGCCGCCGGAAAAGCCTGTTTCGCTCATCGTTTATTCTCCGGGGGCCAGCTCTCGGTGTCATGGTCGGGGTGCTGGTAGGAAACGAGGTTGGTCAGATAGTCGACCGAGGTCAGATCGTCTTCCGTTGGGACGGCGGGTAGCGTGTGGATGCTGTCGACGAAATCGATTTTGCGTTCCACGCCCCACTGAATGGTGGGCGGCAAGGCGGCGGGATCGTCGAAAGCACCGGCCGCAACCGCCATGCCATCCGGCGCCTCATAGGTCAGCGGCGTGCCGCATTCGGGGCAGAAGCCGCGCTTGACGACGCTGGAGGACTGAAAACGTTTCGGCTCCCCCCGCGTCCATTCGAAATTGACGCCGCGCACGGAAACCAGCGGCGCGTAATAGGCCCCAAAAGCCTTCTGGCACATGCGGCAATGACAGATGGAACTGTACTTGAGATCGCCGGTCGCGCGGAACCGGATCGCGCCGCACTGGCATCCGCCGGTGTAGGTGGTCATGGTTGGCTCTCCTTTACCGTCCGGATAATGTGGAGACAGACATTGTCGATGTCTTTCACAACATCTTCGTTCCAGAAACGCAGAACCCGCCAGCCACACTGCTCCAGCGTCTCCGTTCGTTGCCGATCATAGTCTGCCGCAGCATCTTCCGCATGCTGAAACCTGTCTAACTCGACAATGATCTTATGCGACGGGCAGGTGAAATCAACGATGTATCCTGCGACAGGCAGCTGGCGTCTGAAAGACAGACCTGCAAGACGATGGGCACGGACGGCGTTCCAGAACTTGAGTTCGGCGCCTGTCATGACCTTGCGCATCTGCCGAGCATGTTTCCGATGTCGGGGGCTGACCTTGGCATGGGGCATCGGGATGCTCGCGACTTGATCGGTTGCCGCGAGATTGTAGCATGGTGTGGACGAAATCAAGGGCCTGTCGTGGGGCATCACCACCCTCTGCCCTGCCGGGCATCTCCCCCTCAAGGGGGGAGATCGACAAGCGGCTAGCACCCTACCTATGGAATGCGCGGGGACTTATCGCACTAGCGCGCGGCATCTGATCTCCCCCTTGAGGGGGAGATGCCCGGCAGGGCAGAGGGAGGTAAGTCCCAAGCCGCAGCAGCAAATTACCGCTTCAACTCCCAGGTCGTCGTCCGTTCCCCGGTTTCCTTATCCTTGCCATCCTTCAACTGAATGCCCTTTTCAGAAAGCTCGTCGCGCAAACGATCCGCCTCTGCAAAGTTCTTCGCCTTCAGCATTTCCAGACGCAGTTGCACTAGGGCATCGACTGCCGAAACGATAGCCTCGTCCACTTCCGCTTTCTTCGGCAATACGCCGAGCAGGGCGGCGCTGGCCGCAAAGGCGGGCAGGCGGGCAGGATCGGTGTTGGCGGCATGTGCCAGCGCGTGAAGCGCCTGCACGGCGGCAACCGTGTTCAGGTCGTCGGCAAGCGCATCAAGCACGGTTTCGTCCGGTGCCGCGTCGGAGGCTTCGGCCGCCGGCCACTTGGCGAGAAGACGTTCGGCCTCTTCGAGACGCTTCACCGAAAAATCGATTGGCTCGCGGTAATGCGTCATCAGCATGGCAAGGCGAAGAACCTCGCCCGGCCATTGGCGGCCGCCAAATTTTTCGGTGTGCAGCAATTCATAGATGGTCACGAAGTTGCCCTCGGACTTCGACATCTTGCGGCCTTCCACCTGCACGAAGCCGTTATGCATCCACACATTGGCCATCACCTGCGTGCCGTGGGCGCAGCGGGATTGCGCGATTTCGTTCTCGTGATGCGGGAAAATGAGATCGAGCCCGCCGCCGTGAATGTCGAACACTTCGCCGAGGTAGCGACCGGCCATGGCCGAGCATTCGATGTGCCAGCCCGGACGGCCGCGGCCCCAAGGGCTTTCCCAGCCGGGCTCATTATCAGAGGAAAGTTTCCACAGCACGAAATCGCCGGGGGTCTTCTTGTGTGCTTCCACCGCCACGCGCGCGCCGGCCTGCTGTTCGTCCAGCGGGCGTTTGGACAACTGGCCGTAATCGGCCATCGAGCGCGTGTCGAACAGCACTTCGCCGCCCGCCGCATAGGCATGGCCGCGCGCGATCAGCTTCTCGATGATGTCGATCATCTCGGCGATGTAGTCGGTGGCGCGCGGTTCAACGGTCGGCTGCAGGCAGCCGAGTGCTGCCACATCCTCATGGAACTGGTCGGCGGTCTTTTTCGTCACCGCGTGGATGGCGTCGTTCAGCGGCAGATGCGGATAGTCGCGCAGCGCCCTTGCGTTGATCTTGTCGTCGAGATCGGTGATGTTGCGGGCGTAGGTCACATGGCTTTCGCCATAGACGTGGCGCAGCAGCCGGTAAAGAACATCGAAAACGATGACCGGGCGCGCATTGCCGATATGGGCGAAATCGTAAACCGTTGGTCCGCAGACATACATGCGCACATTGTCGGCGTCGATCGGCGCAAATTCCGTCTTTTCGCGTGTCAGGGTGTTGTGGAGTTTCAGGCGCAAGGACATGCGGCGTTCCCTAAAGGCAGTCAATTGTCCTGGCCGGACCGTTTGTCTGTTGGACCTTGCGGGGAGACGAAAACGATCTGGCCGGTGGTGAACCAGCAAAAATTATTCAGCAGCAGGTGCAGATCGTTGTTTTCATGCCTTGCCTTATGGCGTGCCGGTGTTTCGCGGTCAAGCGTTTCTCGCAGGCGCCAGAAGCACCTTAAGAGATCGCCTTGACCAAAAGCCTATTCCGGCTGGCGGTAATCCAGGAATTTGCCTTCACGCACGACGAAGAGCTTGCCGGTTTCGGTAAGCTCAGGCGAGGCGAGTTGAACAATGGCGGCGGCAACTTCAGAAGGGTGCGGCACGTCTGCGGGGTCTTCACCGGGCATGGCCTGGGCGCGCATGGCGGTGCGTGTCGCGCCGGGATTGATGCTGTTGATGCGCAGCGCTGTTTTATCGGTTTCCGCAGCCCAGGTCCGGGCAAGTGCCTCAACGGCGGCCTTGGAGGTGGAATAGACGCCCCAGAAGGGACGACAGCTATGGGCAGCACCCGAAGACAGGATCAACGCGCGCCCCGCATCCGATCTCAGGAGCAACGGTTCGACAGAGCGGATCAGCCGCCATGTAGCGGTGACATTTATGGTCATGACCCTTTCGAAGACTTTCGCCTCGATATGGCCGACCGGCGAGATGACGCCGAGAACACCGGCATTCGCGACCAGAATATCGAGCTTGCCCCAGCGCTCGAAGATATTGGCGCCCAGCGCATCGATGGCGTTCATGTCGGCGAGATCGAAGGGAACCAGCGTCGCGGTGCCGCCGACGGCCTTGATGGCGTCGTCCAGATCCTCAAGGCCGCCGACCGTGCGGGCGCAGGCAATGACATGCGCACCGGCCTTGGCAAGTTCCAGCGCCGTGAAATAGCCGATACCGCGCGACGCGCCGGTGACGAGCGCGATCCTGCCCTTGAGATTGATGGTCATTTTGCCCCCTCCGAAATTCATTCCGCTTGTTTTATGAAGCCTCTGACGCCAACCGCAAGCGATCAAAACGCCGCAGCGGGCACGGTTTCAATCGCCCGCCACAAAAAAGCGGCCACCGGAAGCCGGTGGCCGCTTGTTATTCCAAGATTATCAGCCGTTGCTGGCCAGCACGGAAATCTTGCTGCCCATCGCCTCGCCGTTCTGGTCGAGAAGGCGGGTAGGGTAGTCGCCGGTAAAATAATGGTCCGTGAATTGCGGACGCGCATTGTTGCGGTTCTCGCCACCGACGGCGCGGTAAAGACCGTCGATCGACAGGAAGGCAAGCGAATCGGCGCCAATGAATTTCGCCATGGCGTCCACATCGGCATATTGGTTGGCGAGCAGCTTGTCGGCATCAGGCGTGTCGATGCCGTAGAAATCCGGATGGAAAATCATCGGGCTGGCAACGCGGATATGCACTTCTTTCGCGCCCGCTTCGCGGATCATCTGCACGATCTTCAATGAAGTCGTGCCGCGCACGATCGAATCATCCACCAGCACCACGCGCTTGCCTTCAATCATCGCCCGGTTGGCGGAATGCTTGAGCTTGACGCCAAAAGCGCGAATCTGCTGCGTCGGCTCGATGAAGGTACGGCCGACATAGTGGTTGCGGATGATTCCATATTCGAACGGAATACCGCTTTCCTGCGCAAAACCGAGCGCTGCCGGCGTGCCGCCATCGGGAACCGGAACGACAACGTCAGCTTCCAGCGGCGCTTCCTTGGCAAGGTTCATGCCCATGTTTTTACGCGTCGTATAGACGTTGCGGCCGCCGACGACGGAATCGGGGCGGGCGAAATAGACATATTCGAACAGGCAGAGACGCTCCGGCTGCGGCTTCGAAGGCTTGCGCGCATCGATGGTGATCGAACCATCAGGCTGAATTTCACAGATGATGACTTCGCCGTTTTCGACGTCACGCACGAATTTCGCGCCGATGATATCGAGAGCGCAGGTCTCCGAGCAGAAGATCGGCTTGCCGTCCAGCTCACCCATGACGAGCGGGCGGATGCCGATCGGGTCGCGGGCTGCGATCAGCTTGGTGCGGGTCATCGCCAGCATCGAATAGCCGCCTTCCATCTGGCGGATGGCGTCGATGAAACGGTCGGCAGTGGAGCTGTGACGCGAACGGGCGATGAGGTGCAGCACGACTTCGGTATCCGATGTCGACTGACAGATGGCGCCGGTGGCGATGATCTGTCGGCGAAGCGTCAGGCCATTGGTGAAATTGCCGTTATGTGCAATCGAAATGCCGCCTTCTTCCAGCTCGGCAAACAGCGGCTGCACGTTGCGCATCGCCACTTCGCCTGTTGTGGAGTAGCGGGTATGGCCAATCGCGATGGAGCCGGGCAGGCGGGCAAGGGTTGCCGGATCGGTATAATGATCGCCGACGAGGCCCATATGGCGTTCCTGATGGAAGCGCTTGCCATCGAAGGAGACGATGCCTGCTGCCTCCTGGCCGCGATGCTGAAGTGCATGCAGGCCGAGTGCAGTCAGGGCGGAGGCATCGGCGTGGCCGAGAATGCCGAACACGCCGCACTCTTCGTGCAGCGTGTCGCCGTCGATCTCTTCATTGAAAGTGGAATGCGAAAGCGGCTCAATCATCCGGCTTGCCCTTGCTCTCTACCGAGAAAAACGAAAGACCTCTCCGGTGAGCTTGTCTCCCGGTCGGCCAGTCTGTGTCGTGCTTGATATTTAGCACAAATCGCGCGCCTTGCATGCATTGCAAGGCGCGACACTGTGTCAATTATTCGTTGCCGGCGGATTTGTCGCCGGTACATCTTCCGCAGGCGTCTGCACGGCTGCCGGTTCCTGCGGTTTTCCGAGGATACGGGCGCGGATCTGCGGCTCGATATCGTCAGGCAGAACCGCTTCCAGCTTGCCCACCAGCCCGTCGAGGAAAGGCTTGGACTTGGCCTGGGTTACCCATTGCGGCTGCGTCTTCACATCCACCAGCCAGTTCCAGAAGGCAACCGCGACGACCAGCAAGAGAATGCCGCGCGCTGCGCCGAACAGGAAACCCAGCGTGCGATCCAGCGCACCAATGCGGCTGTCGATGATGAAATCGGCAATGCGCGAGGTGATGAAGGAAATGACGACGAGGGAGATGAGAAAGACGACGCCTGCCGAACCGGCGATGGCGATCTTGTCGTCATCGGTATAGTTGCGTGCATAGGGCAGCAGGATCGGGAAAAGATAATAGGCGGCGGCGACCGAACCGGCCCAGCTCGCGATGGACAGAATCTCGCGGGAAAAACCGCGCACCATCGCGAGAATGGCGGAGAAAAGAACAACGGCGATGACGATGCCGTCGAAAATTGTAATGGGCATATACCAACTCCGGAGGTGCGACGCCCTGTCAGGCGCTGCCTTGCCAATTGTGCGATCCTCTTACACCACTGTTTCCCTTGGCGAAAGGATCAATCTTAGTCGTCCTCAACCTGTTTGAACCGGTTGCCGGAACCGGCGATGCGCGCCACGAGGTCCGGCAGGCTTTCTATTTCCGTCCAGCGCCCCTTGCCCGCTTTCGGCAATTCAGCCGAAGCAGACGGCAGAAGTGCGGCGGAGAAACCGAGTTTTTCAGCTTCTTTCAAACGCTGGCCCGTATGCGAGACGGGCCGTACCGCGCCCGACAGGCTGATCTCGCCGAAATAGACGCAATCGGCGGGCAGGGCAAGACCGGCAAGCGAGGAAACCAGCGCAGAGGCTATCGCCATATCCGCAGCCGGTTCGGAAATGCGGTATCCGCCGGCGACGTTCAGATAAACGTCGTGCTGACCGAGCTTCACGCCGCAATGGGCTTCCAGCACGGCAAGGATCATGGCGAGCCGCGAACTGTCCCAGCCGACCACGGCGCGGCGCGGCGTGCCGAGCGAGGTGGCCGCGACCAGCGCCTGCACCTCGACCAGAATGGGACGGGTGCCCTCCATGCCGGCAAAGACCGCGGCACCGGGAGATTTCTCGTTGCGGTCGCCAAGGAACAGTTCGGACGGGTTGGAGACCTCGCGCAATCCGCGATCGGACATTTCAAACACGCCGATCTCGTCCGTCGGCCCGAAGCGGTTCTTGACGGTGCGCAGAATGCGGTAATGGTGGCCGCGGTCGCCTTCGAAATAAAGCACGGCGTCGACCATGTGCTCCACCACGCGCGGACCGGCGATCTGGCCTTCCTTGGTCACATGGCCCACCAGCACCATGGTCGCGCCCGTTTGCTTGGCGTAACGGATCATTGCCTGCACGCCGGTGCGCACCTGCGTTACCGTGCCGGGAGCGGAATCGGCCGTGTCGCTCCATAGCGTCTGGATGGAATCGATGATGACGAGATCGGGGCGTTTGCTCTCGGAAATCGTCGCCAGAATATCCTCGACATTGGTTTCTGCCGCCAGCAGCACGTCGGTTTCCGCCGCACCCAGCCGCTGGGCCCGCAGACGCACCTGCGCTACCGCTTCTTCGCCAGAAACATAGATGACGCGATGTCCGCGCCGTGAAAGGGCAGCTGCCGCCTGCATCAGCAGGGTCGATTTGCCGATGCCGGGATCGCCGCCGATCAACACCGCCGAACCGCGCACGAAACCACCACCAGTTGCCCGGTCCAGTTCGCTGATGCCGGTCGGAATGCGCGGCGCCTCCTCGATCTCGCCCGAAAGCGCCGTGAGCGCGACCGCCCGGCCCTTTTTCGGCGTCTTGCCGGGGCCGGAGCCGATGCCGCCCATCGGATCTTCTTCGACGATGGTATTCCACTCGCCGCAGCCTTCGCATTTTCCCGCCCAGCGGGTATGAACCGTGCCGCAGTTCTGGCACACGAATTGGGTCTTGGCTTTGGCCATCTATGTCAGTTTTCTTTTTCGATTACGTCTTCAGCATCAATGTGCTGGTGGCCATGGACGACGCGCAATATGCGCAGTTCATTCTCTTTAACGCGAAAATAGATACAGCGATTTTTGTGGTGCACGGCGCGAAGGCCGTTGCTGATCCAGTCTCGAGACACTCCCGTGAGGCCCAATCGAGCCGTGTCTTTGATCTTGCGCTCAATGGATGACACGAGCCGTTCGCCTGCGATCGGATTTTTATCATCCAGAAACTTATAAATATTGATGAGATCGCGAATGGCCTGCGATGACAGAGAGTAGGTGCGGGCCGTTATCACTTTTCGTTTCTGGCTCGTTCGATGATGTAGGCGGTTAGATCATCGGCCGTCGTAAACGTCACATACTCGCCCCGCTCAAACTCTTCGTCAGCCTCGCGAATCATGTTCCGAAGCTGAACGATCCTTCCCTCATCGCTGCTCAGTAATTGCAGGCTCGCATGAATAACGGCGTCCGCATCGCTATAGACACCCGCAGCCACCTGCTCTTCGATGAACTTTTCGTCCTGTTCGCTCAAATGGATTTCGGGCATTTCGATCTCCTTTTGTTCTCTTTTAGCACAGGTCGCTTCCGCTTTCCAAGAGCTAAAGACGTGGTTCAGTCGTCAGCCATCAGATATTGCCGCTCGTAGCGCAAACCAAGCCCCGTCAGCATTTCGTAACCGATGGTGCCGGCGGCGCGCGCCACCTCATCGAGCGGCACTTTCGGGCCGAAAAGCTCGATATAATCGCCGGTGCGGACAGCGTTTGCCGGTATGTCCGTGATGTCGAAAATGGTGAGATCCATGGTTACACGACCGGCGACCGGCGCCTTGTGGCCGTTGACTATGCCGTAAGCACCGCCATGGCCCATTTCGCGCAATGGAATGCCGGAACCGGAAAGCGACCGCTGGTATCCGTCCGCATAACCAACAGAAGCGATGGCAAGGCGGCTCGCCCGTTTCAGCAAATAGGTGCCGCCATAGCTGACTGTCTGGCCTTCTCCGGCCTCGCGAATCTGGATGATCCGCGCTTCGGCCTTTGCGACGGGCCGCATCGGGTTTGCCACATCGTTGATTGCCTCGCCGCCGTAGAGGGCAATGCCGGGGCGGGTGAGATCGAAATGATAATCCGGTCCCAGAAAGATTCCGGCAGAGGCGGAAAGGCTTGATTCGATTCCTTCGAAAGCGGCGCTAACCTTGCGGAATGATTCGAGCTGGACCTTATTCATGGGCGAAGACGGCGTGTCGGCGCAGGCGAGGTGGGAGAGCACCAGAACCGGATCGAAACTCGCAGGCCGGGTCACGTCGTCTGCCAGAAACAGCGCGTCGTCCAGCGGCAGGCCAAGCCGGTTGAAGCCGGTATCCACATGCAGCGCGCAGGGGTGTTCGCCGCGTTCGGCAACCGTCGCCATCCAGAAGGAGAGCTGTTCCTCCGAGGCCAGAACCGGCACGAGATCATTGTCGAAGACCTGACGCTCCTGGCCCTGCCAGATGCCTGACAGCACGAAGATGCGCGCTTCCGGTGCATAGGATCGCAAGGTCGCACCTTCGGACACCGTTGCCACGAAAAAGTCGCGTGCGCCGGCATGGTAGAGCGTCGCGCCGCAATCCTCGATACCGAGCCCGTAGGCATCTGCTTTCACGACAGCCGCCGTCCGCGCCTTGCCAGACCGCTTTTTCATGTCGCGCCAATTGTCGGCAAGCGCGCCGAGATCGACGGTCAGCCTCAGCGGCGCATGTTCGAAAGCGTCGGTTTCTTGTTCGGGAAATGTGTCTTCGAAGTCGTCTGTCATGCCATGCGTCCGGTTGATTTGGAACCGGTTCGGACCCTAGCACTTTTGTTCAAGACGGTAATGACCGATTGGTTTAAAGTCGTTCTATGCACAATGTTTCGCAGGAACAGGCCATAGACGTCATGCCGGTTGCAGCGACGGAAACGACGCGTTTCTGGCGCGACCCACGTTTTGGCGGCATGGAATGTCTGAGCGCGACGTTCCTGACACATGAATATTCGCCGCACGCGCATGATACCTTCTCGATCGGCGCGATCGAAAGCGGCTCGCAGATTTCCACCATTCAGGGCACCAGGGAACAGACCGGGCCGGGGCATCTCTATCTCATCAATCCGGACGAGATTCACGATGGTGCGCCGGGTGGCGGCGGTTATCGTTATCGGATGATCTATCCCGACGCAGCGCTGCTGCGTGATATTATCGAGGATGTGACGGGCAGGGCTTTCCATGGAATGCCGTCCTTTCCAAGGTTTCTGCCGCGTGATCCGCAGATGGCCGCCGCTTTTCAGATGGCGCATCGCAGGCTGGAGGCCAAGTCCGGCGCTCTTGAGGCCGATGAGGGCATGTTCTCGGTTCTGGCGGCACTGTTCGGCAGGCATGGCAGCGCCATTATCCTGGCCGTTGAAACCCGCGAGAAGACGGCGGTCCATACCGCCCGCGACTATCTCTCCGATAATTACGAGACCGATATCGGCCTTGAGGAATTGGCGTGCATCGCTGGTCTCAGCCGCGCGCATCTCATCCGGGCCTTCCGCAAGGAGTTCCACATCACCCCGCATGCCTATCTGACGGATGTGCGCATAAGGCGCGCGCGCCGTCTTCTGCGTTCCGGCGAAATGCCGGCCGAGGTGGCTGCGCTGTGCGGTTTTGCCGATCAGGCGCATTTTACGCGGCATTTCAAGGCGCGCACCGGCGTCACGCCGGGACAATTCCGGACGGCGTGATTTTGGTGGCCATTCCGAAGCGCAACGTCACTTTCATTCAAGACTGGAAAAACTTGCAGGCGTAATCGCATGTCTCTGAAAAGGAGAATGCAATGTCCGTACTGGAAAAACGTGCAGAGCTTGGCGCAGGCCTGAGAGCTGCCGCACCCCTGCTGGTCGCCATGGTGCCGATCGGCGCCGTGTTCGGCGCAGTCGCGGTCGGCAAGGGATTGTCGCCGCTGGAAGCCTCGCTGATGTCCATTCTCGTCTTTGCAGGTGGCTCGCAATTCGTCGCCCTGGATCTGTGGACGCATCCGGCAAGCTGGAGCGCGCTCGGTTTTGCCGCGCTGCTGGTCAATCTTCGCCATGTGCTGATGAGCGCTTCCATCGCTGGCAAGCTCGATGATTTTACCGGCTGGCGAAAATATGCGGCCATGCTGGTGCTGACGGACGAATCCTGGGCGCTATCGGAATTCAGGGCAGTTGCCGGCAGGCTGACGGCCGCATTTTTCACCGGCGCTGCGCTTTCAATCTACCTCGTCTGGAACATCGCCACGCTCACGGGCGCGCTTTTAGGCTCGGTGATGGGGGACATGACGGTCATCGGTCTGGACTTCGCTTTTCCGGCCGTGTTCATCGTGCTGCTGATGGGGTTCTGGAAGGGCAGGGAAACGGGCCTGGTGCTGCTGGCAAGCGCTGCCGCCGCCTTTGTCACGCACGCTCTGGTCCCAGGCGCCTGGTACATAGCCGCCGGTGCGCTTGCGGGACTTTCCGTCGCAGCCTTCGGCCGCGAGGACGAGGTGGAGCAGCCTGCATGACGCTTGATACGAACACCCTGCTGGCGATCCTCGCCATGATGGCGGCCACCGTCGCTACGCGTTTTGGGGGTCTGCTGCTGGTCAACCATTTCACCCTGACGCAGCGTCTGAAAAAAGCGCTCGGCGTGGTTCCGCCTGCCGTCTTGATGGCTGTGGTGACGCCAACGGCATTCTCAAGCGGAATGGCGGAAACAATCGCCTGCGCGGTGACGGCAGTCGCGGCACTTCGCCTCAGCCTGCTCCCAGCCGCAACGCTCGGCGTCGTCACCGTGGCGCTTTTGCGCGGAATCGGATTGTGAGGCAATCCCGCCAAAGTTCTGAAAAGATTCCCCAGTTTCGATTTAGAGCAGGCAGGGCGAAACGCTGACCCGGTTCCGCCCTCGGTTCAGATCAATGCTCTTCGTACTGGCTGAAGCTCGGGTCGGCCAGATCCGCGAAGCGGGTGAATTCGGACTGGAACGCGAGTTTCACCGTGCCCGTGGGTCCGTGACGCTGCTTGGCGATGATGACGTCGGCGGTGCCTTTCACCTTGTCGAACAGGGCCTCCCACTCGGCATATTTCGGATCGGAAATATCGCGCGGCTCCATGTTCTTGACGTAATACTCCTCACGGAACACGAACAGCACCACGTCGGCGTCCTGCTCGATCGAGCCCGATTCACGCAGGTCGGAAAGCTGCGGGCGCTTGTCTTCACGGCTTTCCACCGCACGGGAGAGCTGTGAAAGCGCGATGATGGGAACATTGAGTTCCTTGCCGAGCGCCTTAAGGCCCGTGGTGATCTGGGTGATTTCCTGCACGCGGTTCTCACCGCTCTTGCCGGCGCCAGTCATCAGCTGAATATAGTCGACCACCAGAACGTCAAGACCACGCTGGCGCTTCAGTCGACGGGCACGGGCGGAAAGCTGGGCGATGGAGATACCACCGGTCTGGTCGATGTAAAGCGGCACCTTCTGCATCATCTGGGAGCAGGCGACGAGCTTCTCGAAATCGGCCTCGGTAATGTCACCGCGGCGGATTTTCGAGGAAGACACTTCCGTCTGCTCTGAAATGATACGGGTTGCCAGCTGTTCGGACGACATTTCGAGCGAGTAGAAGCCGACGACGCCGCCGTTTTTCGCCTTGAACGAACCATCAGGCTGAACTTCCTGATCGTAGGTCGCAGCGATGTTATAGGCGATGTTGGTGGCAAGCGAGGTCTTGCCCATACCCGGACGACCGGCAAGTACGATAAGGTCGGAACGCTGCAGGCCGCCCATGCGGGCGTCGAGCGAATGGATGCCGGTGGAAATGCCGGAAAGATTGCCGTCACGCTCGAAGGCGGCGCCCGCCATGTCGATCGCCAGCGCCACGGCGTCGTTGAACGACTGGAAGCCGCCATCGTAGCGACCGGTTTCCGCCAGTTCGAACAGGCGGCGCTCGGTGTCTTCGATCTGCGCCTGCGGCGGCATGTCCAGCGGTGCATCATAGGCGATGTTGACGACATCCTCGCCGATCTGGATCAGCGCGCGGCGCAGCGCCAGATCGTAAATCGCCCGGCCGTAATCTTCCGCATTGATGATCGAAACGGCTTCTGCCGCCAGACGCGCCAGATATTGCGCCACCGTTAGGTCGCCGACCTTGTCGTCTGCGGGCAGGAAGGTCTTGATGGTCACCGGATTGGCGGTCTTGCCCATGCGGATGATGTCGCCCGCCACTTCGAAAATCTTGCGGTGCAGCGGTTCGTAAAGATGCACGGGCTTCAAGAAGTCCGACACGCGGTAATAGGCGTCGTTGTTAACGAGGATGGCGCCCAGCAGCGCCTGTTCGGCCTCGATATTGTTCGGCGCCTCGCGGTAATGCGGTTCCGCCGGTTGCGCGGGGGTGATCTTTCTCACAGCGTCGTTCATGGTTTGCACGATCTCCCTTTGCCTTGCCACTACACTTCGGGTTTGGCTTCCTTGGCCATGGCAGTCAATGATATTGTTGCAACACTCTATGGCAGCCTGACGTCCTGTCTGCGAAGCTGGATCACATCTTCAGTTGTCCCCAGCAATCCACAGGCGGGTGGGGACAAGGTGCGGGAAATTCCCGGCAACGTGATTCGCTGCCATGAGTTTATCGCATGGCAGACCCGACGTGAAAGAAACTTGAAAATCGGCAGGCTTCCAAATAAATAGGCAGAAAATAAGTAGTGTGCTAATTATAAGGCTTGCTGACATGTCCCGCGAAACCGACAAGGAACAGCTTCTGGACGAGGTGTCCGCCTTTACCCGCAAGCTGCGCGCATTTTTTGACGCGCGGGTAGGGGAAAGCGGCCTGACTTTGGCGCGTGCGCGTGCGCTTTTCGCGCTGTCGCGACGCGGGCCGCTGACCCAGACGGAGCTTGCCGAGGAAATGGAAATCGAAACGCCGACGCTGGTGCGCGTGCTTGACGGCATGGAGAAACAGAACCTCATCGAGCGACGCTCCGACGAAACCGACCGCCGTGCCAAACGCATCCACATGACGGAGGAGGGCGAGAAAACCTCCGAAACGGTGCAGGCGGTGGCAAAATCGCTCCGTTCTGAAATCGCCGCCGATGTTTCCTCGCAGGATCTGGCGATGGCGCTGGATGTCATGCGCAGGCTTTCGGCCAATCTGCAAAATCTGGCAAGCGGGAGGGCGCAATCGTGAGTACCGTGGTGCCGCAAACGGCAGATGAGACCGCCTCTGAAAATGCCGACGTTACGGTAAAGCCGGCGAACGTGCCGGAATCTGCTGCTGCGGCCGCCGCGCCTCAACCGGTGGAGCGGCCAGTGTGGCTGCGGCTGTGTTTCATCTTCGCGGGCCTGGCGTTCTTCATCACGCAAGGGTTGGGCATGAACCTCGTCATGGCCAATCTATACCAGTTGCAGGGCGAATTTTCCGCCACGGTGGCCGAGGTCGCCTGGCTTTCCGCCGCCTATATGGCCCCCTATGCCACGTTTTCCATCGCGCTGTTCAAGGTGCGAACGCAATATGGCCTGCGGCCCTTTGCCGAACTTTCGATCATCGTCTTCGTCGTCGCCTCATGCCTCAACCTGTTCGTGACAGATTTGCATTCGGCGATCGTCATCCGCTTTCTCAGCGGCATGGCGGCGGCACCTCTTTCTTCGCTCGGCTTTCTCTACATTCTGGAGGCTTTTCCGCCGGCGCGGAAATTCTCGCTGGGCTTCAGCATCGCGCTCACCGGAACTTTGCTGTCTGCACCGCTCGCGCGCATCGTCTCGCCTTCCTTGCTGCAAATCGGCGGCTGGAATGCCCTCTACACGATGGAAATGGGCTTCGCGCTGATCTCGCTCGCCTTGATCTACCTGTTGAAAGTTACGCCGCCGCCGCGCGCGAAAGTCATCGAGCGCACGGATATTCTGAGCTACCTTCTGTTCGCGGGTGGCCTTGGCTGTCTTGCGGTCATGCTCACGCTTGGCCGGTTTTACTGGTGGTTCGAAACATGGTGGCTGGGCGTGCTCCTGGCCACGTCGATCACGCTTCTCACGCTGATGGTCGTCATCGAGTTGCCGCGCAAGAACCCGCTGCTTGACCTGCGCTGGATTTTTTCGAAAACCAACCTGCATGTCATAGCGGTCCTTCTCATCTACCGTGCAGTTTCCTCCGAGCAATCCTCGACGGCGGTGAGTTTCTACCAGCAGCTTGGCCTTTTGAACGACCAGACGATCACGCTTTATGCTCTGGTGCTTTTGGCGACGGTTCTCGGCGGTGCGGCCTGTGCCTGGCTGATGCTGACGAAATATGTCGATACCGCTCATGTGATTGCGCTTACCCTGATTGCGGCCGGCGCTTTTCTGGACAGCCAGTCCAACAATCTGACGCGGCCAGCGCAGATGTATCTGAGCCAGATGATGATCGCCTTCGGTGCGGCCATGTTCCTGCCGCCCGTTATGGCAAAGGGGTTCGCTGCCGCACTTGCGCGCGGAGCGCCCTATCTGGTGAATTTCATCACCATCTTCCTGTTCACCCAGATCACCGGATCGATGTTGATGACCGGGCTGCTCGGCAGTTTCGTGACGCTGCGCGAAAAATTCCATTCCAATATTCTGGTGGAGAATATCCTGCTCACCAACCCATTGGTCGCCCAGCGCGTGTCGCAGCTTTCCGGCGCCTACAGCCACGTCATCACCGATCCGGCGCTGCTGAAGGCCGAGGGGCTTTCCCTCCTTGGCCAGCAGGTTACCAAGGAAGCCTATATGCTCGCCTATAACGATACGTTCCTGTTGATTTCCACCGTTGCGGCGCTGGCGCTCATGGCGCTTTTGCTCCACCTTGCATGGCTGCGCATCCGTCCCCGCTTTTTCCGGGACAATGTCGATGCCGCGCCGGCGCCACAGTCTTGAACCTCCAAGAGTGATAATATGCTGAAGAAGATTTTTACCCCCGTTTCCATTCTCGTTCTGCTCGGTGGCCTCGCCGGCGTCGCGCTGGTGCTCTATGCATGGCGCCTGCCGCCATTCCTCTCAACCGTCGAAATGACCGACAACGCCTTCGTGCGTGGTTACGTGACGACGATGAGCCCGCAGGTGAGCGGTTATGTCGTGGATGTGCCGGTGAAGGACTATCAGGAGGTCAAACAGGGCACATTGCTGGCGAAGATAGACGACCGCATCTACCGCCAGAAGCAGGCGCAGGCGGGAGCCGCGCTGGATACGCAAAAAGCGGCACTGGACAATTCCCGCCAGCAGGAAAACGCCGCCAACGCCAATATCCGTTCCAGCGAGGCGGCTGTCGATAGCGCGCAGGCATCTCTGAAACAGGCGCAACTGGCATCAGACCGTCAGGACAACCTTATCAAAAGCGGTGCCGGCACCTCCAGCCTGCAGGAAGAGGCGCATGCTGCGCTTGAAAAGGCGAGGGCATCGCTCTCGCAGGCGAAAGCGGCACTTGAGGTCTCGCGGCAGGATTTGCAGACGATCATCGTTAACCGCAGTTCCCTGCAGGCCGCTGTCGCCAATGCCGAGGCTGCGGTCGAACTCGCCAGGATCGATCTCGACAATACCGAAATTCACGCGCCGGTGGACGGCAGGCTCGGCGAAATCGGCGTGCGCACCGGTCAGTATGTGACAGCCGGAACGCAGTTGATGGCGGTTGTGCCGCATGATGTCTGGGTCATCGCCAATTTCAAGGAAACTCAGCTCGCGGGCATGCAGGTCGGCCAGCCGGTGACGATCTCGGTGGATGCCCTGCATCGCCGCAAGCTCAACGGCCGCGTCGAGCGGTTCTCGCCCGCAACGGGATCGGAATTCGCTGTCATCAAGCCCGACAATGCCACCGGCAATTTCGTGAAGATCGCCCAGCGTCTCGGCGTGCGCATCGCAATCGACGCCGACCAGCCGCTGGCAGCGGATCTGTCGCCGGGCATGTCGGTGGTCGTGCATGTGGACAAGAGCGTGGCGCCGGAGGGGGCGGAGACGGCGGCGAGGTAGTCTGGCGCTGAGTTTGCCGAGAGGCACCCCCTCTGTCCTGCCGGACATCTCCCCCACAAGGGTGGAGATCGAGTTGTGGCTTGCGCTCG
>NZ_BDLN01000001.1:761481-795773 GCF_001950375.1 Rhizobium sp. TBD182 | reverse complement strand
AGGGGGGTATCCCTCCACACACTCCAGTCACAAAACCAAAAAAACCCCGGATGTCGCCATCCGGGGTTTTCCTTATGACCACAAGGCCAAATCTTATTCGTCGTCGTCGTTGCCGTCAGCTTCCGGATCGAAGAAGTCTTCCGGACGCAGGGCGTCTTCGTCAACGCCGTAGATGGCGTCGGCGGAGGTGAGGCTTTCGCCCTTGGACTGACGCTCGGCTTCTTCGGCAGAACGGGCAACGTTCAGCTCGACCTGAAGCTCGACTTCGGCGTGCAGGTGCAGGGTAACGTTGTGCAGGCCGATGGTCTTGATCGGCGTGTTCAGTTCAACCTGGTTGCGGCCGATGTTGAAGCCTTCGGCGCCGAGGATTTCAACGACGTCGCGAGCAGCAACAGAACCGTAAAGCTGACCGGTTTCGCCAGCCGAGCGAACGACGATGAAGGACTTGCCTTCGAGTGCTTCGGCAACCTTCTGGGCTTCCGACTTGCGCTCGAGGTTACGGGCTTCAAGCGTTGCGCGCTCGGTTTCGAAACGGGTCTTGTTGGCGGCGTTGGCGCGCAGCGCCTTGCCCTGCGGCAGCAGGAAGTTACGTGCGTAACCGTCGCGAACCTTTACGGTTTCGCCCATCTGGCCGAGCTTGTTGATGCGTTCGAGAAGAATAACGTCCATCTTCTTGATCCTTTCTATGTGTTGGTTTCGTTCGTATTGTCAGTTTTCCGCGTTGGGGTGAGGGAGATCGTGCTGCGCACGTCGCTCAATCCCAAAACGAGAATGATAAGCAGCGGGAAGACAAAGACCGCCGAGAGATAGGCGAGGATGAGAACCGGCAGACGCCAGTCCTTTCCACGCGCGCGTTTGTGCAGCGAGGCGTAACCCGCCATCAGGAAGCCCGCGCCGAAGGTGCCGCAGACGACTGCGCCGACCATCGCGGCGACGCCCCCGAAGAACATGGCGACGATGCCGCAGAGAAAAACGAAGATGGCGTTGCGGTGCATGCGCAGTGCGGAAGGAATGTCCTCGCGTGGGCGAAGACCCTTGCCGAAGGAACCGACCAGCCGGGCCGCGAAATAATAGGCCGCAAACAAAAGGATGACCCACAGGCCGCCCTGAACGATCGGCAGCATCAGAACCAGCAGCGACTTCGTCTGCGCCAGTGCCTCGACATTGGGTTCGAACAGCGGTTCGCGGCTCTGCACGGAGGTCATCATCAGATCGACCATGCGCGCGACGAGATCGGGACCGTAACCGATCATCCAGCCGAGAATGACGACGGCAACCGAAACCAGAAGGCAGAGATGCAGGACGATGCCGGACAGCGGATACCAGGCAAGCAGGTCATCCGGGCCGCCGAGTTCCGAGGCCGGGCGCGCCAGATTGGCAAGATGCGAAAGCCAGCCCGCCGGGATCAGCGTGAAGATCGCAATGGTCAGCGAGAAAAGCGGCGATATGACGAGCGCGCCGATGATAGCCGTGGTGATGATCGCAACGACGGCTGCGCGATTTCCCCAGCCCATGCCGGCGATGAAGATGGGCATGGCGGAACCGGCGTAAAGCAGGAAGGAAAAGGACGACTGTGCCGTTGCGCCAAGCGTTAGAAACGCGGCGCATATGCCGGCGAGAACGCCGGTGATCAGCACTGTCTGGTTCAACTTTTGCACTTCGCTGTCCTGCTGGAAACTTGAGCAGTTAGAGGACCGGTCCAATCAGGATCGTCGTCCCCAACATGGGTTTTATGGTATCGATCCGCGCCCAACGCGGAAGGATTTGAACTCGCAACCTACTGATTAAAAGTCAGTTGCATCGTGGAAGACGAGGCCGCGCCAAAGCGCGGCCTCGCTTCAAATCATTACGCTACGACGTAAGGCAGCAGGCCGAGGAAACGGGCGCGCTTGATCGCCTGGGCGAGTTCGCGCTGCTTCTTCTGGGAAACGGCCGTGATGCGGGAAGGAACGATCTTGCCGCGCTCGGAAATGTAGCGCTGCAGGAGACGAACGTCCTTGTAGTCGATCTTCGGAGCGTTTGCGCCGGAGAAGGGGCACGTCTTGCGACGGCGGTGGAACGGGCGGCGTGCCTGGGAAGAGGATGTATCAGCCATTGGTCAATTCTCCTTATGCACGGTCTTCGCGCGGACGGCGCGGACGGTCTTCGCGGTCGCCGAAGCCACCTTCGCGCGGTGCGCGGGGACCACGATCTTCACGCGGGCCACGATCCGGACGGTCGCCATCGCGGCGCGGACGGTCGTCACGGTCGCGCTTCTGCATCATCGCGGACGGGCCTTCTTCGTGGGCTTCGACGGCGATGGTCATGTAGCGAAGAACGTCTTCGTTGATGCGCATCTGGCGCTCGATTTCGTGGATCGCAGGCGCCGGAGCGTCGATGTCCATAAGAGCGTAGTGAGCCTTGCGGTTCTTCTTGATGCGGTAGGTGAGGGACTTCAGACCCCAGTTCTCGACGCGTCCGACTTTACCGCCGAACGATTCGATAACGCCCTTGTACTGCTCGACAAGTGCGTCGACCTGCTGGGCAGAAATATCCTGCCGGGCAAGGAAGATGTGTTCGTAAAGAGCCATTTAAGCTTTGCCTTTCTTGCGTTTCGTCCTTCACCCGGCAACGGCGCTAAGCCTCAACGACTGCTCCTGGTTAGGCTGCGAAGCCTTAAAGCAAGAAAAGCGTTGTTCGAGACGGTCGAGAGCGGAGACACGGGAGGCCGGAAAAACCTTATGGTTCCTGCTGTTTCGTTACCGAAACCAGCCCTCCGTTCAGCCACCAGCCAATTGGACCGGGTGTTGTGAACAGCGCGCTTATACCCATTTTTGCCCGGAATGCAAGGACCGGAGGCGAAAAAGCGCGCTGCGCTGTCGTCAGATCGGCATCGGATATTGCCGATGGATCGCGGCGATGCCTTTCAGGACGTCGTCGGACAAGGTGACATCGGCTGCTGCGATATCCACCTTCAGCTGCTCCATGGTCGTTGCGCCGATGATGGCGGAGGCCATGAAGGGGCGTGTCAGGCAGAAGGCGATGGCGAGCTGTGCCGGATCGAGGCCGTGTTGTGCGGCTAGCTCAAGATAGGCCTTGACCGGCGCTTCCTGATGCGGCTGCAGGCGACCGCCGAGGTCCTTGTTGATGGTGCCGCGCGAGCCCGCAGGGCGTGCGCCGTTCTGATACTTGCCCGTGAGCAGCCCCGCCGCCAGCGGCGAGTAGGCCAGCAGGCCGACATCTTCGTGATGCGCGACTTCCGCCATGTCGAGATCGAAGCTGCGATAGAGCAGGTTATATTCGTTCTGGATGGTTGCGACGTGCGGCAGGCCACGGGCCTCGGCAATATCGATATATTTCTGTGTACCCCATGCGCTTTCGTTGGAAAGGCCGATAGCGCGGATCTTGCCGGCCTTTACCAGCTCGCCGAGCGTGTCGAGCTTTTCGGTGATCTCGGCAAGCGTGCGCTCCTTTTCCTGACCGGAAGCATCAAAGCTCCAGGCGCCGCGAAAGTGATAGGTGCCGCGGTTCGGCCAGTGGATCTGATAGAGGTCGATGTAATCCGTTTTCAGGCGCGTGAGGCTGGTATCTACTGCCTCGCGGATGGCGCTCGCATCAATATCGCGCCCGCCGCGAATATAGTCACGCCCGGAACCGGCGACCTTGGTGGCGAGCACGACCTGGTCGCGCTTGCCGGTCTTTTCGAACCATGTGCCGATATAGTCTTCCGTCCGTCCCTGCGTTTCGGCGGAAACGGGGGTGGTGGGGTAAAGCTCGGCCGTATCGAAGAAATTGACGCCGTTCTCCAGCGCGTAATCCATCTGCGCATGCGCTTCGGCTTCAGTGTTCTGCGTGCCCCACGTCATTGTGCCAAGGCAAATTTCGGACACGGAAATGCCCGTGCGGCCCAATAGTCTCTGTTTCATGGAAATGTCCCGGTGCTTGGCCAGATATTTTGAAAGGTGGCATGAAAGTAATGGGGAATTGCCGCAGTGCAAGAAAAAATATGATGAAAAGAAAGGGGAAAATAGATCGGCAAAACCGCGTCGATGGGGTGCCGAAGGGCTTCAAGCCTTGACTCCGCAGGCCGGAATGTGAATGGAAGTCGAAAAGAATAAAGGCAAGGCCAGACAAGAAGGACCACATCCCATGGGTATTGCATTCACATTTCCCGGTCAGGGAAGCCAGGCCATCGGCATGGGCAAGGAACTCGCCGATACCTATCCGGAAGCACGGGCTGTGTTCCAGGAGGTCGATGACGCGCTCGGCCAGAAGCTTTCCGACATCATGTGGAATGGCCCGGAAGAAACGCTGACGCTGACGGCCAACGCCCAGCCGGCGCTCATGGCGGTGTCCATGGCGGTCATGCGGGTTCTGGAAGCGCGGGGTCTGAAGCTCTCTGACGCCGTCTCTTATGTCGCTGGCCATTCGCTCGGCGAATATTCCGCGCTCTGTGCTGCCGGCACCTTCTCGATTGCCGATACCGCACGGCTTCTCCGCATCCGCGGCAATGCCATGCAGGCTGCCGTGCCGGTGGGCGAGGGCGCGATGGCAGCGATCATCGGGCTGGAGCACGATGCTGTTTCGGCAATCTGTGAAGAGGCTGCCATTCTCGGCGTCTGCCAGATCGCCAACGACAATGGCGGCGGCCAGCTGGTCATTTCCGGCGGCAAGGCGGCTGTCGAGAAGGCGGCTGCGATCGCTTCCGAAAAGGGCGCCAAGCGCGCCATCATGCTGCCGGTTTCCGCGCCCTTCCACTCCGCGCTGATGGCGCCGGCGGCGGAAGCCATGCGCGAGGCGCTGGCGGCTGTCGAAAAGAATAACCCGGTCGTGCCTGTTATCGCCAATGTGCGTGCCGCCCCCGTTTCCGACGCCAATGAGATCGCCGCTTTGCTGGTCGAACAGGTGACGGGCCAGGTGCGCTGGCGCGAGACGGTGGAATGGTTCGCCGCCAACAATATAACGCAGCTTTACGAGATCGGCTCCGGCAAGGTGCTGACGGGTCTTGCCCGTCGCATCGACAAGACGGTGAACGGCGTTGCCGTCAACGGCGCTGCCGATATCGACCAGCTTCTCGCCACTCTTATCGGCTGAGACGGGCTTCGCCCCGCATCGGCTTTTTGTTTTACGGTAATTCCCGATGCGATTTCGCTAAAAGGCTTTTGCGGAATTGCTCTAAAGATTTCGCTAAAAGGCTTTTGCGGAATTGCTCTAAAGAAGGAACGGAACATGTTTGATCTGACAGGCCGCAAGGCTCTCGTAACCGGCGCGACCGGCGGTATTGGCGAGGAAATCGCCCGCCTTCTGCACAGCCAGGGCGCAACCGTCGGCCTGCACGGCACGCGCGTTGAAAAGCTCGAAGCCCTGGCGGCGGAACTTGGCGACCGCGTCAAGATTTTCCCGGCCAACCTTGCCGATCGTGCCGAGGTCAAGGCGCTGGGCGAAAAGGCCGAGGCCGAGCTGGAAGGCGTCGACATTCTTGTCAACAATGCCGGGATTACCAAGGACGGCCTGTTCGTGCGCATGAGCGACGAGGACTGGGACAACGTCATCGAGGTGAACCTGACCGCGATGTTCCGCCTGACGCGTGAACTGACGCATCCGATGATGCGCCGCCGTTTCGGCCGCATTATCAACATCACCTCCATCGTCGGCGTCACCGGCAATCCCGGCCAGGCGAACTATTGCGCCTCCAAGGCCGGCATGATCGGTTTTTCGAAGTCGCTGGCACAGGAAATCGCCACCCGCAACGTCACCGTCAACTGCGTAGCACCTGGATTCATCGAAAGCGCGATGACCGGCAAGCTGAACGACAAGCAGAAAGACGCCATCATGGGTGCCATTCCCATGAAGCGCATGGGGACGGGCGCCGAAGTCGCTTCGGCCGTACTTTATCTGGCTTCCAATGAAGCTGCCTACATGACCGGCCAGACCTTGCACGTCAATGGCGGCATGGCGATGATCTGACGCCACCTGAAAGGCGTCTTGAAACGATTGCGGCGCTGTTTCTGCACCTTGTTTGGTGTCGGGCGCCGCAAGACCCTCCATGCCGGTTTCCGGCGAAATTGCCTGTCATACGTTGTGCTTAGCGCGTTTTCAGGCTTTTCGACCGGTTGAAACCGTGTTAATCGGGCCAAGACTGTGAACAGTCGTCCCGGAGAGACAGGAAGCCGTTGCGATTTTGCGCGACGATGTCTAGCTTGGACCGGGTTGAACGGGTTTGCCAGCAGTGCCGGATTTGAACGGCGCATGAGGGCTTCTAACAGGGCAGGGTGCCGTAAGGCATTCCCTTCAAAATAAAGGTCGAGGAAACCGACATGAGCGATATCGCAGAACGCGTAAAGAAAATTGTAATTGATCATCTGGGCGTCGACGCCGACAAAGTTGTTGAAGGCGCAAGCTTCATTGACGATCTGGGCGCTGATTCGCTCGATACCGTTGAACTGGTCATGGCTTTCGAAGAAGAATTCGGCGTCGAGATCCCAGACGACGCAGCTGACTCGATCCTGACTGTTGGCGACGCTGTCAAGTTCATCGAGAAGGCCCAGGCCTGATCGACCTGTATTGGGGAGGTGTAACAACCTCCCGTCTTGGCCCGGCTTGTCCGGGCCAATATTTTATCGTGAAACAGAACGCGCCCGAAAGACGTGCGTCCTGACGAATGCATAAGTTTCCGAACCGGCTCCGGCCTGCGGAAGATTATGCGGACATTCAAAATGGTGCAGCGCCTGTTCCCGCCATTCCATGGTGTGTGGCGTTGCAAAAAGACCGATGATTTGGATAAGGGCGGAGCGTTGGCGATGAGGCGTGTCGTTATCACCGGTACCGGCATGGTATCTCCTCTTGGATGCGGAACGGAAATCACCTGGGAACGGCTGCTTGCCGGCCAGAACGGTGCCCGTCTCGTGACTGAGTTCGAAGTCGAAGACTTGCCCGCAAAGATTGCCTGTCGCATTCCCGTCGGCGATGGCTCCAACGGCACGTTCAATGCCGATGACTGGATGGAACTCAAAGAGCAGCGCAAGATCGATCCGTTCATCCTTTTCGGTGTGGCCGCTGCCGACATGGCGCTTGCGGACGCCGGCTGGCATCCCGAAACGGACGAAGACCAGATCGCCACGGGCGTTCTGATCGGCTCCGGCATCGGCGGTCTGGAAGGTATTGTCGAGGCGGGTTATACGCTGCGCGACAAGGGGCCCCGCCGCATTTCTCCATTTTTCATTCCCGGCCGTCTGATCAACCTGGTTTCCGGCCACGTCTCAATCCGTCACAAGCTGCGCGGTCCGAACCACGCCGTAGTGACGGCTTGCTCGACCGGCGCGCATGCCATCGGCGATGCTGCCCGGATGATTGCGTTCGGCGATGCCGAGGTCATGGTCGCAGGTGGCGCCGAATCGCCGGTCTGCCGCATCGCGCTTGCCGGCTTTGCCGCCTGCAAGGCGCTTTCCACCCAGCATAACGACGATCCGCAGAAGGCATCGCGTCCCTATGACCGCGACCGTGACGGTTTCGTCATGGGCGAAGGTGCCGGTATCGTCGTTCTGGAAGAGCTGGAACATGCCAAGGCGCGCGGCGCAAAGATTTATGCCGAAGTCGTCGGTTACGGCCTTTCCGGTGATGCCTATCACATCACCGCACCGTCAGAAGATGGCGATGGCGCGTACCGCTGCATGGCGATGGCGCTGAAGCGCGCCGGCCTCACGCCTGACGATATCGATTACATCAACGCCCACGGCACCTCCACCATGGCCGATACGATCGAGCTTGGTGCGGTCGAGCGGCTGGTTGGTGACGCGGCGTCGAAGATTTCCATGTCTTCCACAAAGTCGGCCACCGGCCATCTTCTCGGAGCAGCTGGCGCTATCGAGGCGATTTTCGCCACGCTTGCGATCCGCGACAATATCGTTCCGCCGACGCTGAACCTCGACAATCCCGACGTGGAGACGAAGATCGATCTGGTGCCGCACAAGGCGCGCAAGAGGCAGGTCAACGTCGCCTTGTCGAACTCCTTCGGGTTTGGCGGCACCAACGCCTCCCTCGTACTGCGTCGCTACGAAGCATAAATCACGACGAAAACCCGGCGCCGCAAACCGCCTAAAGCGGTGCGGCTCCCTCCCGCCGGGTGCCTGAGAGCGCTCTTCTTTGAAGAACGCATTGCGGCTCGCGAAAGCCATTTCGATTTTCGCGCCGATATTGTAGTCGTTTACGGAAGACGGTTTGCCGGTTTCGGAATGATTTCCTGCTGCGGGTGAATTTCCCGCCGCAGATGGCTTTCCTTGACCGGCTTTGCCGGAAACGACGATTCGTGAAGGAGGCAATGAGGTCTTCACGATGTCTCTATGTGGTGCAGGAAGGCATTCCGAACCTGTTTTTGCCGCATTACCTGCGCAAAAAGCGCTGACAACGCCGAACTGAAAAGGACCGACGGTGAGCGACACGAACCAGAACAGCCAGGGACCATACGGACGAGACGGCGCGGGTGAGGGCAATCGCGGCCCGATCATCCCGAAATCCCCGACCGAAGCGCTTCGGCCGGAAAAGGTGCCGGCTCCACCGAAGCGCTCCCGCAAGGCCCATGGCCAGCTGGTGATCTTCCTGAATTTTCTGATGACGCTTGCGGTTGCCGTCTGTGTGCTTGCTGTCGCAGCCTTCTATTACATGATCAATGCGTTCCAGGAGCCCGGTCCGCTTCAGACGAACACACATTTCACCGTGCGCAACGGCGCAGGCCTCATCGAGATCGCCAATAATCTCGAGCGCAATGACGTCGTATCCAATGCCCGTGTCTTCCGCCTGATGACGGGCAGCTACCTGCAAAAGGACCAGACGCTGAAGGCGGGCGAATACGAAATCAAGGCCGGCGCATCGATGAAAGATATCATGATGCTCTTGGAGTCGGGCAAATCGATCCTTTATTCCGTATCGTTGCCGGAAGGTCTGACCGTCAAGCAGATGTTCGCGCGGCTTGCCGCCGACGAGGTGCTGGATGGCGAATTGCCCGCCACCCTGCCGCCGGAAGGCAGCCTTCGCCCCGATACCTATCGCTTTACCCGTGGTACGAAGCGTGAGGAAATCATCAACCAGATGAGTGCGGCGCAGGAGAAGCTGATCGACATGATCTGGGAACGTCGTGACCCAGACCTGCCAATCAAGACGGTCGAGGAATTCGTGACGCTCGCCTCGATCGTGGAGAAGGAAACCGGCAAGGACGACGAGCGCGCCCATGTCGCTTCGGTGTTCTACAACCGGCTGAAGAAGGGCATGCGCCTGCAATCCGACCCGACGATCATCTACGGTCTCTTCGGCGGCGACGGCAAACCGTCCGACCGTCCGATCTACCAGTCGGACCTGCAAAAGCAGACGCCCTTCAACACCTATGTCATCAAGGGCCTGCCACCGTCTCCCATCGCCAATCCGGGCCGGGCCGCACTCGAGGCGGTTGCCAACCCGTGGCGCACCGATGACATCTACTTTGTTGCCGATGGCACCGGCGGCCATGTGTTTGCAAAGACGCTGGACGAACATAACGCCAATGTGCGCCGCTGGCGCAAGATCGAGGCCGAAAAAGCGGCTTCCGGCGCCAATCCCGATGTTGTCGTGGATGGTCAGCCCGGCGGCACCGAGGCGGAAAAACCGGCCAATAACTGATAGTTCTGACCGGGCCTTGTCATCGCAAGGCCCGGTTTTTTGCACGGCATGATGGGGGCTTTCTGAATATGACATTGCAATCGATGACCGGGTTCGCGCGCAGCGAAGGAACCTCCGGCCGTTACCGCTGGGCGTGGGAATTGCGCTCGGTGAACGGCAAGGGGCTCGATGTGCGCCTGCGCCTGCCAAACGGTCTGGAAGCGCTGGAAACGGGCCTGCGGGAAATCGCGGCACAGCATCTTTCCCGCGGCAATATTCAGGCCGGATTAACGCTGGCGATTGCGGAAAACCGGCTGGAGGCGGTGATCAACCGCGATGCTCTTGCCGCAGTTCTCGCTCTCAAGGAAGAACTGGGCGACGTCGTCGACGACAAGCCGCTGAGCTTCGATACGCTACTGTCGCTGCGCGGGCTCATCGATTTTCGCGAGGCGGAAGATGACGCCGAGGCGCAGGCCATGCGCAACGCTGACGTGCTTGCGGGCTTTGCCGCCGCCGTCGAGAAGCTGAAGGACATGCGCGAGCGGGAAGGGGCGTCCCTGTTTGCCATCCTTTCCGGGCAGATCGACAGGATCGAGCAACTCGTGAACCTCATCGAAAACGATCCTTCCCGCCAGCCGGAACAGATCGCTGCAAGGCTTGCCCAGCAGATTGCCCTTATTGGCGATGGCATGCACGGGCTCGATCGCGACCGTCTGCACGCCGAGGCCGCACTGATCGCTACCAAGGCGGATCTGCGCGAAGAGGTCGACCGGCTACACGCACATGTCCAGGCATCGCGCGAACTTTTGGCTCATGGCGGGCCAGTTGGCCGCAAGCTCGATTTTCTTGCACAGGAATTTAACCGCGAGTCGAATACAATCTGTTCCAAATCGAACGCCAGTGCGGTAACCGCAGCAGGCATAGAGCTGAAAGTGGTTATCGACCAGTTCCGCGAGCAGGTCCAAAATCTGGAGTAGACCCATGGTTCCGGTGAACAATTCCCCTGTTACGATTGCCCGCAGAGGGCTGATGCTGGTGATTTCATCGCCATCGGGCGCTGGTAAATCCACGATAGCGCGCAACCTGCTCGACAAGGACAAGAACATCAGCCTGTCCGTCAGCGTGACGACGCGCCCGCGCCGCCAGAGCGAGATTGAAGGCATCCACTACCACTTCATCTCCAAGCGCGACTTCGAGCGCCTGCGTGACAGCGATGAGCTTCTGGAATGGGCCGAGGTTCACGGCAATTTTTACGGCACGCCGCGCGAGCCGGTGGAAGTGGCGATGGCGGCCGGACGCGACATGCTGTTCGACATCGACTGGCAGGGCGCCGAACAGCTTCAGGACAAGATGAAGGCCGACGTCGTGTCGATCTTCATCCTGCCGCCAACCATGACCGAGCTGCAATCGCGCCTGCACCGCCGCGCCGAAGACACCGAAGCGGTGATCCAGACCCGGCTTCTCAATTCCCGCGCCGAGATCGAGCACTGGCGCGATTACGACTACGTCATCCTCAACGACGACCTGCAGGCGGCCTTCGAGGCCGTAGAAGCGATAGTCAAGGCCGAACGTGTGCGCCGCGACCGCCGCCACGGCATGTTCGATTTCGTGCGCGGACTGCTTGCGGAAGAACCGCAGCTCTGATTTGGCAGTTAAAGCAGCGCGTTATCTCTAATGCTGACGTAGCCATTGCCGGGACAGGCGCTCGTCTGCCGCGTTTGCTGCCCAGCCGTGGCCTGTGTCGAGTGTCTCCAGTACCACATCCGCGCCCGCAGTCGAAAATTGATCGGCCAAATGGGGCGCATCATCGCGATGCCGCCGCTCATCATGTGCACCTGCCAGCAGGAGCGCAGGATATCCGGTGAGCTTCGGAAAATGCTCGTTATTGCGTGGGGATAGTGGCCGAAGCAGAATTGCACCCCTCGACAGATGACGATTCTGGCAGATTGTTTCAGCCGCGATGATCGCACCGTTTGAATATCCCACGAGAAAGGGTCTTTGCCCCGTCTGCTGAAATACGAATTCGATAAACCGGCAAAGCCCGGCGGCTTGATGTTTCAGGTCGTCGATATCGAGTTGTCTATCGGGCTTTCTGCGAAAAAACGCAAAGCCATTTTCCCATCGCACAATGCCTCTCGGAGCATACAGAATGCCGCTGGGAAAAACGGCACGGCCAAACGAAGCGAGATCTTCCTCCGTTCTTCCCGAACCGTGTAGCAACACGACCGCGCAATCAGGCGATCCGACGGGCATGTGGAGCTTGTAGTGAAAACCGGCACTCTCCACGCGCTTGTCCCCTAATTCTGTCACCCGCGTCAGAAGTGCCGAAACGTCGCCTTCAATTACAGGCAGTTCGCCAGCGTCACAAATTCCTCGACCGACAGCGTTTCCGCCCGTCTTGTCGCGTCAATGCCTGCCTTTTCCAGCAGAACTTCACCGCCAAGGCTTTTCACGCTCTGGCGCAGCATCTTGCGGCGTTGGCCGAAGGCGGCTTCCGTTACCTTTTCGAGCTTCGCGACATCGCAGGGCAGCGGCTTTTCCTTTGGCAGCAGATGCACGACCGTCGAGGTAACCTTAGGCGGTGGGCTGAAGGCCTGCGGCGGGACGTCGAAGGCCATTTCCGAAACCGTGCGCCAGCCGGCGAGAACGCCAAGGCGGCCGTAATGGTTGTCGCCTTCTTCTGCCACGATGCGCTGGCCGACTTCCTTCTGGAACATCAGCGTCATGGAGAGCCAGAAAGGCGGCCATTCTTTCGGCAGCAGCCAGTTGACCAGCAATTGCGTGCCGACATTGTAAGGCAGGTTGGCAATGATCCGCACCGGTTCGCCAGCGGGAACCAAAGCCTCGAAATCGGTCTTCAGCGCATCACCCTCGATGACCTCAAGACGTCCGGGATAATGCGCTTCGATCTCCGCAAGTGCAGGCAGGCAGCGGCTGTCCCGCTCAATGGCGATAACCTTTTTGGCACCGAGCGATAGAATGGCGCGGGTGAGGCCGCCAGGCCCGGGGCCAACCTCGATGACCGTCACGCCGTCAAGCGGCCCAGCGTTTCGGGCGATCTTCTGGGTGAGGTTGAGATCGAACAGGAAGTTCTGCCCGAGCGACTTCTTAGCGTCTAGCCCATGGCGCTGAATGACATCGCGTAGCGGCGGCAATCCGTCAATCGCGGCCATTATGCGCCGACCCGGCTGCGAAGAGAAATCTCCGCCGCCATCTTCAGCGCTGCGACAAGGCTCGTTTCGCTGGCAATGCCCTGGCCGGCGATGCCGAAGGCGGTGCCGTGGTCGGGCGAGGTCCGGATGAAGGGCAGGCCGAGCGTGACATTGACGGAATCGTCAAAGCCAAGCGCCTTGGCCGGGATAAGGGCCTGATCGTGATACATGCAGACGGCGACATCATAGCGCCTGCGGGCGGCATCGTGGAACATCGTATCGGCGGGCAGTGGGCCGAAAGCGTCGATCCCGTCTTTCCGCAACCGTATGGTCGCAGGGTGAACCACATCGCGGTCCTCCGTGCCCAATGCCCCATCTTCACCCGCGTGTGGATTGAGACCGGCGACCGCCAGTCGTGGTGCCTCGATGCCGAATTTCTGCCGCAGATCAGCATCGATAATGCGGCAGGTCGTAACGATCAGCTCTTCCGTCAGCGCCGAAGGCACATCTTTTACTGGGATATGGATCGTTACCGGCACGACGCGGACCTTGGGTCCGGCAATCATCATCACCGGCATCACCTGTTTGCCGGTCAGGCGCAAAGCCAAATCGGCGAGAAATTCCGTGTGACCGGGAAAACCGAAGCCTGCTTCGTAAAGCACGGATTTCGCAATCGGATTGGTGACGACGGCGGAAGCCTTGCCCTCGACCGTCAAGGCAACGGCGAGCTCGATCGCCTTGATCGTCGCATGAGCGGCTCCGACATGCGGCTGGCCGGCCTGAACCTCGAAACCGACGGGAAGAGGAAGAACGGGAAAAGCACGGTCAAACACGCCGACGGCATCCGCCGCTTCGCAGGTCTCGATATTGACTGGTATGCCAAGCAGCGTCGCACGGCTCGCCACCACATCGGGATCGCCGATGAAGATGAAGGGCGCCACGCCGTTCTCCCGGCGCTTGGCCCAGGCGGCAATGGCGATATCAGGGCCGATACCGGCTGGATCTCCCTGAGTCAGGGCAAGCGGCAGGGATGCATGTGTCACGGAAAGGCCGGCTCTCGTATCAGGTGTTGACGATCTGCGCCTTCTTGCGCAGCTCATCCATATATTTCTTCTCGTTCGGGTTTTCGCCACCCTTGGCCTTCATCAGGTCTTCGGACTTGAACACCATTTCCGCCGCGTAATCGTCGGAAACCTGACGCTGCTTGCAGATTGCCAGATATTCGACGCCCTTTTCGGTCACACGTGTTCCTGTGGTGCCGCCTTCCTTGGTCTTTTCCACGAGAGGCTTCCACTCTTCCGGCAGTTCGGGCGCCAGAATCCGTCCAAGATCCTTGATCGCCACGTCCCGCATGGTGGCCGCGAAAGTCATGGCCTGGTCGCAGCCGGGATAACGCTTGCGCGAGGCTTCAGCCTCGGCCTTGCGCTTGCCAGTAATGGCATTACGCTTCGATTCCGGAATGACAAAGATCACCTGTTGCAGGAAATATTCCGTCGTTACCGGCTTGTCGCCGCGTTCCCTCAGGCGGGTGACGAGGTCCTGGTTAGACATCTTGCCACGCGCACCATAACGGGCGTTCACAAGGCGCGGCCAGCTCATCTGCACGGCGATGAAGGATTTGAAATGGTCCGCACCGACGCCGGCCTTGGCGAGGATCTGCGTCAGCTGTTGCGGGTTCATCTTGTTGTTGGCAGCAAAGCGCGCAAAAGCCGCATCGACCTCTTGGGTGCTGACGGACATTTTCACGCGACCGATTTCTTCGCGCTTCAGCGCCTCATCAACCAGCTGCTCGCGGGCTTTTTCGTTGAGATTGCCAGATTGGCGCTGCAGCTTCAGGAAGGCGACGCGCTTGGCAATATCATCATTGGTAATGGGGGTCTTGTTGACGACGATTTTGACCGTGCTGTCGGCGAAGGCCTGGCTGGCAAAGGGCGCAACGGCCATGGGAACGGCGAATATCGCAAAGGCGAAAGCAGCGCCACGCAAAGCCGTCTTTCCGAAATTCATCATATCCTTCTCCCTTTCGTCGGGCGGGGGTCTGTTTCCCCGTCCCGCCAATCTGTTCTGTCTGCCAATGGGTAATATTCCTTACCCTGGCTTTTCAGATCTGCACCTGTGCATCCGCACCGCGAATTTGCCACGTATATATCATCGCGATCTGCAAGACGGCAATGTGTCGGTTTGTTGAAAGAAACCCGATGGTTCTATACCTGACGAACCCTGGCGCGTTGTTGCGGCAAAACCGTGACTTTTACTGGCTGGATGGCAAAAAGGCAGGCCACGATGCTATATGGCCTGCCTTTAAACTCAATAATTGTTCGGTTTCCAGCCGATATCCATATCGGCCCAGTCCTCGTTTGCGGAGCCAATGCTGACATCGCCGAGCGTGCGGAACGCCAGACGGGCATTGATCGACCAGTCATTGGCGGCCTGCCGGCTGGACGTGATATTGCCCTCGTCGGAGTAGCTGACCGTCAAGATCGTGCATTCATCCTGATAGGCGATGCCAATACGGCGCTCGGCGGCAAATTTTCCGTTCAGATCGTAGTTGATCGAGCCGAACAGCGACCAGTTGTCGTCCATGCGCAGCGTACCGGACGCCTGAACGATATCGCGGTCTTCATTGTAGCCGTACTGCGGCTGCGCCTTGACCTGCGTATAGCTGAGCTTGCCGGTGAGGCGGCGGTCCGAATAGCTGACGCCTGTCTCGGAACGGTTGATCTCGAGATTGTCCTTGTCGAAGCGCAGGCTCGATGACAGCGATAGGCCGATTGGCGCATCGAAGGCTGCCATGGCGACGTAGTCCGAGCGGTCGGATTCGAGACCGGAATTCGCGCCGACATTTACGAGATCGTAGGAGGCAAAAGAATTGTCGCCCGCCAGGTGGAAAGACTGACCGGCAATGGCGCGAATGCCGTAGCCATTGTCGAATGTGCCGTTGTAGCGCAGACCGATGTTTGCGCGCGTGCCGCCCTCGATCCGGTCGAAACCGGAGAACTTGTCACGTTCGAACAGGTTGGTCGCGTCGAACACGAAAGCCTGCGAATCTTCGTTGGGGAAGCGGCCGGCATATTGTTCGTTCGGACGCACGAAAATCTGCGCAATCGGCTCGATCACGTGGTTGCTGTTAAGCGCCGTGAACAGCCAGGGGTAACGCACTTCCAGGCCGCCGGTTACCATACCTCGCAACGCCGCATCGTCCTGCATCATGCCCTGATAGGCATAGGACGTGCCACCCGATGTAAAGCTTGCCGCCGACATATCCGTCCACAGCGCATCACCACGGGCGGCAAGGATCGGCGTGATCTGCAGGCCGCTATCCATCGTGAAGGTGCGCTTCCATTCGGCTTCGGTGGAAAGGCGTGTGTAAGAACCCTCCAGGCCGTTGAAGCGTGGATAACCGCCCAAAGCGTAAGAATCCTGCGTCGACCGGCTGATGCTGGTAAAATTCGTGGTCAGTGATAGTTCACCGCCATAGATTGGATCCGGCACGAAGTATCGATAATCCATCACAGGATGAACGATCGCCTGCTTTCGCTCCTTCAGTTCGGAATTGTCCGTATCCTGAACGTTGAAGTAATAGCCGCGGGCGTCGAAGCTGTTTCGCTCACTCATGCCGCTCAGATATATCTGGTTCGTCTGAACGTCGTTTTTGTAGCCTTTTAGATTATAGGTACGCGAGAAGTTGTTGTCCGTCTGCACCATCGCATCCCAGCCGAAGGCCCAGCGCGGATTGATGCTGAAATTGCCCTTGCTTGCCACCATGCCGCGCTGGTCGTTCAGCGCATCGCTAGTTCCTGCGATAAATGTATCAGAAGATTGCTGGCTGATGCCGGCGATCGTCAGCGTATGCATGCCGGTTTCGAAACGCTGGCGCAACTCCGCCTGAAGCAGCAAGCCCTGCTTGGTGTAATAGGTAGGGGTGATGGTCAAATCCGATGTATCGGAAAGGACCTGGAAGTAGGGTACACCGAAACCGAAGCCGAGCTTGTTGGTCATGCTCATCTGCGGAAACAGGAATCCGGACTTCCGTTTCACCGTATTGTCCGGAACCGTCAGGAACGGCACATAGGCGATCGAATGGCCGAAAAGCTGCAAGCGGGCTTTTTCCAGCCGGATCGTATGGGTCTTGCCGTCCTGAATGACACGTTCAGCCTTGACCTGCCACAGCGGCGCCTTTTCGGGCCGTTCGGCGCATGGCAAACAGGCAGTGTAGACGCCGTTATTGAGGACCATGCGGTCGCCTTCGAGCCGTTCGGCACTTTCACCCGCGATGCGGGTATTGTCCGGGGTCTCGACGCGAAGCGCATTGACGAAGCCCTGACCGAAATCGTCAGTGACATCCATCTCGTCGGCATAGATCTTGTTGCCGCCGGGCTCGATCAGCTCGATGTTGCCGTGCGCAATCACGCGGCCCGTCTGCTGATTATATTCCACTTGCTGGGCCACCATACGGTAGCCCGAATAATGCATGCGAACCACACCCTTTGCGATGACACGCTGGGAATCGCGATTATAGGTCAGTTCATTTGCCGTAAGCAGGAGTTTCGAATCGTCTTGGCTTCCGGGCGCAAGCAAACCACCCTGGCCGAAAGCGACCGGGCTGGATGCCAAATATGCGCACACAGCGGCACCTGTCAGAAGGGCCGTCCAAAGCCGCCTGATATTCCCGCGGTCATATACCGCCACTAGCCGTCCTCCTGATGAAGCAGAATGGTTGCCCCCAAAGCCAACGCCACGATGACTGGAACCCAGACCGCGACGGTGGGAGGGACAACGCCACCACTCCCGAATGCCCTTACGAGCACGGTTACTACATAAAGCACGAAGCCGGAAACGATTCCACCCAGAATCACGGAGCGCGACTGGGCGAAGCGGCTGAACTTTAATGAAACTGTCGCGGCGATCAAGGTCATCGCAACCAGAAGCAGGGGCGTCGATAGCAGGAAATGATACTGCGTCTCAAGCGCTTTCGACGACAGTCCAAAAGACTTTGCAACTTCGATCTTGTGAGAAAGATCAAAGAAAGCAACGGTTTCCGTCTGCGTCATACGTTCCTGAACGAATTCCCGTCTCAGATTGGTACTGATCCGCGTGCTCTCTTGCCGAACTGGCACATGTCCCGCACGGGTTTCCGCGACGCCGTTAAGAAGCCAGTAACCATCTTCCAACTTTGCCGACTTCGCGTCCTGCCGGGAGACAATGTTTCCGTCCTTGTCGAGGTGGATCAGAACCACATCGAGAAGCATCGTTCCGTTGTCTTCGAAGCTCTTGGCGCCGATAATGGTGTCCTGGCCGCCGCTCGACTGGCGCATCCATGGAATGATGTCCTGCTGGCGGCCGCCGCTGCCTTCGTTACGCCAGCCCGCTTCCATCGACAGCGAGCGGTTCTGGCCCCATGCAGCGATTGGGTTGAGGACGAGGACGGACAGGATGCCGAGAAACACCGCGCCAAGGACAAAAGGAAGGATGAATTGCCAGGCGGAGACGCCTGCCGCACGCGTGACGACGAGCTCGTAACGCCGGTTGAGCGAGATCAGCGTCGTCATGCCGACGAAGAGCGCGATGAAGGGAATAGTCTGCTGCAGGATCAGCGGCAGGCGAAGCGCGGTGAGGCCAAGTGCGCCTGGAACAGAATAGCCTGGCACGCTGGACATGCGCCGCGCCGTTTCGCTGAAATCGGCAAGATAGATAATTGCCGATACGCCGAGCAGGAACCAGATGGCCGTGATCAGATACCGTTTGAGGAAATACCGGGCGAGGGTGCTGAAAATCATGCGTTACCGCTCCCCGAGCTTCGCGCCAGCCGGCTGGAGAAAAGACGGCGCAGACGGCTGGCCGTATCCGCGACGATCTTCGGCATTCTCGGCTTGCGACCCGTGATGAGAATAAAGGCGGCGGCGGCGCCGCTGAGGCCCGGCACGGCATAGACCAGCGGAATGAAGGCCGCGCTCTGCTTGACCTGGTTGGTGACGTAAAAACCGAGCCAGCGCAGCATGAAGGCCGTCACCAGCGCAGCGACCATCGGATGCATCCGCGCTTCACGATGCGAGCGCGCATCAGCGGCTATGACCAGCGATATCAGTGCGAAGGCGAAGGCGAACATCCAGTCCGACAGGCGCTTGTGCAACTCACTGCGGAAGCTTTCGGGAGACCGCTTGTAACTCGCGTTGTTCTCGTCTGGCGAGAGAAGGAAACCGAGGCTCGCATCGCCCGGAGAAAGCGACGGTTCGGAAGTCTGCTTTTCCGACATGGTCGAAAGGTCGAAGGCATAGGACAGGAACTTGACGATGGAGACCTTGCCATCAGGTGTTTTCTGCTGGACTTCGCCGTCGCGCATCGTCAGCGACGTGCCGCTTTCATCGATCATGCCTTCCTTGGCGTAATAGATAAGATCGAAATTGGGATCGCGGCGGTCGGCGACGAACAGGCCCTTGAGGATACGGCCCTGACGCTGGGCGATCTGCACATAGAGGCCGTCCTGAACGGCGCGGAAGGTCTTTTCCTCGATCACCGACGAGAGGAGGTCGGCATAGGCAGCCGCCACCATCTGCCTGGCCGAATTTCGGGCAGGCGGCTCGATGAAGTTGGTGATGGTGAAGGACAGCGCACTTAGAACGGCAGCCAGAATGATAACCGGGCGAAACATCACGGAGCGCGACGATCCGGCCGCATCGATTATGGCAAGCTCGGAATCGTTGTTCATCGCCGTGAATGTCTGGGTGATGCCAATGACGAGGGCGAAAGGCAACACGACGGGGATCAGCGTCGGCAGGATCATCGTCGCCAGCGCCATGAAGGAGCCCATCGACTGGCCGGTATCGGTGACGAGGTTGATTCTCTGGAGAACCTGGATGGTCCAGATGATGGCCAGCACCGGCAGCAGCGCGACCAGAAACATCTGCGTTGTCCGTCGCAGGATATAGTTCTCGAGAAGCTTCATACTGCCCTTGTCGACATTGTTTTTCTGCGCGATCGCTCGCCGGATTTCCGCCTATCTAATCGCATCGTTTGCAATTGGCTATTCCGGCACGCTCACAAAAATGTTTTGCACGATGATTTTTCCACCGCCTGTGTCTTTTTGTGGAACAAGCTGTCGGTTTCATGACGCGATCGGCCATTCCACAAAAATGCCTTTCCTTTAGCGAATGTCGGCCTTTAAAGAATGTGAGCCTTTAAAAATGCAGGGTTGCGCCGGGGGCCGAAAAGGCCATGATCGGGCGCACACGCAAGTTATCCACGAAGAGCAGGAAAACATGTCCGCCAAATTCGATATTTCTTTCGCCAATTCCGCCTCGCTTGAAAATACCCTTGCCGTTGTGCTGCAAGCCTCGGGTGAGGCGCAGGCAGCTGCCGGCGCATCGGAAGCCGATCCGGGTGGCGTGCTTGAACGGGCGGCAAAGATTTCGGGCTTTTCCGCAAAGTCCATGACCACACTCGACGTGATTGCGCCGCAGGGTTCGGGCGCCGACCGGCTTCTCGTCATTGGCCTCGGCAAGCCGGCGAAACTTGTCGCCCATGATTGGTTGCGTGCCGGCGGCACCGCTGCCGCCAATTTCAGGAAGGCGGACAAGGTTGCCGTCTATCTAGATGCCCCGGGCGTCGATGTCGGTGCGCAGGCGGCTGCGGATTTTGCGCTTGGCCTGCTGCTGCGTGCCTATAGCTTCGATGCCTATAAGACCAAGAAGAAATCCGATGATGAGAAGTCGCCGAAGAAAGTAGAAATCGTCATCGTGACGGCAGTCCATCAGGAGGCGGAAAAGGCCTTTGCCGTGTCCGAGGCCGTCGCGGGCGGCGTTGTCCTGGCGCGTGATCTCGTCAACCTGCCGCCGAATGTTCTCGGTCCTGTCGAATTCGCTGAAAAGGCGGAAGAGTTAAAGAAGCTCGGTGTCGAGGTCGAAATTCTCGGCGAGAAGGAGCTGAAGAAGCTTGGTATGAACGCGCTTCTCGGTGTGGCGCAGGGTTCGGCGCGTCCGCCCCGGCTTGCGGTCATGCAGTGGAACGGCGGCTCCAAGAAGGATGAGCCTATCGCCTTCGTCGGCAAGGGCGTCGTGTTCGATACCGGCGGTATCTCGCTGAAGCCCGGCCTTAACATGGAAGACATGAAGGGCGACATGGGTGGCGCTGCCGCCGTGACCGGCCTCATGCACACGCTCGCGGCCCGCAAGGCGAAAGCCAATGTGATCGGCGTCATCGGTCTGGTGGAGAACATGCCTGATGGTAACGCCCAGCGCCCCGGCGATATTGTCACGTCCATGTCCGGCCAGACCATCGAGATCATCAATACCGACGCCGAAGGCCGGCTGGTTCTCGCCGATGCGCTCTGGTACACCAAGGAGCGTTTCTCCCCGAAATTCATGATCAACCTCGCCACCTTGACGGGAGCGATCACGGTTGCACTCGGCAATCTTCAGGCTGGCCTTTTCTCGAATGATGACGAGTTGGCTGCACGTCTTTCGCAGGCGGGCGATGTTACTGCGGAAAAGCTGTGGCGCATGCCGCTGGGCAAGGATTACGACAAGATTATTGATTCCAAATTCGCCGACATGAAGAACAGCTCCGGCCGTCTGGCGGGCTCTGTCACCGCCGCTCAGTTCCTGAAGCGTTTCGTGGGCGAAACACCCTGGGCGCATCTCGATATCGCCGGCACCGCCATGGGTTCGCCGTTGACCGAGATCAACCAGTCCTGGGGATCCGGCTACGGTGTGCGGTTGCTGAACGAACTCGTTCGCGCCCATTACGAAGATTGATGCGACCGGAGCTGCAAGTCCGCAGATGACTGAAATCCTGTTCTACCATCTGACGGAATCGAAGCTGGAGGATGCATTGCCGCCCTTGCTCGAAAAATCGCTGGAACGCGGCTGGAAGGTCGCGATCCAGACGGTGGACGAGGAGCGCCGCGATTTCCTCGACACGCATCTGTGGACCTTTCGTGACGACAGTTTTCTGCCGCACGCAACGGATAGCTCTGCCGCGCCGCAAAACCAGCCGATTCTTTTGACGGCGTCGAATGCGAACGGTAACGAGGCGAGTGTCCGCTTTCTCGTCGACGGTGCCGAACCGCCGGCGGTGGAGGGCTATGAGCGGATAGTGTTCATGTTCGACGGATACGATGCCTACCAACTGGAAATGGCGCGGAACCACTGGAAAAGGCTGAAGACCGAAGGTCATGCGCTGACCTATTGGCAGCAATCGCCGGAAGGCCGCTGGCAGAAGAAAGCCTGATCACAGTTTCCCACACAAAAAGACTGGCAAAAATTCGCATGTGGCGCCGCCTGTCGGTTTTCGCATTATGAGCCGAATCAGACATAGCTGTCTGATCCGGCCGACAGGTGACGGACGGTGGCGGCTGCCACAGACGAAACAGCAGAAGGACATCATCATGGGACAGGCGATTTCACGGCCCGACGGGGAAATAGAGCGTCTGGTCGCGGTGCGGTCAATCATGTCCGTCAAGAATGCCGAGATGCCGGAACTGGAAGTGCTGTCTCGATTGGGGCAGGGCGTCTTTGACGTCCCGCGTGCGGCCGTCCATATCGTCGACGAGGACTGGCTCCATATTGCCGAACAGGCGGGAATGCAACTTTCGGAATGCCCGCGCGATCTGTCGATCTGCAACCGAGTAATTGCCAGTCAGGATGTCGTGGTCATTTCCGATCTGACCCAGCATCCGGATTTCCGCTTCATGTCCTATGTGAAGGGCGGTCCCGGATTGCGCTCCTATGCTGGCGCGCCGATCGAGCTGGAACCGGGTCTTGTGGTCGGCGCCTTTTGCCTTGTCGATACGGTGCCGAGAAAATTCTCTCAAAGCGAAATTGACAATCTGAAGCACTTCGCGCTGCTGGCGGCCGCACTCCTGCGTCTACAGAAGGCCAATTTCACAATGAGTCTGGCGGAGCGTGAATTGCGGGATGCGGTGATGACCGATCCGTTGACCGGCTTTTACAATCGCAAGGCGCTGGAGGCGATTGTCGATGGCCAGCTTGGCGCGGCTCTGCGTGAGAACGAGGCCTTCGGCGTGCTCTATCTCGATCTGGACGGTTTCAAGGCGATCAATGACACGTTCGGCCACCCGGCGGGTGACAGGGTGCTGACCGCTGCCGCCGACCGCATTCGCAATTCGATCCGCAGCGAAGATACGGTGGTGCGCATGGGGGGCGACGAATTCGCCATTTTCATTCCCCGTCCCAGCAGGTCTGAGGTGATGAACGGACTGGCAGACAGGCTTCTGGCAGCCTTCCGTGAACCCTTTGATGTTGACGGGCAGGCGGTCGGTGCGCGTCTCAGCATTGGCGGCGCCATCGCCCCTCAGGCCGGTGCTGACCGCGCCACGCTTTTGCGCAGCGTTGACGAGGCACTGTATCAGGCAAAAAAGTCAGGGCGCGACCGTTTCGTCAGCCGCGCCCTTTGATGCACCTGTCTTCCGGAAGGCTTCCAAAAGCCTTTCGGCTCCTCAGTCGTAGAAGGAATCCACGAATTTGTGGCGGCCGAGCAGGAAGGCATCGGCCACATGAGTCAATGGCGCAAGATCGACATCAGAGCGTCCGGCCTTGATGATTTCCGCAAAACGCTCGTAGAGCGCCGGATATTCCCGCTCGGGTTCCGACACCGCCTGCTCGCCATTGATGGAGAGCTTCGCGCCGCCTTCCGAAAGCACCATCTGCCCGGCCGCCGTTTCGGCAACGATATCCCAGCTCTGCTTGCCGGTTTGGCGCCAGTCGAACTCGGCGCGCACGGGCATTTTCGTAACGTCGGAAAAATGCAGCTCGGCAGCGATGGGCGCGTCGCGGTTTTCCGGGAACTCAAGCGTTGCCTTGGTCAGGAACAGCGCGCGGGGCAGGATGTGGGTGATGATCGATAGCGCATTGATGCCGGGATCGAACACACCGAGACCGCCCGCCTGCCAGATCCATGCCTGGTTGGGGTGCCAGTGGCGCACATCCTCTTTCCAGATGACATGCACGCTGTCGATTTTTGTCGAGGAGAGAAACGCCTTTGCAGCTTCAACGCCCGGCGCATAACGCGAGTGCCAGCTTGCAAATAGCGAAAGACCCTTCGAATCCGCAAGGCGAACGAGATCCTGAACTTCCGAAAGCGTTGCGCCCGGCGGCTTTTCGAGGAAAACGTGCTTGCCGGCATTCAGCGCCGCATAAGCAGCCTCGTAACGGTACTGTGGCGGCATGCAGAGCGATACGGCCTCGATATCCTCGACGGCCTCCAGCATGGTCTCGATTGTGCCGTAAGAAGCGACGCCATCCACGGTACCGTGGCGGCTGGCCGTGCAGATCAATTCAAAATCCGGATTGCCTGCGATGGCGGGAAGGTGCTGGTCGCGAACGATTTTGCCGACGCCGACGATGGCAAGCTTGGTGGCTGACATGAGTGGAACCTGTTTGAGCGCGTCATGGATAAAGTGTGACTTTACAAGTTTTTAGCAGAAACAATCGAAGGAGCAAGGCAATCATCCCTGCAAGGGGCAGTCTTTTTTCAATCTGTTATATCGTAACAAAAATGACCATTCCATATTTTTATATTGTGTAATATTTGATATTTACAAATATTTTTTCGAAATTTAAAGTGTTGTTTTTTTGTTTATTGCTGGTTTTAATGAATGAGTTTTGAGGTATATTCCTTCGATATTCGATAATTATCTTACAAATTTTAGTTTTCGCTTGAATAGATTTTAAAGAGCACGTGTATGGTGGTTTTACTTGAGGATGACCGTTCGTCCGGCTTCGTCCAGAAAGTCAACGAGAGCAATCGTCAATTCAATACATATGGATTGGTTTTTGGCGTCGTCCTCTATAATCTGTACATATTCGTCGACATGACGCTGGTGCCGGAGATTATCTGGCTGGATCTCGTCGTCCGATTGTTCGTTATCACGCCGCTCCTGTTCCTTTATTTTCCCGCACGATATTATGCGATGAGAGCACGGTCGGATGCGATTGCACATGAGGTCCTTCACGGACTGGGCTGTATGCTGGTCGTCGCGTCGCTGATGTTCATATATGCCAATGCGCAGACCTCATCGGCGAGCGAATATTACATGGGCATCGTCACGGTCGTCCTTTATATGAATACGATCCATCGCAGGCCGTTTCCACTCGCAGTCATGGGAACGGTCGGTTGCATAGCCGTTTTCATCATCGGCATGCAATATGTAACGGTGACGGGCGAAGTGGCTAAAATGCCTGCGATCATGTCTTCGGTCGGCGTCAGCGTCGTCTCGCTATTTGCGGCCTATCGCATCGAGGACGTCGAACGGCGGGATTATCTGGCGTCGTTGCGAGAGAAGACACTGCTGCAACGCATTCAAAATGCCAATGATGAGCTTAAACAGCTTTCGCATACCGATCAGCTGACCGGGATTCGCAACCGGCGCAGCTTTGATGAGGCGGCGGGTGAGGCATCTGGCAATGGCGGCAGGCCACGGGCGCTCATCCTGCTCGATGTCGACTATTTCAAGAATTACAATGATTCAGAGGGCCATGTCGCGGGTGACGATTGTCTGCGCATGATTGCCGGCAGGTTGCGGGGAGCGTTACGCAAGGACGATGACGACAGAAGTTTCGTCGCGCGCTATGGCGGCGAGGAATTTGTGGTCTTGCTCGACAATTGCGCCGTGTCCGCAGCCCTTGCCATAGGTGAAAGGCTGCGGCTGGCTGTGTCCGACGACGTCATACCCCACCCGAGCCGCCCGGACGGGCTGGCAATCGTTACCGTCAGTCTGGGGATCGCGGTTTCGACCGATGGTAGGGAAATAACATCCGAAATGTTGAACCGGGCAGACGTTGCGCTCTACGAGGCGAAACGTCAGGGCCGCGACCGCTTGGTTCTGGCGAATGAGAATATCGGGACAATTGCCGGGCCGGCGGGTTTCGCCGGCGTTGAGCCCGCAACAGCGATATAGACCGGCCGGTTCGGTTGGCAGAGTGCGAATATGGTCCCGCGCAAATGCGGGATCGGTACCGAATGCCGGAATTCCGGCGCTATAACAATAATGACCGGGGGACATGCAGAGATGATGGAATTGATCGCCGCCCAGGCGGCCGCGTCAGCCGCCGAGTTGCCGTTCCTGCTGCTCCAGGCTGCGGCGCTTGTCGGCATGGTGTCGGTGCTGATCCTTCTGCAGCGAAACATTGCTCTCGATGACGCTCGTTATAAAATCTATTACGGCATCATCTTCGGGGTTACCGGTTTCTTGCTGACGCTACTGGTATCCGAGTTCATCAAGCTGCCTTCCAAGCCCTATATCCGCTCTGACCTGCTGTTCCTGGCTGGCGTGTTGGGGTCCTGGCAAGGCGGCTTGATAAGCCTGGCGCTCGTCTCCGCAGGGCGATTTTTGTTTGGTGGTCCGGCACTCTTTGGGGCCGCTTTTCTGGATATGAGCATTATCTCGGCTTTCGGGATGGCAATGTATTGCTGGATGCGCCGGCGCAGTCTCACTGAACTCGGCGTCCGCGAGGTCTTCGGCGTATTCGCGGTCAGGATTTTCGCGGCGTTGTTCGCTGTTTGCGTGACCTATAGTCTCAGCATGATAAATCAGGACGTTTTTCTCAGTAACGTCGGACGGCGCATCTTCGGCTCGTTGGTCGGGTTGCCGATGATCGCCTGTCTGTTTCTGTTGCTGCGCAGCGAGGCGCGGGCGCGTGAAGAGGCAAGGAAACGCGATGCTGCGGCGCGGACGGATTCGTTGACGGGCCTGCCCAACAGGCGCGCCCTTAAAGACCATATCGAAGTCGTGATGCGGCAGGAGCCGGCCGTTCCGCACGCTCTCCTTCTCATAGAAATCGTCAATATGGCCGATGTCGCCGCCTGCCAGGGCGAGGATTGGGGCGATCTTTTCTGGCCGAGGCTGGCACAGGAAATCTGTAACGATGACAACGGCCTGCTGTCGAGTTCCAATGCACCGCGCAGCTTCATGTTCGGCGATACCACGCTTGCAGTCGTCATGTCGGGGATTTCGCTCGAGAAGTCGGAAAGCACAAGGCTGATAATGCGTCTCCACGACGGGTTAAGTACATTTTCACGGTCTGCGGATCCAGAACCGGTGCCGCATCTGAAAATCGGTGCCGCTAATCTGGATAAGCTTTCCCGGCAGAACGTGGCTTCCTTCCTCCGGCAGCTTAGTCTTGCGCTGCGAGGAAGCGAAAATCCGGTGCAGATATTTCCCTTCTCCTTTGCCGATAAGGCCACGCGCGACGAGGGGGTGCGCCAGATGCTGGTCAACTGGATCAGATCCGGCAAGCCGCCGATATTTTATCAGCCGAAATTCGAAATGCACAATCGCCGCATGATTGGCGCGGAGGCTCTTTTACGGGCGGTGGATGCGTGCGGACAGCCGCTTTCGCCCTATTATGTGCTGGAGATTGCCGAGCGTCACCGGCTGCTGGTGGAGTTTGAATGGTCGACGATCGAAGCCGTCGTCCGCGACCTCATCGACCTGCGGGGCCTCGACCCGGACTTTCATCTGGCGGTGAACATTTCCGCATCGTCTTTTGCCACTGCGGGCTTCGGAGAGCGGGTTGTGGCCTTTTTGAACGAGATGGGGGTCCCGGCGCACCGTCTGTCGATCGAAGTGACGGAGATGAGCAGGATACCGGCGATCGACATTGTGCAGCAGAATTTCGACAGGCTGAGCGAAGCGGGCGTGCGGCTGGCGCTCGATGATTTTGGCACCGGTTATGCGGCACTCACCTTGCTTGCGCGGTTCCCCTTCGAGGAGGTCAAGATCGATCACTGGATGACGTCCCGGCTTGAACAGTCGCGGTTCCGGGAGGCCATCGCGCTCGCCTTCGAAAGCGCCGAACGTTACGGCGCCACGCTGGTGACGGAAGGTATAGAAACGGAAGAGCAGAGCAGGCTGCTCATGCAGATGGGAATCCGTTTCGGTCAGGGCTATCTTTATTCGCCGGCCGTGCCGCTCGAGCGGCTACAGCCTCGCAGGGAATGCGCTTAGATTTTCGCACCAGCATCATGACGCATCACTGCGTCATCGCATCCTCATATTCGCTCGAAAGCATCAGCCACTGCTCCTCGGCGTCTGAAAGCTTACTCGCGGCTTCGCCACGCTCTTTGACTTTCTGCGCGGCCTTGGCAGGTGCCTTTTCGTACAAAGCAGGGTCCGCCAGTTCCTTGTCGAGCGACTGAATCACTTTCTCAAGCTTCGCCGTCAAAGATTCGATTTCATTGATCTTTTTCTTCAGCGGCGCAAGCTGGGCGCGTTTTTCGGCGTTGGCCTTGCGCTGGTCGGCTTTCGATGTCTGGTCGGCGGCGGCTTCTGTCTTCTCTTCCTTCTTTTTTCCGGAAGATACGACGAGGTCGCGATATTCCTCCATGTCGCCTTCAAAGGTCTTCACCGTGCCGTCGGCCACCAGCCATAGGCGGTCGACAGTTGCCTCGATGAGATGCCGGTCGTGCGAGATGAGGATGACGGCGCCGTTATAGTCGTTCAGCGCCTCGATCAGCGCCCGGCGACTGTCGATGTCGAGATGGTTGGTCGGTTCGTCGAGGATGAGCAGATTTGGCGCATGGAAGGCCGCAAGTCCCATCAGCAGCCGGGCCTTTTCACCGCCGGAAAGGTCTTTCGCCGCCGTCGCCATCTTCTCCGTCGCAAGTCCCATCTGCGCAACCCGCGCCCGCACCTGCGCTTCAGACGCCAGCGGCATCAGCTTGCGCACGTGTTCGACCGGTGTCTGGTCCGGCACGAGATCGTCCAGCTGATGCTGCGCAAAGAAGCCGATCTTCAGGCCCGGGGCGATGCGAAGATCGCCCGCTTGCGGCGCAAGCCGACCGGAGATGAATTTCGCAAAGGTCGATTTGCCGTTGCCGTTGGAACCGAGCAGCGCGATGCGGTCGTCATTATCGATGCGGAGATTGAGCTGCTTCAGAATGGATTTGCCCGGCTCGTAACCCACGGCACCGCCATTGATGGCGACGATGGGTGAGGCGGGCTGCTTTTCCGGCTCCGGGAACGTGATCGGCTGGACGTGGTCCTCGATCACGGCGGCGACGGTGCCCATGCGCTCCAGCGCCTTGATACGGCTCTGCGCCTGGCGCGCCTTGGTGGCCTTGGCGCGAAAACGGTCGATGAAGCTTTGCAGATGTTTGCGCGCGGCGTCGTTTTTCACCTTCGCCTTCATCTGCAATTCGTCTGCTTCGGCTTTCTGGCGCTCGAACTGGTCGTATCCGCCGCGATAGAAGGTCAGTTTTTTCTGGTCCAGATGCACGATGGAATTGACGGCATTGTTCAGCAGATCGCGGTCGTGGCTGATGATGATGACGGTATGCGGATAACGCCGGATATAGTCTTCCAGCCAGAGCGTGCCTTCAAGGTCGAGATAGTTGGTCGGCTCGTCGAGCAGCAGGAGGTCGGGTTCGGCAAACAGCACGGACGCGAGCGCCACGCGCATGCGCCAGCCGCCGGAGAACGAAGAGGCGGGGCGAAGCTGCGCCTCGTGATCGAAGCCAAGACCGGCAAGAATGCTGGACGCGCGGGCTTCCGCCGAATGCGCGTCGATATCGACCAACCGCACCTGAATTTCCGCGATCCGGTGCGGGTCTGTTGCGGTTTCCGCCTCGGCCAGCAGCGCGCTGCGCTCCTTGTCGGCGGAAAGCACGATGGAAATCAGCGATTGTTCCGTTCCCGGCGCTTCCTGCGCAACCTGGCCGATGCGCGCCAGTTTCGGGATCGTTACCGAACCGCTTTCCGCTGAAAAGTCACCGGTGATGACCCGGAAAAGAGTAGATTTGCCGGCGCCGTTGCGGCCAACGAGGCCCACCTTCACGCCAGCCGGAAGCGTCACGCTGGCGTGGTCGAGAAGCAGGCGCCCGGCGATGCGGGCGGAGAGATCGGTAATCGTAATCATGGCGCCGTTTTGGCCGAACTGCGTGGCCAAGGCAAGAGCGCGCGCGCCACACCAGATCAGATATGCAGCTTCAACAGCCGAGCTGCGCCAGATAGCTGCTGCGGCTGCGTTGAGCCACGTCCCGGGAGTAGCCTATGACGCAATTGCGCGTGCCGCAGCGTGCGGACAGCAGGGCGAGCTCGGCATGGCTGAAAAATTCCGCTGATGTCGCGGTGCAGTCCACTGCCGCAACGCCGATCGATACGGTCAGATGCTCGCCGTCGCCCTCACTGGTGACGAAACGTAGCGCCTCGACGTTCTGCCGCAACCGCTCCGCAATTGCTTCAGCTGTATTTTGCGAGACGCCGGCAAACAGAAAAGCGAACTCGTTTCCGCCGATGCGGGCTACGAAATCGTCCTTCTTGATCGTCTTGCGGAAAAGCGCTGCCAGCCGGCGCAGCGCCTTGTTGCCGGCAGTGGGGCCGTATTTGCCGTTGATTTCGCGGAAATGGTCGATGTTGAGCAGCACAAGCGATGTAGCTGATGCCCCCTGAGCGCCCGAAAACAGGTCGCCGAGCTTCTCGAGGAAAGCCGCCCGGTTGGGAAGCGCCGTCAAGGCATCACGCAGGGAATTCGCCTGAAGATCGGTCCGGCTTTTCTCAACCTCGCGGATTTTCATCAGCCCCATGGAAACGAAATGCCGGAGACTCGTTTGTTCCTCGTGAATATCGCCCATCAATTGCGCAAGCCGCTCCGTTGCAGGCAGCTCGGAGTGATCTTGCCCGGAAAGACTGGCAATAAATGTTTCGGTGCGTTGCAGGCCGGCTTCCAGTCGCGCGGAAATCTGCTTCAGCGTCTCGAAGGCCGTCGCTGCCATCTGCTCGGCCTCGATCTTCGAAAAACCCGGCAGATTGTGTCTCTGGCCGACAATATCGATTTCATGCTGTTGCGGCGCGTTGCCAAGGGCGAGAATATCGCGTCCCATCGCCGGGTTATGCCCCGACAATATTTCGTAGATCAGTTCGTAGTTTCGCGGCAGCGGTGCAATATTCATCTTGTCGATGAACTGAGCAATTTTTGTAAAGACGAGACCGTTCCTTGCCTTCTCGCGTTTTTTATCGCCCGCCGTTGACGTCACTGACAGCCCCAATACCAATAAATTATGAATGCACCGGTGATAACCGATTGTTGAACACGATTATTCTTACAAGCAACGGTTTAAAATAGGCTAAACCTGACGAGGTTTTCATTGCCGTGAGACCCCAATTCTCGTGGAGGGGACGGTTGAGCGCCGGATGCGTTTGTTGATCAGTAGTATGACAAATCCTGATTTGATTTCAGGCGGCGGTCGTTTTTATATCGCATAATCGATGTAGCAGAAGAGGGTGCAGCCTATGACGACCTCCAGAACCTTATATTCACTTTGCGGAAGCGATAGCGCACGGCCGTTTTCTCCCCATTGCTGGAAAACAGTCCTTTCGCTGGCGCATAAGGGGCTGGATTTCGAGGAACGTCCCTTACCCTTCACGGTCATCCCGACGGTGGAGGACGGTTTTTCGAGGACCGTGCCGATCCTTCGTGATGGCGACCAGCTGGTGAGCGACAGTTTCGAGATCGCCCTTTATCTGGATGAGGCCTATCCGGAGCGGCCGTCGCTGTTTAACGGGGAAGGCGGCAAGGCGATGGCGCGTTTCGTTGAAAGCTGGTCGCAGACGGTGCTGCACCCGGCCATCACCCGCATTGCCGTGCTAGATATCCACAATATGCTTGATGAGCCTGACCGCCTTTATTTCCGCGACAGCAGAACGAAGGCGCTCGGCCGGACGCTAGAGGATGTGGTGGCGAACCGTGAGGCGGAAATCGCGGCCTTCCCAGCGCTCCTGGCGCCGATCCGCCGCATGCTGGGCTTCCAGCCTTTCATCGGCGGCTCATCGCCGCTGTTTGCGGATTACATCGTTTTCGGTGCGCTGCAATGGGCAAGGATCACCACCGGAGCGGATCTGTTTTCCGAAAACGACCCCGTCCGTGACTGGTTCGAAGGTTGCCTTGACCTCCACGACGCCAGAGGCCGCAGTGTGACAGCGGCGTGAAATGTCTGCAGCCATCGTCGCAATGTGGTTGATCCCCCTTGTTTTCGGGCCTTTGGGCGGGTAAAGACCGCCCACTTTCTCTATAGGAAAAGGAAACGGACACATGGCGATTGAACGCACATTTTCGATGATCAAGCCGGACGCAACCAAGCGTAACCTGACTGGCGCGATCACCAAGGTATTTGAAGACAACGGTCTGCGCATCGTCGCCTCCAAGCGCGTCTGGATGAGCAAGCGCGAAGCCGAAGGCTTCTACGCCGTTCACAAAGAGCGTCCCTTCTTCGGCGAACTCGTTGAAGGCATGACCTCCGGCCCGACCATCGTTCAGGTTCTGGAAGGCGAAAACGCTATCCTCAAGAACCGCGAAATCATGGGCGCAACCAACCCGGCCCAGGCTGCTGAAGGCACCATCCGCAAGAGCTTCGCGCTTTCCATCGGCGAAAACTCTGTTCACGGTTCGGACGCTCCTGAAACCGCCGCACAGGAAATCGCCTACTGGTTCGCCGAAACCGAAATCGTCGGCTGATTCAAAATATCAACGGCTTGAATCGCCCTCTCAGGCGATGGCATGAAGCCGCTGAAAAGACTCGATGAAACGGAGCCGAAAGGCTCCGTTTTTTGTATTATTTGCAGGTAGATTGTTTCCTGTGCCGAGCATCCGCCCCCCACATTCCTGTGCTTGTCACAGGAATCCAGCCGACGCGCGTCCGCGCGGCGAAAGAGTCTGTCCAGCCCAAAGACGTGGGCTGGCTAGATTCCTGTGACAAGCACAGGAATGAGGGGAGATTCAATTTTCGCTTCGTCTCCTCCGACGATCGTCACGACGCCGGACACCCCTCGACAGGACGCATATCCGTCGTGCCGTCCGCTTTGAACACGTCCGGGTTGGGCGTGTAGAGCGGGCCGATCGTGAGCGGTTTGGCGGGAAGGAGCGACTGGTCGGTGTCGGAGCGGATGGTGGTCTCTATCGTCTGCAGTACATCGCCTTCCGGCCCTTTGATGCGGATCGTGACCTTGTAGGGGCGGTCCTGCTTGACGCATTCGACCGGCGGACTTTGAACGGCGATCTTTTCATCTGCCGGGAAAATCTTCTCCCTGGTCGTCAGCTCGGTGCCGCCGCGGGGATTTTCGAAGCTCGCTTCCAACGTGCTGCCGTCGCGGATGGGGGCGATGCGCTGCAAGGTCACGAGATAGGTGGCAATCGCCACACGGTAGTTGAAGACGAACATGCGGCCGGAAACCTTCGCGACATCGCGCGGCTCGTCCCGCTGACAACCGGAAAGACCGAGCACCGTAGTGATCGCCAGCAACGGAATGGTTATTCCTTTCATGCCTGCGCTTCCTTCTTGCGGTGATAATGCCGGCTGGCTTTCTGCCGGTTGCCGCACACCGTCATGTCGCACCAGATGCGGCTTCTGTTCTTGCTGCGGTCGATGAAAAGCCAACCGCAATTGCCGCAAATCCGCAGCCGTTTCCGCGTCTCCGCCGCAAGCAGCGACAGAGCTGAATGGGCGGTCGCATTGGCAAGGCTCTCTCGCAGGGGAAACAACCGTAGTGCCGTGCCGCATGCGAAGAGAAGCCCGGCCAGCCGGCCGTCGTCATCGTCGCCACTCGTCATCGAAGAGCGGAAATAATCGTCGATCGCCTCGCGAAGATCGAGAAATACCTGCCTCATGTCCGCTTCGGGCGCGATGAGTGCGGGAAACCTGTCGCGCTCCGCTCCGAGTCGGGTCGAAGCCTCGGCAAAGGTGGCGATCTGCTCAGGCACAGCAAAACGGTCGACCGATTTTGCCGCGTCCGCGCGCAGGATGACGCTATTGGCGACATCGAGGGCCAATGCGCCGCCTGCGAAACGATGTTCTGTCCAGCGAAATGTCATGGCGACATTATAACTATCAAAATGGATTTTAACAGTTATAATGCGATGGGGAGGACGGATTGGCTTATTTCCTGCAACAATTGCTGAATGCCGTACTAGTAGCCTCGCTTTATGCGGTTCTGGCGTTCGGCTATGCCATCGCCTTTTCGGTCACGAAACGGGCCGATGTCACCTATGGCGCGATTTTCGCTTTCGCCGGTCAGACCTGTCTGCTGTTTGCCGATTTTGGCTGGAACCGGCTGTGGCTGATCTTGCCTGCAACACTCGCGCTTGGGGCAGGGGCCGGTCTTTTCGGCGGTCTGTGGGCGGCGGCTTTCATCGGCAGGGCGGTGATGCGGCCCCTGGCGAAAGCCTCCCCCAATGCGGTGACGGTCGCCGCCATTGGCGTGCTGATCGCGCTCACCGAAAGTGCCAGACTTGCCGCCGGCACGCGACAATTATGGCTGCCGCCGCTTTTGTCGGAGCCGGTGCGATTCTGGGCCGATGGAAGCTTCGCCGTCACCCTGACGTTGATGCAGATGCTGAACACGGCTGTCTTCTGCCTGCTCGTTCTCACAGGCACTTTCTACCTCCAGCGTTCCGGCTTTGGCAGACGCTGGAAGGCGGTGTCGGACGATGCTTTCGCCGCGTCACTGTGCGGGGTAAATGCAGGCAGGGTGTTCCTGCTGTCTTACTGTGCAGCGGGTCTGCTTGCCGCCATCGCCGGCGTCCTCGC
>NZ_BDLN01000001.1:724489-761471 GCF_001950375.1 Rhizobium sp. TBD182 | reverse complement strand
ATTACGGCACCATGGATTTCGGTGCCGGTCTGGTGTTCGGCCTGAAGGTCGTACTGATTTCGGCAGCGGGCGGTTATGCAAGCCCGCTCGTCTGCGCGCTCGGGGCTGCTGCCGTCGGGTTCGCGGAAACGCTATGGGTCGGTTACGGCCCGGTTATCTGGCGGGATGCGGCGGTTCTGGCGCTTCTGGTGGGCTGGCTGATCGTCATGCGCAGCAGGGTGGAAGCGCCCTAGAGCATTTCCAGGAGGGGTGGCGTCCGGTTTTCGTCCGGAAGTGCGGGAAAACACAAAGCGTTACCGCCATTTGTCCTTGGCCGTGTCGTCGGTCGTCTTTGCGGCAACCCAGTCGCCCTTCGTGCCATCCTTGCCATGTTCCTTTTTCCAGAACGGGGCGGACGTCTTGAGGTAGTCCATCACGAAATTTGCACCGTCAAAAGCGGCCTGCCGGTGCCGGGAAGCGGCAATGACGAGGACGATATTCTCGCCGGTGGCGATCTTGCCATGGCGATGAATGGCGGTGAGGCCGAGGAGGTCGAAGCGTTCGATGGCGAGTTGCGCGATACGGGTCATTTCCGCTTCGGCCATGCCGGGATAATGCTCGAGTTCCAGCGCCGCGAGCGTGCCGCCATCATCGCGACAAAGCCCGGTGAAGGCCACCACCGCGCCGATGCTCTTGTCGCCTTCCGTCAGCCTGCGGGTTTCTTCCGCAGCGTCGAAATCCTGTGCCTGCACGCGGACCGTGGGCTGCATCCGGTTATCCCCCCGTCATGGGCGGGAAGATGCCGATCTCGCGCGCACCGGCAATGCTCTCGTCATGTTCAACATGTTCCTGATTGACCGCAACGCGGATCACATCCGGAAATTCGAAGGCGGCTTCGTAGTTTTCACCAAGGGTTGAGAGATAGGCGATCAGCTCACCGGCCGTGGTAACGGAGGAGGGGATATCCAGCTCCTCCTCCGCCGTGCCGATCCTTTCGCGAACCCAGGCGAAATAAACGATACGCGCCATCATTCTTCGTCCACGATGTGCTTGAGACCCGCCTTGAAGTAGTCGTAGCCGGTGTACATGGTCAGCGCTGCTGCAAGCCAGAGAAGCGTAATTCCCATCTCGGTCGTGTAGGGCAGAACCTTGTCTCCCGCGGGACCGGCAAGAAGAAAGGCGATGGCCACCATCTGGATGGTGGTCTTCCACTTCGCGATACGGGTGACGGGAACGCTGACCTTCAGCGCCGCCAGATATTCACGCAGGCCCGAGACCAGAATTTCGCGGCAGAGAATGGTGATGGCGGCCCACAGCGACCAGCCGGCAATGGTGCCGTCCGCTGCCATCAAGAGCAGCACCGAGGCGACCAGCAGCTTGTCGGCGATCGGGTCCAGCATGCGGCCGATATTGGAGGTCTGATTCCAGATACGCGCCAGATAACCATCCAGAAAATCGGTCAGCGAGGCGACGATGAACAGCCAGAGTGCCGTCCAGCGCGCAAAATCCGAGCTTTCCAGCTTTCCTTCGATGTAAAAACACAAAACGATGACGGGAACCGCCAGAATGCGGGCATAGGTGAGAAGGTTGGGAATGCTGTATGCGCGCGAAGCCATGGGAAACCTGTCAGTCTGGATAAGCTGCCTTGATGCCGCCCCTGACGCATAGGGTCAACACGTTATTATGTTTTTTTAGCAGTTCGTTGCGACAGTACGCCTTCAATCGCCACTGCTCTCATGGAAGTGATTGTAGATTTGCCGCGCTACGGCTTCTGAAATGCCGGTAACATTCATCAGATCGTTGAGGCCTGCGCGTGAAACCGCCTTGGCCGTACCGAAATGCTGCAGCAGCGAGCGCTTGCGTCCTGGGCCGATCCCCGAAATTTCATCTAGCGGATTGCGCACCATTTCCTTCTTGCGCCGCGCCCGGTGTGAGCCGATGGCAAAACGGTGGGCCTCGTCGCGCATGCGCTGGATGAAGTAAAGCACGGGATCGCGCGGCGGCAGGGAAAAATCGCTGCGGCCATCCGCAAAGAAGCGCTCGCGGCCCGCCTCGCGGTCCACACCCTTGGCGACGCCGATGGCAATCACGCTGTCGCGAATGTCGAGCTCATCGAGGATGGCACGCACCGCCGTCATCTGTCCCTGACCACCATCGATCAGGATAACGTCCGGCCAGGCGGGGAAGGGCATGTCCGCGGCTTCCTCGGGTGTGGACGTCAGCGTCTGCGCGCGGTCGGGCTTGCCCTCTTCCTTCAACAGGCGCGAGAAGCGGCGGGTCATGACCTCACGCATCATGCCGAAGTCGTCACCGGGAGTGATGTCGGTCGATTTGATGTTGAACTTGCGATACTGGTTTTTCACGAAGCCTTCCGGCCCCGCCACCACCATGCCGCCCACGGCATTGGTGCCCATGATGTGCGAGTTGTCGTAAATCTCGATCCGGCGCGGCACGTAGGGAAGGTTGAAGGTTTCCGCGAACCCCTTCAGCAACCGCGCCTGAGACGAGGTTTCCGCCAGCTTGCGGCCATGCGCCTCGCGGGCATTGGCAAGAACATGGTCGGTGATGTCCTTCTTCTCGCCGCGCTGCGGCACGCTGATCGTGACCTTGTGTCCGGCTTTTTCGCCAAGAGCAGCGGCCAGCAATTCCTGTTCCTCCACGGTTTCGGAAAGCAGGATCTGCTTCGGCACCGGTTTGTCGTCGTAAAACTGCGCCAGGAACGCATTGAGGATTTCCGAGCCGGGCAAGGACGGGTCGGCCTTCGGGAAATAAGCGCGGTTGCCCCAGTTCTGGCCGGTGCGGAAAAAGAACACCTGGATGCAGGATATGCCGCCCTCGTGATGGATGGCGAAAACATCCGCCTCCTCGATGCCGGCCGGATTGATGCCCTGATGGCTCTGGACGTGCGAGAGCGCCGCCAGCCGGTCGCGATAGACGGCGGCGCGCTCGAAGTCGAGATCCTCGGCCGCCTCGTTCATCTGCCGGGCAATCGCGGTCTTGACGCTCTGGCTCTTGCCGGACAGGAAATCCTTGGCTTCCTTGACGAGTTCCGCATACCCCTCATCGCTCACCTCATGTGTGCAGGGGCCGGAACAGCGTTTGATCTGGTAAAGAAGACAGGGACGCGTGCGGGTTTCGAAAACGCTGTCGGTGCAGGTGCGGATCAAGAACGCGCGTTGCAGTGAATTGATCGTGCGTCCAACGGCTCCGGCAGAGGCGAAGGGTCCGAAGTAGTCGCCCTTGCGCGCCCGCGCACCCCGGTGCTTGAAAATCGCCGGTGCACGATTGTCTGCTGTGATCAGGATATAGGGAAATGACTTGTCGTCGCGCAAAAGCACGTTAAAGCGCGGCCGCAAGCGTTTGATGAGGTTAGCTTCCAGGAGAAGCGCCTCGGTTTCCGTGCGGGTGGTGACGAATTCCATATGTGCGGTCAGCCGCACCATCTGCGCAATGCGGTTGGAATGCACGCGACCCTGGGCATAGTTCCCGACGCGCTTCTTCAGCGAGCGCGCCTTGCCGACGTAGAGAACGTCGTTCGCCTCGTTGAACATGCGGTAGACACCCGGCGAGTTCGGCAGGTGTTTGACGAATTCGCCGATCAGATCCATGCCCTTCAGGCCGGATTCGTTTTTCCAGCCGGCATTCCAGTCCATGCCGGCAACGTCGCGCGGTGCCTCGGCCGCGTCTGTCGCGGCAAGGTTTGCATCGTCGTCTTCGTCATCGGTTTCATCGAAGAGAATACCGCCGTCAGGCAGCTTCTTTCCGTTCATTCAGGTATCTCCGCCACATCAGGGGTTTCCCAGCCAAGATGCTGGCCGCCATCGAGCGCGATCATTTGTCCGGTGATCGACGGCGTATCAAAAAGAAAGCGAATCGTCCGCCCGAACTCGTCGGGTTCCGGACCGCGCTTTAATATAAGGCCGTCGATCTGCGCCTGAAAGTCCTCCGGCGCCTGTCTTTCGCTTTTGAAGGAGGGACCCGGCCCGATGGCGTTGACGCGCACCCGCGGCGCAAAACTCTGCGCCATCGTCCGTGTGGCTGTCCAAAGTGCCGATTTCGAAAGCGTATAGGAGTAAAAACGCGGCGTAAGCGCAAGTACGCGCTGATCGATGATGTTGACGATCAGTCCGGATTTATCCTGAGGCAATTGCTGAACGAAGGCGGCAGCGATGAGGGAAGGCGCCCGCACGTGCACGGAAAAATGCGCGTCGAAGATTGCCGGATCGGGCGTTTCTGCCGAATCGTCCAGAAAAATGGATGCATTGTTGACGACGACGCCTATCGGGCCGAGCGCCGAAGATGCCTGTTCGACAAGCGCCATTGTTGGCGATGATTGTGTCAGATCCGCCTGAACGGCAACGGCCTTGCCGCCTTTTTGCCTTATTTCGTTAGCGAATTCCTCGGCTTGCCCCATAGAGGCATTGGCGTGGACGGCAATCGCAAAGCCATGCGAGGCCAAATCCGTGGCGATCGCCCGCCCTAGCCGCCGGGCGGCACCCGTTATCAAGACTGTCTTCGGTATATTTTCTTTCACAGCGGACCTGCATTTGCTCATACACGCCCTATTTGCTGGATATAATCGCAAATCGCAAGCTGTCCGTGGGCCGTAAAAGAATTGTGTGGATTTTTATTGGTAATGTAATTTAAATTTAATTTGAATATAACTAAGTTTAAATTCGATATATTGGAAATTAAGTTTCCGGTAGGGTTAATAAAACCCTTGTGGCAATTAGGCAACGTCTAATTCTAGTCACGTGTCTGCCCCAAACAATTCACATTTTGGCTCTTTGATCTCCGCATTCTCCCATCAAATTCAATTTTCAGAGGGGCGATTAACCCGACGAATTTACCGCGTCTAAAAACAATGTTTTGAGTACGGCGCGGTCCTGAAAGGAGAATAACATGCGTATTTTCGTAGCAACCATTATGGCTTCGACCATTGCAGCCGCCGGTTTCTCGGCTGCTCACGCCGCTGACGCCGTAAACGACGTGCCGCAGGCACCGGTAGCCTACGACCAGCCCGCTCCGGTCAAGAACTGGACCGGCGCTTACCTCGGTGGTACCGCCAACTACGATTGGGGCCGGTTCAGCTCCAGCAACGACGGCCGTGACGCCAAGGGCGCCGGCGGCGGCATCTACGGCGGTTACAACATGCAGAACGGCCAGATCGTTTACGGTGCCGAAGCAGACGTTAACCTCGGCCGCGAGCGCGGTTCCGCTGGTACGGTTGGTGGCAACGCCGTCGAAGGCAAGCAGGGCGTCAACGGCTCGCTGCGTGCCCGCGTCGGTTACGACATGAACCCGTTCCTGCTGTACGGTACGGCTGGTCTCGCAGCCTCCGACAACAAGGTACGTGACGCGACCTCCAAGGACAGCGCAACCGCCCTCGGCTACACCGTTGGTGCCGGCGTTGAAGCCATGGTTACGGACAACATCACTGCCCGTCTGGAATATCGCTACAGCGACTACCAGAAGAAGGACTACAGCCTGGACTCCGGCGCGTTCTCGCGCGGCTTCGACGACCACTCCGTCAAGGCCGGTATCGGCGTCAAGTTCTGATCCTTCAGGGATCGGTAAAAGAAAAGCCGGGGTTTACGCCCCGGCTTTTTTTGTTTTTGCCGTCAGTTACAGCATCCATGCCCGGCGATCAGGCCAGGCATGGCGCTCACATTGGCGTCAGGCAGCAGCCCTCATGTCCTTATAGGCTTCAAAACGCTTGCCGAATGTCTCCGGCCATTGCGCCAGCGCCTCGTGCCCTTCGGCCCATTCACCTGCAAAACGCAGATCGAGATAACCGATCAACGCCGCAAGGGCGAAATGTCCGCCATGCAGATTCTTGCCGGTTTTCGGCAGGTTGGCGTTGAGATGATCCAGACCCTTCACCGCCTTTTTCCACTGCTTGTCGATCCATGGCTGGTGAACTCTGTCTTCCGGGCGGGAACGGCGCTCGTAAACGATGGCCAGCAGGCAATCCATGATGCCGTCGCAGAGCGCTTCCAGAATTTCCGCTTCGGTGCGCTTGCCGTTCTTTTTCGGGTAGAGCTTGCCGCCCGAAAGGCGGTCTAGATAGTGCATGATCGCGACGCTGTCATAGACCGAGCCGCCATCGTCCAGAAGCAGGACCGGAATTTTGCCGAGCGGATTGTTGTCAACCAGCGTCGCGGGCTCGGCATTGGTGTCGACGGCGACGTTGGTAATGTCGATGCCGAGATGGCGGGCGGCCATGCGCACCTTGGCGGAGTAGGGGGAAGTGACGGAATAAAGCAGTTCCATAGTCGGGTCCTGACATATGTTGATGTGTGGGTATTAGCGAATGGGGACGATTTCGGTAGCGCTGACGCGGCAGCCCTTGCGGTCAAGCTCAGGGCAATCGCGGAATGTCATGTTCTTGTTGAGGCAGATACGGACTTCCTCAAGGCGTTTTCCGTCGCAGCTGATCGAGACGCCGCGTTTCGACATGCCGGGGTTGGCGTCGGTGAAGGCGGTTTCGATGGCGTCGGCGGAAAGGGTGGCGCCTTTAGCGCCCGAGGCAATCGTCTCCGGCAGCTTGACCGCCTCGAAGGCGGTTCGTGTTGCCGAAAAATAATCCTTCTGCGAAAGGCCGGAGCAGGCGCCGTGCTTGCGCCACTGGTGGCCGATCAGGCCCATGGAGGGCATGATATCGAACATCGTGCGGCCGATTGCGTCGGGCACACGGTCCGGCTCGCTGCTCGTGCAGAATTCGGGGTATCCGGTTTCGTTTTGCGGCCAGAGCCCGTGTACGACGAAACCGTACCGCCTGTCGCTGCCGCATTGCTGGCGATTGCCGGAACCTTCGGAGCTGGCGCAGAACGCCGGCGACCAAGATAGCGAAAGCACATAAAAATCGAAGCCTGTTCCGGCGGGCACAGGGTTTTTGCCCGTGTCTCGTCGGGCAATTTCCGGCTGGGATGTTTCGGGCCTGGAATTGCCGGCGGGCTGCGTTTGGGATTGGGTCTGCCGGTTGGTTGCAGAACCGGTCGGGGCCGGATTTTCCCGCGAAAACCAAAGGGCCGCAAGCGACAGAAGACCGAGGGCGATGAAACCGGCATAACGCTTCATTTCGTGCACGTTCTCCGGAAAATGGACGACCTCGTATCGCCCGCAGACGACAAAGCGGTCTTACATAAATTTGTGAACGAGGCAAACGGGCAAAAAGGTTGAAAGCTTCGCCGCATAACGAATAGAGTCGAACGAATCTTCTGCGGAGTGCGGAAATCGGGTTGGGGTGAAGCTGGGGGAAATAGGCGGGCATGACCGCATGACATTGAAGAAATACATCTGGCCCGTCATTGGTCTGGCAACGATCGGTTTTTCGGCCTGGCTGCTCTATCACGAGCTGCGCGGTCTTTCACTCGATGATCTATGGGAAAGCCTCACGGCCATTCGCGCGCGGGACTGGGTGTGCTCCGGCCTGTCGACGCTTGTCGCCTATGCCGCCCTTGCCGGTTACGACCGCATCGCTCTCCAGCATCTCGGCCGGAAGGTAAACTGGTTCTTCATCACGCTCACCTCCTTCACCACCTACGCGCTTTCCCACAATGTCGGGGCATCCGTGTTTTCCGGTGCCGTCGTCCGATACCGGGCCTATACGTCCAAAGGGTTGAGCGCTGCCGAAGTCGGCATTCTCGTCGGCCTTTGTTCCTTCACCTTCATCATCGGAACGATCATGCTCATCGGTCTGGTGCTGGTCTATGAACCGGACATTACCGAGCGCTTTACCGGCATCCTGCCCGTGGAAGCATCAACGACAACCGGCGTCCTGCTGCTCGCCATCGTCGCACTTTATGTGCTCGGCAGTCTTTTGAAGCTGCGGCCGCTGAAAATCGGTTCGTTTTTTCTGCCATATCCCGTGCCGAAACTGGTGGCGCAACAGCTTGTCATCGGTCCGATCGAACTGATCGGAGCCGCAGGCATCATCTATTTCGCGCTGCCGGAAGCCGGAAATCCCGGTTTCATGATCATTCTCGGGATTTTCCTGATTTCCTTTTCCGCGGCGCTCATCTCGCACGCGCCGGGCGGGCTTGGCGTGCTGGAGCTGGTGTTCGTCACCGGCCTGCCTGATATGAACCCGGCTGACGTGATTGCGGCGCTGCTGGTGTTCCGGCTGTTCTACCTCATCATTCCGTTCATCATGGCGCTGTTCGTGATCCTGTTCTTCGAACGATCGCAGCTTGCACAGGCGCGGAAGGGGTGAGGTAAGCCCTCAATCCTCTTCCGGCTTTTCCTCGCCGCGCAGCCAGAAGGCGCGGTGCGAGGCGTATCTGTCCTGCGCCATCACCGTCTTCAGGAATGGCAGCAGCGTGTGCAGCTCGTCCTTCAGCGTGTAGGGCGGGTTGACGACGATGAGGCCGGAGCCGCTCAAGCCTTCCAGCCGGTCGCTTTTCACGGAAAGTTCCGCGCACAGCATCTTCGGAATGTCGAAGGATTGCAGCCGCTCGTGGAAATCCTTGATCGGTGCGCCTTTTTTGAGCGGATACCACAGGCAATAGGTGCCGGTGGAGAAACGCCGATATGCCTTGTTCAACCCATCCGCCAGCCGCTGATATTCATTTTCAAGCTCGAAGGGCGGATCAACGAGGATGAGGCCGCGTTTTTCCTTTGGCGGCAGATGCGCGCCAAGCGACAGCCAGCCATCGAGCTCCGTCACCCGAACCTGATAATCTCCCTCGAACAGACGCGCCAGCGCGCGTGCGTCGTCCGGGTGCAGTTCCATGGCCGAAAGCCTATCCTGCGGGCGGAACAGCATGCGCGCGAGCTTCGGCGAGCCGGGGTAGAACTGCATGCCGCCTTCGGGGTTGAGTTCCCTGACGGTGGAAAGATAGGGTTCCAGCAATTCAGCGACAGGGGCCGGCAGATCGGCGCCCATCAGCTTGCCGATGCCGGTCTGCCATTCGCCTGTCTTCTGCGCCTCTTCCGACGACAGGTCGTAGAGGCCGATGCCGGCATGAGTATCCAGCACCCGAAACGCCTTGTCCTTGTTCTGCAGGTAACGGACGAGACGGGCGAGAACGGCGTGTTTGAGAACATCCGCGAAATTGCCGGCGTGGTAGATGTGGCGATAGTTCATGGGATGTGTCTCGCTTCCCGATGGGGATGATGAATATTCTTGATGGACGTCACTTCGGCCTTTTTGCCGCGTCGCTGATGCAATATAGAAAAGACATGAACCTTGCGACCCCGATTTCCGCTAAAAACGCCACCCCGAAAGCCGAAAGTGCCACGCGCATCGGCCACACGGTCTGTCCGCACGACTGTCCGAGCGCCTGCGCGCTGGAAGTGGACATCAATGCCGATGGCCGCATCGGCCGCGTGCGCGGCGCCAATGCCAATACATACACTGCCGGTGTCATCTGCGCCAAGGTGGCGCGTTACTCCGAGCGTATCTATCATCCCGGCCGTCTTTTGACCCCGAAGCGCCGCAACGGTGCGAAGGGTGCCGGCGACTGGCAGGAGATATCCTGGGAAGCGGCATTGGACGAGGTTGCCGACGCCTTCGTCAAAGCCGAGGCAAAGCACGGCGCCGAAGCCATCTGGCCTTATTTCTATGCCGGAACCATGGGACAGGTTCAGCGCGATTCCATCGAGCGCCTGCGTCACGCCAAGAAATATTCCGGCTTTTTCGGATCGATCTGCACCAACATGGCCTGGACGGGTTATGTGATGGGTACAGGCGCGCTGCGCGGGCCCGATCCGCGCGAAATCGGCAAGGCCGATGTCGTTGTCATCTGGGGCACGAATGCTGTCGCCACGCAGGTCAACGTCATGACCCATGCGGTAAAAGCCCGCAAGGAACGTGGCGCGAAGATCGTCGTCGTCGATATCTATGACAATCCGACCATGAAACAGGCCGATATGCGGATCGTTCTGCGTCCCGGCACCGATGCGGCGCTCGCCTGCGCCATCATGCACATTGCCTTCCGCGATGGTTATGCCGACCGCGATTACATGGCGCGCTTCGCTGACGATCCGGTGGGACTTGAAGAGCATCTGAAATCGAAGACGCCGCAATGGGCGTCCGAAATCACCGGTCTTTCCGTGGAGGAAATCGAGGATTTCGCAAGGCTCGTGGGCACGACGAAAAAGACGTTCTTCCGGCTCGGTTATGGTTTCGCCCGCCAACGCAACGGCGCGGTCGCCATGCACGCGGCTCTTTCTATCGCCACCGTTCTTGGCACCTGGCAATATGAAGGCGGCGGCGCCTTCCACAATAACGGCGATATCTTCCGGCTCAACAAGGCGGAACTGATGGGCACAGCCTATGCCGACCCCAACGTGCGCCAGCTCGACCAGTCGCAGATCGGCCGCGTGCTGACGGGGGATGCGGAAGCGCTGCGACATGGTGGCCCGGTGACGGCGCTGCTCATCCAGAACACCAACCCCGTCAATGTCGCACCCGAGCAGCGGCTGGTGAAACAGGGTTTCCTGCGCGACGATCTTTTTGTTGCCGTGCATGAGCAATTCATGACGGAGACGGCCGAGTTGGCCGATATCGTGCTGCCGGCCACCATGTTCCTTGAACATGACGACATCTACCGCGCCGGTGGCCAGAACCACATTCTGCTTGGCCCCAAGCTTGTGGAGCCGCCGGAAACCGTGCGCACCAATCTCTTCGTCATTGAAGAACTGGCGAAACGTCTTGGTATTGACCATATGCCGGGCTTCGGTCTTTCAGCCCGCGACCATGTCGATCATATGCTGAAAGTCAGCGGCTGGGGCGATTTCGATACGTTGGCGGAAGAAAAATGGATCGATGCGCAGCCCTCTTTCGAGGTGGCGCATTATCTCGAGGGCTTTGGTTATGGTGACGGAAAATTCCGTTTCAGCCCCGAATGGGCGACAGGGCCGTCTCCAAACAAACCGCCGAAAAACATCGGCGTGATGGGGCCGGTTGCGCAATTTCCGAAATTCCCGGATCAGGTAGATGTCATCGAAACCGCCGACGGAGAGCATCCTTTCCGACTGGCGACATCGCCAGCGCGCAACTTCCTCAACTCCACCTTCGCGGAAACGAAAACCTCCGTGCAGAAGGAAGGCCGTCCGGAAGTGATGATCTGTTCCGAGGACGCCACCCGCAACGGTATAGCCGATGGCGACATCGTGCGTATCGGCAATGGCCGCGGCGAAGTGCGTCTTCACGCGAAAATCGTGGAGGGTGCGAGGCCCGGCGTTCTGGTTGCCGAAGGGTTGTGGCCCAACAAGGCGCATCTGGACGGCGAGGGTATCAATGTTCTGACGGGCGCCGATGCCGTCGCCCCCTATGGCGGCGCGGCTTTCCACGACAATAAGGTGTGGCTCCACCGCTACGAGGAAGCCTGAAAGGCTTGATATTGCACCGCAACAGGGCCAAGCTGAACACTTCCGCGACAGGCAAGGGAATATCCGGTGACACAGACGCAAGCGAAAAACGTTCCGGCCGACACTGATTCCGGCAGAGTCCGGCTGGTGGAAAAGGAAACGGTGTGGAAGGGCTTCGTGCATATGCAGAAGCTCATTTTCGACCAGCGCATGCCGGATGGCAAGACAATCCGCATCATCAGGGAAGTCCACGATCACGGCAGCGCCGCCGCCATCCTTCTATACGATGCCAAACGCGACAGCGTGGTGATGGTGCGCCAGTTCCGCCCTGCCGTCTTCGTGAACGGCGATCCAAGCTTCATGATCGAAGTGCCAGCGGGGCTCCTCGATGACGACAACGCCGCCGACGCCATTCGCCGCGAGGCCATGGAAGAATCTGGCTACGCGGTGGAAAAGGTCGAATACCTGTTCGACATGTATGCCAGCCCGGGAACGCTCACCGAAAAAGTCAGCCTCTTCGTTGCCCGCATCGATCTCGACGTGCAGGCCGGCAGCGGTGGCGGTCTGGAAACCGAAGGCGAGGATCTGGAGGTTCTGACCTACGGCCTCGACGAAGCCTTCGCGATGATCGCGTCCGGCGAAATCACCGATTCCAAGACGATTATTCTGTTGCAGTGGGCGATGTTGAATCGCGCGGCTCTACGCAACCTTAAGCGAACGCAACGTTTTCCAGCTTTGCCGCAGCCGCAAGCTTCCTGTCATGTGTTGCTAAAGGCACATTGTGCGAAATCGCAAGCGAGAGGTAGGTAGCATCATAGGCGGGAAGCGCATGTTTCGTGCCAGGCGGATGATGGAGACGTGATCGGCGATTGTGCCGTCCTCGTCAGACAGGAACCAAGCCGCGACTACCGAGGCGTCCACGACAAAGGCCATTACTTGCGGCCTTCTTCTTTCCACGCCTTGACCTCATCCGGAGTTGTCTTTTTTCGTTGCGACCGTTCTGTCCGCATCGCAGAGATGAGGTGTCGACGAGATTGAGGATCGCTCGCTTTTACGAGGCATGCCACAGCTTCGTTCTGCGTGCGATAATAACATCTTCTCCCGCCTCAACCGGAAGCCTTCAACTCAGAATCTGCCCTTTACGCCGGCCCCAACGAAAAGCGACTGCATATCGCCGCCCGCCGTATCTTTATAAAACAGGCCGGTAGTTCCGCCAGTCGGTGTGAGGGTTTTGTCACCGCGACCGAAGCTCGTATATTCGTATGCGCCATCCAGGTAGAGGGAGGCATTCTCAGTCAGGGCATAGGCGATGCCCGCTTTTGCTCCGAACATGCCGCCAACATGGAATTTGTCGGTGAAGCGGATCGAACGCATCCAGTGATCGTCCGTGGCTTTCGCATAGATCATTGCGCCGCCTTCGAGGCCGGCATTCAGCGACCAGTTCCCGAATTTGCGCCCACCGGTCACATTGCCGTAAAATACGGGGATTTGCTGCCGGTAGGTGATGGCTTTTTCGCTATTGTTGAACTCACCGACATTATTGCGAAATCCTCTCCAACTGTAGATGTAGTCACCGCCATAGGCGGACCACTGCACGTCGGTATAGCGAAAGCCGATACCGGCACTGAGGTGCTGCAGCGGGTCTTCCAGCAGTGTTCTGTTGAGTTCGATGCTTCCGGTCAGGTAGTGGTCGAGGCGAGTGTCGCCGTGCTGTGAGCGGTCGCTCCATCCAGTTTTCGATGTATCCCTGTAATAGGGAGGCAGCCAATCGTAGTCGGTCATATAGCCATCGCCAGCAAAGCCGATTCGACCTTCCGTTTTTATGCGCCACTCGGGCGACAGCTCAAGTCCAAGCGATCCGCGTAACGCCATGGCATTTGTTGTTTTCCAGTCGAGTTGACTGTTTTTGTGGCTTCCGTTGTAAAAGGTCTCGGTGGCCTTGATGTTTAGAACACCGGCATCGAGCGAAGCGGTGATGCCGCTTTGCTCGGCGGCGAGCGGCAGGCTCGTGCCCACCAGTAAAACGGCCGAAAGCGGCAGGGAAAACCTCGAAAATAGCATAATCGCTCCTGAATGACCGGAGGGCTCCAAAATGCGGGGCCGTTGCGGGCATTAGAGGTGATTATGGTAAACGTTCGGTTTATTTTAGAGGAAATACCACTTTAAGTATCTTTGTACTTTAGTGAAATATTTATCAGTAAACAGAAATCAGGCTGGGATACTCGGATTTACTTGCGTCGCTGCTGGAGACAGTTTTGCCACCTTCCATCCGCACGTTGCCTTCCGCAAGCTGCTTCAGGGCAAGTGGATAAAGCTGGTGTTCGACGGTGAGTATCCGCGCTGCCAGCGTCTCGGCCGTGTCGTCGGAAAGAACCGGCACCGCGCCCTGCGCGATCGTCGGGCCTTCGTCCATGCCTTCGGTTACAAAATGTACGGTGCAGCCGGAAATCTTCATGCCGCTGTCGATGGCGCGCTGGTGGGTGTGCAGGCCGGGGAAAAGCGGAAGCAGGGAAGGGTGGATATTGATAATGCGGCCTTCGTAGGGGGCGATGAAATCCCCTGAGATCAGCCGCATGTAACCGGCAAGACAGATGATATCAGGCGCAATCTCGCCAAGTGCGGCCAGAATGGCGCCCTCATGCTCGGCTTTGCTGGCATAGGTCTTGCGCTCGAAAACGAGCGTGGGAATACCGAACGCCTGTGCCTTTTCCAGCCCGCCTGCCGACGCCTTGTCCGAAATTACACAGGCGATCTCAGCCGGAAAATCCGTCTCCTGACAGGCCTTGGCAAGCGACACCATGTTGGAGCCGCTGCCGGAAATGAAAACGACGACACGTGCGCGGCCAGATCGAGAGGCGGCGCTCATCATAGGCTGAGGGCGCCCTTGTAGATCGTGCCGTGCGCACCCTCTTCGCGGGCGACCATGCGGCCGAGCGGGAACACGGTCTCGCCTTCCGCCGTCAGAGCATCGGTGACCTTGGCGGCATTTTCAGCCGAAACGACCACGATCATGCCGACACCACAGTTGAACGTGCGCAGCATTTCTTTGGCTTCAACGCCACCGGTTTTTGCAAGCCACGAGAACACAGCCGGAACCTCGATCGCGTCGAGATCGATCTCGGCGGCGAGATGCTTGGGCAGAACGCGCGGAATATTTTCCGGGAAGCCGCCGCCGGTAATATGCGCCAGCGCCTTCAGCGCGCCGGTCTCGCGAATTGCCTTCAAAAGCGGCTTTACATAGATGCGCGTCGGCGTCAGCAGCGCTTCGCCAAGCTTCTTGCCATCTGCGAAGGGTGCCGGGGCGTCCCAGTCAAGGCCGGAGATCGAAACGATCTTGCGCACCAGCGAAAAACCGTTGGAATGAACGCCGGAGGACGAAAGCCCGAGAATGACGTCGCCTTCGGAAATATCGCCGGCGGGCAGAAGCTGGCCACGTTCGGCAGCACCCACGGCAAAGCCCGCGAGATCGTAGTCGCCATCGGAATACATACCGGGCATTTCAGCGGTTTCACCACCGATCAGCGCACAGCCGGATTCGCGGCAGCCGGCAGCAATGCCGGAAACGATGGCAGCGCCCTGATCCGGGTCGAGCTTGCCGGTCGCGAAATAGTCGAGGAAGAACAGTGGTTCTGCGCCCTGCACGACGAGATCGTTGACGCACATGGCAACGAGATCGATGCCGACGGTGTCATGGAAATTCGCGTCGATGGCGATCTTCAACTTGGTGCCGACGCCGTCATTGGCGGCCACCAGAACCGGATCGTTAAAGCCTGCGGCCTTCAGATCGAACAGGCCGCCGAAGCCGCCGATTTCGCCATCCGCGCCGGGACGCCGCGTCGAGCGCACCGCCGGTTTGATCTTTTCGACCATCAGGTTGCCGGCGTCGATATCCACACCTGCGTCACTATAGGTAAGACCGTTCTTGCCCGACTGGCTCATCGCTCTCGTCTCCGCTGGTTCCTTTGGCGTCGCCATTCGCACGGGACGGGGCCTGATGCAAGGGTTTGAGTGGCAAAAGCTCCGGTTTTTAACGGCTTTGCGACGGTTTGACGTTTTGTGTGCCTCGGGCCTCTCGACGGCGATATGCGCAGCGCAGACTTGAAAACCCGTCGTCGTTGCACAGACCTGGTAACCGCCGTGTCTATCGCTACCGGTCCACCGGCCTTGACCATGTGCATATGCGCATCCTATCTCCATCATGGGCAATGACGGCACGGCGACAAGAGGATGAACGGATGCAACCCCATGTGAGCGGTACGAGCCTGCGCCGGCAGGTTTTTTTCTGGATAGGCGTGCTTGCCGTCTTTATCTTTTTCCTGATGGTCTTCAGCTCCATCCTCCTGCCTTTCGTGGCGGGCATGGCACTTGCCTATTTTCTCGATCCGGTTGCCGACTGGCTGGAGCGCCGAGGCCTGAGCCGGTTGATGGCCACCGTCGTTATCCTCGTCACCTTCGTGCTGATTTTCGCGCTGTCGCTCATTATCATCATTCCGCTGATTGCCGCCCAGGCATCCGAATTCATCACGCGCATCCCGCAATATATCTCGTCCCTGCAGCAGTTGATCGCCGGTGCGGACGCCAATCTGCTGCCTGACTGGGTGAGCAACCAGATCAATGCAGTGAAGGAGAATTTTTCCAAGCTGCTGACCGAAGGCGCGGGCTTCATCGGCACCCTGCTGACGCAGATCTGGAATTCCGGCAAATCGCTGGTCGATGTCATGTCGCTGCTGGTCGTCACACCCGTCGTCGCCTTCTACCTGCTGCTTGACTGGGACCGGATGATCGACAAGGTCGATAGCTGGATACCGCGCGACTACGTGCATACGGTCCGCCAGATCGCCCGCGACATGGACAGGACGATTGCCGGCTTCGTGCGCGGGCAGGGGTCGCTCTGCCTCATCCTCGGCGTTTATTACGCTGTCGGCCTGTCTTTGGTGGGCCTGAATTTCGGCCTGCTGATCGGCCTTTTCTCCGGCCTTATCAGCTTCATTCCCTATATTGGTTCGATGGTCGGCCTCATCCTTGCCGTCGGCGTCGCCATCGTGCAGTTCTGGCCTGATTATATCTATGTATTTCTGACACTTGCCGTGTTCTTTTCCGGCCAGTTCATCGAAGGCAACATCCTGCAGCCGAAGCTCGTCGGCAGCAGCGTCGGCCTGCATCCGGTATGGTTGATGTTCGCATTGTTCGCCTTCGGTGCGCTTTTCGGTTTCGTCGGCCTTCTGGTCGCCGTGCCGGCGGCGGCAGCCGTTGGCGTGCTTGTCCGCTTTGCATTGTCGCGATATCTTGAAAGCGATCTTTACCATGGGCACGCCGCCAACCTTCCCTGGGAAGAACAGGAAACGTCCTCCGGCAAGGTTGACTCTCAGGGCTAACGATGACTGACCAAATCAAAAACGACAACGCCCGGTCGAAGGCCGAGCAGCTGCCGCTCGCATTCTCGCACCAGTCCGCTTCCGGAAGGGACGATCTTCTCGTGTCCGACTCGCTCAAGGCTGCCGTCAGCCTTGTGGATGAATGGCCGAACTGGCCTTCGCCCGTAGTGGTGCTGGCCGGGCCTCCGGGTTCGGGAAAATCGCATCTCGCCAATATCTGGAAAAATATCAGCAGCGCGCAGGATATCCACCCGCAAGCCGGTGTTGGCGCTGCGCGTCTTGCCGAAACCGGAGCGGTTCTGTTCGAGGATGCCGATCGCCGCGGTTTTGACGACACCGAACTTTTCCATGTCATCAACAGCGTGCGCCAGCACGGCACCACGCTTTTGATGACCAGCCGGCAATGGCCGGCCGCATGGCCGGTGACCTTGCCGGACCTGCGCTCACGCCTGAAAGCCGTGACTGTGGTGGAGACAGGCGAGCCCGACGAGGGTCTTCTGGCACAGGTTCTGGTGAAACTCTTCGCCGACCGGCAGCTTTATATGGATGACAAACTCATAGGCTACATCGTCAACAGAATGGAGCGTTCACTCGATACGGCGCAGACGATTGTGGACCGTATCGACAGGCTGGCGCTCTCGCGTGGAACAAGGATAACCCGTCCCTTGGCGGCGGAAGTCCTTAACGCGATGGGCGAAGGGACAAGGGGTAGCGGGCTGGAGGTCGATTGACTGTCACAGTTCCGTCGTCAAACTGTTATACGGGCAAGAGGGACGATCGCGGGATGCAGCAGGATCACGGGACGGAAAGTCAGGGGATGGTACAGGACATGGACGCTATTGTGCAGGACGACTTCAACAAGGTTCAGCCGATGACCGAGGGCGAGAACCTCTGGGACAGCCCCGCGCGCTTCATCAACCGCGAATTCTCCTGGCTCCAGTTCAATCGCCGTGTTCTGGAAGAAACGCTGAACACGGATCATCCGCTGTTGGAGCGGCTGCGTTTTCTGTCCATCTCCGCCGCCAACCTCGATGAATTCTTCATGGTCCGCGTCGCCGGCCTCGAAGGCCAGGTGCGCCAGAAGATTACGGTCAAGACACCTGACGGCAAGACACCGGCCGAGCAGCTGGAAGATATTCTGAAGGAAATCGACAATCTTCAAATGGAGCAGCAGGCTTCGCTTGCGGTTCTGCAGCAATATCTCGCCAAGGAAGAAATCTTCATCGTGCGGCCTGCCGCACTTTCCGAAGCGGATCGTACCTGGCTGGGCACTGAGTTCGAGGAACGTATTTTCCCGGTGCTGACGCCGCTGTCCATCGACCCTGCGCACCCGTTCCCCTTCATTCCGAACCTTGGTTTTTCGATGGGCCTGCAGCTCGACAGCGTCAACGGCCGCGAGCCGATGACAGCGCTGTTGCGTCTCCCGACGGCGCTCGACCGCTTCGTTCGTTTACCGGATGAGAAAAACGCTATCCGCTACATAACGCTTGAAGATGTAGTCGGCCTGTTCATTCACCGTCTTTATCCGGGCTATACCGTCCGGGGATTCGGCACGTTCCGCATCATCCGTGACAGCGATATCGAGGTGGAGGAAGAGGCGGAAGATCTGGTCCGCTTCTTCGAAAGCGCGCTGAAGCGCCGCCGCCGCGGTTCGGTTATCCGCATCGAGACCGACAGCGAAATGCCGCAGTCGCTCCGCCAGTTCGTGGTGCACGAGCTTGGCGTGCCTGATAATCGCGTTGCCGTTCTGCCCGGCTTGCTCGCGCTCAACACCATCTCGGAAATCGTGCGCGCACCGCGCGACGACCTGAAGTTCGAGCCTTACAACGCCCGTTTCCCCGAGCGCGTGCGTGAACATGCCGGCGATTGCCTTGCCGCCATCCGCGAAAAAGACATGGTGGTTCACCACCCCTATGAAAGCTTCGACGTGGTTGTGCAGTTCCTGTTGCAGGCTGCGCGCGACCCCGAAGTGCTCGCCATCAAGCAGACGCTTTACCGCACCTCCAACGACAGCCCGATCGTTCGCGCGCTGATCGACGCGGCGGAAGCCGGCAAATCCGTGACCGCGCTGGTCGAATTGAAGGCGCGTTTTGACGAAGAGGCGAACATCCGCTGGGCGCGCGATCTGGAGCGGGCCGGCGTGCAGGTGGTGTTCGGCTTCATCGAACTCAAGACGCATGCCAAGATGTCTATGGTGGTGCGCCGCGAGGACGGCAAGCTCAGAACCTATTGCCACCTCGGTACCGGCAACTACCACCCTATCACGGCCAAGATCTATACCGACCTGTCCTTCTTCACCTGCAACCCGAAGATCGCCCACGACATGGCGAATATCTTCAACTTCATCACGGGTTACGGCGAACCGGAAGAGGGCATGAAGCTCGCCATTTCGCCCTATACGCTGCGTGCGCGCATCGTGAAGCACATCAACGAAGAGATCGAGCACGCCAAGCGCGGTGCGCCGGCGGCGATCTGGATGAAGATGAACTCGCTGGTCGATCCCGAGATTATCGATACGCTTTACCGCGCCAGTGCGGCCGGCGTGGAGATTGATCTCGTCGTGCGCGGCATTTGCTGCCTGCGCCCACAGGTTGCGGGTCTGTCGGACAATATCCGCGTCAAGTCGATTGTCGGCCGCTTCCTCGAGCACAGCCGAATCTTCTGCTTCGGCAATGGTTTCGGCCTGCCGTCCGACAAGGCGCTGGTCTATATCGGCTCTGCCGACATGATGCCGCGCAACCTTGATCGCCGCGTTGAAACGCTGGTGCCGCTCACCAACCCTACCGTGCACGAGCAGGTTCTTTCACAGATTATGCTGGGCAATCTCATTGACAACCAGCAGAGCTACGAGATACTTGCGGACGGAACGTCGAGGCGCATCGAGGTGCGTAAAGGCGAAGAACCGTTCAACGCGCAGCACTATTTCATGACCAATCCCAGCCTTTCCGGACGTGGTGAAGCCCTGAAATCAAGTGCGCCCAAATTGATTGCCGGGTTGATTTCTTCCCGCAAGAAACAGGCTGAATGACTCGATCAGAAGCACAGGGGCGGCTGACCGGCCTTGCCCCCGTTTCCGTCATAGATATTGGTTCGAACTCCGTTCGTCTCGTCGTATATGAAGGTCTTTCCCGCGCGCCCGCCGTGCTGTTCAACGAAAAGGTCCTTTGCGGTCTCGGCAAGGGACTGGCCCTCACGGGCCGGATGCATGAGGAAGGCGTTAGCCGGGCTTTGATGGCACTGCGTCGCTTCCATGCGCTTTCCGAACAGGCGCAGGCGCAGCAACTCTACGTACTGGCGACAGCGGCAGCGCGTGAAGCGGAAAACGGCCCGGATTTCATCCGTGAAGCCGAAGCCATACTTGGTTGCGAGATCGAGGTGCTGTCCGGCGAAAAGGAAGCGCTTTATTCCGCCTATGGCGTGATCAGCGGTTTCCACGACCCGGATGGCATTGCAGGCGACCTGGGCGGCGGTTCGCTGGAACTCATCGACATCAAGGGCAAGAACTGCGGCGAGGGCATCACCCTGCCGCTCGGCGGCCTTCGGTTGTCGGAGCAATCGGATGGCTCGCTGGAGAAGGCGACGACCATTGCCCGCAAGCACGTCAAATCCTTCACAAAGCTGCTGGCGGCCGGCGAGGGGCGTACCTTTTATGCCGTGGGCGGCACGTGGCGAAACATTGCCAAGCTGCACATGGAGATCACGGGTTATCCGCTGCACATGATGCAGGGATATGAATTGCCGCTGGCGGAAATGCTGAATTTTCTGGAAGAAGTCATCGTCTCCAGGGACAGCAAGGACCCGGCCTGGCAGGCGGTCTCCAAGAACCGCCGTTCGCTTCTGCCGTTTGGCGCCATCGCCATGCGTGAAGTTCTAAAGGCGATGAAGCCGGCAACGATCGCCTTCTCGGCGCAGGGCGTGCGCGAAGGTTATCTTTACTCGCTACTGACGGAAGCGGAGCGGGATACCGACCCGCTGCTGGTCACGGCCGACGAGCTTGCCATTCTGCGTGCCCGTTCGCCCGAACATGCGCGCGAACTGGCCGACTGGAGCGGCCGCACCTTTCCGGTCTTCGGCATCGAGGAGACGGAAGAGGAAAGCCGTTACCGGCAGGCGGCCTGCCTTCTGGCCGATATCAGCTGGCGTGCACATCCGGACTATCGCGGCCTGCAGGCGCTCAACATCATCGCCCACTCCTCCTTCGTGGCGATCACCCATCCGGGCCGCGCTTATATCGCTCTTGCTAATTATTACCGCTTCGAAGGGTTGAACGACAACGGCACCACACAGCCGCTCGCCGCCATGGCGGGTGACCGCCTGCTGGAACTCGGCAAGTTGCTCGGCGGCCTGCTGCGCGTCGTTTACCTCTTCTCAGCCTCCATGCCCGGTGTCGTTGATCACCTGAAATTCCGCAAATCCACCACTCCGGATCTGGATCTGGAATTCGTCGTACCACACGCCTATTGCGATTTTGCCGGCGAGCGTCTGGACGGACGCCTGCAGCAACTGGCGAAACTGACGGGCAAGCGGTTGGCGTTTGTGTTCGAGTAAATGGTCGCGCGCATTACGTAGCATAGAATGCTGGTCAACATGGGAGCTGGCTTAAGGGGATCAGTTGACCGAGACACGATTTAGACTGGCGTTGCCGCACGAAGCGCTGATCGTGAAAGAGATCAGTGCTGCGGCCTATATTCCAGCATATCTACAAATCGTGGGCGCTGCGCCCAAACCCGCTTTTGAAGATTACCTGCCGCGCATTTCTGCGGAACAAGTGTGGTTTAGCGTAACCGATGGCGAAACGTCTGGATTGGTGGTTCTCGAAAGCCATCACCGATATCTCATGATTTACAGCATAGCCGTTAGTCCCATCTTTCAGGGAAGAGGCATCGGGAAATCACTTCTCCGTTCCGCGGAGCTACACGCTTTGGAATGTGGGATTGGCGAATTGCGCCTTTACACGAATATGCGGATGACGAGGAACATAGCGCTTTACAGCGATTGCGGCTTTGAGGAGTGCGGGCGTCGCCCGCATCCGTCAAGAGAAGGTGAAATCCTCATCGATATGAAAAAGTCGGTTGCATGATTTTGCAACTCTGTCTCACCGTGGCGAGGCTGACGGCCGGCTGGCATTTTTCTTCGAATAACAAACAGACGTTTTCGCCGTTGGGGCACGAATTGTGTCAGTACCAACGCTCGCAAAAGGCTTCGATATCGCTCGACTGAAAGTCGGCAAGCCGTGCCATGATCGTCTCGAATGGCCAGTTCCACCAGGCGATAGAGGCCAGCTTCTCCGCGACGGTTCGCGAAAATCGCTCGCGAATGATCTTCGCGGGGACGCCTCCGACGATTGTATAGGGCGGCACGTCTTTGGTGACGACCGCGCCGGCCGCGAGCACTGCACCGTCTCCAACCTTTACACCTGGCAAGACAATGACCCCGTGGCCGATCCAGACGTCGTGACCGATGATGGCACGTTCCGCCTTGCGCTGATCGAAGAAGGCGTCGTCGCGCACAGCATCCGCAGAGTAATATTCCGGGCAATAGCTGAAACGATGCATGGACGGTCGGTCCATCGGATGGTTCGGTGCGCCTATCCTGACCTCTGCGGCGATGGCGCAGAACTTTCCGATTGTCGCATCACCGACCATGCAGCGGTGTCCAAGATAGGAGTAGTTCCCGAGTTCGACATTGTGCAGGGATGTATCCGCCAGAATTTCGCAGCATTCGCCGAGGCTTGAATCTCTTATGCTTGCTGTCGAATGGATAATGGTCTCTGCGAGCTTGGGGCGATTGAGTTGTGCGGTCGAGTCCATTCCAGTCTCCGGATTTTGGCCTGCTTAACCGGGGATGATGAAGGACATGTGACGTGGGAAAGGCCGAGGGAGCCGGTCGGGCCGGCCATTCCCTCTAAAAATGCAGATTGTGCGTGTTGCATCGCGTGGAGCGAAATCTTGCCTTCACGCAGAGTCTGTCAGTTGCCCGAAACATCCGCTGCGGCATTTTTCTTCTGCCAGTAGTGGTCGGATATGTTTTGAGCGTTCCGAATGATATGACCTGCGATTTCGGGGTCTCCGCCCTCGAATGTGTCCGGGTCGGCCCCGCATAACAGCAGGAAAAGCTGCTGGTGAGCGACGGCGGCGAAATAGTCATGTGGCGGGGGCTGTATTTCCGAGCCAACGGCCTGGAGTTCCTCGGCGGCCTGTTTGCTGGCGCGCTCAAGCGCTGCGTGAATGGTGGCCATCATCGCCGCTTCCGTCCGTTCCAATATATCCTGAACTTGCTGCTCAGCCGGTGTCAGAACCGGGCAACTCTCACTCATCGAACCTCTCTCCTATCGGTGCGCCATTTCGCTCACCGATACTATCGCATGGATTGTGTCGGCTTTGCGGGAAAGACTAGATCGCAGTGTTGAAACTACACTCAATAGCTGATCGCCATGCCGGATTCGGTGGGGCAAAACCACAATCGACTGGCGCGCATGGGCAAACGGGTCAGCAGTGCCCCAGCGCCTTCCTGATACAGGCGCTGAGATAGGCATATTGCAGGGGCGTGGCCCTTGCCATCGCCTCCGTGCGGGTGGCGGGCCTGTCCTCGTAACCGACCGGAATATCGAACTGGGTGAAGGTGAAATCCCAGCGGGTGCCGTTGACGATATTGTAGAAATGGTCGGCGCCGCTAACGACGGTTTTGGCGAGGTCGCCACCGAAAATATCCTGCACCACAAGAGCTGTAACGCCGCCTTGTCCCCTGGCTGGGTTTTCTCTCGACCACAGGCTGCTGGTTTCGAGTGACCAGCTTTTCCTCAGGGCGTAATACAGTCGTTCGGCATTGTCCTGCATGACGGGTCTTTCCTGTTTCGGAACCGGGTTCCGGGTCAGGTTGGGTCGGTACAGTAACGGAGCGCCTCGCTTCCTTTTTCAGGCCGCAGGAACGCTCCGTTCAGTTGAGCTTGCGCCGATGCGCTGACGGTGCCGGAACGAATTCCGGCACTCCTTTCCTCACTTCGCGTCGAGAAGGTCCTTGACTTCCAGCAGGACGAACTCGTTGTCGTCAGCCTTGTCCAGCGCACGGCCGGCCGAGAAGGGCAGGTTGTTGTCGTTGCCGACGATGATATGGGTGGCGTCGACACGGTCGACATTCTCGATGGTCACGAACGGCATGTCGTAGAAACCGTTGCCGCCGCCCTGACGCTTCCTGTTATCAGGATCGGAGATCTTCAGCAGATCGATATAGCCGATCTTGCGCGCCGCCTTGCCGGCATTGGCGTCGTTGAATTCGATCTTGTAGATGCGCTTGACCTTGGAAGGTACGGCAAAGCAGTTTACGTCCGGCTTCTTCGGGTCGGCGCAGGCCTTGTCAGCGGTGCCGGCGCCATTGTCACGCTCGATGACCAGCGCGGTGCTCTCGTCCAGCATGTTGAAATCGCCGATGGCTTCACCACCTTGCGCCAGCGGGTAGAGCCAGGTGCGGCCTGTCCATTCCTTCTTGGCGGTATCGAGTTCGATGATGCGAAGGGCGGTTGAGCCGTCTTCGGTCTTTTCGACCTGACCGTCGGCGGTGTAGAGCGGGCCTTCGAGAAGGCCGTAAAGCTTCGAGCCGTCCTTGGAGAGCGCCATGCCTTCATAACCACCTGATCGTTTTAGGTTGAAAGCGGGCATTTTCTGCGTGGGGTTGCCGGGCAGTGCCAGGGTCGGATGATCCGGGGACTTCACCTCGATATCGCCGGCCTTGGTTGCGATGACGTCGGTCAGCTTGCCGTCGCGGGTGAATTTCAGGATGTAGGGACCGAACTCTTCGCCCACCCAGAAGCCGTCGGCAACGGGCTGAATGGATTCGACGTCGAAGTCGGCGCCCGTCAGGTAACGTTTGGTCGAACCTTCCATGACGATGGGGAAGGGAGCTTTCTTGTCCGGGTCGGAAAGGAACACCGTCTCCAGCGCGTTGACCTTGCCGGCATCCCAGTCGAATTTGATGTGGTGGAGCATCAGCATGGCGTCGCTGGAGTTGAGCTTCGAGCCGAAACCATTATCGGAAAGGCTCCAGAAGCTGCCGTCCTCCATGGCCTTGATGCCGGAAAAGCCCTGCATGGCCTGGCCGTTGAACGGCATGGAGAGGCCGGTCGGGCGAACGCCATCCTTGCCGGGCACGGTGCCGAGACCCTCGGCGCGCTTGCGGTCGGCCGTCGTGAACTTGGCGGATGTCTTGAGGTATTCCGGCGCATCGGCAGGTGCTGCGATGATGGTGTTGGCGGGCAGAATGGCGTGCGAGACCAGCTTTGCCGGAAACTCCTGCTCTGCATGGGATGCGGTTGCGAGCGCAAGAACGGCGAAAGGTGCGAAAAGAATATGCTTCATGGTGGAGACCCCTCAATGCCTGTTGAAGACAGGACTGAGGCGATAGGGGTGCCACATGACAGGCAGGTGATTGCAGTTTGAAGCTTTGATGAATTTTGATGGCGGGCGGCCTCGGAAAACGAAGCTACCCGTTTGTTTTCAGGGTTTTTTCAGGCGGCTGGGGCCTGATATTGGCTGAGCGTACACACGCCGAGCGTCTGCCCGCGTCCCTTGACAGCATGTTCGCCGAGATATTCGCTGCGCACACCTTTGGGCAGCACCAGCTGATGGGCGAGATCGGCCGAAATCAGCACGGGATGGCCGAGCATCTTGCTCAGTGATTCGAGCCGCGAAGTGGTGTTCACCGTGTCGCCAAAATAGGTGATCTTGTGGTGATCGACGCCGATTTCGGCTGTTATGACGGGCCCGCCATGAATCGCAAAGCGAAGGCGCGGCACTTCGCCGAAACGGGCGAGCCACATGTCGCGCTTGTCCTCGATGGTCGCCTGGATATCGAAAACACAGCGCACGCAGGCTGCCCGCCTTATCGCCATGTGATAGGGCCAGGTGATGATGGCCGCGTCGCCGATGTAGTCGTCAATGACGCCGCCATGTCTTCTGACGGGGGCTGCGTAGCTCGCGAAGATTTCGCCCAGAAACTCCTGCGCCTTCAGGTCGCCATGGGTTTCGGCAAACGAAGTGGAGCCGACGAGGTCGATGAAGATGAAGACGCGGTCCTCGCTGACTGGACGGCGATAGCGCCCAAGGATGAGATCGATGAAGATGTCACGGCCCAGCAGTTCGCGCACGCGCATGATGAAAACGATGATGCCGCAGACGATGAGGGTGAAGATCAGTGTCTGCACCTCGGCATGCACCGCCCGTTTCCAGGTGCCGGGAAATATGCCGCTAACCCACAGAATGGTACCGCCAAGCCCGAAGCCACAGAAGACGAGGACGGCATAGATGATGAGGCCCACGGCAATATAGGCCGGTGTCGGCAATGCGCTTACCTGCCGCGACAGACCGGGCAGCACGTAACCACGCTCGAAGGCGAGGATGGGCGCACAGGCGAACAGCGCATAGGTGGCGCCAATGAGCGCGCCGCCGCCATATTCCAGAAACGCGTAGGCCACGCCGCTGCCGGCCACGGCAACGAAGAGCACCACGTAATCCAGAATGGGCAGCAATTTTCTCATGTCGGTTCTTGATCTCGGGGAAGGGAAGCGTCGTGCCCCCGTCAGGCGAAGCTTCTGTTCAGGTCATATGCGACATTAATGTGGAAAATGCGCTGCAAAAAGTGACCATTCCGTAAGGTCACATGAAGGATTGGAAAGGCTGTTGCCCCGTTGCCGCAAAAGGGCTGTGCACCCGGCTATACTACTTAATAGGATGTTCTGTAATAGACCGTTTCAAGCGGGGATTGCGGACGGTCGTCCGGCGAGCGGTTCGACCATGTGACGGGGAAGGCGGCAAAACGCAGCCGGTTGCCGTCTATCCATGCCCGGTCGAACAGGGTTTCTCCCTTGCTGGCAAATGTGATGGCCGCGCAGGTCCGGCCATCGACATCGAAGGGAATATTCTCTTTCCAGCCAGTCAACCCGCAGCCGGTACCCTTCGGGTCATCATTATAATCCTCGACAACCGCGGGGTCGTTGGGTGTCATGGCGATTGAGGTGACGGTATGGGCAAAGAGCATGCTGTCGTTGTCCTTCAGGCCACCATCCAGCGTGCCTTCGTAACGCACCTGCACCGTGGGCTGCTGGCAGCTGCTGCGGGCGTAAATCTGTGAGACAGCATGCATGCGGCCACCGCGTATGGTGATGCGCGTGACGATGCCGTGACGATCGTTCTTGCCGATCTTAAGGCAATCGGTCGTCCATTCGCCCTGAAGATCGACCTTGCCGTCATCGGCGCGCGCTGACGTGGATGAAAAAGTAGGGAAAATGCCTGCGGCCGCGATAGATGCGGCCAACAGCAGAGCACGGGCAGGTTTCATGGAAATACCCTCAAAGCGAGACCATCTGCAAAGAGATGGACCGCGATGCGGGCAAAATTTGGGTTGGCGCAGGTCCGGTAAAAGCAGAGGCGCTTTCGCGTCCGCACAACGCGCAAAACTGCGCGAGGCGCGGGCGATCAGGCCTCGCTCACCGCCACATCAACCGCCTCGACCTTCTTGCCGGCGAAACGCAATGCCACTTCGCCATTGATGAGCTTCAGCGCCACATCGCCAAACAGTTCCCGCCGCCAGCCGGTCAGCGCTGCCACGGTGGCAGCCTCGCCCTCGGAAGCGATCTTGTCCAGATCTTCGCTGTTGGCGATGACCTTTGCTGCGACGCCGTGCTTGTCTGCCGTCAGCTTCAGGAGAACTTTCAACAGCTCCACGGCAGCGCCGGAGCCTTCCGGTGCGTGGCTGTGACGCGGCGCCTTCGGCATTTCCTCTTTCGGAAGTGCCAGCGCCGCATTCACGGTCTCGATGATGGCGGTGCCGGAGGAGGAGCGTTCCCAGCCCTTCGGGATGGTGCGAAGCCGCGACAGCGCCTCGGTGTCCTTCGGCTGCTGCTGTGCGATTTCGAAGATCGCATCGTCTTTCAGCACGCGTGAGCGCGGCACGTTGCGCGACCGCGCCTCACGTTCACGCCATGCTGCTACAAATTTGAGGATGGCGAGTTCAGTCGGCTTGCGCAGGCGCGATTTCAACCGCAGCCAGGCATCGTCGGGATGCATGTCATAGGTTTCGCGCGATTCCAGAATGTCCATCTCTTCGGTCAGCCAAAGCGAGCGGCCTTCACGCTCCAGCTGCGCCTTGAGCGCCAGATAGACATCGCGCAGATGGGTGACGTCGGCCAGCGCATAATCCAGCTGCTTTTCCGTCAGCGGGCGGCGGCTCCAGTCCGTGAAACGTGAGGATTTGTCGATCTGCACATTCTTGATCCTCTGGACCAGCTGGTCGTAAGAGATCGAATCGCCGAAACCGCACACCATGGCCGCGACCTGCGTATCGAAGATCGGGTGCGGAATAAGCCCGCCAAGATGATAGATGATTTCGATATCCTGACGCGCCGCATGGAAAACCTTCACGACATCGGGATTGGCCATGAGTTCGAACAGCGGCGTAAGGTCGAGGCCCTTGGCGAGCGGGTCGACCAGTACCTCAAGGGTAGGGCTCGCCATCTGCACGAGACAAAGCTCGGGCCAGAAGGTCGTTTCACGCAGAAACTCGGTGTCGATGGTAATGAATTCCGATTTCGCCAGTTCCTTGCAGGCTTCGGCGAGGGCGGCAGTCGTTTCAATCATTGCAAATGGCCACTCGTGAAAATTATCCGTCTTACTTTCCCTTTGCCGGGCGCATGTCAATACAAAGCCCGCTTTTGAAGGCTCAAGGATCGTTTTTCTCAGGTGGTTTTGGCGTCGGCCCGTCGTTTTTGGGTGGTGCAGGGGCGGCCAGCTTCTGAAAATAGGCCGAGGTGCGCAAAAGCGGGCGGAACCGCCAGTTCCGCTCCTCAACGGGTACTCCCTCGCGCACCCTAAGCCGGTATATGGTGTAGGCGATGAAAACGATCTGGATCGCGGCCGTATAGCTGAACAGCGCTTTGGGACCGAACCGGTCGATCAGGACGGAGGCGAGCAGCGGGCCGACGGTTGCACCCACCGACCAGAAGAACAGCAGCCCGGCAGACACCATCGCATGTTCGCCCTCTTTGGCATGGTCGTTGCCATGGGCGGAACTGAGTGAATAGAGCGGCAGGGCAAAGGCGCCGAACACGAAGACGCCGATGATGTTGCTCCATTCGTCCGAGCCGGCGAACAGGGCGAGAAACAGACCGACAATCACGGAGCACGCCGTGGTGGCGAGAATGATAATGCGGCGGTCGTAACGGTCGGAATAGACGCCGAGCGGATATTGCAAGACCACGCCGCCGATGATGCCCGCACTCATGAAGGTGGCGATGGCGGTGACGGAAAGGCCGATCTGTTCGGCATAGATTGGCCCGATGTTGCGAAAAGCCGCCATGCTGAGGCCGACAGCCACGCAGCCGACGACGGCAAGCGGTGAGATGCGCCACACCGCGAAAAGATTGAACGGGATCTGTTTCGGCGGCGCGGGGTTGGATTTGTCGGCAATCGAGATCGGCACCAGCGACAGCGTGAGCGCCATGGCGATCAGCGAAAACACCACAGGCCCGTCAATGCCGGCGACGGGAATGATATATTGGGCGAGCGTCACGGAACCGAGATCGACGAAACGATAGATGGACAGCGTGCGCGCACGGTTGGAATTCGTCACCTGCGCATTGATCCAGCTTTCGATCGCGGCGAAAAGGCAGGCGACCGCAATACCGATGACGAAGCGCATCAACATCCAGAACAAGGGATGAAGGACAAGCGGCATGGCGATCGAGGCGGCCGATGCGACCGCCGCCATGGTGGCGAAGGTGCGGATATGGCCAATCTTGCGCAGAAGGCGCGTCACCGAAATGCAGCCGAGCGCGAATCCGATGCTGTAGGCGGCGCTGATGAGGCCGATGGTGCTGGCCGAAAACCCTTCGGACAGGCCCCGCAGCGCGATATAGGTTCCCTGTAGACCGTTGCCGCCAATCAGAATGCCGGCGGTGACGAGAAGCGGGATAAGAGGTCTGATCTGGCTCATTGCGGGCCGACTCGGTTTGGCGGGCTGAATAAGCACTATCTAAAGCGAAGGTGCGCGAAAGGACAGGCTGAACGCGACATTGTTGTGCTTTGCCTTGACAAATCGGGCTGGTCATGCGCTTTTCCGGCAAATTTCGACAGTGCCGCCCATCTGGCCCACGACACGCTCCAGGATATTAAAATGCATCGTTACCGCAGCCACACCTGTGCCGCTCTCCGCAAGTCCGACGTCGGCGAAACCGTTCGCCTTTCCGGTTGGGTTCATCGCGTGCGAGATCATGGCGGCGTTCTCTTCATCGACCTTCGCGACCACTACGGCATTACCCAGGTCGTGGCCGACCCCGATAGCCCGGCCTTCAAGGTTGCGGAAACCGTGCGCGGTGAATGGGTGATCCGCATTGACGGTCTCGTCAAGGCGCGGTCCGAAGACACCATCAACAAGGGCATGGCCACTGGCGAGATCGAGCTTTATGCGCAGGAGATCGAGGTTCTGGGCGTTGCCAAGGAACTGCCGCTGCCGGTCTTCGGTGAGCCTGAATATCCCGAAGATGTTCGCCTGAAGTATCGCTTCCTCGACCTGCGCCGCGAAACCCTGCACAAGAACATCGTCAAGCGCACGCAGATCATCTCCTCCATGCGCAAGGGTATGGGCGATCTGGGCTTTGCCGAATATACGACGCCGATCCTCACCGCATCCTCGCCGGAAGGCGCGCGCGACTTCCTCGTTCCCTCGCGCATCCACGAAGGCCAGTTCTTCGCGCTGCCGCAGGCCCCGCAGCAGTACAAGCAGCTTCTTATGGTGGCCGGTTTCGACCGCTACTTCCAGATCGCTCCATGCTTCCGCGATGAAGACCCGCGTGCAGACCGTCTGCCGGGCGAATTCTACCAGCTCGACGTCGAAATGAGCTTCGTGACCCAGGAAGACGTCTGGACCACGATGGAGCCGATGATGACGGCCGTTTTCGAACAGTTTGCCGAAGGCAAGCCGGTGACGAAAGAATGGCCGCGCATTCCCTATGACGAATCGATCCGTAAATACGGCTCCGACAAGCCGGACCTGCGCAACCCGATTGTCATGGAAGCCGTGACCGAACATTTCGATGGCTCGGGCTTCAAGGTTTTCGCCAACATGATCGCCTCCAACCCCAAGGTGCAGGTTTGGGCTATCCCGGCCAAGACCGGTGGGTCGCGTGCATTCTGCGATCGCATGAACGCCTGGGCGCAGAGCCAGGGCCAGCCGGGCCTCGGCTACATCTTCTGGAAGGAAGAAGAAGGCAAGGTTGCCGGCTCCGGTCCGCTTGCCAAGAACATCGGCGAGGAACGCACCGAGGCGCTGCGCCAGCAGCTTGGCCTTGAGGCGGGCGACGCCTGCTTCTTCGTCGCGGGCGATCCCGCCAAGTTCTACAAGTTTGCCGGCGAGGCGCGCACCCGTGCCGCCGACGAGCTGAACCTGATTGACCGCGACCGTTTCGAAATGTGCTGGATCGTCGATTTCCCCTTCTTCGAATACAACGACGAAGAAAAGAAGATCGATTTCGCCCACAACCCATTCTCCATGCCGCAGGGTGGGATGGAAGCGCTGGAAGGACAGGATCCGCTCTCCATCAAGGCTTTCCAGTATGACGCGGTCTGCAACGGCTTCGAAATCGCCTCCGGCTCTATCCGTAACCAGTCGCCCGAGCTGATGGTCAAGGCTTTCGAAAAGGTCGGCCTGTCGCAGAGCGACGTGGAAGAGCGCTTCGGCGGTCTCTACCGCGCCTTCCAGTACGGTGCGCCTCCGCATGGCGGTTGCGCCTTCGGTATCGACCGTGTGGTCATGCTTCTGGTTGGTGCGAAGAACCTGCGCGAAATCACGCTGTTCCCGATGAACCAGCAGGCGCAGGACCTGCTGATGAACGCGCCGTCGCCGGCAACGCCGACCCAGCTTCGCGAGCTGGCGCTGCGCGTGGTTCCGTCCAAGAAGGACTGATCTCAACCGCCACGGGTTTTGAACAAAAGGGCTGGCGGCGACGCCGGCCCTTTCTGTTTCTGCAACGAACGTGTGAAAGTCACAATTTTACCGCGAGTTTAACGGAATTCCGAACGTAATCAGCCGGAATCCGATCCCAGTATAGTTTTGCGCTCATTTTGGGGACGCAAAGACTATCGGGGATTTTAAACTTGGGACAGCGCCGGCCGAACTTCGCTTGGGGTTGCGGCGCGATCATATTTATAAGGATTTCAGAATGGCACATGAATCGGAAAAAGACCTCGCCCCGGCCGGTGGGCAGATGCCGCCAGCCCCGCCTCGCAACGGCTTCGCCGCCAGCCTGCGCTCACCGGGCGCCAAGTTTCTGATGATCGGTTTCATATCGATGGTTCTGCTCGTACCGCTGCTTCTCGTCTGGGCGCTGACGGAAGAGCGCGCCTCGCGGGCCGAGGATGTTTCGGGCCGTATCGCCAGCGGCTGGGGTGGCGATCAGGTGGTGAACGGCCCTTATCTCGCCGTGCCTTTCGACGTGGAAAGACGCCGCGAGGTGAACGGCCAGAGCATCGTCGATCGCACGACCGAATGGGCGCTGGTCATGCCGGAAACGCTTGATGTCACGGCCGATCTGAAGACCGAGGAGAAGCGGCTGTCGATCTACAGCCTGCCGGTCTATAATGGCGACCTTGTCCTCAAAGGCCGGTTCGGTGCCGGCATCCTTCAGGATCTCGCCCGCTTCTCCGGCACGCCCCGCCTCGACAGCGCCATTCTCGTTCTCAGCATACAGGATATGACCGGCATTCGCTCGAGCGCCGGTGTCAGGATCGATGGCGGTTCCGTATTGCCGTTCGATCCCGGCATGCGTGATATCTCTGTCATAGCGCCCCGCACGGGTGCGCAGGACATGTCCATCAGGTCCGATGCCGGCGTGCACAGATCGATCGAAAGAGGCCTTGTCGAGAAAGGCTTCGATTTCGATATAGCCTTCTCCCTGAATGGTTCCGGCAGCTTTGCCGTCGCGCCCGCCGGCCAGACCACCAGTTTGGCGGCCAAGGCCAACTGGCCGCATCCCGGCTTTGAAGGCCTGTTCCTGCCGGAGGAAAAGACCGTCACAGCCTCGGATTTCACGGCCAACTGGACGATCCCCTATCTCGCAAGGGGCATAGACCGCGTGGTCGAGAGTTCGCGCCTGCCGCTGACCGACAGCCTGATGAGGATCAACCTCGTCGAGCCCGTGAAATTCTACCAGATCATCGCCCGGACACTCAAATATTCGATAGGCTTCATCTCTCTGGTGTTCCTGGCCGTCTTCATCGTCGAACTGAGGGGTGGCAGCAGCGTGCACTGGATCCAGTACGTGCTGACGGGGCTGGCGCTGATCGTTTTCTACGTGCTGCTGCTCGCACTTGCGGAACATACGGGCTTCACCATCGCCTATGCTGCGGCGTCGCTTCTGACAGCGCTCCTGATCTCCTCCTATCTCGGAAGCGCAACCGATAGCCGTCAGAACGGGATAGCCCTGTTTACGGTTCTGGCGGTGGCCTATGGGGTCATGTATCTGGTTCTGAATGAGGATGAATATGCGCTGCTGGCCGGCGCGTTGATATCTTTCATCGCCATTGCTGCCACCATGTTCGCAACCCGCAGGGTCGACTGGTCGGGAACCGGCCCAACCCAGCACAACACCAATATTGGTCGCAGCGAAGCCTCGTAAGGCGCATCGCCAGCATCGAAAGGCGGGCAGGCAACTTGCTGCCCGCTTTTTTGCCGTCTATAGGTGGAGCATTCACCACGGACCCGGTGAAATTCCGGGTGGCTCTTCTGGCCGCCGATCCGCCAGACAACGCAAAGCACCGACATTCTTTTTCAATCTACCGGACACGTTTCCGGCCGGTGCGTCATACTTTGCGAAAAAATCAAATGAACAGATTTCAGACTTACAGACGTGAGTGGTTTTCCAATATTCGCGGCGATGTGCTTTCCGGCATTGTCGTCGCACTCGCGCTCATTCCCGAAGCAATCGGCTTTTCCGTCATCGCCGGCGTCGATCCGAAGGTGGGGTTGTTCGCTTCTTTCGCCATTGCCTGCGTCTGCGCCTTCACCGGTGGCCGTCAGGGCATGATTTCCGCGGCAACCGCCGCCACAGCCGTCCTGATGGTGACGCTGGTGAAGGAACACGGCCTGCAATATCTCTTTGCGGCGACCATCCTCATGGGTGTGCTGCAGATCGCTGCGGGCTTTGCAAGGCTCGGGCGGGTGATGCGCTTCGTCTCTCGCTCAGTCATGACCGGCTTCGTCAATGCGCTGGCGATCCTGATCTTCATGGCGCAATTGCCCGAGCTGATAGGCGTGCCTGTCGCAACCTACGTCATGATCGCGGCTGGTCTTGCGATCATCTATCTCTTCCCGCTGGTCACGAAAATCATCCCGTCGCCGCTGGTCGCCATCGTCGTTTTGACCTGCGTGGCGGTTTTTTTCGGCATGGATATCCGCACCGTCGGCAATCTCGGCGAGCTGCCCTCGACGCTGCCGGTCTTCGCCCTGCCACAGGTGCCGCTGACTTTCGAAACGCTGCAGATCATCTTTCCCTATTCCGCAGCGCTGGCTGCCGTCGGTCTCCTGGAATCCCTGCTGACGGCACAGATCGTCGACGACATGACAGATACCGGCAGCAACAAGAGCCGGGAATGCATCGGGCAGGGGACAGGCAACATCGCCTCCGCGCTGATCGGCGGGATGGGCGGCTGCGCCATGATCGGCCAATCGGTGATCAACGTCAGATCCGGCGGAAGGGGCAGGCTCTCCACCTTTGTGGCGGGCGCCTTCCTGCTGTTCCTCATTCTGGTGTTGGATGATCTTGTCCGCATCATTCCAATGGCCGCTCTTGTGGCTGTCATGATCATGGTTTCGATCGGCACCTTCTCGTGGCGTTCGATTCTCGATCTCAGCCGCAATCCACTGTCTTCCAGCATCGTCATGCTGGTGACGGTCGGGACCGTGCTGGCGACCCATGATCTCGCAAAAGGCGTGCTCGCCGGCGTGCTTCTCTCCGGCGTGTTTTTCGCGGGAAAGGTTTCAAAACTCTTCCACGTTCGTCCAGAGCTTGTCGCGGATGGTCGGCACCGCATCTACCGCGTCGATGGGCAGATTTTCTTCGCCTCGACGGAGAGCTTCATTGCCGCCTTCGATTTTGCCGAAGACGTGGAAACGATCACCATCGACGTCACACAGGCGCATCTGTGGGACATTTCGGCTGTCGGTGCGCTGGACAAGGTCGTGCTGAAATTCCGCAAGACCGGCAAGACGGTCGAGGTGATCGGCGTCAACGAAGCGAGCGCCCATATGATCGACCGTTTCGCCCTGCACGACAAGCAGGGTGGAGCGACAGCCCCACTCCACTGACCAGAAGTAAAAAGCCCCGGCGGAACCGGGGCTTCTTGTTGTGCTATTCGTTTGCCGTCACCGTGACGCCGAGCATTGTCGGCAGGGTGTTCGGCGCGCCCATGGCGGCGCCCATGATCATCGGGAAGGGAACCGGCTTTTCCGGTTCGGCCGAGATGGAGAAGCTCTTCGGATTGTCGATATAGGCGTTGATCGCAGCCGACACCATGTTCTGCAATTCCGGAACGTTGAGCGAAGCCATCATGATGGGCGCCATGCCCTTGATGGTCTGGGAAAGCTGATCGCTGGTCATACCCTGCTGGCTTGCAGCGTAGTCGATGGCGCGCTTGGTGATGCTGGCATCTTCGAAGCTGATTTCGGCATTAACGAAGGAAAGCTGCTGCATCAGGCCGAGCATGGCAAGGCCCGCTGCCTGTTCCGCCTGTTCCTTGTTCGGATTTGCAGCCTGCGCCTTCACCGTCTCCTGCATCGATTTGATGAAGGCGAGTGTGTAACCGGAGAAACCGAACGACATGTTGAGACGGCCGACCTTGTCGAGGTCGATGGCATATTCCTCGACGTCTACGGTGCCGGAGGCGACTTCCCAGCTTCCGCTCATGGTCATGTTGCCGGAAAGGGCCTGCAGATTGAGCTTTTCAATTGCGTCCTTCGTGGCCGGATCGTTGACTTCGCTGAGATCGGCTTTGAAGCCGGATGCGTCGAGATCGAAGCCGATCGAGGCCTTGTCGTCGCTGACAGACATCGTTGCGCTGCTTTCCTCGAGCGAGAAAGCCTGCTTGCCGTCGATGGAAACGGAAATCGGACCGCTATGCGCCTCGTCGTAGAACATCAGCGCATCAATCGTGCCCGTCGTCGCATCGGCAGGGATGGTGAGACCTGACATGTAGATGTCGTTGGCCTTGATCTCCACGTTTTCCTGCTTGTAATCGACATTGTCGAAACGCGCGTTCTTGATCTTGTAGCCGCCGTTGTTTTCCTCGACGCCTTCAAGGGTGACGTTGCCGACCGGAATTTTTTTGGCCGGATCGGCAGCCGCATTAAAGGTCACGCCGTTCAGCGTCACCGTGTCGCCGTTGACGGCGACGGATCCGGCGGCAATTTCACCGCCCTGCGCGGCGTAGGCGGCATTGATCTTTTTCAGAACGTCGTTGCCATCCAGTGCGAATGCCGGTGCGGAAAGCGCGAGAAGCGCGGCACTTGCGAAAAGAATCTGCCGGGTGGATTTCAGTCTCATAGTGTTTCTTCCCTCAATGTGCGGATGTGCACCGTGTTCTAAATGCGAATGGTGACATTTATATTCGCGATTATTCAAAGGTCTACAGGATTTAGATCGATTCGTATGACGGCGGCATTGCGGCATTCGCAACGCAGTTAATAAAAATCCTCACAAAAGGCGTCGTTTCGTCCACAGCCGAGACCCCGAATTCCTTGCCGGGAATCGGCATTTCCGCTAGTCAAGCACCATGGGAAAAAATCTTGTACCTCCGTCAGGCGGAGACGATAACATTCATCCGGTCGATTTGAAGGCGGCGCTTGAAGAGCGCTACCTCGCTTACGCCTTGTCCACGATCATGCATCGTGCGCTGCCGGATGTGCGCGATGGACTGAAGCCGGTTCACCGCCGCATCATCCACGCCATGAGCGAAATGGGCATCCGCCCCAACTCGGCTTTCAAGAAATGCGCCCGCATCGTCGGTGACGTTATCGGTAAGTTCCATCCGCATGGCGACCAGTCGGTCTACGATGCGCTGGTCCGTCTCGCGCAGGATTTCTCGCAGCGTTATCCGATCGTGGACGGGCAGGGCAATTTCGGCAATATCGATGGCGACGGCGCCGCCGCCTATCGTTATACCGAAGCACGCATGACCGATGTGGCAGCGCTGCTGCTCGAAGGCATCGGCGAGGACGCGGTTGACTTCCGCGCTACTTATAATGAGGAAGATGAGGAGCCGGTCGTCCTCCCG
>NZ_BDLN01000001.1:713670-724479 GCF_001950375.1 Rhizobium sp. TBD182 | reverse complement strand
GTTCCCCAATCTGCTTGCCAACGGTGCCTCCGGCATTGCCGTCGGCATGGCGACGTCTATCCCGCCGCACAACGCCCATGAACTGTGCGACGCAGCTCTGCATCTCATCAAGCATCCGGATGCGACGGTTGAAAAGCTGGTGGAATTCATTCCCGGCCCCGACCTGCCGACCGGCGGCGTGATCATCGAAAGCCGCGAGAATATTCTCGAAGCCTATAAGACCGGGCGCGGTGGTTTCCGCGTGCGCGCCAAATGGGAAACGGAAGACCTCGGACGTGGCGGCTATCAGATCGTCATCACCGAAATCCCGTTCCAGGTGCAGAAATCTCGGCTGATCGAAAAGATCGCCGAGCTGCTGCTCGCCCGCAAACTGCCGCTGCTTGAGGATGTCCGCGACGAATCGGCCGAAGACGTGCGTATCGTGCTGGTTCCGAAAAACCGCACTGTCGACGCGACGCTGCTGATGGAATCGCTGTTCCGTCTGTCCGACCTTGAAAGCCGCCTGCCGCTCAACATGAACGTACTGTCGCTTGGCAGGGTGCCGAAAGTCATGGCGCTGAACGAGGTGCTGAGCGAATGGCTGGCGCACCGCAAGGACGTGCTGGTCCGCCGTTCCCGCCATCGTCTTGCGGCCATCGATCGCAGGCTCGAGATTTTGGGCGGCCTGCTGGTCGCCTATCTCAATCTCGATGAGGTGATCCGTATCATCCGCGAGGAGGACGAGCCGAAACAGGTGATGATGGCCAAGTGGTCGCTCACCGATAATCAGGCCGAAGCCATCCTCAACATGCGTCTGCGCAATCTGCGCAAGCTTGAGGAATTCGAAATCCGCAAGGAGTTCGACGAACTCAGCAGCGAGAAGGCTGAAATCGAGGGGCTGCTCGCCTCCGATGAAAAGCAGTGGCAGACCGTCGCCTGGGAAATCGGCGAGGTCAAAAAGAAATATGCCAAGGCAACGGAGATCGGCCGTCGCCGCACGCAGTTTGCGGATGCGCCGGATGCCGACATCGAGGCCATCCAGCAGGCGATGATCGAGAAGGAACCGGTCACCATCGTCATCTCGCAGAAGGGGTGGATCAGGGCGCTGAAGGGGCATATGTCCGATACGTCGGCTCTGACCTTCAAGGAGGGCGATGGCCCGAAGCTCGCCTTCCCGGCGCAGACGACCGACAAGTTGCTGCTGCTGACCACCGGTGGCAAGGCCTACACGCTCGGAGCCGACAAGCTGCCCGGCGGGCGTGGTCACGGCGAGCCGATCCGCATCATGGTCGATATGGAGAACGATCAGGACATCCTGACGGCCTTCGTTCACGATCCGTCGCGCAAGCTTCTGCTCGTCTCGACTGGCGGCAACGGCTTCATCGTGGCCGAAAGCGAAATGGTCGCAAATACCCGCAAGGGCAAGCAGATCATGAATGTCGCCATGCCTGACGAAGCCAAGCTCGCCGTACCTGTTACTGGCGACCATGTCGCCGTCGTTGGCGAAAACCGCAAGCTTCTGGCCTTCCCGCTGTCGCAGGTGCCGGAAATGTCACGCGGCAAGGGCGTGCGCCTGCAACGCTACAAGGACGGCGGCGTCGTTGATGTGAAATGTTTCGCGCTCGCAGACGGCTTGAGCTGGTCCGACACGGCCGGGCGCCTCTTCACCAAGGTCGGTGAGGAATTGCGCGAATGGCTGGCAGACCGCGCCACAGTAGGCCGCACCGTACCGAAGGGCTTTCCGCGTAGCGGGAAATTTGGCGGGTAAATCCGTCCTCTCTCGATATAAACAGAAGAAGCGCCGCATATCGAAAGACGTGCGGCGCTTCCGTTTAATCGAGTGGGACGACGTGGTCGCGTAGAAAAAGATAAACGCCGTCCTCATCAATGTTGCCGGCAGCGACGTCGAGAACAAAAGCGATGACATCAGCTTGCTCGGCGTGGATTTCATGGCCGTTGATGAACAAGAAGGTGTAGGCCGCTAGAAACGCGGTTCGTTTGTTTCCATCTGAAAATGGGTGGTTGCGGGCTATCCCGTAAAGATAGGCGGATGCAAGCCTTAGAGCGTCTTCCTCACCGTAGGCGGCTTTGTGAAGGGGGCGTGCCAAAGCTGCCTCAAGTGCGTTCTCGTCTTTTAGACCTTGCAGGCCACCATGTTCAACAAGTTGTTCCCGATGTATTATTTCAATGGAAGTTCGGGACAGCCACTTAATTCTTTTCATTTTGCGAGTTCTCTCAGCGCCACATGGTATTTCTTCATGCCGCGCCGGGCAGCTTCAAGCTGCTCGCTCAAATCCGCTTGTTCAGGGACGAGTTCGATGTTCCCGGAGACTTCCCTTAGTTCAAGGGTATCACCCGTCTTGAGACCCATGCGATCCAGGACTTCTTTTGGGATGATAATGCCTTCGGAATTACCGATTTTCCGGATTGTGATGTTCATGACGCCAACTCCTGTTATAACTGAGTTATAACATGGTCGTCAGGGTGGAGACAATGCCGTTGTTGGACTGATCTATTCGGCTGTCTCTACCGCAGGCACATAAACCTCCCACCCACGCGGTGTCAGATGCTCCTGCGGGTGGTAGCGCGTCTTGTAGCCCATCTTTTCCGAACCATCGACCCAGTAGCCAAGATAGACGTGCGGCAGGCCGAGCGCGCGTGTGCGGGTGATGTGATCCATGATCATGAAAGTGCCGAGCGAGCGCTTTTCTAGATCGGGGTTGAAGAAGGAATAGACCATCGACAGCCCGTCGCTCATCACATCGCTCAGCGCTACGGCGAGAAGTTCACCTCGTTTGCTGGAATCGATGCCGGAGCCGGGCTCTCGCACACGGTATTCGATGATGCGGGTATTCACGTGCGTGTCTTCGATCATGATCGCATAGTCGAGCGCCGACATGTCGGACATGCCGCCTGACTGGTGCCGATGGTCGAGATAGCGGCGAAACAGTGAGAACTGTTCGGTGGATGGCTCAGCGGCATGAACGGTGGCGACGACATCCTTGTTGATGGAGAGAACGCGCCGCATCGATTTCGTCGGCTGGAACTGTTCGGCAAGGATGCGCACGGAAACGCAAGCTCGACAGGTTTCGCACGCCGGGCGATAGGCGATGTTCTGTGAACGCCTGAAGCCGCCCTGGGTCAGAAGATCGTTCATTTCCGACGCACGCGGGCCGACCAGATGCGTGAAAACCTTCCGCTCCATCTGGTTCGGCAAGTAGGGGCAGGTGGCCGGTGCCGTAAGATAGAATTGGGGAGAGGGCGTCGCCTGCGTGTTCATCGAACCGTGATCGCCTCCTGCGTCTGTTGTGAAAGCGCGCCGCGATTTCACGGGGTGCGGCGACGCTTCAAGCGACATGCATAATGTCACAGAATGGCAAAATGACGGAAAACGTCAACTGCACCATGCGCTATTTGCTTGATATGGAAGCCACGTTTTCGTGGCTTTCCCTTATATCAGTAGGTTCTGACCATGACGGTGCCGAGCAGGAAGTCGTGAACGAGGCGAGAGCGCTCCGTAAACAGGCCTGCAAGCAGGATAAGCGGCGTCAAAACCGAGTTGATGATCCAGAAAAGCGCAATGTGCACGGTGGCCAGAAGGAAATCGATTCGCCGTCCGTCCATGCGCGCCATCGCGATTCCCATCGCCCGCATGCCGGGTGAGGCCTGCGACGGGCCGCTGAGCGTTACGCCGAAATAAAGCACCGCGACGATGACGAACAAGGCCGGATAGAGGAAGAAGCCGAGACCCAGCGTAATCACGCCGAGAAAGAAGACGATCACGGCCGCCGGAATGCACAGCAGGAGAACGATCGCGTAATCGATCAGGAACGCGAAGACCCGTCGGCTCAGGACGCCGCTATAGGCGCGCCAGTCGTCCGGTGCGACATAGGTAGGGTTCTGGTCGAGGTTCATCGGTCGTTTTCTCCTGAGAAGACATGACAGCTCGAAACGCGCTTTTCGTCACGCAGCATTCCGTGTCAGCAAACAATATGGGAAGAAAACGACCGAATACAATAAGCGTCGGCTGTCAGCCCTTCGCGAGTTTGCGTGCGGCTTCCACTGCGAAATAGCTCAGAATGCCATCGCAGCCCGCACGCTTGAAGCATAGAAGCGTTTCCATCATCACGCGCTCGCCGTCGATCCAGCCATGCATGGCCGCTGCCTTGATCTGGGTATATTCACCGGACACCTGATAGGCGAATGTGGGCAGCCCGAAATTCTCTTTCAGCCGCCAACAGATGTCGAGATAGGGCAAGCCGGGTTTGACCATCAGCATGTCAGCACCTTCTTCGACGTCGAGCGCTGCGTCGCGGATTGCCTCCATGCCGTTGGCGGGGCTGATGTAATAGCTGTTCTTGTCCCCTTTCAGCAGTCCGGCCGTCGAAATGGCCTCGCGATACGGACCGTAATAGCCGGAGGAGAATTTCGTGGCATAGGCCATGATGCCGACGTTCTGGTGCCCGGCCGCATCCAGGCCGCGGCGGATGGCGCCGATGCGGCCATCCATCATCTCGGACGGAGAAATAATGTCCGAACCGGCATCGGCCTGAAGGATTGCAGCACGAACGACCTGATCCACGGTCTCGTCATTGACGATCTCGTCGCCGCGCAGAATGCCGTCATGCCCATGGCTGGTGAAGGGATCGAGCGCAACATCGGTGATCATGCCGATATTCGGAACCGCTTTTTTGACCGCGATGGTCGCCTGATTGATGAGGTTGTTGGCCTCGAGCGCATTCGAGCCGGTCTCGTCGCGCAAGTCCATCTCGATATTCGGGAAGGTCGCAATCGCCGGAATGCCGAGATCGGCGGCTTCCTTCGCCGCTTCGACCAGCTTGTCGACACTCATGCGGTTTACGCCGGGCATCGCCGGTATGGGGTCGAGGATATTGCTGCCCGGTACGATGAAGACCGGCCAGATGAGATCATCGACGGTCAGGCGGCTTTCCTGAACCAGACGGCGAGTCCAGTCGGCCTTGCGATTGCGGCGCATGCGGCGATGGCCGGTGATCGCGTCGACCAGATGCGTTTTGTCCTGCATGTAAGAATGTCCTTCGTATCCCACCCAAGTCAGGAAAGCTGCATAACACGAAGCAAGCGCCGTGCGAATGCGACAATGTTTCTCCCTGGACTTCCCCGGTGGGCGAGGGTGCTTTGACAAGGCAAGCCGCCGAATTCAATATGGGCTGGTCGCCCGCCCGTCGAAACCGTATCTTCCGGCCATGGAACCTGATTCTCAACCTCTGCCGAAACGTCCGCTGACGGAAATCCTCTTTCTGGTCTTCATGAGGCTGGTCGCGGTTTCCTGTTTCTGGTTCGGCCTGCAATATTGGGCGATGCTGACGGGATATTCTCTCGGCGGGCATGGGCGGTTCGATATGCTTAACCTGCCATGGCGAGTGGCGGGTAGTGCGCTTGCGGTGATTTTCCCGGTGGCAGCGCTTGGTCTCTGGCTCGGCGCCTCCTGGGGGGCGGTCATGTGGGTCTTGGGTGCCGGCACCCAGATCGCGATGTATAAGGTGTGGCCATATATCTTCGGCGCCAACACGCTTGTACCCGTCATGCACGGTCTCGTGGCAACCATTTATATACTATTCTTGGTCGCTTTTTGGCTCGATCAGCGCCAGAATGAAGAGCGTGCAAGAATTGATTTACCATAAGAATAAAGCAATTCAGCCTGGTTTTCGGTCGAATGTTATTGCTAAGTCTTTGATTTGTAATGCATGGCGATAAGCCAGTCCCGCTTCGCCACAAGTTTGACCCACTTGGGAAAATGCAGGTAAGCATTTGTTAATCGTAGCTTTTAAGTAGAATTTTATGCGCATTGATTAGGTTCTCACTCAAGGCGGGAGACAAACAAACACACCGCCAAACAAAACAGTGAGGCAGTCATGATCAATAGCAAAGCAAAGCCGCAGGCCGTTGTTGCCGACGCACATGAAGATACCATCCGTTCGCTCTACATGGAGTCGCTGCACCTGGTGGAACGTCTCCACCGCCGCCTCCTCGATGTCATCAAGGACGAGTTCGATCGTCAGGGTCGCGATGATGTCAACGCCGTTCAGGCGCTCCTGCTGTTCAACATCGGCAATTCCGAACTGACGGCCGGCGAGCTTCGTTCGCGTGGTTATTACCTCGGATCGAACGTCTCCTACAACGTCAAGAAGCTCGTAGACCTCGGTCTCATCAACCACCAGCGCTCGCGTGTCGACCGCCGCTCGGTCCGCATCAGCCTGACTGAAAAAGGCCAGGAAATCGCAGAAACGGTTGCTCACCTCTACGAGCGCCACGTCGGCTCGATCGAAAAGGTCGGCGGCATCGGCACCGGCGAGTTCTCCGAAATGAACAAGCTGCTGCAGCGCCTCGATCGCTTCTGGAACGACTCGATCGCTTATCGTCTCTAATTCCGCGGCGGTTTCACTGTTAGCGCCGGGGGCATCGGTTTGCCTCCGGCTTGCGGATTCGTGTTGGAGGCGCCGTTCACCTGTGCGTGTCAAGCCCGGTCTCTCAGGTGCATTTTCGCCCTGTTTTGCAGGCATACACAGCTTCGTGAGAAAAGGCCCGTGACACGAATTGGCCATATTGATATGGGACCCGCAAAGGTGAAGGAGCCGGCGGTTTCTCCTGCTGTCGTGGCAAGTCCCGACTGTTCTGCCAGACAATAGCGCCCAGACCATGGGTATTGAGCATTACCGGCCGGCAGACACGTTGTACGTGTTTGTTAATCATATTGATTTAGGCATTGTTGAGAATGCCGAAGAGAGTGGCTGGTAGGTAGAATGACAAAAAAATCCGTTTCCGAATCCGTATCGCGCCGTGCGCTTCTTCGCTCGGCTGTTTCCGTTGGTGTTGCCGCGCTTGCCGCGCCGGCCCTGGCGCAGAATGCGCTCAACGATCTCATGGGCTCATCGCGCCGCGGCAACTGGGATGACCAGTTCGACGCGAATTCGTCGCGTTCCGCCGTTGGCGTCGTTTCCAACAACCCGGTTCTCGGACGGGAAGCGCCTGTCTACATGCAGCAGGCGATCATGCAATATCAGCAGATCGTGCAGAATGGCGGCTGGCCTGACGTACCCGTCACCCAGCAGCGTCTCCAGATCGGCGTTTCCGATCCTTCCGTTCAGGCGCTTCGCCAGCGATTGATGGTTTCCGGCGACCTGCCGCGCGAAGCTGGCATTTCCAGCGCCTTCGATTCTTACGTCGATGGTGCGTTGAAGCGCTTCCAGGCCCGCCACGGCCTTCCCGCCGATGGTGTCAGCGGCGAATACACGACCAAGGCGCTCAATGTTTCGGCCCAGATCCGTCTGGCGCAGTTGCAGACCAACCTCGTGCGCATTCAGTCCATGTCCGGCGATCTCGGCCAGCGTCACCTGATGGTGAATATTCCGGCCGCTGCCATCGAGGCGGTTGAGAATGAGCGCGTCGTCCTGCGCAACACCGCCGTCGTCGGTCGCGCCAGCCGCCCGACGCACGTCATCAATTCCAAGATTTACGAAGTCATCCTCAACCCTTACTGGACAGCGCCGCGCTCGATCGTCGAAAAGGACATCGTGCCGCTGATGCAGAAGGACCCGACCTATCTGGAGCGGAACAACATCCGCCTCATCGACGGCAAGGGACAGGAAGTTTCGCCGACGGCGGTAGACTGGTTTGCGCCAAAGGCACCGAACCTGATGTTCCGCCAGGACCCCGGCAAGATCAACGCCATGTCCTCGACGAAGATCAACTTCCACAATCCGAACAACGAATATATGCACGACACGCCGCAGCAGGGTCTGTTCAACAAGCTGATGCGGTTCGAATCGTCCGGCTGCGTGCGCGTACAGAACGTGCGCGACCTCACAAGCTGGCTGCTGCGCGACACGCCCGGCTGGTCGCGTCAGGAAATGGAACGCGTCATCGCCACCCGCGTCAACACACCGATCAAGCTGGCGCAGGAAGTGCCTGTCTATTTCGTCTATATCACCGCATGGTCGGCGAAGGACGGCGTGGTGCAGTTCCGCGACGACATCTATGAAAAGGACGGCAACGCCGAACTGGCGCTCAACACCACCACCGGCATCGAACAGCCGGCTGGACCTGTCGACGACGACCTGTTGCCCCGCAACTGATCCGGCGCTGCCATCAGGTTTTTATATTTAAGTGAAAGGCCGCACCCCGTCGGGTGCGGCTTTTTTCATTTTCGCTGCTGGTTTTGAAAAAACAGCTGCCGTTTTTTGTCGCAACGTCGCAGTTTGACGGGCAAATCTCGCTGCCCGTATTGCTCTTGTTCGGGCAGGGCGCTAAGACGCCATCGCATTACTGTTTCAGGAGCCTTCACCATGTCGAACACAGATGCTTTCTTCTCCCGTCCGCTTGCCGAAGTCGATCCGGATATTTTCGGCGCGATCGAGAAGGAACTGGGTCGCCAGCGCCACGAGATCGAACTGATCGCCTCGGAAAACATCGTTTCCCGCGCTGTGCTTGAAGCGCAGGGGTCGATCATGACCAACAAATATGCCGAAGGTTATCCGGGCAAGCGTTATTACGGCGGCTGCCAGTTCGTAGACATTGCTGAAGAGCTTGCCATCGAGCGCGCCAAGAAGCTGTTCGGCGTCAACTTCGCTAACGTCCAGCCAAATTCCGGTTCGCAGATGAACCAGGCCGTGTTCCTCGCGCTGCTCCAGCCGGGCGACACCTTCATGGGTCTCGACCTGAACTCCGGAGGCCATCTGACACACGGTTCGCCGGTCAACATGTCCGGCAAGTGGTTCAACGTCGTGTCTTACGGCGTGCGCGAAGGCGACAACCTGCTCGACATGGACGAGGTGGAGCGCAAGGCCAAGGAAACCCGACCGAAGCTTATCCTTGCCGGCGGCACCGCCTATTCCCGTATCTGGGACTGGAAGCGCTTCCGCGAGATCGCCGATGAAGTCGGCGCCTATCTGATGGTCGATATGGCCCACATCGCTGGTCTCGTTGCCGGTGGCCAGCATCCGTCGCCGTTCCCGCATTGCCACGTTGCCACCACGACAACGCACAAGTCGTTGCGCGGCCCGCGTGGCGGCATGATCCTCACCAATGACGAGGATCTGGCCAAGAAGTTCAACTCCGCCGTTTTCCCCGGCCTGCAGGGCGGTCCGCTGATGCACGTCATCGCCGCAAAGGCAGTTGCCTTCGGTGAAGCTTTGCAGCCGGAATTCAAGGATTACGCCGCACAGGTCGTCAAGAACGCCAAGGCGCTTGCCGAAACGCTGATCGAAGGTGGTCTTGATGTCGTCTCCGGCGGCACTGACAACCACCTGATGCTGGTTGACCTTCGCAAGAAGAACGCCACCGGCAAGCGTGCTGAAGCAGCTCTCGGTCGCGCCTACGTCACCTGCAACAAGAACGGCATTCCTTTCGATCCGGAAAAGCCTTTCGTCACCTCGGGTGTGCGTCTCGGCACGCCGGCCGGCACGACGCGCGGTTTCAAGGAAGCGGAATTCCGCGAAATCGGCAAGCTGATCGTCGAGGTGCTGGATGGTCTGAAGGTCGCCAATTCGGATGAGGGCAACGCTGCCGTTGAAGCTGCGGTGCGCGAAAAGGTCGTCGGCCTGACTGACCGTTTCCCGATGTATCCGTACATGTAAGGACGTAAAGAGATGCGCTGCCCATTTTGCGGTTCCGAAGACACACAGGTCAAGGACTCGCGTCCGGCGGAGGATAACACCTCCATCCGCCGGCGGCGCATCTGCCCCGATTGCGGCGGCCGCTTCACGACCTATGAGCGCGTGCAACTGCGCGAGCTGATGGTCATCAAGAAAAGCGGCCGCAAGCTGCCCTTCGACCGGGAAAAGCTGGTGCGATCCTTCGAGATCGCGCTACGCAAACGCCCGGTTGACCGGGACCGGATCGAGCGGGCCGTCTCGGGCATTGCTCGCCGTCTGGAAAGTTCCGGCGAGACGGAAATTCCCTCGGAAGAAATCGGCCTCCAGGTGCTTGAAGCGCTGAAGAGCCTCGATGACGTGGCCTTCGTACGCTACGCCTCGGTCTATCGCGATTTCAGTCATGCCGAGGATTTCGAGAACGTGATTGCCGAAATCAACGCCAAGATCGCCCGAGATACAGACGCCGGAGCATAGACGTGACGAGCCGCGCCGATGACGAAAAATTCATGGCCCGGGCAATCGAGGTTTCCCTGCGCCATCAGGGTCAAACCCAGACCAATCCCTCCGTCGGTTGCGTTCTCGTAAAGGACGGAAAAATCATCGCCGAAGCGGTGACCGCAATTGGCGGCCGCCCCCATGCCGAACGCCAGGCGCTGGAAATCGCCGGCGAAGCGGCGCGCGGCGCAACAGCCTATGTCACCCTTGAACCCTGCTCGCACTGGGGCAAGACGCCGCCCTGCGCCAATGCGCTGGTGGAATTCGGCGTCGCCCGCGTGGTGGTTGCCGTCGACGATCCCGATGAGCGTGTTTCGGGGCGCGGCTATACGATTTTACGGGATGCCGGCATTGTCGTGGAAACCGGCCTGCTGCGCGAACAAGGCAAGAGAGCGCTTGCGGGTTACCTCACACGCCAGCTGAAAAAACGCCCGCATGTGATTCTGAAGCTTGCCATTTCTGCCGATGGCATGATCGGCAGACAAGGGGAGGGGCAGGTAGCGATCACCGGTCCGCAGGCCAGGCACGCCGTGCATCAACTGAGAGCGCGCTGCGATTGCATCCTCGTGGGCATCCGTACCGCGATAGCGGACGATCCGGAACTGACCGTTCGAATTGCAGGTCTCGAAGATCGTTCTCCGGTCCGAATCGTGCTTGATCGCAAGTTTGAACTACCGTTGACGTCTAAGCTGGTGGGAAGTGC
>NZ_BDLN01000001.1:661184-713660 GCF_001950375.1 Rhizobium sp. TBD182 | reverse complement strand
TGCCGGTAATCGTCGCGGCGTTATCCCCCTCTGACCTGCCGGGTATCTTGCCCTCAAGGGGGGAGATGCCCGGCAGGCCAGAGGGGGTTAGACCCGACCACCGCCGCCAACAACTGATCGACGCAGGCGTCGAAATACTTGAAGCACCAACCCTCGAGAACCTCCTTCACATTCTCGCTGAACGCGGCATGTCGGAACTTCTGGTCGAAGGCGGCGCTTTTGCCGCAAAATCGTTCCTTGAAGCCGATCTCGTGGACCGTATCATGCTGTTTGAAAGCCCGGTCGTGGTTGGTGAAGGCGGGATTGAAACGCCGCTCAGCCGTGCCGATATTCCGGGCGATTATGTTTTGGTCAGCGAAACCGCCTACGGGCCGGATCGCTGCTTCGATTATGAAAGGCCGCTTTGATGTTTACCGGAATTGTCACCGATGTTGGAACCGTGTCCGAGCTTGAAGCTCTGGCGGAAGGCATTCGTCTGCGGGTGGCGACCAATTACGATCCCAAGACCATCGATATGGGCGCATCGATCTCCCATGGCGGCGTCTGCCTGACGGTGACCAAACTGCCCGAAGACGGCAGTAACGAGCGCTGGTACGAGGTCGAAGCCTGGGAAGAGGCATTGCGCCTGACGACGATTGCGGGCTGGCAGAAGGGCACGCACGTCAATCTGGAGCGCGCCCTGAAGATTGGCGACGAGCTTGGCGGTCACATCGTTTCCGGCCATGTCGATGGCAAGGCGGAGATTCTGTCGGTCGAGCCGGAAGGCGAGGCGGTCCGTATCCGCCTGCGCGCGCCCGACCATCTGGCGAAATTCGTGGCGCCCAAGGGTTCCATTGCACTCGATGGCACTTCTCTGACCGTCAATGCGGTCGACGGAACGGATTTCGACGTGCTCCTGATCCGCCATACGCTCACAGTCACCACATGGGGTGAGCGCCAACCGGGTGATTTCGTCAATTTCGAAGTCGACACCATGGCGCGATATGCCGCAAGGCTTGCGGAGTTCCCCTCGGCTTAACAAAACGTTCGGCATTTATTTGGCTGAAATACACTCTCGGCCTTGAGCCGGTATCCGACCAGCCCAAATCCTTGGGCTGAAAAGACTCTTGCCGTCGCGCAGACGCGCGTTGACTGGATTCCCTCTCAAGGCCGGAATGCCGGATAGACTTTACAGTCCTCCGCCATCGCGACAGATCAGTTGTTGTCCCGCACTCCGCTTTCGATTGACGCGCAAACACTATAAAGACGTCTTTAGGCCCAAACGGGGTAGGGGGATTACGACATGCCGTCTTTCGAACTGCTGACAGCCTTTTTCATCACCACCGCCCTGTTTGCCTATATTCCCGGCCCGGCCATGCTTTATGCGGCGGCGCAGACCATGGCGCGCGGCCGGTTTGCCGGGCTGATGGCGGTGCTTGGCATCCATGTCGGCTGCTATTTCCATATCGTCGCCTCTGCGGCGGGGCTTTCGGTGCTGTTCCAGGCGGTGCCGTGGCTTTATCTGGCCGTGAAGCTGTGTGGCGCGCTGTATCTCATCTGGCTCGGCTTCTCGATGCTGCGCAGCAAGATTGAAGGTGAGGCCGTCAATCTGACCATCGAACAGAAATCGGCAAGGCGCGCCTTCATCGACAGCATCATCGTCGACGTGCTCAATCCGAAGACGGCGCTGTTCTTTCTGGCGTTTTTGCCGCAATTCGTTGATCCGGCGGCGGCCTTTCCGATCTGGCTGCAATTGCTGATCCTCGGTATTGCCGTCAATTTCATTTTTTCCTCCGCCGATCTGGTTGGCGTGCTTCTGGCGGGCGCGATGGTCGGGCGGCTCAAGCGCTCCAGCAGGGTGCAGGTGCTTGCTCGTCGCACTGCCGGAACGGTGCTGATGGGGCTTGGCGTGCATCTGGCTTTCCAGAAAACCTGATTTTCGTAAGCCGCGCCGGATAAGGCGAAAACCTGCGCAATTGTCTGGTAAACGGGGCCTCTTGCGCGGGTGACACATGAAATTACTTGCCAAAAACGGCCAGCCGTGGTTTGACCGCCGCAAAAGCCGGTATGATCCGGCCCGAACCTTTTCAGGAAAATCCCATGTCCAAACCCCATCTTCTTATCGTGGAAGCACGCTTTTACGACGATATGGCAGACGCTCTTCTCGAAGGCGCGAAGTTCGCGCTGGATGAGGCTGGCGCAACCTATGACGTCATCACCGTTCCCGGCGCGCTTGAAATCCCCGCTGCCATTGCCATGGCGCTGGATGGCGGCGACAATGAAGGAACTGAATATGATGGTTTCGTAGCGCTCGGCATGGTCATTCGTGGCGAGACCTACCACTTCGACATCGTTTCCAACGAATCCTCCCGCGCCCTGATGGATCTCGCCGTCAGCGAATCGCTGGCCATCGGCAACGGCATCCTCACAGTCGAAAACGACGATCAGGCATGGGCACGTGTTCGCCGTTCTGACAAGGATAAGGGCGGTTTTGCGGCCCGCGCGGCGCTGACGATGATCGAGCTCAAGAAAAAACTGGGTGGCTGAACGCATGTCGGATGTTGAAAATGGCGGCGAACCGCGCCAGCCTTCGGTAAAGCCGGCCAACCAGCGTGGCGCTGCGCGCCTCGCGGCCGTGCAGGCACTTTATCAGATGGATGTCGGCGGCACCGGCGTGATGGAAGTCGTGGCGGAATACGAGGCACATCGTCTCGGTCAGGAAGTCGATGGCGATACCTATCTGAAGGCTGATCCTTCCTGGTTCCGTTCCATCGTGTCCGGCGTCGTCCGCGATCAGACGAAGATCGACCCACTGGTGCGCTCCGCACTTCTGGAAGACTGGCCGCTGTCGCGTCTTGATGCCACCGTTCGCGCTATCCTGCGTGCCGGCGCTTTCGAGATTCTGGAGCGCAAGGACGTGCCGGTCGCCGTCATCGTTACGGAATATGTCGAAATCGCCCGTGCTTTCTTCGAGCACGACGAGCCGAAGCTGGTGAACGCGGTTCTGGACCGCATTGCCAAGCAGGTACGCGGCGAGGCAAAACGCTAAGATACGTTAGGTGAGGAAGATATGAGCGCCGTTTCCGTCCCCGGACTTGAAGTTCAACTGGACGAGGCGAAGCGCAACGTCTTCCTCCTGACCGCCGCACAGGCGATCATGGGCTCGGCAGCACCTATGAGCTTCTCGGTTGGCGCGCTTGCCGGTTACCAGTTGCTCGGGGCTGACAAGTCGCTGGCAACGGCGCCGCTTACCGGTTTCAACATCGGCGTGGCGCTGGGCGCCATCTGCGTTGCCGCAGCATCGCGTTTTCTCGGCCGCAAGGCGGGTTTCATGGTCGGCGCGCTGATGTGCTCCATCGGCGGCGGCATTGCTGCCGTGGCACTCTTCCGCTCCGACTTCTGGCTATTTGCGATCGGCCTGCTGCTGATTGGCATTTCCGGCGGCTTCACGCAGAAAATCCGCTTCGCTGCTGCCGACGCATCCCCCTCTTTCTACAAGCCGAAAGCCATTTCCTGGATATTGGCGGGTGGCATCGTCTCGGCGATCATCGGGCCGCAGCTTGCCATTTTCGGCAAGGATGTCTTCGCACCGGTCACCTTCGCCGGTGCTTTCATCGCGCTGGTGCCGCTCGGCATCATCGCGATTGCCATTCTGGCATTCCTGAAATTGCCGGACCCGAAGGCCGCCTCTATCCACGCGCAGGCGGCACGGCCTTTGCCGGAAATCGTGCGCACGCACCGGTTTGTCACCGGCATGGTCTGCGGCATCGGTTCCTATGCGTTGATGACGTTCATGATGACCGGCGCGCCGCTCGCCATGGTGGTCGGCTGCGGGTTTCCCACCGAACTTGCGACGCTCGGCATCCAGTGGCACGTTCTCGCCATGTTCGGCCCAAGTTTCTTCACCGGTATGTTGATTGCGCGATTCGGCGCGGAAAAAATCGTTGCAGCCGGTCTCGTCGTGCTGATGGCCTGCGCCATCGTCGCCCATATGGGCATCGAATTGTGGAACTTCTGGGCGGCGCTCATTCTCCTCGGTCTCGGCTGGAACTTCGGCTTCATCGGCGCTACCGCCATCATCACCTCCAGCTACCGCCCGCATGAGGCCGACAAGGTACAGGGCTTTCACGATATCGTGCTGTTCGGCACGGTAGCGCTGTCGTCCTTCTCTTCCGGCAAGGTGTTTACAGCCTGGGGCTGGTCGGTCATGAACCTCGTTATCTGGCCGGTTGCGGGCCTATGCCTCGTGCTGGTGGCGTCGCTGTTGCTGACCCCGCGCAGAAACGCCGCGTAAGATCGCCTTCGATCTCTACCCCTTTCATGTTTCAGGCAAATTTGTGGGCTTGACGCCACGCCTTTCGCCAACGCAATCTTGCCGCGCAGGTCATTTTTCCTTGGGAGGGGAAGAATGGCCACGACAGGACAGGCCGCGCATTTGATCGCCCCTGTCCTTGCACATGGTTCGCCACGCCGGGGAGGGAGTGAGACCCGGCCTTTTGGGAGGTAAGTGCGCATGACCGTAATACCCATAGTGATTTTATGTGGGGTCCTGTCCGTGGTTTACGCGGCATGGACGACCAGGAGCGTTCTCGCTGCCGATCAGGGCAACGAGCGTATGCGTGAAATAGCAGGTTTTATCCGTGAAGGTGCGCAGGCTTATCTCACCCGTCAATATCTCACCATCGCCATCGTCGGATTGATCGTCGCCGTTCTCGCCTGGTATCTGCTGTCGGCTCTCGCGGCCATCGGGTTCATCATCGGCGCCGTGCTTTCGGGTGCTGCCGGTTTCATCGGCATGCATGTCTCCGTCCGTGCCAATCTGCGCACCGCACAAGCCGCATCCCACAGCCTTGCCGCCGGTCTCGACATCGCGTTCAAATCAGGCGCCATCACGGGCATGCTGGTGGCTGGCCTCGCGCTGCTTGGCGTATCCATCTATTATTTCATCCTCACCTCGGTGCTCGGCCATGCGCCCGGATCGCGTGAGGTGATTGACGCTCTGGTGTCGCTCGGTTTCGGCGCTTCGCTTATCTCCATCTTCGCCCGTCTCGGCGGTGGCATCTTCACCAAGGGTGCAGATGTCGGCGGCGATCTCGTCGGCAAGGTCGAAGCAGGCATTCCCGAGGACGACCCCCGCAACCCGGCAACCATCGCCGACAATGTCGGCGACAATGTCGGCGATTGCGCCGGCATGGCGGCCGACCTTTTCGAGACCTATGCCGTCTCGGTGGTGGCAACCATGGTGCTTGCGGCGATCTTCTTTGCCGGAACGCCGATACTGGAAAGCGCGATGGTCTATCCGCTGGCCATTTGCGGCGCCTGCATCCTGACCTCGATTGCCGGCACCTTCTTCGTCAAGCTCGGCACCAACAACTCCATCATGGGCGCTCTCTATAAAGGGCTGATTGCCACCGGCGTCTTCTCGATTGCGGGTCTTGCCGTGGCAACTTACGCGACCGTGGGCTGGGGTACCATCGGCACGGTGGCCGGAATGGAGATTACCGGCACAAACCTCTTCCTGTGCGGGCTGGTCGGCCTTGTGGTAACAGCGCTTATCGTCGTCATCACCGAATATTATACCGGCACCAACAAACGCCCGGTCAATTCCATTGCGCAAGCTTCGGTCACGGGCCACGGCACCAACGTCATCCAGGGTCTTGCAGTCTCGCTGGAATCGACGGCACTGCCGGCGCTTGTCATCGTTGGCGGCATCATCGGCACCTACCAGCTCGGTGGCCTGTTCGGCACGGGCATCGCGGTCACCGCCATGCTTGGTCTGGCGGGCATGATCGTGGCGCTCGACGCCTTCGGTCCGGTGACTGACAATGCCGGCGGCATTGCCGAAATGGCCGGTCTCGACCCGGATGTACGTAAGGCGACCGACGCGCTGGATGCCGTCGGCAACACCACCAAGGCCGTGACCAAGGGTTACGCCATCGGTTCTGCCGGTCTCGGCGCGCTGGTGCTGTTTGCCGCCTATTCCAACGACCTGTCCTATTTCGCTGCCAATGGCGATACCTATCCTTACTTCAAGGATATCGGCGAAATATCCTTCAGCCTTGCCAATCCTTACGTCGTTGCCGGTCTGCTGTTCGGCGGCCTCATTCCGTATCTCTTTGGCGGTATCGCCATGACGGCGGTGGGCAAGGCGGCAAGCTCGATCGTCGAGGAAGTTCGCCGCCAGTTCCGCGAAAAGCCTGGCATCATGGCAGGGACGGAAAAACCGGACTACGGCAAGGCGGTCGATCTTTTGACCAAGGCGGCGATCAAAGAAATGATCATTCCGTCGCTGTTGCCGGTTCTGGCGCCGCTCGTCGTTTATTTCGGCGTGCTGCTTATCTCAGGTTCCAAGGCCTCTGCCTTTGCCGCACTCGGTGCATCGCTGCTTGGCGTCATCATCAACGGCCTGTTCGTGGCGATTTCCATGACCTCCGGTGGTGGTGCGTGGGATAACGCCAAGAAAAGCTTCGAGGACGGCTTCATCGACAAGGACGGCGTGCGCCACGTCAAGGGTTCGGACGCCCACAAGGCGTCGGTTACGGGCGATACGGTGGGCGATCCCTACAAGGATACCGCCGGTCCGGCCGTCAACCCGGCTATCAAGATCACCAATATCGTGGCGCTGCTGCTATTGGCGGTTCTTGCCCACTGAAGGCTGAGGTTTCGACGAATGAAAAAGGCCCGGGGAGCGATCCCCGGGCCTTTGAATTTCCGTTCCGTCTTCCGATCAGGGGGTGTTGCCGCCCTGGCCGAGAATGCTCTTTGCGATATTGGCGCCCGAGGTGCCGCCGGACAGCAGCTGCTGCAGGAAGGTGAGATCCTTGCCGCCTGTCGGGGTGGTACGCGAAATCGTGTCGAAGACCTTGCCGTCCTGCAGCGCGTAATTGGCCTTACGCTCGATTACGCCGTCCTTGTTGAAATAGATCGCGAGAATGTTCTGTTCGACCAACGTCGGCTTCATGAAAGCGGCGCGGCGCACACGCTTCTGCGAGATGTAATAGAAAACCTCGTTGCCGAACGTCGCCGTGGTGGAGGGCGTGCCCATGGTCAGCAGAACCTGCTCGCGGCTGGAACCTTCCGGTATCAGCTGAAGCGACTGCTCGTCCATGACGTAGCCGTTGTGGAACACATCGGTGGTGCTGGTGCAGGCGGAAAGCAGGGTGGACGCGACGACGATTGCGATGGCGGTCTTGCCCAGAATTTTGCCGTGACTTGCGGATTTCTGCTTGCTCAACTGCTTTTCCCCGACTGCGATCATGAATGGCACCTTCCGGCATTGCGTGGTGCACAGTGTCTGTGCACATGATTGTGTCAATCCGGGGACGGAAAATCCCGATCACCCCCCAAATTCAACGCTTTCACGGCCTTTGGAAACTCTTCCGGTCTCTTAGACTGTTTCAGCCGAAAGACGAACGTGACCGCGACAGCATTGCAATTCGTGGATGCTTCGGTAAACCAGCTTTGGCGATCATGCAACAAGTGCGATAGGCGGGTGAGCGAATTCACCAGCCCCGTTCGGAAAAAAACGATGATATTCGGGCTGTTCAGACAGAAAAACAACAACCGCGCCATAGTAGACCGGCAATATGCGATCCTGACGGCTGCGGCCCGCACGCCCGCTTTTTATCTTGATCTCGGCGTTCCAGACACGGTGATGGGCCGCTTCGAGATGCTGTCGATCATCATGATTCTCTATTTCCGCCGCACCAAATCCTCCGGTGTAAGCGGGCAGGAAATCGCGCAGGAGATCGTCGACGCCTTTTTTCAGGATATCGACCATTCCATCCGTGAGCTCGGCATTGGCGACCAGGGCGTGCCGAAGCGCATGAAGAAATTTGCCGGCATGTTCTACGGGAGGCTCGAATCCTATGCGGCGGCGCTGGATGCATCCGACCCCGTTGCCCTTGCCGCAGCGCTCCGGCGCAATATATACCCCCAGACAGATGAGAAAGCACCGGAACTGGACGGGCTTGCGGGCTGGATGATGGAGGCGTCTTCCAACCTTTCCGCAGGCTCCGAAGAAACGATAGCAACCGGAAGCCTGAAGCTGCCTTTGCCTGGACTATGAGGTTTACGATGAACGCGCGACACGCCGCAAATGACGATCTGCCTTTTTCCTACCCCGTAAAGGTAGGCCATATTTCCGCCAATCCGGTGAGGATTGGTCTCGAAGCCAATGCCGAGGAACTGAAGGCGCTGGCGAAATTCTGGGATGTGGTTTCCGTCGAATATCTGAAGGCGGAACTGCAGGTTACCCGCTGGAAGAGGGATGGCGTGAAGATCAAGGGCGAGGTGCATGCGGCCGTGACCCAGTCCTGCGTCGTGACGCTGGAGCCGGTTTCCAGCAAGATCGACGAGAGCGTCGAGCATATTTTCGTGCCGGAAGGATCGAAGCTGGCGCGGATGGTCACCAATGAGGAAGGGGAGATCGTACTTGATCCCAATGGCCCTGACATTCCCGACCAGTTCACCGGCGACAGCATTGATGTTGGCGCGACTGTTGCGGAATTCGCAGCCCTTGCGATCGATCCCTATCCGCGCAAATCGGATATCGAATTTACCGATACGACCGAAAATGAGCCTGAAGAAGAAAAGCGTCCGTCGCCTTTCGCCGTGTTGAAAGACTGGAAAAAAGACTGAATGCGCCGCCGGGCTGAAATAATTTTATTGTAACACAGGCCGGAACAGGTATTTTCGCGCAAAATCCGCTTGAGTGGCGGCAAAAAGGATAAGGGACGAGTGATCAGAATAGCGATTGACGTCATGGGTGGCGATTTCGGCCCTGATGTTGCCATACCCGGTGCCGCCAAGGCGCTTGAACGGCACAACGATGTGACTTTTCTGCTCTACGGGCAGAAAAGCAAGTGCGACCCCATTCTGGCACAGTATCCCGCACTTCGGGAAAAGTCGGTCTTTCACGATTGTGAAATCTCGGTCGCCATGGACGAAAAGCCAAGTCAGGCGCTTCGTCGTGGCCGCTATGTCTCCAGCATGTGGCGCGCCATCGAGGCCGTGAAGCTCGGGGAAGCGGACGTCGTCGTATCCGCCGGCAATACCGGCGCGCTGATGGCCATGGCCAAATTCTGTTTGCGCACCATGGCGCGGGTGGAACGCCCGGCCATCGCCGGCATATGGCCGACGCTGAAAGGCGAAAGCATCGTGCTCGATGTTGGCGCGACGATTGGCGCCGACTCCCAGCAATTGCTCGATTTTGCCCTGATGGGCGGCGCCATGGCGCGTGCGCTTTTCGATATCGACCGTCCGACCGTCGGTTTGCTGAATGTCGGCGTCGAGGAGGTGAAGGGTCAGGAAGAGGTCCGTGAAGCCGGACGGCTGATCCGCGAGGCCGATCTAGGCACCATCGATTACCGCGGTTTCGTCGAGGGTGACGACATTGGCAAGGGCACGGTGGATGTGGTGGTGACCGAAGGTTTCACCGGCAACATTGCGCTCAAAGCCGCCGAAGGCACGGCGCGCCAGATCACCACGCTTCTGCGTGAGGCGATCTCCCGCAGCTTCTTTGCCAAGATCGGTTATATTCTCGCGAAAAGCGCTTTCGATGTGCTGCGAGAAAAAATGGACCCGCGCAAGGTCAATGGTGGCGTGTTTCTCGGCCTGAACGGCATTGTCATCAAAAGCCATGGCGGCACGGATGCCATCGGTTTTGCCTCCGCGGTCGATGTCGGCTACGACATGGTCCATAACGGTCTTACGGCAAAAATTGAAAACGATCTGAAGATTTACCACGCAAGACGGCTTCCGCCCCCGGCGCCCGAAGCTCTCGTGGCTGACGAGGAATAAGGGAATGATCCGCTCTATCGTACGTGGTTTCGGGGCAGCGCTTCCGAAGCGTGTCATGACCAATAGTGAAATCGAAGGGGTCGTAGAGACTTCCGATGAATGGATCGTGCAGCGCACGGGCATTCGTCAGCGCTACATAGCGGGAGAAGGCGAGACCACCGCTTCGCTCGGCGAGGCTGCGGCGCGTGCGGCGCTCGACAATGCCGGCCTGACGCCCGATGACATCGACCTCATCATTCTGGCAACCTCGACACCGGACAATACATTTCCGGCAACGGCGGTAAACATCCAGAACCGTCTCGGCATGACCCACGGTTTCGCCTTCGACATGCAGGCCGTCTGCTCCGGCTTCGTCTATGCCGTGGCCACCGCCGATCTTTACATTCGCGGCGGCATGGCCAAGCGCGTGCTGGTGATCGGCGCCGAAACATTCTCGCGCATTCTCGACTGGAAGGACCGCACCACCTGCGTTCTGTTCGGTGATGGTGCAGGCGCGCTCGTGATCGAGGCAGGCGAAGGCGAAGGTACTTCCAGCGATCGTGGCATCCTCACCTCGCAGCTGCGCTCCGACGGTTCGCACAAGGACAAGCTTTACGTCGATGGTGGACCTTCCACGACCGGCACGGTCGGCCATCTGCGCATGGAAGGCCGGGAAGTGTTCAAGCACGCTGTCGGCATGATCACCGACGTCATCGAACAGGCTTTCGAGGCGACAGGCACGACGGCTGATGATCTCGACTGGCTCGTTCCGCATCAGGCCAACAAGCGCATCATCGACGGATCGGCAAAAAAGCTCAATATCGATCCGGAAAAAGTCGTCATCACCGTCGATAAGCACGGCAATACCTCGGCCGCATCCATTCCGCTGGCGCTTGCCGTTGCGGCCAGTGACGGACGCATCAAGAAAGGCGATCTGGTCATGCTGGAAGCCATGGGCGGCGGTTTCACCTGGGGCGCAGTGCTACTGCGCTGGTAACGGCAAATTTTAGCGTTTACCGGGGCGCTGGCACAAAATCGGTTGTGATTTTTGCGGCAGTACCCCGTTCAAACGCGCTGAAGCGACCCCCGCGTGCGGCAAAACCGCGTCAGTCGCTCTAAGCCATTGCACTGATTGCCGAAAGCCTCAAATGAATCTGGAACAATCCCTTGACCGGTCGCCACAAGGGAAATAATCTCGGCGGCTCCTAGAGAAAAATTCAGACACGGTTTGTGGGGAAAAATGGCCGGGAAGACAGTGACACGCGCAGATCTTGCAGAATCTGTGTTTCGTAAAGTCGGGCTGTCCCGCACCGAATCCGCCGAACTGGTCGAAACGATCATCGACGAGATTTGTAATGCGATCACGCGCGGCGAGGTCGTCAAGCTCTCGTCCTTCGCGACATTTCAGATCAGGGAAAAGAACGAGCGTATCGGCCGCAACCCGAAAACGGGTGAGGAAGTTCCGATTTCGCCACGCCGCGTCATGACCTTCAAGGCGTCAAACGTGCTGAAACAGCGAATCCTGAAGGCACATACGGCTCGCAAGACCAAGCAAAAGGGTCAGAAAGCCGGGGCGTAAGCCGGCTGTAACACGGGTTTTTTGCCGCATGGCAAGCCTTTATCCCCATTCTTCTTGTGAACATGCTTGAATTTCGACGTGCAAGCCGTTGAAATCTGGTCGACTCACATCATAATCAATTTTAGATAAATGGTATCTTGCCGCCACGGGCATCGGTGCGAGGATCGGGTTCGATTTTTCGCAAGACATGATGCACGGTATCGGCTGGTGAAAAGCGTTCTTGTTCAGTGTCCGGCTGGGTGCATGGCGCTCAAGGTCCGGATGGGAGTGGAAGTTTGGACAAAAGCCCCGACGCGTTTCGGACGATCAGTGAAGTGGCGGATGAGCTGAACCTGCCGCAGCACGTGCTGCGTTTCTGGGAAACGCGCTTTCCGCAGATCAAGCCGATGAAACGGGGCGGGGGCCGCCGTTATTACCGCCCTGATGATATCGATCTCCTCAAGGGCATTCGTCATCTTCTTTATGACCACGGCTACACCATCAAAGGTGTGCAGAAACTTCTGAAAACCAACGGAAACCGTTTCGTGGCGGCAATCGCGTCGGGCGATCTTGCTACCATGGAAGCCATCATGGCAGCGAGCGGCGAAAAGGAAGTTGCCGAACCGCGCGTGCTGGATCCGGACGGAGACGAGGTCGTCGGCCGCCCGAAAGCCAAGCCGAGCGGCCGATTTTTCGGCTTCGGTGGCGGTAACAGCGATACCGAGATATCGGTCGGCAAATCTGGCATCGGCAAGGATGACCAAGCGCTGTTGCAGGAGGCGCTGTTCGATCTTCTCGAATGCAAGCGGCTGCTTGATCAGGTTCGCTGATCGTTTTTCCACAACTCTGTTCGAGCATTTTCAGGAAAAGCGATGGCGCTCTGGAATGCCAACCTTTCAGAAACTCTCTTGACCGATAATGCGGCTCCGTAAAAAGGAGTCTGATCGTGAGCAATCGAAAACCGACAACGCGACGCCGTACGGCGAAGAAATCGGCCGGCGGCAGCGTTTGGCCCTGGGTGCTGATGCTGGGCGTCGTGGCTGGTGGCATTCAGGCTTACGAACATCGCGACAGTCTTATGCCGCAGCGGCATGTCGCGAAGGCAACATCGACCACGACAAATTCCCCCAAGATCGCCGTAGCCGCCAAACGCGAGACGGCTGCACCGGAGAAGGTGGCGGCAATCCGCCCCGCATCGCCGGTTTCACCGATCAATGGTCCGGTGCCGCCACGCTCGATTGCCATGCCGCCTGCGGCACAGCAGAGCCAGGTTGCCGCTATCCTGCCGGAAACACGCCCTTCGGTCGAAAAAGTCTCGCTGGGAGAAAAAAGCGGCGCCTTTGCCTTTTGTGGTCGCTCAGGTCTCACCAATTGCGTGGCCGATGGCAATACCTTCTGGATGAAGGGCGTGAAAATGCAGCTCGCCGGCATCGAGGTCCCGCAGATCGACCGGGCGCGATGCATGGAAGAGCGTCAGCGCGGTTTCATTGCCAAGGTGCGGTTGCGGGATATGCTGAATGCCGGCGCATTCGATGTGGCGTCGTCGGCAACAGCCGGCGGGCAAGCCATGGAACGCAAACGGATTTCACGTTCGGGCGTATCCTTTGCCGATCAACTCGTGCGGGAAGGCCTGGCTCATCCGGTCTCGGCAAAAAATCAGTCCTGGTGTGGCTAAGGCCCGGTTGACCGAAACGGTGCGGCCTGTGTAGATGTGGCGCTGTCGGTGCTTGGGGTCAGGGTCTCGTTCGATCCTGCGCCTGAGGAATGACAAAGCAATTTTGTGGCACCGGGGCCTGTTGGCACGCGGTGCGACAATGCGGACGTGGCGAAATCGGTAGACGCAGCAGACTTAAAATCTGCCGACCATTGGTCTTGCGGGTTCAAGTCCCGCCGTCCGCACCATTTCCATCTCCAATTAAAAGATTTCTCTGCCGTTTTCCTGCGACATGCGGGCATTCAGGATGGATTCTGCGCCAGGATAGTCGATATCCGGGCAATCGATTGCATCATGACGGATGAGTCAGCCTAAAAAATGGGCTTGTTCACGCTCGCGGCATTTCTCCGTGAAAATCATCCAAAAGAGCCTATTGACCTTGCCACGATGGGAAGCCCTATCTTTTTTTTGTAAAGAGAAAAAGAGGTCATGCGCATGTCACAAATCCAGATACAGGCGAACCATTCGATAGCCATCGAGGGAATGACATGTGCCTCCTGCGTCGGTCGTGTCGAGAAGGCTATTGCCAAGGTGCCGGGGGTCGTCAAGGCTTCGGTCAATCTTGCGACGGAGCGCGCCGATATTGCTTTTTCAGGAGCGCCCAACGTTTCGGCTGTTGTCGATGCCGTGCGAAATGCAGGCTATAGCGTCGACGAGAAAACCATCGAACTCGATATCGAGGGCATGACTTGCGCGTCCTGCGTCGGCCGTGTCGAAAAGGCGCTGAAGGCCGTTTCCGGTGTCTCCGACGCGAGTGTCAATCTCGCAACGGAGCGCGCCACCGTGCGGGTCGCCGGCAATGCCGTCTCTGCCGCCAGGCTGGCCGAAGCAATCAGCCAAGCCGGTTACAAGGCAAACGAGATCGTCGCCGACAAGGCCAAGGGTGACGAGCCGGACCGGCGCGAAGCCGAATTGCGCGGTTTGAAAATCAGCCTGGCCACCGCTGTTGCCCTGACGCTGCCGGTCTTCATTCTGGAGATGGGCTCGCATCTGGTGCCCGCCATCCATGATTTCGTGATGGAAACCGTCGGCATGCGGGAAAGCTGGTATCTGCAATTCGCGCTGACCACGCTTGTCCTCTTCGGGCCGGGCCTGCGGTTCTTCAAAAAAGGCATCCCCGCACTTCTGCGGCTGGCGCCGGATATGAATTCGCTGGTGGTGCTGGGCACTTCCGCCGCCTGGGGGTTCTCGGTCGTCGCCACCTTCGTGCCCGAAATCCTGCCGAGAGGCACGGCCAATGTCTATTATGAGGCGGCAGCGGTGATCGTCACGCTTATCCTGCTCGGCCGTTTCCTCGAGGCGCGCGCCAAGGGCCGCACCAGCGAGGCGATAAAGCGGCTCGTCGGCCTGCAGGCCAAGTCGGCCCGTGTGATGCGCAATGGTGAAACCATCGATGTGCCGCTTCAGGATGTTGCGACTGGCGATGTCATCGTCGTCCGTCCCGGCGAGAAAGTGCCAGTCGATGGTCTGGTGCTTGATGGTTCTTCCTATGTCGACGAATCGATGATTACAGGCGAACCGGTGCCGGTGACCAAGACGGCTGGGTCCGAAGTCGTGGGCGGTACGGTCAACAGAAACGGCTCCTTCACGTTCCGCGCCACGAAGGTCGGCGCCGACACGCTGATCGCGCAGATCATCCGCATGGTCGAGGAAGCGCAGGCCGACAAGCTGCCGATACAGGCGCTGGTGGACAAGGTGACCAACTGGTTCGTGCCTGCAGTCATGCTCGCTGCACTCGCCACCTTCATCGTCTGGTTCATTCTCGGGCCGGACCCCGCCTTGACCTTTGCGCTGGTTAACGCCGTCGCTGTCCTCATCATCGCTTGCCCCTGCGCCATGGGCCTTGCCACCCCGACCTCGATCATGGTCGGAACCGGCCGTGCAGCCGAAATGGGCGTGCTGTTCCGGCGCGGCGATGCTCTCCAGACTTTGCGTGATGCCGATGTCATCGCCGTCGACAAGACCGGCACGCTGACGCTCGGCAAGCCGACACTGGTGCATTTTACCACGACCGAAGGCTTCGATCAGGATGAGGTGTTGCGCCTTGTCGCCTCGCTTGAAAGCCGTTCCGAACATCCCATAGCCGAAGCGATCGTCGAGGCGGCGAAACATGGTGGCCTGACGCTTGCCGACGCGGCCGGCTTTGAGGCGACCCCCGGTTTCGGCGTTGCGGCAACGGTTGACGGCCGCAAGGTCGAGGCGGGCGCCGACCGCTTCATGGTGAAGCTCGGTTACGACATTGCGAAGTTCGCCGACGATGCCGACCGGCTGGGCAGGGAAGGGCAGTCGCCGCTTTATGCCGCTGTCGATGGCCGGCTGGCCGCCATCATCGCTGTTGCCGATCCGATCAAGCCGACGACGGCGGAGGCGATCGCAGCGCTGCATGCGCTTGGTCTCAAGGTCACGATGATAACAGGCGATAACCGCCGCACGGCCGAAGCCATTGCCCGCCGTCTTGGTATCGACGAAGTGGTGGCGGAAGTACTGCCTGACGGCAAGGTCGAGGCCGTTAAAAGACTTGCGGCCGATGGCCGGCGGGTGGCCTTCGTCGGTGATGGCATCAACGATGCGCCGGCCCTTGCGGCGGCCGATGTCGGTCTCGCAATCGGCACGGGTACGGATGTCGCCATAGAAAGCGCCGATGTGGTGTTGATGTCTGGCGATTTGCGCGGTGTCGCGAATGCCATTGCGTTGTCCAAGGCGACGATCCGCAACATCCGCCAGAACCTGTTCTGGGCCTTTGCCTATAATGCCGCACTCGTTCCCGTGGCGGCCGGAATATTGTATCCTGCCAACGGTGTTCTGCTGTCGCCTGTCCTTGCTGCCGGAGCCATGGCGCTTTCCAGCGTGTTTGTCTTGACCAACGCGCTGCGTCTCAAAAGCTTCCGCCCGCCGCTGCTGGACAGATCGTCCGGCATGCAACTCGCAGCGGCAGAATAGGGGGCGGATGTGATGACGCCTGGAAACACAGTCTATTTGCCACGTATCGGACGCAGCATTGTGGCAGCGCAGGGCGAGACCGTCCTTCAGGCCGCCCTTGCCGCCGGAATTTCCTATCCGCACGGCTGTCGCATGGGCCGGTGCGGGGCGTGCAAATCGCACCTCGTCTCAGGCGAGATCGACCTTCTCAAGCATACGCCTTTTTCGTTGACAGAAGAGGAAAAGGCGGAAGGACTGACACTCGCGTGCCGCGCCGTGCCGTTGAGCGACGTGACAATCGGCTGGCTCGACGGCGAGGATGAGTTTGCCGATATTCCGGCCGGCCGCTTTGATGGCGTCATCGCGGAAGCGGTGGATGCGACGCATGATATCAAGCTCATTCGCATCAGGCTCGACGATCGCGAACTGTTTACCTTCAAGGCCGGCCAATATGTGCGCCTGCTTTATCCGGACTGTTCGCCGCGTGACTATTCCATTGCCAGCCGCATCGATGAGGACCTGATCGAATTCCATATCCGGCATGTCCCCGGCGGCGTCACGAGTGGCCATATTTTCGCGAACGCCAAGGCGGGTGACCCTGTCGTGCTGGTCGGTCCCTTCGGGGCTTCGTATTTGCGGGAAAAGCATTGCGGACCGATCCTCGGCATTGCCGGCGGTTCGGGGCTGGCGCCGGTGAAGGCGGTGGTAGAGGCAGCGCTTGCCACTGATCGGACCACGGGCCGGCAACGCCCGATCCATGTCTATTTCGGCGCCCGCGCCGAGCGTGACCTCTATATGGTCGACCGTTTCGAAGAACTTGCCGTAAGCCACAGCAATCTGAGCTTTGTTCCGGTTCTCTCGAATGAAGAACATGCGCAGATGCGGCGCGGTTATGTCGGTTCCGCCGTGGCGAACGACTTCGACGATCTCGATGGCTGGAAAGCCTATCTGGCCGGACCGCCGGCGATGATCGAGGCAACGGTGCCGCAGCTCCTGGCAAGGGGCATCCGCACCGCCGACATTCATGCAGACGTGTTTTTCACCCCGGAAAGATAGGAGCAGGATCGATGAACATTGGTACAGCCGCCACCGCATCCGGTGTTTCCGCAAAGATGATCCGCCACTACGAGACGATCGGGCTGATCAAATCCGCTAACCGCACGGAATCCGGTTATCGGGTCTATACGACCAACGATCTGGAGACGCTGCGTTTCATCCGCCGCGGCCGCGACCTCGGTTTCTCGATCGAAAAGATCAGGCAGCTCATGACCCTGTGGCGCGATCCCGGCGGTGCATCCTGCGACGTCAAGCGCATCGTCATGGAACATGTCGTAGATCTCGAGGCCAAGATGCATGCTCTTCGGGAGATGGCCGACACGCTGCGAAATATCGCGACCTATTGCCCTGACAATGGTGAACCGGATTGCCCGATCATTCAGGATCTTGCCCAGTCTGAAGACCCCGATTTTACGCCGGTGGCGATCCTTCCCAAGCGTTCCGGCATGCTGAAGGGCACGTCCGGTGTGGTGACGGATTTGCCGCGCCTCATGAAATAAACCGCATTTCCCCGGCGGGGACCGATCATCAATTGCAGTGCAATGGCCATTTGCGGCGAAGGAGAACAGGCAATGTGGATACAGATAATACAACGCTTCCTTATTCTGTGCCTTATGCTGATGATCGTCTCCGTCATCGCGTTTCTTTTGCCCTACATGGCCGGTGGCGATCCTGCTCGCACCATTCTGTTTTCGCGTATGCGCGATACGGCGCTCGATCCGCATGCAGTCGAGGCCCTTCGGTTAAGCCTCGGGCTCGACCGGCCGCTTTACGTCCAATATTTCGCATGGCTGTCGGGAGCGCTGCGCGGTGATCTGGGCTTTTCCTTCACCAGCAGCCAGCCCGTGGCGGGTGAGCTTTTGCGCTCTCTCGGCGTGTCCGTGACATTGGCACTGACGGCGCTGGCGATTGCGGTCGCCGTCGCCTTGCCGCTCGGCACGTTGGCGGCGATGCGTCCGGGTGGCCGGCTGGACAATTTCGCAACGCTGATGATCCAGACCTTCGTTGCCACGCCGGAATACTGGTTTGCGCCGATGTCGGCGCTCGTCTTTGCGCTTTATCTCGGCTGGTTGCCGTCCGCGGGCTGGGATAGCTGGCGCTCGCTGGTGCTTCCCGCTTTGACGTTGACGCTGCGCCCACTGGCCTATTTCACGCAGGTGACGCGCGCCGCCATGGCTGAGGTTCTGCGCGCGCCTTACATCACGGCGGCCCGCAGCCGCGGTCTCGGCATGCATGGCACGGTCATGCGCCACGGTATTCGCAACGGTTCGCTTCCGATCGTCACCTTCTTTGCCCTGTGGCTTGCGGGCCTGCTTGGCGGATCGGTGGTCGTGGAGGTGATATTCGCCATCCCCGGAATGGGCCGGCTTCTTTACGACGCCGTGGTCAATCGGGACATCCCCATGCTGCAGGGCGGTTTCATCTGCATCGTCGCCCTTTCCATCCTGATCAATACCCTGGCCGATGGCCTCTATGTCCTGATCAATCCAGCAATGCGAGGTCAACATGACCATTAGTCACTTCCCAAGCGCGCCGGTAGCCGCCATGCCAATGACCTTGCCCAAGCGCCCGTCGACACTTTTCCGGTTCACGGATTTCATCCGCCGGCGGCACTGGACGTTCTACGCGGGTTCGGCGATTTTTCTCGTCATCATCGTGCTGCTCGTCATCGCGCCGTGGATTTCGCCCTATAATCCCGCGCAGCAAAGCCTTCGCCTGCGGTTGAATGCGCCAAGCGCCGCCTACTGGCTGGGCACTGACCATCTCGGGCGTGATGTCTTGAGCCGGTTGCTTATCGGCGGACGCTTCACGGTCACGATTGCCGCCATCACCGTCATTCTGTCGGTCGCCATCGGAACATTCATCGGCATCATCAGCGGTCGCAGCCGCGGCGTTCTCGATGAAGTCCTGATGCGGGTGGTGGATCTGCTCATCGCCATCCCTGACGTGGTGATCGCCATTTTCCTCGTCGCCATCTTCGGCCCGGGATATGGAACATTGATCGCGTCGCTGACGATCGTCGGTTGGACACCTTTTGCGCGACTGGCACGCGGGCTGACGCTTTCGATCAATTCCCGAGAATATATGCGCGCCGCCGAGGTGCTTGGATGCACACGCCGCTTCATTATTTTCCGGCATGTCATTCCCAACACGATCTGGCCGATCGCAGCCGTTGCCTTCCTGCGCTTCGGCCACAAGCTGATCACGGTGGGCGGACTGTCGTTTCTCGGCCTCGGCGTGCAGCCGCCTGCCGCAGACTGGGCGCTGATGTTGGCCGATGCGCAGGCCTATGCGGAACGTATGCCCATTCTCGTGATCGCACCGGGTCTGGCGATTTTCCTGTCGGCGTTGAGCGTGACATGGATCGGCCACGGCCTGAACATGGATACCAGGAAACCGAACGGCCATTGACGCCTGCGGTTAGAGCAATGACCGGCGCCCGCGCCGATCAAACATACACAGGGCACGATAGCCCCAAGGAGAGTATTATCGTCTGAAGCCGCTTGAAAATACGCCCATGCCTCCGATGCAATAATAATAAGGGGAACTCTTATGAATATCGAAGGACACACGCATGCCAATACGGCCATCGCCCCGGAACGGACACCGCTTCTGGAAATCGAGGATCTGCACGTTTCGGTGCCGTCTGCAAATGGCCGCAAGTTTGTTATCTCCGGTCTGACGCTCTCCGTCGATGCCGGAGAGGTCGTTGCACTGGTCGGCGAATCCGGATCCGGCAAGAGCATGACGGCTCTGTCGCTGATGCGGCTGTTGCCGCACGGCGCGGAAATCAACTCCGGCCGCATTTCCTTTGCCGGGCGCGACATTCTCGCTCTCTCGCCCTCCGAGCTTGATGCGTTGCGCGGCGCCGATATCGGAATGCTTTTTCAGCAACCGCAGGCCATGCTCGATCCGACCAGCCGGGTCAGGACGCAGGTCGCAGAGCCACTGTGGGTCCACCGCAAGATGAGCCGGCATGCGGCACTGGGCCGGGTTGTCGGCATGCTCTCGGATGTCGGAATTCCCGATCCGTCGGCGCGGGCGCAATGCTTCGCACATGAACTCTCCGGCGGCATGGCGCAGCGCGTCATGATTGCTGCGGCACTCTCCGGCAATCCGCAACTGCTGATCGCCGATGAACCGACGACGGCACTCGATGTCACCGTCCAGGCGCAAATATTGCGCCTGCTCGACGATGAGCGTCGGAAGCGGCGGCTTGCCACGCTGCTCATCACCCATGACCTCTCGGTCGTTGCCGCTTTCGCGGACCGGATTGCGGTGATGTATGCTGGGCGCATTGTCGAGGAGGGGCCGACGCAGGCAATCCTCAAGGCGCCGCAACATCCCTATACTAAGGCGCTCATCAGCTGCTCGCTTCTGACGACCGACAGCGAGGGGCAGCTGCTGACGATCCCCGGCTCCAGCTCGCAGGCCCATGACATGTCCTGCGGTTGCCGTTTCCATCCCCGCTGCGCGCTTGCACAGTCGGCCGGCATGGGCGGCCGTTGCATGGCAACGGAGCCGGATTTGAATGCCTTGCCGGAAGGTCGCAAGGCGCGGTGCTGGGCGGTCGACGACGACCATGCCGGCAGCCATGCCAGTCACACAGTCTGCTGAAGGAGGGTTGCGATGCTATCGACAGTGAAAACACCGAACCAGCCTCAGGCGGATGGCAAGATCAAGCCCTATGTGGTCGCAAACAACCTGTGCAAATATTATCCGATATCGGGTTTCGGCAATCGCGTGGTCAAATCCGTGGACGATGTTTCCCTCACGATCGGCGAGGGCGAGGTTCTTGGTCTCGTTGGCGAATCCGGCTGCGGCAAAAGCACTGTCGCCGGGCTGATAACGCGGTTGACCAACGCGACGAAAGGCGAGGTCAGCATCGGAGACCACGATATTCTGCACATGCAGGGCGAGACGCTGCGGCGCATGCGCCGTGTCGTGCAACTGGTGTTCCAGGATCCCTATTCCGCGCTCGATCCGCGCATGCGAATAGGGCAAAGCATGGAAGCGCCGCTTGCCCAGCACGGCATCGGCACGCGCGAAGAACGCATCGCGCGCGTGTTCAAGATGCTGGAGGAGGTCGGCCTCGATGCCTCCTATTATGACCGTTATCCGAGCCAGTGCTCCGGCGGGCAGTTGCAACGCGTGGTCATAGGCCGCGCGCTTCTTCTCAATCCAAGCTTCCTTGTGTGCGACGAACCGACATCGGCGCTCGATGCCTCCATGCGCACGCAGATCCTGAACCTGCTGATGGACATGAAGCGTCGTCATGGTTTGACGGTGCTGATGATTTCCCATGACCTGCGCGTGGTGCGTTATCTCTGCGACCGTATCGCGGTTATGTATCTCGGGCGGATCGTTGAAATCGCCGACCGGGATGAGCTTTTCCGGGCGCCTAAGCATCCCTATACGAAGGCTCTTATTGCCTCGTCTATGCTGGATGAAACCGGACTATATGCACCGGAAATGCTTCTGGATGGTGATTTGCCAAGCCCGCTCAATCCTCCAAGTGGCTGCAAGTTTCACACCCGCTGCAAATATGCGACGCAGATTTGCAGCGAACAGGAACCGCTTCTGGAAGACGTCGCCGGGGAGCATTTCGCTCGTTGCCATCACTGGCGCGAATGGGGCTGAGGAGCAGCGCAGTTACAGTCTTCTGGTTCTGTAAAAACAGATGAATTGTGCGTTTGTGAATTAATATCGGAATTAAATTCCGAGTATAAAAACATAAAATGAATGATATTCAAGCGGATGTTCGTGGAGAGTCCGAAGGATATTCTTATGTCTTGCGAGATTTATTTGATGACAATCTTAAATCTCCAGAGACGATTCGATTTTGAGCATTGTCATCAAAAATAAAAGGGGAATATTCAATGATAAAGCACGTACTTTTGGCGACAAGCGCCATTGTGGTTTCGTTTTCAGTTCAAACGGCCAAGGCCGATACGATTACCTATGACGACAATTTCGGTGTCAAGACCGGTTGGCAAATGGCGTCGGACGACGCCTATCTCGGCTCACGCGCGGGTTGTTTCGAAAGCTTCGTGCGGGTCGGCTACGACATGAAACTGGAGGCCAGTCTTGCCGAAAGCTGGAAGCAGACGGACCCTAAGGTCTGGGAATTCAAGCTGCGCAAGGGTGTGAAGTTCCAGAATGGCGAGCCGCTCAATGCCGCAACCGCAGTCAATGCGCTGACCAATCTTCTGAAGGCGCCGGTTCCAGCCCGCGCCTTCTCGCCGAAGTTGATTGCTTCTGTCGAAGCGAGCGGCGACGACAGCGTGAAGATAACCACCATCGAACCATCGGTGATGCTGCCGGCGCAAATGGCGAGCCCTGCCACGTCAATCCTTGCCCCCGCCGCTTATAAGGACGGGAAAGTCGATCCGGTCGGGACCTGCACCGGGCCTTTCAAGATCACGGAGGTCGACCCCAGCCAGTATATGCTTCTTTCCGCCAACCACGATTATTGGGGCGGCATGCCGAAGCTTTCCGGAGGCCGCGTCAACTTCGTTCCCGATGCCGACACCCGCGCCACCCAGGTCCGAACCGGCGAAGCGCAGATTTCGCGCCTTGTGCCACCATGGACGGTCAAGACCATCGAATCCACCGACGGCGTCAAGGTCGCGCCAATTCCTTCGCCGCGCATTACGGAACTCCTGCTGAACAACGCGAAGGCGCCTTTCAATAATGTGAAAGTGCGTCAGGCGATTCAGGCTGCCATCGACACCACCGGTATCGCCGACAGCATTTATGAAGGCGCGGTAAAGGGTGCTACCCTGCCTTTCGCAGCGGGAGAGCCATGGGCCGCGAAGGAAGTCGAGCCCGCCTATAATGTCGAGAAAGCAAAGGCTCTGCTGAAAGAGGCAGGCGTAGCGCCAGGCAGTCTGAAGATCGCGCTCCTCGCCTATACGGCAAAAACGGAACTGAAGGATGTCGCGGCCATTATCCAGGCCCAGTTGCAGGAAATCGGCATCAAGGTTGATGTTCGCGTCGCCGATTACAGTGCAATCGAGCCAGATCTGCTGTCCGGTAATTTCGACATGGCGCTCCTGTCCCGCGGTTATGCCACAGATGTTGCCGAACCGGCCGGCTTCCTAAATGCCGACTATACCTGCGGCGGCAGCTACAATATCTCGCATTATTGCAACGAAGACACCGACAAGCTGATCAAATCGGCCTATGCGACGGCCGAACCTGCCAAGCGGTATGCAATTTACGGCGAGGCGGCAAAGAAGCTGTATGAGGAGGCCGTCACCGTCTTCCTGATCCATGAGACCGTATTCGACGCCTATTCGGAGAAGCTTGCAAACTACAAGCCCCATCCCATCAACTACTTCGTCATGACCAAGGATCTGGCAACGAAGTAAGGCGTGCGACATTGCCGATGAAGCCCAGCCCGGCTCGCAAGAGCCGGGTTTTTCGTGTGCACAGAGACGATTGATGCCGGCGTTTGACGAATACGGGTTTGAAATCCGGAAAACCTCCGCTGTCATCCCTGGGAAGGGAGAGGGCATATGCAGCCTGGGGGAGGTAAGAAGGGGCGGACGTTGGTATCGTCCAGCGGCTGTCACGCAAGCTCGGCGTGAAGCGGGGGCAGGCAGGTCGATCCGGCGGCAGGGATGAAGGCCGCCGCCGGCATCTCGTCAAATCAGGCGCGCGCTTCCGGCGTATAGCCTGCAGCGGTGATGATTTCAGCAATACGTGCCGCGTCGGAGACGCCGCCAACCACAACCGTGCGGCTTGCCGGATCAGCATGAACGGCGGCACCGGGAACGGTCTTTTCGATTGCGCCCTTGATCACACCGGCGCAGTGACCGCAGGTCATGTCTTCAACGTGGAAAGAAAGGTCGGCATCAACAGGTGCGGCAGCGGTTTCGGGGTGATGCTGGTGGGCGGTGCACATAGGCGGTTCTCCTTGGGTTGGAACTTGTAACAGCAGGAGCCTGGACTATTCCAACGTGGGAAGGTCAAGCGCTTTATTAAGGCAGCCAAAATAAGCGCACCGGCATTTTAGTTGCGCCAGAAAATCGGCATCAGCAGCACGAGAACGGTGAGGATTTCCAGACGTCCAAGCAGCATCAGGACAGACAGGAGATAGAGCGCTGGATCGCTGATCGTGGAGAAATTGCCGACAGGCCCGATTATCGGGCCGATGCCGGGCCCGACATTGGCAAGTGCGGTCGCAACGCCCGAGGTCGCAGTCAGGAAATCGTAACCCATCAGGCTCATGGCGAGGCTGCCGGCGATCCAGAGCGCGATGAAACAGCTGACGAAAAGGAAGATCGTCCGGATCGTGTCGGGATCGACCACCTGCTGGCCGTAACGGACCGAATAAACCGCGTTCGGATAGATCAGCTTTTTGAGCCCCGCCCGAACGACATTGAACATGATCAGAAAACGATAGGCCTTGATACCACCCGCCGTCGAGCCGGAGCAGCCGCCCATGAAGGTTGCGAAAAAGGCAACGACGACAACGAACGGACCCCACAGGGTGTAGTCGTCGCTCGCAAAGCCACCGGTCGAGAGGATTGATGTCATGTTGAAGAAGGAATGGCTGAGCGCAGTATCCAGCGGCACGCCGTTTCTAAGGTGGTGATAAACGCCGACTGCGATGGAAATCGCGCAGAGATAGCCAAGGAAGACGGCTATCTGCGGGTCGCGCAGCGTCTCCAGCCTGCGGCGCACCGCAAGCAGGATCATCACCGAGAAGGGCAGGCTGCCGAAGATCAGGAAGATGGTGGCAATCCAAAGCAGCGCCGTGTTGTTGAAATAGGCAAACGAGGCGTCGTGGGTGGAAAAACCGCCGGTCGCAACCGTCGACATGGCATGGTTGAGGGCATCGAAATGCGACATGCCGGCAAAATCGAAAGCCACCGTGCAGGCGATGGTCATGATGATGTAGATCGCCACGAAAGCGCGGGTGAAGCTTGCCAGCCGCGCGAAGGGCCGGTCATTGCCGGTGTCGGATGATTCCATGCGGAAGAAGGTCATGCCGCCAACGCGCAAGAGCGGCAGGATGAAGAGGCCAAGCGCGACAATACCGATGCCGCCGAGCCAACAGAGCAACGACCGCCACAGAAGTATGCCCTGCGGCGCATTATCGAGGCCGGATATGGCGGTCGATCCCGTCGTCGTGATGGCCGAGACCGATTCGAAAAGGGCCTGACCGGGCGTCAGGTCAAGCTCGGACAGATAGAGCGGAACCGCTCCGACAATGGAAAATACAAGCCAGAGCACGTTGACGAGCAGGAAGCCGAAACGTTTATTGAAGGACGCGATCGGTGCGCGCGTGGCCAGCGCACAGGCAAGTGCAAAGCCGCCGCACATGAAGCCTGAAAGCGCAAACACCGTCCAGTCGTCATTGCCGTAATAAAGGTCCGTCAGCGCGGGCAGGAACATGGCCGTCGCGAGATAGAGCCCGAAGATGGACGCCACATATATGACCGAGCGCAGAAGATTGCTGTTCAAGAAATGAAACCCAGGGTTCGTGGCAGCGTGAAATGAGTCTTTGTCTCTGACGCCTTCCTATGGCATAGCGGGTGCCATTATGAATTTCAATGGATTGACAATCGTGGACAAGCAGCTTGTGGAGGCAGCGCGGCGGGAAGTGCGGGAGATATTCCCGGAAACGCCGTTGCAGTTGAATGAACATCTCAGCCGTCGGTATGGCGCGTCGATTTGGCTGAAGCGTGAGGATCTGTCTCCGGTTCGTTCCTACAAGATTAGAGGCGCATTCAACTTTCTCCGCAAGGCTGTTGCGAAGGCTGGCAAGGACAAGGTTTTCGTCTGTGCTTCGGCCGGCAACCATGCGCAGGGCTTTGCTTTCGCCTGCCGCCATTTCGGCGTTCACGGTGTTGTTTTCATGCCGGTGACCACGCCGCAGCAGAAGATCGACAAGACCCGGATCTTCGGTGGTGAATTCATCAGCATCCGTCTGGTGGGCGATATTTTCGACCAATGTTACGCCGCCGCGCGCAAATACGTCGAAGACAATGACGCCTACATGGTGCCGCCCTTCGACCATCAGGATATCATCGAAGGCCAGGCGACGGTTGCTGCCGAAATCATGGACCAGCTTCCCGAAGGCACCAAACCGGATATGGTTGTCATGCCGGTTGGCGGCGGCGGGCTGTCGGCAGGCCTTACCGGATTTCTGGCGGGCAACGTTGAAAAGGGCAACTTCGTGTTCTGCGAGCCGGAAGGCGCGCCGAGCCTGAAAAGGAGCCTTGAGCGCGGCGAAGCGGTAACGCTCCCCAAGGTCGACAATTTCGTCGACGGCGCCGCCGTTGCCCGCATCGGCGATCTCAACTTCCAGGCGCTGAAGGATTTTCCGGCCGAGCAGGTTTTGCTCATCCCCGAAAACGCCATCTGCGTGACCATCATCGAGATGCTGAACCTCGAAGGCGTGGTGCTGGAGCCAGCGGGTGCGCTGTCCATTGCCGCGCTGGAGAAGCTCGGCCGCCAGAAACTGGAAGGCAAGACGGTTATCGTCGTCGTCTCCGGCGGCAATTTCGATTTCGAGCGCCTGCCTGACGTCAAGGAACGCGCCATGCGTTACACCGGCGTGAAGAAATACTTCATATTGCGCCTGCCGCAGCGCCCCGGCGCGCTGCGCGATTTCCTCAATCTGCTTGGCCCGGACGACGATATCGCCCGTTTCGAGTATCTGAAGAAATCGGCCCGCAATTTCGGTTCGATCCTGATCGGCATCGAAACCAACGCGCAGGAAAACTTCGCAGGGCTTCTTGAACGTTTCGAGGCTGCGGGCCTCGGCTATGAGGATATTACCGAAAACGAGATCCTGTCGAACCTGATCATCTGATCGGGATAAGAGCGACGGGGAAGGGCGGAGCATATCCGCCCTTCGAAATGCGAGACAGATTAAGGGAGTGAAAGCCATGGCATCGTTTTTTTCCAAAATCCTTTCGGCCTTCGGCTCCGGCCAGTCCGCGGATGCGCCGCAGAAGGCAGCGCAGTCGGAACCGCATGTGCATGGAGACTATCTGATCTATGCTACGCCGCTGAAGGAAGGCGGCCAGTTCCGTTTGGCGGGCCGCATCGAGAAAAAGGACGGCGAGGAAACGCTCGTGCATGAATTCGTGCGCGCCGATGTCTTCACCAGCATGGACGATGCGGTTGAGTTCACCATCCGCAAGGCAAAGCTGATCATCGACCAGAACGGTGCATCGCTCTTCCCAGGAAAATGATGGCGGTTTCTTCTGCTGGACATTAAGATTCCGTTGGTTGCTTCGGCCTATCGTCTTCAGAGGGCATGAAGTCGCGCCGATGAACCGGCGCGATGTGGATCGATAGGGCGTATGCCGATGCAATGGGCAAATCTGGCCCTCTTCGTGGCGGAAGCCATAGTCTATTTTTCGGTAATGACGGCATTCCTTCATTACCGGCATATTCTCGGCATCGGTGTTTTTCTCACCGCGCTTGGCGTCATGCATTTCCTGGAAACCTACCTGGCGGCGGTCTTTTACGTCGAGTTGCCATTTGGCGTAGTATCACCCGGCTCCTCGATCCTTTTTGCCGGCAAACTGATGATGATCCTCATGCTCTATATGCGCGAGGATGCGGCAGTCGTCCGCCAGCCGATCTACGGCCTGTTTCTCGGCAATATACTCACCATCATCATGGTGCAGATCATCCGCTTCCATCCGACGGTGGCAATTGTCCCCGGACAGTCGGTAGATACCGGATTTCTGGATGAGATGGGCGTGCTGATGGTCTGGGGAACCAGCCTGCTTTATATCGACGCCATCGCCATCATCCTGTTTTACGAAAAGCTGGGACGCTATTTGCAGCGCCATATTGTCCTGCGCTTCGCAATCTGTGGCGTGGTGATTTTGAGCCTGGATCAGGCAGGCTTTTACGCGGCGTTGCGATATATGCTGAACGCGCCGGTCGATGTCTTTTACGATGGCTGGAAAGCGAAGATGGTGGCCGTTGCCATCTATGCTCTGCTCTTTGCCATTTATCTGAAGCTGACGGCGGCGAAAGGCCGCTTCCTGACGCGCCGCAGCGTTGCCGATGTCTTCAACGACCTCACCTTCAGGGAACGCTACGAGGAGCTTTTGTCCCGTTCCGGCCGCGACATGCTGACCGGTGTGTCTGACCGCGCCCGCATGGAACTCGATGCGCCGTCCGTCGTCGTGGAATGTCTGGAAAAGAAACGTCCCGTCAGCGTGCTGATCGTCGATATCGATCACTTCAAGACCGTCAACGATACCTTTGGGCATTTGCAGGGCGATGAGATGTTGCGGGAATTCGCCGCCGTTCTGAAACGCATCGTGCAACCGCACGGCCATCTCTACCGGTTCGGCGGCGAGGAGTTCGTGGCCCTGTTGCCGACGATGACCCATGAGGGAGCACTTGCCTTTTCAGCAGGTCTGCGGACGGCGATATTGAAGGATCTGCAACGGCCAGACGGTTCGCCGCTGACTGTCAGCATCGGCGTCGCCACGGCTTTCGAGGACGGGCAGCTTTTCCGCGCGCTGCTATCGGAAGCCGATGCGCGGCTCTATGCGGCAAAAAATAACGGCCGCGATCAGGTGCACGGCCGTTACGGAATGTGGGTCGGCTGATACCGGCAATCGAGCCGGCATCACCATGTGTCAAATGGCTCCTCAGGCGGCCTGCGCCAGTTCGGCAACCTTTGCTTCGGCTGCCGCAACGGCCTTCTCAACGGCTTCCGGGCCAAATGCCAGACCTTCGACATAGATCACTTCCACATCCGTCATGCCCATGAAGCCAAGAACGGTCTTGAGGTAGGGAACGGCGTGGTTCATCGACACAGCCGGGCCTTCGGAATAAACGCCGGCGGCGGCCAGCACGATGTAGACCTTCTTGCCGGTGGCAAGACCAACCGGGCCGGTTTCGGTGTACTTGAAGGTCTGGCCAGCGCGGGCGACGTTGTCGATCCACGACTTCAGGCCGGAATAGATATTGAAGTTGATGAGGCCGGTGCCGATGACGACAGTGTCGGCGGCCATAAGCTCTGCAACCAGCTTGTCGGAAAAATCGGCTGCAACCGCTTCTTCAGCCGTGCGCTGGTCTGGAGCCTTGCGGATCGCAGCGGTTTTGACGGTGTCGAGATGCGGAATGGGGTCGGCAGCAAGATCGCGGTGGACAAGGGTGTTGGAAGCCGACTTGGCCTTCAGCTTGTTTGCGAGTTCGCCGGAAAATTTGTTGGAAACCGACTCGTCGCCACGCGGGCTGGAGGTGATGAGCAGAATGTTGGACATGGTCTTTCCTTGCATAAGCGATGAATTGACGGGCGCCTTGGGAGGGCGGGAGAGCACGATACCCTTCCTTTGCCCCCTATATGACCAATTGATGCCATCAAGAAAACTGTGATAATGTGGAAGCGACCTATCGATGAAATGGATGGAACATGGACGCGAACCCGACGCTCGACCAATTGCAGGTGTTTTTGACGGTTGCCGAAACCGGAAGTTTCTCTGCCGCGTCACGGGCGCTCAATCGCGCCCAGTCTGTTGTCAGCTACACCATCGCCAATCTCGAGGCGCAGCTTGAAGTCAGCCTGTTCGAGCGCAATGGCGTACGCCAGCCTCGATTGACGGACGAGGGTCGCGCCATGCTGGAAGATGCAAGGCGCATCGTGGCCGGTCTGCAGGAAATGCGTGCGCGTGCTAAGGGTTTGAAGCAGGGGCTGGAGGCCGAGCTTTCTGTCGCCATCAGCACCATGGTGCCGGCGGAAGCCGTCGTTGCGGTGCTTCGCGATTTTCGAAAGGAATTCCCCACCGTTACCCTCAGTCTTAATGTGGGTGAGTTGGGCATGGTTATGGATATGGTGCTCTCCCGCAAGGCTGGGATTGGCATCGGCGGGGCGCTGTTGCGCCAGGATGACGAACTCGTCGTCGAAAAGGTCGGCCATTCCTTCATGCTGCCGGTCGTCGCCGCTGATCATCCACTGGCACAGATCGAGAGGCCGCTGGTTCTGGGCGATGTCCGCGAGGAGGTCCAGCTCGTCGTCACCGATGCGTCGGGGCTGACCAAGGGGCGTGATTTCAACGTGCTGTCTTACAAGACATGGCGGGTCAGCGACATCGCCACGAAATACCAGCTCATCAAGGGCGGTCTCGGCTGGGGCGGTCTGCCCGCATCGATCGTGCGCAACGACCTGACCAATGGCAGCCTGAAGGCACTTGATCTTGAAGCTTATGAGCAGGGCGAATATCCGATCTTTGCGCTGCGCCGGGTGGATTCACCCGCCGGTCCCGCTGGCCAGTGGCTTGCCACGGCCTTTCAGCAGCGTCTGTCGGCATGCCCGAACCAGAAGGATTTCAACAGGATAATTGCCGGAAGCAAACAGCGGACTATTTCTGTCGCCGCCGAGTGACATGGGTTGACTGAGTGACCAATTGACGAAGGTGAATGGCCTGCCTTATACAGGAAACACGGTCAGCAGTTCACCGAGGCATCGCCGTCCCGCAAGGGAAGCTAAACCTGCATTTTGAAAGATTGACAGCACTTATCCCGTGCCTAGTCGGAAGCCGGCGATCAGCGACACCTCTTCGGAATGGCACTCGAGGGTAAGTCATGCCACGTTCGATCTTTTCCATTGATATCGCCGACCTCTCCACCTTTGCCAAATCGCTACGCGAACAAATCGGCAGGCTGGACCGCCAGCCAAGCCATGTGGAGATGCTCAATCTCCTGAGCCGGGCTGCCGGGTTTCGCAACTTCCAGCATCTGCGCGCCGCGCGCACGCCACCCGTAGCAAGTGGCTCGCCGCCACCGCAGACACGACCGGAGACAATGCCTGCCAATGAGGGCAGTGTGCTGAAGACCGCGCGGACTTTCGATGCTGCCGGTAGATTGGTGCAATGGCCGGCCCGCCGCTCCCAGCAGGAACTGTGCCTCTGGTATCTGTGGGCAAGAATACCAGCCGGTCGCAGTTTCTCAGAGCGCGAATTCAGCAGCTTTCTCGATGGTCTGCACCTGTTTGGAGATGCCGCGATGCTGCGGCGTGACATGGCGGGTCTCCGGCTCATCCGCCGTAACCGCGATGGCAGCGACTATCAACGCATCGAGCAGAAGCCACCGCCGGAACTGCCACTGCTGTTGCGTATCGTGAGTGACCGCAATTGAGTAAATGCCCTCCCGGCCGATGAAACGCCGGGAGGGCTGCAAGCTCTAGAGAACGAGGCGGAACTTTGCGAAACCTTCGGCGCCGTCGCCGGCATCCTCGATTTTTGCACCCTTGATGTCAGCCGCGTAATTGCGACCCTTCGGACCAGTCTCGAAGATGGCGGTCGTATTGGCAACCGGGGCGAAGGACCAGTTGGCATCCGCCGACGGGTTAATGGTGCCCTGATCGATGATATAGCGCACGATCACGTCGCGGTTGGTGTCGGGCGCCACGAAGATCACCTTGTCGGCGGCGATATCGGGGAATTTTCCGCCGCCGCTTGCACGGTAATTGTTGGTCGCCACCACGAATTTCTGCTCGGGGTCGATCGGCTTGCCGTCGAATTGCAGATTGACGATGCGGTTGCTGTCGGGATTGACGGCCTTGCCGTCCTTGTCGAACTTTGCCGGTTTGGAAATGTCGATCTGGTAGGTGACACCGTCGATGACGTCGAAATTATAGGACGGGAAATCCGCGTTTAGGAGCGGCGCATCCTTTGCGCCGGCCTCGACCGTGTTGAACATGCCGGCGGACATTTCCAGCCAGTTCTTCACCTGCGCACCGTTGATCAGCACCGCCTGCACCGTGTTGGGGTAGAGGTAGAGATCGGCGACGTTCTTGATGGCGATGTCACCGGCAGGGACATCGGTGTAATAATCCGCACCACCGCGACCGCCAGACTTGAATGGCGCTGCTGCCGAAAGCACGGGCAGATCCTTATATTGCCCTTCCTTCAGCATGTCCTTGATGTACCACGTCTGGGCATTGGAGACGATCTGCACGGACGGGTCGTCGGCCACCAGCGCGAAGTAGGAATAGAGTGGCGCCGACGTCTTGCCGACCGGGCGACGCACATAGGCGAGCGCCGCTTCGTGATCTGCCTTGGCGGCGGCTATGACCTCCGGTTTGTCCGTGACATCTGCAACGACCTTGCGATTGTCGTCGCGGTGGTAGATCGGCCGGGCCTCGGAGGTGAAATCGACGATCTTCCAGCTTTTGCCGTCCTTTTCGAGCAGAAGGTCAATGAGGCCCATATGCGAGCCCCAGAAACCGGCCATCACGGCCGGCTTGCCCATCAGCGTACCCTTGACCGCATCCGCACCCTCGATGCCGTCCCATGTCTTCGGACCGGGGAAGACCAGATGCTGGTGACCAGTGAAGATGGCGTCAATACCTTCCACGCCCGCCAGATAAAGCGAGGCGTTTTCCATGCGATCGGTCTGGCCCTTGCCATCGATGCCGGAATGGGAAAGCGCGATGACGATATCGGCACCTTCTTCCTTCATGACCGGAACCCAGGCTTTAGCCGCCTCGACGATATCGCGCGTCTGGGCCTTGCCCTCCAGATTCTTGGAATCCCACATCATGATCTGCGGCGGCACGAAACCGATGATACCGACCTTGACCGGGCTGGTTACGCCTGCACCATCGCGGATCTGTTTCTCGAGGATGACGTAAGGCTTGAAGAACAGCTCATCCTGCTTGGGATCGGAAGCCAACTGACCCTTGGTGAGGTTGGCGCATACATAAGGGAAACCGGCGCCCGCCAGTGTATTGGACATATAGTCGAGGCCGTAATTGAATTCGTGGTTGCCAAGCGTGCCACAATCATAGCCAAGGACATTCATGGCGTTGATGACGGGATGCTTGTCGCCGGCCTTCATGCCGCGCTCATAGGCGATGTAATCGCCGAGCGGATTGCCCTGCAGGAAGTCGCCATTATCCACCAGCATCGAGTTTCCGGCCTCGGCACGGATGGCGCCGATGATCGAAGCGGTGCGCGCCAGACCCATCGTGTCGTTCGGTTTGTCGGCGTAATAATCATAGGGAAAGACGTGAACGTGGATGTCAGTCGTTTCCATGATGCGCAGATGCGCCTGGTTGGCTGCGGCGCGCGCGGCGAAGGGATGCAACAGCACCAGAGCCGAAGAGGCGGCGATGCCACCCAGAAGCGAACGGCGAGTGATGGGGTGGAGAGCGAGAAGCGACGACATGGGAACTCCTTCGTATGAAGCTTGCTCTGTCAGGAAAACGACAAGGTAGAAGCAATCCCCGAGGAGTCCATCATCAAAATGACAAGCCCGTGACGGACGGGCCAGTTTTCAACCGTTTGATAAATTTTTTGCCGCGCATGGCCCGCTTCGGGAATGCGCTATGTCCGATCTGCGCATTCCCCTTGTCGGAAACGTCTGCTTAGCGGGCGAGAGTCGGTTTTACTTCTTCGTGGAAGAAGCGGAAATAAGACGATAGTTGTGCCAGCGTGTTGGTGGAAAGTTTGAGTTGCAGGCCGAGCCGGTTCATGTGCTGCCATTGCACGACACCCTCGATGAAACCCAGATCTTCACTCTGCACCTTCACCCGGCTTCCTTTGGCGGCAGCGAAAGGTCCGTCCAGTTCGAGCGCCATGCCGGTGGCGGACAGGTCCACCACGCGGCCTCGGGTCGACTGGCTGAAATAGTGCACGGTCGCGTAGATCCGGGTCTTGCTACGGGTCGCAGTGCGGGTCGCCATATTGAGGTTGTTTGTCATTTCGCTACTCAAATCAATTGTTTCCGATGCTTGCATCATGACGTAGAAAGTTTGAGAGCCGTTTAGCCGTTTGCTTAAAATTGCAAGTAATCGCGCGATTATGCTGTGTCGATACGGCACTGATAGCAATTGTTGCGGGCGGAGCGCACATGCACATAAGCGACGTCTGCCCGCTCCAGAAGATGCGCTGCGCGTGAAAGGATTTCGTCCGTCGCCGTCACCGCGCCGGTGCCGTAGACGATGCGGTCGTCAGTGCCATAGCCGCGAACGATATAATCGGGGCTGTTAAGCATCGGGGGAAGGGCATCCGTCTGCGGATAGTGCTCACAGGCCTCAGCGTGAAGAAAGACTGGCCCCGTTTCCGCATAGGGCTGGAGCGAATGGAAGGGCCGGTAGGCGAGGATCAGCATTCCTTCGCCTTCATTAATCTGGGAAAGGCAATGGCGGCACGGCATGCCGCCTGGAGAAACGGCCTTTTCCGGCGGGTTGCCATAGGCGTCGGCGGCTCCCGCCCGGAAAGCCTCAGCTTCCTTAGCCGGCATTGCTGTAAAGACGAGATCGGTCATGGCGAGGTCCTTCTGTTGGGATCGGCGTTGCTTCTTTGCAGCTATGATCTCGAAACAGACCTCTATCCACCCGATTCTTGACGGGTGATGCAACCAGCCCATTGCGTGACTCGTTAGCATCGGGAATCAGTGGCGCTCCTCGATCCCGGAAGGTCTGATTTTATGTTCCGTCGTTTTTTGGCCGCCGTTCCGCTGGCTTTCGTTTCTTTGACGGTTCCGATCGACACGCAGGCGCAGGTCGCCTCCGGTCTAGATGGCCTGTCCGACGATCAGCTCCAGCAGGCGGTCAATTTCGTCATCGGCAATGCGATCTTCTCGCTTTATCACGAGGGTGCACGCATGCTGATCTCGGATTTCGGCGCGCCGGAGACCGGCAGCGCGCAAGCACCTGCCGATCAGCTGGCGGGCACGCTCATCCTTCAGGCCAACGAGGAATGGCTTGATACCGCACTCGTCAACGCTACCGACAGCTGGTATCTGGCGCGCGAGACGGAGGCTTTGCCCCAGCACGAAGCACCGGTGTTTTCGGCGCTTGTTCCCGACAGGAGCCGCGATCGCAACATGGCCTGCCTGATGGTCGGCCGCGACAAGGACGGCTATGGCGATCTTGCCACCATGATGGGGCTCGCCAATGACGAATTTGCCAAATGTGGCGCCGCCTATCCGCGTATCGCATCGGCGTGGGAAGATTTTCTGACGCCCCACCGCGCGCAGACACCATCCAGATTTACCGTGAGCTACGTGCCGCCGCGCGATCCGGAGCTGGAACCTTACGCCATCATGGTCAAGGAATCGAAGGTTCTCGATCTTATCAGCCGCAGTTTCGGCGTTTACGGCTTGAAAGGCGAGGTCAAGTTGACGGCGAAGTCCTGCGGGCGTCCCGATGTCTACTGGTCGGCCGAAAAACGTGAGATCACCTATTGCTACGAGTTGGGTAAATTCCAGGCGGAGCTGATTGCCGATCATCTCCTCAACAGCGTTACCGAAGACAAAGGTTCCGCCGGCGGGCATACCCCGACGGCCGTTACTCTGGAAAGAGAAATCTGAGGCCAGTTACCGGATGCACGGCAACCTGTCCTCTTGAAACGGGAGGATATTGCCATGCCGAAGGTTGTCGTTCGAAATTTCGCCATTTCGATTGACGGATACGGTGCCGGGCCGGATCAAAGTCTTCAGAACCCGCTGGGTGTGAATGGCGAAACCCTGCATCAATGGGCGTTCAAGACCCGCACCTTTCACCGCATGTTCGGCAAGCAAGGCGGCTCGACCGGCACGGACGAGCAGTTTTCCGAGAAGAGTTTCGAAAATATCGGCGCCTGGATCTTGGGCCGCAACATGTTCGGCCCTATCCGCGGTGCCTGGCCGGATGAACACTGGAAGGGCTGGTGGGGGGAAGAGCCGCCCTATCACGTGCCGGTTTTCGTGCTGACGCACCATGCGCGCGCCTCCTTTGCGATGAAGGGCGGCACCGTGTTTCATTTCGTCAACACGGGCATCAAGGCCGCCCTCGACATGGCGTTGGAGGCGGCAAACGGCAGGGACGTCCGGATCGGCGGCGGCGTTTCGACCATTCGGCAATATATGGCCGGAAGCATGATCGACGAACTGCATCTGGCGCTGGCCCCGGTGTTTCTCGGCAAGGGCGAAAACCTCTTCCAGGGGCTGGATTTGCCTGCGCTTGGTTATCGCTGCACCGGGACCTCGGCGGGTGAGGGCGCGACCCATTTGATTATCGATAAAGCCTGAGTCGCAAACTACACAATGGTTTCATGTGCGGTTGCCTCCCACTCCCTCATTCCTGTGACAAGCACAGGAATGAGGGAGGAGTAGTCGGATCTGCTCTATAGTCGGGGAATAGCGCGGGCCATCCCCGACGTGACGAACTCAGTTGCGCAGCGAGATTTCCAGAAGCTCCGTATCGGACAGCGGCTCTACCCAGGCCTCATAGGTACCAACAGGAGAAAATCCCATCATCTGGTAGAGTTGCAGCGCGCGGGGATGGTCAAGCGTGTTGGTGGTCACCGTCACGCGCTTGGGATTGTCCTGCCAGGCGGCGTAAAGCGCCTGCAACAGGAACCATTTGCCGACGCCAGCACCGATTGCCTCTTCGAGAAGCCCGAAATAGGAAAGCTCGGTTACCTCGTCGCTTGCCTTGTTCAGCTCGAAGAAACCGGCGGGAGCACCGTTCATATAAAGGACGGTGACGCTGTTCTTCGGGTCCTTGAGGACGGCGGACAGTTCCGCATCGCTCATGCGCATGCGTTTCTGCCAGTGCCAACGTTTTCCCACCCGCCAGTACATGTAGCGGTAGAAGTGCAGGGGAATATCGGTGACCCGCATCAGTGCCGTCTGGATGTTGACGGGGATAGCAAGGCTGACCTTCGGCGGCGCCGTCATTTCAAGCTGCGTGACATGCGCCTTCAACGGCCCATGTGACACCACGGGAAGAGGTTCGGCAGGGCCGGTGACAACAGGCGTGTCTTCCAGTCCACCCCATTCCGACCACGAACCGTCATAGAGCGAATTATCCTGGTGGCCGAGCGATTCCAGCGCCAGCGTAATGACGGCGGCGGTAACGCCCGAGCCGCAGCTCGTCACCACCGGCTTGCCAAGATCGATACCGGCATCCGCCACCATCTTGCGGATGGCGGTGAGGTCCTTGAAGTGGCCGTTCTCGGAAAATGCGGTGGCGGGCAGGCTGCGAGCGCCAGGCATATGGCCTGAACGCATGCCGGCACGCGGCTCGGCCTCGTCGCCGGTGAAACGTCCCGCGCCGCGGGCATCGGCAATCTGCTTTTCGCCACTGTCAACGATGCCGCGCATGGTCGGTAGCGAGGTCACGCGCTTTTCGTTGAAATCGGGTGTGAAGGTGGCAGGCTCGATTTCCGGCGAGCCGGTTTCTAGCGGCCGGCCTTCGCGCTTCCAGCCGTCAAGACCGCCATCCAGCACGTAGGCCTTGCGCACGCCCATCACCCGCAGCATCCACCACACGCGCGGTGCGGAAAAGAAACCGGGGCCGTCATAGACCACGATGGTATCGGTGTCGCTGAGGCCAAGCTCTCCCGCCTGTTCCGCAAAGAACTCTGGCGAGGGCAGGGAATGCGGCAATCCGGTTGCATGATCGGCGATCTTGTCCTGATCGAAGAACACGGCACCGGGCAGGTGACCCGCCGCAAATTCTTCCGCACCGTTGCGTTTATGCGCCGGCAGATACCACGAGGCATCAACGAGACGAAACCCGGCCGTGCCGAGCTGCTTTTCTACCCAGTCCGCCGAAACGACGAAACGGCTCTTATCCGTGCTCACGATGTCTCTCCTGATTTCAGGCAGCAGCTTCAGGCGTGCCGAAACGAATGCGGAACCGCCTGTTCTCCTTGCCCTTCTTTTCTATCTTGGCAATGTGAATATCGCCCACTTCCTGCGTTTCGGAAACATGGGTGCCGCCGCAGGGCTGGCTGTCGATGGTAGAATTTTCGCCGATGCAGACAAGGCTGACCCGGCCAAGGCCGATTGGCGGGCGCACATTCTTGGATTTGACGATGCCCGGATTGGCCTGAAGTTCTTCGTCGGTAATCCATTGCAGGAAAACGGGATGGTTGGCTTTCACCAGTTCCATCAGCTTTGCCGTGACTTCATCCTTGTCGATGGTTTCCGACATGTCGAAATCGACGCGCGATTCGTCTTCGCCGACGGCAGCACCGGTGATTGGCCACTGGCAGACGACTGATAGCAGATGGCAGGCCGTGTGCATGCGCATCAGCTTGTAACGGCGCGGCCAGTCTACGTGCAGGGTCAGTTTTTCACCGACTTCGGGGGAAGGCTGACCTTCCAGCGGCACATGGATGATAACGCTCTTGTCGGCGCCATTTTTGGTAATGCCGAGTTCGATGCGCGAACCATCGGCCCGCTCGAGAAAGCCGCTGTCGCCCGGCTGGCCGCCGGACGTGGCGTAAAAGCAGGTCTGGTCGAGCTCGATGCCGCCATCCTCATGCACCGCCGTGACGATCGCTTCTGCGGTGGAAAGATAAAAATCGTCACGGAACAGGGCATTCACAGGCATTTCGGCATGTCCTCAAACGGTTTCGTACGGAACCGCAATCTCGCTTTTCGTTGCCAGCCACTGGGGAACCGGAAGCCCCTTGGAGCGCAGGAAATCCGGATTGAACAGCTTCGACTGATAACGATTACCGTAGTCGCAAAGTATCGTCACGATTGTATGCCCCGGACCAAGCTCGCGGGCAAGGCGGATTGCGCCGGCAATGTTGATGCCGGAGGAGCCACCGAGGCAAAGACCCTCTTTCGTGACCAGATCGAACAGCACCGGCAGGGCTTCCGCATCCGAAATACGATAGGAGAAATCCGGCGCGAAGCCTTCCAGATTTGCGGTGATGCGCCCCTGGCCGATGCCCTCGGTGATAGAGGAGCCTTCCGACTTCAGGACGCCATGCTTGTAAAATTCGTAGAGGGCGGCGCCCTCAGGGTCGGCAAGGCCGATCTTTATATCGGGATTGAAATCGCGCAGGCCGTCAGCCACGCCCGCAAGCGTTCCGCCGGAACCGACGGAGCAAATGAAACCATCGACCTTGCCGTCCGTCTGGTCCCATATTTCCGGTGCCGTTGTCTCAATATGGGCCTGACGGTTGGCGATATTGTCGAACTGGTTGGCCCAGATCGCGCCGTTTTCATCCGTCGCGGCCAGCTGTTTTGCCAGGCGGCCGGAAACCTTCACGTAATTGTTCGGGTTGGAATAGGGTGCCGCCGGAACCTCGACCAGCTTTGCGCCGAGAAGCTTCAGCGCATCCTTCTTTTCCTGGCTTTGCGTCTCAGGAATGACGATGACAGTCTTGTAGCCGAGCGCATTGGCCACCAGCGACAGGCCGATGCCGGTATTGCCTGCCGTGCCTTCCACGATGGTGCCGCCCGGCCGCAGCTGTCCGCGCCGTTCCGCATCGCGGATGATGTAAAGCGCGGCGCGATCCTTTACCGATTGGCCGGGATTGAGAAACTCCGCCTTGCCGAGGATTTCACACCCCGTCGCTTCAGAGGCAGCTTTCAGACGGATAAGCGGCGTGTTGCCGATAGCACTGAGCGCAGAGGGATGAATGGTCATGATTGAGCCTTCTTGTCTGAGCGGAAATTAGGTGCCGTTATGTCCCGTTACAACCGCCTCAAGGCAAGAAATTATCTTCCCGCCTTAGGCTTCGCCACGCAAAATTTTGCCGATACCCAATTTTATGCGTTGTTCTTCACTGCGGCGTAGGATGCAAGTGCTCTTTCCCGTGCCTTCCCATGGTCGACGATCGGCAGGGGATAGGTCTTGCCGAGCTCGATACCCGCCTTTTTAAGCACCTCTTTCGGTGCTTCAAACGGCTTGTGGATGTATTTTCGCTCAAGCTTTTCAAGCTCCGGCACGAAGCGGCGCACGTAGTCTCCCTCGGCATCGAATTTCTCCCCCTGCAATATGGGGTTGAAAATGCGGAAGAACGGCGAGGCGTCCGCGCCCGAACCCGCCACCCACTGCCAGTTGGCGGCGTTGGAGGCCGGATCGGCATCAACAAGCGTATCCCGGAACCACTTCTCGCCTTTGCGCCAGTCGATAAGTAGATGTTTGATGAGGAAGGATGCAACTATCATGCGCACCCGGTTGTGCATGGTGCCATGTTTCCACAATTGCCGCATGCCGGCATCCACGATCGGATAACCCGTCAGGCCACGCGTCCAGGCGTTGAAGGATGTCTCATCGTCCCGCCAGCCGAAGGCGTCGAAACTGTCGTTCCAGTTTTTCTCGTCCAGCTCGGGAAAGTGGAACAGCAGATGGTAGCAGAATTCCCGCCAGACGAGTTCCTTGCGGAAACGGCTGATATCGTTGGACGCGATATGGCGTGATAGCCCCTTCGTCGCATGCCACACGGCGGCGGGCGATATTTCGCCGAGCGCCAGATGCGGCGCAAGAAGCGACGTGGCGTCCTTCGCCGGAAAATCGCGGCCTTCCTCATAACCCTTCAAGGCACCATCGATGAAATCATCGAGTTTTTCCCGCGCGGCATTTTCACCGGGTGTCCATATCTCGCTGAAACCCTTGGCCCAGTCCGGTTTGACCGGCAGAAGCTTCCAATCATTGAGTTTCTCCGATTTTGGCCATGTCTCAGGTGCCTTCAGGCTCTGCGGTGCATCCGCCGGCGTATGTGGCTCCTCGCCACCCTCCAGAGCCCGCCAGAAGGGCGTGTAGACCCGGTATGGACCGCCGGATTTGGTCTGCACCCGGGATGGTTCATGCAGCAGGTGTCCGGCAAAGCTGCGAACTGTCAGGCCGTCGTCCCCAAGCGCCTCTTTTAGTGCCTTGTCCGTTGCCATGCCGGTCGGCTCATAGCGACGGTTCCAGAGGACTGCATCCGCACCGGTCTCGGCTATAAGCCGGCGCAGCGTCTCCTCTGCGTTGCCGCTTCTGAGCAGTAGACGGCTGCCGCATTTTTCCAGCGCCGCGGAAAGAGAGGCAAGCGAATGGTGAAGCCACCATTCCTGCGCGCCGCCCAGCGGGCCGCTGGATGTCTCACGGATATAGATCGGCATGACGGGGCCGCCATGCTCCACCGCTGCGAGAAGGGCGAGATTGTCCGCAAGACGCAAGTCCTTGCGGAACCAGACGATAACAGGAGAGGATTTTGTTGGCATGAAGGGATCCGGTTCACTTCCGCTTGAACGAGTGTTGAAACGCTTTGTTCCTCAAATCGCGTAGAATGGAAAGCTGGAGGCACATGGTTTTTCGAGGGCTATTTTTTCGACCTTGAAACCGAAAGTGAAGGGAACCAACTGGAGGAGCCGGCGTTTTTCGCTGGTTAATAGAGCATGGAAGTACAATCAATGTTGCTGAAAGACGTTAAGTGGGAAAAGCCTGTTACCATATCCTTGGAAAACGGTGCTCCCCGGATTTTCAACGGCGTTTACGAGGCCTTCGATTTTCTGCAGCACGAATGGCCACAACGCGGTGACAAGGCGCATGAGCAGGCCCTGCGTCTGTGCCGCGCCTCGCTGATGGGGGACGTGGCTGGAGAGATTGCGCGCGCCGCCTTCGTTACCGCAAGCCGGCAGGCGCAATGCCTCTTGGAGGCCGGAAACAAGGTGGAAGATCAGGGTAAACTTGCATCCTGACAGCGTTGCCGGATTGAGATGTGAAAGGCCACCCGTAAAGCCGGGTGGCCTTGTTTTATCCGCCGCCAAAAACGGGTTGTGTCGAACGCAGGATATGGCATCGTGCGCGTGCAAAGCGGATGAATACGGCAATGACCAACCACTACGGCTATATTGTTTTCCCGACAGCTCTCGGCCATTGCGGCCTCGCATGGGCAGAGCGCGGTATCGCCCGTCTGCAATTGCCCAGCGCAGATGCCGGTGAAACCGAAAAACTTATCCAGAAACGCCTGCCGTCATCTTCCATCGCTGTACCTGACACACGCGCCCGTGAGGCGATTGCGATGGTTACCCGCTATTTCGATGGTGAAGAGATTGATTTTACGCCCGTGGAACTCGATCTTGCCGGGCAGGAGCGGTTCTTTCTAGATGTCTATGAGGTGGCACGGCATATCGGCTGGGGCCGCACGACGACCTATGGCGGTATCGTAAAAACGCTGGGCCTCTCCATGGAAAAGGCCCGCGACGTCGGGCAGGCCATGGCGAAAAATCCCGTGCCGCTGATCATTCCCTGCCACCGTGTTCTGGCGGCTGGCGGCCGGCTGGGTGGCTTTTCCGCGCCGGGTGGAACGAACACCAAATTACGCATGCTGGATCTCGAAAATGCCGGCCGCAGCCGTGCTGACGATGCACAGGGCAGCCTGTTTTAAAGCAATGACAGATCAGTCCACATGAATAGCCGTCTGATTTCTGCCCTTTTCTCGTCAAATTGTCGCTAAATTGTCACAATACACGGACGCCCTCTAACATAAGGGCGAGACGTTTGAGAGTATCCGCGTTAATTCTATCCGCTGCCTTGGCTTTTACAGTCGTGGCACCCGCGTCGGCTGGCATGCTGAACCAGGCTGAAAAATACACCGGACTGCATGAATCCAAAAACAACAAGAGCCTGAAGAATATTCTTGGGGCAAATCCCCGCAGCACACCGTGGTGTGGCCTGTTCCTGCATGCCGTTGCCAGCAAGGCCGGGCGCGCATCGCCCAAATCCTACGGATTTGCAAAATCCTGGACGTCATTCGGTTATGCCGTTCCCGTCGCCGCCGCCAAACCGGGCGATGTTGTCGTCATTCGCAACGGCCGCGGTTATCACGCCGGAATATTGAAGAGCATGAGCGGCAAGACAGCGCAAATTCTCGGCGGCAATCAGTCCGGCCGGGTGCAGGTGTCGAACTTCAACCGCAAGGCCATCGTTTCCGTGCGTCGCTGAAGACCGTACCAACTTTACGACGATCCTTATAAAGGCGGGCTGTGGCCCGCCTTATGCGTTTTAAGGCCCCTATGGCTGTTCCCTTGTGCCGGGTGCCGCATCGCGCTGGTCATCGTCCTCAAGGTCTGTGGCGACGATGAAGGCATCCTCGTGTTGCCGCGCTGCCTGCCGGCGTGCGCGCAGGCTTATGGATTCATCGGGGTAAATCTCACTTTCTTTCGATTTGAGTTCGCTGTCGGTTTCAAAACGCGGCAAATCTTCGTGTTTGATATCGAGAGGTTCGTTTTTCTTCTGTTTCGGATCGCTCATGGATGGTCCTCCTGCGGGTTCCTGCCGGGCAAACGATCCTGCAGTGAGTAGGGTTCCCTTTTTTCAGGGAAATGCGCATGCGCAATCTCCGGACGCGGAACAATTTCCGGCCATTTCTGTTTTTCAATTGGCACAGTCAAAGCCGATGCGACGCAAAGAGGAGGACGTTATGAACCATGATCGCGAAGCAGCAATCCGCGAAAAAGCCCGCGCAATATGGGAGAGGGAAGGCAGACCGGAGGGACATCACGAACGCCACTGGATGGAGGCGGAGCGGGAGGTCTCGGCAAGCACAGAAACCGGAAAGACCAATGGCAAAAATGGCGCGAAGAAACCCGCTGCCGCCAAGTCCTTGGTCCAGAAGAAGGTGACTGCGGATAAGGCGTCGGCAAAAAATGCCAAATCACCAGCGGTAAAATCTCTTCAGAAAGAGCAAAAAGCGGAGGCCAGCCGAAAAGACGACGACCTGACCGAAAGCCTAGAGGAAAGTTTCCCGGCAAGCGATCCGCCGGCACTCACCAACGCGTCTACTTCGACGAAGCGTGTGGCGAAGAAGACCTGAGGTCAATAACGCCCAGCTACGCGCCTATGCCAAGATCGATATAGAGCGAATGCTGCGGCATCTCGCTCGTCATGCCATATTTTGGAAAAAATGGCTCCCCGGGCCGGATTCGAACCGGCGACCTGTCGATTAACAGTCGAATGCTCTACCGCTGAGCTACCAGGGAACGTGCGCTGCTTGGCGCGGTGTGAGCGGGGTAATACAAATGCTTTTCCGATTTGCCAAGCGCTTTTTTCAAAAAAAACGCATTCATCTTGTTTTATCTCGCCGGAGTCCCGATTTTCCGGGCTTATCGACGGTGAAAAAATTATCCACAGGCCAGATGTTAAAGGGCAGTATGGAATGAAATTTGGAATGGACCACAGAATGGGTCGTCTCAATCTCGGAAAATGGAGCGTTGCCATGCCGCGTTCGCGCGTCGGCAGGATCGCCACCGGCTCGGCACTGGTGGTGGGCGGAACGCTCGGGTTTTTGCCCATCCTCGGTTTCTGGATGGTCCCGCTTGGTCTTATCGTGCTTTCCCACGATTTGCCGGCGGTTCGCCGCAGGCGGCGGCGGCTGGCAGTCTGGTGGGCATCGCGACGCAATGGCCGCAACACCCGCAATAGAGGTGGACAATAAGGATCAGCCGCCCATCGAGCTGCTGAGGCCCTGTCCGGCCCAGAAGGCGGCATAGGCGAGTGCTGCAAAATAAATCGCCGTCAGGACGAGAAACAGATATCCGCCGAGAACGGTCACGCCGTCCCTCTGGATCATACCCGCCGAAAAAAGCAGGATGGCGACGCCAGGCAGGGTGTTGGAGAAGGGAATGAAGCCGAGCGGCATCATCAGCAACACGCCAGCGGTCATCAGCGCAAGTCCGTTCACTCTATTGGCGACGATGCCCGCCGTCAGCGCCGGAAGGCGCGGGCGGATGAAGCGATCGAGCCTGGAGACTATGGCGACGCCTTTCTGCAGTGCCGGCACCAGCTTTGCCGTTTCCATCTGCCGGTCGAGAATCCTGGCCGGTAGCCATGGCAGACGGTTGAGGGTGATGGCCAGACTGACGAGAATGATCGCTGCGCCAAACACGGTGCTGACGCCGGGAATAGAGACCGGAATGAGGAAGGGCAGGGAAGCTATGGCACAGATGAGCAACAGGCCCTGTTCGCCGATTGCCTCCATCAGCTCGCGCAATGTGATCGTCTGACCTTGCAGTTTCCCAATCAGCTTTTCGAGCGTGGTGCTGAGCTTTTCAGACGTATCAGTGAATGCGAATTCGTTCGACATCAGGCTTCCCGGAAGTTGCTTTAACTCCGGGTTTGATAACATTCATCCGGCCAAATGCCTACCGCCGATGGAAAATCAGCGTCTTTTCGGACCGGTGCTGCTGCCCGCCTTTGTCAGTGGGAAACCCAGCTGCTGTAGGCGCCTGCGAGAAGAACAATCAGCAGGATGACCAGTATGACCGGATTGATCGACGTAATGAAGCTTACATAGTCCATGATAACTTCCTCCTCTTTCCGCCACACCTTATTCTACCGCGAAAAGGCCGGTTTATCTACCTGAGGATGAAATTTCGCATCGCAGCAACCATCCGCCGCTGCGGTCTGGAATTGTTTGTTTTTCTCGTTTGCCGCAACGCAAAAAATAAATCTTCCAACATTTGCCATTCTCTTGCGTTGTCTCTAATCCTGATTTGGCGGCGGTCGATAGTCAGACCGTCCGCCGCTGACAAACCGCCACTGAGATGCCTTGGCTCCCGCCTTGCCTTCGGTCTAAAACGATCTTCCCCGGGGACATGAAATGCTGAAAAACATCTATGCCTGGACGATGGCGCTTGCCGCGCGCAAAAGCGCCGTGTGGTGGCTGGCGATCGTGGCCTTCGTCGAAAGCTCCGTCTTCGTTGTGCCGGCGGATGTGCTTTTCCTGCCCATGGTGCTGGCAAAGCCAAAAAAGGCGATGTTTTATGCGCTCGTGGCAACGGTCGCTTCCGTTCTCGGTGGCATTGCCGGCTGGTTTCTCGGCCACTATGCTTTCGAGAGTATCGCGCGGCCAATTCTGGAATTTTACGGCAAGCTGGACAGCTTCGAGCAGCTCAAGAATTCGGTAAATTACGAGACCATCATTCTCCTGCTGGTGACATCGGGCTTTGCGCATCTGCCGCCGATCAAGGTTGTCACCATCCTCTCCGGTGCGGCCAATATCAGCCTCGGCCTGTTCATTCTCTCGGCTGTCGTCACGCGCGGCGCGCGCTTTTTCATCCTCGCCGGGTTGCTGCAAAGATACGGTGAACCGGTGCGCCACTTCATCGAAAAACGCCTTGGTATTATCGCCGCCGCTGTGGCCGCAGCGCTCATCGCCATCTATGCGGTCTACGTTTTCGTGCGCTGACGAAACGCAGTTTTTCTACTCTTACAATACTGTCGCATAACTTTCAGCCTACTGTCAGAATCCAGCTGTATCGGTTGTCTCGTCCAATGAGAGAACCGATTTATTATGCGAAGATTATGGAAGTGCTCCTTGGGGGGCATGGGTATTGCTGTGCTTGCCGCAGGCGGTTATCTCCTCGCCATCCAGCTTCTCGGCAACTTTCACGAGGTGGTGGCAGGGCAGCTTTACCGCTCCAACCAGCCAAGCAGTGAGCAGCTGGTCCGCTATACCAGGGACCATGGCATCAAGACGGTCATCAATCTGCGCGGAGAGAATGAATCCGAGGACTGGTACAAGGATGAGATCAAAACCTCGCGCGAGCTTGGGTTGACCCATATCGATTTTGGCATGTCAGCCCGCCACGAACTTGACATGACCACGGTGAATCAGTTGGTCGCGATCATGCGTGATGCGCCGAAACCCATCCTCATCCATTGTAAGTCCGGTGCGGACAGGACAGGCCTTGCGACCGCGCTTTATCTCGGCCGCGTCGCGTATCTCGGTGAAAAGGCGGCTGAGAGCCAGCTTTCCGTCCGCTACGGCCATATCGGCATCCCCTATCTGTCTGAGACCTATGCCATGGACCAGACCTGGGAAAATGTCGAACACATGTCGATCGCCGACGACTTCACAATTGCTTCAAACGAGTTTTGAAAACGGTCGGGCATAATATCCGCAAAATTGCTGATCGATCTCCTGAAGCGGGATTTTGCGTTCCGTTCTGATCGCGCAACGGTCGGGACGGGCCCCAAACGCTTGGTTTCTTAACTGTTGAGTTATCAACGACGCAACCTGTCTTTCATCAGGCGGCCGATTTCTCCCTCTCAAGATTCGTCGGAAATCACATTTTTTGTCTATATATTAGTAACTTATGCGATCCAATAATTAAGTTGACTCTTTAAATCATCTTTTATAGAGCGACGTTGTTTCAACTTCTGGATCGCATCATGACCCCAAAATCATTTATGAGCGGCCTTGCCGCATCGCTCTTATCTATTCTCTTTACCGCCCCTTATGTAATGGCTGAACAAAAGACCATCACAGATGTCATCGGACGCGAAGTGAAGGTTGACCTTCCAGCAAAGCGCGTTGTTCTCGGTTTCTACTTCGAGGACTACATGGCGGTCGGCGGCGAGAAAGCCTATGATTCCGTCGTCGGCATTTCTCGCGAAGCCTGGGAAGGCTGGGTACCCGCCAACTGGAAGATGCATCTCGCGCATCGCGCCTCGCTTGCCGACATTGCCGATGTCGGTGAAGTGGAAGCGCAGACTTTCTCGGTCGAAAAAGTGTTGAGCCTCAATCCCGATCTGGTGATTCTGGCAGACTGGCAATACAAAGCGCTTGGTCTCGATGCCGATCGTCTGGAAGAAGAGGGCATTCCCGTCGTCGTCGTCGACTACAACGCCCAGACGGTCGAGCGGCACGTCGCCTCGACCCGGCTTTTTGGCGACCTGACCGGCCAGGAGAAGCGTGGCAAGGAAATTGCCGACTTCTATGCCGGTTCGCTGAAAGAGGTCGCTGACCGGGTCGCCAAGTCCGGAAAGCCGAAACCGAAGGTCTATGTCGAGTTCGGCAACAAGGGCCCGGCCGAATATTCTTTCACCTACGGCAAGAACATGTGGGGCGCCATGTCCACGGCGGCTGGCGGCGACAACATTGCCGCTCCCTTCGTCGAATGGTGGGGACCGATCAATCCAGAACAGGTTCTGGCGTCCAAGCCTGACGCCATCTTCATTTCCGGTCGCGAAAACAACAAGAACCCGGCAGCTCTGCCCATGGGACAGGCGGTGAAGGCGGCAGACGCAGGCGAGAAACTCAAGGCATTTGAGGCCCGTCAGGGCTGGAGCGAATTGCCCGCCATCAAGAACGGCCAGCTGTTCGGTGTCTACCAGGGTGCGTCGCGCACGCTCTCCGATTTCGCTATGGTTCAGTACATCGCAAAGCAGCTATATCCCGAGCAGTTCAAGGATGTCGATCCGATCGCCAACTATCTCGGCTATTACAAGAAGTACCTTCCGGTAACGCCTCAAGGCACTTTCGCCATCGCCGTCAAGGATTGATATCGCGCTTGCCTGTGGCGGCGCAGAAACGTGCTTTCTTCGCCGCCACAGTGGCGAAATCTCGCGAACGCCGCCTTTGCGGCGTCCGCTTTTCCAGACAGTCCTTTCAGGCAGGTTTTCATGACAATTGCTGCCCGCAACGCCGAGGCCATCGATGCGCACCGGCTGCGCGAGCGCCGTCGCTGGCGTGTCGTCTCTATCTTCTTCGTATTGATGGCGGTGAGCCTCGTTCTCGATATCGCCACTGGTCCTTCGCTGCTGTCGCCCGCCGAAGTGGTGAAGTCGCTGACCAGCCTTGGCGAACGGGCCGCCATGACCGATTCCATCGTGCGCGGCCTTCGCCTGCCCATGGCGTTGATGGCGCTTGCCGTCGGTGCGGCACTCGGCGCAGGCGGCGCGCAAATGCAGACCCTGCTCAATAATCCCATGGCGAGCCCCTATACGCTCGGTATGGCCGCAGCGGCCGGTTTCGGTGCGGCGCTGGTGCTGGCGCTTGGGGGTCTCGGGCTGGATGCCATGATTGCCGTTCCGCTGGGCGCGTTCGTCTTTTCCATGCTCGCAGCACTTTTTCTCTTCACGCTGGCCTCCATGCGGCAGATGACGACCGAAACCATCATTCTCGGCGGCATCGCGCTTCTTTTCCTGTTTCAGTCGCTGCTGTCGCTCATCCAGTTCCTGTCCTCACCGGAGCTGTCCCAGCAGATCCTTTTCTGGCTGTTCGGCAGCCTGACCAAGGCGACCTGGCCGACGCTTGGCCTGACCGCTGCCGTGACCGCCCTCTGCTGCGCCCTGCTGATGGCGGATTGCTGGAAGCTGACCGCGCTCAGAATGGGGGAGATGCGGGCGGCAAGCCTCGGCATCAATGTCCGCTGGCTGCGCATGAAGGTTCTCGTCATCGTCGCCATCATGACCGCGACGGCCACCAGCTTCGTCGGCGTCATCGGTTTTATCGGGCTGGTCGCGCCGCATATCGCCCGCATGACCGTGGGCGAGGATCAGCGCTTCTTCCTGCCCATGTCGGTGCTGAGCGGCGCGCTGATGCTGTCGGCTGCCTCGATCCTCTCCAAATCGATCGTTCCCGGTGCGCTGTTCCCGGTTGGCATCGTCACGGCCATTGTCGGCGTGCCGTTTCTGATGTGGCTGATTTTCGCTCCGAAGAGGCGCGGCCGATGATGGTTCTCGATTCGATTTCCGCCGAGCGCGGCGGACAGACTGTTGTGAAAGGGCTGTCGGCGCGTCTGGAGGCGGGGCATATTCATGCCGTCATCGGCCCAAACGGAACGGGCAAGACGACCCTTCTGAGAGCGATCTTCGGCGATCTGCCACTTGCTGCCGGTTCGATCAGCCTCGGCGACCGCCGCCTTCGGGCCGGGGAGAGGGCGGGGCGGTATATAAGGCAGTGGCGCGATGGCTTTGCCTACATGCCGCAGGACACCACGGCCGATATTGCGCTCAGCGTGCTGGAGGTGGTGGCACTCGGCCGTTTCGGGCGTCTGTCGCTGCATATTGATGACGAGACGCTCGACCTAGCCATGACACGCCTGCATCAGGCGGGAATAGCGCATCTGGCGGGCAGGGAGATCGCCTCCCTCAGCGGCGGGCAGCGGCAGATGGCGCTTTTCGCGCAGGTTCTGATGCGCGAGCCGCAGGCGATGCTGCTGGACGAGCCGGTTAGCGCGCTGGACCTCAAGCATCAGGTGGCACTTCTCGATCTGGTGCGGCAGGAAACCCGCGCCAATGGCTGGGTAACGCTGGTCGTGCTGCATGATCTCAACCTCGCCTGCCAATATGCCGACAACCTGCTGGTGATTTCCGATGGCGCATTGAAGGCGACCGGCGCGCCGGGAGATATCGTCACGCCGAAGCTCATTTCCGAGACCTACGGGGTGGCGGTGGAAGTTTTGCGGGACAGGCGCGGCAATCCCGTCATCCAGCCGGCTGGCGACCCGCTGCCCGAACATTTCAAAACCCTTGAAGGAATAATTGCATGAAACGATTTTTGATGACGTTTGCCGCGGCTTTGGCCGTAACCTTCTCTGTCGCGCCGTCCTTTGCTGCCGAACACAAGGTGCTGATGCTCAATTACGGCACGGACGGCAGCATGGTGTTTGAGCCTTCCTATGTAAAGGCAGAGCCCGGCGACACCATCACCTTCGTGCCGCAAAATTCCAGCCATTACGTGCAGTCCTATGCCGTTCCGGAAGGCGTAACGTCGTGGAAAGGCAAGCTCGATGAGGCCTTCACCGTTACCGTCGAGAAGGAAGGCGTCTATCTCTATTATTGCCCACCGCATCTGATGATGGCGATGATCGGTGTGATCCAGGTCGGCAAGCCCGTCAATCTGGAAGCGGTCAGGCAAAAGGCGGAGAAGCTGCGCCCCAAACTGGTCATGAAGGGCGAAAGGCTGGACGCGGCTCTGGCACAGGTAACGCCGGCGCAATGACGCCATCTCCGTGCTCGACCGGATGGGACGCTCGATCCCTCTTATCTCGCTCGCCGGGTGTGTGAAGCAGCCCGCACGAAAAAAATGGCTGCAATCACCATAACAAGGATAAACCAATGGCAAATAAACTAGTCGAAATGACATTGAACGACCTGCTCAACGGCGAATTGCGCGCCCACCACGCCTATCTTCAGGCAGCCGCCTGGGCGGCTGAGCGCAATCTCGATGGTTGCTACAAGTTTCTGCTTGGCCATGCTGCCGAAGAGCTGGAGCATATGCACCGCATCTTCAGCTTTCTGAACGATCTCGGAGCTCCAGTTATTTTCACCGAGCTGCCGGCTCCACAGGTCACTGCAAACGATATCAAGGGGTTGTTTGCAATTGTCGCGCAACACGAATCGCGTGTCACCGCCGCCATCAACGCGGCGGTTGATCTCGCTCGGTCTGAAAAAGACCATGCGACCACATCCTTCCTGCAATGGTTCGTGAACGAACAGCATGAGGAGGACAGCCTGTGCCGCACGATAATGGGCAAGATCGAGCTGATCGGTGACGGTCCCAATGCGCTTTATCTGATTGACCGCGAAATCGGCGAACTGGCTGAAAAGGCCTGAAAGCTGCGCAGCATTCACCGATATTCCACAAGCTGCATCAAACGCAGCTTGTGGCTGGTTCAGTCACTTCCCAAATCCGGCGTCCATCCACGCGTATAGCCTTTTCCCATGATGGCAACCGCAAGGGAAAGCTGTTCCTGCAAATGTTCGATTTCGCCCAGCAGCGTTTCAACAGCCGCCTTCGCATCGCCATCATGACACTGGATGACATATCCAGCTATGTCGTCAGGCCGTACAGGGGTGATTTTTTCCGCATCGGGCATATCGGTTGACCTCTCGTTTGTTCACTAAATGTTCTAATTTTAGCAGAGAGTCAACAAGGCAAATGCGTGCCGTCTCTGGACGGTCACAGGCTTTGCAATGAGGGTATATTTCTGGAATTGTCGTTGAATGCACTCGCGCCCGCCACGGCCTCGCACCGCAGTGTCAAGCGTCAATGAACGGATGGATCTTCGCCGTCCAGGAAGCTGCGAATTCCATCTTTCTCACAGGTGGCCAGGAATTCTTCCCAGGCGTCCTTGTCTGTCGTGAAAGGTTCTTCCCAGGTGGTGACATCATCATGCTCGCTGATAACCTCGAGCGTCCAATCCTGCTGGGTGCCAGCCGGCCGGTAGATATCAACCAGAACCGTGATACCGTCGTCTTCAAATTCGCCTGAGAATTCCGAGTGTTCAATTTTTGTTTTTTTGACCATCACAGCACACCTCGTTCTCAGGCTTGGATAAACGCACACCCAGACCGCATCTTGTCAATTCGCGCATGGCGCCGGCGAGAATGTGGCTGAAAAAATTATAGCCAGCTCTGGGGGAACTGGCTATCTATCTGTTTTTAATGGTCGGAGCGGCGGGATTCGAACCCACGACCCCTTGACCCCCAGTCAAGTGCGCTACCGGGCTGCGCTACGCTCCGAACCTGAAAGCCGTTTATATATAAGCCTGTTAGGGCGCAAGCGGAAAATAGCCTTTTCTTGAAAAAAGGAACAAAGGCTGTGGACGGTGGGTAGGGGACTTTCTTCCCGAAGATGTTGCCCGTCAAACGCGTGACACATCATCCTTCCATCATGGCGGGAACCTGCCGTGTTCTTTGGCGTTCCAATCTAAGCGAAACTGAAATTCAGGGAGATGAAACATGTCCGAACTCGTCGTTGTCGGTTTTGACGGAACGGAAGAGGCCGACCGGGTCCTTCTGAAACTTGCTGGAATGAAAAAGGAATATCTGGTCGATCTGGAAGATGCCGTCGTCGTCGTTCGCGATGAAAAGGGCAAGGTGCACCTGAAGCAGAGCGTCAATCTGACGGCGATCGGTGCAAGCTCCGGTTTTCTCTCCGGTGGTCTCTGGGGCGGCCTCGTTGGCCTGCTGTTCCTCAATCCGCTCGCGGGATTTGCGATCGGCGGCGCGATCGGTGCGGGAACG
>NZ_BDLN01000001.1:650083-661174 GCF_001950375.1 Rhizobium sp. TBD182 | reverse complement strand
TGCGCTTGCGGGGTCGCTGACGGATTACGGCATCGACGACGATTTCATCAAATCTCTGGGTGAAACCATCCCGAATGGCTCTTCGGCGTTGTTCGTGCTGATCCGCAAGGTGCAGCCGGAAAAGGTGATGGCGGAACTGGAGGGTCTTCGTGGGCGGGTCATCAAAACCTCGCTTTCGCCAGAGCAGGAAGCGCAACTGCAAAAGGCGCTTTCCGGCGGAACGGAACAAGCGGCAGCACCTGCCGTCTGAACGATGCAGAGAGACAATGCTGCGGCATGATTCATGTCGCAGCAGATCTATGAAAGTGCGGCGGCGCTCTTTGCGACCCGCGCCGGAAACGTTGGCTTAAACCGTCAGGGTTCCGGTTTTCGCCTGCGGCCAGGTCAGATAATAATACCGACTGCCGACATTGCCAAAAAATGCATTGTCGCCGGAAATACTGTCGACATAGGCGCCACCGGTGGTCTTGGCATAAGCGGAACCATCGCGCTTGAGGTGGTCCTTCAGAAAATCGCTCCAGCCGGTCGTGGTGATCTCGGTTGCCGGTTTTGAGGTGGTTGTCTTGTCGGCCTCCACGTCCCAGGCTTTTATCTTTGCGCCTTCGGTCGGATCGGAGACGGTCAGCGTTCCAGCGGCCAGCGCTTCCAGCATTGCCTTGGCTTGCGTAGCTTTGCTGGGGTCCTTGGAGAGTTCTTCCAGCGTCGCCTTCAGGCTTGTCATGAAACTGGCCTGTGTAATGTCGCCGGAGGGCGCCTGCGTGCTGGTGTCGTCGGTCTCCGCGTCAGTGCCGGAGACTTGCGCATATTGTGCCAGAAGCTGTGTCAGCCGCGTATTGGTGGAGGAGGGCGAGGTGTCGATCCCGTAGGAGTCGAGGATCGCAGTTCGTGGCGAGGAGGTGGAAGCGGAATTGTCCTCCTGCTCCTTGATGGCCTTGAGTGCGAGTTTGGTGGAGTTGATGCGTGTGGACAGGTCGACGGAGGAGACCATTGCGCTCACTGTTTCCATGATCAGGCCGATACACGTCATGCATACCGAACCGGCTCGGCGAAGATTCTCGATCCCGCCTTTCGTCTCCTCTCATAAGAAGACCAGGTGTATCCCCAGCCGTCTCAAGCTTGGGATGCACCCGGTCTAATAGCCGAACTTTGCGCGACGCTTGCGGACATATAGTGCGTCTCTAATGAACGGAAGCGTTGGACGCACTCAATGCCTTGGTTTCAGTCATGAAACCGCTACGCATTTTACTGGAAGTGCTCAGTTTTCCTGCACGGAAACACCGTTCGGGCCGATATTCATCTCGATCCCCTTCGGTTTGCTTTCTTCGTGCCAGACATAGGCTCCAAGGCCGACAAGAACCACCAGGAGTGCGCCAATGATGAAATAGAGATTGTTCGTCTGCGTCATAGGATGTCTCCCCGTTTGACAATCATGATCGCGGGCTAAACGCATGAAATAATGTAAGGTTCCGTAAGGGTAAGGACTTTATGTGGCACTTCTGCTTTGGCGCAGGCTTTCGCTCTTTTCCAGAGCCATGCATCCCCACAATATGCCGAGCAGCAGGAAGAAATGCCGCCAGTGGTCGGTGTCAATGACGTTGCCGATCATCACATGCCCGACAAAGGTTACCCAGGAAATGATGAGAAACGGCTGCCAGGGCCGCTGGCGCAGCAGCAGTTTGAAGCAGGCGGCAATGGTCCAGCAGATCAGCGTGAGATAGATGACGAAGCCGAACCAGCCATGCGTGGTCAGGCTCTTCAGCCAGATATTATGTTCCGCGGCGGGAAAGATGTCGTCGAACACCATGGGGCCGATGCCGAGCGGGTGTTCCATCGCCATCAGGAAACCGAGATAGTGGCGGGCAAAACGCCCGAGATGGCCACCATCATAGGATTGCACCGCCGAGGCGCGGCTGGAGAACAGGTCTGCTACCTGCTTGAATTGCAGGGCGATGATGACGGCTGCCACCATCAATGCCACGGCGACGAGAAACAGAACGAGGATTTTCAGCCGGAATGCCGCCGTACGCTCTTTCAGCAGCATGACGAAAACCAGAAGCACTGCCGAAAACAGGAAAAGGCCCCATGCGGCGCGTGAAAACGACAGGAACACGGCAAGAGACAGAATGAGCAGGCCGAGGATCCGCCATGGCGCATGCATCGCCTTGCCGGAGAGCAGGCCGTAAATCAGATACAGCGACGGCGTCACCAGGAAGGGACCGAAGACGTTCGGGTCCTGAAAGGCGCCCTTGGCGCGATCGTAAAGGGTAAAGACCTCGAAACCGGGAATGGCGTGAAAATATCCGATGATGCCGAGCAGGGAGGTAATCAGCGCTGCAGCGAGCCAGGCCCGGAAAATCAGCAGCAGCCGCTGGTGCTTGTCCTCGATGATGGCAGCATAAAAAACCGAGGTCAGCGCCAGAAAAGTCGATACGGCGAGATAAAGCGGCCCCTCGTCAAGATTGGCCATGGTGGTGAGCGAAAGATAACCGCCGACATTGAAGGCAAGCAGCAGGCACAGAAGCAGGACGACGGTGCGCGAAAGGCGCAAGCCCAGCAGGAACCAGATGGCCACTTGCCCTACCATCATCAGCTCATAGGGCGCCGGTTCGGAAATCACGAAGCCGGAAAGAAAGACGCCGAAGGCAATGAAGAACGCGCCGACCAACCGCATGGCGGCAAGCGGTGCGTCAAAATCCGGTGCGTGCTGGTAACCGGTGTGGGTCAATAGGCATTTTCCGATTTGAGCAGCCGGATCGGTGTCAGGAACAGGATCTTGAGATCGAGAAGCAGCGACCAGTTCTCGATATAATAGAGATCGTATTCGGTGCGGAACTTGATCTTGTCGCCGTGGTCGATCTCACCACGCCAGCCATTGATCTGCGCCCAGCCGGTAACACCGGGCTTGACCTTGTGCCGGGCGAAATAATGCTCCACCACCTCGGTATATTTCAGGTCGCCCGTCTGGGCGTGCACGGCGTGCGGACGCGGCCCGACCAGTGAAAGATCGCCGTAAAGAACGTTGAAAAGCTGTGGCAGCTCGTCCATCGAGGATTTTCGCAGGAACCGCCCGACCGGCGTGACACGCGGATCGTTTTTCGTGACGGCCTTTTTTGCCGTGGGATCGCTGAGTTCCGTATACATGGAACGGAACTTCCAGACATTGATCGTTTCATTGTTGAAGCCATGACGCTTCTGCTTGAAGAACACCGGGCCTTTGGATGTCGTTTTGACGGCAATAGCCGCGCCCAGCATCACCGGCCACAACAGAACGATGCCGATAATGCTGAAGACGATGTCGAACACCCTTTTCCCGACCGAATCCCAGTCGCGTATCGGCTTGTCGAACACGTCGAGCATCGGCACCGCGCCGACATGGGAATAGGCGCGGGGGCGGAAACGCAATTTGTTGGCATGGGCCGCGATACGAATATCGACGGGTAGCACCCACAGCTTGCGCAGGAGCTGGAGGATACGCGCCTCGGCACTGAGCGGCAGGGCGATGATCAGCATGTCGAGCTTCGTCAGGCGGGCGAATTCCACCAGTTCCGCGAAGGTGCCGAGCTTGGGGTAGCCGGCAACCACATCGGGCGAACGCTCGCTTTTCCGGTCGTCGAAAATGCCGCAGATGCGGATATCATTGTCCGTTTGCTGTTCGAGCGAGCGGATGAGGTCCTTGGCGGCATCGCCGCCACCGACTATCACGGCGCGACGCTCCATCACGCCGTTGCGGCCCCAGTGGCGAATGGCGAAGCCGAGGATCAGCCGTCCGGTGAAAATGGCGATTGCGCCGGTGGCGTACCAGATGGCAAAAGTCTGCCAGGAATGCAGCGCTTCTGGCAAAAACAGGAGAAGGATGCCGGCGACGGTGACGAAGGACAGGCAGACGGCGCCCTGAATGCGGGCAAACATTTTCAGCGGCGCGCGCAGCGTCGGCAACTGGTAACAGTCGCCGGCCTGCAAAAGAAACACGCAAACCGCCGCGCCCAGCACCCCAATGCCGAAAACCGCAAGAAAGGTTTCAAGCCCCTGCCGCGCAGCGATGCCGTTGACGATGGCCGCGATGATCGCAAGCATCGAAAATTCGAGAAGACGCAATTGGCCTATGACCATGTTTGGCGAATGGTTGCCGGCGCGAAGCTGGTTGGCGATCTGCCGTGCAAGCGGATTGAGAACAACGCTTTCCGATGCGGAAGGCTCACCCGCATCGCGCTCGGAGATTTGCTGGCGCAACGTTGCCAGATCGAATTCAAGTCTTCCCTTGTCAGCCTTGGTCATTGCTTTGGTCCGCACCCTCCAGCCCATCGGCCCGAAAACCGGAATCGATTTTCGAAGGGAACGATGCGCAACTTCAAAGTGGTAGAGCACAGTTTTCGCATCCGTGCGGATACGTGCGCTCTACGAGCAGGAAACTAGCCGAAACATGCTAAGAAACGTTTATGATGAGTTTCTACAGGACGGCAGAATATACAATTAAAAATCGTGTTTTTGAAATGTTTCTAGAGCGAAAGCAGGTGACGATAGAGCTTCATCATGTCGTCGGCCATAACAGGCGTTGAAAATTTCGCCTTGAAGCTGTCGGGGCGGGGCATCACCCGTTTCCCCCAGTCCGGGCTCTCGGCATCCTTGACCATTATCTTTGCCAGCGCATCGGCGTCTCCAGCCGGAACGAGCGCCTCGCTGTCTTCTCCCAGAACCTCAGCTATGCCTCCAACATGCGAGGCGATGACGGTTTTCCCCGCAGCAAGCGCTTCCAGCACGATGTAAGGCATCGCCTCGGCGCGTGAGGGAACGACAACAGTCGTCGCCAGCGCAAATGCCTGTCTGGCGGGCATGGCGGCGTGCATGGAAATGCGCTGCGAAAGTCCGGCCTTGGCGATCATATCAGCATATTTGTCCCTGTCCGGCCCATCGCCCACAATGACGCCGGACATGGGCTGGCCGATGCTGCGTTCCATCTTGGCGAATGCCTTGATGAAGATGTCGGGCCCCTTCAGGTCACGCAACATGCCGATATAGAGAAAGCGCGCTGCCCCTTCGCGGGTGGGCACGGTTTCAAACTCGCTTTCCTGCACGCCGTTATAGATCATCGCCGTGCGGGTGCGTGGTTTGCCGACCTTGGTTTCGTAGGTTTCCTGTTCGAAATTGCAAACGAAACACAGGGCGTCGGTGAAATGCTCCTGAAACCGCTCGATGCGCAGGAACAGCTGCCCTTTAAGGCTTTTGCGATCGTAATGCAGGCTGCCGCCGTGCGGCGAATAGAGGCGGGCTACGCGATACTTGTTCACCCGCAACAGTGAGCCGATCAGCCGGGCCAGAGCGCCACCCTTGGCGCTGTGCCCATGCAAAATATCCGGCCGCAAACTTTTGATATGGTTGTAGGACTTAACGAGCGCCCACAGGTCGCCGGGGCTTATCGACCGCTTGATCGGCAGGCGGGTCAACCCTAGCTCCAGCATCGGGGCGATCTGCGCGAAAAGCCGTTCCTCATGCGCGCCGCCGGTCGAACTATCACAGACGATGCCGACCTTGTGGCCCTGCTTGACGTGTTCTTCGATCAGGTCGCGGACATGGCGGAACACGCCACCGACGGGAGAGCGGAAACAGTGAATGATGCGCAGGGGAGGACCGTCATCCGCCATGTCAGCCGCTCCGTTTTTCAGAAGAAGCGTTCACGCACATAGACCGTATCGCCCGCAAGAATTGGTGCGGTGATCCCGATCCGGCCGGTCATCACCTCGGTATTGATCTTGCGGGTGATATCGACATCGGCCTGATTGGCGCGTGGCGTGAAGCCGCCGGCGATGGCGATGGCGTTCTGCGCCGTCATGCCCGGCACGTAGGAATATTGGCCGGGACGGCCGACTTCGCCCATGATGAACACGGGGCGATAACGATCGATCTCGATCGTCACATCGGGATCGCGCAGATAACCCTGACGCAACTTGGCGGCAATGGCGGCTTCGAGCTGCGGCAGCGTCTTGCCTCGGGCGGGAACCTGACCGACGAGCGGGAAGGCGACATAACCAGCCTGATCGACCGTATAGGTATTTGTCAGCCCGGTCTGTTCGAACACGTTGATGCGCAGCCTGTCACCGCTATCTACATGATAGGGCTGCAGGGCGCCCTCGTGAAACGCCTTGGGCGCAGGTTGATATGCCGCGCAACCGGAAAGGGCCGTTAGAACGGCAAGTGTCAGTGCGGTGACATGTCGTGATCCGGCGAGCGGCATCTCATCTGGCTCCGAGTCGAACTATGAGCATTCTTATCGTTCTGTTAGGGTTAATGGGCGGTAAACAGCCAGTCGCAAGGACGGTAATATCGGCTTTATTTCGTGGGTTTCGTCACAATTAACTGTTGTGTTACCGGAAAGACTTAAACTTCGCGAAAATTGGCCTCTATATTTGAGCGCCCGAGGTGTATCTCGGTTACGGAGCCCGTATGAACGGCGATCGCATTGATGACAGGGATGTGGATATCGATCTCGCGCGGCTCGTCGCTGCCATATGGCAGCGCAAGGGCAGGATAGCGGCGATCACGCTGCTTGCCGGGGGCGCCGCCTTCGTTGTCGCAAGCATGATGTCGCCCGCTTACAAGGGCGAGGCGCGCGTCCTCATCGAATCGCGCGCAGCCTCCTTCGGTGCGTCGCAGCAGTCGAATGCGCCCGCCGAACCCGTGCTCGATGAATTGACCATCTCCAGCCAGGTGCAGATCCTGCAATCTGTTGACCTCATCAAGCAGGTCGCGAAAGATATGAAGCTTTATGAGCGGCAGGAGCTTGACCCGGCGGCGCGTCCTTCTCTCGTCTCGAAGCTGCTGGTTGCTGTCGGCGTCAAGAAAGATCCGCAGCAGGTGCCGCCAGAGGAACGGATACTGAAAGCGTTCCAGGAGAGGTTGCAGGTCTACCAGGTCGAAAGCTCGCGCGTCATCACGGTCGAGTTCTCGTCCGAGGACCCCATGCTTGCGGCAGCAGTCCCCAACGCGATGATGAAGGCCTACATCGCGCTGCAGAGCGGCGCGAAACTGGACACAAGCACGGAGGCGGCACGCTGGCTGGAGCCGGAAATCGCCAGTCTGCGTGAGAAGGTTCGCGATGCGGACAGGAAGGTCGCGGATTACCGCGCCTCGTCCGATATTCTGTCGGCAGGGCAGGGCGAAACGCTCGCCACCCGGCAACTCAGCGATATCTCGACCGAACTTGGCCGTATCCGCGGCGAGCGGGCGAATGCGGAGGCGCGGGCAGAAGGCGTGCGCAACGCGCTTTCGAGCGGCCGCCCACTCGATACTTTCCCCGACGTCGTCGCCTCGCCGATGATCCAGAGACTGAAGGAAAGCGAGGCTGCCATGCGCAGCCAGATTTCCGATCTGTCTTCCTCGCTGCTGGAAGGCCATCCGCGTATCAAGGCGCTGCGCAGCCAAATTGACGGCATACAGCGGCAGATTCAGGAAGAGACCCGCAAGGTGCTCGCAAGTCTCGAAAACGAGGCCAATGTGTCCCGCCTGCGGGAGCGGCAACTGGTTCAGCAGTTGAACGTGCTGAAAACGGAAAGTGTACGCGCCGGTGAGCAGCAGGTTGGCCTCAACGACCTGGAGCGCGAGGCCTCGGCCCAGCGCCAGCTTCTTGAAACCTATCTCGCCCGTTATCGCGAGGCGACGTCGCGCGCCGGTTCAGCCGAATCCACGCCCGCCGATGCCCGCGTGATTTCAACGGCAGTGGAGCCGCGCGAACCCTATTTCCCGAAGACCGGCGCCATCACCATTGTCGTCACGCTGGCGGCCTTCCTTCTCTCCTGCATCGTCGTCATGCTCGTGGAACTGTTCACCGGGCGGGCGTTGAAGCCGGTTGGCAAGACCCATGTCCCGCCGCTGTCCGATCCGCCACCACCCGCCAAAGCGCGTGCTGACACGGATGAGACACCGGATACGCCGGAACAACCGCTCCCCGCACGTCAAGAGGATGCGCCGCCTGCGGTTCGTTCCATGCCTGCCGCTGCCCGCCAGTCCATTCTCGAACAGGAAGCGCAGATACCGGTCGCGGCTGTCGCTGCCACATCGGCCTTGCCAGTTGCAGACGCCATGGCTGCGAAAGCGGACGCTGCGGAAGAAGAGATCGACAACGCCGACAATTTCTCGATCGACGCCGTCGCGTCTTTCCTCGCCACCCGTCTTGCCAAATCCGTCGCAGCGGTCGTGTCTCCAGCTGGTGATAGTGGTTCGACCACCACCGTCATGCTGGCGCGCGCCCTGTCCGAAATGGGCCGTTCGGTCGTTCTCGTCGATATGACGGCATCGGCCTGTCCGACGCGCCTGATGGCGCCTGAGACCGGACTGCCGGGCGTCATGGACCTTTTGGCGGGTGCCGCCGCCTTTGGCGAAACCATTCACGGCGACCGGCTTTCCGATGCCCATATCGTGCCGCGCGGCAATGCGCAGCCGCGTGAGGCCATGCGCGCCATCGACCGGCTGACGATGATCCTCAGCGCGCTTTCCGACGCCTATGACACGGTTCTCGTGGAGTGCGGCGCGGTTCAGATATCGAGCCTTGAGAAAATGCTGCGCAATCTGCCGGCGGAAATCGTCGTGTCCGTTCCCGGTAATGATAGCGAATTGCTGGAAAAGACCCTCGGAGAACTGGTTGCCCACGGCTACGAGCAGGCATTGCCGATGACCGGCATGCGCAAACCGGACCGTCTGAGCGCCGCCTGAGATGCTGTGGCCGATAACCGGTCAGTCGGCAGCGGGCGTTGCGTCCATGCTCGGCCGACCGGCGCGGAAACGCTGAATGAACGCATAGAGTGCCGGATTGGATTTGATCAGGCTCTTTGTCCGGGCAATGGCAACATAGGCAGAGGCCGCCGCGCGGCCCTTCAACGTCACCGGCAGGAAAATATCATGCTGCACGGTGAAAAGCGGACACCAGCTGCGTTTGTAGGGCTGGTCACCGACGCCGAAATCGAAGATCGCCGCATTTTCACTGCAAGCCCGTTCGATCATCAGCCAGAACAGCAGCTCACCGGGGCTGATTTCCGCGAAGGTCTCATCGATAGAACCGAACTGGCAGATGATGTGATCCTGCTTGCGCGAAAGGCCGGATATGGCAGCGATGAAACCTTCATTTTGACCATGCAGACGAATGGCGTGGAGTTCCAAAAGACTGTCTGTGCCGATCTCCGGAAAATTTGCGAGGTCATAGAAAAAGTCTTTTACCGATTGATCGCGAAAAACATCCGGAATGCCCTGCGATGCGAACCGGGCTGCCTTCTGTCGGAAAAACGTCTGCAATAATTCGCACTTTTCCCGTGGCGAACGGGCGATCACATGGCTGTAACCACCCATTTCCTCGGCTCTTCGGCTCTGGATGCGGAATTTCTTCCGGCGCCTCTTGGCGTTGATCTGCCGAAGCGTGCTCTCAAAATTTGCCAGTAAGGGAATCTGGAAGGCCGGGTTCTGGTTTTCGACTGATGCCAGATGCGAGAGCGGGTTGGTCCTGCCGCGCCAGATCAGCGGTATGTTCTGCAAGGCCAGAATATCCGCCTGGCCACGCAGCAGCTTTCGCGCTTCGCGGGCAATGGCTGCCGCCGTTTTGTGGCTGGCTGCTTCGGCGAAGGACCGGTCGAAAAGCCCGGTATTGATATTGTTGAAACGGCCGCCGGGAAAACGTGCCTTGCGGATGCCGCCTTCCAGAACGATTTCGAGCGGCAGCAGGAACACGGTCTTTCCGCTTTGCCTGCCGCGAATGATGAGGAGGGGTCTGTCCTGCGTTTGCGCCCAGATGGAGCACCAGCCGTAACCCTGATGCAGCGAATTGAGCGGGTCGCTCTCCAGCTGTTCCCAGTCAGCGCGGATAGTGGAGGCATCGTCGACGAGATCGATAGCCAGGCGATCGGCGCCGCGCCGCTCGTTTTGCACGGCGGCTGGTCCTTCACCCTCGCTGACTATGACCGGCGCTTCAGCCGCCATCCACGCTCTCCGGTTGTTTCGGTGAGACTATATCGTTGAGCGGCAAACAAGAGGTTTATAAAATTGCGACCTCTGGATGTCCCGTAGAAGGCAGGTGCCTATTCCTGTTTTTTGGAGCCGGCCATCCATTTGATGACCAGCATGGCGGGCAGTATCCACAAAAGCCCACTCAGCACGAAGTAGGCAAGATGCACCCACCATGGAGATTGCGCCAGCGTCGCCGACGCGATGGCCGTCGCCGCTACGGCGTAGATGACGACGAGGCAGATGATGACGATGGTGCCGATGAGCGATCTGAGGCGAGGGTGCATGAAATCTTCCGTAACCGAGCATGTATCCCAAAAGTGTCATCGGTTTTGGGGAAAAGACATGCGTAAAACAAAAAATCTAGATCGTCGTGGTGATTCGAAGCAGAGACAGGACGATCTAGTGTCTGGCGCAACTATACCGCCGCGACCGGATGCCGCAAACCCTGAGGCCTTGTTTTGTGGTGCCGGTTGGGGCTAATCAACATGACTGTATGATGGAGACCTCAAAGATGCGTTCGAGCGGCATGACGATGGCAAATGGTTCTGCGGAAATGGTGGTGGAGGCTGCCCTGCAGAAACAGGAGAAGGATCGCCGCCTGCTGCGCATCTGGCTGCGCGTCGTTCTCTTCACGCTGTTCTGTCTCGTGCTTGTCGGCGGCGCCACGCGGCTGACCGAGTCTGGCCTGTCAATTACCGAATGGAAGCCCATCCACGGCGCCATTCCGCCGCTTTCCGTTGCCGAATGGGAAGAGGAATTCCAGCTTTACAAGCGTATTCCCCAATATCAGGAAATCAACCGGGGCATGTCGCTCGATGAGTTCAAGACGATCTTCTGGTGGGAGTGGGCGCATCGACTGCTTGCCCGCGCCATCGGTCTCATCTTCGCCCTGCCACTCGCCTTCTTCTGGCTGACCGGCCGCATCGAAAAGCGCTTGCGTCTGCCGCTCATCGGCCTTCTGGGACTTGGCGGCTTTCAGGGCTTCGTCGGCTGGTGGATGGTGTCTTCCGGCCTCGTCAACCGTACGGATGTCTCGCAATATCGCCTGGCAACGCATCTGACGATCGCGTGCCTCATCTTTGCGGGCTGCATGTGGATATTGCGCGG
>NZ_BDLN01000001.1:636326-650073 GCF_001950375.1 Rhizobium sp. TBD182 | reverse complement strand
CTGTCGCACCATTCGGCCGATGCTGCCAATGAAACGACCGGCCGCCGTTTTGCCGCGCTGCTGACCTTCCTCTGTCTGTTCCAGATTTATCTCGGCGCGCTGGTGGCGGGGCTGAATGCCGGCCTGTCCTACAACACGTGGCCGCTGATGGACGGCTCCCTGGTGCCCGGCGATCTTTTCCTGCAACAGCCCTGGTGGATCAACTTGTTCGAAAACCCGAAGACGGTGCAGTTCGTCCACCGCCTCGGCGCCTATACGCTGTTTGCCGCCACGCTGTGGCATATGGTGTCATTGGCTCGCGCCTTGCCCGGCACGCCGCATGCCCGCCGCGCCGTACTGTTCTTCGTGTTGATCTCCATTCAGGCGGCGCTCGGCATTACCACGCTTCTGATGCATGTGGATATTCATGTGGCGCTCGCCCATCAGGGCATGGCGCTGATTGTGCTTGGTTTTGCAGTCGCCCATTGGCGCGGCTTCCTAGGCGAATACCCGGCACCTGTCGCGGTTGAGATCAGGGACTGAAAACCCTTAAAATTGCTTCAGGACAGACTTGATGGTTGTCGCGACAGCCATTTCGTCGTCGCGTTCGCGCGTGTTGCCATCTTCCTCGTGCCATGCTGCCGAAAGGCAGCCGTAGGCGAAGGCATATTGCAGAAGCACCCGTTCGTCCCGTTTGAGCGCTTTCGCAAAAATCGACGCCATGGAGGCGATGCGTGCCTCGCTGCGTGTCAGATCGAAGCGGTCGAGTGGATTGGAGAACATGTTGGCGACGTCGAGTGCTTCATCGCCGATCAGGCCTGCCGGGTCGATGATGATCCAGCCACGCGCACTGCGCATGATGTTTTCGTGATGCAGATCGCCGTGCAGCGGTCGAATATTGCTTTGGTGTCCGATAAGCTCCTCGGCAAGCGAAGCGGCTTCGATATAGGGGCTGTCGGTGCCTTCGCTGCGATCGTGCTCGGCTTTACGGAACAGACTTTCGAAATATTGCGGCAGCGTCAGCAGGCTTGCTGGTGGCGTCTGCGTTGAAGGCTGGTGATAGTGAAGGAGAACATCGGCGGCGATTGTGGTCGTGGCATCATCGTCGCCGTCGCGGAAAAGCACGTCGCGCAATGTCTCATTGCCGGCATGTTCCATGAGCAATATGTCGTAGGAGCGATCGAGCAGCTTCACGCAGCCGACACCTGCCCGCCATTCGATGAAATCCGCCCCGCGAAGGCTGTCTTTCAGAACCTTGTGTTTAAGTACCTTGGCGATGGCAAGGGAACCATTGCCAAGTCTGACTTCGTAAACCATCCCGGCCGGCGTATCGGCAATCTGTTTTGCGGCCTCGATATTCCACGAGGCCGGAAAAAGGGGGATAGCTCGGCTCACGTAGAAAGCCTCATGCCGAGAGCATCAGCTCCATGTTCTGGACAGCCGCACCCGATGCGCCCTTGCCGAGATTGTCGAGCAGCGCGACGAGATTAATGTGTTCGCCGCCCGGCGTGCCGAAGACGAACAGCTTCATCGTGTCCTTGCCCGCCAGTTCCTCGGCATCGATGCGGGACAGCCCCTTGCTTTCGGCAAGTGGAACGACGCTGACGATGTCCTGTCCGGCATAATGGGCGGTGAGCGCGGCATGCACGGTCTCGATGGTCGCGCCGTCCTTGAGGTCGGCGGCAAACAGCGGAACCTGCACGATCATGCCCTGCGGGAAGCGCCCGACGGAGGGTGCAAACAGCGGCGCGCGGTCCAGCTGGCCGTGAATGGTCATTTCCGGCACGTGCTTGTGTGCAAGCGTCAGGCCATAGAGGAAGTTGTTGGCACTGATCGCATCGTCCCTGCTCTGATCTTCCATCTGCGCGATCATCTGCTTGCCGCCGCCGGTATATCCGGACACGGCGTTGACGCTGACGGGATAACCATCGGGCAGAATGCCGGCGGCGCGCAACGGACGCAGAAGGCCGATCGCGCCGGTCGGGTAGCAGCCCGGATTGGCGACGAAGCGGGCGGAACGAACCTTTTCGCCCTGTTCCTTGTCCATTTCGGCAAAACCGTAAGCCCAGTCCTTATGAATACGATAGGCGGTCGAGGTGTCGATGATGCGGACATTGTTGTTGCCTGCCACCATGGTGACAGCTTCTCTGGAAGCATCATCCGGCAGGCAGAGAATCGAAATGTCGGCGTTGTTGAGCATGTCCTCGCGGATAGCGGCGTTGCGGCGCTCGGCTTCGGGAATGGACAGCAACTCGATATCGCGGCGACCAGCAAGGCGCGTGCGGATCTGCAGACCCGTTGTGCCGTGTTCGCCATCGATGAAGATCTTCGCTGTCATGTCCTTGTCCTGACTTTTCAGAGGGTTGCGAGTGTAATCGGATTCAGTTTGCTAAGCGCCCGGGCGTCGGTTCAGCCGGCCTTCGCCAGCCGTTCGGCGCGCAGGCCAAGCATATACATTGCAACGGTCGCTCCGGCAATGGCAGTGATATCAGCATGGTCGTAAGCGGGCGCGACCTCCACCACATCGGAGCCGCGAATATCGAGCTGGCCGAGTCCGCGAAGGACGGACAATATCTTGGCGCTTGTCGGCCCACCGGCCACAGGCGTACCGGTTCCGGGCGCAAAGGCTGGATCGAGGCAATCGATATCGAAGGTCAGATAAGTGGGCATGCCTGCCGTGTGCTTGATGATCAGCGAGGCGATATCGCTCGCCCGCATCTCCTCCACCTCGTAACCGTGGAGAATGCGGATGCCGAAATCCTCAGGCGCATGGGTGCGAATGCCGATCTGGATGGAACGATCGGCATCGATCAGACCATCGCGCACGGCGCGTGCCACGAAGGAACCATGGTCAATGCGTTTGCCGTCGTCGAACCAGGTATCCTGATGCGCATCGAAATGCACCAGCGCCAGCGGGCCGTGCTTTGCCACATGCGCCTTCAGCAGCGGCCAGGTGATGAAATGGTCGCCGCCAAGCGTCAGCAGATAATCCGTCTTGGAGATGATCTTGCGCGCTTCCTTTTCGATCGTATCAGGCGTTTTCCAGTGATTGCCGTAGTCGAGCAGGCAGTCGCCATAATCGATGGTCGGCATATGGGCGAAAAGATCGCGGGCGAAGGGATATTGCGGGTCGTTGTCGAAAATCGCGGAGGCGCGGCGGATCGCCTGCGGCCCGAAGCGTGCACCCGGCCGGTTGGATGTCGCCGCATCGAAGGGGACACCCCAGACGGCCGTCGATACGCCCTTGAGGATCTTGGTATATTTGCGCCGCATGAAGGAGAGGACGCCCGCATGGGTCGGGTCGGTCGCAGCCGATGTCAGCGTTGCTGCGGTGAAGGCATGGTCGATGGTTTTTGATGGCATTGATCACCCCATTGCGGTTTGCGCTGAGGGTGCTGTCTTCTCGCCGAAAAAACAAGGAGGATGGCAATGAAAAAAGGCGGAGCCGAAGCCCCGCCTTTTCGAAGTTTTGAACGAACGGTTCCGGGAAGCGATTAGCGCTTGGAGAACTGGAACGAACGGCGGGCCTTGGCCTTACCGTACTTCTTACGTTCGACAACGCGGCTGTCGCGGGTCAGGAAGCCACCCTTCTTCAGAACGGCGCGCAGGCCCGGTTCGAAGTAGGTGAGGGCCTTGGACAGACCGTGACGAACGGCACCGGCCTGACCGGACAGACCACCACCGGCAACGGTAGCGATGATGTCGAACTGGCCCGTGCGTGCAACGGCAACGATCGGCTGCTGAAGGATCATCTGCAGAACCGGACGTGCGAAATACGTGGTGAAATCGCGGCCGTTGATGATGATCTTGCCAGAACCCGGCTTTACCCATACGCGGGCAACGGCGTTCTTGCGCTTGCCGGTCGCGTAGGAGCGGCCGAGAGTGTCAACCTTGCGGACGTGCACGGGAGCAGAAGCTTCCGATGCAGGGGCGAGGTCTTTCAGAGAGGAAAGATCGGCCATTATCAGGCGCTCCTTACGTTCTTCTTGTTGAGCACGGCTACGTCGAGAACGACGGGCTGCTGTGCTTCGTGCGGGTGGTTCGAGCCGGCGTAAACGCGCAGGTTCTTCATCTGACGACGGCCGAGCGGGCCGCGCGGGATCATGCGCTCGACGGCCTTTTCAACGACGCGCTCCGGGAAGCGACCTTCGATGATCTGGCGAGCCGTACGCTCCTTGATGCCACCCGGGTGACCGGTGTGCCAGTAGTACTTCTTGTCGGAGTACTTGTTGCCGGTGAAGGCAATCTTTTCCGCGTTGATGACGATGACGTTGTCGCCATCATCGACGTGGGGGGTGTAGGTGGCCTTGTGCTTGCCGCGCAGGCGGGTTGCAATGATGGTGGCGAGGCGACCAACAACGAGGCCTTCGGCGTCGATGATGACCCACTTCTTCTCCACCTCAGCAGGCTTCTGAACGAAAGTAGACATGGATTTCACTTTCTAACGTGGACCCGTCATCCTCTTTAAGTAAGAGCATACGGGCGTTTCTTGTTGCTTGGTTTGGTCACCCGAAGGCGACCGCAAATGACCATATTCCCTTTGGAATCCGATCTGGCGCGCTTATACGGTGTGCTGGATGAAGCGTCAATATGACGGATTTTGCTGACTGTAAAAATAAATCAATAAAAACAATGGTTTGTTTATGTGGTATTATTTTACCCCATAGATTTGCCTGTTTCATCCCAGCCGCATGACCAGAACACCCGCTGCGATGATGCCGCCAGCGAGATAACGCCAGACGCTGGCGCGTTCTTTGAGGATGACGACGGAGATCACCAGCGCAAACAGAATTGAGGTTTCGCGCAGCGCCGCGACGACGGCGACGGGGGCCTTGGTCATGGCGTAGAGCGCCAGCCCGTAGGAGAGGATGGAGCCGCCGCCGCCGATCAGGCCGCGCCACCAGTTTCGCCGCACATGGTGCGTAACGGCGCTTACGCCGCGCTGGTAAAAGGCGAAACCGAAGAGGAGGACGGGCGGCAGAAGCGACATCCACAGCGTATAGGAAATCGCATTGCCGGAAAGCCTTGCGCCGACACCATCAACGAAGGTGTAGGAGGCAATCACGAAGGCGTTGATGAGCGCGACAATGATCGCCTTTCCGCCGCCGCGCCGCGCCTCGAAGGCAAGCGTCAGGATGCCGCCGGAAATGATGGCAATCCCGGCAAGCGCAAGCGGGCTTAAAATCTCGCTGAGAAAAAGGCTGCTCGTCGCTGCGACGATCAGCGGCGCCACGCCTCGCATGACGGGATAGACGAGGCCAATATCGCCGATCGTATAGGCGGCGGCGACTAGCCGGAAATAGGCAAATTGCAGAACGGCCGAGGCGATGAGAAAGGGAATGGCTACCGGCGCAGGAAACGGCAGGAAGGGCAGGAAGGGTAAAGAACAAGCTGCGGCGCCCGCCGCGATCAGCGAGGCGTCCAGCGACTTGTCGGATCCGGATTTTACCAGCGCATTCCATCCGGCATGCAATATCGCGCCCAGAAGCACCAGAATTAGAATGTCAAATGTCACGATAGAGACTCGCTCATGGGCTATTCCAGGCAACCTACAGCATCGGCTTGAAAACCGGAATCCATTTTCCGTGGTGGCTATGGGAGAAGCAAATCCTCCTGTCGTAAGCGGTTGCTTCTTTGCGGATTATGACGCGTGTCAAGTTTCGGGTTTGTGCGTGTTGCGGGATGGAGTGGGTAACTGTGCGAGAGGCGATATGCGGCCGTGCTCACGATTTCATCAGCAGGACATACGCGCCGATGCCGGATGCACAGCTTATGGTTTTGCTGTGGAACGTGTTTTTCGCAAAAATGCGACCGATTGCGGCGATTATTCCTGCTCAAAATTGCCCATATCCAGAAGATAAAACTGTATCAATCAAGCGAGCACATGCAGGCTCAAAATGAAAAGAAGTTTCAATTCATTACTGAATGGTTCGCTACAACGTTACAGTTTTACCTATAACTTGATTTACAGAATAACTTTCTGAAAATTAGATACGCCTAATGCATCGGTGAACGGAATGAAAACAAACAGGAGACGAAGGGCGCATAAGATGCACGCAAATGTTGTTTCAGCAAATATTCATCGAAATGTATGCTTTTGAAAAACTGGATAAAAATACTCAGCACAACGCCGCTTAAGGTGTTTTTGTGAAATCATTTTGCGCGAAACTAGGTGTACTTTCGTGACACCACGAGCCCGGCTTGTTCAATATTTTCATTCGGGCAGGGGTTCAAGAGAAGGATGAGGGTTCCTAGATTTAGGAAAGCGGCCGCAAAAAAGCGGTGCGAAAAGCTCGTCCGCGGATTTATGCGGGAGAGGCAATTCTCGCTGGGCCATTGAGCGTCGAGCCGGCGCATGAGGTCCTTGAACCGCGCGATATGGCAGAGGGAAAAGTTGACATGCAGCATGATACCTATGAACCGGATTACCTCAGAAAAATTCTGACGGATGTCAGGACCATCGCCCTGCTTGGCGCCTCTCCCAATCCGGATCGGCCGAGCCACGGCGTCATGCGCTTTCTGCTGTCCAAGGGTTACCGCGTGTTTCCGGTCAATCCCGGTCAGGCGGGCAAGGAGATATTGGGGCAGAAGGTGTATGCGCGGCTTGCCGACATTCCCGAACCCGTTGATATGGTCGATGTGTTCCGGGCGCCGGAATATTTGTCGGCAATTGTCGAAGAGGCGATATTGCTGCCGCAGCGGCCATCGGTGATCTGGGGCCAGCTTTCGGTCAGAGACGACAATGCGGCGGCCAAGGCCGAGGCCTATGGCATGAACGTGGTGATGGACCGTTGCCCCGCAATTGAGTATCCGCGTCTCAATATTGTGCGATAGTTGGTACGGATTGGACTTATCATTTGGCGGCAAGGCATTATGATCCCTCCAAAATATCATTGGAGGAAACATCATGCCGAGCAGCAATCCCGGGTTCTCAACGTTGGCCGTGCACGCGGGCGCACAGCCCGATCCGACCACCGGTGCGCGCGCGACGCCGATCTACCAGACAACGGCCTATGCCTTCCGTGACGCCGATCACGCAGCCGCGCTGTTCGGATTAAAAGAGTTCGGCAATATCTACACGCGCATCATGAACCCAACCCAGGCGGTTCTGGAGGAGCGTGTCGCAGCGCTTGAAGGCGGCACGGCGGCACTTGCCGTTGCATCCGGTCACGCCGCGCAATTGCTGGTCTTCCACACATTGCTGCAACACGGCGACAATTTCGTCGCGGCACGCCAGCTTTATGGCGGCTCCATCAACCAGTTCGGCCACGCCTTCAAGGGTTTCGACTGGCAGGTGCGCTGGGCCGATGCGGCTGATCCGGCCAGTTTCGAACGGCAGATCGACGACCGCACACGCGCCATCTTCATCGAAAGCCTCGCCAACCCGGGCGGCACATTCGTGGATATCGCCGCGATTGCAGATGTCGCCCATCGTCACGGCCTGCCGCTCATCGTCGATAACACCATGGCAAGCCCCTATCTGTTGCGGCCGCTGGAACATGGCGCGGATATCGTATTGCATTCGTTGACGAAATTCCTCGGCGGCCATGGCAATTCCATGGGTGGCATCATCGTCGATGGCGGCACTTTCGACTGGTCGGCCACGGATAAATATCCGTCGCTGTCGCAGCCCCGCCCAGAATATTCCGGCGTCGTGCTGCACCAGACCTTCGGCAATTTCGCCTTCGCGATTGCCTGCCGCGTTCTTGGCTTACGCGATCTCGGCCCTGCGATCTCACCCTTCAATGCCTTCCTCATCCTCACAGGCATAGAGACCCTGCCGCTGCGCGTTCAGCGCCACTCCGACAATGCGCTGGCCGTCGCCAAATGGCTGAAGGCGCACCCCAAGGTCGGCTGGGTACATTATGCCGGGCTGGAGGACAGCGACAACTACGCAATCCAGCAGCATTATTCGCCAAAGGGCGCTGGTTCCGTCTTCACCTTCGGCATCAAGGGCGGTTATGCCGCCGGCAAGGCGCTGGTGGAAGGTCTGCAACTCTTCTCCCATCTCGCCAATATCGGCGATACACGCTCTCTCGTCATCCACCCGGCTTCCACGACACATGCGCAGCTGACACCGGAACAGCAGACGGCGGCGGGTGCCGGACCGGATGTGGTGCGCCTCTCGATCGGCATCGAGGATGTCAAGGACATCATCGCCGATCTCGAACAATCGCTTGCGAAGCTCTGAGAGACCGGGGTCGTCATGACGAATTTTCTCGCATTCGAAGATACACGAACCGCTACGGCCGGTGATGTCGAGGCGGAGGTGGAGCACAGTGCACCCGCACCGGAAAGGCTGATTTCCGGCGACCCCAAATTCACCACGTGGAATCTGGAGGAAGCGCCCGGTGGCATCTATGCCGGCATCTGGCAGTCGACACCCGGCAAATGGCGGGTGGTCTATGACGAATGGGAATATTTCAACATCCTCGAGGGTCACTCGATCCTGACGGAGGATGGCGGATCCCCGCGCGATCTGAAACCGGGCGACAGGCTGGTCCTGCGGCCGGGCTTCAAGGGAACCTGGGAGGTCGTCGAAACGACCCGCAAGGATTATGTCATCCGGTTGTAGGGGCCGGATGATTTCTATTGGTCCATCGCCGGGATAAAGGTTGTTCCCGGCGTGGCTGTCACCAGCTGAGATCGAGCCGTTCCAGACCATGGAAGTGATAGACGTCCTTGACCCTGGGTGGCTCGGCAATCTTCAGGCCCGGCAGTCGCTTGAAAAGCAGAGGCAAGGCTAGGTTCAGCTCCAGTCTTGCCAGCGGCGCGCCAATGCAGAAATGGATGCCGGCGCCGAAGGAGACGTTGGCGCCTTCGTTTCGGTCCGGCCTGAATGCCAGGGGATCGGAAAACTTGGCCGGATCGAGATTGGCGGCCGCCAGAATGAGGCTGACCTTGTCGCCGCGTTTGAATTCCACGCCATCGATCTCGACCGGCTCCAGAACCCAGCGCTGGAAAATATGGACGGGCGCGCAGATACGCAGCGTTTCTTCCACCGTGCGTTCCGTTGCCGTCTCGTCGTGGAAAAGTGTGTCAGGCGCAATGCCGCTTTCCAGAATGATGCGCACGGAATTGCCGATCTGGTGCACCGTCGCCTCGTGCCCGGCGTTCAACAGAACGATGGTGGTCGAGATCAGCTCGTCGTCGGTCAGATACTGGCCCTTGTGCTCCGTATGGATCATGTGGCTCAGCAGATCGTCTTTCGGCTCCGCCCGGCGCTCCGCGATCACACTGCGCACATAGTCTGAAAACTCATGTGCGGCCCTGTCGGCCAGAAGCTCGTCCTCGGGCGTGCGCTTGAACATGTACATGCCGACATAGGCATGTGACCATTTTAGAAGCTGCGGCCCCATTTCCTCGGGAATGCCGATCATGCGCGCGATCATCGTGACGGGGATGATGTCGGCATAGGAGGAAAGCAGCTCCGTCTTGCCGTTTCCTTCAAAGGCGTCGATCAGCCGGTTGGCGAGTTCCTCTATTTCCGGCTTCATCTTGTCGACATGCCGCGAAACGAAAGCGCGGTTGATGAGGGTGCGCAGCCGTGTGTGTTCCGGCGGCTCCAGCTCCAGAAGCGAGTGCTGCTCTGCGGCGTCGAAATGCTTCACATGCTCGAGCGGCTCTGCCAGACCGATCTCCTCGCGGCTCGCAACATGCAGGATCTGCCGTCCGAACCGGCGGTCGCGCAGGAGGGCGCTGACATGGTCGTATTCGGTGAAAAACCACTGCCGCTGCTCTTCCCAATAGAAAGTGGGACATTGGGCATGCAGGGCAGCGTAGACCGGGTTCGGGTCGTTGTAGAAAGCCGGATTGCGTGCATCGAGTGAAACACGACGCGTGGCGGGATCGATTTTGAGAAAGGGAAATGTCGCTGTCATGTCCATGGTTTATTCCGCGCGCCGCACTTTGGGAAGGGCGTGAAAATGCCGTTCCGTGTGTTTATCCGCATGTCACTGTGTGGTTACTTTGTCACCGGTTGGCGATGGCCGCTATCCGGTTCAGCGCCGCAACCTGCCGGTTGGCATTGTTGTCCATCGGGTTTTCGTTCCGGTCCGGAGAGGGGACGACAACATTGGCTGAATTGACGTGGATCACGGTGCGGTTGCGGCCGGCCTTCTTGGCCGCGTAAAGCGCGCGGTCGGCCTCCGTCATCATTACGCTCAGATCCGCATCCTTGATCATGGCTTCGGATATGCCGACGCTGGTCGTGACCTCGATGTTTTCGCCGCGTGCGCTGATCTTTGAAAGGCGCAGGTTGCTGCGGATGGCTTCCGCAAGCGTCACGGTGCTGGAGGGGCTTTCCACTTCGGCGACGAGCGCGAATTCTTCTCCGCCCATCCTGACGAACAGGCCGCGCTCACCGATGATCCGCTGCGCCATATTGCAAAAATGCACAAGCACCGCGTCTCCCGACTGATGGCCGTATTTGTCGTTGATCTTCTTGAAATGGTCGATGTCGAACAGCGCCAGCGCCACGTAACGGCTGGAGCCGGGCGACCTTTTTTTGATGTGTTCGAACTCTTCAAGCAGCCCTCGCCGGTTGAGGACGCCGGTCAGGTGGTCGGTCATGGCCAGCCGGTGCAGGCGGGTTTCCGTGTCTTCCATGATGATCTTGGCACTCATCATGACGATGATGGTAAAGCCGAGAATGCCTGAAAAGGCGAGCGCTGCCGTCAGCGGAATGGCGTTGGGGGCGGCGGCGTTGACGGGAATGACGATGGACGCCACGAGCGCCCCGCAAAATGCCTGCACGATGAAGGTGGCCGCCAGCACCTTGCGGCTGAATGACGCGCGTGCCTTGCTGGCCAGAAGAATGCCGGCCAGCATGAAATAACCGGTGGCGGCACAGATGTGATAGAGCAGGATGCGCGGGACCATGTTTTCGCGTACGGGGCCGATCAGCATGCCCGCCACCCATAACAGCGGCGGAATGGCGATCCAGCCGGCGGTCTTGCGCTGTTCGAAGGACAGGAGACCGGCGAGCCAGAAACTGAAGGCCGAAAGGGCAAGCGTATTGCCGACTTCGATCGACAGGAAGTTGGGAATATCGCCGCGCAGCGCCACCATCACCGTGCCGGCGCTCGTGGCGGCGAAACCGGCGGCGAAATAGATATTGTGCCGGCGGGCAGGGCGGTGCAGCCACAGGGTTCCCAGCAGCAGGGCAAGGGTCAGCGTTTCCGACGCCCAAAGCAGCATGCCCGTCTTTGCATCCAGCATTGCAAAATCCTATCTGCGCTATCATGCCGTAAAAGCGGTTCGCGGCACGATGTGCGCAATGCCCGCCGAATTGGTGGAGATGCCATTTCGCCTCAAAAGAGGCTCCCGACCCCTGACGGGAAACCGGAAATTCGCGGGCGTAGTATCAGCCGCAAATACCTAACGAGTTCTTGCCAGTGAGAAGTTATATCTGGGCAACACACCGGTTTTTGCGTTTGCGGTTTGCTCCTGTTAAAAAATAATGCGGGCGACAGAGAATGGTCCGGTTGGCATCGGCTTGTCCATAGCCGTTACCCCGCGGGTGGAAAACGCCCGTAAACGCTGTTGAGCCGTTAAGGATATGCGGCTTCGTGTCTTGAAGTACCGGGCAGGGACACTCTATGTAGGGAGAACGAAGGTTAGAAGTGATTCCGGAGCGGTTTTCCGCGAAGGGCAGAGTTTGACAAAGGACGGACATGAAAAATCCAGTTGATACCGCCATGGCTCTGGTGCCGATGGTCGTAGAGCAGACCAATCGCGGCGAACGCTCCTATGACATATTTTCCCGTCTTCTCAAGGAACGCATCATTTTCCTCACCGGACCGGTGGAAGACCAGATGGCCTCGCTCGTCTGCGCGCAGCTGCTTTTCCTCGAGGCTGAAAACCCGAAGAAGGAAATCGCGCTCTACATCAATTCGCCGGGTGGCGTCGTGACCGCCGGCATGGCGATCTACGATACGATGCAGTTCATCCGCCCTGCCGTTTCGACGCTTTGCGTCGGCCAGGCCGCATCCATGGGCTCGCTGCTTCTGGCCGCTGGCGAAAAGGGAATGCGTTTCGCAACTCCGAACGCCCGCATCATGGTGCATCAGCCCTCCGGCGGCTTCCAGGGGCAGGCTTCGGATATCGAGCGTCACGCCCGCGACATCATCAAAATGAAGCGTCGCCTTAATGAAGTCTACGTGAAGCACACCGGCCGTACGCTGGAAGAGGTTGAAAAAACCCTTGATCGCGACCACTTCATGGATGCCGACGAGGCCAAGGACTGGGGTGTGATCGACAAGATCCTCACCTCGCGCCAGGAAATGGAAGGCGCCGCCGCGAATTAAGGCGCGACGCTTTTTGACGGTTGTTTAACCCCGCAAAGTAATTTCGGGGCTTTCAACCGCAACAGAAAGCGATATTAGTATATATAAAGGCTGTGTTGAATTTTTATGACGTGGCCTTTGGTTTGATGGGGAATTCGTTGCAGCCGGTTGTCAGCTCATGTATCTGATACCGGTTAGTACCCCGGGAAACGAGGCGGATACGGCGATGCACCCAAGGGCGGCCGTATCGGCGGGCGGTAAGTTGACCGCGATCCGTTTGGCGGACCTGCGGCGTGCTGGAAGGAAAGTGATATGAGCAAAGTCAGCGGCAGCAACGGCGGCGACTCTAAGAATACACTCTATTGTTCATTCTGCGGCAAGAGCCAGCACGAAGTCCGGAAACTCATTGCCGGACCGACGGTATTCATCTGCGATGAATGCGTCGAATTGTGCATGGACATCATCCGCGAGGAGAACAAGACGTCGATGGTGAAGTCGCGCGAGGGTGTTCCCACCCCGCAGGACATCATCAAGATCCTCGACGAATACGTCATCGGCCAGAAGCAGGCGAAAAAGATCCTGTCGGTGGCCGTTCACAACCATTACAAGCGCCTTGCGCACGCCTCCAAGAATGGCGATGTCGAGCTTGCGAAGTCGAACATCATGCTCGTCGGTCCGACGGGTTGCGGCAAGACCTATCTTGCCCAGACGCTCGCCCGCATCATCGACGTTCCCTTCACGATGGCGGACGCAACGACGCTGACCGAAGCCGGTTATGTCGGCGAGGACGTGGAAAACATTATCCTGAAGCTGTTGCAGGCTGCGGATTACAATGTCGAGCGCGCCCAGCGCGGCATCGTCTATATCGACGAAGTCGACAAGATTTCCCGCAAGTCGGACAACCCGTCGATCACGCGTGACGTGTCGGGCGAGGGCGTTCAGCAGGCGCTTCTGAAGATCATGGAAGGCACGGTCGCTTCCGTTCCGCCGCAGGGCGGCCGCAAGCATCCGCAGCAGGAATTCCTGCAGGTGGATACGACCAACATCCTGTTCATCTGCGGCGGCGCGTTTGCCGGCCTGGACAAGATCATCTCGGCCAGGGGCGAAAAGACCTCGATTGGCTTCGGTGCGACCGTCAAGGCGGAAGACGATCGCCGCGTTGGCGAGGTGCTTCGCGAACTGGAGCCGGAAGATCTGGTGAAATTCGGTCTTATTCCGGAATTCATCGGCCGTCTGCCGGTTCTGGCGACGCTGGAGGACCTTGACGAGGATGCGCTGATCCAGATCCTGTCCGAGCCGAAGAACGCGCTGGTCAAGCAGTACCAGCGTCTGTTCGAGATGGAAGATGTGGAACTGACCTTCCACGAGGACGCGTTGCGCGAGATTGCCCGCCGGGCGATTACCCGCAAGACGGGTGCCCGCGGTCTGCGCTCGATCATGGAAAAGATCCTTCTGGATACCATGTTCGAACTGCCGACGCT
>NZ_BDLN01000001.1:584463-636316 GCF_001950375.1 Rhizobium sp. TBD182 | reverse complement strand
AAGGCGTGCGCGAAGTGGTGATCTCCAACGATGTCGTCAGCGGCATCGCTCGCCCGCTCTACATCTATGCGGATCGTCAGGAAGAAAAGGCCAATGTTTCGGCTTGATTGACCGATCCGACGCTTTGATGAATTCAAAAGGCCCGCACTCGTGCGGGCCTTTTCTGTTGTGGCAGGTGCGAAACTTGCCGCTAACTTGGAGTAACCCGATTTTGCGTTTGGAGCGGATTGCGCTTTGCTGATAAAGTCTTAAAACTGATTTGCAGCGCGATATGACGGAAATGTGAATTACCGTCGGCGACCCGGTTCCTGATCCTGTGGGATAACCGGAAATGTCGGGAGTAATAGCCGGCGCTGTATTTGTTTGAATTTTACGGCCGTGCCGTTGCGCGGGGTCGTCTCTTCCGGTGACTTGAAATCGGCGTTCCGAAACTCCACTTTCAGTCTCGAGAAATGAATATGCCGGACGCCCCAAGACGTCAGGCAAAGTGTCCTGAAAGGGACCATGAAAGGAAATGATATGACGAACATCACGTCTGCGGCATCCGGCGGTATCTATCCGGTACTTCCCCTGCGCGACATTGTCGTTTTCCCGCATATGATCGTTCCCCTGTTCGTCGGGCGGGAAAAATCCATTCGCGCTCTCGAAGAGGTCATGGGCTCGGAAAAGCAGATCATGCTTGTTACCCAGATCAACGCCAGCGATGACGATCCGTCCCCGGAAGCCATCCACAAGGTCGGCACGGTCGCTAACGTTCTCCAGCTGCTGAAGCTGCCCGACGGCACCGTGAAGGTGCTTGTGGAAGGCAAGGGCCGCGCCCAGATCGAGGCCTATACCGACCGCGAAGATTTCTACGAAGCGTCTGCAACGCCGCTGCAGGAGCCTGCGGAAGACCCGGTTGAGATCGAGGCGCTGTCGCGTTCCGTCGTTTCGGAGTTCGAGAGCTATGTGAAGCTCAACAAGAAGATTTCGCCCGAGGTTGTCGGCGCTGCCGGCCAGATCGACGATTATTCGAAGCTGGCCGACACTGTTGCTTCGCACCTGTCGATCAAGATCACCGAAAAGCAGGAAATGCTGGAAACCGTCAGCGTGAAGCAGCGGCTTGAAAAAGCGCTCGGCTTCATGGAAGGCGAAATTTCCGTGCTTCAGGTCGAGAAGCGTATCCGCTCGCGCGTCAAGCGCCAGATGGAGAAGACGCAGCGCGAATATTATCTGAACGAACAGATGAAGGCGATCCAGAAGGAGCTCGGCGACGGCGAGGATGGCCGTGACGAGATGGCCGAACTGGAAGAGCGCATTGCCAAGACCAAGCTTTCCAAGGAGGCCAAGGATAAGGCCGAGGCGGAAATGAAGAAGCTTCGCCAGATGAGCCCGATGTCTGCGGAAGCGACTGTCGTGCGCAACTATCTGGACTGGCTGCTCAGCCTGCCCTGGGGCAAGAAGTCGAAGGTCAAGGTTGATCTCAACAGCGCCGAGGCGGTCCTCGATCAGGATCATTTCGGTCTGGACAAGGTCAAGGAACGCATCGTTGAATATCTGGCCGTGCAGGCTCGCGCTTCGAAGATCCGTGGCCCGATCCTGTGCCTCGTCGGTCCTCCCGGCGTCGGCAAGACTTCGCTCGCCAAGTCGATCGCCAAGGCGACCGGCCGCGAATATGTGCGTATGGCGCTGGGTGGTGTGCGTGACGAGGCGGAAATCCGCGGTCACCGCCGTACCTATATCGGCTCCATGCCGGGCAAGATCGTTCAGTCGATGAAGAAGGCCAAGAAGTCCAATCCGCTCTTCCTGCTCGACGAGATCGACAAGATGGGCATGGATTTCCGGGGCGATCCGTCTTCCGCACTGCTGGAGGTGCTCGATCCGGAACAGAACTCCACCTTCATGGACCACTATCTTGAAGTGGAATACGACCTGTCCGACGTGATGTTCGTGACCACGGCCAACACGCTGAACATTCCAGGTCCCCTGATGGACCGTATGGAAGTGATCCGCATCGCCGGTTACACGGAGGACGAAAAGCGCGAAATCGCCAAGCGTCACCTGCTGCCGAAGGCGATCAAGGAACATGCCCTGCGTCCGGAAGAGTTCTCGGTCAGCGACGACGCTCTGATGATCGTGATCCAGCAGTACACTCGCGAGGCGGGCGTGCGCAGCTTCGAGCGCGAGCTGATGAAGCTTGCACGAAAGGCCGTGACCGAGATCATCAAGGGCAAGGTCAAGTCCGTGGAAGTCACCGCAGCCAATGTCCCGGATTATCTGGGCGTTCCGCGGTTCCGCCACGGTGAAGCCGAGCGTGAGGATCAGGTTGGTGTCGTCACCGGTCTGGCATGGACGGAAGTCGGCGGTGAGTTGCTCACCATCGAAGGCGTGATGATGCCGGGCAAGGGCCGCATGACGGTCACCGGCAACCTCAAGGAAGTGATGAAGGAATCCATTTCGGCAGCGGCATCTTATGTCCGCTCGCGCGCCGTGGACTTCGGCATCGAACCGCCGCGTTTCGACAAGAGCGATATCCACGTTCACGTTCCGGAAGGGGCTACCCCGAAGGACGGACCGTCTGCCGGTGTTGCCATGGCAACCGCCATCGTCTCTATCATGACCGGTATCCCGGTCTCCAAGGATGTGGCGATGACGGGTGAGATCACGCTTCGTGGTCGCGTGCTGCCGATCGGCGGCCTGAAGGAAAAGCTGCTTGCGGCGCTTCGCGGCGGCATCAAGAAGGTGCTCATCCCGGAAGAAAACGCCAAGGACCTGGCGGATATTCCTGATAATGTGAAGAACGAGATGGAGATCATCCCGGTTTCTCGCATGGGTGAGGTCATCAAGCACGCGCTGCTTCGCATGCCCGAGCCAATCGAGTGGGACGGCAGCATCGAAACGCCTGTTATCGCAACTGTCGACGGTGTCGACGAGGGCGGACAGACGATCGCACATTGATTGCCACGTCGTTGTGAAAGCCAGAATCGGTTTTCGCGACACCTGTGCGTAGATTCAATGTGTTAGATGCCGAAAGGCGCGATGCTTCTTTGATGCTCGCAGAACTGGTGCGAAATTGGCACGTTTAAGGGAAAGGCCGGCAGAAATGTCGGCCTTTTTTGTGAAAAACCCCGCAGACCCCTTGTTTTTCAGGCGATTCCAGCGCTTTTGAGTTGCTGCGCGCGGATACAGACGTATTCTGCGCCGGCTTAATTTGAGTCGTTTCAAACCATTGAAAGGGGTGGAAACATGAACAAGAACGAGCTCGTCTCTGCTGTTGCCGAAAAGGCTGGTCTCACGAAGGCAGATGCTGCTTCCGCTGTTGATGCCGTATTCGAAACCGTACAGAACGAACTGAAGAGCGGTGGCGACATCCGTCTCGCTGGCTTCGGCAGCTTCTCCGTAAGCCGTCGTGAAGCCTCCAAGGGTCGTAACCCTTCCACGGGTGCTGAAGTCGATATCCCGGCTCGCAACGTACCGAAGTTTTCCGCAGGCAAGGGCCTGAAGGACGCCGTCAACTCGTAAGGTTTCCGAAAGGCCGTGACGTCCGGCGGCGGGCGGGCGGCTTTTCAGGTTCACGAGGAAACATGTTTTGACGCCCTGACGCCATCATGCCAGCACGTAAACCGGGCGGCTTTTCGAAATGCTTTTTCGGATAGTCCTTTTTTCGAACCGGCAAGATGTACTTGAAAGTAGGAGAGCGCGCCTGTGTAGCCTCCATCCGGTCACACGGCGCTCTGATACGCGGAATGTGCGCACGAACAGGAAAGCCCGGCCTTCATGGTCGGGCTTTTTGATTCCTCCGACAGGAAATGTCATGCCGCTGTCATGTCTCTGACGCAGAAGCCATAGGGTGTTTTTTTGGATCCAAGGGGGATTTATAATGGCGTTCCGACTTTCTCAGATGGCTTTGACTGCTGCTCTGCTCACGTCCGCGGCCTTTCCGGCTGCTGCCGAGCCGGTTTTCAACCGCATCGCATCTTTCCCGGTCGTAAAGAACCTGCCAGCGGACAAGGACGCGAAGACCGTCACTTCAGCTGAAATCGTAACCGCCAGCGAAGACGGTAAGACGCTGATCTATTCGGACAGCCCGCTTGGCGGCATTGGATTCGTTGACATCACCGACGCCAAGGCACCCAAGGCTGGCGGCGCGTTGCTGCTGGAAGGCGAACCGACCTCGGTTGCCGTTGCTGGCGCCAAGGTTCTGGCCGGTGTCAACACGTCCGAAAACCGCGCCAAGCCGTCCGGAAAGCTGGTGACGGTCGATATCGCCACCAAGAAGATCGAAGCGAGCTGCGATCTCGGCGGCCAGCCAGATTCTGTCGCAATTTCCCCGGACAAGACCTTCGCCGCCATCGCGATCGAGAACGAACGCGATGAGGAGGTGAACGAAGGCGCCCTGCCACAGATGCCCGCCGGTTACCTGGTGACGGTCGGTCTGAAAAACGGCGTTGCTGACTGCGCGACGCTGAAGAAGATCGACGTGACCGGCCTTGCCGAAATCTCCCCGGAAGATCCGGAGCCGGAATTCGTCTCGATCAATGCCAATGGCGAGATCGCGCTCACACTGCAGGAAAACAACCACATCGTCATCATCGACGGCAAGACCGGTACGGTAAAGACGCATTTCTCCGCCGGCACGGTTGATCTGGAAGGCGTCGACACGAAGACGGACGGCCAGATCAAGTTCACCGACAAGCAGGAAGGCCGCAAGCGTGAGCCAGATGCCGTGAAGTGGCTGGACAATGACCGCATAGTCATCGCCAATGAGGGTGACTGGCAGGGCGGCGCGCGCGGCTTCACCATTTTCGACAAGACCGGCAAGCTTCTTTATGAAGCCGGTGCCACCCTTGAGCACGCTGCCGCCAGCATCGGCCACTATCCGGAAAAGCGCTCCAAGGCCAAGGGCATCGAGCCGGAAGGTCTGGAGGCGGCAACCTTCGATGGCCAGAAGTACTTCTTCGTTCTTGCCGAGCGCGCGTCTCTCGCTGCGGTCTACAAGGATACGGGCGGCACACCGGAACTGGTCCAGCTTCTGCCCTCGGGCATTTCGCCTGAAGGCGCCGTCGCCATTCCGTCGCGCAATCTTCTCGTCACTGCCAACGAAGCCGATCTCGTCGAAGATGGCGGCGCTCGCTCGCATGTCATGATCTATGAACGCGCAGAAGGCCAGATTGCCTACCCGCAGCTCGCTTCCGCCACCGTGGATGGCGCACCGATCGGCTGGGGCGCTCTCTCCGGTCTGGTGGGCGATGCTGAAAAGCCTGGCATCCTCTATGCCGTGTCCGACTCGGTCTATGGAAACCAGCCGTCGATCTACACCATCGACGCAACGAAGAAGCCCGCCACCATAACCAGCGCCCTGCGCATCAAGCGCGACGGTATCGCAGCCCAGAAACTCGACATCGAAGGCATTACGCTTGACGGTAAGGGCGGCTTCTGGCTGGCCTCGGAAGGTGACAGTGCCAAGCTCGTGCCCCACGCACTCTACAATGTCAGCGCCAAGGGCGAGATCAAGGCTGAGATCGCTCTGCCGAAGGAACTGCTGGCTGGCGAAACCCGTTTCGGTTTCGAAGGCGTGACCATGATCGGCAAGGGCGACGACGCGACGCTGTGGATGGCCGTACAGCGCGAGTGGGGCACGGACGAGAAGGGTTTCGTCAAGCTCGTCTCCTACAATCCGAAGTCCAAGGAATGGGGCGCCGTGCGTTACCCGCTCGACAAGACCGAGGCAGGCTGGGTCGGCCTTTCTGAAATCACCGCACAGGGCGACTATGTCTATATCGTCGAGCGCGACAATCAGGTCGGTGACAAGGCAAAGATCAAGAAGCTTTACCGCGTCGCGATCGCTGACCTGAAGCCGGGCAAGATCGGTGGCGAACTGCCGCTGGTGGCCAAGCAGGAAGCACATGATTTCCTGCCGGACCTCAAGGCCCAGACGAATGGCTATACCGTTGACAAGCTGGAAGGCTTCACCTTCGACAAGGCAGGAACGGCCTATGTCGTCACTGACAATGACGGCGTCGACGGATCTTCCGGCGAAACGCTGTTCTTTACCGTCGATCTGAAGGCGATCAACTGATCGGGCAGAATAGAATCGCAAATGAGAAAAGCCGGGCATAGCCCGGCTTTTTTGTGCGGCGGAAGAAACCCCGATTTTGGAAATGCCGATTCCCCACGATGAGTCGCATACCAGCCGTTAAAACCGGCATGGTCGCGTCGCTATCGCATAATCGAGGGTGTTATCCGGAGGACTTCCATGAATGTGCAGTGGACCAGATCGCTAGAGATCACCGCCCCATGGAATTCTTGCTTTTGGGAGTGCTGTCTTTTTCCGAGTCCTGCTGGACCCAGCGGAAAAAAATATAAACAGGCAGCGCAATAAGCGCGAGTGTTACAAACGCGTCGACCGACATGGTTTCATCCATCATTTATACCGTTCATCATGAAACGGCTCGAAAACAATGCATGAAATCTCTTTAAAAAGTCTGAATCTGCTTATTTTTCGGGATGTTGCGGGGTGGCACACCTATTGGAGCCGGCCTGTATGAATGTGAAACAGGAGTGCCGATCTGGCATAGACTCACGCCGGAAAAGCCGCTTCACCAGCCCAAGGCCGCGGCCGTCTACAGAATCGGGGGCAGGGCCCGTGATTCCCGATGCCGGAGGTTTACGGCGGAACGCACCGACATCCGAAAGAGCTTCGGCCTGGTAACGCACAAGTTCTGAAGAAGCTGGAAAATGGTGGGCGATGAGAGACTCGAACTCCCGACATCCTCGGTGTAAACGAGGCGCTCTACCAACTGAGCTAATCGCCCTTCGCGTCTTGCAGATCGTGTCTGCCGCGTCGGTGGCCGTGATGTATTCGGATCGGAAAAAAACCGCAAGGGCTTTTGTGAAGTTTTTTTGTTTTTTTTCCGGACAGCTTTGCCCATTGGCAGAGGTGATCGGCAAAAAGCCGGGAACTGCGGGCTTTTCGATAAAAACAACGCCCGGCCGTTACCTTTGGCGGTATGCTGGAATCGCGTTACGGACGCCCCGGCTGTGGACAAGTTTTTTGTTTTTGTTGGGAAAAGCCCGGAAAACAAGGCATTCGCTGCAATGCCGGTCAAAGGCCTTTCAGTTTTTTCCGATCAAAATGAAGAAGCTTATTCTTTTGTCGTGAAACCTGCTTGACACCCCCGCACGAACGCCGTAGTTAGCCGCTCAACGAACAGCCGAGGCTTGTTCGTACGGCGAGACTAAGGTCTTGTCGGTCAGGATAAGCGGGTGTAGCTCAGTTGGTTAGAGTGCCGGCCTGTCACGCCGGAGGTCGCGGGTTCGAGCCCCGTCACTCGCGCCATCCTGTTCCTCGGAAAAAACGCAGACGAATGTCTGTGAAGCGCGGGTGTAGCTCAGTCGGTTAGAGTGCCGGCCTGTCACGCCGGAGGTCGCGGGTTCGAGCCCCGTCACTCGCGCCATTTCTTTCACCGAAATGACACTCCCAAACGAAGCAAGCAGGCATAGTCCTGCCATATCGGCAATGGCGATTTCAGCGCCTGTTTCCGGCATTTGCGAGCGCGGTTTTTCCTGCTGTTTTTAGTCAAGTTTCGATATCGAGAGATCGTCACTTCGCTGCCATTTTGACGTAAAATTCGTGTGACTTTTTTGCGGTTGCGTCGTTCAATCGATTATTATTGTATTTGAGGGGCTTAGCCCGGAATTGTGGCCCAAATTTGCGTCAATTCCGGCAATATTGTTGCCAATCAATGCGGCAGGTGTCTTGAAATGGTGCCTAAACTCTTGCAGAGAGAGCGCGGCTGCGCTAACCACTTTGGCGTTGCAACATATTTGTGCGCCTTTAGACTTTCAGTCGCAAAGGCAGGTCCGGCACCCGGCCGGACAGGGAAGAGACCATGACTGAACTCCTCAGTTCCTATATTCCGATCGCAATCTTTATCGGTATCGCTCTTGTCATTGGCCTGGCGCTTCTCATCGCGCCTTTCGCTGTCGCTTATAAGGCGCCGGACCCGGAAAAGCTCTCCGCTTTCGAGTGCGGTTTCAATGCCTTCGACGACGCCCGCATGAAGTTCGATATCCGGTTTTATCTGGTGTCCATTCTCTTCATCATCTTCGACCTGGAAGTCGCCTTCCTGTTCCCCTGGGCTGTGTCCTTCGGTGATATGGGCTGGTTCGGTTTCTGGTCTATGATGGTGTTCCTCGCCGTTCTCACCATCGGCTTTATCTATGAGTGGAAGAAGGGAGCGCTGGAATGGGCATGAGCCAGAACAACAGCACGCTCGTTGCACCGCAGCCGAAGGGGATCATCGATCCCGCGACCGGCAAGCCTGTCGGCAGCAACGATGCCTACTTCACGGAAATCAACGACGAGCTGGCCGACAAGGGCTTTCTCGTCACCTCGACCGACGAGCTGATCACGTGGGCGCGTACCGGCTCCCTGATGTGGATGCAGTTCGGTCTTGCCTGCTGCGCCGTCGAGGGTCTGATGCAGGCTTCCGGCCCGCGTTACGACATGGAGCGCTTCGGTGTCGCCCCGCGCGCCTCGCCGCGCCAGTCGGACGTGATGATCGTCGCGGGAACGCTGACCAACAAGATGGCGCCGGCACTGCGCAAGGTCTATGACCAGATGCCTGAGCCGCGTTACGTCATCTCCATGGGCTCCTGCGCCAATGGCGGCGGCTATTACCATTATTCCTACGCCGTCGTTCGCGGCTGCGACCGAGTCGTGCCGGTGGATATCTACGTTCCGGGCTGTCCCCCCACGGCGGAGGCGCTGCTTTACGGCGTGCTTCTGCTGCAGAAGAAGATCCGGCGTACCGGTACGATCGAGCGCTAAGGGCAAAGGACGGATTAAGGAATGAGCGAAGCTCTAAACGATCTTGCTGCTTACGTTAAGGAAGCGCGTGGTTCCCTCGTGGTTTCGGCCGATATTGCCTATGGCGAGTTGACGCTGAACACGACGACGGAAAGCGTTATCGCGCTTTTGACGTTCCTGCGTGACGATGTGCAGTGCGGTTTCGTCAACATCATCGATATTTGCGGCGTCGACTGGCCGCAGCGCGAGAAGCGTTTCGACGTTGTCTATCACCTCTTGTCGCCGCGCCAGAATCTGCGCGTGCGCATCAAGCTGCAGGTGGCGGAAGACGAGGGCGTTCCCTCGGCAACCTCCGTTTACATGGGTGCAGACTGGTTCGAGCGCGAAGCCTGGGATATGTACGGCATTCCTTTCGAAGGCCATGCGGATCTTCGCCGAATCCTCACCGATTACGGTTTCGAAGGTCATCCGCTGCGCAAGGATTTTCCGGTTACCGGCTTTGTGGAAGTACGCTACGATGACGTTCTGAAGCGGGTTCTCTATGAACCGGTCGAACTGAAGCAGGAATTCCGCAATTTCGATTTCCTCTCTCCCTGGGAGGGGACTGACTATGTTCTCCCGGGTGACGAAAAGGCCAAGCAATGAGCGAAGCCCCCGCGACAGAGCACGGACAATGTCTTTGCGGCGCCGTTGGCTTCAATGCCAGCATCGGCGCCCGCGAATTCGGCGTTTGCCATTGCTCGATGTGCCGCCGCTGGTCCGGCGGAACATTTCTGGCTGTCGAATGCGCTGACGTCGCCATCGAGAACGAGGAGCATTTCGGTGTTTATACCTCGTCGGAATGGGGCGAGCGCTGCTTCTGCAAAAATTGCGGCAGCACGCTGATGTGGCGCTCCAAGGATGGCAAGCATTTTGCCGTCTCGTTGCAGGCTTTCGACAACCCTTCCAGTTTCCATTTTGCGTCGCAGATTTTCACGGATGAGAAGCCTTCGAGCTATTCTTTCGCGCAAACCACGCAGAACATGACCGGCCCCGAATTCATCGCCATGATCACCTCGGCGGAGCACTAGAATGACTGAGCATAACGTCCGCAATTTCACGATCAACTTCGGTCCGGAACACCCTTCCGCGCACGGCGTGCTGCGTCTGGTTCTGGAACTGGACGGCGAAATCGTCGAGCGCGTCGATCCGCATATCGGTCTTCTGCATCGCGGTACCGAAAAGCTGATCGAGACCAAGACCTACCTTCAGGCGGTGCCTTATTTCGACCGTCTCGACTACGTCGCGCCGATGAACCAGGAACACGCTTTCGCGCTCGCCGTCGAAAAGCTGCTGGGTCTCGAAATCCCGATGCGCGGCCAGTTGATCCGCGTGCTTTATTCGGAAATCGGCCGCATCCTGTCGCACATCATGAACGTGACGACTCAGGCCATGGACGTCGGCGCTATGACGCCGCCTGTCTGGGGCTTCGAGGAACGTGAAAAGCTGATGGTCTTCTACGAGCGCGCCTGTGGCGCCCGCATGCACTCGGCCTATGTCCGTCCGGGCGGCGTGCATCAGGATCTGCCGCCGGAACTGGTCGAAGATATCGGCAAATGGTGCGATCCCTTCATTACCGTTCTCGACAATATCGAAGGCTTGTTGACCGACAACCGCATCTACAAGCAGCGTAACGTCGATATCGGCGTCGTCTCGCTTGAAGACGCCTTTGCCTGGGGTTTCACGGGCGTCATGGTGCGCGGTTCGGGTGCTGCCTGGGATTTGCGTCGCGCGCAGCCCTACGAGTGCTATTCCGATCTGGAGTTCGATATCCCCGTCGGCAAGAACGGCGACTGCTATGACCGTTACCTGATCCGCATGCAGGAAATGCGCGAATCGGTGAAGATCATGAAGCAGTGCGTCGATCTTCTCTCCGGCAAGCACCGCATTGGCCCGGTCTCCTCGCTGGATGGCAAGGTGGTTCCGCCCAAGCGCGGCGAGATGAAGCGTTCGATGGAAGCTCTGATCCATCACTTCAAGCTCTATACCGAAGGCTATCACGTTCCGGCCGGCGAAGTTTACGCCGCCGTCGAAGCGCCGAAGGGCGAGTTCGGCGTCTACGTGGTCGCCGATGGTTCGAACAAGCCCTACCGCTGCAAGATCCGCGCGCCGGGTTATGCACATTTGCAGGCGATGGATTTCCTGTGCAAGGGCCATCAGCTTGCCGACGTTACAGCCGTGCTCGGCTCCCTCGACATCGTGTTCGGGGAGGTCGACCGCTGATGCGTCTGCCGCTGGCCATCTTGGCTTTTCTTGCTGCGATGTCGACCTCCGTTCTCGCCCAGACGGCGACGGACGAGGGGGGCGTATCGCTATCAAGCAGCGGCGGTTCCACCATCAAGCAGCTTCTGTCTTCGGGATACGAGATCAAGGCCTCGGTTCCCAATGGCAGCAAGTTCATCGTGTTCATGCAGAAAGACAAGGCGGCTTATGCCTGCGAATTCGTCACGGTGGCGAGATCGCGTTGTGAGACGTTAAACTGAAAAGGCGTGAGGAAGTATGTCCGTTCGTCGACTAGCCGAAGATCAGTTCCAGCCCGTGGCATTTGCCTTTAACGCGGATAATACCGCATGGGCGGAAAAGACGATCCAGAAATATCCGGAGGGACGCCAGCAATCGGCGGTTATCCCGCTGCTTATGCGTGCGCAGGAGCAGGACGGCTGGGTTACCCGCGCCGCCATCGAAAAAATCGCCGACATGCTGGATATGGCTTATATCCGCGTGATGGAAGTGGCGACCTTCTACACCCAGTTCCAGCTGAAGCCGGTCGGCACACGCGCCCATGTTCAGGTTTGCGGCACCACGCCCTGCATGCTGCGCGGCTCCGAAGCGCTGATGGATGTCTGCCGCAAGAAGATCCACCACGATCCGCTGCACACCAACGAGAGCGGCACGCTGTCCTGGGAAGAAGTGGAATGTCAGGGCGCCTGCGTCAACGCGCCGATGGTCATCATCTTCAAGGATGCCTATGAGGATCTGACGCCCGAGCGCCTGGAAGAGATCATCGACACGTTCGAGGCAGGCAAGGGCGACACGGTCAAGACCGGCCCCCAGATCGACCGTCACCAGTCGGTGCCCGTTGGCGGCCTGACGACGCTGACGGAAGAGATCAAGCCAGATCGCTCCAATCTCGACAAGCCTGCGGAAGCTCCGGCGGAAGCAGCCCCCGTTCTTCCTTCGAATGCCGCCAAGCCAAAGACGGACGCACCGGAAACCGATCCGAAGCTGAAGACGCCTGCGAACGAGCCCAAGGCTGCTGCGGAAAACGCAAAGGCAGGGGAACAGCAATCGGCAGGCAAGGAAGCGACAGCATCCAGACCGTCGCTTGAGTCGGACGACCGTCCGGCAGGCATTGAAAAGCCCGCTGCGCCCGATGACCTGAAACTCATTTCAGGCGTTGGTCCGAAGATCGAAGGCACGCTTAACGAGCTCGGTATCTTCACCTATGCGCAGATTGCCGGCTGGAAGAAGGCCGAGTGCGACTGGGTGGATGGTTATCTGAATTTCAAGGGCCGCATCGAACGCGATGAGTGGATCAAGCAGGCCGAGGCGCTCGCCAAGGGTGGCGAAGCCGAGTATATCAGGGTCTTCGGCAAGAAGCCGCGGTAAAGGGTGAAGCATGTTAAAAGATCAGGATCGCATCTTTACCAATCTCTACGGCCTCAAGGACAAGTCCCTGAAGGGCGTGATGGCGCGCGGCCATTGGGATGGCACCAAGCAGATCATCGAAAAGGGTCGTGACTGGATCATCAACGAGATGAAGGCTTCCGGCCTTCGCGGTCGCGGCGGCGCAGGCTTCCCGACGGGTCTCAAGTGGTCCTTCATGCCCAAGGAAAGCGACGGCCGTCCGCATTATCTCGTGGTCAACGCCGACGAATCCGAGCCCGGCACCTGCAAGGACCGCGAAATCCTGCGCAACGATCCGCATACGCTGATCGAAGGCTGCGTTATCGCCGGTTTCGCCATGGGTGCGCACACCGCCTATATCTACGTGCGCGGCGAATATATGCGCGAACGTGAGGCGCTTCAGGCCGCCATCGACGAATGTTACGATGCCGGCCTGCTCGGCAAGAACAACAAGAACGGCTGGGATTTCGACATCTACGTCCATCACGGCGCAGGTGCCTATATCTGCGGCGAAGAGACGGCCCTGCTCGAAAGCCTCGAGGGCAAGAAGGGCCAGCCGCGCCTGAAGCCGCCGTTCCCGGCCAATATGGGTCTTTACGGTTGCCCAACGACCGTCAACAACGTCGAATCCATCGCCGTTGCTCCGACCATTCTGCGCCGAGGTGCGGCATGGTTCTCGTCTATCGGCCGTCCGAACAATGTCGGCACCAAGCTGTTCATGGTCTCCGGCCATGTCGAGCGTCCATGCACCTTCGAAGATGCGCTGGGCCTGTCCTTCCGTGAGCTGATCGAACACCATTGCGGTGGCATTCGCGGCGGCTGGGACAATCTGCTTGGCGTCATCCCCGGCGGCGCATCCTGCCCCATCGTGCGCGGTGAGGACATGAAGGACGCCATCATGGACTTCGACGGCATGCGCGAAGTGAAGTCGTCCTTCGGCACCGGCGGCATGATCGTCATGGACAAGTCCACCGACGTCATCAAGGCGATCGCCCGCATCGCGGCGTTCTTTAAGCATGAAAGCTGCGGCCAGTGCACGCCGTGCCGTGAAGGCACCGGCTGGATGTGGCGCGTGCTGGAACGCATGGTGAAGGGCAACGCGCAGAAGCGCGAAATCGACATGCTGTTCGAAGTGACGAAGCAGATCGAAGGCCACACCATCTGTGCGCTCGGCGACGCCGCCGCATGGCCGGTACAGGCGCTGATCCGCAATTTCCGTCCGGAAATCGAAAAGCGCATCGACCAATATACCTACAGGGCCATGGATGATGGCGCTGTTCTGGAAGCTGCCGAATAAGCTTTCGCAGTTTGCATGCGGCGCGGGGATGATCCCGGCGCCGGAAAACCATGAAGCGCCTGACCGACGAGATGAAGTGTCGGGCGCGATTAAGGATTTGTTGCGGACCGTGTGAGAGACACGGGACGAACAGGCAACAGGACGTAAGTAGAACCATGGCAAAGCTCAAGGTTGACGGTAAAGAGATCGAGGTTCCGGATCATTTCACGCTGTTGCAGGCGTGCGAGGAGGCTGGTGCTGAAGTTCCGCGCTTTTGTTTTCATGAGCGCTTGTCGGTCGCGGGTAACTGCCGCATGTGTCTCATCGAGGTGAAGGGCGGACCGCCCAAGCCCGCCGCATCCTGCGCCATGGGCGTGCGCGACGTTCGGGGCGGCCCGAATGGCGAATTGCCTGAAGTTTTCACCAACACGCCGATGGTCAAGAAGGCCCGCGAAGGCGTGATGGAGTTCCTTCTCATCAACCACCCGCTCGATTGCCCAATCTGCGACCAGGGCGGCGAATGCGACCTGCAGGACCAGGCTATGGCCTTCGGTATCGCCGGTTCGCGTTACGCGGAAAACAAGCGTGCGGTTGAAGACAAATATATCGGCCCGCTCGTCAAGACGGTGATGAACCGCTGCATCCACTGCACCCGCTGCGTCCGTTTCACAACGGAAGTTGCCGGCATCGCCGAACTCGGCCTCATCGGCCGCGGCGAGGACGCTGAAATCACCACCTATCTCGAGCAGGCTATGACCTCCGAGCTTCAGGGCAACGTCGTCGATCTTTGCCCGGTCGGTGCGCTCACCTCCAAGCCCTTCGCTTTCACTGCCCGTCCGTGGGAACTGAACAAGACCGAAACCATCGACGTGATGGACGCTCTCGGTTCGGCAATCCGCGTCGATACCCGTGGCCGCGAAGTCATGCGCGTCATGCCGCGTGTCAACGAGGCAATCAACGAAGAGTGGATCTCCGACAAGAGCCGCTTCATCTGGGACGGCCTGAAGACGCAGCGTCTCGACCGCCCTTACGTCCGCAAGGATGGCCGCTTGCAGCCCGCAAGCTGGGGCGAAGCCTTCGGCGCTATCAAGCAGGCGGTTGCCGCAACCAGCGGCAGCAAGATCGGCGCGATTGCCGGTGACCTTGCTTCCGTCGAGGAAATGTTCGCGCTGAAGTCGCTTCTGGCGTCGCTCGGCTCGGCCAATGTCGATTGCCGTCAGGATGGCGCAGCGCTTGATCCGTCTTTGGGTCGCGCCAGCTACCTGTTCAATTCCACAATCGAAGGCATTGAGCACGCGGATGCGCTGCTGATCGTCGGCGCCAACCCGCGTTATGAAGCGGCCGTGCTCAATGCACGTATCCGCAAGCGCTGGCGTCGCGGTGGTTTCCCGATCGGCGTGATCGGCGAAGCCGGTGAGCTGCGCTACAACTACGAATATCTAGGCTCCGGCGCGGAAACGCTTTCCGATATCGCCAATGGCTCTCACAGTTTTATTGAGAAGCTGAAGTCCGCCAAGAACCCGCTGATCATCATCGGCCAGGGCGCTCTGGCACGCGCCGATGGTGCAGCCGTTCTCGCGGCCGCTGCGAAGCTTGCCGTTTCGGTTGGCGCAATCAGCGAAGAGTGGAACGGCTTCTCGGTGCTTCACACTGCCGCTGCCCGCGTCGGTGGTCTCGACATCGGCTTCGTGCCGGGCGAGGGCGGTGTTGCTGCTGCCGAAATGGTGACGTCCATGGACGTTCTCTTCCTGCTCGGCGCCGATGAAATCGACCTGTCGAACAAGGGCGCCAAGTTCACCGTCTACATCGGTAGCCACGGCGACCATGGCGCGATGAACGCCGACGTCATCCTTCCGGGTGCAGCCTACACCGAAAAACCCGGTATCTGGGTCAACACCGAAGGCCGCGTTCAGGTGGGCAACCGCGCCGGTTTCGCACCGGGCGAGGCCCGTGAAGACTGGGCGATCCTGCGTGCGCTTTCCGACGTGCTCGGCAAGAAGCTGCCGTTCGATTCGCTGTCGGCGCTGCGCGGCCAGCTTTATGTCGCGCATCCGCATCTGGCGGAAACCGATGAGATCGTTGCCGGCAACGGCGCGGATGTCGAGGCACTTGCCGCGCGCGCGGGCAGCCTCAATAAGTCTGCGTTTGCCTCGCCGGTAAAAGACTTTTATTTGACGAACCCGATTGCGCGCGCATCCGCCGTCATGGCCGAGTGTTCCGCATTGGCCCGCAACAATTTCCAGGCTGCGGCAGAGTAAGGGTAGGGGATTATGGAATCGTTTTTCTGGAGCTACGTCTGGCCCGCGCTGATCATGGTCGGCCAGTCCCTGCTGCTTCTCGTTTGCCTTCTGGTGGCCATCGCCTTCCTTCTGCTTGCCGACCGTAAGGTCTGGGCAGCCGTGCAGTTGCGCCGTGGTCCCAACGTCGTCGGCCCCTTTGGTCTGTTCCAGTCCTTCGCCGACCTTTTGAAATTCATCCTGAAGGAGCCCGTCATTCCGGCGGGCGCCAACAAGGCGGTCTTCCTTCTGGCGCCGCTGGTTGCCGTAACGCTGGCGCTCGCCACCTACGCGGTCATCCCCTTTGCCGATGGCTGGGTCGTTGCCAATATCAATGTCGGCATTCTCTACATTTTCGCGATTTCCTCGCTTGAAGTGTACGGCATCATCATGGGCGGCTGGGCTTCGAACTCGAAGTACCCGTTCCTCGGCGCGCTTCGTTCGGCGGCGCAGATGGTGTCCTACGAAGTGTCGATCGGCCTCGTCATCGTCGCCGTGCTTCTGTGCGTCGGCTCGCTCAACCTCACGGATATCGTTCTGGCGCAGCGTACCGGCCTCGGCACGATGATCGGTCTGCCGGCCTCGTTCCTCGACTGGCACTGGCTGTCGCTGTTCCCGATGTTCATCGTGTTCTTCATCTCGGGTCTTGCCGAAACCAACCGTCCGCCCTTCGACCTTCCGGAAGCGGAATCGGAACTGGTGGCCGGTCACATGGTCGAATATGGCTCGACGCCTTACATGATGTTCATGCTCGGCGAATATGCTGCGATCGTTCTGATCTGCTGCCTGACGACGATCCTGTTCCTTGGTGGATGGCTGCCGATCGTGGATGTGTGGTTCCTGAACTGGATTCCGGGCATTGTCTGGTTCGCGCTCAAGGGCTGCATGGTTTTCTTCATGATCGCTCTGGTGAAGGCCTTCGTTCCGCGTTACCGCTATGATCAGCTCATGCGCCTTGGCTGGAAGGTGTTCCTGCCGCTGTCGCTCGCCATGGTCGTTATTGTTGCATTCGTATTGAAGCTGACGGGGTGGGCCGGTTGATGTCCGTACTCCTCGCTCAGAAATCTGGAGTTTGAGATGGCAAGCCTTTCCCAAGCCGTCAATTCACTGTTCCTCAAGGAGTTCGTCGGTGCGATCTTCCTGACGATGCGCCACTTCTTCAAGCAGAAGGCCACGGTGAATTATCCTTTCGAAAAGGGCCCGGTGTCTCCGCGCTTCCGCGGCGAGCATGCGCTGCGCCGTTATCCGAACGGTGAAGAGCGCTGCATCGCCTGCAAGCTGTGTGAGGCGATCTGTCCCGCTCAGGCGATCACAATCGAAGCCGGTCCGCGCCGCAATGACGGCACCCGCCGCACGGTGCGTTACGACATCGACATGGTGAAGTGCATCTATTGCGGTTTCTGCCAGGAAGCCTGCCCGGTGGATGCCATCGTCGAAGGCCCGAACTTCGAATTCGCGACGGAAACCCGCGAGGAGCTCTATTTCGACAAGCAAAGGCTTCTCGACAATGGCGACCGCTGGGAGCGTGAAATTGCGCGCAACCTCGCACTGGATGCGCCTTACCGTTAAGGCGCAACCGTCTTTCCGGGGGAGACCCCGGGAAGCGAAGAAAGAGTAAAAGAGCCTGCACGGTTATCGCCGGCGGGGACGAAACGGGTAGAGCGCGCGATTGCGCGGTCTTTGCCCGGATGAGGACAAGAAGGCACCAACATGGGTCTGCACGCTGTATTCTTTTATATATTCGCTTTCGTCGCCGTGGCGTCTGCGTTCATGGTCATCGCATCGAAGAACCCTGTTCATTCGGTGCTGTTTCTGATTTTGACCTTCTTCAACGCAGCCGCGCTGTTCCTGCTGACGGGGGCCGAATTCCTCGCCATGATCCTGCTCGTCGTTTATGTCGGTGCGGTGGCGGTGCTCTTCCTCTTCGTCGTCATGATGCTGGATGTGGATTTTGCGGAGCTGCGCTCCGGCGTGCTGCAATATGCGCCGATCGGTGCGCTGATTGGTATCATTCTCGCGGCTGAACTGATCGTCGTGGTCGGCGGCAGCGTGCTCAACCCGCAGGCCGCCAAATCGATTACCATGCCGATCCCGTCACCGGCCGTGCGCACCAATACGGCCGCACTGGGCGACGTGCTCTATACCAATTACGTCTACTTCTTCCAGCTTGCCGGTCTCGTGCTGCTGGTGGCCATGATCGGCGCCATCGTGCTGACGCTGCGTCACCGCACCGACATCAAGCGGCAGAACATATCCACGCAGGTCGGCCGTGACCCGAAGACCGCCGTCACCACGGTCAAGGTCAAGCCGGGCCAGGGCATCTGAAGGCGCGAACGGATCCAAGGAAACAGAATATGGAAATCGGTCTTTCCCACTACCTGACGGTCAGCGCGATCCTCTTCACGATCGGCATCTTCGGTATCTTCCTCAACCGGAAGAACGTCATCGTCATCCTCATGTCGATCGAGCTCATCCTGTTGGCGGTCAACATCAACATGGTGGCGTTCTCGGCTTTCCTGAACGACATCGTCGGCCAGGTCTTCGCACTGTTCATTCTGACCGTCGCAGCCGCCGAAGCGGCCATCGGTCTTGCAATACTCGTTGTCTTCTACCGCAACCGCGGATCGATCGCTGTCGAAGACGTCAATATGATGAAGGGCTGATAAGGCTATGATCTACAAGGCTATCGTCTTTCTTCCCCTGATCGGCTTCCTGATTGCCGGCCTGTTTGGCCGGTCGATCGGCGCCAAGGCTTCGGAATATGTCACCACCGGTCTGATGATCGTGGTCGCCGTCCTGTCGTGGATCGTCTTCTTCTCCGTCGCGCTTGCCCATGGCGAGCCGGGCGAGGTGATCAAGGTCACCGTGCTGCGCTGGATCCAGTCCGGCGGCATCGACGTCGAGTGGGCGTTCCGCATCGATACCCTGACAGCCGTCATGTTCGTCGTCGTCAACACCGTCTCGACGCTGGTGCACCTCTATTCGATCGGGTACATGCACCACGATCCGCATCGTCCGCGCTTCTTTGCCTATCTTTCGCTGTTCACCTTCGCCATGCTGATGCTGGTCACCTCCGACAACCTGCTGCAGATGTTCTTCGGCTGGGAAGGCGTTGGTCTAGCGTCGTACCTGCTGATCGGTTTCTGGTTCAAGAAGCCTTCGGCGTCTGCTGCTGCCATGAAGGCGTTCATCGTCAACCGTGTTGGCGACTTCGGCTTCATTCTCGGCATATCAGGCGTCTTCGTGCTGTTCGGCTCGATCAATTTCGAGACCATCTTCGCTGCCGCCAGCACCTATCTGCCGGCTGAAGGTGCAGCTTCCACCGAAACCGTCATCAACCTGTTCGGCATGCAGCTGGACAAGGCCAATGCGATGACGGGCGTCTGCCTGCTGCTCTTCATGGGCGCCATGGGTAAGTCGGCGCAGTTCCTGCTGCACACCTGGCTGCCGGACGCGATGGAAGGCCCGACCCCTGTGTCCGCCCTCATTCACGCCGCAACAATGGTCACCGCCGGTGTCTTCCTGGTTGCCCGCATGTCGCCGCTGTTCGAATTGTCGCATGATGCGCTCACCGTCGTGACGCTGGTCGGCGCCATCACCGCCTTCTTCGCAGCGACCGTCGGTCTCGTGCAGAACGATATCAAGCGCGTGATTGCCTATTCGACCTGCTCGCAGCTCGGTTACATGTTCGTGGCACTTGGCGTTGGCGCTTATGGCGCGGCCGTGTTCCATCTCTTCACGCATGCCTTCTTCAAGGCACTGCTGTTCTTGTGCGCCGGTTCGGTTATCCATGCCGTCGATGGCGAGCAGGACATGCGTTACATGGGCGGCCTGCGCAAGCATATACCCATCACCTTCTGGACGATGACCGTCGGCACGCTTGCGCTGACAGGTGTGGGCATTCCGGGCACGATGATCGGCTTTGCCGGCTTCTTCTCGAAGGACGTCATCATCGAATCCGCTTATGCGTCCCACTCGGTGCTGTCGGGTTTCGCCTTCACGCTGCTGGTCATCGCGGCGCTGTTCACCAGCTTCTACTCCTGGCGTCTGGCGTTCATGACCTTCTTCGGAAAGCCGCGCGCTTCGGCTGACGTGATGCACCATGTGCATGAATCGCCGATGGTCATGCTGATCCCGCTCTTCATCCTCACCGTCGGCGCGATCTTCGCCGGTGTTGTCTTCGAAGGTTACTTCTTCGGCCATGAATATGCCGAGTTCTGGAAGGGTGCTCTCTTCACGCTTCCGGAAAATGAAATCCTTGACGAGTTCCACCATGTTCCGCTGTGGGTCAAGTGGAGCCCGTTCTTCGCCATGGCGCTTGGTTTTGTCACCGCATGGTACATGTATATCAAGTCGCCGGAGACGCCGAAGCGTCTGGCAGCGACCCATCGCGGCCTCTATCAGTTCCTCTTGAACAAGTGGTATTTCGACGAGCTTTACGACTTCCTCTTCGTGCGTTCCGCAAAGGCGCTTGGCCGCTTCCTGTGGAAGAAGGGCGACGTGGCCGTCATCGACCACTATGGACCGAACGGCATTGCAGCGCGTGTGGTTGACGTGACCAACCGCATGGTCCGCCTGCAATCCGGTTACCTTTATCACTATGCCTTTGCGATGCTGATCGGCATCGCGGCGCTTGTCACCTGGATGATGCTCGGGAGTGCGTTTTGATGACCGATTGGCCAATTCTTTCAACGGTCACCTTTCTGCCGCTCGTCGGCGTGGTGCTCTTGCTGCTGACCAATGAGAACGGCCCTTACGGTCGCCGCAACATTCTCAACGTCTCGCTGCTGACGACCGTTTTCACCTTCCTGGTTTCGCTGTTCGTCTGGATCGGCTTCGATAATTCGAACCCCGGTTTCCAGATGGTGGAAAAACACGCATGGTTCGGCAACATCGCCGCCTATCATCTGGGCGTCGATGGCATCTCCATGCTGTTCGTCATCCTCACCACCTTCCTCATGCCTTTCTGCGTGCTGGCAAGCTGGCAGTCGGTTGAAAAGCGCATCAAGGAATACATGATCGCCTTCCTGCTTCTGGAAGTTGTCATGATCGGCGTCTTCGTGGCGCTGGATACGGTTCTTTTCTACGTCTTCTTCGAAGCAACGCTGATCCCGATGTTCATCATCATCGGCGTCTGGGGCGGCAAGGATCGCGTCTACGCATCCTACAAGTTCTTCCTTTACACGCTGCTTGGCTCGGTTCTGACCATGCTCGCCATCATGGCGATGTACTGGCAGTCCGGCACAACAGACATGACCGAACTTCTGAAATACGGCTTCCCGGCCGGCATGCAGACGTGGCTATGGCTTGCCTGTTTTGCGGCCTTCTCGGTCAAGATGCCGATGTGGCCGGTACACACCTGGCTGCCGGATGCGCACGTGCAGGCGCCGACCGCAGGTTCCGTCATTCTGGCAGGCGTCATGCTGAAGCTTGGCGGTTACGGTTTCATCCGTTTCTCGCTGTCGATGTTCCCTTTGGCGTCGGACTATTTCGCACCCTTCGTCTTCACGCTGTCGGTTCTCGCCATCATCTACACCTCGCTGGTGGCGATGATGCAGGACGACATCAAGAAGCTGATCGCCTATTCCTCCGTCGCCCACATGGGTTACGTGACCATGGGCATCTTCGCAGCCAATGTGCAGGGCGTGCAGGGCGCAATCTTCCAGATGCTGTCGCACGGCATCGTGTCGGGCGCGCTCTTCCTCTGCGTCGGCGTTGTTTACGATCGGCTGCATACCCGTGAGATCTCGGCCTATGGCGGTCTCGTGAACAACATGCCGAAATATGCCGTCGCCTTCATGATCTTCACCATGGCCAATGTCGGTCTGCCCGGCACCTCCGGCTTCGTCGGTGAATTCCTGACGCTGATCGGCGTATTCCGCGCCAACACGCTGGTCGCGCTGTTTGCGGCAACCGGCGTCATCCTCTCGGCCGCTTACGCGCTGTGGCTCTACCGCCGCGTGATTTTCGGTGCGCTTGAGAAGGAAAGCCTGAAATCGATGCTCGATCTGTCGACCCGCGAAAAGGTCATCCTTTATCCGCTGGTTGCGCTGACGATCTTCTTCGGCGTCTATCCGGCTCCGGTTTTCGATGCGACAGCCGCTTCGGTCGATCTTCTGGTAAACAACTATACGGCTGCATTGCAGGCGGCGCAAAATGTTGCGCTTTCTATGAATTGACGACAGGACCCGTTGGACATGACCGCTGAAATTCTTTTTGCCAGTCTGCACATCGCGACGCCCGAGCTGATCCTTGCGGTCGGCGCGCTGGCGCTGCTCATGATTGGCGTCTTCTCGGGCGACAAGTCGACAACGACGGTCACGGGCCTCTCCGTGGCCCTGCTGCTCGTCGTCGGTCTCTGGATCGTCTTTGCGCCCGCTTCGGGTGTGGCTTTCGGCGGCGTTTACGTCGCCGATGCCTTCGGCAACTTCATGAAGGTGCTGGCGCTGATCGGCTCGATCACCGCCATGATCCTTTCTGTCGGCCAGAGCCGTTTCGAGCCGGTCGGCCGGTTCGAATATCCGGTGCTTCTGGTTCTGGCGACGCTCGGCATCCTGCTGATGATTTCGGCCAACAACCTGATCTCGCTCTATATGGCGCTGGAGCTGCAGTCGCTTGCGCTCTACGTCGTCTGCGCCATCAACCGGGAAAGCCTTCGCTCCACCGAAGCGGGCCTGAAATATTTCGTTCTCGGTGCGCTCTCCTCGGGCATGCTGCTTTACGGCATGTCGCTGGTTTACGGCTTTACCGGCAATACCGGCTTTACCGAAATCGCCCAGGTTCTGACGGCGGAGACCCGTTCGCTCGGCCTCGTCTTCGGTCTGGTTTTTGTTCTCGCCGGTCTGGCATTCAAGATTTCCGCCGTGCCGTTCCACATGTGGACGCCTGATGTTTATGAGGGTGCGCCGACACCGGTCACGGCCTTCCTGTCTGCCGCTCCCAAGATCGGCGCCATGGCGATCTTCGTTCGCATCGTTGTTGACGCTTTCCAGCCGGTCTTTGCCGACTGGCAGCAGATCGTCGTCTTCATCTCCATCGCTTCCATGCTGCTCGGCTCGTTCGCGGCAATCGGCCAGAAGAACATCAAGCGCCTGATGGCCTATTCTTCCATCGGTCACATGGGTTACGCGCTGGTTGGTCTTGCGGCGGGCACCGAGGCCGGTATCTCGGGCGTCATTCTCTACATGACCATCTACATGGTCATGACGCTCGGCACCTTCGCCTGCATTCTCTCCATGCGTCGCAAGGAAATCGGCAATGTCGAAAATGTCGAGGATCTGGCCGGGCTTTCGTCCACCAACCCCTTCATGGCAGTTGTTCTGACGATCCTGATGTTCTCGCTTGCCGGCATTCCGCCGCTCGCCGGCTTCTTCGGCAAGTACTACGTCTTCCTTGCTGCCATTGAAGCCAAACTCTATCCGCTTGCCGTCATCGGTGTGATCGGCTCGGTTGTCGGTGCGTATTATTATATCCGCGTCGTCAAGGTCATGTGGTTCGATGAAGCCAAGGGCAGCTTCGAGCGTCCAGCTGGCGAACTGAAAATCGTTTATGCGCTCTCTGGACTGTTCGTCGTCGCCTTCATCGTCTTCGGTGGTGCGCTCGGCAATGCAGTCACGGTTGCGGCAAAGACGTTCTTTTGAGCAATACGCACAAGCATACGGGCCGGATGTCCATCGATGACTTCCGGCACGAGGCGATGGCGGAAACGCCATCGACCAACATAGAATGTTTCGCCCGGGCAAGGGCAGGCGATGGCGGTAATCTGTGGATCACCGCCATCCGCCAGACTGGCGGACGCGGTCGCCGCGGCCGGCCTTGGGTGTCTGAACCAGGCAATCTCTACGCTTCGCTTCTTCTCATCGATCCCGCGCCAATGGACCGCATCGGTTCATTGCCGCTTGCCTTTGCGCTGGCCGTCTACCGCGCCATTCGCGCTGTGTTACCGACGGGTGGCGAACCGCTAGAGATAAAGTGGCCGAACGACGTGCTGATCGGGCGCCGGAAGACCTGCGGCATCCTGATGGAAGCCGAACTTCTGCCGGATGGACGCCGCGCCATCGTCATCGGCATCGGTATCAATATCGCCCACAAGCCTGAAAATCCGCTTTATCCCGTCACCATGCTGTCCGAACACGGGGCGTCGTGCTCCCCCGACGAGCTGTTCGCGCATCTCTTCCGCGAGACAGCGGATGTGCTGCAAAGCTGGGATGAGGGCAGGGGCGTTTCCGGTGTCATGGCCGGATGGCGGGCGGCTGCCTGCGGTATCGGCGAACATATCACCGTCAATTTTCCGGATCGCTCGATCGGCGGGCGTTTCGTTGGAATTGATGATAATGGTTATCTGCTGCTGGATGAGGATGAGGGCACAAGGCGCTCCATCGCCGCCGGCGACGTGTTTTTTGGATGAGGTGGACGGCGTGTCTTCAAGGACCCGCGCCGAACCTCTTCCCACAGGTTGGAGCTTTCTTGCTGCTCATGAAAAGCAGGGTGACAGACCGGCTCCGCATCGGCCCGGTCGATCAGATGATGTTTCATGTCCGATGCTGTTAAACGGGCGGCTGGGCGCGGCATATTGCCGTCGCCAGCGCGCTCTCGTGAGTGGATAAGAAGAACAATGACTAAACAGGACGAACTGGTATTTCTGCCGCTTGGCGGCGTCGGTGAAATCGGCATGAATCTGGCGCTGTACGGCTACGGTCCGGAAAGCAAGCGCCAATGGATCATGGTGGATTGCGGCGTTACCTTTGCCGGCCTCGATCTGCCTGGTGTCGATCTGGTTCTCCCCGATATCAGCTATATCGCCGAGCAGAAGAAGAACCTCAAAGGCATCATCATCACCCACGCCCATGAGGATCACTACGGCGCGCTGAACGATCTGTGGCCGGGCCTCAACGTGCCCGTCTATGCCTCGGGTTTCACCGCCGGAATGCTGGAGGCAAAGCGCGCCTACGAGGGCAGTCGTGCCGAAATTCCAATCACCCCGTTCAAGGCGGGTGATCGCATCAATGTCGGCCCGTTCGAAATCGAGGCCGTCGGCGTCAACCATTCGATCCCCGAACCGATGTCGCTGGTCATCCGCACGCCGCTTGGCAATGTCATCCACACGGGCGACTGGAAGATTGACGAGGCGCCGTCTCTCGGTCCGTTGACGGATGAGGCGCGTTTCCGCGCCATCGGCGAGGAGGGCGTGCTGGCGTTGATGTGCGACAGCACCAACTCGCTGCGCGACGGCGTATCGCCTTCGGAGCACGAAGTATCTGAGGGGCTGCGCCAGATCATTGAAAATGCCGAGGGTCGCGTGGCCATCACCACCTTCTCCTCCAATGTCGGCCGTATCCGCTCCATCGCGCAGGCTGCGGAAGCTGCCGGACGCGAAGTGCTGCTGCTCGGCTCGTCGCTGAAGCGCGTCGTCAACGTTTCGCAGGATCTCGGCATCATGGAAGGTATCAAGCCGTTCCTGGCTGAAGACGAATACGGCTATATTCCGCGCAACAAGGTGGTCGTCATTCTCACCGGTTCGCAGGGCGAGCCGCGGGCAGCCCTTGCCAAGCTTTCGCGCGATGAGATGCGTAATGTGGCGCTGGCTGCCGGTGATACGGTGGTATTTTCCTCGCGCGCCATTCCGGGCAACGAAAAGGCGATCATCGAGATCAAGAACGGCCTGATAGAGCAGGGCATCCATATCGTTACCGACAATGAGGCTTTGGTGCATGTCTCCGGCCATCCCCGCCGTAACGAACTTCTGAGGATGTACGAATGGACCAAGCCGCAAATCCTGGTGCCGGTGCATGGCGAGGCGGCGCATCTGGTCGCGCAGAAGGAACTGGCCGAACAGGCCGGCATTTCGCAGGTGCCGAAGGTTCGTAACGGCAACATTCTGCGTCTGGCGCCTGGTCCTGCGGAAGTCATCAACGACGCACCGCACGGCCGCGTCTTCAAGGACGGCAACCTCATCGGTGACCTCGACGAGATGGGGATCAGCAACCGCCGCAAGCTTTCCTTCGCCGGCCATGTCTCCGTCAATGTGCTGCTGGACAGCCGCTACGACTTCCTCGGAGATCCCGATGTCGTACCTTTTGGCCTGCCGGAATTCGATGATGAGGGCGAGGACATGGAAGATACGCTCTATGACGCCGTACTCGGCGCCGTGGAAAGCATCCCCCGTGCCCGCCGCAAGGACCTTGCGCTGCTGCGCGAGTCAGTGCGCCGCGCCGTACGCGCCGCTGCCAATCAGGCATGGGGCAAGAAGCCGATCGTGACGGTTTTCGTCACCAAGGTCTGAAACGGAAAATCCCGGGTTTTCAAACCGTAACGCCCCGTCATGTCCGGACCATCTCGGACATGACGCAATCGCCGTCCGCGATCGTTCACTCTCCTCTCTTGCAGCTTTTTACACATCTTGCAGGGAAGTGTTCCGGTTCGCGGATGAATGCGTTACAAGGGGCGCATCACGCAGGAGGACGTCATGCCGCTTCTTTCGGTCTTCGCCATTTATTTCATCGTCTGGTGGACGGTGCTTTTCGTTGTGCTGCCGATTGGCCTTCGCACCCAGGAGGAAGACGGCGATGTGGCGATCGGCACGGTTGCAAGCGCCCCGTCAAGGTTCAGGGGCGGGCGCATCGTGTTGTGGACAACGCTGATATCGGCTTTGATCTGCGGGCTCTGGTACGGCGTAACCTGGTGGTTCGGCGTCAGCATGGACGACCTTCCGAGAATTATCCCGGTTTTCGACTGAAGCACCTCAGCCACGCGCTAGGATTAAGCGCGCCGCAGAATTTTGCAGCGTGGCGGGCTTCGTGATGCGATTTAAGGCAACATAAGCCGTGCTGCCGTTTTATGAACGGTCGCCACAAGATGCGCCAGTGCTGTCACATGGATGTCATATCAGTCGTGCACACACCATTAGCGTTTCTGGCGGGCAATTCGCTGTCACAATTTTACCGGAATAAGCATTCGGGGTTGTGAACTTCGCCGGAATCAAAAAAAAACAAGGCATTTCAGCCTTGTTTTTCAGGTTTCGCGTGATCTGTAACCGTTACCGGGGCAGCGACAAGCGCGCCTAAGATCGAATCCTCCCAAGACTGACCGCGAAAACGGCAAGAATTTAGACTTCCTGCCTCTTTTGTGAGCTAAAGTTAGCCCAATCACCCATGCTTGTCATCTCATTTTTTGCATATTTGTTACAGTCGGCAAAAAATTCCCTGTGGTGCAATTTGTCGCACCGGATCAAGAATAATATTCCGGCCAAAGCGTTTTGACGCGAATTAGCTATCGCGAAAATGCCACGAAATCGCCTGGGCAGGTCTTTGCATGGCGGGTTTTCTTCTTGGTCAGAAACAGCTATGTACGGCGCCAATATCCCTCTATTCGGGGCGATTCCCGCGCCTTTGCGTGTTGTTGCCCATACCAATGGAAGTCGTCATGCGTCTCAGCCGTTATTTCATGCCCATCCTGAAGGAAAACCCCAAGGAAGCGGAGATTGTCTCCCATCGCCTCATGCTGCGTGCGGGCATGATCCGGCAGCAATCGGCTGGCATCTATTCCTGGCTACCGCTCGGCAAGCGCGTTCTGGACAAGGTCAACAGGATCATCCGCGAAGAGCAGGATCGCTCGGGCGCGATCGAGCTTCTGATGCCGACGCTGCAGACCGCTGAGCTGTGGCAGGAGAGCGGCCGTTATGACGATTACGGCAAGGAAATGCTGCGCATCAAGGACCGTCAGGACCGCCAGATGCTGTATGGCCCCACTAACGAGGAGATGATCACTGACATCTTCCGGTCCTATGTGAAATCCTACAAGAACCTGCCGCTGAACCTCTATCATATTCAGCTGAAGTTCCGCGACGAGGTGCGCCCCCGTTTCGGCACCATGCGCTCGCGCGAGTTTTTGATGAAGGATGCCTATTCCTTCGATCTGACCAAGGAAGACGCGATCCACTCCTATAACAAGATGTTCGTCGCTTACCTGCGCACCTTTGAGCGCCTTGGCCTGCGCGCCATTCCCATGCGTGCCGATACCGGCCCGATTGGCGGCAATCACAGCCACGAATTCATCATTCTGGCCGATACCGGCGAATCCGAAGTTTTCTGCCACAAGAGCTTCCTCGACCGCGCCATCCCCGCCGATGATACCAACTTCGACGACGTCGCAGCCCTTCAAGGCGTTTTCGACGAATGGACGGCCGACTATGCCGCCACCTCGGAAATGCACGACGAAGCTGCTTATGAGGCCATTCCCGATGGCGAGCGCCTTTCGGCGCGCGGCATCGAAGTCGGCCACATCTTCTATTTCGGCACCAAATATTCCGAGCCGATGGGCGCCAAGGTGCAGGGTGCTGATGGCAAGGAACACCCCGTTCACATGGGGTCCTACGGCATTGGCCCGACACGCCTTGTTCCCGCCATCATTGAAGCATCGCATGACGAAAACGGAATCATCTGGCCGGCTTCGGTCGCTCCTTTCGATGTCGTGATTATCAACATGAAGGCAGGTGACGCAGCCTGTGATGCGGCGTGCGAAAAGCTGTATTACTCGCTCTCCAATGCCGGCAAGGATGTTCTTTATGACGATACGGACGACCGCGCGGGCCAGAAGTTCGCGACTGCTGACCTGATCGGCGTGCCGATGCAGATCATCGTCGGCCCACGTTCGGCAGCGAACGGTGAAGTCGAGGTCAAGGATCGCAAGACCGGCGACCGTGAAACCGTCACAATCGAAGCGGCAATGAACAGGGTGCTTGGCTAAGCGCGAAATGGTGAAAGTGACGAGCGGTTTTCGCCTGAAATCCGCTCCAGCTTTATGAGATCAAGATCAGGGGTCGGTTTTTTGTGAAAACCGGCCTTTCAAGTTCAGATCAGGGAGACGACATGGCAAAAGCCGAGGCTGACAAGGGTGCGGCTCCTTCCGCCCGGGAAAGGACCGCCCGGCCGTTTTCTGCTTTCGAGCGCATGGTGGCCTGGCGCTATCTGCGGTCGCGGCGCAAGGAAGCGTTCATTTCCGTCATCGCCGGCTTTTCCTTCGTCGGCATCATGCTGGGCGTCGCGACGCTGATCATCGTCATGGCTGTCATGAACGGTTTTCGCACGGAGCTGATTTCGCGCATTCTCGGCATCAACGGCCATATGATCGTCCAGCCGATCGACCAGCCCTTCAACAATTACGATGAGCTGGCGAAGAAGTTCTCCGCCATTCCGGGCGTGACGATGGCCCTGCCGCTGGTAGAGGGGCAGACATTGGCCTCCGGTCGCGGTGGCGCCGGCTCCGGTGCGCTCGTGCGCGGCGTTCGCCAGGACGATATCGACAAGATCAAGGAAGTCGCCACTAACGTCAAGACCGGCGATCTCGTCGGCTTCATGGCGGGCGACGGGGTTCTGGTTGGCTCAAGGCTTGCCGCACAGCTTGGCGTGACGGCGGGTGACGATATCACCCTCATTTCGCCTGAAGGCGATGTGACGCCGATGGGTGTCAACCCGCGCGTCAAATCCTACAAGATTTCGGGCGTCTTCGAGATCGGCATGTCGGAATATGATGCGTCGATGATCTATATGCCGCTGTCCGAAGCCCAGCTTTATTTCAATGCCGAAGGCCTGGTGCAATCCATCGAGCTTTACGTCAGTCGCCCAGACAATGTCGACGGCATCCGCCCGCTGGTGGAGCAGGCAGCTGAGCGGCAGATCTATATCACCGACTGGAGACAGCGTAACCAGACCTTCTTTTCCGCCCTGCAGGTGGAAAGAAACGTGATGTTCATGATACTGACGCTCATCGTTCTGGTGGCGGCGCTCAACATCATTTCCGGCCTCATCATGCTGGTTAAGGACAAGGGCAGCGATATCGCCATTCTGCGCACCATGGGCGCCAGTTCCGGTGCCGTCATGCGTATCTTCTTCATGACGGGAGCTGCCATCGGTACCGTGGGCACATTCGCCGGTGTGGCACTTGGCGTCATCGTCTGCCTCAATGTGGAATCCATCCGGCAGTTCTTCTCCTGGGTGTCAGGCACGGTGCTGTTTGATCCGCAGCTCTATTTCCTCAGCCAGCTTCCGGCCGAAATGGATATCAGCGAGACCATTACCGTCGTCATCATGGCGCTGACGCTTTCTTTCCTGGCAACCATCTTTCCGGCATGGCGGGCTTCCAAGCTCGATCCGGTGCAGGCCCTGCGTTACGAATAAGGACCGCTTCACAATATGGCAAAAAAATCAGTGCTGCGGCTTACCGGCGTCGAGAGGACCTATGGTCAGGGCGAGACGTCGCTCTCCATTCTGCGCAAGGCCGATTTCGAGTTGAAGAGTGGTGAGATGGTGGCGCTTGTTGCCCCCTCGGGCACCGGCAAATCCACGCTGTTGCATCTCGCTGGGCTTCTCGAACATCCGGATGCTGGCGAGGTTTTCATCAATGACGCGCCGTGCAATGGTCTGCCGGATGAAAAGCGCACGGCGATCCGCCGCAGCGACATCGGTTTCGTCTACCAGTTCCATCATCTGCTGCCGGAGTTCACGGCGGTGGAGAATGTGATGATGCCGCAGCTCATCGCCGGTTTGACGCAGGGCGAGGCCCGCAAGCGTGCGAGCGCGCTGCTCGATTACATGCGCGTCGGCCATCGCGGCGAACATCGCCCGGCTGAGCTTTCCGGCGGTGAACAGCAACGTGTGGCGATTGCGCGTGCCGTTGCCAACGCACCGCTCCTGCTTCTCGCCGACGAGCCGACCGGCAATCTCGATCCCGAGACCGCGCATTACGTGTTCGACGCGCTGGAGGCGCTGGTGCGCCAGTCCGGCCTTGCCGCACTGATCGCCACCCATAATCACGAGCTTGCCAACCGCATGGACCGCCGCGTGACGCTTGCAGACGGCAAGATCGTAGACTTCTGATCGTGATGCAGTAAGGCGACCATAACGCCGCCTTTGCGATCTTTTCTGCGGCTGAGTCTGTCTACGGTCAGGTTTCCCGCAAGGCCACTCGTCCTTCCACAATTGAATTTTCACGAACCCGGAGGTGTTTTTGCCTCCGGGTTTTTTGCTTTGGAGTCAGTGGCTTGCCATTCACGAAGGTGGAACCGCAGCCGATTCTGCCGCGTTAGCAAGGGGAATATTGGTAAAAGCCTGTTGACAATCGAACAAAATGAGAACAAAGTTAGAACATAACGAGTAAGGAGAGACCAATGACTGATTTCATCCGTGACGTTGCCGCTTTCGCCTCCATCGCTGTGTTCGTCGCCAGCTTTTCGGTGATCCTCACTGCCCTGTGAAGGGCACACCGGCGCAGAAGCCTGTATAGACGCCGAAAGGCGGTGGACTTTGAAGGCCGAAAATCGGAAAATCGCCCCCTCGATTCAGAATGACAGGATGACGATATGGGCGAGACGGTTACGCGTGGAGAGACCTCTGGCGAAACGCTGAAAACACCCGGTTTCGTCCATCTGCGGGTTCACTCCGCTTACTCCCTGCTTGAGGGGGCTTTACCCCTCAAGAAAATCATGTCCAAGGCCGTTGCAGACGGCCAGCCGGCCATAGCCATTACCGACACCAACAATCTTTTCGTCGCGCTGGAGTTTTCCGAGAAGGCGCGTGACGAGGGCTTGCAGCCTATTATCGGCTGTCAGGTGTCGATCGACATGCAGGATGCGGTGGATGATCGCCGCAACCACAACAGCCACCTTGCCAAGCTTCCAGCCATCGTGCTGCTCGCGGCTGATGCCGGAGGGTACGAGCGGCTGGTGGACCTTATCAGCCGCGCCTATCTGGAAGGCGAAAGCGGTGGCCAGTCCGTGCATATTACCCGTGCATGGCTGGAGGAAGCCTCCAATGCCGGGCTGATTGTGCTGACGGGTGCCTCCGGTGGTCCGGTGGATATGGCTCTGAAGGAAGGGCATACGGCGCAGGCGAGAGAACGCCTGCTGGCGCTGAAATCACTCTTCGGTGATAAGCTTTATATCGAGTTGCAGCGTCAGTCCGGTTTCGACCGCGCCCATGAGCGGCGTATGATCGGGCTTGCCTATGAACATGATATTCCGCTGGTCGCCACCAACGAGGCCTTCTTCCCTTCGAGGGCCGATTATGAGGCGCATGATGCATTGATGGCGGTGGCGCATAACGCCATCGTTTCGGATGACAGCCGGTTCCGCCTGACCCCCGACCATTATATGAAAAGCCGTGAGGAGATGGCGGAGCTGTTTGCCGACCTTCCGGAGGCACTGGAAAACACCGTCGAAATCGCAATGCGTTGCTCGTATGTGCTGAAGAAGCGTGGGCCGATCCTGCCGCGCTTCACCGGTGCCAGCGACGATCCCGAAGCGGCGCAACGGGCAGAGGCCGAAGAGCTTCGCCGTCAGGCCGTCGAAGGTCTTGATCTTCGCCTTGCGGCCCTCGGCATGGCACCTGGCTACACAGAGCAGGAATATCGCGACAGGCTGGATTTCGAGCTTGGCGTCATCGAACGCATGGGTTTTCCCGGTTACTTCCTGATCGTTGCGGACTTCATCAAATGGGCCAAGCAGCAGGATATTCCAGTCGGCCCCGGCCGCGGTTCGGGTGCAGGCTCGCTCGTGGCCTATGCGCTGACCATCACCGATGTCGATCCTCTGCGCTTCTCGCTGCTGTTCGAACGCTTCCTCAATCCCGAACGCGTGTCGATGCCCGACTTCGATATCGACTTCTGCCAGGACCGCCGCGAAGAGGTGATCCGCTACGTGCAGCGCAAATATGGCCGCGAGCAGGTGGCGCAGATCATTACCTTCGGTTCGTTGCAGGCGCGCGCGGCATTGCGCGACGTCGGCCGCGTGCTGGAAATGCCCTATGGACAGGTGGACAAGATCTGCAAGCTGGTCCCCAACAACCCGGCCAATCCGACGCCGCTGTCAAAAGCGATCGAGGAAGAGCCGCGTCTGCAGGAAGAGGCGGACAAGGAGCCCGTCGTTGCCCGACTTCTGGATATCGCCCAGAAGATCGAGGGGCTTTACCGTCACGCCTCCACCCATGCTGCCGGTATCGTCATTGGTGACCGGCCGCTGTCGAAGCTGGTGCCGATGTATCGCGATCCGCGCTCCGACATGCCGGTTACCCAGTTCAATATGAAATGGGTGGAAAGCGCCGGCCTCGTCAAATTCGACTTTCTCGGTCTGAAGACGCTGACGGTGCTGAAGGTTGCCGTCGATTTCGTTGCCAAACGCGGCATCAAGGTCGATCTCGCCGCAATTCCGCTGGACGACGCCAAAACCTACGAGATGTTGTCACGCGGCGAAACCATCGGCGTGTTTCAGGTGGAAAGTGCCGGCATGCGCAAGGCGCTTATCGGCATGCGCCCGGACTGCATCGAGGACATCATTGCGCTGGTGGCGCTTTATCGTCCGGGTCCGATGGAAAACATTCCGGTCTACAATGCCCGCAAGCATGGCGAGGAGGAGCTGGAGTCGATCCACCCCACCATCGACCACCTCCTGAAGGAAACGCAGGGCGTTATCGTCTATCAGGAACAGGTGATGCAGATCGCCCAGGTTCTGTCAGGTTATTCGCTCGGCGAAGCCGATCTTCTGCGCCGCGCCATGGGCAAGAAGATCAAGGAGGAGATGGACCAGCAGCGCGAGCGCTTCGTGGACGGCGCGATCAGAAACAGCGTGTCGAAGCCGCAGGCCAACACCATCTTCGACCTTCTGGCGAAATTCGCCAATTACGGCTTCAACAAGAGCCACGCCGCCGCTTACGCCATCGTGTCCTATCAGACCGCCTATATGAAGGCGCATTATCCGGTGGAGTTCCTTGCGGCCTCCATGACGCTGGATATGGCCAACACGGAAAAACTCAATGATTTCCGCCAGGATGCCAGCCGTCTCGGTATAGAGGTCGTGGCACCTTCGGTGCAGACGTCCTTCCGGCAGTTCGAGACGGGTGAGAACCGCATCTATTATTCGCTGGCCGCCATCAAGGGCGTGGGCGAGGGCGCTGTGGAACACATCGTTACCGTGCGCGACGGCAAGCCATTTGCGAGCCTGGAGGATTTCTGCCTGCGCATCGATCCGAAGCAGATCAACCGGCGTGTGCTCGAAAGCCTCATCAATGCTGGCGGTTTCGATTGTTTTGGCCGCGACCGTGCCGAGATGATCGGCGGGCTGGACCGTATCATCGGTTATTCGCAACGCGCGCAGGAAAGCCGTGTTACCGGCCAGTCGGACATGTTCGGCTCCGGCGGCGCAAGCGGTCCGGAAAAGCTCATCCTGCCTGCCTTCCAGCCCTGGCTCGCCTCGGAAAAACTGCTGCGCGAATATCAGGTGCTCGGTTTTTACCTGACCGCACATCCGCTCGATACCTACCGCCCTGTATTGGAAAAGTTGAGGGTGCAGAATTTCGCCGATTTTTCCGCCGCAGTGAAACAGGGTGCGACCGCCGGGCGTCTGGCCGGCACCGTCACCGGCAAGCAGGAGCGCAAGACCCGCACTGGCAACAAGATGGGTATCGTCACCTTCTCCGATGCCTCCGGCCAATATGAGGCGGTGTTGTTTTCCGAAGGGCTTGCCCAGTTTCGCGATCTGCTCGAGGTGGGCAAATCGCTTGTTATCACCGTGCAGGCGGAAGAGCGCCCGGAAGGCATCGGTCTGCGCATCCAGACGGCGCAATCGCTCGAGGAAAAATCCGTGCAGATGCAGAAGGCGTTGCGGGTTTATGTGCGAGATTCAGGCCCGCTGAAAACCGTTGCCCGCCACCTCAATACCAAAGGTGACGGATCGGTTTATTTCATCGTCATCAAGGACGAGGGGAGCCGTGAGATCGAGGTGGAGCTGACGGAGAAATATCGTATTTCCCCTGAGATCGCCGCCGCACTTCGCTCTGCCCCCGGCGTTGTTGATGTGGAGCTGGTGTGAGGCCTCAAACCCTCAAACCGGCCCTTCCTTTGTCACGGTAATGAAGTCCGTTCCCATCCCTGTCTCCATCTGGTGACTGAGGTCGGAAACGGTAATCGAACTGCCGGTTGAAAGCTCTTTCTCGATTCGGGAGCGAATTTCGGCCGGTATTTCAAGGCGGCCTAGTACGGCGCTTAGCTGGTCAAAGCCACCGGGCGCTTCGGTAACGGTGATGCCGAGCCGTTTGCGGGCTGCGGCCGGCAGATGGTTTTCCAGTGTTACGCCATTCCATTCGGCGGTTCCGGCTGCGCGGTTGACGGCAATGGCTTCGAAGAAATGCGTTCCGAGTGCCACCTCGGGATCCTTGATGTCGATCGCAGCCTCGAATAGCGGCTTGAAATCCTGTCGCACCATGATCTGGCCATTCGGTGGATGATCTTCGCCGGCGGATGCGTAAAGCGCAGCGACGAAATCGTCGGTCAGTAGCGGCCCGGTGGTTTTCAGCCCCTTCCAGCGCTTGAAACCGTTGACGGCGCTGATCGTCATTTCTCCGGTATAGCCATCCGGTGCGCCGGCATCGAAGCCAAGGCGGGTCAGCACGGCCTGAATATCCATCACCTTTTCGCGCTCGCCGCGCCGGGTGATGAGGATGCGCAAGGGCGAGGGCTCCTTGCCTTTGGCCGTCGGTTTGATGGCTTGCGTTTTTTCATTCACGGCCACCTCAACGGTGCCCAATGCGGCGTCGAAGGTCGCGGGGCGCAGCTCGACGTCGGATAAAAGCAGCTTGCCGTCATCGGCATCGTCCCGCGGCTCAAACAGGGCTGAATGTTGTACGGAGCGTAGAGAAACCGGCCGGTCGGTGATGATGACATGCACGCTGTAGCGGGTCTCGCCGAACAGCGACTGCGCGAATTTCGAAGGCAGGCGCACGCAGCCATGCGAGGCGGGGTAATTCGGCACCTTGCCTTCGTGCAACGCGATGCCCGACCATGTCAGCCGCTGCATGAAAGGCATGGGCGCGGCCGAGTAGATGTTCGATTCGTGGTATTTGCGTTTTTCCAGAATCGAAAAAATGCCGCTCGGCGTCTCATGCCCGGCCTTGCCGGTTGAGACCTTGGATGTAGCAACGATCTCGCCGTTCTCGTAAAGCGCCAGCGATTGATCGCTTTTCGAAACGACGATCTGCAGGGACTTGTTGTCGGCGGCAAGCGCCGGAAAGGCAAGAATGCTGGCCGACAGCATGCCGGTCAGAAGACGGAAGCGAAGGGACATGACGCAATACACCACATGCACAAAACTTCGTTTACTCAACCACGCGAAGTTTAATGAAGTTTAAGGATAGGGCGTCTGCCACATCACTAATTTGTGTAATATCTAAAATAGGGGCGGGGTGTTGCAGGCCGCAGGGTTTCACGGCGTTTGCAAGCGGCATGGCCGCTATTTGCGTGTGCCGAAAGTGTAGCCGGTCTCGACGCTGCCCTTGCCGAACTTGTCGCGGAGCTTGTCCATTGCCGCTTCCGCCGCCGCCCGCCGTTCCGCCTGCCTGTCGACGAGATCGGGAGGATCGGCAAGGTCCGCATCGCGCAGATCACTGACGCCTATGCCGATCAGGCGAAACTTGGTGCCGTCGGTTTCTTTCGCAAGCAGCGAAAGGCCGGTACGGAATATGCGGTCGGCAAGCTGGGTAGGGTCATCAAGCTTGCGGTTGCGGGTGCGGAGTTTGAAATCGGCCGTCTTCATTTTCAGCACAACCGTCTGGCCGGAAATGCCGCTCTTCTTCAGGCGCCAGGCAACTTTTTCGGAAAGCGACCGCAGGATCGGTACGAGGTCCTCGTGGCGAGAAATATCGTTGAAGAAGGTGGTCTCGGAAGACACGCTTTTCACGGGGTCGTTATTGTGCACGTGCCGTTCATCGATACCGCGCGAAAGCCGGAACAGCCGTTGTCCCATCACGCCATAGCGGCGCATCAGGTCGCCTTCCTCCATCTCCTGCAACTGCGCGATCATGCGGATGCCGTCCGCCTCCAGCGTCGCCGCAAACGCCTTTCCAACGCCCCATATCGTCGTGACCGGCCGTGCTGCCAGAAAGGAAAGCGCTTCCGCTTCGCCGATCACCGAAAAGCCGCGCGGTTTTTTAAGGTCAGACGCGACCTTGGCCAGAAATTTGCAATAGGACAGCCCGGCAGAGACGGTCACGCCCACTTCTTTTTCCACCCGTTTGACAAATTTCGCTAGAACCCGGGCCGGCGGATCGTGATGCAGCCTCTCCGTTCCGGAAAGATCGAGAAACGCCTCGTCTATGGAAAGCGGCTGCACGAGCGGCGTCAAATCCTGCATCATGGTTCGGATCTGACGGCCGACGCGGCTATATTTTTCCATGTCGGGCTTGATGACCACGGCGTCTGGACAGGCTTCCAGCGCCTTGAACATCGGCATGGCGGAACGCACGCCCTGGATGCGGGCAATGTAGCAGGCAGTGGAAACCACGCCGCGTTTTCCGCCGCCGATGATCAACGGCTTGTCGGCAAGATCGGGATTGTCCCGTTTTTCAACGGAGGCGTAAAAGGCGTCGCAATCGATATGAGCGATGCTGAGGTCGTAGAGTTCGTCATGGTAGACGAGGCGGGGACTGCCACAGGCGCGACAACGCCTCAGGTCCGCTGGCTGGCCGGCCAGACAGTCGCGGCAAAAACCGGGATCATAGAGATGCGACGTGGACATGGGCCGAAAACAAAACCAGAACGTCGCCAACCATACTCCGGCCGTGACGGTGGCTCAAGGGGTGGCCTGTCAATACTCACCCGAATCCAACCCGGGGCCGGAAAAATGGTGCCAGGCGGCGGCAACCGTTTCGGGGGATGTGTCGGTCGCCGCGCAGAAGGCCATGAGGTCTGGTTCGTGGCTCATCAGAAAATCGGTGAGCCCCGCCAAAAAGCCGGGATCGTGGGCGGCATGGCGCAGCATATTGGCCTGCAATCCGCTCAGCGCCAGAAAACGCCCGAGCATTTCCGGCTCGTTTGCCAGCCAGCCAAGTATGGCGGCTGCCGTTTCTTGCGGATCTTTTCCGGCATTGTCTTTGTTTTTTGTATCTCTCAGCATTTCTCTACCGAAGTTACCTATTTTGAAACCAAATCGTTCTAGCCTTGCGCAACAAATGGACGATGGAATCGGTTCTCTGGCACCCTATATGTCTGGGAGAAGGTTTCAAAGCGAAACGGGGACTGCCCACCATGCCCAAGCAGGTCATGATAGTCGAAGACAACGAGCTGAACATGAAGCTCTTTCGTGACCTGATCGAGGCGTCTGGCTATACGACGATCCAGACACGCAATGGCATGGAAGCGCTGGATCTTGCCCGCAAGCATCGCCCCGACCTCATTCTCATGGATATTCAGCTGCCGGAGGTTTCCGGGCTGGAGGTAACGAAATGGCTGAAGGAAGATGACGAGCTGCACGTCATTCCGGTCATCGCGGTAACCGCCTTCGCCATGAAGGGGGATGAGGAGCGCATTCGTCAGGGCGGATGCGAGGCCTATGTGTCCAAGCCGATCTCCGTTCCGAAATTCATCGAAATCATCAAGACCTATCTAGGCGATGCGTAAGGCGGTTGGGGAACTGTTATGACGGCGAGAGTTCTGGTTGTTGACGACATACCCGCAAACGTAAAGCTTCTCGAAGCCCGGCTTGTCGCGGAATATTTCGACGTCGTAACCGCCGAGGATGGTTTCAAGGCGCTTGATATCTGCGACCAGGAACAGGTCGATATCATCCTGCTGGACATTATGATGCCTGGCATGGACGGTTTCGAGGTCTGCGAACGGCTGAAGGCCAATCCGAAAACGGCGCATATTCCTGTTGTCATGGTCACCGCACTCGATCAGCCCTCGGACCGCGTGCGCGGTCTGAAAGCCGGCGCCGATGATTTTCTGACCAAGCCCGTTAACGACCTTCAATTGATCGCCCGTGTCAAAAGCCTCGTGCGCCTCAAGGCCGTCAGTGACGAATTGCGGCTGCGGGCCGAGACCGCGCGCGAGATCGGCATCGAGGAGATGCTGCGCAGCGATGGCCTCATGCAGACGCCTGGCCGCGTTCTGGTGGCGGATGGCCGCGCCAGCTCGCAGGAACGCATCGTCAGGGCGCTGAAGCCGGTTGCCGAGGTCGATGCCGTCACGGAGCCTCAGGCGGCCCTGTTGAAGGCCGCGAGCAACCCCTTCGAGCTTGTCATCGTCAATTCCAATTTTGAGGATTACGATCCGCTGAGACTGTGTTCGCAGCTTCGTTCGCTGGAGCGTACCCGGTTCCTGCCGTTGCTTCTGGTAGCGGAACAGGGGGCGGACGACATGGTGGCGCGGGCGCTCGATCTTGGCGTGAACGATTATATTCTCCGCCCGATCGATCCCAACGAACTTGTCGCCCGGTCTCTGACGCAGATCCGGCGCAAGCGCTATAACGAGCATCTGCGGCTCAATCTCCAGCACACGATGGAGCTTGCTATCGTCGACGGGCTGACTGGTCTTAACAATCGCCGTTATCTCGACAATCATCTGAAAATACTTTTCGACCGCGCCGCCGTGCGTGGCCGCCCGATTTCCATTTGCATGACCGATATCGACCGCTTCAAGCTGGTCAACGATACCTATGGCCACGATGTCGGCGATGAGGTTCTGCGCGAGTTTGCAGCCCGCATCCGCAGCACGGTGCGCGGCGCCGATCTTGCCTGCCGTTATGGCGGGGAGGAATTCGTGGTTGTGATGCCCGACACGCCGATGGAGCTTGCCACAAGCGTTGCCGAACGCCTGCGGGCAATCATCGAGGACAAGCCGTTTCACGTTCGTTCCATCGACCGCGAGTTGAGTATCACGGCTTCGCTCGGCATCGCCACCAGCAGCGGAGCATTCGGCGCGCCGGACGAGCTTCTGAAGCAGGCCGACAGGGCGCTCTACGAGGCGAAACACACAGGACGCAACCGCGTCGTGGCGGCCGCCGCCTAAAGGCGCAGACCCATGACGCTGACAATCCGTGCCGCCTTTTGAGACTTTCGACGTTTACCGTTATCGATAGCCGCCCAAAGACCTGACGGCAAACTGTGGCAAGCGCGAAGTCCCTGACCTTGCCAGTATTTTATCTTCTTACAATGAGGGGGTGAAGTCTAACAGGGTTAATAGAGTTCAAGTTGAAAAATACATTGAATTCAATCGCTCACGGAACTATAGTGTGCCAGCGTTGTATATTTAACCATGTTTTCCAGGTGATGTATCTCTGGCTTAAGAATTTGTTGATTTTTATTTTACTTCTGCGCACACTCCCAATCGAGAATAACAGTTCTTCCGGCGGTTTTTCCGTCTAGTGATGAAGAAACGATGACGGTTTACACCGCTGATGTTTCGGTCGTCAGGGGCTGGTATTGCGTAGTTTGAATGCCCCATGATGCTCAGGTCCGCCGCATCTCCTGGATCGTGGGGTCGGTCGGCTGACGATGTCCGAATCGGTTCCTCGTGCCGTGATCACATCGTTGGCCGACCGCCTTATCTCCGAAAATATTCTGTGCTTGTGCTGCCGCTTATAGCGCAGCACATCCGGCTGCGCGCGCAGGCAGCGCTCTGTCGCAGCGGTTGGCGCATTTGGCCGATGAGACGCTGATTAGGAGAGGCGCCGGTTAGGCGAGACGGTGATAAAGAGTTCTCCCGCCGTGCCGATAGCGCCGACCGGGTTCCAAACTCAAGAACCGCAACGAGGAAGGTTGCGATTCGTTGGCCCGTGGCGGGCCTGCGAGGGCGCTGGCGCAAAGAATGCCGTTGGCGGCAGTCCTTTCCGTACAAACAAAAAACGCGCCCGTTGGGCGCGCTTTTGCCGGAGAACCCGATCAAGAATTACTTGATCTTGGTTTCCTTGAATTCAACGTGCTTGCGTACAACCGGGTCATACTTCGTCTTCGTCATCTTGTCCGTGAACGTACGGCTGTTCTTGGTGGTGACGTAGAAGGTACCGGTGTCGGCTGTCGACAGCAGCTTGATCTTGATTGTTGTAGCTTTCGCCATGGTCGTCCTGCCTTTAAACAAAAGAGAAGCCGCAGGCGCTTCTCACCTCGGCTAAATCTGGCGCGAAACTACGTATCGCGCCTGAAAAGTCAAGTCTGTTTTGCCCTGAAAACAAAACGGAAGGCATAAAGCACCACGTAAAGCCCGAAAAACACGGCAAGCGCCCAGGCGAAACCATCGGTACCCGCAACATCCATGGAAATGCCGACGGCCTGTGGTCCGGCTATAGTGCCCATGGCATAGCAGAAGATGAAGGCGGCGTTGGCGGCCACCAGATCGGCCCCTTTGAGACGCGATCCCAGATGGGTGAGGCCGACGGTATACATGCCGGATACGAGGCCGCCCCAGAACAGCAGCAGGGCCGCGACGAGAATCCATCTATCCACCAGCAAGGGCAGCGCCAGCGTGCCGCAAACGCCCGCAAAGGCCATCAGCGCCAGCATTGTGCGCCGGTCCTTCATCCGGTCCGAAAGCAGGCCGATCGGTATCTGGAAGACCATGTTGCCGATGCCCATCACGGTCAGCAGAAGTGCCGCCTGCGATTCGTTGAAGCCTTCGCGGGTCGCATAGATGGGAAAGAGCGACAGACCGCCCGCTTGCACGGCGCCGAACACGAAGGCCGCCGCAGAAGCCATCGGCACGAGCCATATATAACGGGCGAAATGGTGGTTAGGCCTTTCGCTCAGCTCCGGGCTTTCGCCGCGCGCAAGGAAGATCGGGATCGCGGCAAGCAGTATGATCGCCGCCCCGACCAGAAACGGCAGGATGCCATCGCTGCCGACCACGGAAAACAATAACGGGCCAACCGCAAACCCAACCGCAAGTCCGGTGGCGTAGATGCCGAGAACCATGCCGCGTTTTTTTGGCGGCGCGGTCATGTTGATCCAGTATTCGGAGAGGATGAACAGCGTGGTGGTTGCGCCATGGAAGACGATTCGCAGCGGAAACCACATCCAGAAGGCGTCGGCGAAATAGAAACAGAGCGCACTCAGGGCCGACACGACAACGGCAAATAGCATCGTTCGCGCCACGCCGAAATCATGGGCGATCTTGGTGGTCACCGGCGCTGCCATCATCGCCGCAACGCCGGCCATTGCCGAATTTACCCCGATCATGGTGGAGGAGATGCCGCGCTTCTCAAGGATGATCGACAGGAGCGGCAGGCCCAGGCCGATGGCGACACCGACCGCACTGATGGCGGAGATGGCGGCGATCAGTGAGGGCCAGTGAATGGCGTCCGCTTCGCATTTCATTTGTGACATGACGGCCTTTATACAAAGTCTCGAATGAATCGGCCGTGTCGCGTGACATAGAGCCGCGCGGGGCTTTCAAAGGGCAGTGACGGATCACCTATCATGAGTTTTGTGACATCTTCGAGAACCGTGCGTGTGATTTTCGGCATGTTCAGACTGGAAAGCGCTGTCATGTCAAGCCATTGCACATTGTGCAGCTCATCTGAATCCCTGATTAGCCGGGTATCCAGCCGCAACTCGTCGGCGTAACAGCAAAAGAATCGCGTGTCGTAACGCCTGATATTGCCGGGCGGGGTGATTGCGCGCGCCACATATCGAAAACGCGAAAGATCCGGACCATCGGCGTCCATGCCCATATCGACGCCGGTTTCCTCCACGAGCTCGCGCGCGGCGGCAAGCGCCAGCGCCCGTGCCCCGGCAGCGCTCAGGCGGCGCGCGGCAGACAAGGTGAGGCTGCGCAGCACGGCGGGGTGCAGATCGCCGGAGAAGGGCAGGGCGTGGTCGCGCGGATCGCGTTTGCCGCCGGGAAACACGTAAGCGCCGGGCATGAATATGTGCGCATTACTGCGCCGGCCCATCAGCACGCGAATAGCAGGGCCGGAACGATCAAACAGGATGATTGAGGCGGCATCGCGCGGCCGCAACGGGCCGCTCGCCGATTGGGTGTTCGAGGGAAGCTCGGACACTTGCAAATTCCCGCCCGCCGTCAGTGGGAGGAGCCGTCTATCTGCACTTTTGGCTGTTTTCCGTCGAAGCCGTGCATTCTAAGTGCCCATTGCAGGCCGATGACACCACCCTTGATCGGTTGCAGCGTCAGAAGCGCGGCCAGAATGGTGATAGGCACCCAGATGGCGAAGTGTACCCACATGGGAACGGAAAGCACGAGATCGGTCATCATGAAGCCGCCAACGGCGATATGCCCGATGATGACGATGGAAATATAGGGCGGCAGGTCGTCGGAGCGGTGATGATGCATTTCCTCGCCGCAGGCCGCGCAATTGTCCACTGGCTTCAGGAAGGCCCGAAACAGGCGACCGCTGCCACAGGCCGGGCAGCGATTGGCCATGCCCCGCATGATCGAGCGGCCAAGCGGACGCTCCGCGCTTCCATCTCCGAAGGTAACCGTTTCCGAGCCCTGATTTGCACTCATCCTGAAGTCCTTCTCCCGTTTGTCTTAACCGCTTGACGCGGTCTTGTTACCGACGTCCTCTCGGCGGCCTTGTTCCCGGCTTGGCGGAAGGACGTGATGTCCGCCGGCCTGCCTTGTGGAACGACCGCGAGCCGACCGGCATCTTGCGCCCCGGGCTCAGCATTTCAAACCGCAGCGCACCAGCCAAGGGTACCGCTTCTGCAAGCCGCACCTGAACCGTATCGCCGAGTTGATAACCGAGACCCGTCTTTTCCCCCGTCAGAGCCTGATGGGCTTCGTCGTAGAGGAAATAGTCGGTTCCAAGTGTAGATATAGGAACAAACCCGTCGGCGCCAAACTGCGGCAGCGCGACAAATAGTCCCGCCTTGGTGACACCCGCGACGCGGCCATCGAACTCCTCACCGACGCGCTCGGAAAGATGGTGCGCGATCAGCCGGTTGATGGTGTCGCGCTCTGCGGCCATGGCGCGGCGCTCGAAGGTCGAGATTTCGGCGGCGATATCGTCCAGCGTCGCCTCTTCCTGCGGGGTGATGCCGCCTTCGCCGAGGCCTAGCGATCCGACCAGCGCCCGATGCACGATCAGGTCGGCATAACGGCGGATCGGTGAGGTGAAATGCGCGTACTTCATCAGGTTGAGGCCGAAATGGCCGATATTTTCCGGGCTGTAGATCGCCTGGCTCTGGCTGCGCAGCACCATCTCGTTGACCATGATCTGGTGCGGCGTGTCGAGTGCGCGCGCCAGAATGCCGTTGAAGGAATTGGCGCGCATCGCGACACCCTTGGCCATGGAAATGCCGATGGTGCCGAGGAATTCGCGCAGCACTTCCTGCTTGGTAAGTGTGGGGGCGTCATGCACGCGATAGACCAGCCGCTGCTTTTTCTTTTCCAGGGTCTCTGCGGCGGCGACGTTCGCCTGGATCATCATTTCCTCGATCAGCTTGTGCGCATCGAGGCGTTCGGGAATGACGACCTTGTCCACCGTGCCGTCGGGCCTGAGCTGGATCTTGCGCTCCGGCATGTCGAGTTCCAGCGGCTGGCGGCGATCGCGGCCGCGCTTCATCACGGCATAGGCGTGCCACAGAGGCTTCAGGATCGGCTCCAGCAGCGTGCCGGTCTTTTCGTCCGGGCGGCCGTCGATTGCGGCCTGCGCCTGCTGGTAGGAGAGCTTGGCGGCACTCTTCATCATGATGCGATGGAAAGTGTGGCTCGCCTTGCGGCCTTCCTTCGAGAAGGTCATCCGCACAGCAAGGGCAGGGCGGTCGACGCCTTCCTTCAGCGAGCAGAGGTCGTTGGAGATGCGTTCCGGCAGCATCGGCACGACACGATCAGGGAAATAGACGGAGTTACCACGCTTCAGCGCCTCGCGGTCGAGCGGTGCGCCTGATCGCACATACCAGGACACGTCGGCGATAGCGACGGTGACGATCACTCCATCAGGATTGTCGGGCGAGGGGTCGAGTTCGGCATAGACCGCGTCGTCATGGTCCTTGGCGTCGGCCGGATCGATCGTGATCGGCGGCAGGTCGCGCCAGTCTTCACGGTGCGACATGGTCGCGGGTTTTGCGGCATCCGCCTCGGCCAGAACATTCGGCGGGAAGATGTGCGGAATACCGTGGGCATGGATCGCGATCATCGAGATCGCCTTTTCCGAGGCGACTGAGCCGACGACCGAAAGAACCTTTGCGCGTGTCAGGCCGTAACGACCGCTGTTGCGCGAGGTTTCAACCTCGATCAGGTCGCCGTCCTTGGCATCGCCGACACCCTCGGGGTCGATGACCATTTCCTCGCCGCGCCGGTCGATCGGCATCAGGCGTCCGCCGCCGCCTTCCGTTTCCTTGAACACGCCAAGCAGTGCGTTCTGACGACGGTCGATCAGCTTGACGACGCGGGCCGTGTAGGCCGGGCCGACGCTGTCCTTGGACGGGAATATTTTTGCCAGAATGCGATCGCCGAGACCGGCGGCAGGGGCTTTCTTACTGCGATCCTGCGAAGACTGGCGGATGAGCACGGCGGGGGCCGCGCCCTGATCTTCAGGCCATTCGGCAGGCCGGCCGATCAATTCGCCGTCCTTGTCGCGGGTGGTGATGTCGAGAACCGTCACCGGCGGCAGGCCACCCGGTCGCGTCAGCGTCTTGCGGCTCTTCTGCACCATGCCATCGGTTTCAAGCTCCTTTAGCAGTGCCTTGAGCACAACGCGGTCGTCGCCTTTCAGCCCAAAAGCCTTGGCGATTTCGCGCTTGGAGGCCTGCTGCGGATGCTCGGCGATGAATTTCAGCAGCACTTCGCGGGAAGGCACCTCGCCATGGATGATGCCTTCACCTTCATTTGCCCGCTTGCCGCGCCCGGTACGTCCGAAGCCGTCGCTGGCGGAACCCTGTCTCTGACGCGGCGCCTTGCTCACGATTCTGCCTTCTTGGGTTTGGCTGCGGCCTTCGGCTTGGCAGCCGTCTTGCTTTTCGTTGCGGCCTTGGCTTTTGTCGCCTTCGGCTTTGCGGCTGTGTCGCCATCGGCCTTCTTGGCAGCAGTTTTCTTGGCCTTGGCGGGCTTGCCGCCGGTTCCTGTCTTGGCGATACGCTCGGCAATCAGCACCAGCGATTCGTCAAGCGTCACGGAGGTCGGATCCTGCCCCTTTGGAATGGTGGCGTTAACTTTGCCCCAGTTGACGTAAGCGCCGTAACGCCCGTCGCGGACGGTGATCGGGCCGCCATCGGGGTGATCACCCAGTTCCTTCAGCGCCGCGGGCGTGCCGTTGCGGCCGCGCCCCGGTCCCTTGCTCTGCTTCTCGGCAATAACGGTAACGGCACGGTTGAGGCCGATCGAGAACACATCTTCGATGCTTTCGAGGTTCGCATAGGAACCGTCATGCAACAGGAAGGGTCCGTAGCGGCCAAGCCCGGCGGAAATCATCTTGCCGGTTTCGGGATGCTTGCCGATATCGCGCGGCAGGTTGATGAGCGCCAGCGCCTTTTCGTGGTCGATGTCCTCAGGCTTCCAGCCCTTGGGCAGCGAGGAGCGCTTGGCTTCCTTGCCATCGCCGCGCTGGATGTACGGGCCGAAACGGCCAGACCGAAGCGTCAACTCCTCGCCAGTCATCGGATCGGCACCCAGCGCTTTCGGCTCGTTAGACACGGAAGCTTCGGCTTCCGAGCCATCGGACGTGAGCTGGCGGGTAAAGTTGCACTCCGGATAATTGGAGCAACCGACGAAAGCGCCGTATTTGCCGAGCTTCAGCGAAAGGTTGCCGGTGCCGCAAACCTGACAGATGCGCGGATCGGAACCGTCCTCACGCTTGGGGAAGACCAGCGGGGCCAGAACTTCATTGAGCGCATCCAGCACGTTGGTAACGCGCAATTCCTTGGTATCTTCGATCTGCGCGAAGAAATCCTTCCAGAAATCGCGCAGCACCTGCTTCCAGTCCAGTTCGCCCGCGGAAATGCGGTCGAGCTTTTCTTCCAGATCGGCGGTGAAGTCGTATTCGACATATTTGGCAAAGAAGCTTTCGAGGAAAGCCGTCACCAGCCGTCCGCGCGAGTGGGGAATGAGCTTGCGCTTGTCGATGATGATATATTCGCGGTCGCTTAGCGTCTTCAGTGTCGCCGCATAGGTGGAAGGACGGCCGATGCCGAGTTCTTCCATCTTCTTGATGAGCGATGCTTCCGAATAACGCGGTGGCGGCTCGGTGAAGTGCTGGCTGGCGTTGATCTTCTGCTTGGCGAGGTTCTCGCGCGCATTGATCTGTGGCAGGCGGCCTTCATCGTCACCGTCGTCGCTCTGCTCGCCATCTTCTTTCTGGTCGGTATAGGCGGCAATGAAGCCGTCGAAGCGGATGACGGAACCGACGGCACGAAGCCCGGCCTTTTCACCGTCCTTGTCGGCAAGGATTTCCACGGTGGTACGTTCGATTTCGGCAGATGCCATCTGGCTCGCAATGCCGCGCTTCCAGATCAGGTCGTAAAGACGCAACTGGTCGGCATCGAGGTAACGCTTCACCTGATCCGGTGTGCGGTTAAAATCGGTCGGACGGATAGCTTCGTGCGCTTCTTGCGCGTTCTTTGCCTTGGTCGAGTAGAAGCGCGCCTTTTCCGGCACATAGCGGTCGCCGAACTGCTCGCCGATGGCGCGGCGTGCGGCATCGATCGCTTCCGGCGCCATCTGCACGCCGTCGGTACGCATGTAGGTGATCAAACCAACGGTTTCGCCGCCGATGTCGATACCTTCATAAAGCTTCTGGGCCACCTGCATGGTGCGCGAGGCGGAAAAGCCCATGCGCGAGGAGGCAGCCTGCTGCAGCGTCGAGGTGGTGAAGGGCGGGCCGGGATTGCGCTTGACGGGTTTCGCCTCGACCGTATCGACAATATAGGTCGCGCCTTCCAGGAGCGCCTTCAGGCGGTTGGCGTCATCTCCTGTCTTGATCGAACGGCCTTGCAGCTTCTTGCCATCGGCGGAAACCAGCTTCGCCTCGAACTCGTCACCGCGCGGTGTCTTCAACAGCGCGCTGATGTTCCAGTATTCCTCGGAGACGAAACGCTCGATCTCGGCTTCGCGGTCGCAGACGAGACGCAGCGAAACGGACTGCACGCGGCCGGCGGAACGGGCGCCCGGCAGCTTGCGCCACAAAACCGGCGACAGGTTGAAACCGACGAGATAATCCAGCGCACGGCGGGCAAGATAGGCATCGACCAGCGGCACGTCGATGTCGCGCGGGTTCGCCATCGCGTCCAGTACCGCCTTTTTGGTGATTGCGTTGAAGACCACGCGCTTCACCGGCTTGTCGCCGAGAACGCGCTTCTTCTTCAAGAGATCAAGCACATGCCAGGAAATCGCTTCACCCTCGCGATCCGGGTCGGTTGCGAGAAACAGGCCGTCGGAGGACTTCACCGCGTCGGCAATGTCCTTCATGCGCTTGGCGGATGCGCTATCGACCTCCCAGGACATTTCGAAGTCCTGGTCGGGCAGCACAGATCCGTCCTTGGCAGGAAGGTCCCGGACGTGGCCAAAGGATGCAAGAACCTTGTAGCCCGGACCAAGATACTTGTTGATCGTCTTGGCTTTGGCAGGAGATTCTACGACGACGACATTCATATTGTTTTTCTCTGGAACTGGTCCGTTAACATAGCCGGGTCACGGCATAATGCCGCAATTCGCCTTCTTTATAATTCGACATGGACAGGTAATGCGCGCGGGTCAAGAGGCAAGCCCGATTTTATCGCTCCAAGGCAATTGCAACCTATGGATAATCTGTCGTTGTATTGCAATCTTTGGTAAATTTGTTATAGTGACCAACATGATTTGAATTGACGTAATGATCTTTGTTTCAGGTTGAAATTCCAGGATAGATATATGGTCCCGAACGCAACAAACAATAATGCCGATAATGAAGGGACCAGAGAGAACTTGGCTTACATTCGCCAGATGCTCGCGGAACTGAGGCTCGTCGCCAATCGCGAGGGCGCCGACATGCTGTGCTATCTGATTGAAATGGCCTATGTGGAAGTCGGCGATATCCAGAGCGGGCGGCGCAAGCTATCAATCCGCGAGGAGCGAAACCCGCCCCCCGGCGTGCCGGTTTAACCGCCCGGCAATATCGAGTTCCAGCAGCACCATGTGAACCGTGGCCGCGGAAAAACCCGTGTGGCGAATGATATCGTCCGTTTCGACGGGTGAGTGCCCGAGAGCGGCGGCAACGATGCTACGCTCGTCATCTCCGGGTGGTGACATTTCCGCATCGGATCGTGGTTCCTCGACCTTGCGGTCATAGGGCAATTGCGGTTCCATCAGCGGTCGTAGCGCATCGAGAATATCGGCCGCCCCCGTGGTCAGCATCGCGCCTTCCTTGATCAGCCGGTTGGTGCCTTCGCAGCGCGCATCGAGTGGGGAGCCTGGCACGGCGAAAACCAGCCGGCCCGCTTCGCCGGCAAGCCGCGCCGTGATCAGCGAACCGGATCGTTCCGCCGCTTCCACTATGACGATGCCGAGCGAGACGCCTGATATCAGCCGGTTGCGGCGGGGGAAATCCCGCGCGCGTGGCTCCCAGCCGAAGGGCATTTCGCTGATCGTCGCGCCGCCCTGTTCGTAGATGTCCTGCAATAGCCCGAAATTTTCCTGAGGGTAGGGACGGTCGAGACCGCCCGCCAGCATGGCCACCGTGCCGGTTGCAAGGCTTGCCCGGTGCGCTGCCGCATCGATGCCGCGCGCCAGCCCGGAAGCGATCGTATAGCCCGCACGACCGCAATCGCGCGCCAGCATCGCGGCGAATTTCGCGCCGTTGATGGAGGCGTTGCGTGATCCGACGATGCCGACGCAAGGTCTTGTTGCGGTGGAAGCCGAGCCCTTCATGGCGATCAGTGGCGGCGCGCCGTCGAGCTGTCGCAGGGCAGGCGGATAGTCCGGCTCACCGATGCCGACGAAGCGAGCGCCGAATCTTTCAGCCGTTTCGATTTCGCCTTCCGCTTCCGCCTGCGTGGCAATGCGCGGGCTGCGCAATGAACCGCCGCGCCTTGAAAGTTCGGGCAGGGCAGAGAGCGCTTTTTCAGCGCTGCCAAAATGATTGATGAGTTCGCGGAAGGTGACGGGGCCGATATTGTCGCTGCGGATCAGCCGAAGCCATGCGACCCGCTGCCGCGCGGAAAGCTCTATGCCCTGCCGTGTCGTTTCCTCATGCGGCATGACTTATCCTTAAAGCTTGCCTTAGCCCTTTTGCCCGATCCTGCTTTCCGTGCCGGCCAGAAGCCGTGCGATGTTTTCCCGGTGTTTCCACCAGGAAATCACGCTCAGCAACGTTACCAGAAGCGCCGTCTTTTCAGGCCCGACTATCCATAGGGCGACCGGGATCACAAGCATGGCAACCAGCGCCGACAGCGAGGAATACCGGGTGATGAACGCGGTTGCGAGCCAGATCAGCGCAAAAGCCAGCATCATCAGGGGGGCAGCGCCTAAAAGCACGCCGATATAGGTCGCCACGCCCTTGCCGCCCTTGAAACCGAGCCACACCGGAAACAGATGGCCGAGAAAGGCAAAGAAACCGGCAACCAGCGACGCCTCGTAACCCCAGAGCGCATTGGCGACGAGCACTGCGGCGGTGCCCTTCAGCGCATCGAGCAGCAATGTCGCTGCGGCGAGCTTCTTGTTGCCGGTGCGCAGCACATTGGTGGCGCCAATATTGCCGGAACCAATCTTGCGCACATCGCCCAGCCCCGCCATGCGGGTAAGAAGCAGGCCGAAGGGTATCGAGCCGAATAGATAGCCAATCAGCGCCGCAAGCGCGAGAAGGGCAGGCGCCGTCTGCCAGTCAGTCAAAGCACTCATTCAACGTTCCCTCTCGTCGCGCGCCTGCGTGATCCCATGCCCGTGATCTTATGCCAAGGAATGAACCGCTTTGCCAGCCACATAAGTGGCGACAGCGCGGCCGCTGAAACGGGCATCCTCAAACGGCGTATTCTTGGATTTCGACACCAGTTGATCTCTCGCAACCAGCCAAGGCTCGTCCAGGTCGATCAGCGTGATATCAGCCTTCGCGCCGGCTTTAAGCGTTCCCGCATCCAGTCCGAAGATTTTCGCCGGGCGGGTGGAAAGCGCATCGATCAGCCGCATCAGCGGAACCTCGCCGCTATGGTGAAGGCGAAGCGCCGCCGCCAGCATGGTTTCCAGCCCCACCGCACCGCTTGCCGCATCCGAAAAGGGCAGGCGCTTGGTGTCCACGTCCTGCGGGTCGTGCGACGAAACGATGATGTCGATCGTGCCATCCTTCAGCGCCTCGACCATGGCCTTGCGGTCGTCTTCTGCGCGCAAGGGAGGTGAGAGCTTGAAGAAGGTACGGTATTCGCCGATATCGTTCTCGTTCAGCGTCAGATGGTTGATCGAGATGCCGCAGGTCGCCTTGACGCCCCGCTGCCGGGCAAGACGGATCGCTTCTGCCGATTCCGGCACGGAAATCTTGGCGGCGTGATAGATCGCTTGCGTCAAACCGGCAATGCGCAGGTCGCGCTCCAGCGGAATGATCTCGGCTTCCTTGGGGATTCCGGACAGACCGAGCCAGCTTGCGAAAAGCCCCTCGTTCATGTCGCCGCCGCCGATATATTTGTCGCGGGTCTCAAGTGCAATCACCGCACCCAATTCGCGCGCATAGGTCATGGCGCGGCGCAGCACCAGCGTGTCGGAAAGCGCCCTGCGTCCATTGGTGAAGGCAACCGCACCGGCTTCCTTCAGCATGCCGATCTCGGTCATTTCCTCGCCGTTGAGGCCCTTGGTCAGTGCTGCGGCGGGATGCACATTGACGAGCGCCTTGTCGCGTGCCGCCTTTTTCACATATTCGACCAGCGCAATGTCGTCGATAACGGGGTCGGTGTCCGGCATGACGATGATGCTGGTGACGCCGCCGGCCGCTGCCGCGCGCGATGCGGATTCGATGGTTTCACGGTGTTCGCCGCCCGGCTCACCGACAAAGACGCGGGCATCCACCAGACCGGGAACGGCCAGCAGCCCCTTGCAGTCGCGAACCGTCGCACCCTCGGGCGCACCCTGGTTGTGTGCCTGCCCGCCGGAGGCGAGGATCGTGCCGTCGGCACCGAT
>NZ_BDLN01000001.1:578709-584453 GCF_001950375.1 Rhizobium sp. TBD182 | reverse complement strand
GATGCTGCCCACCTCGTCCAGATTGCGGGAGGGATCAACGATGCGAAGGTTTTTGAGAACGGTCACGGCACTCATACACGCTCACCCTGATTTTGCGAGACAAGCAGGGTTTCCATGACAGCCATGCGCACGGCAACCCCCATTTCCACCTGGCTTTCGATGACGCTTTGCGGACCATCAGCCACTTCGGATGAGATTTCCACGCCACGGTTCATCGGGCCGGGATGCATGACCAGCGCGTCTTCTTTCGCTGCCTTCAACTTTTCGGCATCGAGACCGTAATAGTGGAAATATTCGCGCACCGAAGGCACGAAGGAGCCGGACATGCGCTCGCGCTGCAGGCGCAGCATCATCACCACATCGGCGTTCTTCAGGCCTTCCTTCATATCATGGAAGACCTCGACGCTCATGTCGCGAATGCCGGAGGGAAGAAGCGTCGCGGGAGCCACGACGCGCACGCGCGCGCCCATCTGGTTGAGTAGGATGATGTTGGAGCGGGCAACGCGCGAATGCAGTACGTCGCCGCAGATCGCCACCGTTATTCCCGAAAGATCACCCTTGGCGCGGCGGATGGTCAGCGCGTCGAGAAGGGCCTGCGTCGGGTGTTCATGCTGACCGTCGCCGGCATTGACCACGGAGCAGGCAACCTTCTGCGCGAGAAGGGCTGCGGCACCGGCCGAGGAGTGACGCACGATCAGCACATCGGGGCGCATGGCGTTCAGCGTCATCGCCGTGTCGATCAGCGTTTCGCCCTTCTTCACCGAGGAATTGCTGACCGACATGTTCATCACATCGGCGCCAAGCCGTTTTCCGGCAAGTTCGAAGGAGGATTGTGTCCGGGTCGAAGCTTCGAAGAACAGGTTGATCTGCGTGAGGCCCCGAAGCGTCGAGGTTTTTTTCTCGCGCTGACGGCTGATTTTCACCGCTTCGTCGGCCTTGTCGAGAAGCAGGGTTATATCCTGATGGGAAAGCCCCTTGATGCCGAGGAGATGGCGGTGGGGAAAATAGACCATGGAAATTGTCCTCCGGGTCGCAATAGTCAACGGGTCTATAAAGACAGGTGGCTTTGCGGGCAAGCATGCGATAAGCCGGGTTTTGGCATATACACGCAATAAAGCACGAATCCCGATAGAAGGATGCGAATGACAGGCATGAACCGGACAGAAGAATCGCTCGCCGAACTAAACCAGCCTAGCCTATGGTCCGGTATTAATGCCTATCGTTCCGATCCGCTGATCGTCGACCTCACATCCGGCCTGTCACGCAATCTGAGGGACGAGTTCGACCAGCTCGGCCGTTACGTCACCTCGCACGAAGCGCAGGAACTGGCGCGCATGGCCAATCAGGGCGTGCCGCAGCTGCACACGCATGGCCCGCGCGGGGAACGTCTCGATCAGGTTGAGTTCCATCCCGCATGGCACGCACTGATGCGCCGTTCCATGTCATCGGGTCTTCATTCCAGCGTCTGGGAAAATGCGGCTGAGACGCGCGGCAATGAACACAAGGCGCGCGCCACCAAATTTTATCTGACCTCTCAGCTCGAGGCCGGGCATCTCTGCCCGTTGACCATGACCAGCGCCTCCGTTGCCGCCATCATGACCTCGTCGCGTGTGCAGAAGGAATGGGTGCCGAAGATACTGTCGCGGAAATATGATTCCTCGCAGAAGCCGGCCTTGCAGAAAACCGCCGTCACCGTCGGCATGGGCATGACGGAAAAACAGGGCGGCACGGATGTGCGCGCCAACCGCAGCACGGCGGAGCGGGTGGGCGAGGGCATCTATCGCCTGTCCGGCCACAAATGGTTCCTGTCCGCGCCGATGAGCGACGGTTTCGTCATGCTGGCGCAGATGGGCGACGGCATGGGCTGTTTTCTGGTGCCGCGTTATCTGGAAGACGGTTCCGCGAACGGCCTGCATTTCCAGCGCCTGAAGGACAAGCTCGGCAACCGCTCCAACGCCTCCGCCGAAGTCGAGTTCACCGATGCTTTCGGTTATCTTCTGGGTGAACCTGGCAGCGGTGTGCGCACCATTCTCGACATGGTGACGCTGACGCGGCTCGATTGCGCGCTGGCATCATCAGGCATGATGCGCGCTTCGCTCGCCGAAGCCGTGCATTTCGCACGCGGCCGTTCCGTCTTCGGCAAGACGCTGGTCAGCCAGCCGATAATGACGCGCGTTCTCGCCGATATGGCGCTGGATGTCGCAGCCGCAACGGCACTCTCCTTCCGGCTGGCATCGGCATTCGATGCCGCCCGCAACAATGCCGCCGAGGCGGCCTATGCGCGGGTGATGACGCCGATTGTGAAATACTGGTGCTGCAAGATCGCGCCGGCGTTGATCTACGAGGCGATGGAGTGCCTTGGCGGCAACGGCTATGTGGAAGAACGGCCGATTGCTCGCCACTACCGCGAAGCGCCGGTCAATGCCATATGGGAAGGCTCCGGCAACGTCATGGCGCTGGATGTGCTGCGTGTTCTTCAGCGCGGCAGGGATCTGTTCGATCTCGTTTTCCAGACGCTGGAGCGCGATCTCGGACCCGCCGGCAAAAAGACCACGGATGTGCTGCGCGCCGCAATCGCGCTTGCCGAACGCGATGAGGGTGCTGCCCGCCTGCTGGTGGAGCAATTCGCACTTGCTGCCGCTGCCGCCGAGCTTTGCCGGCTCGGCGCCGGCAAGATCGCAGACGCCTTCCTCGAAACCCGTCTGGCGGGTGGTTGGCGACATACCTACGGCATGCTCGATTCTCGCTTTGATCCGAATTATATAATCGATTTATTGTATCCGCCCGCGTCCTGACCGATAAAGGGTGGAAGGCTGTTGTTGCTGTCCCTGTGGGAGGGGTATCGGATTTGAGAAAAGGCGTTGGCGTGGGGCGTATTTCTGTCTTTCAGTCGGTGGGCGCGTGTGCGCGCATGGAGATGGGGGTCGATAGCAGATGCTGACCTTCCGCTCCGCCCGTCCTGAAGATGAAGAGGCGCTCTACGCCATCAGTCTCGCCACCGGCGATGCCGGGCAGGATGCCACCCTGCTTTATCGCGATGGCCGCATGGTGGGGCATATTTATTCCGTGCCTTATCTGCATCTGTGGCCCGATGCCGTTTTTGTGGCGGAAGACGAAGAGGGTGTCTGCGGTTACATCGCCGGCGCGCTGGATACCGCCTTGCATGATGAGCGGCTGGAGCATGAGTGGTGGCCGCATCTGCGCGCCCTTTATCCCGACCCCGTTGGCGACCAGCAAACATGGGACGCCGATCAGCGCCGTGCACATTTCATCCACCACCCGCGCCACACGCCAACCTGGCTGACTGATCCGTTTCCGGCCCATATCCACCTGAACCTTCTGCCACGCACACAGGGCAAGGGCGGCGGCACGCGGCTTTTGTCGCGCTGGCTCGATATGGCGAGACAAAACAACGTCTACGGCATCCACCTCGGCGCCAGCGAGCGCAACCAGGCGGGTATCCGCTTTTGGGAAACCCGCGGCTTCAAACGTCTCGAAACCCACGACACACCAGGCACCGTGTGGTTTGGAATGGCGCTGGAGTGATTATTTGCGCGGTACGGGTCCTCGATCTTAATTCATCCACAGGAACCTTCTCCCCAGCTGCTGCGCTGCATTGTCCTCGTCTTCATGCTTTGTTAACCCGTTGGGTCAGGCCTTTTAAAAGACGGGTAGGGAAGCATGCTGGCGACCGCAGAGGTGATTTCAGCCGACAAGCCGGAAAAGCGCATCAAGGATCGCGCCGCGACCGAGAAGGCGATTTTTGAGGCGGCCCGGTCGCTTCTGGCCGAAGAGGGCTTTCAGGGTTTTGGCATCAATGCCGTTGCCCGCCGCGCCGGATGCGACAAACAGCTGATCTACCGTTATTTCGGCGGTCTGGAAGGGTTGATCGAGGCGATCGGCGAGGATCTCGGATCCTGGGTAAAGGACCGTATTCCTGAAGATACCGGCGGCATGTTCCTGTTGACCTATGGCGATCTCATGGAAAAGCTGGCGCTTTATTTCATGGATGCGCTGCGCAGCGATCCTCTCGTCTGCAAGATCATTGCCTGGGAAGTGTCGGATGGCTCGCCGCAGGTCAGGCAGCTTGCCGAAGCCCGTGCCAAATCGCTCGGCAAATGGCTGGAGCGCATGCGCGGATCGCTGGCAGCACCCAAGGGCGTAGATACCGCATCCGTCAATGCCGTGTTGTTCGCCGCCATCCAGCATCTCGTGATTTCCGCCGCCACCAGCGGCCAGTTCGCCGGCGTGCCGTTGAAGTCGGACAAGGACTGGGACAAGATTGCAACCGCCGTCAAAAGACTGGTGCGCGGCGTTTACGGCTGAGCGCGGCGTAACGAGCCGGGCGAGACGGTCGCCCTAACAAAATCGGCCGTTATTTGACGAAAAATCAACCATGTTTTCAGCGGTCCGGCAACCTTGCGGCATCGCATGCCGTTGGCTTCGTGAGGGGTGTTTTCCACAGCCGGACCCGCCACCGTTAACCATACCGACAGCTTTCATTTGCTTAGCCATGGTTACCGGTCCAGTGTGCATTAACAAAATGTTAACCATGCGCAATGACTGCGTATAAGGGAGCCGCAAGTGAGCCGCTGGACAGCTTTGGGCGTCATGATGACGTTTTTTGCTATGCTGCCGTTGGATATTGACGCGCCAGCCTTTAACCTTTGCCTGATGGCTCTGGTGCGCTGGGCGGTGCTTGCTGGCATTCCCGATACGATTTTCACGCGGGAGCAGACTGCATGAAGTGGTTTTTGATCCTCTGGGCCGGTCCCGTTGCATTGCTCGGCAGCTGGTACTGGCTATCCTATTACGACTTGAGCTTCGGCTTCTTCATGCTGACGCGCCAGACGCATGATCTGGTATTCCAGATTTACGGCAATATCCTCGGCCTGCCGCCGGAAAGCCTGCCGCCGCTGGTCGCGCGCGCCATAGCGGTCGACAGCCTGATCGTTTTTGCGATCCTTGCTTTCCGCAAGCGAAAACAGATTGCCAATTGGTGGCAGGGACGTCAGCCCGTTGCGCGGGCGAGTGCCGAAAGCCTGTCCAGCGCGCCCTGAAGAATGAAGCTTGCGGCTGCCGAATCGATGCGTTCGGCCCGTTTGGCGCGAGAGACGTCCATTTCCAGAAGCACACGTTCGGCGGCGACCGTTGAAAGCCGTTCATCCCAGAAAATGAAGGGCAGGGCGGTTTTTTCCCCCATGGTACGAACGAAGGCACGTGTTGCCTGAGCGCGTGGTCCGGCCGATCCATCCATATTTATGGGCAGGCCGATGATGAAAGCGGATACCTTTTCCTTTTCGGCAAAGGCCAGCAGCACCTCGGCATCCCGAGTGAATTTGACCCGTTTGATGACGGGGCGCGGCGTGGCGAAGCGCCGCGACAGGTCCGACATGGCAAGTCCGATGGTTTTCGTCCCAAGGTCGAGGCCCGCAATCGCCTGTGCCGGCTGAAGCGTTTCCGCGAGCTCCTCGATGGTAAGTATCGCCATGTCGTACGCTGTCCTTTATCTTTTGCGGACGAATTCGGTGCGCAGCACCAGACCCTTGACCGTCTCGTGCCTGCAATCGATTTCTTCCGGATTTCCGGTCAGGCGGATCGATTTGATGACAGTGCCCTGCTTGATGACCGTATTGGTGCCTTTGACCTTCAGATCCTTGATCAGCGTTACCTGGTCACCATCCGCAAGCACGTTGCCTGCCGCATCGCGCACTTCGTTCGCGCGCAAAGCTTCTGCGGCCAGC
>NZ_BDLN01000001.1:549923-578699 GCF_001950375.1 Rhizobium sp. TBD182 | reverse complement strand
GACGCAGGCCGCCATTCGCCGGTCGCCTCGTCATACACGTAATCGTCATTATCCGCGGCCATTGTCGCCTCTCTGAAATATCGGTAGTGCGGTTGTTCAAGCCGTCCTATGTCATAATATACGGGCAATACAAAGGAGAACTTCCCATGAAAATCACCTGGCTCGGCCATTCCGCCTTCCGCCTTGAAAACGGCAGCGCGAAGATCCTTATCGATCCGTTTTTCACCGGCAATCCCGGTTTTGCCGGACAGGATGCGAAAAGCGCGGCTGAAGGCATCACCCATATTCTCCTGACCCACGGCCACGGCGATCATGTGGGGGATACCGTCCAGCTTGCTCGCGAAACGGGCGCGACGGTGCTTGCCAATGCCGATCTCGCCGCCTGGCTTTCCACAAAGGGCGTGGCGAAGGTCGATATGGGTAATACTGGCGGCACGGTACATTTCGACGGTTTTTCCGTAACCTTCACCAATGCGCTGCATTCGTCCGCTCAGATCACCGAGGATGGCGTTTCCCATTCACTCGGCAACGCCAATGGCCTGATGCTGCATTTCGAAGACGGTCCGGCCGTCTATCATATGGGCGATACGGATATTTTCTCCGACATGAAGCTCATCAACGAATTGCACCAGCCGGATATCGGTCTCGTGCCAATCGGCGACCGCTTCACCATGGGTGGTGCGGTGGCTGCACTCGCCTGCCAGCGCTTTTTCAAATTCGCCAACGTCATTCCCTGCCACTACGGTTCCTTCCCGATCGTTGACCAGACGCCGGAGAAGTTCGTGGCCGGCATGGAAGGCTCGGATGCGCGCGTCCACACGCCGAAGCCGGGCGAAATACTGTCCTTCTGACATTTTGCTGACGCATGTCGCTACAGCAAAACCGCTACACAGTTTTACGCGACATGCTTTCTACCGTTGCGAATGGCGGACATGGTGATTATAGCGGTTAGGAAAATTCTGACCGGAGTAGAACCATGTCCGTCGATCTCGCCACCGTAAAGCGCGTTGCGCGCCTTGCCCGTATCGCTGTTACTGAAGACGAAGCACAAAATATGCTTGGCCAGTTGAACGGCATACTCGGTTTCGTGGAGCAGCTTTCGGAAGTGAATGTTGACGGCGTCGAGCCGATGACCTCCGTTACCCCCGTGGATATGAAAAAGCGTGCCGACGTCGTGACCGACGGCAACAAGGCGGAAGACATCGTCGCCAATGCGCCTGCGACCGACCGGGACTTCTTCATGGTTCCGAAAGTGGTCGAATAGTCCGACCGCCGTTTGCCGCCCGATTTTTCCAAGATTTCGAAAGCCGTTGCCGACCATGACCGACCTGACGAGCCTGACCATTGCCGAAGCCCGCGAAAAGCTCAAGGCGAAAGAGTTTTCCGCCCTCGAGCTGACCGACGCCTATATTGCCGCCATCGACGCCGCCAACGGCGCGCTGAACGCCTATGTTGCCTTGACGCCTGAAAAGGCGCGCGACATGGCGAAAGCCTCCGATGGCCGCATCGCCTCAGGCGCGGCGGGCGAGCTGGAAGGCGTTCCGCTCGGCGTGAAGGACCTTTTCGCCACACGTGACGTGCACACGCAGGCGTGTTCGCATGTTCTCGATGGCTTCAAGCCGAAATACGAATCGACCGTCACCCAGAACCTCTGGGACCAGGGCGCCGTCATGCTCGGCAAGCTCAACATGGACGAGTTCGCCATGGGCTCGTCCAACGAAAGCTCCTGGTACGGTCCGGCCATCAACCCCTGGCGCGCCAATGGCTCGGAGCAGAAGCTCGTGCCCGGTGGCTCCTCCGGCGGTTCGGCCGCAGCCGTTGCCGCGCATCTGTGCGCCGGCGCCACGGCAACCGACACCGGCGGCTCCATCCGCCAGCCGGCGGCCTTTACCGGCACCGTCGGCATCAAGCCCACTTATGGCCGTTGCTCGCGTTACGGCATCGTTGCTTATGCTTCCTCGCTCGATCAAGCCGGCCCGATCGCACGTGACGTGCGCGACGCCGCTATCCTGTTGAAGACGATGGCGAGCGTTGACGCAAAGGATACGACCTCCGTCGACCTGCCGGTGCCGGATTACGAAAAGGCCATCGGCCAGTCGCTCAAGGGCCTGAAGATCGGTATCCCCAGGGAATATCGCGTCGATGGCATGCCGGAAGAAATCGAAAAGCTCTGGGCAAAGGGCGTCGAATGGCTGCGCGATGCCGGTGCCGAAGTGGTCGATATCTCGCTACCGCACACCAAATACGCGCTTCCTGCCTATTACATCGTCGCGCCCGCGGAAGCTTCGTCCAACCTCGCTCGTTATGACGGCGTACGTTACGGCCTGCGCGTCGACGGCAAGGACATTGCCGACATGTACGAGAAGAGCCGTGCAGCCGGTTTCGGCAAGGAAGTGCAGCGCCGTATCATGGTCGGCACCTACGTGCTGTCAGCCGGTTATTACGACGCCTATTACCTGAAGGCGCAAAAGGTCCGCACGCTGATCAAGCGCGATTTCGAAAACGTCTTCCATGAGGGCGTCGACGCCATTCTGGCGCCGATTACCCCGTCTTCCGCCTTCGCTGTCGGTGATGAGGAACTCGCCTCCGATCCCGTGAAGATGTACCTCCAGGACGTCTTCACCATCACGGTCAACATGGCCGGTCTTCCTGGCCTCTCGGTGCCTGCCGGCCTGGACGGCAAGGGCCTGCCGCTCGGCTTGCAGCTCATCGGCAAGCCTTTCGAAGAAGAAACGCTCTTCAAGACGGCGCATGCCATCGAGCAGGCTGCCGGTAAGTTCACCCCCGCCAAGTGGTGGTAAGCGGCTGAACAAAAGCTCTATAGTTGTCACGGGCGGCATCAAGTGCCGCCCGTTTGTTTTTATCGATTGTCCAGCTCACCCCGTACGAGTTCCAAGCCACGCGTCGTGATGCGGTAAGGCTTGCCGCCTGACGAGGCGATGGCTCTCTTCCGTTTCAGTTTGCGGAAGGTGAGGAGATCGAGGCCGCTGAAAATCCAGCCGTCGCGCGTATAGAGCGCGAGTTTTTCGATTTTGTGATGGTCGTCTCGAACGAGTTCGATGCTGCCGCCCTGGGCGAGCAGGTGAAGAATGCGCTGTTCGGCGCGGGAAATGTCCATTGTCGGAAATCCGGTCGGCGTCTTCTAGACGCATGAAAACAAGTCCGGGTGCCGTTAAGGCATCCAGGTCGGTTTCATAATGGCCCGGCGCGCAAGAAACTTGCGGGCAGGGCCGTTACCGGGACTCCGATTGAGCGAACATAAAAGCTCCTTGTTTGCTCTTTTTGGTTAGCGGGGGAGACGTGTGCGGTCAAGTCCCACGGGCATCACCCGACCGGGCGGGCAGGGTGTGTGGAAACCGCACTGGCCGAATCGCACCACCGGTGCTTTACTTCGTTGGGCCATGGAGGGCGCGGCTTGATCGTCATTCGCAATGCGCAGGAGCAGGAAGCGGAGGTTCTGGCAGCCATCGGCCTTAGGGCATGGCGGCAGGCCACAACCGCGCTCGGCATTACCGCGACGCTTTACGATAACGCAGCCAGTGCCTTTTCCAATTTCACCCGCTCGTCCTGGCTTGCCATCCGCGTGGCCGAGTTCGGCGGCGCGGTTGCCGGATGGGCGGCACGGGAACATTTCAACGAGGCGATTTCCGATTTCTGGATCGATCCGGATTTTCAGCGCAGGGGTATAGGCAGCCTACTGCTTGCGGATATCGAACGGCAGATATTGCAACGTGATTTCGAAATCATCCGGCTTGAAACCCATGCGCAGAACGAACCGGCGGTCGCCTTTTTCCGTCATCACGGTTACAGCGTCCACTGGCTCTCCGTCTCCTATGCGCCGAAGCTTGATCGCGACGTGCAATCCGTCGGCCTGCAAAAGCAGCTGGTCGAGGTCGAGAGCGGCCTTTATGGGCCGGGGTTCTGAGAGAGCGTCTGCAAGCCGGTTACAAGCCGTATCGGCCAGTCCGGCATGATGGCGAGGGACGCGACAAGGCCCACCTGTAAAATTACGATGGATATCAGGATGCTGCGGAAGGGTTCCTTGCGGGTTTTGTGGCGCAGCAGTTGTTGAGCCGACACTGCGCCCATGCTGCCGCCAATGAAAGCAAGCAATAACAGAGTACTTTCCCGAATGCGCCAGCCACCCTTTCTCGCCGCCTCCTTGTCCCACCAATAGACAAGAAAGACGAAAAGATTGAAGGCCATATAGGTCATGAAGCAGAGAGCGATCATGGTCATGACGTGAATTGAAACTGAGAACCGTAAAAAACGCGTATCCGGTTTCAGCGAAAATCCGGTGCCTGGCGCGACAGGGTGCAAGATGTCTTGCGCCCGCGCTCCATTTGTTCTACCCACCAAGGCCAAAGAACCCGTATATCGTGAGCTTCATATGACCCTTGTAGACGTGCGCACCCCCGACCCGAAACGCTTCATTCCCGGCGCCACCGGCGATTGGGAAATCGTGATCGGCCTGGAGGTGCATGCGCAGGTTCTCTCCAATTCCAAGCTGTTTTCCGGCGCTTCGACCACTTTCGGCAATGCGCCGAACTCCAACGTGTCGCTTGTGGACGCCGCCATGCCCGGCATGCTTCCCGTCATCAACGAGGAATGCGTCAAGCAGGCCGTGCGCACCGGTCTCGGCCTGAAGGCCAAGATCAACAACCGTTCGATCTTCGACCGCAAAAACTACTTCTATCCGGATTTGCCGCAGGGCTACCAGATTTCGCAGTTCAAGGACCCGATCGTCGGTGAGGGCATCATCACGATTTCGCTCGGTCCGGATCGTCAGGGCAATTTCGAGGACATCGAGATCGGCATCGAGCGCCTGCATCTGGAGCAGGACGCCGGCAAGTCCATGCACGACCAGCACCCGACCATGTCCTTCGTGGACCTGAACCGTTCGGGCGTTGCGCTGATGGAAATCGTCTCCAAGCCCGACATGCGCTCGTCGGATGAGGCAAAGGCCTATCTCACCAAGCTGCGGTCCATCGTGCGTTATCTCGGCACCTGCGACGGCAACATGGACGAAGGCTCGATGCGCGCCGACGTCAACGTCTCCGTGCGCCGTCCCGGCGAAGGTTTCGGCACGCGCTGCGAGATCAAGAACGTCAACTCCATCCGCTTCGTCGGCCAGGCCATCGAATATGAGGCGCGCCGCCAGATCGCCATTCTCGAAGACGGCGGTGTCATCGATCAGGAAACTCGCCTGTTCGATCCCGGCAAGGGTGAGACGCGTTCCATGCGCTCCAAGGAAGACGCGCATGACTATCGCTATTTCCCTGATCCAGACCTGCTGCCGCTTGAATTCGACGATGCTTTCGTCGAGGCGCTGAAGGTCGATCTGCCGGAACTGCCTGATGACAAGAAGGCCCGTTTCGTCGCCGATCTTGGCCTGTCGGTCTACGACGCCTCGATCCTCGTTTCGGAAAAGGCGATCGCCGATTATTACGAGTCGGTTGCTGCCGGCCGCGACCCGAAGGCCGCCGCCAACTGGGTCATCAACGATCTTCTCGGTGCGCTGAACAAGTCAGGCAAGGACATCGAGACGACGCCGGTTTCTCCCGAACAGCTGGGCGGCATTATCGATCTCATCAAGGCAGAGACCATTTCCGGCAAGATCGCCAAGGATGTGTTCGAAATCGTCTGGAACGAGGGCGGCAACCCGGCCGAAATCGTCGAGACGCGCGGCATGAAGCAGGTGACGGATACCGGCGCCATCGAAAAGGCCGTGGACGAGATCATCGCCGCCAACCCAGATCAGGTCGAGAAGGTGAAGGCGAAGCCGGCGCTTGCCGGCTGGTTCGTCGGCCAGGTCATGAAGGCGACGGGCGGCAAGGCCAACCCGCAGGCCGTGCAGGCGCTGGTGAAGGCCAAGCTCGGCATCGAGGACGAGTAAGCGGACGCTGCTTCCCGTGCCTGTACAAAGGCATTGAAGTAGCAAGTTCTCATCCGTCATTCTCGGCATAAGCCCGAGGATGACGTCGAGCACTGGGACTGACATTGATTTATGCCGGGATCATGCCCGGCATTTCTGTTTCGAGACGGAGCAAACATCATGTTTTTCATACGCACGGCAAGCCAGCGCGATATCGAGCCGGTCCGGGCGCTTCTGGCTACCACCTGGCATGCGACCTATGACGCGATCTACGGCGCAGACAAGGTGAAGGAGCTGATTGCCGCATGGCATTCGCCACAGGCCATGAAGGACCGCATCGAGAAAAAGGGCGGCGAATTTCTGGTGGCCGATAATGGCCGGCAGATCGGCGGTATGGCTTATGCTTCCATGTCTGCGAAGATGAGCAAGACAGCCCTGTTGCACCAGCTTTATGTCGGGCCCGAATTCCAGCGTCAGGGCGTCGGCCGCGATCTCTTCGCCGAGCTTGAAACCTGCTTTCCGGATGCGGAAATCATGCGTCTGGAAGTGGAGCCCAAAAATACTGTCGCAATAGCCTTTTATGAAGGCGTCGGATTTACCGAGGTTGACCGAATCGAGCGCATGGCGGGTATCGATGGTTTTCCCGGTATCGTCATGGAAAAGAGCCTGAAACGATGAATGCGACATTAGATACGCTGGTAATCCGCGCGGCACGGCAAGAGGATGTTCCCGCACTCGCGGCCATCTATGCCGCTGACGAAATCGGAGGCCACGGCGATACGGCCGACGAATCGGCGCTGCCGGACTATCTCGCGGCCTTCCGCGACATCGAGGCGTCACCCACCGAGACGCTTTACGTGGCGGAACTGGACGGCGAGATCGTCGGCACTTTCCAGACGGCCATCCTGACCAAGCTTATCGGGCGCGGCGCCAAATCCATGGTGATTGAAGCGGTGCAGACGCGGCCCGACATGCGCGGCCGTGGCATCGGTGCGGTCATGATCAACTATTGCCTTGATGAAGCGCGCGCCAAGGGCATGAAAGCCGTGCAGCTCACCTCCAACGTGGCGAGGCTCGATGCCCATCGCTTTTACGAGCGGCTGGGTTTCGAGAAGCGGCATTTCGGTTTCAGGATGAAGCTGAAATAGCGCGGATATATCGGGAAATACTGGACAATCGCGGTGAGGGGCGGCATAAGCTTGTCTTGTGCCGTGCACGGAAAATCGCTGCGGCGCATTCAAGCCCGAGGAACGCATAATGAAGACTCTCCTGACGCAAATCTTCACCTGGTGGAACGGCCAGACGATCGGAACGCGGTTTCACACCTGGCGTTTCGGCAAGAAGGTCGGACAGGACGAGTTGGGCAACACCTATTACGAAGGCGGCACCACCTCCTGGGGCATGCCGCGCCGTTGGGTGATCTATAACGGATATGCCGAAGCTTCTGCCATTCCGCCCGGCTGGCATGGCTGGATGCACTACCGCACCGACGTGCCGCCGAGCCAGGAAACATACGTTCCGCGGGAATGGCAGAAGGCGCATCAGGCCAACCTCACCGGCACATCCAAGGCCTATCGCCCACAGGGATCGCTGGCGGTCGCAGGCGAGCGTCCACGCGTAACCGGCGACTACGACGCCTGGACCCCCGGCAACTGAGCAGGGCAAAATGAGCATTGCGATGCGCGGTGTTGTGCAAAACGCCGCGCTTGGCACCCGACCTCACCGGTTTTTGCCACATTCCGCCCTTACGCGTTGATCCGGTCGTCGTCCCGACACAGGCAATTTTTGGAGACATATCGTATGAGGATATTCACGCGGGATCGTTCTTTGCGTGCGCTGACAGTCTCGCTGTTTGCAGCGGTCTCTGCTGTCATCCTCGTATCGCCCGTCTCCGCCGCCCGTCTTGAAAACCGCGTGGCAGTGTTTTCCGGCATCGACAAGATCACCGGCCGCATTACGTCTTTCGATGTCTATATCGACGAAACGGTTCAGTTCGGCGCGCTCCAGGTGACGCCTAAGGTCTGTTACTCGCGCGACCAGACGGAAGCCCAGAAGATCGATGCTTTCATCGAGGTGGATGAAATCACTCTCGACCGCAAGATAAAGCGGATTTTCACTGGCTGGATGTTCGCCGACAGCCCCGGCCTCAATGCCGTCGAGCACCCGATCTACGACGTATGGCTGACTGGCTGCAAGCAGGACTCCGAAGTTCCCGCTCCCTCAACGGCAAGCAAATAACGTTACGTTATGATTTTTAGAATTGCAGGTCTGGCTGGTTGACGGCCTGATCGAGCATTTTCGCGTATTGCTGCTTCGGCACGTCGATCGCGCCGAATGTCTTCAGATGCTCGGTGGTGAATTGAGTGTCGAGCAACACGAAACCGCTTGCTCTCAGCCGCTCCACCAGATGCACGAGGCAAATTTTCGAGGCGTTGGTGCGGCGGGAAAACATGCTCTCGCCGAAGAATGCGGCCCCAAGCGATACGCCGTAAAGTCCGCCGACAAGTTCCTTGCCATCCCACGCCTCGACACTATGGGCATGGCCGATCTGGTGCAGTTCGGTGTAGAGTTTGCGAATTGTGGCGTTGATCCAGGTGCTCGGCCTGTCCGGCGCTTCAGCCGCACATCCTGCCATCACCGCTTCGAAAGCGGTATTGAATCGTATCTCGAATGGCTTCTTGCGCATCGCCTTGGCGAGGCTTTTGGAAATGTGGAAATCGTTGAGCGGAATGATTCCGCGTATTTCCGGCTCGACCCAGAAAAGCTCGGGATCGTCAGCCGAATCGGCCATCGGAAACAGGCCGGCGGAATAGGCGCGCAGCAATATATCGACGGTTATGCCGTTATTTTTGCTGCGCCGCCCAACCATATCTCTTAGTGAGACGCATCACCGGCCAGGTATTTTTCCAGCCAGTGAATGTCGTAATTGCCGCTGAGGATATCTTCGTTCTGAAGAAGATCCTGGAAAAGCGGGAGCGTGGTCTTGATGCCGTCGACGACGAACTCGTCCAGTGCCCGGCGTAGACGGCGGATGCATTCGTCACGGTCGCGACCGTGAACGATAAGCTTGCCGATCATGCTGTCGTAATAAGGCGGGATCTTGTAGCCCTGATAGGCACCCGAATCGACGCGCACGCCAAGGCCGCCCGGCGTATGGAAATAGGTCAACGTGCCGGGGGAGGGAACGAATGTGCGCGGGTCCTCGGCATTGATACGGCATTCGATGGCATGGCCATGGAATTCGATATCCGCCTGCGTGACCGACAGGCCCTGTCCCGAAGCAACCCTGATCTGTTCCTGCACGAGGTCCATGCCGGTGATCGCTTCCGTCACCGGATGTTCCACCTGAAGACGCGTGTTCATTTCAATAAAATAGAACTCGCCGTTTTCGTAAAGGAACTCGATGGTGCCGGCACCGCGATATTTCAGCTTGCGCATGGCGCTTGCACAAATTTCGCCGATCTTCATGCGCTGTTCAACGGTGAGGGCCGGGGAGTTCGCCTCTTCAAGCACCTTCTGGTGACGGCGCTGCAGCGAGCAGTCGCGTTCGCCAAGGTGAATGGCGTTGCCTTCACCGTCGCCGAAAACCTGCACTTCGATATGACGCGGCTTGCCGAGGTATTTTTCCATATAAACGGCGTCGTTGCCGAAGGCAGCTGCCGCTTCGGAGCGGGCCGTCGAGACCGCCTCGTCGAGATCCGCTTCCGTCTTCGCCACCTTCATGCCGCGACCGCCGCCGCCTGCCGTCGCCTTGATCAGGACCGGGAAGCCGATCGTCCGGGCGATTTCGAGCGCATTCTCGGGCTTCACTTCGCCGTCGGAGCCGGGAACCACGGGAATACCGAGTTCCTGCGCCGTCTGCTTGGCGGTGATCTTGTCGCCCATAAGACGGATATGCTCTGCGGTCGGTCCGATGAAGGTAATGCCGTGCGCGTCGAGGATATCGGCGAACTTGGCGTTTTCCGACAGGAAGCCGTAACCGGGGTGAACGGCGTCCGCACCGGTGATTTCGCAGGCCGCAACGATCTGGTGGATGTTGAGGTAGCTGTCACGCGAAGGCGGCGGGCCGATGCACACACTTTCGTCGGCAAGGCGCACATGCATGGCGTCCGCGTCTGCGGTGGAATGCACGGCGACTGTCGGAATGCCAAGCTCCTTGGCAGCGCGCAGGACGCGCAGCGCAATCTCGCCGCGGTTGGCTATGAGGATCTTCGAAACCATGCTGAACCGCCTTTATTCGATGACCACGAGAGCTTCACCATACTCCACGGGCTGTGAGTCGTTGACGACGATTTCCACGACCTTGCCGGACTTCGGAGCCGGGATCTGGTTCATGGTCTTCATGGCTTCGACGATGAGGATGGTCTGGCCTTCCTTGACGGTCGCGCCCACTTCGACGAACGGACGTGCGCCCGGAGCAGGCGACAGGTAAACCGTGCCGACCATTGGCGAGGTAACGGTATTGGCCGGGTTGCGGGCAGGTGCTGCGGCGACCGCAGGTGCTGCCGGAGCGGCAACTGCCGCCGCTGCAGGGGCTGGCGCCGGTGCTGCGTAACCGGTGGGCGCTGCGGCATATACCGTGGTGGGCGGAGCGGCGCGGGAAACGCGGATGCGCAGGTCTTCCTGCTCCACTTCGATTTCCGAAAGGTCGGTATCGTTGAGGATATTCGCGAGCTCGCGGATCAGTTCCTTGTCGATACCCTGTTTCTTTTCAGACATGACAAACCCTATTCTTTGTTTCTTTTTATGCCGTGATGTTCTTCAGCGCGTGAAGCGCCATGATGTAGCCATATGGTCCGAAACCGCAGACCATGCCCTTCGCGGCGGGCGATACCATCGATTTGTGACGGAACTCTTCCCGCGCGTGGATGTTGGAAATATGCACTTCCACGACAGGCGTGGAAATCGCACGAATGGCGTCATGCAGCGCGATCGAGGTGTGGCTGTAGGCGCCGGGATTGATGACGACACCTGCCGCTCTCTCTCCCGCCTCATGCAACCAGTCCACGAGCACGCCTTCGTGGTTGGACTGGCGGAATTCCACAGCGAACCCGAGATCTGCACCAGCAGCAAGACAATCATTCTCGATGTCTTTCAGCGTCTTGCCACCATAGATACCCGGTTCCCTTTTTCCCAGCATGTTGAGATTGGGGCCGTTGATGACGATGATGATGTTGCCCATTCGTGTTTCCATAAGAAAATCAGCGACACCTATAGACTGCGCAGCCTTCAAGGAAAAGCCCCCGAAAGCCGTAAAGAGCCGGCAGGCCCGGCATCCACAGGGAATGCAGCGGCTTTTTGCGGAATCAGGAGCAGGTGGCTTTTCCGCAGCTGCGCATATTGGCGATTTTTTCCTTCAACGGGTCCGCACCAACAGCGCCGAAAACAGCCTCGTTGCCGACGATATAGGACGGTGTTCCTGTTATGCCGAGGCTGTTGGCGAGCTTGTAGGTTTCCTGCACCTGCGCGTCGTTGGGGTTTTCTGCCATCGATTTGCGGATGTCGGCCTCCTTGAGACCGAGCGACGTCGCGACTTCCATGGCGCTGTCTTCATTCGCCCGTCCGCGGCCGCCCAGCAAGGCGCGCTGGAATTCGGGATATTTGGCAGGCGCAAGCAGCTTGACGGCGTTGGAGACCCGATGCGCTGCGACCGATTCCGGCCCGAGGATCGGGAATTCCTTGAGCACGACGCGCACTTTCTTGTCCGTCTTCAGAATATTGTCCATGTCGCCCATGGCGCGTTTGCAATAACCGCAATTGTAATCGAAGAACTCGACCAGCGTGACGTCGCCGTCTGGATTGCCGAGCGCCAGATCGTATTTCGATTCGAAGATCGTCTTCTGGTTGTCGGCCACGGCTTCCGCCGCCTTGGCGTTGCGGGTCGCATATTGCTTGCGTTCAAGCGCGTCCTGAACTTCAAGCATGATCTCGGGGTTCTCGATCAGATATTGCTTGATGAACTCACCCAATTCCTTCTTCTGCTTGTCATCGAGGGCATGGGCGGGCAGAGAAGCGAAAGCCATGGAAAGGGCCGTTACGCTGGCGAGAAGGGTTGAACGGAGAAGATGCGCCATATCGGTCCTCATACTGTGCGGCCAATGCCTCATGAATGTTATGATGCAATTACCTTACTTTAAGCCAAATGCCATACGCCAAAAATAGTTGTCCGCATTATGGTCGCACGATTGTGAAGCGTGTGATTCTGGGGCAAGTCTCTGAAATACGGTTCAGGAAAGAGCATGCCCTTGATAACGATGTCGAAGCGGAGCGCAGTCGAACCCTTTCACGCCATGGATATTCTGGCGGAGGCGAACCGGCGACGGCAGGCGGGACGCCCCGTCATTTCCATGGCTGTCGGGCAGCCTTCCCATCCCGCACCGAAAGCCTCTCTGGCGGCCGCGCAGGAAGCGCTGAAGCATGGGCGGATCGGCTATACCGATGCGCTGGGCCTGCGTGAATTGCGCGAAGCGATTGCTGGCCACTACCGGCTGCGCCACCAGGTTATCGTCGATCCGGCGCGCATTGCCGTTACCACCGGGTCTTCTGCCGCTTTCAACCTCGCCTTCCTCAGCCTTTTCGATGCCGGTGATCATGTCGCGATCGCAAGGCCCGGTTATCCCGCCTATCGCAATATCTTGAAAGCGCTTGGCCTCAATGTCGTGGAAGTGCCGGTAACGGCGGAAACCGGCTATACTCTGACGCCTGCCAGCCTCGAGCGGGCGGAGACCAGGGCGGGCTGCAAGTTGAAGGGCGTGCTCCTGGCAAGCCCGGCCAACCCGACCGGCACGGTCACCGGCCGCGAAGCGCTGAAACGGCTGGCAAACTATTGTGAAAGCCGGGATATCGCCTTCATTTCCGACGAGATCTACCACGGCCTGACTTTCGTCGGCGAGGAAACGAGCGCGCTCGAACTCACCGACAATGCCGTCGTCATCAATTCGTTCTCTAAATATTATTGCATGACCGGCTGGCGCATCGGCTGGATGGTCCTGCCGGAAAATCTCGTCCGTCCGGTCGAATGTCTTGCTCAGAGCCTGTATATTTCACCGCCGGAACTATCCCAACTGGCGGCAACCGCAGCCTTTTCGGCGGCGGAGGAACTCGACGTCTACCGGGAAAGCTACCGCACCAACCGCGATTTCCTGATGACTCGCCTTCCGGAAATCGGCCTGCCGCTGGCGTCTCCCATGGATGGCGCATTTTACGCCTATGTCGATACCAGCCGCTTCTCTAATGACAGCATGGATTTCGCCAAGCGCATGCTGGCGGAAATCGACGTGGCGGCGACGCCCGGCATGGATTTCGATCCAGAGGAGGGCCACAGGGCGCTGCGCATTTCCTACGCGGGTTCGGTGTCGGATATTGCAGAGGCGGTTGGGCGCATTGCTGGCTGGCTGAAATAAGCCCTTGGGTTCTTCTCGCCTTTGGCGGGAATCACGCGGGCGAGCAACCGAAGGTGCTGGCAAAGGCCTTTTCACCCTTTGTGGTGAAGGTCAGCACGCGCCCGTTTCCTTGCCGCAGCCAGTCGCGCTGCTGCATGGCTTTCAGAAGCGATGCGCCGAGCCCGCCGCCGAGGTGGTGACGACGTTCGCTCCAGTCCAGGCAATGCAGGCAAACCGGGCGCCTTGCCTTTTCCAGCGGCGAAAGATCAATGCCGAAGCTCGAGAAGAAATCCCGCCCGCTATCCGTAAGTGCGGGATCGTCGCCTGACGTGACGAGACCTTTTGCGGTGATAGTCGAAAGCAGTGCCACGCCACTTTCTCCGGCCAGATGATCGTAACAGATGCGCGCCTCGCGAAGCGCGGTGTCCTTTGGTCCGGTACGCACGCGCACGGCCCCGGTGCGCTGCGCAAGTCCCATCAGCGCTTCAAGAACCTGAGCCACATCCGCGTCGGAAAGCCGGAAATAGCGATGCCGCCCCTGTTTTTCCGCTTTGAGCAATTGGGCGTCGGAGAGTTTTGACAGATGCCCGCTGGCGGTCTGCAGGGTCACGCCGGCGGCTTCGGCAAGCTCGCTTGCCGTCAGCGCGCGTCCGTCCATCAGCGCCGTCAATATGTTGGCGCGGGCGGGGTCGCCGATCAGGGCGGCGACATTTGCGATCAAGGGTCCGTCTTTCATAGTTCGATGGTAGCCGAAGCATTGATGTGAGGCAATGGCGTAGACAGGGAAGTCAGAACACGAGGAGACCGACGATGCTGACCTGTTTCATCCGTTACGAGATCGACCCCTTCAAGGTCGATTCCTTCGATCAATATGCCCGCAACTGGGGTGAGGCGATACCGCGCTGCGGCGCCGATCTGATCGGCTATTACGCGCCGAAAGAGGGATCGAGCACTATTGCCTACGGCATCTATAACATCGAAAACCTTGCCGCGTACGAAGCCTACCGGGCGCGACTTGCCGCCGATCCGGCAGGGCAGGAAAATTATGAATTCGCCCGGCGCGAGCAATTCATTCGCCGTGAGGACAGGCTGTTCCTGAGGCTGGCATCTGCGCCGCACGGCGGAGGCGAACGATGATCGCCGTCATATTCGAGGTCTGGCCGGCTGAGGGCGAAAAACAGCATTATCTCGATATTGCCACCAGCCTGCGCGGCGAGCTCGAAACCATCGACGGCTTCCTGTCCGTCGAACGCTTTCAGAGCATCAGCAATCCCGACAAGATGCTTTCGCTGTCATTCTTCAGGGACGAGGAGGCGGTGAAGGCATGGCGCAACACCGCGTCGCATCGCGCAGCACAGTCGCTGGGACGGTCCGGCGTCTTTTGCAATTATCGCCTGCGTATCGCCACCGTGATGCGGGACTATGGTTTGAAGGAGAGGGAGGAGGCCCCGATCGACAGCAGACAGGCCCATGCGGCGGATAATCAAGTGCGGCGTTGACGGGCCTTCAGATCAGTTTTTCTTCAAGCCGGTCCAAGGCTTTCTGGTTCGAACTCGCTGCCAAAACCCGCTATAGAAGGAGCGGGTTATGGATGGAGAAGGGCTGCCACGCGGCGGTCCGCCCGATTGGACATGGAGAGAAGAACGATGTCGGCAGAAAAAGTGGCGATTGTGACGGCAGGCGGCAGCGGCATGGGGGCGGCCGTGGCGAAACGTCTAAGCACTGATGGTTACAAGCTCGCGATCCTGTCGTCCTCCGGCAAGGGAGAGGCGTTGGCGAAGGAACTGGGCGGCATCGGCGTCACCGGCTCCAACCAGTCCAACGACGATCTCAATCGACTGGTGGAGCTGACGCTCGAAAAATTCGGACGTATCGACGTTCTCGTGAACAGTGCAGGCCATGGCCCGCGCGCCTCCATCCTCGATATCACCGATGAGCAATGGCACACGGGTCTCGATGTCTACCTGATGAACGTCATCCGCCCGACACGGATCGTGGCTCCATTTATGGTGAAACAGAAAGCCGGGTCGATCGTCAACATCTCGACTGCCTGGGCTTTCGAGCCGAGCAGCATGTTCCCGACTTCTGCAGTGTTCCGCGCCGGCCTTGCTTCCTACACCAAGATTTTTTCCGATACCTATGCGGCCGACAATGTGCGCATGAACAATGTTCTGCCCGGTTGGATCGATAGCCTGCCAGCCACGGAAGAGCGCCGCCAGGGTGTGCCGATGCAGCGTTACGGAACGAGCGAGGAGATAGCCGCAACCGTTGCCTTCCTCGCCTCGGAAGGTGCGGGTTACATCACCGGCCAGAACATCCGCGTCGATGGTGGTCTGACACGGTCTGTTTGACGATTGGCATATCGGGCTTCCGTCACCCCGGACTTGGTCCTTTGCCAACGCGGTCAAGTCCTTGATCGCGAGAGATTTCTTTCACGGCGCAGACGCGCCGTGGCTGGATGCCGGATCGATTACGGCATGAGATAAACCTAACATCCGCCAACAAAGCAAAACGCCCGCAACATGGTTGCGGGCGTTTTTCGTTTCAGTGTCTTCTATCAAAAGAAGCCTTTTCGCTGCCACCAGCCGCCCTTGCGCGGCTTCGGCTCGTCGCCGTCAGGGTTGGCGGGCGTGCCCGAGGAGGTCACGACCGGCTCCGAATTCGAGACATTGCTGCCCCGGTTCGCGCGAACCTTTTCTTCCGTCGCGGGTGCTACGGCTTCCGAACCCAGATCGGCCGAGGCTTCACCCACTTCGTCGAGGGCGACATCGACGACGGTTTCCACAACGACTGCGGGTTCGACGATCACCGGCTCGACCGTTTCAACGGTTTTGGCTGCGACTTCAGCCTGCGGTGCCGCTTCAGCCGGCGGTACGTCTTCGGTCTTGGCCTTCGCCTTGCGGGTGCGGCGCGGTTTCTTCGGGGCTTCCGCTTCCACAACGTCGGCAACCACACCTTCCACCACTTCGGCAGCGGTAGGCACTTCGGTTACGGATGCTGCGGCGGAAACCTCTTCGCCTTCGCCTTCCGTTTCGCCTTCTTCGCCGGACTCATTGCCTGCGGCATCGAGAGCCTCGTCTTCAGCACGGTTGCGACGGCCGCCACGCTTGCCACGACGGCGACGCTTGCGCTTGCCCTCTTCATCAGAGCTTGCAGCTTCGTTCACACCGTTTTCATCGGCGTCGTCTGCGGCTTCATCGGTTTCGACGCCATCTTCGTCGTCCGCATCATCAGCGCCGGTGTCATCGCCAGCCTGCGCATCAACTGCACCGTTCTGGTCGTTCTGTCCGCCCTTGCCACGACGGCGACGACGACGCTTGCGCTTGCGCTTGCCGTCTTCACCATTGTCGCCCTGCTGCTGTTGCTGGCGCGGCTCGCTGGCCTGCGCCTTGACGATTTCTTCCTCTTCTTCGTCCTCTTCCACCTCAACAACGAAATCGTCTTCCTCTTCCACGAAGCTCGGGAGCATCTGGATAAGGCTTTCGATCTTCACCGGATTTTCAACCGCTTCACCACGATCGATGGCGAAATGCTGCGCGCCGACGCCGGCATCGGCCGCAATGATGATCGCCACGCCGAAGCGGCCTTCATAATCGACAATCGTGCCGCGCTTGTGGTTGAGCAGGTAGAGAGCCGTTTCCGGCGTGCAGCGCACGGTGATGTTGTGGGTCGTGTTGCGCAGCAGATATTCCTCAACGCCGCGCAGCACGTGCAGCGCGATGGAGGATTCCGAGCGAACGTGACCCGTGCCGCCGCAATGCTGGCAGACCTGCGTGGTCGATTCCAGCACCGAAGCGCGGATGCGCTGGCGCGACATTTCCAGAAGACCGAAATGCGAGATACGGCCGACCTGGATGCGCGCCCGGTCGTTTTTCAGGCAGTCCTTGAGCTTCTTCTCGACGGAGCGGTTGTTGCGCTTTTCTTCCATGTCGATGAAGTCGATGACAACAAGACCGGCAAGGTCGCGAAGACGCAGCTGGCGAGCCACTTCTTCCGCCGCTTCCAGATTGGTCGTCAGCGCCGTTTCTTCGATGGAATGCTCGCGGGTCGAACGACCGGAGTTCACGTCGATGGCAACCAGAGCTTCCGTCTGGTTGATGATGAGGTAACCGCCCGATTTCAGCGTAACCTGCGGCTGCAGCATGCGGTCGAGCTGGGCTTCAATGCCCGAGCGCGAGAAGATCGGGTGGATGTCGCGGTAAGGCTGAACCACCTTGGCGTGGCTCGGCATAAGCATCTTCATGAAGTCTTTTGCTTCACGGTAGCCTTCTTCGCCCGAAACGATGATCTCGCTGATATCCTTGTTGTAAAGATCGCGGATCGAACGCTTGATGAGCGAGCCTTCCTCGTAAACGAGGCAGGGGGCCGTGGAGTTCAATGTCAGCGTGCGGACGTTTTCCCACAGGCGCATCAGATATTCGAAGTCGCGCTTGATCTCGACGCGGGTGCGGTTGGCGCCTGCAGTACGCAGAATGACGCCCATGCCCTGCGGAACTTCCAGATCGCGGGCGATTTCCTTCAGGCGCTTGCGGTCGGTCGGCTGGGTGATCTTGCGGGAAATGCCACCGCCGCGTGCGGTATTCGGCATCAGCACGGAATAACGGCCGGCAAGCGACAGATAGGTGGTGAGTGCGGCACCCTTGTTGCCGCGTTCTTCCTTGGCAACCTGCACGAGAAGGATCTGGCGGCGCTTGATGACTTCCTGAATGCGATACTGCTTGCGCGGCTTGCGGGCAACGCGATCGGGAACCTCTTCCATGGCGTCTTCGGCGCCGACGGATTCGATCACTTCCTTTTCGTGATGATCGTCATCATCGTCGTCGTCATCATCGTCATTGCCACGGCGAAGACCCTCGACTTCCTCGGAAATCGTATCTGTATCGACCATGGCAGCCATTTCGCCGCCCGTGCTGCCGTCTTCTTCGGAAGAGGCCTCAACAGTGGTGTCGGAAACGGCTTCTTCTTCCGCTACCTTCTTCTTGGCGCGGGGGCGGCGGGTACGCTTCTTCGGTGCTTCTTCCGCAACGGCCTCGACGGCCACAGCAGTCACATCTTCGGATACCTCTTCGGCAGCGGCAGCGGCAACGGTTTCGTCCACGACCACGGCGTCAGTCGTCTCGCTGACGGCAACGATGCCGACATCCGGCTGGTCCGCCTGCGACAGATCGACAGCCGGTGCGCCGGGCTCGGGGGCGTCAGCCGATTCGAAGTCGTCGCTGCGGCGATGATCCTCGGCTTCCGCCTTGAGGAGTGCCTGACGGTCGGCGAGCGGGATCTGGTAATAGTCAGGGTGGATTTCCGCAAAAGCGAGAAACCCGTGGCGATTTCCACCGTAATCGACGAAGGCCGCCTGAAGGGAGGGTTCAACCCTCGTGACCTTGGCAAGGTAGATATTGCCGCGGATCTGTTTCTTGTGCTCCGATTCGAAGTCGAATTCCTCGATCCGGTTCCCACGGACAACGACTACGCGTGTCTCCTCTTCGTGGGAGGCGTCGATAAGCATTTTGTCTGCCATGTAAGCTGTGCTCCTCGGCGCAGCCTTGTTTTATACGAGAACAGGCCCGCCACACGGACGAGCCTTTCATATGAGTGCAAGGATGTGCCGGAAATGAAGTCTCCAGCCGGGCCTCTGTAAACTGGCAGCATCCGGACCGACGGCGAGGCGCTTGGCCTGCTCCTGGTATCCGGTTCATATGAAAACTGCTGCGACATCATTGGCCAGGCGGAACGACAATAATATATAGACCCCTTGGGGTCCGATGAATTTGCTCTCCTCAGAGCAGCGGTGGCATTGCCACCGGGTAGGTCTCCGGCCACGGCCGGAATTGATCCAGTTTCAGGATAAATGTAACGACGGCAGATGATTGCCCGTTTTGCAGCGCCAGCGTCTTTTTCGATTGGCAGCCGGCGGGCATCTATCCCGTCAACACTTTTAACCCTCATCCTTGTTGTATGTTTTCTCTGTCATAATAGCAATAGGCTGGCTAAATATGCCATATTGTTGGTGGAATTTCCGGGTTAACAATTGGTTCACCAACGCCTGCGATTGTGGGGCGCAAACGCACAAACACGCGTCCGGCGTGCCCGAAATTACGACGTTCCCGGCACTTTGCCGCACCATTTATGAAAAATGACTGAAATACGGAATTTCTTGAAGACCATGAATTTCACGCGCAGCGCAGCGATATTCGATGGGGCAGGGCCGCTTGGCGCGCGAATCGCGCGGCTTGCGGGTGCCCTTGTCTTGCCGGTTGTCTTTTCGGTCGCCGCATTCGTCTCCTGCGTTCCACAGGCCTTGGCCGTGGAGCCGCTCATCGCCAATCAGGCACGCATCATCGGCGACGAGGCGCGCACGCGCATCGTTCTCGATTTTGCCGAGGAGCCGGAATTCGACATTCACTATCTCGATTCGCCCGCCCGCATCGTCGTGGACTTTCCGGCGGTGAATTTTGCGTTCCCCGCATCGGCTCTGGCGCCAACTGGCCTTTTCTCGGACATTCGCTTCGGTAGCATGGGGCAAGACAGCGCCCGCATCGTGCTGACGGCAAAAAAACCGGTTCAGGTGGCGGTTGCCGAAACCAAGAAGGGCGAGGACGGCACATCGTTCCGTTTCGTCCTGGATGCGGAGATCACCACCAAGGCCAAATTCGCCGAACTGGTGAAAGAGCAGCAATGGCGCGCGCCGGCGCCGGTCTCGACAGCGGCGATCACGCCTGACGACAAGACATCGCGGCAGACGGATTTCGTCATCGCTGTTGATGCCGGCCATGGCGGCATCGATGCCGGCGCTTCCGGCGGCGTAACCGGCACGGAGGAAAAGGTCATCACGCTGACCTTTGCCAAGGAACTTGTGGAGCGGATGAACCGGGAGCCCGGCATCAAGGCGTTCCTGACGCGTGATTCCGACACGTTTCTCGCTCTGTCGGAACGGGTGACGATCGCCCGGCAGAACAATGCAAACCTATTTATTTCATTGCACGCCGATACACTGAAGCAGAAGGGCATCCGGGGCGCGACCGTCTATACATTGTCAGACCGCGCCTCAGACCGCAGGGCGCAGGAGCTGGCCGAGCGCGAAAACAAGTCCGACCAGATTGCCGGTGTGGCAGCCTCCAGCGAGCCGCCTGAGGTGGCCGATATCCTTCTCGATTTCACCCGGCGCGAAACGCAGGCCTTTTCGGTGACGCTGGCAGAAAATATCGTATCGTCCTTCGAGGGACAGGTCGGCCTCATCAACAATCCGCATCGTTATGCCGGTTTCATGGTGCTGCGCGCCCATGACGTGCCATCGGTGTTGCTGGAACTCGGCTTTCTCTCCAATCCGGAAGATGAAAAACTGCTTCTTGATGCGGAATGGCGCAAGAAGGTCGCCGATACGCTTGCAACTGCGGTCGGACGATACCGCACCAAGGCCATGGCGAACGGCGGCTGAAGGGCCGGGCCGGCGGGCGGCGCCCCGTTGTCGCCGTGCCCCTTGCTGCCGAAAAGCTGTTCAATTCTTGGGCCTTGCGGACGATTAGGTTGGCGAAGCCCTATTTTACTCACATTCGCCGCGTTATTGCGGAAGCGGATTCTGTGGTGATCCGCCATTGCGGCTGGAACCGCAATTGCGGCAGTCGGCCCGGTAACATATCAGCGAATGCTGTCGTTCCGGCTTGTCATCGAAGGTATGGTGTGCAAAACGGCACGCGATATGCAAGGATGCGCCCGTATCATCGGGCGTTGATGGTTACGATTCGAATTATCGGTAGCTTGGTATGATCAGACTGATTGGATATTTTTTCGGCTTGGCCAGCGTGCTCTTCCTGTGCGCCGCCGCCGCCGGTGCAATTTATTTGCACGGCGTGACGAAGGACCTGCCGGATTACGCAGTTCTGAGCACTTATGAGCCGCCGGTGACGACCCGTGTGCACGCCGGCAACGGTGCGCTAATGGCGGAATACGCCCATGAAAAACGCCTGTTCCTGCCGATCCAGGCTATCCCGGACCGGGTGAAGGCAGCCTTCCTTTCGGCGGAAGACAAGAATTTCTACAACCATCCGGGTGTGGACATCTGGGGTCTCGGCCGTGCCGTTCTCGTCAACCTCCAGAATATCGGCTCCGGCCGTCGTCCGGTCGGCGCGTCCACAATCACCCAGCAGGTGGCAAAGAACTTCCTGCTCACCAACGACCAGACCTTCGACCGCAAGCTCAAGGAAGCGCTTCTGTCCTTCCGCATCGAGCAGACCTATTCCAAGGACAAGATCCTCGAGCTTTATCTCAACGAGATCTTTTTCGGCCTGAATTCCTACGGTATCGCCGGTGCGGCACTCACCTATTTCAACAAATCGGTCACGGAACTGACGATTGCGGAAACCGCCTATCTCGCGTCGCTGCCGAAGGGTCCGGCCAACTACCATCCGATCCGCCGCGAGAAGGCGGCGCTGGAGCGCCGCAACTGGGTGATCGACCGCATGGCCGAGAACGGCTACATCACGGTCGGCGATGCAGAGGATGCAAAGAAGCAGCCGCTTGGCGTCAATCTGCGCCGTGGCGGCGCGCATATCTTCGCGTCTGACTATTTCGCCGAGGAAGTCCGCCGCCAGATCGTCGAGAAATACGGCGAGCAGGCGCTTCTTGAAGGCGGTCTTTCGGTTCGTACCTCTTTCGATCCGCAGATCCAGATGGAGGCGCGCAAGGCGCTTCAGGACGGTCTGGTGCAATATGACGAGCGTCGCGGTTTCCGCGGACCCGTCGAAAAGATCGAGACAACCGGTGACTGGACTGCGGCGCTCGCCAAGGTAAAGGGTCTTCGCGACGTTCCCGAATGGAAGATCGCAGTTGTCCTCGCCGTTGCTGCCGATGGCATCGATATTGGCGTGCAGGTCGATCCTGATGCCGAGGATGGCGACAAGCGCACACGCGGCCATATCTCCGCTGAAAACATGCGTTGGGCCTATCGCGATGCCACAGGCAAAAAGCCGACGGCTAAGTCGCCGGTTGGCGTTCTGGCTGTTGGTGACGTCGTTTACGCACAGCCGCTGTCCGGTTCCGGCAACGAATATCGTCTGCGCCAGCCCCCGAAGGTGCAGGGCGGCATGATGGTGATGGATCCGCACACTGGCCGCGTTCTGGCCATGGTCGGCGGCTTCTCCTATGCGCAATCGGAATTCAACCGCGCCACGCAGGCGATGCGCCAGCCCGGCTCCTCCTTCAAGCCGTTCATCTATGCGGCTGCACTCGACAACGGCTATACCCCGGCCTCGGTCATTCTCGATGCGCCGATCGAGGTTGTTTCGGGCGGTCAGGTCTGGAAGCCGCAGAATTACGGCGGGGGTTCCGCCGGTCCTTCGACCCTGCGTCTCGGCATCGAAAAATCCCGTAACCTCATGACAGTGCGTCTGGCGCAGGACATGGGCATGAATCTGGTGGCTGAATATGCCGAACGCTTCGGCATCTACGACAAGATGCCGCCGCTTCTGGCAATGTCGCTCGGTTCGGGTGAAACAACCATCATGCGCATGGTCTCGGCCTATTCTGTGATCGCCAATGGCGGCAAGCAGATCAAGCCGACGCTGATCGACCGCATCCAGGACCGTTACGGCAAGACGATCTTCCGGCATGAGGAGCGTGCCTGTGAGGGCTGCAACGCCACAAGCTGGCAAAATCAGGACGAGCCGGTCATCGTTGATAACCGCGAGCAGGTTCTCGACCCGATGACCGCTTACCAGACGACATCCATGCTGGAAGGTGTCGTGCAGCGCGGCACGGCGGCGGGCAAGATCAAGGTCGATCTGCCGGTTGCCGGCAAGACAGGCACCACCAACGATGAAAAGGACGCCTGGTTCGTCGGTTACACGCCGGACATGGTTGCCGGTCTTTATATCGGCTTCGATTCGCCCGCACCGCTTGGGCGCGGCGGCACCGGTGGTTCGCTGTCGGCACCGATCTTCGGCGAGTTCATCGCCGATGCGGCCAAGCACCTGGAACCGAGCAAGTTCATCGTGCCTGAAGGCATGAAGTTCATCGCCGTCAACCGCAAGACCGGCATGGCCGCTTCGGAAGGCGAACCTGATACGATCATGGAAGCCTTCAAGCCGGGCACCGGCCCGGCCGATACCTTCTCGGTGATCGGCGCGGAAGGCATGTCGCAGGAGGATATTCTGAAGACCTCGCCACAGGCCCAGCAGGCCATCACCGGCGGTGGCGGCGGTCTTTATTGATACCAGTCTTATGTTTGGCGGGGGGCGCGGGTCTTTACATCCGCGCCCCCCGCATTTATTTGAGCTACCAGTTTAAATGAAGGCGAAGAACCAGCGAAATGCGCAATGAAATTGTGAACGTAGTCGACGAAATCAAGCAGGCCATAAGCCTGCTGAGGAGGCATCTTTGACTGGGACCAGGCGATAAGACGACTGGACTGGTTGAATAACAAGGCAGAGGACCCGACCCTCTGGAACGATGCCACCGAAGCGCAGAAACTGATGCGCGAGCGCCAGCAGCTGGATGACAGCATCAATGGCGTGAAGGCGCTTGAGCAGCAGCTCAAGGACAACGTCGAGCTGATCGAACTCGGCGAGATGGAAGGCGACGACGAGATTGTCAAGGACGCCGAAGATGCGCTGAACGCGCTGAGGAGCGAGGCGAACCGCCGTCAGGTGGAAGCCATGCTTTCCGGTGAAGCTGATAGCAACGATACATATCTCGAAGTTCATTCCGGCGCCGGCGGTACGGAAAGCCAGGACTGGGCCAACATGCTGCTGCGCATGTATACCCGCTGGGCTGACCGCGAAGGCTTCAAGGTTGAAGTGCTGGAAGTTCATGACGGCGAAGAGGCCGGCATCAAGTCCGCGACGATCCTCGTCAAGGGCCACAATGCCTTCGGCTGGCTGAAGACGGAATCGGGCGTACACCGCCTCGTCCGCATCTCGCCCTATGACAGCAATGCGCGTCGCCACACATCGTTCTCCTCCGTTTGGGTTTACCCGGTGGTCGATGATTCGATCCAGATCGACATCAATGAGAGCGATTGCCGCATCGATACCTATCGTTCGTCCGGTGCAGGCGGCCAGCACGTCAACACCACCGATTCGGCCGTGCGTATTACCCACATACCGACCGGTATTGCCGTGGCCTGCCAGCAGGAGCGTTCCCAGCACAAGAACCGCGCCAAGGCGTGGGACATGCTGCGCGCCCGTCTCTACGAGGTGGAACTGCAAAAGCGGGAAGATGCGGCAAACGCCCAGGCCGCATCCAAGACGGATATCGGCTGGGGCCACCAGATCCGCTCCTACGTTCTGCAGCCCTACCAGTTGATCAAGGACCTGCGCACCGGCGTGGAAAGCACCGCACCCGGCAACGTGCTGGATGGCGATCTGAACCAGTTCATGGAAGCGGCCCTCGCGCACCGCATCAGCGGTGGCGCAGACGTGGAAGTGGCTGATATCGACTGACGCGTCACAGCGTCGCTTGAAAAAGTCACCCCTCGCAAACCCATTGCGAGGGGTTTTTCGTTGGAGGAGATGGATGAAACAGGCGCTTTACATCGTCGACGTTCAGCCGAGCTTCAATCCGCCGGCTGCGCTTGTGGCGGACATATCCGCGCTGGCCGCCACCATGCCAAGCGTTGCTAGCGTCGAGCGCCATGATGAAAGCGTCACGCCTTTCGAGCGGCAACTTGGCTGGAAGCCGGGCAGGGACGACTGCTCGCTGGTTGCGGCGGACTGGATTTTCATAAAGCACGGCTACGCTCCGCCAAGGGCGGCTATCGACCACCTCTTGTCTCTAAAGCTCGACAGGGTGCTGGTCTGCGGCATTCAGGCCGATACCTGCGTACTGGCTGCGGGTTTTGCCCTGTTTGATGCGGGGCTTCATCCCACGCTTCTGCCATGGCTGACGGTCGGCTCCAGCCTCGATCGCAGCGGCGAACTCGGCGCCAGACTATGGAAACATCATTTCGGTGCGGTTCTGGCCGGGCCGCATGAGCTTAACGCGTAGAGAGTTTCCAGTAAAACTGCGTATAATCCAGGAGGTAGAGAACCTCCAACGATTCCGTTCAAACCGACGTTCTCTCGCCCTCAGTTCGAGGCCTTTTCGATCTTCATCTCGCCGAGTTCGTCGATCAGGATTGTCCAGCTTTCCGCTTCCCTGATCTGCGGATCGGTTTTCAGATAGACGGTCACAAACAGGCCGGGCGAGGCCGATGCACCGTTTGAGCTTTCGGGGCGAATATCCGTGACGTAGGACTTCATCTGGCTGAACTCTTCCAGCTCGATGTTTTCGAGAAGGTTCGGTCCGTTTGCGGTAGTGGCGATGCGCTGCAGATAGACTTTAGCGGTGCCATCGCCCTGGCGGATTGCAACCACCTTGTAATAACCGCGTGTGGGTGTCGCTGGCGGCGGACGCAATTGGCCGTCAGGACCTTTCACCGGCTCAAGATTATGCTCTTCCCACATGCCGCTGCTGACAACGAAGATCGCCGATACCGGCAAGTTGTCTATGGCCTCCGTTTGCGCCCGCACGGGAAGCGCTGTGGCGGCGAAAATCAGGGCGGCAAGAAGAGGTTTTTTCAGGGGCATGGCCATCATCAGTGGTTGGCGTCAATTGTTGAATTGTTCGGCGAGTACGCGGTCTGACCATGAACGGTCCGGGTCCGAGAGAATTCTGGCCGTCCTGTCCTGCGATTGCGCAATCCGCACATGCCGTACGGATTTCACCTCCGTATGGTCGGCGACCGCGTTCACCGGACGCTTGTCGCGCTCCAGAACGTGAATATCGACCGTCACCTTGTTGGGCAAAAGTGCGCCGCGCCAACGCCTTGGCCGGAAGGCGCTGACGGGTGTGAGCGCCAGCAGCGGTGATTCCAACGGCAGGATCGGTCCATGGGCTGAGAAGTTATAAGCTGTCGATCCTGCCGGTGTCGCAACCATCATGCCGTCGCAAATCAACTCTTCAAGCCGCGTCTTGCCGTCCACCTCGACACGTAGCTTTGCGGCCTGATGCGATTGCCGGAACAGGCTGACCTCGTTCATGGCAAGTGCCGTAAATTCATCGCCGTCGGAATCCGTCGTCGTCATGCGCAGCGGATGAAAATCATTGCCGGTCGCCACTGCAATACGCTCGACTAGGCCATCTACCCGGTAGTCGTTCATCAGAAAGCCGACCGATCCCCGGTTCATGCCATAGACCCGCTTGCCGGAATTCATCGTTTCGTTGAGAATTTGCAGCATGAAGCCATCGCCGCCGAGCGCCACGATCACTTCCGCCTCGTCGAAGGGCGTGTTGCCGTAAGCGCCTTTCAGCTCCTCCAGCGCCCTCTGGGCCTCCTCGGTTGAGGAGGCGACGAAGGATAGTGAACAGTTAGAATGCGACATTCGCTTCCCTCGGCAACGACGCATACCGGAATCGATATGCGGACGATGCTGTAACCTGTTGAAGCAGCTCACAATCTCCAAACGTCGATAAAACGGTCGATCGCAAGCCACAAGACGCATCCTTGGTACATGAAGACGGCAGCAGGCGACAAGGCCTTTCCGGCGGACAGGCGTTCGCAGCAGGCGGGTTTGCCCGCGTGCGGTCCACAGCTTCTTGGTTTCCTGCCTTCGACAAGGGTTGCGATGCGGCGCGACGTGAGGCAACTTGCGCGAAACAAGCGGAACGGCGAGTGGCAGGAGACGGGCGTGGTGCTGAATTACAATATCTACGATGTCTTTACCGAGACCAAAATGGCGGGAAATCCGCTGGCGGTCATGTATGACGCGGATGGCCTCGACCAAGTGACGATGCAGGCGATAGCCAGAGAAATGAACCTCTCCGAGACCGTTTTCGTCAACCGCTCGGGCAACCCGGCCCACGCGGCTTCGCTGCGTATCTTCACGCCTTCAGGTGAGTTGCCTTTCGCGGGCCACCCGACTGTTGGCGCAGCGATCGCGATTGCCGAGCGCAATCGCAATGAAGGTGACGACGATATCGATATGGTCTGTGTGCTGGAGGAAAAGGTGGGTCCGGTCCGCTGTGCGGTGAAAATGCGCGCCGGTGCGGTCAGCTTCGCCGAATTCGACCTGCCGCGCAAATCGTCCCGCGTCACCCTGCCGCTCGATCATGCCGCACTTGCCGATGCGCTGGGCGTGAGCGAAGGCCATCTCGGCTTTGAGAACCACGTACCGTCGATCTGGACGGCCGGTGTGCCGTTCCTGCTCGTGCCGCTGCACAATATTGCCGCTATCAGCGAAATGGATTTCGACGCCAATCTCTGGCTGCGCACCGCACCGCTGGTGGAGGGGCGCCTGACGGCGGCCTATATCTACTGTCGCGGCGGCGTCAATCACGCGGCAAAGTTCCATGCCCGCATGTTTTCCCCGGAAATGGGGATTTCGGAAGACCCCGCCACCGGTTCCGCCGCCGCCGCCCTTTCCGGTGCAATCCATCATTTCGACGGCCTGACAGACGGTCACTATCCGCTCTTGATAGAGCAGGGCGTGGAGATGGAACGTCCTTCCCACATCCATCTGCGCATGGACATCAAGGACAACGAAATCGCCCGCGCCCGCATCGGTGGCCACGCGGTCCGTGTAGCATCGGGTACGTTCGAGATCTGATTTCAACGTGAGCGACTGAACTACAGTCGATAAGCTACCTGCCGACCAAAAAGAAAAACCCCGGCCATGACCGGGGTTTTATTGTTTCTGGTCTTAACCAGAGATCAGTTGAACCGACCCGCCGCATGGGCAAGCATCGTGTAGACCTTGCCGGTATCGGAGGTGAGGTAGGACTGGGTGACTGTCCGGTCACGGTCCGTGCGGGCGACATCAGCGAGCAGCTTTTCGAAATCGGTGATGTAGCGGTCCACGGCGGTGCGGAATTCGGCCTCCCGCTCGTATTTGCGCTTGATCTCGTCAAACGTCGTCTGGCCCTTCAGCGTATAGAGGCGACGGGTGAAGACATCACGTTCGCCGCGCTGGTACCGGCGCCACAGTTCCACCGACGCATCGTGGTCGATCGCGCGGGCGATGTCGACGGACAGCGAGTTCAGCGATTCCACCATGTGACGCGGATTGCGGGTATCGGCAGCACGGGTCGGCTGCTGATCGCCGCTTGCGCGGGGTGCGGAAGCGGCGGCCGATTCCTGCGAGGCGCCGCGCAGAAGATCGCTGATCCAGCCACCGCCTTCTTCGCGGCGTGCGGCAGGCGCTGCAGCCGCCTGGGACGGGGCAGGCGCCTGACGGTTTTCGACCTGGCGGTTCTCAAGCGGGAGGGTGCCACGCGAGGCGGGTGCGGCTGCCGGCTGCGGCTGAGCCGGGCGTGGTGGCTGTGCCGGCGTGGCTGCTGCCGGCTGCGGACGCGCTTCGACACGGCGTTCAGCGGCAGGCTGGGTCGCTGCAATGGCGCGGGCGACGGGTTCGGAAACTTCCATCTGTTGGGTCGAGCGACCGACAAGCTGGGAAATATCCTGCAGGGCCTTGATCTGCTCGGAAACGGCGCGGCGCATCGCTGCGGCGCTTTCCTTGGCCTCTTCCGGCAGGTCGAACGCGCCGCGCTTCA
>NZ_BDLN01000001.1:507957-549913 GCF_001950375.1 Rhizobium sp. TBD182 | reverse complement strand
GGCACGGGTAGCATCCAGCTCGCGGCGGATATCGTGGCTGGAGCGGCGGATTTCGTCCGTCGCGCCGGCAAAACGGCTGACAGCTTCCTCAACTGCCTGACGCAGCGTTTCCTTGAGGTTGGCGGCGGCGGCATTCGATTTTTCCGAGGCACTGCCGAGCAGGTTGTCGACTTCCGAAAGCGAGGATTCGACACCGCCACGCAGGCGGTTGACCAGCTCGTCGGAATATTTCTGCGCGTCGGAAAGCGTGCTCTCGATCGAACGGCTGGCATCCTGACCAGCGGCGAGCAGGGCGCCCCGCATGGTCTGTGCTGCCGAGCGGGCGCGCTGTTCCGTCTCGTCGAGCGAACGGCCGATATCGGAGAAGGATGCCTGCAGATTGTCACGCAGGTTGCCGGCGACGTTCTGCGAACGCTCCTCGGCCTCGTTGAGCGTGGTTTCCACCACGCTGACGACGCCGCGCATGGCGGTTTCGATTTCCTCGGATCGCTTGACTAGTCCGACAGACAGGCTGCGAAGTGCATCCTGACGCTCTTCCAGCGTACCGACAAGGCTCGACTGCGCGGCATTGAGCAGTTCGGACGCCTGGCTCAGAACCTTCGAATGTTCCTCGAAACGTCCGACGATGCCGGCAACCTGCGCCAGTGTCTGGCCGGAAATATTCGACAGACGATCGATCTTTCCTTCCAGCAGACGGCTGGAGCTGGACACCATGTCGGCGGCCTGCGAGGCGGATTCGGAGAAGCGGGTGGCCGATGCGTTCAACGCTTCGTCGGCCGTGCCGAATTCTTGCGCGGCGCGCTCAACCGCAGAGTTGAAGTTGTTTGCCGACTTTTCGACGATTTCGGCCATGCTGTTATGGGTCTGCGACAGCATATCCGTGCTCTGGCGCGTGGCGGCGACAAGCTTGTTTGCCACATCGCTTCCCGTGCGGGTATATTTGTCGATACCTTCTTCGACGGCGTCGGCCATGGCCGTATGCGTCTGCGACAGCATGTCCGTGCTCTGGCGGGTTGCCGCGACAAGCTTGCTTGCTGCCTCGCTTCCGGCATTGGCATAATCGCTGATCGCCTGTTCAACCATGCCGACCATGCCGCTGTTGCTCTGCGACAGAAGTTCGGCGCTCTGCTGGGCGGCGGAGACGATCTTTTCTGCGGCTTCGCGACCGATGGTGGCGTATTCGTCGACGACAGGCTTTGCCTTCTCTTCGATCAGGCGCGACAGTTCAGCAGAACGGCTGGCCAGCATCGAGTTGAGTTCGCGAGTGCGGTTGTCCAGCGCCGAGCGGATGGATTCGCCGCGCGCATCGAGAGCGGATTCGACACCGGTCAGGGTCTCGGAAATGACGCCCACCTGCGAGCGCACGACCGCTTCGGCCTCGGCAACCTTGTTGACGATGATGTTGCCCGCCTCGGAGAAGGTCTGGGCGACGGCTGCCGCCTGGCCGGACAGGCGCGTCTGTGCATCCGAGATGCGATTGACGATCTCGCCGGAGCGTTCTTCGATCGCCTTGGTGAAAGCGTCGTTCTGCGCCTGCACCTGTTCGGCGAATTCCGAGCCGGTTTTCGCAAGCAGGGCAGTGGAACGAACGGCTTCTTCGTCGATGCTCTGGGTGGCGGAAATGACCGCCCCACGCAGGCCGACCGCGAGTTCGCTCGCCTTGCCTTCGATGGTGCGGTTGACGTTTTCGAGGCCGATCGTCAGCGCGCGGTCCATGGTGCCGAGGCGTTCATCGATGCGGGCCGAACCGGCATCGAAGGTTTCCGCCAGACGGCTGGTGCGGCTTTCGAAGGTGTCGGCAACCCGTATCGTCTGCTCGTCCAGAATGCCGGTGATACGTTGAGCAGCATCGTCGCTGGTGCGGGCGAAGGCGGCTGTCTTGTCTTCCAGCGCGTCGGCAAAGCGACGTCCGGCATCCTCGATCGACGTGTTGACGTTGCCGAGATCGCTCGACACACGCTCCTGCAGCGCTCCGAGCGAAGTCTCGATGCGGGTGCCGGTCTCGTCGAGCCTGCCCGTGACGCTTCCGATCGAGGTTTCGATCCGCGAGGAGAGAGCATCGGTCGCACCGCCGATTTCGCGGGCGGCCTCACCGATCTTGACTGCAATATCGCCGGCGCTGTTGCGAAGACGCTGTTCCAGCGTGGCTGCACTGCCGTCTATGGCCTTCTGCAACGTCTCCTGCTGGGTTTCGAGCGAGAGTTCGAGCATGCTGGCGCTGGATGCAACGGTGGTGCCGATCATCATCGCCTGCTCGGAGAGCATGTCGCCCATCTGGGTCGTGGCTGAGCTCAACGTCGCGGCGATGTCCGCCTGGCGCTGCTCGAGCGCGGTACGGATGTCTTCATGCGATTGCGAGAGGTTGTTTTCGAGGCGGGAGACGCCTTCTTCCACCGTCTGCGCAAAACGGCTGCTGCCGTCTTCCACGACGCTTTCGATGCGGCTGGCCGCGCCGGAGACGCTCTGCTCGATCAGGCCGCTATTGCGCTCAAGCGACCCGGCAATGCGTTCGGCCTGCGAACCGAGCATGGTCTCCAGCCGCTCGTGGCCGCTGGCAAGTGCGTTTTCAAGCGTGAAAGCCGTCGATTCCAGTCGCTGGCCGACGCCTGCGGCCGCGAGCGACAGTGACGCGGTTCTGGCATCCATCGCCTCGGAGATACGCTCCTCAACGCCGGAAATCGTCATGTCGAGCGCCATGGTGCGGCTGTCGAGCGCGTCCGCGATGCGTTCTTCCGCACTGGAGACAATGCCGGAAAGGGCGGCAGTGCGGCTGTCCAGGGCATCGGCAATACGATCTTCGACCCCGGAAACCGCCGAGTGAAGCGCAGCAGTGCGTCCGTCGAGGATGTCGGCGATCTTTTCCTCGACACCGGAGAAGCTCAGGTCGAGCGCCATGGTGCGGCTGTCGAGCACGTCCGTGATCCGCTCTTCCGCGCCGGATACGACATTTTTGAGCGAAGCCGTGCGGCTGTCGAGTGCGCTGGCAATGCGGGTCTCTGCACCGGCCACCAATTCGCCAAGAACGGCGGTGCGGGTATCGAGCGCTTCGGTAATTTTTTCCTCGGCGCCGGAAAACGCCATGTCAAATGCCATGGTGCGGCTGTCGAGTGCATCCGCAATGCGTTCTTCAACGCCGGAGACGACGGCGTTAAGCGCCGCCGTGCGGCCATCGAGCGTTTCTGCGATACGGGTCTCTGCACCGGCCACCAATTCGCCAAGGACGGCGGTGCGGGTATCGAGCGCTTCGGTAATTTTCTCCTCGGCGCCGGAAAACGCCATGTCGAGTGCCATGGTGCGGCTGTCGAGTGCATCCGCAATGCGTTCTTCAGCCCCCGAAACGACTGCGTTGAGTGCTGCCGTGCGACCATCAAGCGTTTCCGCGATACGGCTCTCGGCACCGGCAACCACGTCGCCGAAGGTGGACGTGCGGCTGTCGAGTGCGCCCGCAATCCTCTCTTCGGCACTTGCCACAATGCCGGACAGAGCGGAGGTGCGGTTGTCGAGCGTTTCCGACAGCCTCTCCTCGACGTTGGCGAAGGTCATGTCGAGCGACAGCGTGCGGCTGTCCATCGTGTCGGCGATGCGTTCCTCGACGCCGGAAATGGCGCTGGAAAGAGCGGCCGTGCGGCCATCCAGCGTCTCGGCAATACGGTTTTCCGCACCGGATACGACGTCGTGCAGGGCAGCCGTGCGGCTTTCCAGCGTATCGGAAATGCGGTCCTCGATGCCGGAAACGGCGCCGGTGATGGCGGCGGCGCGGGTTTCTAGCGTTTCCGAAAGACGGCGCTCGACATCGGCAACGACGCTGTTGATTGCGGCTGCACGCTCCTCAAGCATCGCGGCTAGACGTTCCGCCGTGCCGGAGACCGAGCCGGTAATGGCCAGCGAACGGCTGGCAAGCGCCTCGTCGAAACGGTCCTGGCTTGCCGAAAGCGCGCCAAACAGGGCATTGCTGCGCTCCGCCAGCACGCCGTCGATCTTCTCGTGCGAATTGGCGAAGGCATCGGTGATTTCAGCGGTGCGCTGGCCGATTGCGTCGCTGAACGCGCGGGTACGGGTCTCAAGCGCGCTTTCGAGCATTTCCTGGCCGGTGCCCAGTGCGGTTGCAAGTGCAAGCGACTGGTCGGTCATGGTGTTGCCGATGCGCTCAAGTCCGCTGGTCAGCATGGTGTCGAGGGCTTCGGAGCCGCCAGCAACGGTTTCGTTGATCCGGGCGAGGCTCTCCATCAGCTTGCTGTCGAGGCTGCCGGCGCGCTGGTCGAAGGCACTGGCGAAATCCGCCACATGTTCGTCGAAGGCGGAGTTGACCTGGCCGACCGTCGCCTGCAGGCGTTCTTCATAGAGGCCGGAGCGAAGATCGAGATCCATGATCGCGTCATCAGCCGTGCTTTGCAGGCTCTGGCGGAAGGACAGGCCTTTTTCTTCAAGCGTCGTGGACAGCTTGTCGAGCACGTTATCCAGCGAACCGCCGATGATCTGCTGGCCGCGATCGATATTGCGGTTGAGTTCGAGCGTGCGGGTGGAAAGGGTCTCGTTGAGCTGGCGGGTGCGTTCCTCGAGTGCGCTGTTGAGGCTTTCCGCGCCGCTGTCCAGCGTCGAGGCGTGGATCGCGAAGCGTTCCAGCAGCACTTCGCCGCGCTCGTCCAGCGTCGAGGTGAGGTTGTGCAGACGCATGTCGAATTCGCTCGACAGCGTTGCGCCCGAGGAATTCAGTGCCTGAAGCAGGTTTTCGGTCTTGGCGGCAATCAGGCTGCCCATCGCCTCGGTCGAGGCGCGCGATTTTTCGAGCAGCGCGGCCGAGCGTGTGTCGATCATCGAGGCGAAGGCCTCGCCGGTGGTGGAAAGCCGCATCGAAAGCTCTTCGCCGACGATGGAAAGCTCTTCCTTGATCTGTTCCTGCGCGCCTACAATGGAGGAGCGGATACGCTCCGCATGGTTGACGATAGCGTCACGCTCGGCGCTCAGTTCCTGCACGAGGCTGCGCACGCGCAGTTCATTGTCTGCATAGCTGCGCTCAAGCGCGTTGACTTCAGAATGGACGAGCGTTTCGAGTTCCGTCGCGCGGGCAATGGTGCGCTCGATGCCATCGTTCATGGCCGAGACTTCTCGGCGAACCGCCTGGCCGACGGACATGATCCGGTCGGAGGCGACAGTTTCGGGTTCGGCAAGACGAAGGGCGACTTCTGCCATCGACCGGGCAGCGTTGCGCAGATCGCGGGCACGCGCCATCATGATCGCGAAGGCGAAGAACAGCATGATCGGAACGACGATGCCGACGACGATCGCCATCAGCCCAGGTATTGCGGCGAGATCGGCAACCGAGCCGATGTTCCAGAGTGCACTGCCGTAGATAAGATGCGCGATGCCGAGGCCGCCGAGCGCCCAGATCACCGACATGATTGTCGCGTTTCTGAGCGCGCCGCCGATGGAGCCGCCTTCGAGCGATTTCAGGATCATGGCCGGGCTGCGCTTGGAGCCGTCGTTGGCAGCTTCCAGATTGGGGGATCTGGGCGCCTGTTCGACTGGCGCGCGCGCGGCCTCGGGAGCAGGGGTCTGTCTGCTTGCTTCCTTCAATCTGGCCTCCGGCTGCTTTGGCGCTGTCGTCTTCCGCGATTCCGGCTTGTCTTCGAAAGCACCAAGCTGCAGGGCGTCTTCCAACGCCTGAAATGCAGTCTCGTCGACAGAGTCGCTGATCTTGTTATTCGCCATGCGGTTACGCCTCGTTACACATACGCCCGGCTTCATGCCGTTTGACCATCTGCGACCCGCAAATGGACTGCCGCCATCATGCCAGCGGAACATTATCCCGTTAAAGAGAACAATTCCGCCATTACCAATCCCGAATTGCTGGTGGTCCAGCTTTCGGGCGAAATTACATCACTGTGCCGGAATAACAAAGCTTGAGCATAAGCCTCGTCGGAACGGCAGTACCGTAGTGACACATTTAGGTGTTCGAAACAATTAATGCGGGTTTGCCGCAGCAGCGAAGTGTCGGCTTTTTAACAGTTTTTAAACCTGAGTTTCACGCTGAACGCCTTGTTTCGCATAAGTTTAACATAAATTAACCATAGCAGAAGATTTTCGCCCGCGTCACGCCGTAATTTAAGCTGATAGCACCGGCTTCAATGCGTAAATACGACACAGATGTGACACGAAACAGGAAACGGCGAGACAAAGGAATTTCAGATATGGCAGCCGTCAGTATTGCTTTCGAAGCTCCGGATAATTTTGGTGGTGCGCCGGCCGCCGCGACAAGACCAATCGATTTCGAACATCTCGCCCGCCAGACGATGGGCGACAAGGAACTTGAAATCGAGGTGCTGCAACTCTTCAGCCGTAACGCCCGTGCTGCCCTGCATGAAATGGCCGGCGCTGACGACAAGACCGTCAAGGCAACTGCCCATCGTCTGAAGGGGGCCGCGCAGGCGGTTGGTGCCTCCACCGTTTCCACGGCGGCGGCGGCAGTGGAGGACAAGGGCAACGATAGCGCTGCTGTAGCCAGACTTGCGGCAGCGATTGTCGAAGCGGAAAATTTCATCCTCAAGCTCTGCCGTTAAGGCGAATCCAGTCTGTTTTACAGGGCCGGTTGCCCTTGGCGCCTGCGAGAAGCGGGTTGCCAAGGCGAACCGGCCTTTCTATGTGTTTGTTTAGAACAGTTCTTAGACACCATTTTGGATCTCCGGCATGACAAAACTGACCATTGTTGCCTTTGACGGCACGCCCCATGAACTCGACGTAAGCAACGGTTCCACCGTAATGGAGAATGCCGTGCGCAACTCCATACCTGGCATCGATGCGGAATGCGGCGGCGCCTGTGCCTGTGCGACCTGTCATGTCTATGTGGATGACGCATGGGCGGAGCGCGTCGGCGGACCCGAGCCGATGGAAGAGGACATGCTGGACTTCGCCTTCGAAGTACGCCCGACCTCGCGTCTTTCCTGTCAGATCAAGATGAAGGACGAGCTTGACGGCCTAGTCGTTCACGTTCCCGAACGTCAGGGCTGACGGCAAGCCGCATTATATGCCACAGAAAAAGCCCCGCTCACCTGTTAGCGGGGAGCGGGGCGAGGCGGGTACGCAGCATGCAAGCGAGGGAGGAAACACCTGCGAGCCTCAAGTGCGCACCGGGAGAACCGGAGGTGGTTTTGAACGCCGGACCCCTGCGGATCACCACCGTTAAAAACCATGTGAACAAGCTACAATGAGTCTCGTCGACCGCACCATGACGAGAAGTCACGGGTGATATCGAACATGACGTAACGTGATGTTAGCGTTGCGTTTCGCGTCCAGGGGAGTATGGGCGGAAAGGCGGCTCAGCGCCGGTTCTGGCCCTGTTCAATCCGGTTCTTCAAAAGCCGGGTCATGCGCGCGTCGAAGTTTTTCGATTCCACGATATCGAACCTCAACTGATCCTTGTCGTGCTCGTCCATGACGGTCTGGGTGATCTTGCCGACCATTGCCTGTAGCGTTTCACAGTCTTTTTGCGGACGAAGCGCCGTCAGTTGCCTTTCGAGCGAGCGGGCATGGGTGCGGGCGATTTCCGCGTGCCGTTCCTCGTGGCGCTTGATATCTGCAAGCAACGTATCCCAGATGAAGGCCAGTTCCGCCGTGGTGCGGCGGCGGTTTTTCCATTGCGGCAGGAGAATACGGGTGTTCAGCAACACCTTAGTGCTCCCAACGCTGCACATGCCGTTTTTCTCGACATAGGTGAGTTCGCCGCCGAATTTGATCTCGGTGGCACCGGGATGGCGTGCGCCGGTGTTGCGCGTCAGCGGGCCATGCTTGGAAAGCTGCTTGTCGAGGTCAGCGGCGGTTTTACCGCTGATCGAAAAATAGGAATAGGTCTTGCTGACGATGGTTTCGGAAAAGGCCGATCCGGGCATGGAAAAGGCTAATGCGCCTGCGAAAACGGCGCAAAGAGCACGTGAAGATATGGTCATAACCCGGCCTTCCGGTTGAACTTGAAAAACGTTTGCTGCATAGGCGGAGCGAAACTTATAAGAATTGGCATAACACTCCGTTATTCCCGAAAGGCGCGTGTTACGTGATAACAGCCGGCAGCAATGTGTGGCAAGCGGCCCATGGTCGCTCCCTGAAACTTGATGGACGTGGCCGTATTATGGCCATCGTCAATGCGACGCCCGATTCCTTTTCGGATGGCGGCCGTTATCTTGCCGTTGATGCGGCTTTTTCCCATGCCCTGACCTGTGTCGAGGAGGGGGCGGATATCATCGATGTCGGCGGCGAATCCACCCGCCCGGGCGCGGCCGAGGTGACCGAGGGTGAGGAACAGGATCGCGTGCTGCCGGTTATCGAACGGCTCCGTCGCGAGACGGATGTCCTGATTTCCGTCGACACCTACCGCGCGTCCACGGCAAGGCTGGCGATCGAGGCGGGCGCCCATATCGTCAACGATGTTTTCGGCCTGCAGAAGGACGGGAACATGGCGGGTGTGGTTGCCGCCGCGCGCGCGGGCGTCTGCATCATGCATACCGGGCGCGACAGGCAGAAGCGCGCCGATGTTATCGAGGATCAGTTCGAATTCCTCAATCGTTCGCTTGAGATGGCGGAAGCTGCGGGAATCGCCCGCGACGCCATCGTGCTCGATCCCGGTTTCGGTTTTGCCAAGGACGAGCGTGAAAATGTCGAGCTGATGGCGCGCTTTGGCGAACTTGCCGCGTTTGACCTGCCTGTTCTGGCCGGGACGTCGCGCAAGCGGTTCATCGGGTCGCTGACGGGCAGGGATGCGGCCCAAGAACGCGATATCGGAACAGCAGCGACGACAGTGATCCTCAGGCTGGCGGGTGCCGCGATTTTTCGCGTGCACAATGTCGCCGTAACACGCGACGCTTTGGCAATTGCCGACGCGGTTCTTGCCAAAGCGTCGGCAAGGCCCGATGCATAGATCAATAGATGCCGGAGTGCCGCATGCCTTAAAAGAGGCCGGCTATTCCGGTATAACCCCGCCATGGAGGCGATGCGATGAGCCGCTACACCATTATTCTGAAAAACTGTTCCTTTTTCGCCCGTCATGGCCTTCTCGAGCAGGAGGAGGTGCTGGGCCAGCGCTTTTTCGTCGATGCCGAGATGGAGGTTGAAGCGGGTGACGCGCTCGAAACCGACGATATCGAAAATACCGTCGATTATGGCGTCGCCTTCGCCGTTATCGAAAAGATCGTCGTCGGCCAGCGTCGCTACCTGATCGAGGCCCTCGCCAACGATATCGCCAAGGCCCTGCGCGCGCGTTATCCGCAGATTGTCTGGCTGCGTATCACGGTTCGCAAGCCCTCTGCGCCGGTTCCCGGCATTCTCGACTATGCGCAGGTGAGTGTTGAACACCGTGCCTGACAGGATAACAGTTGCCGCACTAGGCCTTGGCGGGAATATCGGTGACCCTGCGGCTGCAATGGCCAGAGCCTTGCGCGAACTGGATGCGCACGGCGATTGCCGGGTGCTGTCTGTCTCCGGGCTTTATCGCACGCCGCCCTGGGGTAAGACGGACCAGGCGGATTTTTTCAATTGCTGTGCGCTGGTCGAAACCTCGCTTTCAGCACCCGCGCTGCTGCAATTGTGCCTCGATATCGAAAAGGGCATGAAACGGGTCAGAACGGAGCGCTGGGGGCCACGCACCATCGATATCGACGTGCTGACCTATGGTAATGAAGTTGTCGTTACGGAAAGCATTGAAGTGCCGCATCCGCGCATGACGGATCGTGCCTTCGTGCTGATGCCGCTAGCCGATATCGCACCCGATCTCGATGTCCGGGGCAAGCCCGTGCGGGAATGGCTGCGGCAGGCGGATAAAACCGGCATCATCAGCGCAAACGAAAAACGGGAGTGGTGGACACTCCCGCTTGGCGATGGCTGAAAAGGTCGCGGGTTTTACGGCTTGATCGAACCGACGGCGATCTGATCGATGTCGCGCGCGAGTGTGACGCCGATAACCGGGATCATCTGGTCGGCGACCTTGACGGAAATGGTGATGTTCATCGAATTGTCGTTCGAGACGCGGGCGACCATGGCACCGTTGAGCTTGGCGCGATTGATGCCCACAACGACCTTGTCACCGCTGACCTGCCCGGAAATGATGTCCAGTCCCTTGCCTTCGGCGCCGTCGAGGAACTTGCCCTCGTAAGAGCCGCCCTTCTGGCTGATGACCGCGGACATGGGCTGGCTGAAGACGCCGACGCGGCAGGTGCCGGCGAGCTTGATGCCCGTCTGCTTGTCGTCGAGCGGCTCGCCCGTCAGGTCGCAGGTGAACTTGGTGCCCTTGTACTTGCCGGCGACGATTTCGCCCGGACCTTTCCAGCTTCCGGCAACGGAACGGAAAAACACGTCGTCGCGATCGCGCGATGCGGCATGGACGTCAGACAGGCCAAAGCTGCCGCTGACGGACAATATGGCGGCAAGTCCGCCCACAAGCGAAAAGAAGCGCGAATACATGATACTTTCCCCGGCGAAGAAGCCTGTTCGATAAGCGGCAATCTACCGGCGGAATGGTTAATGCTTGGTTTATTTCGGCTTTATTTACAGCTTCGTCCGTAACCTTTTGAGCCGTACAAGTCCGGCTGATCAGGCTTTTTGACCGGTTTTTCCGCCACCAAGATCGGGCGTGAGGTCAGACATGAAATCACCTATGCCGGGTCGCTTTACCGCCTTGAAGGGTAGCGGGCGGCACAGATCCATCGCCGCAATGCCGATTCGTGCCGTCATCAGACCGTTTATGACACCTTCACCCAGGCGTGCGGAGAGTTTTGAGGCAAGCCCGTGACCGAGAACCTGCTGGGCAAGCCCATCACCGACGGCGATCGAACCTGTGACCGCGAGATGGGCGACGACGTCACGCAAAAGCCTGAGCATGCCGAGCGTGCCCGGCCGGCCGCCGTAAAGTTCCGCCATGGCGCGCACCAGCCTTGTGACCTCGAACAGCACATAGGCGAGATCGACCACGGCGCGTGGGCTGACGGCGGTAACGACGGAGACGCGTTTGGAGGAGTTGAGGATCAGCGCGCGGGCCTGCCGGTCGAGCGGCACCAGCAATTCGCGTTCGGCAAGCTCGATCAGATGCGGCCCGTCGATCACGTCGTTTTCGGTGTCCTTGAGTGCGGCGCGCCCCTTGGCCGTTTCGGCGCGGTGGGAGAGAACTGCATTGAGGCGGGTAACGATGGCGCGGGCGGGTTTCGGGCTCTTGTCGAGGCTGGCCGTCTCCGCATCGGCTTTCAGCGATTGGACGGCGTTGAGCCGCATGATGCCGAACACTTCTCGTCCGACCAGAACGAGGACGGCAAAAAGCGCAACAAGGAGCGCAATGCTCGCCGTGTAACCCAGCCAGTCGGAGCGGGAAAAGAGATTGCGGATAAGCTGATCCGCCCAGAGCCCGAAGGCCAGCGAGAACAGCACGCCGAGTGCACCAAGCGCGAGCTTGCCGAAGGAGAAGCGGCTTTTCTTCGGCACGGCCACCGGCAATGCGGCGGCATCCGTCTCTTCAGGTGCTAAAAATGGATCATCCTCATCGGGCGTCAGGGAAATCTCGGTGTCGAAGCTGCGCGGTGCGCGTTTTTGCGCGACGGTTGCGCTTGCCGTTTCTTCGGTTTCGAGCGTGAAAGCCGCCGGGCGGCGTGCCTGCGGATCGTTTGGTGTGGGAGCCTTCATGCGAGCTTGTCTCCAAACAGGAACTGCATGGCGCGGTCGAGCCTTATGTGGGGAACGGAAAGCCGGATGCCGCCGCTGCCCGGTTCATCGATATTGGGGGGGCGGAAACGCACGACATTGACGTCCGGCAACGTCGCCTTGTCGCCATCCCTGTCGATGCTGCGGAAAAGCGGCTCCGGGTCTTCGGGCAGGTCGCCGGGAAAGATCGCCGTTTTACGGTTGCCGTCAAATATCTCGCCGTTGATGGTTTCACCCGCCATCGGTGTGCCGACGATGACCGGAAGCTCGTGGCCGTCCTGTCTCACGCTTGCTTCCCGCGTAGCGCGCACCGAAGCCAGTGCCATGACCTCGATACCGGCACCATTCATGCCGATGGTGGTGATGGCGCGGTCCACCAGACGGCGGGTTAGCCGTTCCAGCCGGTCGTGGCTTTCATGATGCAGGTGGTCGGCCTTGGTAGCGGCAATCAACACCTTGTCGATGCGCCGGCCCAGCAGCGATGACAAAAGACTGTTGGTGCCAGGGCGGAAACAGGCGAGAACATCGCCCAGCGCCCGTTCCAGATCCTGCACCGCCTCCGGGCCGCGATTGACCGCCTGAAGAGTGTCGATCAGCACGATCTGCCGGTCGAGGCGGGCGAAATGTTCGCGGAAGAAGGGTTTTACCACGATTGCCTTGTAGGCGTCGTAGCGCCGCTCCATCATGGCGCGCAGCGACCCCTTTGGTGCCTTGTCGTCTGTCAGGCCCGGCAGGGGCGCAAAGGTCAGCGCCGGTGATCCTTCGAGATCCCCCGGCATCAGCAGACGGCCAGGCGGCAAGGTGGAGAGCGACCGCTCGTCGGATTTGCAGGCCTTCAGATAGGCGGCGAAGCTTTCCGCGAGGCGTCGCGCCGTTATCTCGTCGGCGGGCGCATTGATGTCGAGCGAGGAGGCTATTGCCAACCACTCCTGCGCGAGTTCGGCGCGGATGCCATTTTGCGCCAGCGCGACGGTACTGTCGCTGAAGCTCTTGTAGTCCTGCGAAAGCAGCGGCAGGTCGAGCAGCCATTCGCCGGGATAATCGACGATATCGATGGAGAGCTTACCTGCGGAAAACCAACGGCCCCAACCGCTGGCGCTCTGGTAGTCGAGCGTGATCCGCAGTTCAGAGATTGCCCGTGTCGAATCCGGCCAGAGCCTGTCGCGTACCAGAGCTTGAATATGGTCCTCATACTGAAACCGGGGAATGGCATCGTCCGGTTGCGGCTCCAGACGCACATTCGAGACGCGCCCGGAACGCATGGCCTCAAACAGCGGCAGACGACCGCCATTCAGAAGATTGTGGACGAGCGAGGAGATGAAAACCGTCTTGCCCGCCCGCGAAAGACCGGTGACGCCAAGCCGCAATGTCGGATTTGTAAGGGTGCTCGCACGGTCGGCCAGATTGTCGAATGCAATGAGCGCACTGTCTGTCAGGGACGTAAGAGAAGGCGGCAATGGCAGTTTCCCAGCTATTTTTCACGGTCACAGCTGCAATATAGGAAGGGACGATTGCCCAAAAAAGAAGCGCGCCAATGGATTTTCAACGAGTCCGGCTTCGGCAACGCATTGGTCGCACGCTGCTGCGGCTATTTGCCGGGCGAGAGAAAATCGACCAGCCGCCAGCGATTTTTACCATTCCCGGCACTGTCGTCGTGATCGAGAACCGCAAGACCGGATGTCGGAAAACCGGAGGGCAGGGCGGCATGCAGCAGGTCCTCGCCTATCATCGCCTCCAGCGTCGCCTCCCTTGTGGGGTTGTGCCCGACCAGCATCACGGACTGTGCGTCCGTTTGCGCGGCGATGAGAGAAAGATAGGTTTCGCTGCGCGCATTGTACATTTCGTCGATATAGACGATGTCGATGCCCTCGTTGAAGGCCCGCTGCCAGGCCTGCGTGGTCTGTCGGCAGCGCGTGGCCGTGGAGGACAAGAGCATGTCCGGGCGGTAGCGCCGGTCGGCGGCAAGGTCGGCGATGATCTCCGCCTCGGCAAAACCGGCCTCGTTCAATCCCCGGTCGAAATCGCGTTCTCCCGGTGCCGCCCAGGCGGCCTTGGCGTGGCGCAAAAGATACACTCGGCTCGGAGAAGATGCTGTCAAGGGCGGGGACCGACGTTCGAATGGGAGGCAATGGAGGAATGCTACAGGATAGGGTTGCATGACCGCAAGTCCTCTTTCCTGTTGGTAAGTCGCGTTTAAGTGATTTAAGAAGAGATCGCTTGAATACGAATAAAGGATAAAAATTAGTCATTTAGATGATTTTTGTGTCAGTTTTAAAAATGCCTGAAAACTGATCTGTAGACTTGAATCAGCCTATATCATTGGAGTATACACCGCCGCATTGAGATGTTCTTCGAGGAGAATCGCGTTGAGTGAGAAGATCGATCTTAGCAAATATGTGCTCTCGGAAGACGACGAGTTCATGAATGCAAACCAGCGTGCCTACTTCCGCGCGAAGCTGGTGGCCTGGAGAAACGACATCCTGAGAGAAGCGCGCGAGACCCTCGGACATCTCGCCGAAGAAAGCGCCAACCATCCCGACCTAGCCGATCGGGCATCTTCGGAAACTGACCGGGCGATCGAACTTCGCGCCCGTGACCGCCAGCGCAAGTTGATCTCCAAGATCGACTCTGCCCTTCAGCGGATTGATGACGGCACTTACGGTTACTGTGAAGAAACGGGTGAGCCTATTGGCCTCAAGCGCCTCGACGCACGACCGATAGCGACCCTGTCCATCGAGGCGCAGGAACGTCACGAGCGTCGTGAAAAAGTCTACCGCGACGAATAAGGCGCAGCGTTGCTCCGGGCGCTTCGGCGAGCCGGCCAATGAACAAAACCAAAATGACAAAGGGCACGGATTTGTTTCCGCGCCCTTTTTTTGTTTTGAATGTCTGTCTGCCGACAGATGTGAACCTGTCAGCGGTCGCGGGTAACGGAAAGTTCGCCGAAAATACGCGCCATTTCCTTCTGCATGTCGCCATCCGGCGTTGCACCGGTAACAGGCGGCGAGACGGGTTCGGTTTTTGGCTTTTCCGCAGCAGCGGCGACTGCCTGTTCGCTATCCGCATCCTTGCTCTTGGCGATCTCCGCCTCAAGAAAGCTTTCGAAATCGCTGGCAAGGTCATCGGAAAATTTCGGCTCGGCGTTAGCGGAGACGACGGGCGGATTTTCGGGCTTTGGCGCAAAGGGCGCAGGCGCATCTTGCCCCGGTTTCAGCCCGGGTAGAACGCGCTCGCGCGCGGCATCCAGAAAATCTGCGGCATTCGTTTGGTCGATGACCGGTTCGCGCGCGGCAAAAACCGGCGGGGCAACGACCGTCGGCCGTTCTTCAGGAGCCGTTGCCTGGACAGGCGGTGCGGGCGGCGCCGAGGGTAGAGGAGCCGGCGCGAAGGGATCAGGGCGACGCTGTTCCGGTCGCTCGGCGGGCATGTCGAGCGATGCGGCGGCGAGAGGCAGAACAGCGGCGGCCGGTGCCGCAATGACCGATGCCGGTGGTGGCGCAGGACGGGTAGTATCCCTTTCCGGGGCGACAGGTCTTATCGGTGCAACGGGCTCGCGTGCCGTCATGGGCGTGGATACCGGTTGCGGCGGCGTAGACGGACGTGGTGGCAGCGATGCGGCCGGTGCAGGGGTGGGTGCTGGACGAGCAGCCGGGGCGGGCGGGTCCGGCCGCTGCGGCTGCTTTACGGGCTCTTCCGGCAAGGAGGCTGGAGATGCCGCTGCGATTGGCTGCTGTGGCAAAGCTGGGCGGCTTTCGCGAGGGATCGGCGGTTCAGCCCTTTTAGGTTCGCTGTCCTGACGCGGCAGCGCCTTGAGTTCCGCTTCCTGCGGTTCGCGCACTTCCCTGACGATTGGGATCGCGCCGATACCACTCTCGATGACGATATCGGTTGGACCGCCGATCATGACAAGATGCTCGACATTGTCGCGGCGCACCAGCACCAGACGGCGCCGGGCGTCCACCGCCGTCGCATCGAGAACCTGCAAGCGCGGCTGCCGGTTGCGACCGCCACGGATAAACGGGGCCGCCCCGCCGCGCCTGCGCAGTATCCAGAGAACAATTGCCAGAACAAGCAGGGCTAGACCGACACCGACGACGGCGACGATGAGATTGTTTCCATAGGTGCCGATAAAATCTTCCATCATGGAGATCATCCCTTCAGATTTTTTCGTGCAATTAATATTGCCGTGGTTCTTATAATGTGAACGTCAAGCAGGAAAAGACGATTTTTTTAAGCGTGATACAAGGTTTATTCATTTCGTCCCCAGGATCGTCTCATCGGCTGGCCGGGCGCCACCAAAGTGTCATATCTTTCCCTTCAATGCCGGGGAGCAATGAAGGTTGCAATTCTCTCTTCGAAGGAGCGATTGTAAATGCTTGCGAAATTGCTGGTTGACGGGTTTCCGGTAAGAGTTTTCATTTTTGTTGTTTTATTTGGGTTGCCGGGATCTGTTTTTCCCGCTCAGGCCGAGACGGCGGATGACAAGGCGTCCGAAAATCCTGCGAACATGATTGAGTTCGTAAGAGACAATCCATCCTGTATCGATTTCACGGATGGATGCTCGGTTTGCGCGGTTGCGGATGGCAATATCGTCTGCTCCGCGCCGCGCATTCAATGCCAGGTTAAAGCGCTGACCTGCAGCCGCAAAATAGGCTTCTGAGGCATTTGCGCCTCTTTAGGGCCGTTTCTCTGTGCGATTTTAAGCCTTTGTGGTGCAGCGGAGCTTTTTGACGGTCAAGCGAGTTGCTACAAGAAATTCTACTGCCCGATTCCGTTGAGGAAATAGGGCTGACCGAATGACGACCTGCAGGACTGCGAGGCCAAGATGACACGGGTGCGCGAGACAAGCGACAACGACCTTCCGCTGGTGGACAGGCGTGCCCGTTCCGGCACGGTTCTGCGGATTCTGCTGCTGGCGCTGGTGCTCATCGCCGCCGCCGCTGCTTTCGTCTATTTCAAGGATTCGCTGGAAAACGAAATCGTGCTCGGCATTCTCGGCGTGCTGGCGATGATGGGTATCTTTTTTCTGGTGTCGTCGATCATCGGTTTCATCGAGGTCATGCCGCAGTCGCAATCGGACGGGCTGGCCCGCCGTTTCCTGTCGGCGCACCCGGACGGCACGCTGATCACCGATGCCAAGGGGCATATGGTCTACGCCAACGCCACCTATTGCCGGATGAGCGGCACCACGAAGGCGAGCGATATTCAGAGCCTGGAGACGCTGCTCTCGCGCAGCCGGGAATCGACCGAGGCGCTCTATCGCCTCATCAATGTTTTGCGGGAGGGGCGTGACGGTTACGAGGAGTTCCGTCTGCTCAAGCCGCTCGGGGAGGCCACTTCCGGCGGGCCGCACTGGTACCGGCTGAAAGGTCGGGTGCTGAAGGATGCGGGCGGCGAGGCGCTGCACGTCTTCCAGATCGCCGACATCACGCCTGAGCGGGAAGATCAGGAACGCTTCTTCCGCGAATTGCAGAACGCCATCGACTATCTCGACCATGCGCCGGCCGGTTTCTTTTCCGCAGGTCGCAAGGGTGAGATCGTTTATCTGAACGCCACCCTGTCCGAATGGCTCGGCATCGATCTCGCGCAATTTTCGCCCGGTTCGATGACTGTGTCGGACATCGTCGCCGGCGAGGGTATGGCGCTGATCGAATCCGTCCATCCGCAGGGTTCAGCCAAGCGCACCGAGATTCTCGATCTCGACATGCGCCGGGTCAACGGCCAGAGCATGCCTGCCCGCCTCGTGCATCAGGTTACCTCGAAAGACGGCGCGCCCGGCGAAAGCCGGACGATTGTTCTGATGCGTCCGAAAGGGCAGGAGGATACGGAATCCTCGTCCGCCATGCGCTTCACGCGTTTCTTCAACAATACGCCGATGGCCATTGCCTCGCTCGACGGCGAAGGCCGCATTCTTCGTATCAACGCGCCATTCCTCAAGCTGTTCTCCGGCGTCGTCGGGCGTGACGATATCGATCGCGGCGTTGCCCTCGAAGCTATCATCCACGACAATGAGAAACCCAGGCTTGAGCAGGCGCTGGCCGAGGCAAAGGACCGGCAGGGCGATATCGCCCCGTTCGATTCCCGCCATCCGAGCGACGAGGGCCGCCATTTCCGTTTCTACGTCAATGCCGTCATCGATCAGGACGACGAGGCGCCCGAAGAGGTGGCAATCGTTTATGCGATCGAAGTGACGGAGCAGAAGGCGCTCGAAACCCAGATGGCGCAGACGCAGAAGATGAACGCCGTCGGCACGCTGGCAGGCGGCATCGCCCACGATTTCAACAATGTGCTGACTGCGATCCTGTTGTCATCAGACCATCTGCTGTTGCAGGCCCGGCCCGCAGACCCGAGCTTCGCCGACCTGATGGAGATCAAGCGCAACGCCAACCGCGCGGCGGTGCTAGTGCGACAGCTTCTCGCTTTCTCGCGCAAACAGACGATGCGCCCGGCCATCCTCAACCTGACCGACGTTATCGGCGACCTGCGCATGCTGGTAGACCGGTTGATTTCCGGCACGAATGTCAAGTTGGAAGTGGATTACGGCCGCGATCTCTGGCCGGTGAAGACCGACCTGTCGCAATTTGAGCAGGTGCTGATCAATCTTTGCGTCAACGCGCGTGATGCCATGCCCGATGGCGGCAAGATCACCATCCGCACGCGCAATGTGGATGCGGATGAAGCCGCAGCGCTCGGTCGGCCGGAAGTCCCGGCGGAAGACATGGTCATGGTGGAAGTCGCCGATAACGGAACCGGCATTCCGCCGGAGATCATGGACAAAATCTTCGAGCCGTTCTTCACCACCAAGGATGTCGGCAAGGGCACCGGTCTCGGCCTGTCGATGGTCTATGGCATCGTCAAGCAGTCCGGCGGTTACATCTATCCCGAATCGGAAGTGGGCAAAGGCACTGCGTTCCGCATCTATTTGCCGCGCCACGTGGTGGAAGTGGTGCACGTTCCGGGCCAGCAGCCGGGTGAAGCGGCACTCGCCCCTGTGGCTCTGCCCGAACCGGTGAAGGAAGAGCCGCTGGATCTGACCGGCAACTCCGCCGTCGTGCTTCTGGTGGAGGACGAGGAGGCAGTGCGGCGCGGCGGCAAGCGCATGCTGGAAACCCGTGGTTACACCGTTCATGAGGCGGGTTCGGGTGTCGAGGCGCTGGAGGTGATGGAAGAGCTGGAAGGCAAGGTCGATATCGTCGTGTCCGACGTCGTCATGCCGGAGATGGACGGTCCTTCACTCCTGAGGGAATTGCGCAAATCCTATCCCGACCTGAAATTCATCTTCGTTTCTGGTTATGCCGAGGACGCGTTTGCGAAAAACCTTCCGGCGGATGCCAAGTTCGGCTTCCTGCCAAAACCCTTCTCGCTGAAACAGCTGGCGATCGCCGTTCGCGAAATGCTCGACAACAAGGAATGACGGTGGATGGCGCGGGCGTGAGATTAGGTCCGCTGTTGCTCGCGATTCCCTTGCAGGCGCTTGGCGTCAAGGCTGAAACCACGTCAGGAAAGCCGGATAGCACCGCGCTTTCCAGCAGTGCTGTTGCAAGACCCCTGTTTTTCCCAAGGTTTGCCTCTTCGCAAACGCAATAGTGATTGCACCGTTTCACAGGGGGCTTAAAATCCGATCTTAACGACCTAGATATGTAGAGGCGAAGTTCTCCCTCCTGGTGATGACTGCCGGTTTGAGAACGGTTTGGAGAATGATGAAAGATGATCGCTGAGCCGATCTACATGCAGGGCGAGGGCGACGGGGAAGACGGCGGTACGAACCGCGGAACGTCCGTTATAACCCGCGTCAAGCCAAAGACGAAAAGACCGAATTTGTACCGTGTTCTTTTACTGAATGACGATTACACTCCAATGGAGTTCGTCATTCATATTCTGGAGCGTTTTTTCCAGAAGGATCGCGAAGCGGCGACCCGCATAATGCTGCACGTGCACCAGCACGGCGTAGGAGAATGTGGGGTGTTTACATATGAGGTCGCAGAGACGAAAGTAAGCCAGGTCATGGATTTCGCCCGACAGCACCAGCATCCGCTGCAATGCGTCATGGAAAAGAAATGAGGATCGCAACGTGCCAACTTTTTCCCCAAGTCTCGAGAAGGCGCTGCACCAGGCACTGACCTTTGCAAATGAGCGTCACCACGAATATGCGACGCTGGAACATCTCCTTCTGGCGCTGATCGACGACGCGGATGCCGCTGCCGTGATGGGCGCCTGTAATGTCGATCTCGATGCGCTGCGCAAGACTGTCAGCGATTATGTCGACAACGAACTGACCAACCTCGTGACCGGTTATGACGAGGATTCCAAGCCCACATCCGGCTTCCAGCGGGTTATCCAGCGGGCTGTCATTCATGTTCAGTCGTCCGGTCGCGAGGAAGTGACCGGAGCGAACGTGCTTGTGGCCATTTTCGCCGAGCGCGAAAGCCACGCTGCCTATTTCCTGCAGGAGCAGGAAATGACCCGTTACGATGCGGTCAATTATATCTCCCACGGCATCGGCAAACGTCCGGGCACGTCGCAGACCCGCGCTCCTCGTGGCGCAGACGAGCCGGAGGCCGACCCCAAGGCTGCACGCAGCAATCCCGAGGAAGAAGGCTCATCCGCCAAGAAACAGCAGGATGCGCTGAAGGCCTATTGCGTCAACCTCAATGAAAAGGCGAAAAACGGCAAGATCGACCCGTTGATCGGCCGTCATGAGGAAGTCAACCGCACCATCCAGATCCTCTGCCGCCGCTCCAAGAACAACCCGCTGTATGTGGGCGATCCGGGCGTGGGCAAGACGGCGATCGCCGAAGGTTTGGCCAAGCGTATCGTTGAAGGCAAGGTGCCTGAAGCGCTGGCCAACGATACGATCTTCTCGCTCGACATGGGCACGCTTCTGGCCGGAACCCGCTATCGTGGTGATTTTGAGGAACGCCTGAAGCAGGTCGTCAAGGAGCTCGAGGAATATCCCGGCGCAGTTCTGTTCATCGACGAAATCCACACCGTCATCGGTGCGGGTGCGACCTCCGGCGGCGCAATGGATGCATCGAACCTGTTGAAGCCGGCGCTGTCGTCTGGCGCGATCCGCTGCATCGGTTCGACCACATACAAGGAATATCGCCAGTTCTTCGAGAAGGACCGCGCGCTGGTGCGTCGCTTCCAGAAGATCGACGTCAACGAGCCGTCGATCGATGATGCTATCGCGATCATGAAGGGCCTGAAGCCCTACTTCGAGGATTATCATCACCTCAGATATTCCAACGAAGCGATCAAGGCTGCTGTCGAATTGTCGGCCCGCTACATTTCCGACCGCAAGCTGCCGGACAAGGCGATCGACGTAATCGACGAAACCGGTGCGGCGCAGATGTTGCTGCCGGCGTCCAAGCGTCGCAAGCTGATCACGGAACGGGAAATCGAAGCAACCATCGCGACGATGGCCCGCATTCCGCCGAAGACCGTTTCCAAGGATGACGAGATGGTTCTCGCCAACCTCGAAAAGGAACTGCGCTCGGTCGTTTATGGTCAGGACATCGCCATCGAGGCGCTGGCCACCGCCATCAAGCTGGCACGCGCCGGTCTGCGCGAACCGAACAAGCCGATCGGCTCATATGTCTTCTCCGGCCCGACCGGCGTGGGCAAGACCGAAGTGGCCAAGCAGCTCGCCGCCTCGCTCGGTGTCGAGATGCTGCGGTTCGACATGTCGGAATATATGGAGCGCCATACCGTTTCGCGTCTGCTCGGTGCACCTCCCGGTTATGTCGGCTTCGACCAGGGCGGTCTCTTGACCGATGGCGTCGATCAGCATCCGCATTCCGTGGTGTTGCTGGACGAGATCGAGAAGGCCCATCCGGATATCTACAACATCCTGTTGCAGGTGATGGACCATGGCTCGCTGACCGACCATAACGGCAAGAAGATCGACTTCCGCAACGTCATCCTCATCATGACGACCAATGCGGGTGCTTCCGAAATGGCGAAATCGGCCATCGGTTTCGGTTCTTCGCGACGCACGGGCGAGGATGAAGAGGCCATCAATCGCCTGTTCACACCGGAATTCCGCAACCGTCTGGATGCGATCATTCCGTTCTCGCCGCTGCCGACTGCCGTTATCCACAAGGTGGTACAGAAGTTCGTCATGCAGCTCGAGACGCAGCTCTCCGAGCGGAATGTCACCTTCGATCTGCACGAAGACGCGATCTCCTGGCTGGCGGAAAAGGGTTACGACGAAAAGATGGGCGCTCGCCCGCTGTCGCGCGTGATCCAGGAACACATCAAGAAGCCGCTCGCCAACGAAATCCTCTTTGGCAAGCTCAAGAAGGGCGGTGTCGTCAGCGTCACCGTCGGCAAGAAGGATGATGGTTCCGACGGCCTCAAGCTCGAGGTTCTGCCGGAAACAGCGCCGGTAAAGCCGAAGCCGGAAGCAGAGCTCAATGCTGCCAAGTCTCCGGGCAAGGCGTCTAAGGCCAAGGCGAAGTCCGCCTCGAAGGCAGCGATTGCCAATGAGGAAGCGGATGTTCTGGTTGCCGAGGCCAGCAAGCCCGACGAGGATAGCAAGCCGCGCCGCAAGGCGAATACGGTTCCGAAGGTGCCGAAGAAGAAATGATAACGGTCTTCCGACCGACAAACGGTGCCGGGCGAAAGCCCGGCATTTTCATGCCTGAAGCGCGTCGCATTTTACCGGATTCGTGAAACGCGCTTTATTTTTCTCGTCATTCCGAAACCGCTGCGCACTTTCGGACGACATGCATTAGTGGACCAGCAATGCAATCAGCAGACAGCGATACCATCCCCCTGCGCGGCTGGTTTTTCAGGGGAATGCGGGGCATATTCTCGCTGCCCTCGCTCATTCTCATGACATCCTTCGTCGGTTTCAGCGCCTTCGCGCTGGAATCGGGCGTTCAACGTGGGGAAGCGGTGTTTATGACGCTGGTTATCTGGGCTTTGCCGGCCAAGATGATCCTGATCGGCTCGATGGTCGGCGGCGCCAATCTTGCCGCGTGTTTTCTGGCGGTGACGCTGTCATCGGTGCGAATGATGCCCATGGTTGCCTCCATCGTTCCGGAGATGCGTGGCGCAAAAACGCCGACATGGATTTTGTTGTTCCTCTCCCACTTCGTGGCGATCACCGCCTGGGTCTTCGCCACGCAAAATCTTTCCAAGATACCGCGCGAAGCACGGGCTGCGTGGTTTGCCGGTTTCGGCATTACCCTTACCCTCGTCAACGCTATCATTGTCGGCCTTTGTTACGGCGTCGTCGCGGCTTTTCCACCGCTTGTCGCAGGCGTGCTGTTTTTTCTGACGCCTGTCTATTTCATAGCGTCGATCTGGGCGACCGCCCGCCATTCCGTCGTCAAGGTCGCCTTCATCATCGGTGTGATCGCGGGGCCGGTCTTTGCGGTAATCGCGCCGGAATTCGACATTCTCTATGCCGGGATCGGTGGCGGCACGGTGGCTTATCTGATCGACCGTTTTGTCTTTCGTCGAAAGATCATTCCCGTCTCACCGGAGAGCGAACCATGATGACCGAACAGTGGTGGGCGCCCTATCTCTTCATCGCCATTGCCGGCTGGCTGGCGACCGATCTCTGGCGCTGGCTCGGCGTGCTCGCCGGCAACCGGCTGAAGGAGGATTCCGAGGCGCTATACTGGGTGAGGGCAGTCGCCACCGCGCTCGTGATGGCCGTCACCGCCAAGCTGATCGTCTTTCCAACCGGAACGCTTGAAGCTTCACCGCTATGGCTACGCATCGGCGCGGCAGCACTCGGTTTCACAGCGTTCCTGGCCGCCGGCCAGCGTGTCATTGTCGGCGTAGCTGTGCCCATCGCACTTTTGGCAGCCGGGTTGTTTGTGCTCGGTTTTTAGTACTCGTCTTATCCGAATATTAAGCGCTCTACTCTAGTTTACTGCTGGCTTGAACCGGGGCGTCAATTCAATGCGACTATTTGCGGCAGAACGTTTTGTACTTGGCTTTGTCGCCATCTTGTTCTTAACAGATACAGTATTGATCTTTGCCAAAGGTATTAATGTCGATTACGCCGGATATTTTTTATGCGGACTCGCGGGTGCCGGCATTTTTCTCCTCGGTCAGTTCTATCGCACAAGCGGCCGCGATCTGCGCATAGCCGCCGCTCTGATTTCTGGTGGACTGTTCATTCTGTTTACGCTTGTCGCGTCCGTCTTTAACTACATGTTTCTGCCCGTCTCTTTCCGGGCAATCGATCACCTGCTTTTCCGCGTGGACGCGGCCTTCGGTTATAGCTGGACAGGCATCGTCATATGGGCTGCAACATACCCATGGATCGGGAAAATCCTGTTTCTGGTCTACGCGACGTCGTTGCCACAGCTTTTGGCAATAATCATAATTCTCGGCTTTACCGGCAAGGACCGGATGCTGCACCAGTTTCTGGTAACAGGGGTGCTTGGGGCCTTTACGAGCATCATCTTCTGGATTTTTTTTCCAACCTACGGAGCCGCAGCATATAACGAACTCCCACAATGGGTTTTGGAAACCATTCCCATCGCACTTGATCCTGCGTACGGTCGTGAGACCATAAGGCTGGGTCAGGAGGGAGTAGCGTATATATCTCCGCGAAACGTTTTAGGTTTAATCAGTTTCCCATCGTTCCACACCTTCATGGCGGCGATGTCCGTCTGGTTCGTTCCGCGTCACTGGTTGGTCATGGCGGTAATCTTACCGATCAATCTCTTGATGTTGCCCGCCGTTCTCGTTCAGGGCGGTCATCATCTTTCTGATATTTTCGGTGGTCTCATCGCCTTTGCAATGGTCTGTGCTGCCTCGACCTGCCTGCTCAATTGGCTGTCGGTGGGAGAACGGGCGAACGAGACGACAGCCGCTTCGACTCAAGTCATCGCGGCGGAGTAATCGCCCCGGTTTCCGCTCTCGCGCGCCTCATCGACAAGCCAGTCCGACAGGAGCCGAGCTGATGCGGTCATCTCTTCTGCTTCAATCAACCAGTAATATTTGTCCGCATCGGCCGCCCGATCGAAAAGCACGGTCAATTGACCGTCGGCGATTTCGTCGCGAAGAAGCGCTGTCGGGCAAAGGCCGATGCCGTGTCCCGCCTTGAGAGCGGTCACGAGCAGATTGAAGTCGGCAAAGATTGGGCCAGTGCCCTGGAACAGGGATAGGCCAGCAGTCGCCAGCCAGTCCCGCCATGCCGTCTCGGTGGCGTCATGCAGCAATTCGGCCCGCAGCAGGCTTGCGACATCATCGAAGGGGCCGGATTTCGTGGCGTAAGCGGGTGCGCATGTCGGGCGCGTCTCGGCACTGAAAAGCGCCACGGCTTTTTGTGCAGGGCGTGGGCCGTGGGTGATGCTGAGATCGGGCTGCGTGGTCTCATTCCTGCCGGAATAGCTGATTGACACCTGTATGTCTGGATAGAGCGCGCGGAAACGGGGCAGGCGGGGTGTCAGGAAATGCGCCACCAACGAAGGCAGGCTGGCCAGACGAACGGTGATGCGGTCGCGGCCCCGGCTGATCCGTTCCGCACCGGAAGCGATCTGCCCCAAGCCGGACGAAACCGTCATGCCGAATTCCTGACCCGCCGGCGTCAGTCTCACGCCTCTCGCATGGCGCTCGAAAAGCGGCGCGCCGAGCCATGTTTCCAGATTGCGCACATGCTGGCTTACGGCCGTCGCCGTCATGCCGAGTTCCTGCGCGGCCAGGGAAAAACTTGTCCTTCTGGCCGCAGCTTCAAACGCGCGGAGGGTGGCGAGCGGTGGAAGTTTCATGATGCTGCGAGGCTAAGTCAGACTTGGTCTGAGCGCAAGAAAAACCCGTCTTGTCATCACGCCATTCATGCCGCAATTTCGCGTCACATTTTCATCCATTCGAGGATTTCATGACCCCCGTGTCCGCCGCCGAACCCATTGATGCCACCGCGCGCCGCGCCGTCCGTCCCGTCGTCGTTTATCCGAACGGCACACTTCAGACACCGGACCTGGCGCGTCTTGAACAGGCTAAAAAAGCCATGGTGAAGATAGACGAAGTCATCGTGCCACCGCGCGAGGGCGGCACTTTCAATGTTCCGAAGGGACACTTTTTCCGCATTGTCAGCACCGAAGGCCCGCAGGTGGGGGATTTGAATCTCTGGAATGCCCATGATCTGACGGAGCGCTTTTTCAGCGGCAAAACCCGCGCCCTGCATGCGACCCATGTTTCCGTAGGCAACCGCCTGTGGAGCAATCTGCCGTCCCTGCGACCGATGGCGACCATCACCCATGATACTTTGTCATGGTATGGCTGGGATGAAGATGGCGGTGGCGTGCATGATGTGATCGGCACCCGGTGCGATCCCTACACCAACAAGCTGTTGAGCGGCGGCGACTATCACCATTGCTGCCATTCGAACCTCACCAATGCGCTCGCCGCGGCCAAAGGCCTGTCATTCGGCGAGGCGGAACCGCATGTACACGATGTTCTGAACGTCTTTATGTGCACGGGTTTCACCCGCGATACGCATCAGTATTTCATGAAGGCAAGCCCCGTGCGGCCGGGCGACTATCTGGAACTCTTCGCGGAAATTGATCTCATCGGCGCGCTCTCCGCTTGCCCCGGCGGCGATTGTGGCGCCAGCCATTCGAGCGACGCGGTCCCGTGCTATCCCCTGAAGGTGGAGATATTCCGGCCGGATATGGCGGTGCTTGAAGGCTGGCCCTGGCCGGAGAGGAATGCCTACCGTCCCGTGGAATGATGATAAGCACCACGGTCGTCATGCCGGACTAGATCCGGCAACCAGCCAAGGCGCGTCTGCGCCGAGAGGAGCATTGCGCGATCAATGACTTTATCGCGCCGCACCCCGGATAAGCTCCGGGGTGACGGTGTGCGGATGCCGCCATTCTGCCAAACGCGTGGGCGTCTTGGCAAACATCACGAGGCAAGCGCTGCCTTTATCTTTTCCGCATGGGCCTTCAGCACTTCGCCATCTGCCATAGCGCCGGAATGCGGCTTCAGCGGCTCGCCTTCCTTGCGCGGAATGACGTGGAAATGCAGGTGGAACACGGTCTGGCCAGCCGCCGGTTCGTTGAACTGGGCGATAAAGACGCCATCAGCGTCGAAGGCTTCCTTTGCTGCGACTGCCAGTTTCTGCACCACGGCAATGGTCTTTGCCAGCACTTGCGGGTCGGCATCGAGCAGATTGCGCGAGCCGGTTTTGGGAACGACCAGAAGATGGCCGGGTGCCTGCGGCATCACATCCATGAAAGCCAGCGTATGCTCGTCTTCATAGAGCTTGTGGCTCGGAATTTCGCCGCGCAGGATTTTCGCGAAGATATTGTTGTCATCATAGGCGCTGGCGGTCATCGGTGATCTCTCCTCGTAACGGACTAAAGCATGTCGCCTAAAAGCGTGTAGCGGTTTTGCGATAACGACATGCGACAAAACAAAGGCATAAAGCGTAGGCAGCGAATCTGAAAGATCGCGACAGCCTTATGTATCCGGCTCGTGTTCCTGTCGCTCACCCTTGCGGAAAGGCGTGTGGTCTTCCAGATAGTCGCCAATATGTTCGACCTCTTCGCGCTCGCGCTGAAGATAATCGGCAATCGCGCGGCGCAGACCCGGATGAACGATGAAATGCGCTGAATGGGTGGTGACCGGCACATAACCGCGCGCCAGCTTGTGCTCGCCCTGCGCACCCGCCTCCACCCGCTTCAAACCCTTCGACAGCGCGAAATCGATCGCCTGATGGTAACAGACCTCGAAATGCAGGAAGGGATGGTCCTCGATACATCCCCAGTGTCGGCCGTAAAGCGCATCCGAGCCAATGAAATTGATTGCACCGGCGATATAGCGTCCCTCGCGTCTGGCCATGACCAGCAGAACGTCGTCAGGCATGCGCTCGCCGATCAGCGAATAGAATTCCCGCGTCAGATAGGGCCGTCCCCATTTGCGGCTGCCGGTATCCATGTAGAAGGCGAAGAACTGGTCCCAGATCTCCTCTGTCAGGTCGCTTCCGGTCAACCAGTCGATCTCGATGCCGTTTTCCAGCGCTGCCCGACGTTCTTTTTTCAGCCCCTTGCGCTTGCGCGATGAAAGGGCATCAAGAAAATCGTTGTGGTCGCTATAGCCGTCATTGATGAAGTGGAACTGCTGATCGGTCCTGTGCAGGAAGTCCCGGGGCAGAAGCGCGGATAGGTCGGCGTCTTCCAGAAACGTGACATGCGCGGAAGAAACGCCGATCTTTTCCGTCACCTGGACAATTCCGGACGCAAGAAGCGGTTTGAAGCGCGTCTCGTCTTCGGTTTCGGATACCAGCAGCCGCGGTCCGCTCGCCGGCGTAAACGGCACCGAACATTGCAGCTTCGGATAATAATGGCCGCCGGCTCGCTCAAAGGCATCCGCCCAGCCATGGTCGAAGACATATTCGCCCTTGCTGTGGTTCTTCAGATAGGCCGGAACGGCTCCGACGAGTTCGCCCGACGCGTTTTCGAGAAGCAGATGGTGCCCAAGCCATCCGGTCTTGGCAGTGGCCGATCCGGAATCTTCCATCGAGGATAGAAATGCGTGGGAAATGAAAGGATTGTACGGTTTTCCTGACACATTGCGTGATGTTCCGGAAAGCCGTTTCCAGCTGTCCGGATCGATATCCCTCAGGGATTGCGCAACGCGTATGGAATAGTCTTCTGTCATGCCGTGGCGGAGGGGTTCTCTCTCGGGTCGAAACCTTCGAATGTCATCTGGTCCGCATATTTATAGGTAGTCTCGCGCGCATTTTCATCCCTGACAGTCCAGGTAATCACGGGAAGCCCAAGTTTTCTTTGCGCCTCGATGAAACTGTTGGGCAAATGACCCCAATGATAGGAGATGAAATCAACACCGATCTGCATCGCCTCGTCGTGTTTGAAGAAGTCTTCCGGCTTGGCGCCTTCGGCGGTAAGGCCGAGCGGCCAGGGCGAGCCTGCAGCCTTCAGGTCTCTGAGGAGGTGATGGTCGAAGCTCATCAGAGCCACCTGGCCCTTGTAGCCCTCGAGATCTTCCAGCACCGCTTCGGCAAACCCGTCATCGACGCCTTCGCCCTGACGTCCTTTCAGTTCGATCACCAGCGGCACCTTGCCGGCGCATAGCGTCAGAAGCTGTTTCAGCGTCGGTATGCGGTCCTTGGTCTGGCCGACCGAAAGCAGAGACAATTCACTGGCGGTATGTTCGCGCACATCGCCCTTGATACCCGTCAGCCGGGCCATGTCGTCGTCGTGAAAAATCACCGGTACGCTATCGGCGGCCAGCTGAACGTCGCATTCGATGGCAAAACCAGCGTCGATGGCGCGCGAAAATGCGGATAGCGTGTTTTCCCAGACCACCTTGTTCAGGTCATGATAACCGCGATGGGCGACGGGCTGGGCGGTAAGCCAGGAAAGTTTAAGGATCATACGTCGATTTCCACGATCGCGTCGATCTCGACGGCGGCATTGAAGGGCAGGCAGGCCATGCCGACGGCGGCGCGGGCGTGCTTGCCGGCATCACCCAGAACGTTGGCGAGGAGATTGGAGGCGCCGTTAATGACGAGATGCTGTTCAACGAACTCCGGAACCGAGGCAACGAAGCCGTTCAGCTTGAGGATACGACGGATTTTCGAGAGGTCGCCGTTCAAGGCAGCCTTGACCTGTGCGAGAATGTTGACGGCGCACAATTCGGCGGCGCGCTGGGCGGTTGCAACGTCAACATCGCGGCCAACAAGGCCCGTCACCGCAATCTTGCCTGATTCCATCGGCAGTTGACCCGATACATAAAGAAGATTGCCGCTGATGGTGAACGGAACGTAGTTTGCGGCAGGTGCTGCCGCTACGGGAAGAGTAAAGCCCAGTTCCTTGAGGCGGCCTTCGATGACATCAGACATTTTCGTCTCCGGTTTTGTTGTAAATCCTTCAAGAATCCGGCATTCAGAAGATGTTGATCCAAAAGCCGGGCGGTTGCTTGTACAATATGAGCAGCGAGTCCAACAGGAGATATTGAATGTTTGTCAGGACGCTTGGTTTCGTTGCCGCCACAGGGCTCATGACCGGCCTGTCGAACGGTGCCAATGCCTTGCCCGTCACGGTTCCGGACCTCATCGCCCATCGCGCCGTCTACGATCTCGAACTCAAGGACGCGACGGATCGTTCCGGTATCGAGGGCATGACGGGCCGCATGGTCTATGAATTCACCGGCTCTGCCTGTCAGGGTTACAAGACGGATTTCCGTTTCGTGACACAGATCAACACCGGCGACGCGGTCCGCATGACCGACCAGCAGACGACGACCTTCGAGGACCTGGCGGCCAAGAAGTTCACCTTCGAGACCAAGTCCTACACCGACGACAAGCTGGACAAGGAAGTGCAGGGCGCTGCAATCGACAACAAAGAGGGTGTGAAGGTTGATCTGACCCGCCCGGACCCCCGTCAGATCGATCTCGTGGCCAGCGAATTTCCGACCGAGCACATGTTTCAGGTCATTGAAAACGCCAAGCAGGGAAAGCGCATCTTCGAATCCCGTGTTTTCGACGGCTCGGATGACGGCGATGAAAGCCTGATCACTTCGACGCTTGTCGGCAAGGCGCAGATGCCGAAGGACGGCGATGCCGAGGCAGGCAAGGCGGGCGAATTCGGCAAAGCCGCGTTCTGGCCGGTGACGATCGCTTATTACAACGACAAGACAGGCACCGACGCCCTGCCGATCTACCGCATGTCGTTCAAGCTTTACGATAACGGAATCACCCGCGATCTGACGATGGATTACGGCGATTTCGTTCTGACCGGCAAGCTCGCGAAGCTTGATATCCTCAAGCCGGAAACCTGCGAAAACAAGCCGGTTCGCTAAAAGACGGACCGTTTGCGTGGTTTTTTCGCAGAAATGCTTGCTTTTTATCTGAGGCAACTGTATGCGCCTCACCATTCCACACGCGAAGCTTGGGATGTTCCGGGAGAAATCCGGTCCGTTCCGCCCGGTGGTGTCGATGAAAATCGGCGCTGTTCGCTTCGCGGGGGTTAAACCGGAAAAGGAGTAACTAGGCATGGCATTGCCCGATTTTTCTATGCGTCAGCTTCTGGAAGCTGGTGTTCACTTTGGTCACCAGACGCATCGCTGGAACCCGAAGATGAAGCCGTACATCTTCGGCGACCGTAACAACATCCACATCATCGACCTGGCTCAGACCGTTCCGATGCTGTCGCGCGCCCTTCAGGTCGTGTCCGACACCGTTGCTCGTGGCGGCCGCGTTCTGTTCGTCGGCACCAAGCGTCAGGCGTCTGAAATCATCGCCGACAGCGCAAAGCGTTCGGCCCAGTATTACGTCAACTCCCGCTGGCTCGGCGGCATGATGACCAACTGGAAGACGATCTCCAACTCGATCCAGCGTCTGCGCAAGGTTGACGAGATTCTGAACTCGGAAGGCACCGGCTATTCCAAGAAAGAGCGTCTGACCCTCGAGCGCGAACGCGAAAAGCTTGAAAAGGCTCTCGGCGGTATCCGCGATATGGGCGGCGTTCCGGACCTGATGTTTATCATCGACACCAACAAGGAAAAGATCGCGATCGAAGAAGCCAAGCGTCTTGGCATTCCGGTCGTTGCGATCATCGACTCCAACTGCGATCCGGATCACATTGACTACCCGATCCCGGGTAACGACGACGCATCGCGCGCCATCTCGCTCTATTGCGACCTGATCGCCCGCGCCGCCATCGACGGCATCCTGCGTCAGCAGGGTTCGTCCGGCCGCGACATCGGCGCTTCGGAAGAAGCTCCGATCGAGCCCGCGCTCGAAGACGAGGCTGGCGCCTGATATAGGCCCTGTCTGGCGGCGATTTCTTGTCGCCGTCTCCTCGACCAGGATATGACAAGGCCGTCAAAGACCTTAAATGGGTTGACGGCCTTGTTCGTTTCAAACCGCTCCGTCGGGGCTTCGGTGAAGTCTCTGGCGTTTTGATGCGGATGAAATCCGGTGGCAGCCTTCATAACGCTGTCACACTTGAGCGGCACCCATCGTTTCGATGTATGGAGACGCCGCAGCACTTGGGAATGCGCATGCCCCTTTCCTGAAATCGTCCCGGTTTCAAAGGGTGTGCGGCCGGGTACACTCATCACCCAGAACTTCGGCACGGCGAATTCAGCCGGCTGACCGATCGAACCGATAAGAGGCAAACAATGACCGAAATCACAGCCGCAATGGTGAAGGAACTGCGCGAGAAATCCGGCGCAGGCATGATGGACTGCAAGAAGGCTCTTGCTGAAACCAATGGCGACATGGAAGCGGCGATCGACTGGCTGCGCGCCAAGGGCATCGCAAAGGCCGACAAGAAGTCTGGCCGTACGGCTGCCGAAGGTCTGATCGGCGTCGCCACCATGGGTCACAAGGCTGTTGTTGTCGAACTCAACTCCGAAACCGACTTCGTTGCCCGCAACGACGCGTTCCAGGATCTCATTCGCGGCATTGCCCAGGTAGCGCTCTCCACCGACGGCACCGTTGAAGCCGTCAGCGCCGCCACCTATCCGGCAACCGGCAAGTCCGTTTCCGACAGCATCAAGGACGCGATCGCCACCATCGGCGAGAACATGACGCTGCGCCGTTCGGCAGCACTCGAAGTCGAGCACGGCGTTGTCGCGACCTACATCCACAATGCTGCCGGCGAAGGCATCGGCAAGCTCGGTGTTATCGTTGCCCTGAAGTCGGTCGGCGACAAGGCCGTTCTGAGCTCCATCGGCCGCCAGGTCGCCATGCACATCGCTGCAACCAACCCGCTCGCCATCCGCGCCGAGGAAGTTGACGCAGCCGTGGCCGAGCGCGAACGCAACGTCTTCATCGAGCAGGCCCGTGAATCCGGCAAGCCGGAAGCCATCATCGAAAAGATGGTTGATGGCCGTATGCGCAAGTTCTTCGAAGAAGTCGCTCTTCTGTCGCAGGCTTTTGTCATCAACCCCGACATCACTGTCGGCGCTGCCGTCAAGGAAGCTGAAAAGGAAGCCGGTGCTGCCATCGAAGTGACGGGCATGGTTCGCCTGCTGCTCGGCGAAGGCGTCGAAAAGGAAGAAAGCGATTTCGCAGCAGAAGTCGCTGCAGTCGCCAAGGGCTGATTATATTTACCCAATCTTGGGAAAACGGGAGGGCATCGCGTGACAACGCGGTGCCCTTCGTGTATCCGCGTTTCGGTTACATTTCCGAGGAGTCATGATGTCTTCCAAGCCGATCTACAAACGTGTTCTTCTCAAGGCTTCCGGTGAAGCCCTTATGGGCGATCAGGGTTTCGGTATCGATGTGGCGGTTGCAGACCGTATCGCCTCCGATATTGCCGAGGCGAGGGCGATGGGCGTTGAAGTCGGCGTTGTCGTCGGCGGTGGCAATATTTTCCGCGGCGTTGCCGTGGCGTCCAAGGGCGGTGATCGCGTTACCGGCGACCATATGGGCATGCTGGCCACCGTCATCAACGCGCTGGCGCTCGCAACCTCCCTGCGCAAGCTCAGCATTGACACCGTCGTTCTGTCCGCAATCGCGATGCCGGAAATCTGTGAGAGCTTCTCGCAGCGTGCAGCGCTCCACCATCTGGCGCAGGGCCGTGTGGTGATTTTTGCCGGCGGCACGGGCAACCCCTTCTTCACAACCGATTCCGCTGCAGCGCTGCGCGCCGCGGAAATGGGTGCGGAAGCAATCTTCAAGGGCACCCAGGTGGACGGCATCTATTCCGCCGATCCGAAAAAGGACCCGGCAGCCACCCGTTTCGACGAGCTGACCCACAGCGAAGTGCTAGGCAAGGGACTGGCGGTCATGGATATTGCAGCTGTCGCGCTTGCCCGCGAGAATCACATCCCGATCATTGTTTTCTCGATCCACGAGAAGGGCGGTTTCGCGCAGATATTGACCGGCGGCGGCCGCAAGACCATCGTGCACGACAAATAATCAAAAAACGATGTCGCCCCTGTGGCGTATTCCGGCCGCCACGGCCGATAGAGATGGAGTATCAAGATGAGTGGTATTGACCTCAACGATATCAAGCGCCGCATGGATGGTGCCATCAATGCATTCAAAAGCGATATCGCATCGCTGCGCACTGGCCGCGCTTCGGCCAACATTCTCGATCCGGTGACCATCGAGGCCTATGGCTCGCGCGTTCCGCTAAACCAGGTCGCAAACATCACGGTTCCGGAGCCGCGTATGCTCGGCGTCAACATCTGGGACAAGTCGATGGTGAACGCCGTCGACCGTGCCATCCGCGAATCCAATCTCGGCCTCAACCCGATCGTTGATGGTCAGAACCTGCGTATCCCGCTGCCAGAACTCAACGAGGAGCGCCGCAAATCGCTCGTCAAGGTAGCTCATGACTACGCCGAGAAGTCCAAGGTGGCGATTCGTCACGTGCGTCGCGATGGCATGGATGGTCTGAAAAAAGCCGAAAAAGACGGTGATATCGGTCAGGACGAAAGCCGTGGACAGTCGGAAAAAGTGCAGAAAATCACCGACGACACGATTTCGGAAATTGAGCGCTTGCTTGGTGAGAAGGAAAAGGAAATCATGCAGGTCTAGTATCGCTTGCGATAGACCTGTATTTTATTCGTTTTAATTCCACGCTGCCTGTTACTGGATCGATATGCCGACGACGACACGTTCCTCAATACCCGAGCACGTCGCCATCATCATGGATGGAAATGGGCGATGGGCAAAACAGCGCGGTCTTCCGCGCGTGATGGGGCATCGCCGCGGGGTCGAGGCTGTGCGCGAAACGGTGCGTGCGGCCGGCGACTGCGGTGTCCGCTATCTCACACTTTTCGCGTTCTCGTCGGAAAACTGGCGCAGGCCCGAATCCGAGGTCAGCGACCTGATGGGGCTCTTGAAGGCTTTCATTAGGCGCGACCTTGCGGAACTGCACCGCGAAAACGTGCGTGTGCGCATCATCGGCGATAGGCAGGGGCTGAAAAACGATATCCGCAGTCTTCTCGAAGAAGCGGAACATATGACGGCTGACAACACCAAGCTGACGCTGGTGATTGCTTTCAATTACGGCAGCCGCGACGAGATTGCCCGCGCGACAATGGCTATTGCCCGCGATGTCGCCGAAGGCCGACTGGATGCAGAATCGATCACGCCGGAGATTATTTCGGCCAGACTTGATACATCAGGCATACCGGATCCTGATCTGATCATCCGCACCAGCGGCGAGGAACGGCTGTCGAACTTCCTGCTCTGGCAGGCTGCCTATTCCGAGTTTCTATTCGTTCCCGAATATTGGCCCGACTTCGACCGGCAGCGGTTTTTTTCCGCAATCGAGCAATATGCAACGCGTGATCGCCGTTTTGGCGCTCTGGCCGAGCAGGTTGCCGTGGCAGGCGCCTGATGAGCCGTGAACTCAGACTGCGGATCATATCCGCAATCGTCATGGCGGCGGTCATTTTGGCTGCGACCTGGTATGGCGGCATTCTGTTCCGCATCGTGGCCGGTCTGCTGGCGATCCTCATCTATTATGAATGGGCGACAATCACCCGCATGTCGGAAACCAATTCCACCGGCAATGCATGGGGCTGGTTTGCGGTCGCGGTCATCGCCGGCAACACGATTTTCGGCGAACCTTCGCTCGACCTGCCTCTGCTCTCTGGCTTCACGCTGACGGCGGCACTTTTTCCCGTCTTGCGTGGCAGAAACTGGTGGCTGGTGGGCGGCATCGTTTATGCGGGTCTGAGCGGCATATCGCTGGCCGCCATTCGCGGCGATGAGCTGACCGGTTTCGTCGCCATCCTGTTCATTTTCGCTGTCGTCTGGTCAACGGATATTCTCGCTTATTTCGTCGGGCGCGCCATTGGCGGGCCAAAACTTGCGCCGTCGATCTCACCGGGCAAGACTTGGTCAGGCGCAATCGGCGGAGCGGTGGCCGCATTGATCGGCGGCGGCGCGGTGTCTCTTGCCTATCACGGCAGGATCAGCCTGCTGCTGCTTGGGCTCGCTCTCATTCTTTCGGTGTTCAGCCAGATAGGCGATCTCTTCGAATCCTTCGTGAAACGGCGTTTTCAGGTCAAGGATTCGAGCCATCTCATTCCCGGCCATGGCGGCTTCATGGACCGGGTTGACGGTCTTGTTTTCGCCTGCTTTACGGTATTCCTCATTGCTTTCGTGCATGCGGCGGCAACCGGCGACGTGCCCGGATCGGGCGGCGGCCTGTTGCCGGGCTTTTAATCGGCGCGCAAGGTCATGAAATAAAGGGCAGATTGTCATGAACACAATAATGGCGGCGACCGGTTTTCTGACCGGCTATATCGTGCCCTTCGTCCTCGTACTTTCCCTGCTCGTTTTCGTCCATGAAATGGGCCACTACCTTGTCGGCCGCTGGAGCGGCATTCGCTCCACCGCCTTTTCCATCGGTTTCGGCCCGGAGCTGATCGGCTTTACCGACAGGCACGGCACGCGCTGGAAGATTTCCGCCATACCGCTCGGCGGCTATGTAAAATTCTTCGGCGACGAGGATGCGTCCAGCAAGCCGGATAGTTCCGGCCTGTCGCACATGTCGCTTGAGGAGAGGGCGCAGACGCTTTCCGGCGCTAAGCTGTGGAAAAGGGCGGCGACGGTTGCCGCCGGACCTATTGCCAACTTCATTCTCGCCATTCTCATCTTCGCGGTCCTGTTCGGTGTCTATGGCCGTATGATCGCCGATCCGGTCGTGGCGGAAGTGCGTGAAAACAGCGCGGCTGCGGCCGCCGGCGTGCACCCCGGTGACCGCCTCGTTGCGATCGACGGTGAAAAGGTCAAGACGTTCGAGGACGTACGCCGTTATGTCGGCATCCGTCCGGGTACGCCGATCACCGTGACCGTCGAAAGGGCAGGCGAGGAGCTGAAGCTGCCGATGGTTCCGACCCGCACCGAAACCACGGACCAGTTCGGCAACAAGCTGGAAATGGGCATCATCGGCATTGTCACCGACCAGAACAGCGGCAATTTCCGCCACATCGAGTATTCGCCGTCTGAGGCGCTGCTTGAGGGCGTGCGTGAAACGGGCCACGTCATCACCGGTACTTTCAACTACATCGGTAACCTCGTGACCGGGCGCATGAACGCCGATCAACTGGGCGGTCCCGTCCGCGTAGCACAGGCTTCGGGCCAGATGGCGACGCTCGGTATTTCGGCCGTCATCCAGCTTGCAGCGGTTCTTTCCGTATCGATCGGTCTTTTGAACCTGATGCCTGTGCCGGTTCTGGACGGCGGACATCTGGTGTTTTATGCAATCGAGGCCATCCGCGGCAGACCGCTTGGTGCCGGTGCGCAGGAGGTTGCGTTCCGTATCGGCATGGCAATGATTTTGGGTCTTATGGTTTTTGCAACATGGAATGATATCAGCAGCTTGATTGGCTGAGGATAGTGTTTTAACGGTTTTGTTAGTCGATTGTTTACCCTGTTTTTATCCCGAAGTGGCGAATGCGCCACTCTGGATCACGAAGTAAACAGAATTTAACGTTCTGACTTGCTTGTAGGGGAAAAGCAGGTAAAACGACGCACATGGCCGGAGTCGGGTTCCGCCCGCTGAGGGACAACGTAAAAAGGTAAGAATTGAAATGAAGGCTGGTTCAAGATTTTTGAACGCGGTGTCGGCGGTTGCGCTGTCTGCTGGTGTTTCTTCGGTTGCGGGCCTCGGCGTGCTTGCCTCTGCTGGTGTTGCGAATGCAGCCGTCATCAGCAAGATTGATGTTCGTGGCGCTGAGAGATCCGGTGCGGACTCCGTACGCTCCAACATCACCATTGCGCCGGGTAAGAACTTTTCCAATTCGGACATCGATGAATCGGTGAAGCGTCTTTACGCCACCGGTTACTTCTCGAATGTCTCCATGCGCGTTTCCGGCAGCACGCTGGTTGTAACGGTCAACGAAAACCAGCTCGTCAATCAGGTGGTTTTCAACGGCAACCGCAAGATCAAGGACGACAAGCTGGCTGGCGTCGTGCAGACCCAGCCGCTCGGCCCGTTCAATCAGGCAATCGTTACTGCCGATATCGCGCGCATCAAGGAAGCCTATTCCGCGATCGGCCGCAGCGACGTCGAAATCACCACCCAGACCGTTTCCGTTGGTCAGGGCCGTGTGAACATCGCTTTCGTCATTAACGAAGGCGAGCGCACGAAGATCGGCCGCATCGATTTTGTCGGCAACAATTCCTATAGCGACGGTCGTCTGGCCGCTGTCATCAATACCAAGAAGTCCAACATGCTGTCGTTCCTGACACGCAAGGACGTCTATAACGAGGACAAGCTGCGCGCCGACGAAGAGGCGCTGCGCCAGTTCTACTACAACCGTGGTTATGCCGACTTCCGGGTCGTGTCGTCCGACGCGGTGCTTGATGAGTCCAAGAACGAATACACCATCTCCATCACGGTCGACGAAGGCAAGAAGTACGACTTCGGCAACGTCGCAGTCGAATCGACTGTTCCGGGTATTGACGGCTCCGAGCTTCAGGGTCTCGTGGAAACCCGCCAGGGCGCTAGCTACAGCGCCAAGGAAGTCCAGCAGAGCATGGAAGCGATTTCCAAGCGCGTTGCCGGTGAGGGGTATCCTTTCGCCCGTGTAACGCCGCGCGGCGACCGCGATATGTCCGGTAACACCATCGGTGTGACCTATATCGTCGATCAGGGCGAGCGCGCCTATGTCGAGCGTATTGAAATCCGTGGCAACACGCGTACGCGTGACTACGTCATTCGCCGAGAGTTCGATATTTCTGAAGGCGATGCTTTCAACCAGACGGTCATCACGGCTGCCAAGCGCCGTCTTGAAGCGCTCGGTTATTTCTCGAAGGTCAATGTCTCGACTGCCGGCGGCAGCGCGCCTGATCGCGTCGTCATCGTTGTCGACGTGGAAGATCAGTCGACTGGTTCGTTCGGTATCGGTGCGGGTTACTCGCAGAACGACGGTGTGCTGCTTGAAGCATCGATCGAAGAGAAGAACTTCCTCGGTCGTGGCCAGTACATTCGTCTCGCCGCCGGTGCGGGTGAAGACGATGCACGCAGCTACACGCTGTCCTTCACCGAGCCGTATTTCCTTGGTTACCGTCTGGCCGCAGGTTTCGACCTGTTCAAGAGCCAGAGCCGCAGCGAAGATTATTACGATTACGACGAGCAGGGCTTCGCACTGCGCGTGACGGCGCCGATCACCGAGAACCTATCGACGACGTTCAAGTACACCTACAAGCAGCTCAACTACGACGGTGAGGGCGATTGGGAAACCGGCAGCAATCTTGCCGAGCCCTATAAGGCTCTGATCCGTGGCGGTGACTGGACACAGTCCATCATCTCCAACACGCTGAACTACAATACGCTCGACGACCGCAACATGCCGCGCGAAGGCTGGCAGGCTGCCTTGACGAACGAATTTGCAGGCCTCGGCGGCGATTCCGAATATTACAAGATCTACGCCAAGGCGCGCTTCTACTACACGCTTTCGGATGAGTACGACGTTATCGGCTCGCTCACCGGTCAGGCGGGTCACGTGGTTCCGACGGGCGACAATCTGCTGGTGTTCGATCAGTTCAAGTTCGGTGGTCGTCAGGTTCGCGGCTTCAAGAACGATGGTATTGGCCCGCGTATCGGTTCCGACTCCATCGGCGGCACGACCTACTTCGCGGCTTCTGCTGAAGTCACGGCTCCGATGCCAGGTGTTCCGGAAGATTTCGGCCTTCGTCTCGCCGGTTTCGTCGATGCCGGTACGCTGTACGGCAACAAGGTTGCCAACAGCGCAGGCGTGAAGGATGACAACTCCATCCGCGCATCCGCCGGTATCGGCGTGATGTGGGCATCGCCCTTCGGCCCGATCCGCGTCGACTATGCGGTTCCGATCGCCAAGGAAGACTACGACGAGGAACAGCGTTTCCGGTTTGGCATGTCCAACACTTTCTGATATCGGCAGTCCAGAACTGCAACTTTGAACGTTCTGGAGTGTCCGGCTAATGGAATACAACGCGTTTTTTCCGCCCCACGAGGGACTGCGATTGAAAGACATCGCAGACCGTTTTGGGGCGGAACTGTCTGATGAGGCGGCGGGAGAACGGATCATCAGGTCCGTTGCGCCGGTCTACCGGGCAAAACCCGACCAGCTCTGCTATATTCTTTCTCGCAAAAACCGCGATGAGTTGCCGACCTGTGAGGCTGGCGCCGTCATTTGTGACGCCGCACTTGCGGATATGCTGCCGTCTCACATCCCGGCGCTGATATCGAAAAACCCGCACACGCTTTTTGCGCAGGTAGGTGCCTTGTTGCATCCCGCCGCGATGCGTCCCGGTACGATTGTGGTGATGGAAGCTGAAGTTTCCCATACCGCGCATGTCGATCCGTCTGCAAAGCTGGAAGCTGGCGTGATTGTCGAGCCGCTCGCCGTGATTGGCGCTGGTGCCCATATCGGCGCCGGTACGCGGATCGGGCCTGGTGTCATCATCGGCGCGGATGTTCAGGTGGGGCGTGATTGCACGATTGCCGGCGGCGCGAGCATTCTTGCCGCTCTCATCGGCAACAATGTGATTATTCACAACGGAGCGCGCATCGGTCAGGACGGGTTCGGTTATGCGCCCGGTCCGCGCGGCATGCTGAAGATCGTGCAGATCGGCCGGGTTATCATTCAGGATAATGTTGAGATCGGCGCTAATACGACGATCGACCGTGGCACGATGGACGACACGGTCATCGGCGAAGGTACCAAGATCGACAATCAGGTTCAGATCGGCCACAACGTCCGCATCGGCCGCCATTGCGGCATCGTCAGCAAGGTCGGCATTGCGGGCAGCACCCGCATCGGCGATGGTGTGATGATCGGCGGCGCGGCGGGTATCAACGGCCATATCACTATTGGTGACGGCGTGCAGATTGCGGCGATGAGCGGTGTTGTAGCCGACGTTCCGGCCGGCGCCCGTTATGGTGGGACGCCAGCGCGTCCGATGAAGTATTTCCTGCGCGACATGGCCGATATTCTGGCGCGCGCTGAAGGGCGTGATAAAAAAACAGGAGAAAAAAACGATGACTGAAGAAACCAAGACGACGCTCGGCGCGGCTGACATTCTGGAAGTCATGAAGCTTTTGCCGCATCGTTACCCGTTCTTGCTCATCGACAAGATCATCGAGATCGATGGTAATAATTCGGCGATTGGCATCAAGAACGTGACGGTCAACGAACCGCATTTCACCGGTCATTTCCCGGATCGCCCGATCATGCCGGGCGTTTTGATCGTCGAGGCCATGGCCCAGACGGCAGGTGCGATCTGCGCCCGCAGCCAGGGTGAGGGCGGTTATCTCGTCTATTTCATGACAATCGACAACGCGCGCTTCCGCAGACCCGTCGTTCCCGGCGATCGTCTGGAAATTCACGTGGTCAAGCAGCGCCAGCGGGGCAATGTCTTCAAATTTCATTGCGAGGCCAAGGTCGAAGGCGCGCTGGTGGCGGAAGCTGACGTCGGTGCGATGATGATCCCCGAGGACCAGCAATGAGCACTATCGCGGCTTCGGCAAAAATTCACCCGACCGCCGTTGTCGAAGACGGCGCGGTTATCGGTGAAAATGTCGTCATCGGTGCCCTGAGCTATGTCGGCGCGAAAGTTACTCTGCAAGACGAGGTCACGCTGCACAATCATGCCGTCGTCTCCGGTCTAACCGTCATTGGCCGTGGTTCGGTCATCCATCCAATGGCCGTTATTGGCGGTACACCGCAGGCAATTCGCCACGATGGCTCGGAAACGACGCTCGAGATCGGTGCGCGCTGCATCATGCGCGAAGGCGTAACAATGAATGCGGGCAGCTCCGACGGCAGCGGCAAGACGATTGTCGGCGATGACAACCTGTTCCTCGCCAATTCGCACGTGGCGCATGATTGTCGCCTCGGCAGCCATATCATCCTGTCGAACAATGTGATGCTGGCTGGACATGTCACCATCGAGGACCGCGCTATCCTGGGCGGCGGCTGTGCCGTGCACCAGTTCACCCGAATCGGTCGTCAGGCCTTTATCGGCGGGTTGTCGGCGGTCAATTATGACGTCATTCCCTATGGCATGCTGAACGGTAATCCCGGCATTCTCGGCGGGCTGAATGTCGTTGGCATGACGCGTTCCGGTATAGACCGCGCGGATATTCACAAGGTCAGGCGCGTCTTCAAGCAGATATTCGAAGGCGAAGGCGCCATCCGCAGCAATGCGGCTGCGATTGACCGCGCAGAATATCTCGATTGCCCCCAGGTCATCGAAATCCTCGATTTCATCGGTGCGGACAGCGACCGCGCGCTTTCTTCGCCAAACCGGGGCAAGTGAGCCGTGACAGGCGGCGGGCGTCTCGCCATCGTGGCCGGCAGCGGCCAGCTGCCGCTGCATGTCGCGGCGGCT
>NZ_BDLN01000001.1:468408-507947 GCF_001950375.1 Rhizobium sp. TBD182 | reverse complement strand
GAGATGGGGGAGAACCCCTTCATTGTACAGCTGCGTGATGATTCCCAGTTTGACTGGAGCGGTTTCGACAATGCGGTGATTAGCGTCGGCGATGTCGCCGGGCTTGGTCGCCTGCTGCGCGAAAACCAGGTGGACCGCGTCGTGCTTTCCGGCGCCGTGGCGCGACGCCCTGAATGGCGGGAAATCCGCCCCACGATCGGCATATTGCTGAAACTGCCATCCATCGTCCGCACCCTGCTGTCGAGCGGCGATGACGCCGTTTTGCAGATGGTCATCAAGGTCATCGGCACGCTTGGGGCAAAAGTCATTGGCGCCCACGAGATCGCACCCGGTCTGCTTGCTACGACCGGCCCTTTCGGTGCGCATAAACCTGCTGAAGACGATCTGCGCGACATACGCAAGGCCGCGCAAGCCGCACTGGCACTCGGCACGCTTGATGTCGGGCAGGGTGCAGTCGCCGTTGGCGGCCGTATCGTTGCACTGGAGGGCGTCGAGGGCACAGACGCGATGCTGGCGCGTGTCGCGGCATTGCGCGCTGAGGGCCGCATCTCGACCCGTCGCAAGGGTGTTTTGGTGAAGCTCTGCAAGCCGCAGCAGGATATCCGCGCTGACCTGCCGACTATCGGCGTGGAAACGGTGGAGAACGCGCATAAGGCCGGGCTGGCGGGGATCGCCGTTGAAGCCGGGCGCGCGCTGGTACTTGATCGCGATGAGATGTTGAAGGCGGCAGATCAGGCCGGCATATTCGTCTGCGGTATCGATACGTCACTCGGTGAAGACATGATGGGCGGAGACATGGTGGGATGACGGCAACGTTGAAGGTGGCGGTTATAGCCGGCGAGGTATCGGGCGATCTTCTGGGTGCCGATCTCATCCGGTCCCTGAAAGGCCATTACTCGGGTTCTGTCGAGTTGATGGGCGTCGGCGGTGAGGCTCTGGAGGCGCAGGGGCTGGTTTCGCTGTTCGATTATTCAGAACTCTCCATCATGGGCTTTACGCAGGTTCTGAAGAAGCTGCCGAAGCTGATTTCGCGGATCAACCAGACCGCGCAGGCAATCATTGTCGCCAAGCCGGATATTCTGCTGATCATCGACAGCCCGGATTTCACCCATCGTGTTGCAAAAAAAGTCCGCAAACAATTGCCGCATCTGCCGGTCGTCAATTATGTCTGCCCCAGCGTCTGGGCGTGGAAGGAATATCGCGCCACTGCGATGTTGTCCTATGTCGATCACGTTCTGGCCCTGCTTCCATTCGAGCCGGAGGCGATGCGGCGTCTCGGCGGCCCACCGACAACCTTTGTCGGCCATCGCCTCAGCGTCGATCAAGACGTGCTCTCCGTGCGGCAGAGGCGGGCTGAGCGGCCCCTGCCTGCCAACGGCGAACCGAAAACCATTCTGCTCCTGCCGGGGTCACGTTCCACCGAAACGACCCGGTTGATGGAGCCGTTTCAAGAAGCGGCAAAAGCATATGTCGAGCGCAACGGCCCGACGAAGTTTCTGCTGCCGACAGTGCCGCGCCAAGAAAACCGCATCCGCGAACTGGCGGCAACATGGCCTCAGGATATCAGGCCCGAAATAGGCATCGATCCCGCCTTCAAGTGGAATGCATTTGCGCGCGCCGATGCGGCGATTGCCGCGTCCGGCACCGTTATTCTCGAACTCGCGCTCGTCGGCGTACCAACCATATCGGTCTACAAGACCGACTGGATTTTCACGATGCTGAGCAAGCGGGTGAAAACCTGGACAGGTGCGCTTCCGAACCTGATTGCCGACTATGTCGTGGTGCCGGAATATTTCAACGAGGTGGTACGGGCAGGGTCGATGTTGCGTTGGGCCGAGCGGCTCTCATCCGACACCACCGAACGGCGGGCGATGCTGGACGGCTATGCTCTGGTGCAGGAGCGTTTGCATACCGAAGTGCCTCCTGGCGAAACCGGTGCCCTTATCCTTCTCGATGTGCTGAACAGCCGCAAGTAACAAGGCTGAACCGGCAGCGATCCTGTCTGCTTCCTGGGGTCGGCAGGGCAGGTTTCGCTATTCTTATCGATGATCATATCCAACAAAAAAGCCGGCGGATAAAACCCGCCGGCTTTTTTATGTTGGTTGGTTTCCCGGCTTAACGCTTGGAAACCGGAACGTAGTCACGCTTGCCGGCGCCCGTGTAGAGCTGGCGCGGACGGCCGATGCGCTGCTGCGGATCCTCGATCATTTCGTTCCACTGCGCGATCCAGCCGACGGTGCGGGCCAGTGCGAATAGCACGGTAAACATGGTCGTGGGGAAGCCAAGCGCCTTCAGCGTGATACCCGAATAGAAGTCGACGTTCGGGTACAGCTTCTTCTCGACGAAATAAGGATCGGAAAGAGCGATCTTTTCGAGTTCGAGCGCGACCTGCATGATCGGATCGTCGGAGTTGCCGGTGGCTTCCAGCACTTCGTACATCGTCTTCTGCATGATCTTGGCGCGCGGGTCGTAGTTTTTGTACACGCGGTGGCCAAAGCCCATCAGGCGGAACGGATCGTTCTTGTCCTTGGCGCGGGCAATATATTCCGGAATGCGGTCAACCGTGCCGATTTCGTTGAGCATGTTGAGCGCCGCTTCGTTGGCGCCGCCATGTGCCGGACCCCAGAGGCAGGCGATGCCCGCTGCAATACAGGCGAACGGGTTTGCACCCGACGAACCGGCAAGACGCACCGTGGAGGTGGAAGCGTTCTGCTCGTGATCCGCATGCAGGATGAAGATGCGGTCCATGGCGCGAGCCAGAACCGGATCGACCTTGTACTCTTCGCAAGGCACGGCAAAGCACATGTGCAGGAAGTTGGAAGCGTAATCGAGGTCGTTCTTCGGGTAAACGAAGGGCTGGCCGATATGGTACTTGTAGGCCATGGCGGCGATCGTCGGCATTTTCGCGATCATCCGCAGCGAAGCGACCATGCGCTGGTGCGGATCCGTAATGTCCGTCGAGTCGTGATAGAAGGCCGAGAGCGCGCCGACCGTGCCGCACATGACAGCCATCGGATGTGCGTCGCGACGGTAGCCGGTGAAAAAGCGGCTCATCTGCTCGTGCACCATGGTGTGGCGCGTTACGCGGGTGTCGAAGTCCTTCTTCTGCGCAGCCGTCGGCAATTCGCCGTAAAGCAGCAGATAGCAGGTTTCCAGGAAGTCGCCCTGTTCGGCAAGCTGCTCGATCGGGAAGCCGCGGTGCAGAAGAACGCCTTCGTCACCATCGATATAGGTGATCTTGGATTCGCAGGAGGCTGTCGAGGTGAAGCCGGGGTCGTAGGTGAAGGAGCCCGTGTGCTTGTACAGCGTGGCGATATCGACGACGCTTGGTCCAATCGTGCCTTCCCTGACCGGGAGTTCGACCTGTTTTTCGCCAAGTGTCACTGTAGCGCTTTTTTCCGTCATACTGATCCTCCGAAAACATGCGGGTGGGGGCGTTGAGATACGCCCCGCGGTTAAGCGTCTACCGATTAGCTATATGATCCTTGCGCGGATGCCAAGCTATCCAAAGGTCAAATTGTGCATTGCGGCAAACGCAATCGCGTTGCTTCAGGCTTTCCCGGCAGCAGCAATTCAATCTCGGTCAACGCATCGTTAAAGTAAAGGATTGCAATCCCCAGCGCTGGTCTGCAAACCTGTTTTTGGTGCGGCAAGGGGCGGTGGGGATTGCTCGGTCAAGGGGAAAAACAGCATTTCGAATATGCTAAAACGATGCAGGGAGACTTGCCCGGCACGCGGGAAATTCTGTTTCCTCTCCGCCGAAGCAGTGATGCGGCAACACATGACACTCCCGCCATTATTCCCGAGATTAACCGCAACACTACCTTGGTCGAAAAAATCGCCACGTACCTGGCCGAGGAGCGCGCATTCGGCCACGATTTTCTTTTCATTCCCGTTTCCATCGGCTGCGGCGCGGTACTCTGGTTTTCTCTAGATGCCACGCCTTCCCCGGTCATTTTGATTGCCACATTTCTTTTTGTCGCCGTTCTGGCTCTCTTTGTGAGATACAAGGCTGGCATTGCGGCGGCGGTTTGCGGCCCCTTCGCTTTTCTATTGCTCGGCATGCTTCTGGCAGATTTCGAAACCCGACGAGCAGGGACCGTGGTGCTGGATACCCCCGTCACCACCACCATCACCGGCACCGTGGCGCGCCGGGAGGTCGATGCACGCGGCTACTGGCGATATGTCATCGATCTGACCGCAACATCCGACCCGACATTGTCGCGTCCGCCGCAGAGGATATCGGTGCTTTCGCGTGGCGGAGGCGAGCCGATCGCACTCGGCGCCACCCTTCGCGGCAAGGTCCGCCTCTCGCCGCCATCCGGCCCGGCCTTACCGGGACTGAACGACTTCGCCTTCACGTCCTATTTCAGAGGCATAGGCGCGACCGGTTTCTTTTATAAATCACCGGATGCGCTTGTATCACCCGTTGGTGACGCAAGGGCTGACAAGGGTTGGTTGGAATGGGCCGATATGCGGCTTTACGGCCTTCGCAGCGCAATTGCCGAACGCATCCGCACCACCATCGGCGGTGATGCCGGAGCCTTCGCCGCCTCCATCATCACCGATGAGAGACAGGCTATATCGGCGGAGACGATGGAGGCGTTGCGGCTCTCCGGCCTTGCCCATATCGTTGCCATATCCGGGCTCAACATGGCACTGGCCTCCGGCATATTCTTTGTTGGCCTGAGACTGGCTTTCAGCTTGTTCCCCGCCTTTGCGCAGCGCTGGCCGGTCAAGAAGATCGCGGCTTTCGCGGCACTGCTGATGACGCTTGCCTATTATCTGATTTCCGGTTTTGCCGTTTCCGCCGAGCGTGCCTGGCTGATGATGTCTGTGATGCTGATTGCTGTCCTTTTCGATCAACCATCACTCAGCCTCAGAAACGTTGCCATTTCCGCCCTGATCATTCTGGCTTTCTCGCCCTCGGAAATCATGGGTCCGAGTTTTCAGATGTCATTTGCCGCCACCATAGCGCTTGTTTCGGCCTATGCCTTCTGGAGCCGTTGGCGTACGGATCGCGAGCGGCTGTTCATCGGGCGCAAGCCCGCATGGCTGAAGGTGGCGGAAATGATGGGCGCGGTCATTGGCGGCGTTATCACGACGTCGCTGATCGGGGGCCTTTCTACGGCGATCTATTCGGTCGAACATTTTCACCGTGTCACCACCTATGGACTGTTCGCCAATCTGGCTGCAATGCCGCTCATGTCGCTGATCGTCATGCCATTCGCTCTTATCGCCATGCTGCTGATGCCCTTCGGGCTCGACGCGCCGTTCCTGAAGATCATGGGTTATGGCATGGCACTCGTCATCGAGGTTGCAAACGAGGTGGCCTCCTGGGGCGGCAGCGCAGCGACGGGGCGTCCGCATGGCTGGTTTATCGGTTTGGCTTCGGTGGGTTTCCTGCTGCTGACATTGCTGCGCAGCCGGCTTGCGCTTCTTGGCATCCCGTTTCTGCTCTTGGCCTTCGGCGTGTCGGCAGTTACGGCCTATCGTGATCTGCCAGATCTATTGATTCACGAGGACGGCGAATTGGTGGCACTCGTGGAGGATGGCAAGGTCTCAACCACAAAAGCCCGTCCGCAGAGCTTCGTTTACGGCCAGTGGCAAAGGGCGCTGCTGCTGCCGGAAAAAATCGTGCCGCCGGGTTTTATAAATGGCGAGAGCACGGCAAATACTGCTGGTTCTGACTCGAGATCGAAACTGTCGCCCGAAGACATGGCTGTGGTGGTACGCGAGATGACGGCGGCGCTCAAAGACGCCAAAGCTGGCGTCTTCACCTGCAGGAAAGACATATGGTGCGTAGCGAGCGCCGCGAGCGGAGAATGGATCGTCGTTCTGGAAGATGGCCGCTTCGCCGGAAAAGCCTGCGATATTGCCGATATCGTCGTTGTTTCCCGCAGAACCTCTTTTTCGCAGTGCCGCTCGGGTGCACTCCTGCTCAGCCGTGACATCTTGCGGCGTCTCGGTTCTGTGGAAATAGATTTTGCTGACAAGAGGGAGGAGGGTGTGGCGAGCGGGCTGCGCGCCGCAATCGCCGGAACGGACAGGCCCTGGAGCCAGCACCGTTATTACGACTGGAAAAGCGGACGTTTCGACCGTGATCTGCCGCAGCCCATCATCCGGCTGCTGGCGGCGTCGCAATGACTGCCGCCAGCATGGATCATCGGGCCTTGGCGCGCAAATCTTCAGTCAATTCGCCGATCCCGCCAACTTCCTCTTCATGACCAGCGTCGCGCCAGCTCTCCTTCAAACCGGCCTCGTACCATTCTTGCATGGCAGGCAGGGCGAGCAGCCGGTCGCAATAGGCTTTCGCTGCTGGCGAAAGATCCGCGCTGCCATAGGTCTGGAAACGGAATGCAACCGGGCAGAAAAAAGCATCGACCGCCGTGAACTTTTGACCGGCAAGATATGGCCCGCCGAATTTTGTGAGACCCTCGCTCCACAACGCATCGATCCGCTTTACATCGGCCTTAAGCCCGGCATCGCCGCTCCTGGGTTTGACCCGAATGCCCACCGACATGGGATAGAGATTGCGAAGCGAGGAAAAGCCGGCATGCATCTCACTTGCGGCCGAACGCGACCAGGCCCTCGCATGCTTGTCGCTTGCCCAGACACCCTGGTGTCTTTCGGCAAGATATTCGACGATCGAAAGCGTTTCCCAAACCGTCATACCCTCGTCGACCAGGCAGGGCACCTTGCCCGTCGGCGAAAAGGAGGAGAAGGATACGCCTTCGCCGAACGGAATGAGCTTTTCATCAAAGGCGATACCGAGCGTGCGCATCAATACCCACGGCCGCAGCGACCATGAAGAATAGTTCTTGTTGGCTATATAAAGATCGTACATGGCGTATCTCCCGGATATGACGCGTATTTCTACACCTGCCAAGCGTTCACGGAATATCGAAAATTATCCATGGCTCCCATAAACGCCGTTGATGAATGGTGATGTGGGGCCGCTGAGAGCGCGCCTTCGATAAGTCACCCTTTGGTGACGACTAAAACTGACTGCGCAACACGACAGAACAACGTCGCTAAAAAACAGCGGATGGGATCGCTTCGACAATTACAGCGAGCAGCCCATTCGCCACCACGCCTGTAGCGAAACCGAAGCATCTTTATGGAGCAGGAACTCAGTTTAGAAAGGGCAACGCGCATAGGCTGGATGGCGCATATCCTCGTGCACCCGCAAAAGCCCGCCACGTTTGGAAAAAGCCAAACCCAATATAGGCGCCATCTTCACGATGACGCCTATTATAACGTGAATACGTTCGGTTCGATAAGATCAATGGTAGCGGCGGATCAGCCCCACCAGCTTGCCCTGAATTTTAACCCGGTCGGGCCCGAAGATACGGGTCTCATAGGCTGGGTTTGCCGCCTCGAGCGCAATGGAGGCACCCTTGCGGCGGAAGCGCTTCAGCGTGGCTTCCTCGTCATCCACCAGAGCCACAACGATATCCCCGGGATTGGCGGTGTTGCCGTTGCGGATGATGACTGTGTCGCCGTCGAAAATGCCGGCCTCGATCATCGAATCACCCTTGACCTCAAGAGCGTAATGTTCGCCCGTGCCAAGCATGTCTACTGGCACGGCCACATCATGGGTGTTGTTCTGGATGGCGGAAATCGGTACGCCCGCAGCGATGCGGCCCATGACCGGCACGGTGACAGCGCCGCCCAGATCATTGGCCGGCGTCTTGGGGGCAGGGGCCGGTTCCGGCGTTTTGGGCTTGCCAAGGCTGCCTTCGATAACGCTTGGCGAAAAGCCGCGCTGCGGCCTTGCACCCGGCGTATAAGCCTCGGGCAGCTTGATGACTTCCAGCGCCCGAGCTCTATTCGGTAGCCGACGAATGAATCCTCGCTCTTCGAGAGCGGTTATCAGGCGGTGGATGCCGGATTTCGAAGCAAGATCGAGTGCGTCCTTCATTTCATCGAAGGAGGGCGGCACGCCGGACTCTTTCATTCGTTCATGAATGAAGAGAAGCAATTCCTGCTGTTTGCGCGTGAGCATGAGGAAAACACCCTTTAGAATCGTAGTGGAAGTCGCGAAACAAATACAGAACGAACACTATATGTTCCATATGTGTTCTGCAATCCCCTAAAATTTCGTGAAGGTGCCATCTGTTGCTGTGATGATTTGCCTCATAGCACGCAATTGTGCTTTTGTGCGGTCGAAACCGTCCCGGCATGCTCCGGGCGGAAGGCCAGCAGGATACATTTTCATGACGAAACCCTATAGCGTTGACCATCTCGTTTTGCCCGTGGAAGTCATAGGCGTCGCCGTGAAGCGCCTCGTCAGTCTTGGCTTTACGGTTGCGCCGGAGGCTCTGCATCCTTTCGGCACCCAAAATGCCTGCGTATTTTTCGCCGATGGCACCTATCTGGAGCCGCTCGCAATTACTGATCCGGCTAAATATAATGCGTCAATAGAGAGGGGTGATGTTTTCACTGGCAGGGATGTGGCCTTCCGGCAACGGGACGGGCAGGAGGGTTTTTCGGCTCTTGTCGCCAGGACTGAAGACGCCTTGGTTGACCATGAGCGGTTTCGGGCAGCCGGCCTTTCGGCGGGCGATGTTTTCGAGTTTTCGCGGCCTGTTCGGATGCCGGATGGCTCGCAAGGCGAGGCGGCGTTCCGGCTTGCTTTTGCTGCAAGCGGGGCGGCCGCGGATTTCTTTTTGTTCAGTTGTCAACGGGTTCAAGCCCTTCCGGGCGATCGCACCATGCTGGAGCGCCACGCCAATGGTGTCACCGGCCTCAGTGAAATCGTCCTGTTTACCGGCGGCGATATGAAGGTGGCGGGCCTGATCGAGACGGTGTTTGGCTGTGAAGGCAAATGGTCTCCGGGCGGTGATATGGTTTTCGCGACCGGCAATGCCAGCATCAGATTGACCGGAAAACCGGCTTTCAGCGGGCAGGCCCTGAATGCTCAGGATGGCAACGAAGGCGGATTGCGCGGCGCGGGCATTGTCTTTTCGTCACACGATCTTGCCGTGACAGAGGCGGTGCTTGCTGCTAATGGCGTGTCCTGCGCAAAAGCGGACGGCCGTCTGGTGGTGCCCGCAGCACCCGGTCAGGGTGTTGCCTTCGCCTTCGAGGAAAAATGATGAGCGTTACGAACAATCTTAAAGTCACCGCCGGCGATGGCGCCAGCAAGGTTTCCTTCTCGAATACCGAGCGGTTTTCGCTGATTGCCGGCCCCTGCCAGATGGAAAGCCGCGAACATGCCTTCATGATCGCTGGCGTCCTGAAGGAGCTTTGCGACAAGCTGGGAATAGGGCTTGTCTACAAGTCCTCTTTCGACAAGGCGAACCGCACTTCGCTTTCCGGAAAACGCGGCATCGGCCTGGATAACGCGATGCAGGTTTTTGCCGATCTCAAAAAGGAATTCGGTTTTCCTGTTCTGACCGACATCCACACGGAAGAGCAATGCGCCATCGTTTCCGAGGTGGTGGACGTGCTGCAGATTCCGGCGTTCCTCAGCCGCCAGACCGATCTTCTCGTTGCTGCCGCCAAAACCGGCCGCGTCATCAACGTCAAGAAAGGCCAGTTTCTGGCGCCCTGGGACATGAAGAACGTGCTCGCCAAGCTCAATGAGAGCGGCAATCCGAATGTGATGTTGTGCGAGCGCGGCGCGTCCTTCGGTTACAACACGCTGGTTTCCGACATGCGCTCTTTGCCGATCATGGCAGCGCTCGGCGCACCTGTCGTGTTCGATGCCACCCATTCGGTGCAGCAACCGGGCGGGCAGGGCGGCTCCACAGGTGGCCAGCGCGAATTCGTCGAGACGTTGGCGCGTGCGGCCGTTGCGGTTGGCGTGGCCGGCCTCTTCATCGAGACGCATGAGGATCCGGACAATGCGCCGTCAGACGGCCCTAACATGGTCCACTTGAAGGACATGCCGAAACTGCTCGAAAAGCTTCTGGCTTTCGACGCGATTACGAAAGCCTGATCGGCTGACCGTGACGGCGGGCACTTTTGTGCCAATCGATTTTAATGGCGGGCGGGCCGTTTCCGCTGCCCACCGTCATTGTAATTTCTTCGCCATCGTCTAAGACAGGCGACGGAAAATATCTGTTCCATTCCCAAGGGAGAGACCATGACTGCCATTACCGATATCATCGCGCGCGAAATTCTCGACAGCCGCGGCAATCCGACCGTTGAAGTCGACGTTTATCTCGAAGACGGCTCCATGGGCCGTGCCGCCGTTCCCTCCGGCGCCTCCACCGGCGCGCATGAGGCGGTTGAGCTGCGCGATGGCGGCAAGCGTTATCTCGGCAAGGGCGTGGAAAAGGCGGTCGAAGCCGTCAATACGGAAATCTTCGACGCGATTGGCGGTTTCGACGCTGAAAACCAGATCCAGATCGACCAGATGATGATCGCGCTCGACGGCACGCCGAACAAGTCGCGCATCGGCGCCAACGCCATCCTCGGCGTGTCGCTCGCCGTTGCGAAGGCTGCCGCTGAAGCCTCCGGCCTGCCGCTTTACCGTTATGTCGGCGGCCCGAACGCGCATCTGCTGCCGGTTCCGATGATGAACATCATCAACGGCGGCGCGCATGCCGATAACCCCATCGACTTCCAAGAATTCATGATCCTGCCGGTCGGCGCAGAAAACATTCGCGAAGCCGTGCGCATGGGCTCCGAAGTCTTCCATACGCTGAAAAAAGAACTGTCCGCACAGGGCCACAACACCAATGTCGGCGATGAGGGCGGTTTTGCACCGGGTCTCGAAAGCGCGCCGGCAGCACTCGATTTCATCATGAAGTCGATCGAAAAGGCTGGCTACCGTCCAGGCGACGACATGTTCATCGGTCTCGACTGTGCGGCGACCGAATTCTTCAAGAACGGCAATTACGTTTATGAAGGCGAAGGCAAGACCCGTTCGCCGATCGAGCAGGCCGAATACCTGGCCGAGCTCGTGGCGAAATATCCGATCATCTCCGTCGAAGATGGCATGGCTGAAGACGACTGGGATGGCTGGAAGGCGCTGACCGATCTCATTGGCAACAAGTGCCAGCTGGTGGGCGACGATCTTTTCGTAACCAACTCCGCCCGCCTTCGCGACGGTATCAAGATGGGTGTCGCCAACTCCATCCTCGTCAAGGTCAACCAGATCGGTTCGCTTTCCGAGACGCTGGACGCAGTCGAAACGGCGCACAAGGCAGGTTACACCGCCGTCATGTCGCACCGTTCGGGCGAAACGGAAGATTCCACCATCGCCGATCTCGCGGTTGCAACCAACTGCGGTCAGATCAAGACCGGCTCGCTTGCCCGTTCCGACCGGCTCGCAAAGTACAACCAGCTTATCCGCATTGAAGAAATGCTGGGCCCGCAGGCTGCTTACGCCGGCCGTTCGATCCTGCGCGGATAATCCGCGTTCGGGTTTCGCGATATGGCCCGCCGCCTGGCGGGCCAGTCTCAGGGATGGGCGGTTTATCCGCACTGCTCACTCCCGAGTTGATCCGGGGTTCAGTCAGCCCAGGTCCCTGGGTTGAAAGGACTCTTTTCACGGCGAAGACGCGCTGTGGCTTGATGCCGGATCACGCTCGGCATAACGAACTCTCTCTGATATCGTCGTCATTATTAGCCCGCCTCTGGCGGGCTTTTTTGCGTCTATCAGTCGCCCGGAATTTAAGGTCAACGGATAGTTAAACAATCCGCATTAGTCTCGAGACTCACATTATGCGTTTTAAGGCTTCTCTCCGGCATGTGGACCAGACATCATAAAAAGAGACGATTCGGCCGTTTGATCGTTCCGGCCATTACGATCGCTTTTCTTTCCTATTTCGGGTATCATTCCATCCACGGCGACTTCGGCCTTCAGGCGACGGAGCGGCTGGAGCGGCAGCGTATTGCCAGAACGGCAGAGCTTGCCAAGCTGACGCAGGCGCGCGTTGCGCTGGAGCGGCAGGTCGAATTATTGAGCGACGGTTCTCTCGAACGTGACATGATTGACGAGATTTCCCGTTATCAGTTGAATATGTCCCGTACGGACGAAATTGTCATCATGAATACCTACTTCTAATTAACCGAAATCAAGTTAATTAATGATTTGTGATTTATTCACAGCACTTTAGCGTGAATATGTGCCATGCGTTTAAAGCATTGCTGCATGGCATTTTCTTGCATATGGTACGCGCCAATCTATCCATTCAAACGGCAACTCAGGGAGGGATGAATGGCGCCGCGAAAAACCGCGTCCGTATCCGGCCGAAAGACAACGGCAAAGGCTGCAGGCGAATTCACCGGTAAGAACAGCCCGGACTTTTCGAAGGAAGAAGAGCTTCACGCCTATCGTGAGATGCTTCTCATCCGTCGCTTCGAGGAAAAGGCCGGCCAGCTTTACGGCATGGGCTTCATCGGTGGTTTCTGTCACCTCTACATCGGTCAGGAAGCCGTTGTTGTCGGCATGCAGATGTCTCAGAAGGAAGGCGATCAGGTCATCACCGCTTACCGTGACCACGGCCATATGTTGGCTCTGGGCATGAGCGCGCGTGGCGTCATGGCCGAATTGACCGGTCGCAAGGGCGGCCTGTCGAAAGGCAAGGGCGGCTCGATGCACATGTTCTCCAAGGAGAAGCATTTCTACGGCGGCCACGGCATCGTCGGTGCGCAGGTTTCGCTCGGGACCGGTCTTGCCTTCGCCAATAAATATCGCGGCAACGACAATGTCTCCGTGACCTATTTCGGTGACGGCGCCGCCAACCAGGGTCAGGTCTACGAGAGCTTCAATATGGCCGCTCTCTGGAAACTGCCGATCATCTATATCGTTGAAAACAACCGTTACGCCATGGGCACCTCGACCGCCCGCGCCACCGCACAGTCGAACTATTCGCTGCGCGGCCAGTCCTTCGGCATTCCCGGCATCCAGGTGGATGGCATGGATGTGCGCGCCGTAAAGGCAGCCGCCGATCAGGCGCTGGAACATTGCCGCTCCGGCAAGGGTCCGATCATTCTGGAAATGCTGACCTACCGTTACCGTGGTCACTCCATGTCCGACCCGGCGAAATACCGTTCGAAAGACGAAGTGCAGAAGATGCGCTCCGAACATGACCCGATCGAGCAGGTCAAGGCACGGCTTCTGGAGCAGGGCTGGGCAAGCGAAGACGAGTTGAAGGCCATCGACAAGGATGTCCGTGATATCGTCGCCGATAGCGCAGACTTCGCCCAGAACGACCCAGAGCCGGATGTATCCGAGCTCTACACCGACATTCTGCTCTGATCGGGAAAGGGAAACCCATGCCAGTAGAAATTCTTATGCCCGCCCTTTCCCCGACCATGGAGGAAGGCACGCTTTCCAAATGGCTTAAAAAGGAAGGCGACAAGGTCACATCCGGCGACGTGATTGCCGAGATCGAGACCGACAAGGCGACCATGGAAGTGGAAGCTGTGGATGAAGGTGTTATCGGCAAGCTGCTGATCGACGCCGGCACCGAAGGCGTCAAGGTCAACACGCCGATCGCCGTTCTCATCCAGGAAGGCGAAAGCGCTGCCGACATCTCTTCTTCCGCCAAGAAGGAAGAGCCGAAGGCTGAAGCTGCAAATTCCGATTCGGATGCCGCAGGCGGCAAGACCCGCGAAGCATCCGAGGAGCCGAGCGCTGCCAAGGAAGCCGCAAAGGTTCCGGCAGCACCTAAGATCGAAGTCGCTGCCGATCCGGATATTCCTGAAGGCACGGAAATGGTGATGACGACGGTGCGTGAAGCGCTGCGCGACGCCATGGCCGAAGAAATGCGCGCGGACGAAAAAGTCTTCGTCATGGGTGAGGAAGTCGCCGAATACCAGGGCGCCTACAAGATTACCCAAGGCCTGTTGCAGGAATTCGGCGAACGCCGCGTTATCGACACCCCGATCACCGAGCACGGTTTTGCCGGTATCGGCGTCGGTGCGGCAATGACGGGCCTGCGGCCCATCGTCGAATTCATGACCTTCAACTTCGCCATGCAGGCGATCGACCAGATCGTCAACTCGGCGGCGAAGACGCTTTACATGTCGGGCGGCCAGATGGGTGCGCCGATGGTGTTCCGTGGCCCCTCGGGTGCTGCTGCCCGCGTTGGTGCTCAGCATTCGCAATGTTACGCCGCATGGTACAGCCATATTCCGGGCCTCAAGGTCGTCATGCCCTACACGGCAGCGGACGCCAAGGGTCTCCTGAAGGCAGCCATCCGCGATCCGAATCCGGTCATCTTCCTTGAGAACGAAATTCTCTACGGCCAGAGCTTCGAAGTGCCGAAGCTCGACGATTTCGTGCTGCCGATCGGCAAGGCGCGCATTCACCGCAAGGGTAAGGATGCGACGATCGTTTCCTTCGGCATCGGCATGACCTACGCAATCAAGGCGGTTGCGGAACTCGAAAAGCTCGGCATCGACGTCGAACTGATCGACCTTCGCACCATCCGTCCGATGGATCTGCCCACCGTCATCGAATCGGTCAAGAAGACCGGTCGTCTGGTCACCGTCGAGGAAGGCTTCCCGCAGTCATCGGTTGGTGACTTCATCGCCAACCAGGTCATGCGTGCCGCTTTCGACTATCTCGATGCGCCGATCCTGACGATTGCCGGCAAAGACGTTCCGATGCCTTACGCGGCAAACCTCGAAAAGCTGGCTTTGCCGAACGTCGATGAAGTCGTTCAGGCTGTCAAAACCGTCTGCTACAAGTAAGGGGAGGCGTTTCGATGCCGATAAACATCACCATGCCTGCCCTTTCTCCCACCATGGAAGAGGGCAATCTGGCCAAGTGGCTGGTCAAGGAAGGCGACAAGGTCGCACCCGGTGACGTGATCGCCGAGATCGAGACCGACAAGGCAACCATGGAAGTGGAAGCCGTCGATGAGGGCACGGTCGCCAAGCTCGTGGTTCCCGCAGGCACGGAAGCGGTCAAGGTCAACGCCCTGATCGCTATCCTCGCCGCCGATGGCGAGGATGTGGCTGAGGCAGCAAAGGGCGGCAATGCTGCTCCTGCCGCGTCCCAGGCCAAAGCCGAGGCTCCGAAGCAGGAAGCTGCAAAGGCCGAAGCGCCAAAGGAAGAAGCTGTCCCGGCCAAGGCTGAAAAGCCAGCTGCCGACCAGGCCTCCGCACCTTCCACCCCGGCCCCGGTTGCAAAATCCGGCGAGCGCATCTTCGCTTCGCCGCTTGCCCGTCGTCTCGCCAAGGAAGCCGGTCTCGACCTCACGGCCGTGTCCGGTTCCGGCCCGCATGGCCGTATCGTCAAGACTGACGTGGAAAAGGCTGCCGCTTCTGGTGGTGCGAAGGCAGCTCCTGCCGCCGCAGCATCCGCAGGCGCACCGGCTGCCGCACTTGCCAAGGGCCCGTCCGAAGAAGCTGTTCTCAAGCTGTTCGAACCCGGTTCTTACGAACTCGTGCTGCATGACGGCATGCGCAAGGTCATCGCCAAGCGTCTGGTCGAATCCAAGCAGACCGTTCCGCATTTCTACGTTTCGGTGGATTGCGAACTGGATACGCTTCTGGCGCTGCGCGCCCAGCTCAACGCCGCCGCTCCCGAAAAGGACGGCAAGCCCGCCTACAAGCTTTCGGTCAACGACATGGTCATCAAGGCGCTGGCTCTCGCGCTGCGCGATGTGCCTGATGCCAACGTCTCCTGGACGGAAAGCAACATGGTCAAGCACAAGCATTCGGATGTCGGCGTTGCCGTTTCCATTCCGGGTGGCTTGATCACGCCGATCATCCGCAAGGCGGAAGAGAAGTCGCTCTCCACCATCTCCAACGAGATGAAGGACTACGGCAAGCGCGCCAAGGAGCGCAAGCTGAAGCCCGAGGAGTATCAGGGCGGCACGACGGCCGTGTCCAACATGGGCATGATGGGCGTCAAGAGCTTCTCCGCCGTCATCAACCCGCCGCATGCCACCATTCTGGCAGTCGGCGCGGGCGAACAGCGTGCTGTCGTGAAGAACGGCGAGATCAAGATCGCCAATGTCATGACGGTTACGCTCTCTACCGACCACCGTTGCGTCGATGGCGCGCTCGGAGCCGAACTGATCGGCGCCTTCAAGCGCTACATCGAAAACCCGATGGGCATGCTGGTTTGATCGGAGAGTGAGATGGTGAAGTCGGTCCTCTGCTTTGGCGATTCCCTGACATGGGGATCAGATGCGGAAACGGGTGGCCGGCACAGCCATGACGATCTTTGGCCGAGCGTCTTGCAAAAGGCGCTCGGGCCTGATGTGAAGGTGATCCACGAAGGGCTGGGTGGACGAACCACCGCCTATGATGATCATACCGCCGATTGCGATCGCAACGGCGCAAGGCTCTTGCCGACGCTTCTGCACAGCCACGCGCCGCTTGATCTGGTCATCATCATGCTCGGCACCAACGACTTGAAACCGTCGATTCATGGCTCGGCCATCGTCGCGATGAAGGGTGTGGAGCGGCTGGTCAAACTGGTGCGCAACCATGTCTGGCAGGTGCCGGACTGGGAAGCGCCGGATGTTCTGATCGTCGCGCCGCCGCAACTGTGCGAAACGGCCAACCCCGTGATGGGCGCTATCTTTCGCGATGCGATCGATGAATCGGCGATGCTCGCGCCGGTCTACCGGGATTTGGCCGACGATCTCGATTGCGGATTTTTCGATGCGGGGTCAGTTGCCCGCACGACGCCCGTAGACGGCGTTCATCTCGATGCTGAAAACACGCGGGCCATCGGGCGCGGGCTGGAGCCCGTCGTTCGCATGATGCTCGGACTTTGACAACAATTCTCGTTTCGGAACGGCATGCCGTGACCCGATAGGACAAGGCAGGATACCTATGGCTCAATCTTATGACGTCATCATCATCGGTTCGGGACCGGGCGGTTATATTGCCGCGATTCGCGCAGCCCAGCTCGGCATGAAGGTTGCCGTGGTCGAGCGCGAGCACCTCGCAGGCATCTGCTCCAACTGGGGCTGCATTCCCACCAAGGCGCTGCTGCGCACCGCCGATGTCTTGCATACCGCGCAGCACGCCAAGGATTACGGCCTGACGCTCGAAGGCTCGATCAAGCCTGATGTCAAGGCGATCGTTGATCGTTCGCGCGGCATCGCGCACCGCATGAACAACGGCGTCGGCTTCCTGTTCAAGAAGAACAAGGTCGATATCATCTGGGGCGAGGCCAAGATCACCAAGCCCGGTGAAATCGTGGTTTCCAAGACCCAGAAGAAGCCCGTCGAACCAATGGGCCCGGTTCCGAAGAACACGCTGGGCGAGGGCACCTATACCGCCAAGCACATCATCGTCGCCACAGGCGCCCGCCCGCGCGCGCTTCCAGGCATCGAACCGGATGGCAAGCTGATCTGGACCTATTTTGAGGCAATGAAGCCGGAAGAACTGCCGAAGTCCCTGCTCGTCATGGGTTCCGGCGCCATCGGCATCGAATTCGCCAGCTTCTACCGCACCATGGGTGTCGACGTTACCGTCGTTGAAATCATGAGCCAGGTGATGCCGGTCGAAGATGCGGAGATCTCTGCCTTCGCCAAGAAGCAGCTGGAGAAGCAGGGCATCAAGTTCCATCTGGAAACCAAGGTTGCCAAGGTCGAGAAGGCTGCGAATTCGGTTACTGCGACGCTCGAGAAGAAGGACGGTTCGTCCGAGAAGATCACCGCTGACCGGATGATTTCGGCTGTCGGCGTCGTCGCCAACATCGAAGGCATCGGCCTTGAGGCCGTTGGCGTGAAGACCGATCGCGGCTTCATCGTCATCGACGGTTACGGCAAGACCAACGTGCCTGGCGTCTACGCCATCGGCGATGTCGCCGGCCCGCCGCTGCTCGCCCACAAGGCCGAGCATGAGGCCGTGATCTGCGTTGAAAAGATCGCCGGTCTGCCGAATGTTCACCCGATGGACAAGCTCAAGATCCCCGGCTGCACCTATTGCAACCCACAGGTCGCCTCTGTTGGTCTCACCGAAGCCAAGGCGAAGGAACTGGGCCGCGATATTCGCGTTGGCCGCTTCTCCTTTGCGGCCAACGGCAAGGCCGTGGCGCTCGGTGAAGATCAGGGCATGGTCAAGACCATCTTCGACAAGAAGACAGGCGAGTTGATCGGCGCGCACATGGTTGGTGCGGAAGTCACCGAACTCATTCAGGGCTTCGTGGTCGCCATGAACCTCGAAACCACCGAAGAAGAACTGATGCACACGATCTTCCCGCATCCGACCATTTCCGAGTCGATGAAGGAAAGCGTGCTCGACGCCTACGGACGTGTGCTGAACGCATGAGTGCCCCGTGATGCCCGGCATTGTCTAACCATGCCGGGTGTCCCATATGTCTCAACGCTGGTTCTATAAGGGAGCGCGGGAATGGAAAATATCGGCTGGATTGCGGCAATCATCATCGGCGGTCTTGCCGGCTGGCTCGCCGGCAAACTCATGGATATGCGTTTCGGCATCTTCATGAATATCGTTCTCGGCATCGTCGGTTCTGTGGTTGCCGTTGCGGTGCTGAGAACCTTCGACGTTTTCGTGCAGGACAGCAGGCTCGGTTATTTCGTAACGTCCTTCATCGGCGCCAGCCTGTTGTTGTTCATGGCTAAGCTGGTACGGCGCTGACTAGGCTTCGTGCCCGGAAGGGGCTTACGCTTTTTCTGGAATTGTTCTAAAGCATCGCGTCAATAAATGTGATGATCGCGGCAAGCGATAGAAACAGGTTTCTTATGGTCACTATTCTCGACAGGACTTCGTCCGAAGAAAAGCGTATCCGCCACCCGGAAAAGGCCCATAGGCCCGATACCGAAGTCATGCGCAAGCCGGAATGGATCCGCGTCAAGGCGCCGACATCCAAGGGCTACCACGAGACGCGCGAACTGGTGCGCAGTCACAAGCTGGTGACGGTGTGCGAGGAAGCCGGCTGTCCAAATATCGGCGAATGCTGGGACAAGAAACACGCGACCTTCATGATCATGGGTGAGATCTGCACCCGCGCCTGCGCCTTCTGCAACGTCGCGACCGGCAAGCCCAATGCGCTTGACATGGACGAGCCGGAAAACGTCGCCAAGGCCGTCAAGCAGATGGGACTCAGCCACGTCGTCATTACCTCGGTCGACCGCGACGATCTCGCCGATGGCGGCGCGGAGCACTTCGAAAAGGTGATCTGGGCGATCCGCGCTGCGTCTCCCAACACCACCATCGAAATTCTGACCCCGGACTTCCTGAAGAAGCCCGGCGCGCTGGAGCGTGTCGTCGCGGCGAAGCCCGATGTCTTCAACCACAATATGGAAACCGTTCCCGGCAATTACCTCACGGTTCGCCCCGGTGCGCGTTATTTTCATTCCGTGCGCCTGTTGCAGCGCGTCAAGGAACTGGACCCCACCATGTTCACCAAATCAGGCATCATGGTCGGCCTTGGCGAAGAGCGCAACGAAGTGCTGCAGCTGATGGACGATCTGCGCAGTGCTGACGTGGACTTCCTTACGATTGGCCAGTATCTGCAGCCGACCCGCAAGCACCACAAGGTCGAGGCTTACGTCACGCCGGAGGAATTCAAGTCCTATGAGACGGTCGCCTATACCAAGGGCTTCCTGATGGTCTCCTCCAGCCCGCTGACGCGTTCTTCCCACCATGCGGGCGACGATTTTGCACGCCTGCGCGCAGCCCGCGAGAAGAAGCTTCTGGCCGCTGCGGAGTAAGTGGGCGGGGCGGGCAATTTCTCTCACACGTCATCCTTGGGCTTGTCCCGAGGATGACTGCGGCTTTCACCTGAAGTCAGGCCACAACCTTCTCCGGCCGATGCGCGCGCATGCACAGGATGACGCTCAGCACGACTGAGCAAATCGCCAGGACCTCTACGATTGTTGGCCCACGACCTTCCCAGAGGAAACCATAGAGCAAGGCAAAGAGCGTCTCGAACAGGATCATCTGCCCAACCATGGTGAGCGGCAGCAGGCGGCTCATGCGGTTCCAGAGAGCATTTCCGAGAATGGATGCGGTGAAACCGAGACCGGCGGCGATGGCCGCAAAATGTAGCCAGTCCTCGGAGCTATGGCCTTCCCCGCCGAAAGCAAAGGCCGGTATGGCGAGCGCCAGCGCCAGCCCTCCGGTCACCACACCCGTCATCATGTTCCAGTCGTCGGCGCTGACATCGTGAAGGCGTGACAGCCAGCGGGCATTGCCAACCGCAAAGGCCGTCCATGAGGCGAGCGCGCCAAGCGCACAGGCCAGCCCGATAAGGCGGGAGACATCCAGCCCCGCATCGCTTTCCGTCAGCGACTGCCAGGATATGCCGATAATGCCGATTGCGCCAAAGGCGAGTGATGGCCACAGACGCTTGAGCGATACCGCGCCATGATCGCGCGTGCCGATGATGGTGACGGCAACCGGCAGGAAGCCGATGATGATGGACGTGAAGGCAACGCCGCTCAGTTTTACCGCCGTTGATATGAAGACATAATAGGCGATGTTGCCGATCATGCTCAGCCAGCCGAGCGCGATCCATTCGCGCGCGCCGAAATGGGCCGATACCCGTTTCAGGCGCGGTCCGATGATGATGAGCGAAATCAGCCCGTATGTCAGGTAACGGGCCGTCGACAGTTGCAGGGCGGAAAAATCCGGTACGAGTTTCGGGGCGAGAAAGATCGCACCCCAGAGAGCGCCCGCCATCATGCCGTAGATAACACCGAGGCTTGTCTTGTTCATGTCATGTCACATCCGCATTCACGATTGCCCGCGATGTGCCACAGCTACGTACGGCTGTCTTGACAAAAACTCCTGAGAGAAGAGGTGCTGTGCTCTCAGTGAATGCCGAAGGCCCGGCGATAAGCGGCAGGCGTTTTGCCCATCGCGTTGCGCATGGCGCGCGTCAGTGCCGTCTGGTCGGAAAAGCCGGCCCGCAGGGCAATTTCCGCAATCGGCAATGTGGAGTGGCGCAGCAATGCGCAGACCTTGTCCATGCGTAGCTCTGCAAGCCAGCGGTGAGGAGGGAGGCTGAACTCTTCCAGAAACAGCGCATGCAGGCGGCTATCGCTGATCGCGGCGCAGGATGCGAGCGTCTCGATGGTCCAGGGGAAAAATGGCTCCGCTCTGACGATCTTGCCCAGCGCATGCAGGCGGTGGCGGATATCGGTCTTTTCAGTCGCAAGGCTGTCGATCAGGAGCGGTGCCCAGAGGTTGGCAATATCCTCACGCGGCCCATCCGATCCGATGACGCCGCGCATGTAAGCGATCAGCTGCCGTGTATCCCGTGCGATATCGAGAAACGGCTTGTGGACAAATCTCTCCAGCACCTGTTCGGGAACAGCAGTTTCGTCGATATCGACCACCAGCGACCGGTTGATCGTCGTCGCTTCCTGTGTGTGCGATGTGTTGGGATGAATGAAAACCGCGCGCCCGGTGGACAATTCGTCCTGTAGCCCTGCTACATCGATCCGCAGACATCCCGAGACCGGAAGAACGATCTGCACGAAGCCGTGCCGTTCCTTCGGTCTTTCCTGCGTATAGGTCCTGATATCGGCGGATGCGGCGATCATGAGATTGTCATTTCCATCATGCAAAGAAACGGCCGCCTCAAAAAGCGGCCGGTTTCAGTCCTGATTATGACATCGTCTTGAAGATTGGGCCAGCCGGCTTTATCGAGCCGGCGTCTAACATTCTTCCTTGGCGGTCGATTCGCCGCGTTTGCGCTTGCGCAAAACCGGCTTGTTCTCTCTCGCCTCGCATTTCGCAACGTCGATGAGATAGGCAAGCATCGGCATTTCGTTCATCGATGCAAGTTGCTTGGCGGATTCGAGAAGGTTGATGATGTTGGAAAAATCGTCCATCGGCTCACTCAGTGGCTCAAAGCGGGTTATGTGGGTGTGAACCCAGGGATGAATAAGCGCGGTGAAAATGGGAGGTTCCAGCGCCGTTGCATCCCATGGGTGTAATATTAGTCGCAAATAAATAGCAATCCCTGCGAGGGGGTTGCAATAGTTAAATTTCCGTAACATCGGACGCCGCGGCCATGCCGCCGCAGAGTAATAGCCGCGCTATTTAAAAATGGCATGGTGGCGAAGACGAGGTTTATTCGATGCCGAACTATCTTGAAAAGGTGGAGGACGCGGCTGCGATTATCGCATCTGCGCAGCGTATTTCGGTCGTCGGTTGCTCCGGAGGCGGAAAATCGACGCTTTCCCGGAAGCTCGTAAGACGCTTTGGATTTGAATACATTTCCATGGATCGCGATATTTTCTGGTTGCCAGGCTGGCAGGCACGCCCGCGCCAAGAACAGCGGCAGAGGATCGCCGCCATCGTCACCAAAGACCGGTGGCTGATGGACGGCAGCAATCCATCGTCTTTCGACATGCGTCTGCCGAGATCCGACATCGTCCTTTGGGTGCGCATGCCGCGCTGGCTTTGCCTTTGGGGCGCCATCACCCGGATTGCCAAGGGGTATGGCAAGGCGCGTCCTGCAATGGCTGAAGGCTGCCCCGAAAGACTGGATCTCGATTTCCTGCGCTATATCTGGAATTTCGAACGCCGGCACGCCCCGATCTTCGAGCAGAATTTCGCGCTTTATGGTCCCAACGTGCCGGTATTCCAGCTTAAAAGCCGAAAACAGCTTCGCCGCCTTCTTGATCTTCTTGTTATCGAGGATTAACTCCCGCTCATGCCACAGTTCGAAACGCATCGCCTTGTAAAACACTCGCCCGACCGCATGTACGACCTCGTCGCCGATGTGGAGAAGTATCCGCAGTTTCTGCCGCTTTGCGAAGCGCTGGTCATCCGCTCGCGCAAGGAGCGGGACGGCAAGACTCTGCTGGTGGCTGATATGACGGTGGGCTACAAGGCCATTCGCGAGACCTTCACCACGCAGGTGCTGCTGAACCCGGCAGAGCGCGCCATCGACGTGAAATATATCGACGGCCCGTTCAAATATCTCGACAATCGCTGGCGTTTTGAAGCCTCCGCAGAGGGTGGCTCGGCCATTCATTTTTTCATCGAGTATGAATTCAAGAACCGGCTGCTCGGTGCGGTCATGGGATCGATGTTCGACAGGGCCTTCCGCATGTTCGCCGAAGCCTTCGAGACCCGCGCCGATAAAATCTACGCGGACCCAGCCTGATTGAGGGTAATCAGCATCTCGAGCGCCGTTCTGATGGTTGCAAGACGGATTTCCGTGCGCCCGATCTCTCCGTAGTGCATTTCATGGTGCAGGATTTTACCGCTGCGCGCCCTGGCGGCCAGATGCACCAGCCCCACCGGTTTTTCAGCCGAACCTCCGCCCGGACCGGCAATGCCGGTCACGGCTACGGCAAAATCCGCCCGGGAACGAAATAGCGCGCCATGCGCCATTTGCAGCGCGGTCTGTCGGGATACGGCGCCGAAATTCGCCAGCGTCTCAGTTCCAACCCCAAGCATGTCCATCTTGGCCTGGTTCGTGTAGGTGACGAAGCCGCGATCGACGACGGCAGAAGAGCCGGCGATTTCCGTCAGCGAACCAGCAATCAGGCCGCCCGTACAGCTTTCCGCCGTCGAGACCATGAAGCCGCCGGCGGTAAAGTCAGAAATGATCCGCCGCGCCAGTTCTTCTATATCCGCAGGAAACAGGCTCATAGCGGTCTGCCCTTGTAGACCACAGTGGCAGTGGCAATCGCAGCAATACCTTCCCGGCGGCCGACGAAGCCGATCGTCTCGTTGGTGGTCGCCTTGACCGAGCAGCGCTCTAGCGCGATGCCGAGCATGTCGGAAAGCGCCTCACGCATGGCCTGCCGATGCGGTCCGATGCGCGGCGCTTCGGCAATCAGCGAGACATCGGCATTCATGATCGTGCCGCCATTGCCGCGGACTACCTTGGCCGCGTGTTCGAGGAAGATGCGCGAAGCAGCACCCTTCCATTGCGGATCGGAAGGCGGGAAGTGATCGCCTATGTCGCCAGCGCCGCAGGTGGCGAGCAGGGCATCCGTCAGCGCATGCAGCGCCACATCGGCATCCGAATGGCCTTTGAGTTTCTGGTCGTGTTCGATGAAGACGCCGCACAGCGTCACACCGTCTCCTGCTTCCAGCTGGTGCACGTCATAACCATTGCCGGTGCGCACGTCAGGCAGTCCGTAGGAGAGCTTTTCATCGGCCATGGCAATATCCCGCTTGAGAGTGAGTTTCACATTGTCGACCGAGCCTTCGGTCAGCGTCACAGGCAGACTTGCCCATTCGGCGATTGAGGCGTCATCGGTAAAGTCGGTTTTTCCAGATGTGGCAGCAGCGCGATGCGCGGCGAGGATTTCGCCATAGCCGAAGCTTTGCGGTGTCTGCGCCGCATAAAGACCCTGCCTTGAAACTGTCTCCGCGACAGAATCGCCTGCGCCACGCTTCAGCGTATCAGTGACGGGGAGGGCAGGCAGAACGCCGACAGCGCCCGCCTTGTGCAGCGCCACGATGCGTTCCAGCATGTCAACGGCGATGAAAGGCCGCACGGCATCGTGGATCATCACATGTGTGAGGTCTAGCGCGGCCAGCGCTTCCAGACCAGCGAGCACCGATTGCTGCCGGGTTGCGCCGCCCGTGACGGTGACGATCCGCTTTCCGGCATTCAGCCGTTCAAGGATTGGTGACAGGAGTGCCGCATCGTCGGCATGGATAACGACCACGATAGGGGATGTGTCTGCCCAGGCAAGAAAGGTCGACAATGTATGCTCGATCACGGCCTTGCCACCGATCGGGCGATATTGTTTCGGCCCTTCCTCGGGGGAGCCGGCTCTTTCTCCGCGTCCTGCGGCGACAACGACGATGCCGAGTTTCATAGTACTTTCCTGCATTGGTCTTATGCTTTGTGCGCAACCCTTAATGGTTGACAGTCCTGCTCTAGCGTTTCAAAACCCGAATGGCCAGCCCGATAAGCCGCCCACCCGCACCCACATGCCGCAGGATCGGTCATCCCGTTTGTTCAAACCTGCACAAATTGCCGCCGCCAGCAAAACAGGCAGGCAGGCCACGCGCAAATAAAAGGTGCAACCCTGTAAAAGTGCTTGGCAACTGCGCAAACACTGTCTAAAAATAATGCATATAACTCTTCTGCACGAAAGATCATCACTTGCCCCTTCCGGAGTTGTCAGTCCCGTTCAGCATCGGCTCAGTCGCTATCCGTAATCGCGCAGTGCTGGCGCCTATGTCGGGCGTGACAGATTTGCCTTTCCGTCAGCTCGCCTGGCGTTACGGCGCGGGCCTTGTGGTGACTGAAATGGTCGCAAGCCGGGAACTTGTCGCCAATCGTGGGGAATCCTGGGCGCGGCTGAAAAATGCCGGGATGGTTCCGCATATGGTGCAGCTCGCCGGACGCGAAGCGCATTTCATGGCGGAAGCGGCAAAAATTGCGGCTGACAATGGCGCTGGCATCATCGACATCAATATGGGTTGTCCGGCCAAGAAGGTGACGGGCGGTTACTCCGGTTCGGCCTTGATGCGGGATCCTGATCATGCGCTGTCGTTGATCGAGGCGACCGTCGGCGCGGTCGATGTGCCCGTGACGCTGAAGATGCGGCTCGGCTGGGATGAAAACACCATCAATGCACCCGAAATTGCTCGCCGCGCTCAAGCCGCTGGCGTCCAGCTCATCACTATTCACGGCCGCACCCGCATGCAGTTTTACGAAGGTCGGGCGAACTGGGATGCCATTCGCGCCGTGCGCGAGGTGATTTCCGTGCCGCTGATCGCCAATGGCGATGTCGAGACCGCCGAAGATGCGCGTGAAATCCTCAGCCGTTCCGGCGCGGATGCCGTTATGGTCGGTCGCGGTGCACAGGGTCAACCCTGGCTGCCGGCGGTACTGGCCGGACATGCAGCGCCGCAACGCGCCGATATTGCCGATATCGCCGTCGAACATTACGACATGATGCTCGAATTTTATGGAAGGGAAGCCGGTCTTCGGCATGCCCGCAAACATCTGGGCTGGTATCTCGACCGTTTCGCGACGGAGATCGCCACCACCGACAAGGCTAGAATCATGACATCGCGTGATACGGGGGAAGTGGCTGATCTGCTGCGCTCCGCCCTTTGCGACAATGCGGGCGAAGAAGCCGCAAGGAAGGCCGCATGAGCGCTGATAAACACAGCCCGGCAGATGCGAACCCGCTCGCAATGGCGGTTCTGAACGCGGTGCAGAATCCCGTTATTCTGGTGGATGCCGAAGGTTTCATCGCTTTTGCCAATTGGGAAGCAGAAGCTTTTTTCGGGGCCAGCGCCTCCCATCTCGCTCGCTACCGCGTCTCCACCTTCATTCCCTTCGGCAGTCCGCTGCTTGCGCTGATCGATCAGGTGCGGGAACGCCGCGCGCCGGTAAATGAATATCGGGTCGATCTGAGCTCCCCCCGGCTTGGACAGGACAAGCTCGTCGATCTCTATGTCGCGCCTGTTGTCAGCGAGCCGGGGTCTGTTGTCGTCGTCTTCCAGGAACGGTCGATGGCTGACAAGATCGACCGGCAATTGACCCATCGGGCTGCTGCACGCTCTGTCACCGGCCTTGCCTCGATGCTGGCGCATGAGATCAAGAACCCGCTTTCGGGCATTCGTGGTGCCGCGCAGCTTCTAGAGACATCGGTTGCCGATGAGGACCGTGCGCTGACGCGGCTGATCTGCGACGAGACCGATCGTATCGTCTCGCTGGTTGACCGCATGGAAGTGTTTTCCGACGAGCGTCCGGTGGACCGCGTGCCGGTCAACATCCATTCGGTGCTCGACCATGTGAAGGCCATAGCCAAGGCTGGCTTTGCCCGTAACATCAAGATTTCCGAGAATTATGATCCATCGCTGCCGGCGGTCTATGCCAATCGCGACCAGCTGGTGCAGGTCTTTCTCAATCTGGTGAAAAATGCGGCGGAGGCCGTCGGAAATCAGTCGGAGGGCGAGATCGTGCTGACGACGGCATATCGTCCCGGCATGCGCATGTCCGTGGCAGGCAGCCGCGAACGCATCTCACTGCCGCTTGAGTTTTGCGTCCATGACAATGGGCCGGGAGTGCCGGCCGATCTCCTGCCGCATCTCTTCGACCCCTTCATTACCACCAAGACGAACGGTTCGGGCCTGGGTCTGGCGCTTGTCGCCAAACTGATTGGCGCCCATGGCGGCATTGTCGAATGCGACAGCCAGAACCATCGCACGACTTTCCGCGTATTGATGCCCGTCTCGCCTGAAGTGGCGCTGGACGACCGCATCTTGCCGAACTCGACAGGAAATGACAGATGACAGCTACTATCCTCGTCGCCGATGATGATGCCGCGATCCGCACCGTGCTTAATCAGGCGCTCAGCCGTGCCGGTTACGATGTGCGCATCACGTCCAATGCCGCAACGCTCTGGCGCTGGGTTTCTGCCGGCGAGGGCGATCTGGTCGTTACCGATGTCGTGATGCCCGATGAAAACGCCTTCGATCTGCTTCCGCGCATCAAGAAGGCCCGCCCGGACCTGCCGGTTCTGGTGATGAGTGCCCAAAACACTTTCATGACCGCGATCAAGGCCTCGGAAAAGGGCGCTTACGATTACCTGCCCAAGCCCTTCGACCTGACGGAGCTGATTGCCATCATCGGCCGCGCCTTGTCGGAGCCGAAGCGCAAGCCCGCCAAACTGGACGACGATATGCAGGACGGCATGCCGCTCGTCGGCCGCTCGGCCGCCATGCAGGAAATCTACCGGGTTCTCGCCCGCCTGATGCAGACCGACCTGACGCTGATGATTACCGGCGAATCCGGCACCGGCAAGGAACTGGTGGCGCGCGCGCTGCATGATTACGGCAAGCGCCGCAACGGCCCCTTCGTCGCCATCAACATGGCGGCAATTCCGCGTGATCTGATCGAATCGGAACTGTTCGGCCATGAGAAGGGCGCCTTCACCGGCGCGCAGAACCGCTCGACCGGCCGTTTCGAACAGGCCGAGGGCGGCACGCTGTTTCTCGACGAAATCGGCGATATGCCAATGGACGCCCAGACGCGGCTGCTGCGCGTATTGCAGCAGGGCGAATATACGACGGTGGGCGGACGCACGCCGATCAGGACCGATGTTCGCATCGTCGCCGCCACCAACAAGGACCTGAAGCAGTCGATCAACCAGGGCCTTTTCCGCGAAGACCTCTATTACCGCCTGAACGTCGTGCCGCTGCGGCTACCGCCGCTACGCGACCGCGCTGAGGATATTCCCGATCTGGTGCGCCATTTCATCCAGACGGGTGAGAAGGAGGGGCTGGAAGGAAAGCGCTTCGAGACCGAGGCGCTGGAAGTCATGAAGGCCTATGCCTGGCCCGGCAACGTGCGCGAACTCGAAAACCTGATCCGTCGCCTGATGGCGCTTTATCCGCAGGAAGTCATCACCCGCGAGATCATCGAGCAGGAATTGCAGTCGGATGTTCCAGACAGCCCGCTCGACAAGATGGCGGTCCGCACCGGCTCGTTGACCATTTCGCAGGCGGTCGAGGAAAACATGCGGGATTATTTCGCAAGTTTCGGCGAAGGCCTGCCGCCGCCGGGTCTCTACGACCGTGTTCTGCGCGAACTGGAATATCCGCTTATTCTTGCCGCCCTGACGGCGACGCGCGGTAACCAGATCAAGGCTGCCGATCTTCTTGGCCTCAACCGCAATACGCTGCGCAAGAAGATTCGCGAGCTTGGCGTTTCCGTGTATCGCAGCTCCCGCCCCAGCTGAGAATGTTGACAAGGCCGCGGTTGTCGTTGCATTTTCGCCACATTGTGTTGCTTGGAAAACACTAGGATGGAGAGAGATTCGCCGGCACGAGGCGGATTCGCCCATTTTCATGAATGTGGTGCTGGCTAGCCAGCGATTGGGAGAAATGCATGCGGAAACCCGCCGCCGAAAAAGCCGTTGCCGAAGACGCAGCGGGAATGGTGGTAGCCGATCGCAGGATGTCTTTCGCTCTGCCGGGGCTGGTGCTTGCCGGTGTCGCCCTTGTTTGCGCCATACTGACACTTTTCGTGCTTCTGGGCGTAACACCGATTGCGCCGACATCGAATGTCGTCATCGCCTCGGTCGTCATCAATTCGGTCTTTGTGATCGGACTGATCTTTCTCATCGGTCGGGAAATCAACCGCCTGCTGAAAGCGCGGAAAAAGGGCAGGGCGGCGGCACGCTTGCATGTGCGCATCGTCGTGCTGTTTTCCATCGTTGCGATTACACCGGCTGTTCTCGTCGCCATCTTCGCCAGTCTGACGCTGAATGTCGGTCTCGACCGCTGGTTTGCGCTACGTACCCAGTCGATCGTCGATTCCTCCAGCAATATCGCCCAGGCCTATATGATGGAGAATGCCGGTTATCTTCAGGGACAGACCCTGTCGATGGCCACCGACCTCGACCGCAATCGCGCGCTCTTTTATCTCGACCGCACCGGCTTCGTCGATCTCATGACCCGTCAGGCCAAGGGCCGCGGTCTTCTCGGCGCATTCCTGGTGCAGGAAGACGGCGACGCCGTCGCGCAAGCCGATATCAAGACGGAAAAGCCGCTTCCGGCCATTCCGCACGATGCGCTTGAAAAGGCCGCCGCTGGTCAACCAACCCTTATTCCGCCTGGCATCACCAATCTCGTCGGCGCCATCATCAAGCTCGAGGGCATCAGCGGTACGTTTCTTTACACCGTGCGTGCCGTCGATCCCAAGGTAATGGGCGCGATGCGGCTGATGGAAGAGAACCGCGCCGAATACAAGGCGATGGAGGCCGGCCGTGCGCCGTTGCAGATTGCGTTTGCAATCCTCTATCTCGGTTTCGCGCTGATCGTACTTCTGGCGGCGATCTGGACCGCGATTGCGGTAGCCGACCGTATCGTGCGTCCTATCCGTCTCCTCATCAGCGCCGCAGACAGTGTCGCCACCGGAAACATGCATGTGCTGGTTCCCGTTCGCGCCATCGATGGCGACGTTGGCCGCCTGTCGCGCACCTTCAACAAGATGGTCTCGGAACTGCGCAGCCAACAGGAACAGATCATTGAAGCGAAAGACGACATCGATGATCGCCGCCGCTTCATCGAGGCCGTATTGTCGGGCGTTACCGCCGCCGTTATCGGCATTGATGAAAACCGCAGGATCACCATCGTCAATCCTTCGGCTGAAGAATTCGTGGCGCTTTCCTCCGACCAGCTTATCGGTGCGCAACTATCTGATATTGCGCCTGAAATCGAAGAGGTCGTGACAGAGGCCAACACCTGGTCGCGCGGCAATTTCCGCAAGCAGATCAACATCATGCGGCGCGGCACCGAACGGACGCTCAATGTGCAGGTGACCCGTGAGGACGCGCGCGACAGCCGCGACAGCTACGTCATCACGCTCGACGATATCACCGATCTCGTCATTGCCCAGCGCTCGACCGCCTGGTCCGACGTCGCGCGGCGTATTGCGCATGAGATCAAGAATCCTCTGACACCTATCCAGCTTTCTGCCGAGCGCATCAAACGACGCTTCGGCAAGCAGATCGACGAGAACGATCGCGCCATCTTTGACCAGTGTACGGACACCATCGTCCGGCAGGTTGGTGACATCGGCCGGATGGTGGATGAATTCTCTGCCTTTGCGCGCATGCCGAAGCCCACGAAGGAAAAGTCGGACCTGCGTTCGATCTTGAAGGACGCGGCATTCCTGCGCGAAATAAGCGCCGCAGACACGAAATTCTCCACGGAATTTGGCGATGTCCCGCTGGAGGGCATGTTCGATGCCCGCATGCTGGGACAGGCGTTCGGCAATCTCATCAAGAATGCAACGGAAGCGATCGAGGCAGTGGAAGGCGAAAAGCGGCCAGGCAAAATCCTGGTGCGCGCATCCTTCGACGAGGCCAATTCGCGGTTCGTGGCTGACATCATCGACAATGGCAGAGGCTTGCCCGTCGAGAACCGTCATCGCATTCTCGAACCCTATATGACGATGCGGGACAAGGGCACGGGCCTCGGCCTCGCCATCGTCAAGAAAATCATCGAAGAGCATGGCGGGTATCTGGAACTCCACGATGCCCCGTCGGAGTTCGACCATGGCCACGGTGCCATGATCAGAGTGCTGCTGCCCTATATCGAGGCGGTCGGCGGCAAAAATAACAAGGAAGCAGCATATGGCGTCTGATATTCTGGTCGTGGATGACGAGGCGGACATTCGCGAAATCGTAGCGGGTATTCTTTCCGATGAAGGCCACGAGACGCGCATGGCGTTCGACAGCGACAGCGCGCTGGCCGCCATTTCTGAACGCGTTCCGCGTCTCATCTTTCTCGACATCTGGATGCAGGGGTCGAAGCTCGACGGTCTGGCCCTGCTGGACGAGATCAAGAGCCGCCATCCTGATATCCCTGTTGTGATGATTTCCGGTCATGGTAACATCGAAACCGCCGTCAACGCCATCAAGCGCGGCGCGTTCGATTTCATCGAGAAACCGTTCAAGGCAGACCGCCTGATCCTGATTGCCGAACGCGCGCTGGAGAACTCCAAGCTGAAGCGGGAGGTGCAGGAACTCAAGAAGCGCACTGGCGACGCGGTTGAACTCGTCGGCGCGTCGCTTGCGGTTTCCCAACTTCGCCAGACAATTGACCGCGTGGCGCCCACCAACAGCCGCATCATGATCCTCGGCCCCTCCGGTTCCGGCAAGGAGTTGGTGGCTCGCATGGTGCACAAGAAATCCTCGCGTGCCACAGGACCTTTCGTTGCGCTGAACGCTGCGACCATCACGCCGGACCGCATGGAAATCGCCTTGTTCGGTACGGAAGGCCTGCCCGGGCAGCCGCGCAAGGTGGGCGCTCTGGAAGAGGCCCATCGCGGTGTTCTCTATCTCGATGAAGTCGGCGAGATGCCGCGCGAAACCCAGAACAAGATCCTGCGCGTGCTGGTCGATCAGCAGTTCGAGCGTGTCGGTGGCGGCAAGCGGGTAAAGGTGGATGTGCGCATCATCTCCTCGACCGCCCATCACCTCGAAAGCCTGATCGCCGAAGGCCAGTTCCGCGAAGATCTTTACCATCGCCTCGCCGTGGTGCCGGTGAAGGTGCCGGCGCTGTCCGAGCGGCGTGAGGATATTCCTTTCCTCGTCGACATGTTCATGCGGCAGATTTCCGAACAGGCCGGCATCCGCCCGCGCAAGATCGGCGATGACGCCATGGCCGTTCTCCAGACGCATGATTGGCCGGGTAACATTCGCCAGCTCCGCAACAATATCGAGCGGCTGATGATTCTGGCACGCCCCGAAGGCGGTGAGGCACCAATCTCGGCAGACATGTTGCCGGCGGATATTGGCGACATGCTGCCGAAGATTTCGGCGCAAGGCGATCAGCACATCATGACCCTGCCGTTGCGCGAAGCACGTGAAATGTTCGAGCGGGACTATCTGGTCGCCCAGATCAACCGCTTCGGCGGCAATATTTCGCGAACGGCGGAATTTGTCGGCATGGAAAGATCGGCACTGCATCGCAAACTGAAATCTCTCGGCGTATAAGACACGAAGGCCCAAGTCGTCGTAATCGATTATTCCGTCAGAGAGACAGCATGAAAGTCATCATTTGCGGCGCAGGGCAGGTGGGTTACGGCATCGCCGAACAACTGTCGCGCGAGGATAATGAGGTATCGGTCATCGATACCTCCGCGACCCTCATTACCGCCATTACAGAGACGCTGGATGTGCGCGGTTATGTTGGTCATGGCGCCCATCCCGACATGCTGGCAAAGGCGGGTGCGGACCAGGCCGACATGATCATCGCCGTGACCCTGCATGACGAGATCAATATCGTCGCCTGCGAGGTTGCGCATGCGCTGTTCAGCGTTCCGACCAAGATCGCCCGCATCCGCGACCAAAGCTATCTGAAACCGGAATATGCCGATCTGTTCAGCCGCGAAAACATGTCGATCGACGTGACGATTTCGCCTGAAGTCGAAGTCGGCAAGATGGTACTCAGGCGCATCGCCTTTCCGGGTGCCACCGATGTCGTGCGTTTCGCCGACGACACGGTCTTCATGCTGGCAATCGAGTGCATGGAGGACTGCCCGGTCATCAACACGCCGCTGCAGCAGCTTTCCAACCTCTTTCCGGACCTTATCGCAACCGTGGTGGGTGTCTACCGGAACGGCATCCTTAAGGTCGCGCACTCCTCCGAGCAGCTGCGCGTCGGCGACCTCGCTTATGTCATCTGTCAGCGCCAGCACGCACGCCGCACCCTTGGCCTCTTCGGCCATGAGGAGCAGGAGGCGCAGCGCATCGTGATTGCGGGCGCCGGCAATATTGGCCACTTCGTCGCGCAGAAGATCGAGGAGTTGCAGCCTAAGACGCGGGTAAAGATCATCGAGGCGGATCGCGACAGGGCTATTGCCGCATCGGAACAGCTCAGCAACACCATTGTCATGCATGGTTCGGCGCTGGACCAGAAGATTTTGCTGCAGGCCGATATTCAGGATGCGGATCTGATCGTGACGCTCACCAACAGCGATCAGACCAATATACTGGCGGCGGTGATGGCGAAGCAGCTTGGCTGCAAATCCAACCTTGCATTGTTGAACAGCTCGTCCTTTCACGAGGTTGCGGATTCACTCGGTCTCGACGCCTATATCAATCCCCGGGCCGTTACCATTTCGCGCGTGCTCCAGCACGTGCGCAAGGGCCGTATCCGGTCGGTTTATGCCGTTCAGCGCGGCTCGGCGGAGGTAATCGAGGCAGAGGCGCTGGAGACTTCGCCGCTCGTCGGCCAGTCCTTCCGTGACATCGATATGCCTGATGGCGTGCGCATCGGCGCGATCTATCGCGACGGTGTGGTGATCCGCCCGGACGGCAGCACGAAGATCAAGGCGAAGGACCGCGTCGTGCTGTTTGCATCTGCCGATGCGGTGCGCGACGTGGAACAGCTTTTCCGGGTTTCGATACAATATTTCTGACTGTTTCGAATCGAAAAAGCAGGTCAATACTCGTACTCATTCGGCTGTTTTCGCCGTTGCGGAACAGGACACGATTTGATACCAGAGTTGCAGGTCGGCCAAGCGGGGGACTAGACTCGGCCGGCTTATTATTGATTGATTATTTTCCGGTATCCCTGCCGGCAAAAAAGAAAGAAGCGGCGCCATGGCGGAACGTTCTCAAAACCTTCAGGATCTTTTCCTCAATACCGTTCGTAAGCAAAAGATTTCGCTCACGATTTTCCTGATCAACGGCGTCAAGCTGACGGGCGTTGTCACTTCCTTCGATAATTTCTGCGTGCTTCTGCGCCGTGACGGTCACTCGCAGCTTGTTTACAAGCATGCGATCTCCACCATTATGCCCGGCCAGCCGATGCAGATGTTCGAGAGCGAAGAAGGCGCAGCCTGATCAGGCTCCCTCAACGGTATCTTCGATATAAGCTGACCTGAACCGGGAACATTTCCGGTTCAATCAGGTTAATCCAGATAGTCGTCCGCACGGATGCGGTCGGCTGCAATGTCATTTCTTGATAAGGCTGAACCCATTACGACGCGCGACACCTCGAACGAATCGATCATTCCCGAACAGGAAAAGCACCGCGACGACATGCGTGCGGTGGTCATCGTGCCTGTCCTCAAGCAGCAGCGCGAAAGCCGTGATGCGGTGGCGGGTCCGGTTTCTCCTGTACGGTCTGTTGAGGCCAAGCTTGAGGAAGCAAAGGGGCTGGCGCTCGCCATTGATCTTGAGGTGACGCAAGGTCTTGTCGTGCCGGTCAACCAGCCGCGTCCGGCGACTTTGTTTGGAACCGGCAAGATCGAGGAAATCGGCCATCTTCTGGATGAAACCAATTCCGGTCTGGTGATCGTCGATCATCCTTTGACCCCGGTGCAGCAGCGCAATCTTGAAAAGCAGTGGAATGCCAAGGTCATCGACAGGACGGGCCTGATCCTCGAAATCTTCGGCCGCCGTGCCTCCACCAAGGAAGGCACGTTGCAGGTCGATCTTGCGCATCTGAACTATCAGAAGGGCCGCCTCGTCAGAAGCTGGACACACCTTGAACGCCAGCGCGGTGGCGCGGGCTTCATGGGCGGTCCGGGTGAAACGCAGATCGAGGCCGACCGTCGGCTGCTGCAGGATCGCATCGTCAAGCTCGAGCGCGAGCTGGAGCAGGTGGTGCGCACCCGCCAGCTTCACCGCGCCAAGCGCCGCAAGGTGCCGCATCCGATCGTGGCACTGGTCGGTTATACCAATGCCGGCAAGTCCACCCTGTTCAATCGTATTACCGGCGCTGGCGTTCTGGCGGAAGACATGCTGTTCGCGACGCTCGATCCAACCTTGCGCCGCATGAAGCTGCCGCATGGCCGCACGGTTATCCTTTCCGATACCGTCGGTTTCATCTCCGATCTGCCGACACATCTCGTCGCCGCTTTCCGCGCAACGCTGGAAGAGGTGCTGGAAGCCGATCTTATTTTGCACGTGCGCGACATGTCCGATCCGGATAATGCCGCCCAGTCGGCCGATGTGCTGCGCATTCTTGGCGATCTCGGCATCGACGAAAAGGAAGCCGAAAAGCGCATCATCGAGGTTTGGAACAAGGTCGATCGTCTCGAACCAGAAGCGCATGACGCCATCATTGAACGTGCCGAGGGCCGCTCCGATATTCGCGCCGTTTCGGCGGTCACGGGCGAGGGCGTCGATGCCCTGATGGACGAGATTTCCGGCCGCCTGTCAGGTGTCCTGACGGAAACGACTGTCGTCCTCTCCGTCGAGCAATTGCCGCTGATCTCATGGGTCTACAGCAACTCCATCGTGGATAGCCGCGAAGACAATGAGGACGGTTCGGTTTCCCTTGATGTGCGCCTGTCGGAAGCGCAGGCCACCGAGCTGGAACGGAAGCTTGGAAAGGCAACCATCCGCGAGCGGGAAGACTGGGAGCAGTAAACGCTCCGAGAACGATTGCGGTATATTCCCTTATACTCAACGTCATCCTTGGGCTTGTCCCAAGGATCTAGACACAGAGATACAATCAGGATGTCGCAGATGCTCGGGAGAGGCCCGAGCATGACGCAGGAGAGGTTTTAGGTTTTCGTCACCACTGTCGAAAGCACCGGGCGCTCTGAATTTTTCGGCATATCCGGATGATCAGGACGAAACCATATTCAGCGAGCGTTCTATGCGTTTTGCCGCCTGCCACAGGTCTTCCATTCTCTCAAGGCTCGCTTCCTGAAGCGTTTCGCCATTTTCGGTGAGCGACGTCTCGATGTGATTGAAACGCCTGCGGAATTTCGTATTGGTGCCGCGCAGCGCGTCTTCCGGATCGGCTTTTACATGGCGGCCGATATTGACCAGCGCGAAGATGAGATCGCCAAGTTCATCAGAGACCTTCTCCGGCTTTCCCTCCGCCAGCGCTTCACGCAGTTCGGCGATTTCCTCCTCGATCTTGTCGAGAATGGGGGCTGGATCCGACCAATCGAAACCGACGCGCGCAGCCTGTTCCTGCAACTTGAGAGCCTCGGTCAGAGCCGGCTGGCTACGCTGCACACCGCCTAAAAAGCCGGCCTTGAAATCCTCGGTGATACCGCGGCGGGCGCGGCGTTCCGCACGCTCCCGCTTTTCCTCGGCCTTGATCTGGTCCCATTGCAGCTTGACGCTGTCAGGCGTATTGGCAGCGGAAACGGCAAAGACGTGCGGATGGCGGCGGATCATTTTTGACGTCACGGCCTCAACCACGTCGCCAAAGGCGAATTCGCCCCGTTCCTCGGCGATGCGGGCATGGAAAACCACCTGCAGCAACAGGTCGCCCAGTTCTTCGCAAAGATCGTCCATATCCTTGCGCTCGATGGCGTCGGCAACCTCATAAGCCTCTTCGATGGTGTAAGGCTTGATCGTCTCGAAGGTCTGGACGACATCCCAGGGGCAGCCGGTTTCCGGCTGGCGCAGGGCTTCCATGATCTCGATCAGGCGGGAAATATCCTTCGAGGCTTCCATAGTCTTTCAAACCTTCGTTCTTTATTTTCATACATATCCAGGCGGACAACCGTCTAGAAATGCTCTAGTTCAGCGGAATATCGTTGCCGCTCTTCGATGACTGATAGCTGGTGGAAAGCTCGTCATAGGCAGCCTTGATGCGGGCCGTCTGCGCCTTCAGCTCGGTCTTCAGCGGATCGTCTTCGCTCTCCACCAGATCCGCAATGAAGAAAGAGTTCCAGAAGGCGTTGCTGCGGCGATACCCGCCCGGCTCCAGCCCGAAAACTTCCTTGAGGATTTTCAGGTCGTGCGGGATGGCGAAAGCGTCGCGCGAATCCTCGTGGCTGAAAAAGGAGTAGAAATTGTCGAAGCCGGCCCAGGTGATGGCGGACATGCACATGGTGCAGGGTTCATGGGTGGAAAGGAAAATCAATTCCTTGGTGTTCGGCTTCTCACCCAGCTCGTAAAACCGCTTCAGCGCGTGCACTTCGCCATGCCAGAGCGGGTTTTCCAGCTCGTTATTCGTCTCCGCGATCACCAGCGACAGGTCGGATTTACGCAGGATCGCCGCACCGAAAACCTTGTTGCCGAGGCTGACGCCGCGTGCCGTCAGGGGCAGGATATCGTGTTCGATGACATCGAGAAGACGGGCGGCAATTGTCGAGCTGGTCAAGGGTCTGATCCTTCGTGCCGCCTCAGGGCGAAGCGGTTTTTGCATGGAGATATCGACGAAAATAGTCCCTTCTTGTTCGGCGCGAGGGCCTGGTTTGTCAAGGGATTCTCATGGGATTTAGAGGCGTTCGACAGGGTTGATAAAGGTGCGCCGGTTAGTTTTCCTCAAAAACAGGGGTGTTCGAGAAATAAAAATCCAGGTGTCGGAAAGGCTTGAATTTCTGTTTCTTCAATCTTGCGCCGCAATGCGGGATAAATGCCCGATGCACAACGAACATGATTTTTCCGCTTCTGGCGATCGCCTTTCGACCTTCCCCGCGTTCTTCCGGGTTGAGGGACGGGAGGTCGCTGTTTTCGGCAATGGCGACGAGGCCTTTGCGAAGGTAAGGCTGCTTGCCAATACCAATGCACATATCATTGCTTATGCCGACGAGCCGGAAGCAGATTTTGCGCGCTATATCAGCGAAAACGGCATCGATCATCGGGCTTTGGGTTTCGCAAGCCAGCTGATTGAAGGCGCGACGCTGGTTTTTGCCGCCACTGGAGACGAGGCACTGGACCGTGAGATCGTTTTGGCTGCGCGCGCCAAGAAAATCCCCGCCAATGCGGTGGATCAGCCGGAGTTCTGCGATTTCTTCACGCCCGCACTCGTCGCCCGCGCACCCGTCGCGATCGCCATTGGCACCGAAGGCGCCGGCCCGGTTCTTGCCCAGATGATCCGCGCGCGTATCGATCAGATGCTGTCTCCGTCGCTGGGCAAGCTTGCGCGTCTCGCCGTGCAATATCGTGACGCCGCCGAGCAGAATGTTCCCAAGGGCGCGTTGCGGCGCAATTTCTGGCGCCGGTTTTTTTCCGGTGCTGTCGCAGATGCCGTCGCTCTCGGCGATACATCATCCGCCCGCCATGCCGCTGACCGTTTGCTGCAATCGCCCGAGCGCAGCGAAGGCCGCGTCTGGCTTGTCGGCGCTGGTCCCGGTGCTGAAGATTTGCTGACGCTGCGCGCGCAGCGCGTGCTGATGGAAGCGGATGTGATCGTCTATGATGCGCTAGTGCCGCAGGCAATCGTTGACATGGGGCGCCGCGACGCCGAGCGGCTGTCCGTCGGCAAACGCAAGGGCTGCCACAGCAAGTCGCAGGATGAGATTAACCGCCTGCTGGTGCGTCTTGGTAAAGACGGCAAGCGCGTCGTGCGCCTCAAATCCGGTGATCCGCTGGTCTATGGCCGGGCGGGAGAGGAAATGGCGGCGCTGCGCGATGCCGGTATCGGTTACGAGATCGTTCCGGGCATTACCTCCGCCTTCGCCGCTGCTGCGGATTTCGAATTGCCCTTGACGCTGCGCGGTGTCGCTTCGTCGCTGATTTTCACCACCGGCCACGATCTGACTGGCGATGTCCTGCCGGACTGGGCGCGGCTTGCCGTCTCCGGTGCTACCATTGCTGTCTATATGGGCCGCAGCGTTGCCGCGTCGGTCGCGACGAGGCTGATAGAGGCAGGTCTCGGCGTGGAAACGACCGTAGCCGTCATCGAAAATGCCAGCCGCGCGGACCGCCGCCTGCTGCATGGCACTTTGAACGATCTGCCCGACCTCGAACATCGCGACGAACTGACCGGTCCGGTCATGGTCATCATCGGCGATGCGGTGGCGGGCGCCAATTTTGACAGGTCCGAGGCGCTCGCGCTTGTTGCGCGGCCAGCGAACCTTAAAAGGGAGTATGCAAATGGCTGACAAGGTTTTGACCGCCAACCGCCTGGGCGATGGGATCGCTGTATGGCTCGATGCCAATGGCGAATGGACGGAGAACCTGCAGGACGCAATCGTCGCCCGCCACGCAGAGGCCGTCGCTTCGTTCGAGGAAATCGGCAAGCGGGATTTTTCCGCCAACAAGGTCGTTGACGTGAATGTCATCGACGTGGTGGAGGAGAATGGCAAGCTTTGGCCGACGCGGCTTCGTGAGCGCATTCGCGCCGCTGGCCCGACCATGCACTATGCCAACGGCTTCAAGCCGGCCGATGCAGCATTCATCGCAGTCTGAGGAAGAATATGTACCGTTACGACGAGTTCGATCACGCATTTGTTGAAGGCCGCGTGGCACAGTTTCGCGATCAGG
>NZ_BDLN01000001.1:458894-468398 GCF_001950375.1 Rhizobium sp. TBD182 | reverse complement strand
GCGCCGCTTGTCCGGCGAGCTTGCTGAGGACGCGTTCAAGCCGCTGCGCCTTATGAACGGTGTCTATCTCCAGCTTCATGCCTATATGCTGCGCGTCGCCATTCCCTACGGCACGCTGAATTCGCAGCAGATGCGGATGCTGGCCCATATCGCCCGCAAATATGACCGGGGTTACGGCCACTTCACCACCCGCCAGAACATTCAGTACAACTGGCCGCGCCTGTCCGACACGCCCGATATCCTCTCCGAACTGGCAAGCGTGGAAATGCATGCGCTGCAGACCTCGGGTAACTGCATTCGCAACGTGACCGCCGACCATTTCGCGGGCGCCGCCGCAGACGAGGTCGCCGATCCGCGTCCTTATGCGGAAATCCTGCGTCAATGGTCTTCCGTGCATCCGGAGTTCTCGTTCCTGCCGCGCAAGTTCAAGATCGCTGTAACGGGCGCCGAGCGCGACCGCGCCGCGATTCAGGTTCACGATATCGGCCTGCATCTGAAAAAGAACGACAAGGGCGAGATCGGTTTTGCCGTCTATGTCGGCGGCGGGCAGGGCCGTACGCCGATGATCGCCAAGAAGATCCGCGACTTCCTGCCGGAAGAAGACCTGCTGTCCTATACCACGGCCGTCATGCGCGTTTACAACCTGCACGGCCGCCGCGACAACAAATACAAGGCGCGTATCAAGATCCTCGTGCATGAAACCGGCGCAGAAGAACTGGCCCGCCAGGTCGAGGTTGAATTCGCGGAGCTGAAAAACACGGAATTGAAGCTGCCGGATGCCGATATTGCGGCCATTACCGCCTATTTCGCACCGCCGGCACTTAAGGACCGTCCTGAAGGCTGGGAGAGCCTGGCGCGCTGGAAGCGGGCGGATGAGGGTTTTGCCCGTTTTGTCGAGCAGAACGTCCAGCCGCATAAGCATCCGGACTACGGCATGGTGACGATTTCCCTGAAGCCGATTGGCGGCATTCCCGGCGATGCGACCGACGAGCAGATGGAACTCGTCGCCGATATCGCCGCCGAATACGCTTTTGACGAAATCCGCATCAGCCACGAGCAGAACATCATCCTGCCGCATGTGGCACTGGCCGATCTCGAGCCGGTCTATCGCGCACTTGTAGGAGCCGGACTGGCGACTGCCAATGCCGGGTTGATCACCGATATCATTGCCTGTCCCGGGCTGGACTATTGCGCGCTTGCCAATGCGCGCTCCATTCCGGTGGCGCAGGAAATCTCCACCCGTTTTGGCGCGCCGGAACGTCAGGCGGAAATCGGCGAGCTTAAGATCAAGATTTCCGGCTGCATCAATGCCTGCGGCCACCACCATGTCGGCCATATCGGCCTTCTGGGTGTTGAGAAGAAGGGTGCGGAACTCTACCAGATCACGCTTGGCGGATCGGGTGATGAAAACACGTCGATTGGTGAGATCATTGGCCGTGGTTTCGAGCCGGAAAAAGTGACCGACGCGGTGGAAACTATCGTCGACACCTATCTGGGCTTGCGTCTTTCGAAGGAAGAAACCTTCCTCGAGGCCTATCGCCGCGTCGGACCGCAGCCGTTCAAGGATGCGCTCTACGGTTCCGCCGCTGAAGCCGCCTGAGGAGATTGCCATGACGAAAATCTGGAACCGCGACGGCTTCGTGGAAAACGATCCCTGGGTGATCGAAACGGAAGAAGTGAAGGCAACTGCCGAGCAGAAACCGGTGCTGTCGCTTGCTGATTTCCTTGTCCGTGCGGCCGAAAGCAATGATGTCGGCCTCGGCGTTCTGATTGCGCCTGCCGACGATGTCACCCGGCTCGAGCCCTATCTCGACCGTATCGACCTTGTCGCCGTCAGCTTCCCGGCCTTCAATGACGGGCGTGGTTTCAGCCATGCCTCGTTGCTGCGCAGCCGTCTTGATTTTGCCGGTGAAGTGAGGGCGGTTGGCGATGTTTTGATCGACCAGGTGCCGCTGATGCTGCGCACCGGCTTCACCAGCTTTGCGGTCACGAACGAGACGGCGATCCGCCGCCTGTCCGAAAATCGCCTGCCGGAAATCCCGGTCTATTACCAGCCGACGGCCCTTCCGGCCAACGGTGGAGAGGCCTATAGCTGGCGCCGCCGTGCGGCCCAATGACGCGTTGCGCGGAAATATGAGTTTTAGATGCATATTTTCTGCGCGCATGGCAGTATTGATATTCTCATGCCTTCAAACCGCGGCAAAAATGGTATAATTGCCCGGTCGAAGAATGTCGCTTATCGAATGAATGGACGGAACCTGAAATGAACGCGCCAGCCAAGACGGAAGATTTCGCGATCAAGATACCTGATGGTGTTTACGCCGAGACAGTTTTGTCGGTGGAACACTATACGGATCACCTGTTCCGTTTCCGCATGACGCGTCCGGCCGGCTTCCGTTTCCGTTCCGGCGAATTCGCCATGATCGGCCTGATGGTCGGCGAAAAGCCGATCTACCGCGCCTATTCCATCGCCAGCCCTGCCTGGGACGAGGAACTTGAATTCTTCTCGATCAAGGTTCCGGATGGCCCGTTGACCTCGCATCTTCAGGCGATCAAGCCCGGCGATACCGTGCTTATGCGAAAGAAGCCGACAGGCACTCTGGTTCTGGATGCGCTGACACCAGGCAGACGGCTCTATATGTTCTCGACCGGCACCGGCATCGCACCCTTCGCAAGCCTGATCCGCGATCCCGAGACCTATGAAAAGTTTGAAGAGGTCATCCTCACCCATACCTGCCGCGATGTGGCCGAACTGAAATACGGTTTCGATCTGGTCGAGGAAATCAGGAACCATGAATTCCTGAACGAGATCGTCGGCGACAAGCTTAAGCACTATGCGACTGTCACGCGCGAGGATTATCCCTTCAAGGGCCGCATCACCTCGCTGATTGAGAACGGCAAGCTGTTTGCGGATCTGGGTGTTCCCGCACTCGATCCCTCTATCGATCGCGGCATGATCTGCGGTTCTTCGGCCATGCTGAAGGACACGAAGGAGCTTCTTGAAAAGGCCGGGCTTAACGAAGGTGCGAACAACAAGCCTGCCGAGTTCGTCATCGAGCGCGCTTTCGTCGGATAACAGATATTTGCGCAAGTTGGATGAAGGAGGCCGTGAGGCCTCCTTTTTTATTTGTACGGTTTACTGAGGCAGTGCTTCGTCGGCCTGCTTCGGGGCAATCTCGTTTCGGTAGATGAAGAATAGAGCGATGGCGATGGCCGATATGCCGCCGCCGACCAAGTGCGAAAGGGCGTAACCGCCTTTGGTTACCAGCCAGCCGGCAACGACGTTGCTGAGGGACGCACCAATGCCTTGCACCATCATGACGCTTGCAAGGCCGACATTGAACCGGCCGGTTCCCTTGAGAATGCGTTCGGCGGCCACAGGCGTCACGATGCCCAGAAGGCCGGCACCGATACCGTCAAGCAACTGTACCGGAAAGATTACCCAGAAATCGGTGAAGGCGGAAGCCAGCAGACCGCGGATCGGCAGGGCCGCAAGCGCGATCAGGAACACCGTCGCAAGACCGAAGCGCCGGATAAGCCACGGCGCCAGGGCCGCAACGAAGATCATGGCAAATTGCGCGACACCGGTAATGATCGCTGTCGTGCGAAATGGTGTCTGCAGTTCGATGGCAAAATTCTGCGCGATAAGCCGCCCCATCGGCGCGTTGCCGAAGTGGAAGATGAGAAGAATGATCGCGAGGAATATCAGACCGCGTTCGTGAAGCAGCACGTTGATGCCTGAAGGCCCCGGTTCGCCCTTGTCCTCGCCAAGGCCCCGCGCCACCTTGTGGTCGATCCTGTCGGGGTCGATGGCGGCGGCGGCAACAAGTGCGCCGGCAGCCGTCAGAAGCATCAGTCCGATGACGCCATGCAGGCCGAAGAAGGAAACGGCAACGTAAGTGGCGAAGAGCGATGCGAAATTGCCGCCATGGTTCCAGAATTCGTTTCTCGATATCTGACGGGAGAACAGGCGTTCACCGACCAGACCAAGCGTCAGTCCGGCCAGAGCCGGTCCCACGACGGCGCCGACAACCGCAGTCATGATCTGGCCGGTCCAGACGATCCACGCATCGGGAAAGATCAGCGTAATCAGCGCGCCGACGGTCACGAGAACGACGGGGATGGCAATCAACGTTCTTTTCCACGTCGTGCCGTCCACCAACGCGCCGCAGAGCGGTGTGGCAAGCAGACCGACGAGGCCGCCGACCGTGGCAATCATCCCCAGAGAAAGCGAAGACCAGCCCTGTGTCGCCAAAAATGCGTCCAGGAACGGCCCGAGCCCGTCGCGAGCATCGGCCAGAAAGAAATTAAGCGCCGCAAGGGCAAAAAGCGTGCGGTCTGACATACCACCGCTGCGAGGCAGACCACCGGAGGGGAGGCTGCCGCGCGGTGCCAAAACGCCGATCGTCGTCATGAAATATGCTCCGAAAAATATGCGGTAGGTGATCAGAAATTGATCGACGCTGGCGAGAAACATCTATGCCTGCATTTGGTTGCATCGGCACGATAGAAACATGAGCCTCTCGAATTTTTTGACAGTTGCTAAATAAACGGGAGGAACGTTTGACGGTGCAAGCGAGTTAGTCTTCGTGAAAAATTGGATACGCGCCATGAAAACGACGGCTATCACGAGTTTATTTTTTGCAGGGCTGCTCGGTGTGCAGCCGGCATTAGCGGACGAACGCGAATTCCTTTCGTCGCTGAAAGGCACATGGGCGGGGAAGGGAACCGTGATCACCCGCATTGGCACGCCACCAATCAACGTCAATTGTACGCTGAATTCCAAAACGGGGACCTCGTCGCTCAATATGTCCGGCACATGCCGTGGCCTTCTGGTGGTCAGGCGCGCAATTGCGGCCGACCTGTCGGAGAAAGGTGGACGTTACAGCGGCGCTTACACCGGACCCTCCGGCCGACCGTCTGCCCTTTCCGGTACGCGGCAGGGAAATGCAATCAATCTGACGGTTCGCTGGAACCGCGACATCAACGGCGACCGCGTCGCAGCCATGACAATCGAAAAAGTCGGGCAAAACGGCCTGCGGCTTCGCACCACCGACAAGGACGGCAGGACCGGCAAGACGGTGGTGACGAGCGATATCCGGCTCGTGCGCTGACCAAGCCGCGACGTGAGGCATTGACCGGTAATGCGGCTTAAGCCTCTAGCTGAATTCGATCAGCAAAGGGCAATGGTCCGAGACTTCGGGCTGTCTCACCACATCGAAGTGATCGACCTGCACAACCGGGTTGACCAGCATGTAATCTGCAAAACGGTTTTGTTTGGCATAATGCGAGGTGCGCGTGTCTGTGAAACCACGTGTCGTGACGAGTTCGATGAGATCCAGTTCCTTCAATACCGTGAAGGTGTCGCTCTCAGGCAGAACATTAAAATCGCCGCACACGATGATCCGGTCACCATCCTCCGCGATGTCTTTGACGAGTTTCACGAGGCGTTTTGCCTGCATCAGACGGGCGGGAATATCGTGTTTACCGTTGGGGTCACGCAGCCCATGCATATGGGCGATGACGGCTGGCTGGCCGGTCGTGAAGTCGAAAACCCTGACAGCATGGCCCGTGCGCGAACGCGGGTGATCTCCGTATCCATTCGCAGAAAAGCAGCCGTGCACAAAACCTTGAGCCTGCGCAACAATCGCGATGGATTTACGCACGAAAGTCGCCAGCCCCCATTGAGAGGGATATCGTGTCTCCCCGTGCCAGAGGTCACCCTGTGACGCCGGGCAAAAGATTGCCAGATGATCGGGTAGGGCTTCTTCGACATCGCGAAGAAAGTTCGCCCTTTGCGGCAGATCCCTACCGTCATCGCGATAGCTCAGCCAGTCCTCTTCGGCTGCCGGTGTATGCACCACTTCCTGCAAACATAGAATGTCGGGATCGGACGCGGAGATATAGGGAACAAGCTCGTCATGGAGCTTTCCGCCCCAACCATTCAGGCAAATCAAACGCATTCAAACTCCATCACCGCTTAAATTGCAGCATCCGGTTTAGCATGGAACGGGTTACGATCAATCGCATGTGACGTGGTCGCCCGGTCTTGGGGCTTGTGTCCGGAACGAAAAAGGCCCGGATCGCTCCGGGCCTTCATAAGTTCGTTCGTACCGATGCCTTTATTCGGCGGCCTCGGCATAAGCCTCCATCGGCGGGCAGGTGCAGATGAGGTTGCGGTCGCCATAGACATTGTCAATGCGGTTTACCGGCGACCAGTATTTGTCAATGCGGAAGGCGCCGGGCGGGAAGCAACCCTGTTCGCGGCTGTAGGGACGATCCCACTCGCCGACGAGATCTTCTACCGTGTGCGGCGCGTTCTTCAGCGGATTGTTGGTCTTGTCCGCACGGCCTTCCTCGATGTCGCGGGCTTCCTCGCGGATCGCCAGCATGGCATCGCAGAAACGGTCGATTTCCGCCTTGGTCTCGGACTCCGTCGGCTCGATCATCAGCGTGCCGGCAACCGGCCAGCTCATGGTCGGCGCATGGAAACCGCAGTCGACGAGACGCTTTGCAACGTCGTCCACCGTCACGCCGCAGCTGTCTGCCAGCGGTCGGGTGTCGATGATGCACTCATGCGCCACTCGTCCCGTTTCGGACTTGTAGAGCACGTCGTAAGCGCCCTTCAGCCGTTCGGCGATGTAGTTGGCGTTGAGGATCGCAACCTTGGTCGCCTGCGTCAGCCCTTCGCCGCCCATCATCAGGCAGTAGCTCCAGGAAATCGGCAGGATCGACGGCGAGCCGAAGGGGGCAGCAGAAACCGCACCTTCACGACCGTCCGTCGTCGGATGACCGGGAAGATAGGGAGCAAGATGCGCCTTGACGCCGATCGGCCCCATGCCCGGACCGCCGCCGCCATGCGGGATGCAGAAGGTCTTGTGCAGGTTGAGGTGGCTGACGTCGGAACCGATATCGCCGGGACGGGCAAGACCGACCATGGCGTTCATGTTGGCGCCGTCGAGATAGACCTGACCACCGTGTTTATGGGTGATCTCGCAAATCTCGCGAACCGTCTCCTCAAACACGCCATGGGTGGACGGATAGGTGATCATGCAGCACGAGAGGTTTTCCGCATACTGCTCTGCTTTTGCTCGAAAATCGTCGATATCAATATCGCCATTTTCCCGCACTTTCACCGGCACCACTTTCATGCCGACCATCTGCGCGGAGGCTGGATTGGTGCCGTGCGCCGAGGTTGGAATGAGGCAAACGTCGCGATGTGCGCCGCCATTGGCGATGTGGTAGTTGCGGATGGTCAGGAGCCCCGCATATTCCCCTTGCGCGCCGGAATTCGGCTGCATGGAGAAGGCGTCGTAACCGGTGACCGAGCACAGCTTTTCCGAGAGGTCATCGATCATCTCCTTGTAGCCGAGCGCCTGATTTGCCGGCACGAAGGGATGGATGTCGGAAAATTCCGGCCACGTTATGGGCAGCATTTCCGCAGTTGCGTTCAGTTTCATGGTGCAGGAACCGAGCGGGATCATCGAGCGGTCGAGCGCGAGATCACGGTCCGAAAGACGGCGGATGTAACGGGTCATCTCGCTTTCGGCACGGTTCATGTGGAAGATCGGATGCGTCATGTACTGGCTGGTGCGCAGCAGTTCCTTCGGCAGGCGATATTCCAACTCGAAATCCGAGATCGAGAAATTGCCGCCGAAAGCGCGCCAGACCGCCTCAAGCGTCGCGGGACGCGTGCGCTCGTCAAGGCTCATGCCGATCTTGGTCGCGCCGACCTTGCGCAGGTTCACACCTTCCGCAACGGCCGAGCGCAGGATGACGCCCTGCATATGGCCGACTTCGACGGTGATGGTGTCGAAGAAGGTTTCCGGCTCGATGACGTAGCCAAGCTTCTCCAGGCCCTTGGCCATCAAAACGGCCTTCTGGTGGGTCTGCTGCGCAATCGCCTTGATGCCCTGCGGGCCATGGAAGACGCCATACATCGACGCCATGACTGCAAGCAGCACCTGCGCGGTGCAGATGTTGGAGGTAGCCTTCTCGCGGCGGATATGCTGCTCGCGGGTCTGCAGCGACAGACGATAGGCGCGATTGCCGCGCGCATCGACTGAGACGCCGACCAGACGGCCAGGCATGGAGCGCTTATGTGCATCCTTGACGGACATGTAAGCCGCATGCGGACCACCATAGCCGACCGGAACGCCGAAACGCTGCGAGGTGCCGATGGCGATATCCGCACCCATTTCACCGGGTGACTTCAACAGCGTCAGCGCCAGAAGATCGGCGGCAACGGCAGCGATGGCACCCGTCTGGTGCAGGCGGGAAATCAGGCCCGAGAAATCGCTGACATGACCGTGGGTGCCCGGATACTGGAAGATCGCGCCGAACACGTCGACAGGATCAAGATCGGTAAAGGGATTACCAACGATCACCTTCCAGCCGAGTGGCGCCGCGCGTGTCTCGATCAGCGCGATGGTCTGCGGATGGCAATTGGCATCGACGAAGAAGGCGGTTGCCTTGGACTTCGCGACGCGCTGGCACATCGCCATGGCTTCGGCAGCGGCGGTCGCTTCATCGAGCAGCGATGCATTGGCGACATCGAGGCCGGTCAGATCGCAGACCATCGTCTGGTAGTTCAGCAGCGCCTCAAGGCGGCCCTGGCTGATTTCTGGCTGGTAAGGCGTATAGGCGGTGTACCAGGCCGGGTTTTCCAGAATGTTGCGCTGGATCACCGGCGGCGTGATTGTGCCGTAATAGCCCTGGCCGATCAGCGAGGTCAGCACCTGGTTCTTGTTGGCCGTCTCGCGCAGGCGGTCGAGCGCCTCGCGTTCGGTCAGCGCTGCACCCCAGGTCAGCGGCACCGTCTGGCGGATGGAGGAGGGAACGGTGGCGTCGATCAGGGCATCGAGGCTCTTGTAGCCGATGACCTTCAGCATCTCCGCCATTTCCGACGGCGACGGCCCGATGTGACGCCGGTTGGCGAAATCATAGGGCTGATAGTCGGTGAAATGGAATTCCGTGGGCGTCGTCATTACGCGATCAGCTCCTTGTAGGCTGCCTCGTCGAGCAGCGTATCGGCATCCGCGGCGTTGGAGAGCTTCAGCTTGAAGAACCAGCCAGCACCCTGCGGATCGGAATTGACCAGCGAGGGATCGTCGACGATGGCCTGGTTGATTTCCACCACTTCGCCATCCAGCGGACAATAGACATCGGAAGCCGCCTTGACGGATTCAACGGTCGCCGCGTCGCCATTCTTGGAGAAGGTGGCGCCCACTTCCGGCAATTCGACGAAGACGAGGTCGCCAAGCTGTTCAGCGGCGTGGCTTGTAATGCCAACGGTGGCGATATCGCCTTCGAACTTCAGCCATTCGTGTTCTGCGGTAAATTTCAGCATCGTATTCTCTCCGGAGATGGGATGAAGATTATCGTTTGTAGGTGGGCTTGATGAAGGGCAGGGCAGCGACGGTGACGGGCAGATATTTGCCGCGCACTTCCGCAAAGATCGCCGTGCCGGGAGCAGTATGGGCCGCAGGGACGTAACCCATGGCA
>NZ_BDLN01000001.1:438095-458884 GCF_001950375.1 Rhizobium sp. TBD182 | reverse complement strand
TTCGACCGACGGGCCGAAGCCGCCGGAAGTCACTTCGCCGATTTCCGTCTTGCCTTCTGCATCCGCGAAAAGCTTGGAATGACCGCGCACCGGTGCCTTGCCCTCTGGCTTCAGGCCGACGCGACGACGCGATGTGCCGTCCTTGAGTTCACCGAGAATACGCTCCGCCCCCGGGAAACCGCCTTCGCGATCACCGCCGGCGCGGCGCGCCTTCTGGATCGCCCATTCAAGCGAGGCTTCGATGGGAGAGGTCGTCGTATCGATATCGTTGCCGTAGAGACAAAGGCCAGCTTCAAGACGCAGGCTGTCGCGCGCTCCAAGCCCGATCGGCTCGCAATCAGGGTGCTCAAGCAGGGCCTTGGCGATCTCTTCCGCCTTTTCGGCAGGCACGGAGATTTCAAAACCATCCTCGCCGGAATAACCGGAACGGGAAACGATGCAGGGAACGTCGTGCAGGGGAACTTCCAGTACGTCCATGAACTTCATTTCGGAAACACCGGCCCAAAGTTCGACCAGAACCGCTTCCGCGCGTGGCCCCTGAAGCGCAATCAGCGCCCGATCATCGAGAAGGGTAATGTCGCAAGTGTCAGAAAGATGCGCCTTCATATGGGCGACATCGGCGTCCTTGCATGCCGCGTTGACGACGACGAAAAGGTGATCGCCGCGATTGGTGATCATCAGATCATCGAGGATACAGCCGTTTTCATCGGTGAAGAAACCGTAACGCTGGCGGCCCTCCTTTAGGCCCAGGATGTCAACCGGCACCAGTTTTTCAAGCGCGATTGCAGCGTCGGCATTGTTGCCCGACTTCGCCTTTACGATAACTTGGCCCATGTGGGACACGTCGAAGAGGCCAGCAGACGTACGGGTCTGAAGATGTTCCTTCAGCACGCCCGCCGGATATTGCACCGGCATGTCGTAACCGGCGAAAGGCACCATGCGGGCGCCAAGGGAAACATGCAGGGAATGGAGCGGCGTGATTTTAAGCTCGGCGGTATCGTCCAAGGACGCCTCCAGGGTTGCGCGAAAGATCGCGCGGGCTCAGGTCATGACGCGAAAAACGCGCCGGGTTCAAGAGCCCCCTCTGTCCTTGTCGCCTGAGATTGTTATCCCTTCGGCGAGCCGTCCTTATCAAAGGTGGCTTCTCTCCAGAGTTCCGTCGTCACCGGTGGTCCTTTTGCCTGAGAGTTTCCGGGGCGGTTGCTCCTTCGGCACCGCAATGAAGCGGTTTCTCCCAACGATGATGCGAGGCTCATTATCTTCGAAGCCCGGTCATTGGCAAGGACGAAATGACGCATCTGAACAGATTTTTGCTCCATCTGCGCCATCGCTGGCTAGATACACGGCGAGTTCCATGCGTGAGGCGTGCCGTCAGTCTGATTTTTTCTCCGGCAGACCCTTGCGCTTTGTCGACGCCAGTTCATCAAGTTCCTTTTCTGTCATGGACTTCTCCATGCTTTTTGAAGCACCTTGTAAACTGGATTTCTTGACTTCACCGCGTTTGGCGGCCAGCGCCGCACCCGCGGCTTTCTGCTGGGCTTTCGATTTGGCTGGCATGTCGGTACTCCTTCCGAAACGATCCGTATTGGAAAGAAAATGCCGCCCTGTATCGATTGTTCCTCAGAGCGGTTGGGCCTGCGGCAAATTTCCCCTTTGAAATCGGAAAGAAAGAGGGGTATCGCCAGAAGATGGACGCAAATCGAAAACGACCGCTGACAAGGGTGGAGAAAATGCTTCGCATTTTCTGTGCGCTTTTGATGTTGTCGCTTGGTTTTGCCCACAAGCCCGCGCTCGCCGCGGCACCTGCCGTTCTTCTGGATGAGAGTTACCGGCTGCCGGACGGCACCTTTGCCGAAATCTGCCTAGGCCACAGCGGCGGGGTAAATGCCTCGCACCCCAATGACGGCCCCGCCCATTCAAGCGATGCGATCCTGTTTTGCGAGGCCTGCCTGCTGGCCTCGTCCATTCTCTTGCCGGTGCCCGATGCGTCCGGCTGGCTGAGGACGGAATTCGCCTGGCTCGACAATCGCCTGACCGCGGAATGGGGCTTTCACTCGGTCCAGACGATCCGCAAACCGTCCGCACGCGGCCCGCCATCCCTGTCCGCCTGATCTCTTCGTTTCACAGGATCATCGCCGCCGGGTGGCGGCACGGAGCAGCTGCCCGGGCCAATGGCGCCGCAGTCTCAAGGACAAACAAATGAAAACCACCAAGATCATCACCTGCACCCTGTTCGTCGCCTCCGTCTCGACGGCGCAGGCCTTCGCCCATACGACCTTCGTTGACGGTTCGGCCGAACAGGAAAGCACCATCGTTGCCGCACTTCAGGTGCCGCATGGCTGCGATGGCGGACTTGCCACCACGGAAGTGCAGATCAAGCTGCCGGAAGGCTTCATCACTGCCAAGCCGCAGCCCAAGGCCGGTTGGGACCTTGAGGTCATCAAGGGCGACTATCAGAAAGCCTACAAGAACCACGGAAAGGACATCAAAAGCGGCGCGGTCGAAATCCGCTGGAAGGGCGGCAATCTGCCGGATGAATTCTATGACACCTTTGCCGTTCAGGGAAAAATCTCCGGCATAGAGGCCGGGCAGGACCTTCCCTTCAAGGTGACGCAGCTTTGCGGCGACAAAGGCAAGGTTTCCTGGGACGAGGTGGCGGCCGCAGGCGTCGATCCGCATTCGTTGAAAAGCCCGGCGCCGACCATCCGCGTTACCGCAAAAGCCCATGCCGGCGGGCATGACCATTCCGCTATGGCCATGGATATGGATATGGACGTGGTGAAGGCTGGCAGTCTCGAGCTCTCGGCTGGCGCGACAAAGGCCATGCTGCCCGGTCAGCCCGTGGGCGGCGGTTATGTGACGATCAAGAATACCGGTTCCAGCGACGACAAGCTGATCGGCGTCGAATCCTCCGCCGCCGGCCGTGCGGAAATTCACGAAATGGCCATGGTCAACGACGTCATGAAGATGCGCAAGCTGGATGACGGCATCGTCATTCCCGCCGGTGAGACAGTGGAACTGAAGCCCGGCGGCCTGCACATGATGTTCTTCAACGTGAAGAAGCCGTTTGCCGAAGGCGACAAGGTGCCGGTGACGCTGATCTTTGAAAAGGCTGGCAAGGTCGAGATTGTGCTTTCCGCAGGCTCGGCCAAGGGTGGTGACGACAAGAACGCTCACCAGCACAACTGACGCAAAAAAGAGGCTGCCGGAACGCAATACTCATCCGGCAGCCTCAGCTTGTTCGACCAATATTATTTTGTAACAGTCAGCTTGGCCTGCATACCCGCTTCGTAGTGACCTTTTATGTTGCATAAGAGGAGATATGTGCCGGGCGTAAGCTTTGCCTTGAGCTGACCATCGCCGCCCGGCTTCAGGTCGGCCACTTCGCCAAGACTTTTAAGCTGTTTTTCATCGACACGATGTTTCGCGGTATTGAGCGGTATTTTTTCGTCTGCAGACTTCAGCTTGACGAGCACCATTTCGTGCTGCTCGCTCATGGCATCGTTATGCACATGAAACACGGCTTCACCGGCTTTGACCGTCGTCTGGTCCATCACGAGTGTCATTGGTCCGCCACCTTCACCGCCTTCGGTGACCTTGATGGTCGTGGCCGCGAAAGCCGGCGCCGAAACAAGGAGCGCGATCGTGGTGGCTGTGACGTGACGGGCAATAGAAATCATGATCTTCCTCCAGTTGGTACCGAAGGACTAAAATTTGAATCTGACAACAACCTGAACTGGCGAAATGCGCACTAAAAAACTTATAAATCGATTTATTAAGTATGGATATCAAATTGATATTATAAGTTTTTATCGGATTGGTTTTCCTCGTAGGCCTGCACGGCCTGATCGAGTGTTGTCTGGGGGGCGTGCCGATGGCTGGCGCTTGTCAGGAAATAGAGGGTCAAGGCCGGCGGCTTGATGGCGGTGAGCAAGGCTCTCAACTGGAAATCGTCTCCCTGTTCGGCCTTGCGCGCCAATTCGTGAATGGCTTCCTCAACCTCGCTTCTGCGCGATACACGCTGCGACGGCTTCACGGCCTCCAGTGCGTAGGCCGCAGTGTTTGCAGAAACGGAAAGAACCTGTGTCATCCAACCTCCGGCCATCCTTCGCCGACCCGTAAAACCGCAGATTAGCAGCTGCGTCTTGTTGGAAGCCTAAATCGCGGACGTGCAATTTAATCGAGTTTTAATCGAAAAAAGGTCGGGACGAGGGGGTTTCACCACCCGTGGCTATGTTCTAGAAAACGTCTTCAACAGACCCGTCGGGTATTTCTCCGGAGACATTCCCCAAATGCTGAATATCGCTCTTGTCGCAGCAGGCGGCGCAATCGGTTCGGTTTTCCGCTATCTCGTGGGTCTGTTGAGTGTGCGCCTTGTGGGTATGACTTTCCCTTGGGGAACGCTGGCGGTGAATGTGGTCGGATCCTTTCTCATCGGTTTCCTGGTTGAGCTTGTTGCAAGGCGGCTGAACGCGTCCATGGAGATGCGCCTGTTTCTGGTCACCGGCGTTCTCGGTGGCTTCACCACCTTTTCGTCCTTCTCGCTGGATGCGGTAGCGCTTTTCGAACGTGGCGCGCTCGGCCTTTCAGCGGTTTACATCACGGCAAGCCTGGTGGTTTCCATCGCGGCGGTTTTCGCCGGGCTGGCCTTGGGCCGCAGTTTGTTCTAAAGGCTTGCTCCAAACGGTGCGCCGGATAACAGGGCGCGCGATCAAGACAGAGAGACTGGAAATTTCATGGCAGGTATCGAGCATATCAAGGTCGAGGCCGACGAGGCCGGTATGCGCCTCGATCGCTGGTTCAAGATTCACTATCCGGGTCTGGGGTTCGGGCAGCTGCAAAAGCTTCTGCGCTCAGGACAGGTGCGTGTGGACGGCGGCCGGGTGAAGACGGACGCACGGGTGCAGCCGGGACAGATGGTGCGTGTGCCGCCTGTTGATTCCGACCTCAAGGTCAAAAGCGGACCGATCGGATCCAGGGACCTCAAACATTCGGCAGACGGTGAACTTCTGGCGCGCATGCTGCTGCATGAGGACGACAAGGTTCTGGTGTTCAACAAGCCGGCCGGCATTGCCGTGCAGGGCGGCTCGGGCGTCAACCGTCACATCGACGGGCTTCTGGAAGCGTGGACCAGCCCGAAGGGCGAAAAGCCGCGTCTGGTGCACCGTCTGGACCGTGACACGTCGGGCGTGCTGGTGGTGGCCCGCACCCGAGGTGCTGCACAGAAGCTGACGGCCGCTTTCCGCGAGCGCGATACCAAGAAGACCTATTGGGCGCTGGTTCGCGGCGTGCCGCGCAAGCATCAGGACAAGATTTCCACCTGGTTGGTCAAGGAACAGACCCCCGACGGCGACCGCATGCGCATTGCCAAGCACGGCGAGGAGGGGGCAGATCACGCCATTTCCTATTACCGTGTTATCGATACCGCCGCGCAGAACCTCGCCTGGCTGGAAATGGAGCCCTATACCGGCCGTACCCACCAGTTGCGCGTTCACGCACTGCATATGGGGCACCCGATCATCGGCGATCCGAAATATTACATCGATGATCCGAACTGGGATTTTCCGGGCGGTGTACAAAAGCGTCTGCACCTGCATGCACGCCATATCGACATTCCGCACCCGAATGGCGGCCGCCTTCGCGTCAGCGCGCCTTTGCCACCGCATATGGTACAGACTTGGAACCTGCTCGGCCTCGACGTGGCCGATGGCGACAGGGAAGGCTGATATCAGATGAAACTCGTTCTTTTCGATTGTGACGGCACGCTGGTCGACAGCGCCGGCCTTATCCATGCCGTCATGGTCGATACCTTTGCCGATTTCGGAAAGCCACGGCCTGATATTGCGCAGACCAAGGCAATTATCGGCCTGACGCTCGACATCGCCATCGCCCGCATGCTCGGTAAGGCGCATGTGGATGACGAGGTGCGCGCGATGACTGAGCGCTATCGGGAAATCTATCACCCGATCCGCGCCCGACCTGGCATGATCGAGCCGCTGTTCGACGGTATCGCGCCCTTGATCGACACGCTCGCCAGGCGGGATGAGGTGCTGATTGGCGCGGTCACCGGCAAGGGCCGTCGCGGGTTGACCCATATTCTCGAAACGCATGGTTTTGCCGAGCATTTCATCGTGTCGCGCACGGCGGATGATTGCCCTTCCAAGCCGCATCCGGCCATGGTGATGGAATGTTGCCATGAAACCGGCATGGTTCCGGCCGACACTGTCGTCATCGGCGATGCTATCTATGACATGCAGATGGCAAAGGCCGCCGGCGCAAAGGCCATCGGCGTTGCCTGGGGCTACGCCTCGGTCGATGATCTCTGGAAGGCAGGCGCAGACGCCGTCGTCAGCCATCCGAGCGAAATTCCGGCCCATGTTCCCGCCGATATTCTTGAATGATCCTTTCTATTCGACTGATGAGGACGTGCCATGCGTGATCTCCTGAACGACCTTTCGGAAGGCCTCAGCCACCCCGATCCGATCCTTCGCGCCCAAATCCAGATGCAGCGGCCCCTGCCGAAACGTTTCTATAAGGACGTTACCGTTGCTGACGTGGAAGACGGCGGCTTCACCATCCATCTCGATGGCAAACCTTTGCGAACGCCCGCCAAGAAGCCGCTTGTCTTGCCCTCGAAGGCGCTTGCGGACCTGCTTCGCGATGAATGGGATGCGCAGAAAGAAGTGGTGAACCCGGTCGTCATGCCGGTCTCGCGGCATGTGAACACCGCCATCGACGGCATCGCCAGCGACACCCAGGCGGTTTTCGAGGACATACTGCGCTTCTCCTCTTCCGATCTCCTGTGCTACCGCGCAGGTCAACCGGAAGCGCTTGTGGCGCGGCAGGCGGACCATTGGGATCCGGTGATCGACTGGGCGGCCAATGTTCTCGGCGCACGCTTCATTCTCGTTGAAGGCGTCATGCATCGCGATCAGCCTCGGGAAGCGGTTGCAGCCTTTGCCGTGACGCTCAAAAAATACGATACGCCGATCGCGCTTGCCGCCCTGCACACCATGACGTCGCTGACCGGCTCCGCCATTCTGGCGCTGGCACTGGCGGAAGGGCAGCTGACGCTGGAGGAAACCTGGGCGCTGGCCCATCTTGACGAGGACTGGACCGCCGAACATTGGGGCGAGGACGAGGAGGCGCTGGAGCGCCGCGCCACTAGGCTCATCGACATGCGTGCAGCACTCAGCGTTCTGGAGGCGTTGAAGATCGCGCCTTAACGCTTTTCTAACCCTGATGACCGAATATGCGGTTACCTCACGTTAGGGGAGCCGCAGATCATGAACACTCGATTGAAACGCCTTGGCATTGTTGTGCTGGCGTGTTTCACGCTCATGTCTTTCAGGCTGGAACCGGAGGCGACCAATGCCGACCGGCTGCTTTATGATGTGCGCGGCGCCTTTGTAGCGGCACGGCCGGATGTAGCGCCAGCATTGATGCAATCCATTCATGCGCAACTACAGAATGCCATCAAAACGACGGCACGCGGCGAAATCAGACCGCGCGTTGTGCTGACCATTCGCCTCGCATCCGTCACCCGCGGCCCCTTCCTGTTTGGAGAACGGGCATCGGCCCGTGTCATCGTTCGTGCGGCCGCCGTGGCGACGGGCGAGGTGATCGCCGAGGCCAAATTCACAGCCACCGTCGTCAGCTTCGACAATCAGTCGATCGAGCAGGATCTCGCTTACGGCGTCGCGGAGCGCGTGATCCGCGAGTTCCGGCTGAGCCGACCCGGACCGACAACGCTCGCGACGGCGTTGTTTCCGTGATGCCACTCCAGGCAGGTTACCTTACTGCTTTTCTTCGGGTAATCTGATCAAGCACGAATGCAGGTCATACACATCGCCATCAGCTTCCAGCCGAGCCTGATCCACCAAGGTTTGAAGCCGCTCGGTCAGCATCAAACTTCCTGTCTGAAAATATGGGTCACAACTCTCCAACAGGGCATTTCCTACAATGTAAGCAGCCTTTCTCCATCTCGTGTCCGCCTGCTGCATCAGAAAAACGTCAAAATGGTCCTGATCTGCCGAGGCTAGGCCAGTCGGGGTTACGATACGGAAAAACGCATTTTCGTTTTGCAGCCGTGCCCATTCGTTGCGGTATCGGGCATCCTCTTCGGCAGATGCGGGTTGTTCGCTTCCAATCAATTTCGCCAGGCCTTCCGGCAGCAGTGGAGCAGCAGCTTTCGCAACTGTCGCCGTCGTATCCGCAATATCCTGTCCGTAAATTATAGGATGCAGGTTGGAGACGTCGATGACGTCGTAAGGCCGCCCATCCATGTGCGCTGCCCATGCAAGCCGAAATGCAAGTTCGCTTGATGAATATTTGCCAAACCAAAGTACGATCCGATCCTGAGCGGCATCGACCTGTTCCCAGAATCCGTCAAACTCACTTTCTGTCTCTGGCCAGTCTAAATATTCGTGCCACCACGCCATCCTCTTTGCCGACTTTATAGAAGCGATAGGTCCACAACTAAGATCGTCGCGGAATGCCAGAATTGCGTCGCCCGGTCTGCGCGCGGAGAGTGCCTTTTCAAGAGAACCTCTAGCCGATAGACTCGGTACGACATGCAACATTCTGATGCTCCACCGCTCTTTTACTTAAGCCCTGCGCGTTTATTGCCACTCAATCCAGTCGCTCGGCATGCCATTTCAGATGGTCATCCATGAAGCTGGAGATGAAATAATAGGAGTGGTCGTAACGCTCGTGCATGCGCAGCGTCAGGCCGATATCGGTTCCTTTGATCGCCTCTTCGAACAGCCAGGGACGCAGGCCTTTATCGAGGAAACTGTCGGCCTTGCCCTGGTCGATCAGGAATTCCGGAAAACGGGCGCCGTCTTCGACCAGCGAGCAAGCATCGTATTGCCGCCATGCGGCACGATCCGTTCCGAGATATTTTTCCAGCGCCGGTTCGGACCAGTCGGCAGAGGAGGGGGCGACGATTGGGGCGAAGGCGGAGCAGCTCTTGAAGCGGTCTGGGTTCTTAAGCGCAATCGTCATGGCGCCATGGCCGCCCATCGAATGGCCGAAAATGCCCTGACGGCTCATATCCGCGCGGAAATGCTGGCCAATGAAGGCTGGCAGCTCTTCCGTCACGTAGCTGTACATATGGTAGTGCTCCGACCAAGGTTCCTGCGTGGCGTCGAGATAAAAGCCCGCGCCCTTGCCCATCTGCCAGTTGGTCACTTCATCAGGCACATCGTTGCCACGCGGGCTGGTATCCGGGCAAACGATAATCAGCCCGAGTTCGGACGCCATGCGGCGATATTCGCCTTTTTCCATGACATTGGCGTGGGTGCAGGTGAGGCCGGAAAGATACCACAGAACCGGGCACGGCTCGCTGATCGCCTTCGGCGGCACATAGACTGCAAAGGTCATCTCGCATTTCAGGGTTTCGGACGGGTGCGAAAATACGCCCTGCATGCCGCCAAAGGCCGTATTTTGCGAGATGATATTCATGAAGCCATTCCTTTATGAAGAGTTTTTTTCGGTTCAGCCCGCAAGCGCGACCGCAGCATTGACCGCCGCTGCCACCAGAACCGTGTTGAAGAAGAAGGAGACGATGGAGTGCAACAGCGTGACCTTGCGCATCGATGTCGTGGTTACAGCAACATCCGAGGTCTGCGCCGTCATGCCGATGACAACAGCGAAATAGAGGAAGTCGTAACCGCAGGGTTCCTTCGTTGCCGGGAAATCCATGCCGCCGCGATGCTTGCGCTTGCCATCAACGGTTTCCGGACGCCAGTAAAGATGGGCGTAGTGCAAGGCGGTCATGGTGTGGATTGTCAGCCAACCGAAAATGACGGAGCCGAAGGCGAGCAGCAGCGTCCAGACGGTTTCGCCGGAATGGTTGAGTGCCTGGAAAAGTGAAACGACGGCGACGGTGGCGGCGATCAGCGTAATGGCGATGATGGCCATTGCCGGCAGGTCATCACTATCGGCATGCGCTTTCAGGTGCTGGGCCGTTAATTTCGGAAGCCGAAAGGCCACCAGCCCGAGATAGGTCAGGAAAAACAGAATGGCTGCAATTTCGATGGCGAGCGGCCGTGCGAATGCCAGCGCCAAGCCAAGGCCGAAGGCGCCAACAAAAAGAGCGACGAAGAAAGGCTTATGGCGGCTATAGGTGTTGCTCTGCGGATTGGCCGGGGTCATGGGCTGCGCCTTCCTGTTTACGCGGTCATTTTTTGACACGGCGGCAGAAACGGTCAAGCGTCTCCAGAAAAGCAGACCGGTCGCGCGGGGAGAAAGCCGCGTTATATCCTTTGCTCTCACCGGTTTCGCGCAGGTGTGCGCCAAGGTCGCGCATCGCAGTTGCCATGCCGATGTTGGTTTGGTCGAAAACGCGGCCGGTCGGTCCCGTCACCAGCGCGCCCCTGGCAACGCAACGCCCGGCGAGCGGCACATCGGCGGTAATGACGATATCGTTTTCGCCCGCACGCTCCGCAATCCAGTCATCCGCCGCATCGAAACCGGCCGATACGATCACGTTTTTCACCATCGGATCGCGCGACGGGCGCAAACCGGAATTGGCAACGAATGTCACCTCCAGCCCATGCCGTTCCGCCACCTTGAGAATCTCGGGTTTCACGGGGCAGGCGTCGGCATCGACATAGATTTGCGGGGTCTGCGACATGGGCACTCTTCGAGGATCATTTATGCATCGCTTTTAAGGGCAAACGCTTCGATTACCAAGCCCGCCATCTGTGAAAATATGGCGACAGGCAGGGTAAGGAATACGCTTGCGACCTTCACACAAGTCCAGTATGTTCACTTTATGTTCCTGATGTGAGGTATTCCCGATGCTGGAAGAATTCATCGTGCAGGCCAAGTCCGCCACTTATGTGGGCGGCGGCAACAAATCCTCGACGCCCACCCGCATCGGCTCACACGACCTAGGTTTTCAAAGCGGCGACTGGAACTACATCGATAGCTATTTCGGCGGAACCGACTTCATCGGTCAGGAGCTCGTCTGGCATCAGGGAATTCCACTTTGGGCCATGAATTATTACGGCCGCATCGTTCGCCCTGAGCTGATCGACGGCACGGTGGCGGGCAGAGTGATCCAGCGATCGCTTTCCACGCTATACAGGGAAGGGCGCTTCCTCGGCGGCTTCACCCACGAGGTCGAAGACATGATCTATGTCGATACCAATGAGGGCGAATTCCGGTCTTTTACCGGCGTGGAGCGCATATATCGGGACAGCGTTGAGGTGTACCGGCTCGACTACCACGGCGGCGTGATAAAGCCGTAGCTGTGCCGCGAGTAAGATTAAAGAGGGACGATGGAGATCCATCGCCCCCTTTATCGATTTCAAATCAGCCGGGCTGCTTCGTCTTGCGCAGGTATGGAAGAACAGTGTCATAGGAGCCGAAACGGGCAATCGCATCCTCGTTGGAGACGGCGGCGGTGATAATGACGTCTTCGCCCTGTTTCCAGTTTGCCGGTGTCGCCACCTGATGTTTAGAAGTCAGCTGGATGGAATCGATCGCGCGAAGAATTTCGTCGAAGTTCCGCCCGGTGGTCATCGGGTAGGTGAGGACCAGCTTGATCTTCTTGTCGGGACCGACAACGAAGACGGAGCGCACGGTGGCGTTGTCAGCCGGCGTGCGGCCTTCGGAACTGTCGCCAGCGCCCGCCGGCAGCATGTCATAGAGCTTCGCGACTTTCAGGTCCTTGTCGCCGATCAGCGGATAATCGACATTAAAGCCGGTCGCGGTGCGGATGTCGTTTTTCCATTTCTCATGGCTTTCGACCGGATCGACCGAAATGCCGATGATCTTGACGCCGCGCTTTTCGAATTCCGGCTGCAGGCCGCCCATCGCGCCGAGTTCCGTGGTGCAGACCGGCGTGAAATTCTTCGGATGCGAAAACAGGACCGCCCAGCCGTCGCCGATCCATTCGTGAAAACTCACCGGACCGTGTGTGGTCTCGGCGGTGAAATCGGGTGCGATGTCGTTTATACGCAGGCTCATCTGATGGTTTCTCCCTAATGATTTAAATTGAAATCCTGAAGGTTTTGGCAATCCGCGTCCGGCGCAGGAGCTTAGAGTTTTTGCGTGAAATGGCCAGCCCTTTCCACGGCAAACGGCACGCTAATGACCTGTCATGGAAACGTACAAGGATTGTTTTCGTTCTGGCAAACGCCTATTCTGACGCGCTGCCTTTTCCGGCCGGCGCAAAAAGCTGATGCTCGACCACAATGAGCCAATAGTCTCCAAACAGACGCGATGGGGAACAGCAATGACGATCACGATCACCGCTTTTGAACGCTCGCCCGATGGCGGCAAGGGTCTGGCCCGCGACATGCGCGTCCGCTGGGCACTGGAGGAAGCGGGGCTGTGCTACGATGTTCGCCTTCTCTCCTTCAAGGCGATGCGGGAACCTGCGCATCTGGCACTTCAGCCGTTCGGACAAATCCCGACCTATGAGGAGGGCGACCTTGTACTGTTCGAATCCGGCGCGATCATTTTCCACATCGCGGAGCGCAATGCCGGCCTGTTGCCGCGGGATGTGAATGCGCGGGCACGGGCGATAACCTGGATGTTCGCCGCGCTCAACACGGTGGAGCCGCCAATCGTTGACCGCTCGATTGCCCGATTTCTGGAGGGCGACAAGAGCTGGTACGAAGAGCGCTTAGCGATGATCGATAAAAATATCAGCAAGCGGCTCGGCGAACTCTCCCGCTGCCTCGGTGACGACGACTGGCTCGACGGTGCGTTCAGCGCTGGAGATCTGTTGATGATATCGGTGCTGCAAAGGATAAAAAGCTCAGGCATCCTCGACGAATATCCAAACCTTTCAGCATATGTGGCTCGCGGTGAGGCGCGTCCGGCCTATCAACGCGCCTTTGCCGACCAGCTTGCCGTCTTCAAGGCCGCCTCGACCGGCTGAACGTCGGTGAATAGCGAGGGCCTTAAGGCAAGAACAAACTAAACGGTCTGTACAGGATTGCCCGCCCTCAAAGGCTCCCGCAGCCGTTTCGGTGATTGTTGTGCCTCTATCGGCGCCGGTTCTACTTCTTGATTGAAATTGAAATCTGCGATAGTGCTAATATTGAGGTACGTACCTCAAATTTAGAAGCAGCTCAAATGCGGACAAAGAAGAACAATCGATATGTCAGCAATATCCAGGCGTTTTCGTCTGGTGAAGCTGATGGGAACAACCGGGCAACGTCACAAGGGTGAGGATGATGACGGCGTTTGAACTTGATCCGGAATTTGCAATAACAGATGAGCCATCGCTTCGAGGATTGTTCGAGGCCACCCACGCGCTGGCGATATTGAAGTGTCAGGACACCATTGGCGAGCATGCGCGGGAATTTATCAGACGCTCTCCGTTCCTGTGCATAGGAACGCAGAATTTGGCGGGAAGTGCTGACGTAAGCCCTCGCGGCGACCCTGCGGGGTTCGTCAAGATTCTTGATGAACGCACACTCGCGATACCGGATCGGCCGGGTAACAATCGTCTGGATACGTTGACCAATATCATTGCCAATCCAAGCGTCGGGCTGTTGTTTGTCATACCGGGATTTGACGACACGTTGCGTGTGAACGGGCAGGCAAAGCTCGCAACCGACCCGGAACTTCTGAGAAGCATGAGCATCAATGATCGTGCGCCCAAACTCGCGATTGTCGTCAGGGTGAGTGAGGTTTTCATGCATTGCGCCAAGGCGTTTCGGCGGTCTCATTTGTGGAGCCCGGATCATTTTCAGGATCGCTCCGAGATGCCGTCGCTCATCAAAATCATCCTTGACGAAACGACGGGGGCGCCCAGCAACAAGGATGAGATGCGGAAATTGGATGACGATCTGGAAAAGGACTACAAGAGAACACTTTATTAGCTATTTTCGAGGGGAGGCGGTGCGGCTCCTGTTATCTGAAGCAGCCCTGAAATGGATCATGCGCCGAAGCGTTGGATCTTTGCGGACGAAATGGTGCCACAGCGCTGCTGCCACATGAAGAACGACGATAACTGCGGCAAGATAGGCCAGAGTGGCGTGAACCTCAGTCCAGAAGGCCTCGGCTTGGTCGGAGATCGCCATGGGTAGTCCCGGCACGACGACAAGATCAAAGACATAACTGGGGATCTGCAGAGGAGACGTCGACGCGACGGCCCAACCGGCAAGGGGAACGGCAAGAGTAAGGAACAGCAGCGCGGCGTGAGCCGACCGTGCGGCCAACCTCGAAGCCATCCCTTCACCATCCAGAGCCCGCGGTTTCCTGCTGAAAATCGACCAGATGAAGCGGGGGGCGGCGAGGGCCAGAACCAGAAACCCAATCGACTTGTGATACTGAAAAAGATTGAACTGAAGCACCGGATCGATGTCGCGGCTCATAAAATATCCCAGCGCAAGCTGCGCGAGGAATAGGAGCGCGATCGTCCAATGGAAAACGATCGCCACCAAACCAAAGGAGGCGGACGTGTTTCGCCAGCTACTTACGCCTCTCGTCGCCCTATCGGAATGACCCTTGAGATATTGCATCGGCTAACTCAGCTGTTGATAGGTGTCTTTGGCAATAGCGTCCATGCGGTCGGACGGCAGGCTGCCGACCAGAGCGCAGCGGATTGTTTCGTCATCCCAGGACACTGTTTCCAGCGCGTCGACATTGGAGCGCCGCATGGCGGTATCGCTCGTTTCAGCCGCGGCCACGATGTAAAGAGTGATACGCTGCCCACTTTTGTCTTCGTACATCAGCTGAGCTGCGGCGCCTTCGGAACTGGGCAGCACCCGGCCGCCGACAAGGGACAAGCCATGGCGGGTGAGGTCCGGCACGTTCAGTTTACGGTCGAGCCGTTTTGACAGCCATTTCGGCAGACTGGAGGCGTTCTCGGCATCAGCCCGAACTTCGACAGGGTGCAGAACCTCGCTTGCAAACAACTTATGCGCCTGTGTCGCATCCGCCACGATGGAATGGGCAGGTGCCTCGACCTCCGACACAAGTCCGCGCCCGAACCAGCCACCTGTCAGTCCAACTGCCAGAACGAGAACGGATGCCGCTGCCAGATTGCGCCAATTTGCACGCTCCGATCGCAAGCGCCGCTCCATCCGATAAACATCGAGGCGCTCGGGTAAAACATCGATATCGGCAGGACGATAGAGAGCCGTAAGTGTCGCATTCTGCCGCTGCCATATCTCGACCTTGCGCGCATCGGCCGGATTGGAGGCGAGGTGGGAGCGAACGGCATCACGTCGCTCGTCTTCGAGCTGCCCGTCGACATAGGAGATCAGATCGGCTTCGGTTATCTGCGGCTCGTTGCCAGTCATTTTATCACCTTGAGATTTGGCTGGTCTTCCTGGGTCATACGGGCCAAGGCTGTTCGGGCGCGCCCCAGACGGGACATCAAAGTGCCCAACGGAATTTCCAGAACCTTTGCCGCTTCCGCATAGCTCAGCCCTTCGACGACGACGAGGAGGAGGGCCTCACGGTGCTCGCCTGACAGTTTTTCGATGGCACGGGCCATTTCGGCAAGCATGATCCGGCCCGTCTGCGGCGCCGGCACAAACATCTGTTCGGCAACATCATCAATCGGGATTTGCGAGGGCCGGCGGTTTCTGCCGCGCAGATTGTTGCGGTAAACGTTGACCAGCACTCGGTACAACCATGGACGTAACGGCCCCTGCGGCCGCCACAGCGCCTTTTTGCGGATGGCTCTTTCCAGGCAGTCCTGAACGAGATCGTCAGCCGTGTCACGGTCGTGCGTGAGCGCATTCGCGTAACGTCGAAGAGCCGGTATGCAACTTGTGATCTCGTCAAGAAAATCAGGCATCGGTGCTATTCCTTGGCAACGTGCCAGACGCCACCAACACCATCACCCGTGACATCGCCGGGCTTCTTGTCCATCTGCCAATGATATAGCGGCTTTCCATCATACGACCACTGCATCGTGCCATCCCTGCGGGCGAGTGGTCTGTAGTCGCCATCCGCCTTGTCGGTTTTGGCAGCCGCAAGCGGCGGCCATTTCTTCGCGCAGTCGTCATAGCAGGCTGACGAGCCATTGCCATCATTGTCGAACGTATAAAGGGTCATGCCCTTGGCGTCAGTCAGGATCGTGCCCTTTGCCGTCGCCGTTTCAACCACCGCGCCACCGGCATATGGTTCGGCAAGCGCGGCAGTGGAGGCGAGCGCGAGAGCGCCTGCCAGAATGAAATGATGTTCACGCATGAGATCGTCCTTTGAGAGGTAACGGTGCGGACACCATGTCCGATACAAGACAGAACACCGGCCAGCGGCAATTAATCCCGTCCCGCCGATTTTTTTGACGTTCCGTTGTTTTTATCTGACGCCCTTCAAATCTATGTCGAAGGCAACCGTGTTCGAATAGAGCGGCACGCCAACGCCCATGCCATAGGGCAGGCGGGGGATATTTCCGGTGACATGGAAGGTGACGGAACCCTTTTGCTGCTCAACGAATGTGGCGTGAAACGTCTCGGCTCTGGAGACGCCTCGGGCCGTGAGCACACCTTCAACCACCGCGCTGCGCGGCCCGTCCTGCGTAACGCGGTTGGAGCGAAACACGATCTGCGGATAGGCAGCGATGTTGAAAACTGCGCTGGACCGCAGGAAATTTTCCACCCGCTCCTGGCCTGTCTTCACGCTGGAAGGGTTCAAACTGATTTCCACATAGGACTTGGACGGTTGGTCCGGATCGATATCGAAGCGGCCGGATATATCGGGAATAGTGCCGTTGATGCCCGGACCGGCAACCTGTGCAATCGAAAATCCGATGTGCGAGGCGGGATCGATACGGTAACGTCCGGCGGCCGACGAAAACGGGCTTGCAGATACAGGCGTGCAGGCCAATGTGGCAATAACGAGTGTGATGGAGTAGAGGTGCTTCACGGCGCAGGCTCCTTCATGAGTACGTGGTCGTACCCGTGAGAACACCGCTGGCTACTATTTAATCCCCATCAGTTCCGACAGATCATCAAAATCTTTGCCGCATCAGCCAATGCATGGGCATTTCGTCAGCAATGTCTTTCATGGGTTCAAAGCCCACTCAAGGCTAGGTGCTTTCTCTAAATCCTTTGCTCGCTATTGTGCTCAAGCGAGGTACAGAGTGTCTAGGCGGCGCTGATGAACGTGAGGCGCTCGGGACCATAGAAAGCTCCATCAGCTTACTACACACAATGTCAAAGCTGTTTAGAGGCGCGACTTCGCCAGCTGTTTAGAAACGCGACACAGGCACCGACGGTCAGCCCCCGATCCGACCGGCTGGGCCGGGTTGCAAGGGAGGAGCGGGTGCGGGTGAGGGAATGCCTATTCGGCTTTAGCTTCCTCAGCAGGGTGCATAATCTGCATTGGCAATCAACAGGCATTCCGGGTATGAGATCAAACCCTAAGTGCAGGATAATCCCACGATGACTGCAAACGGCGACGGGCCTCTTTTACAAGGTCAAGGTAGTCTGCCCTGAAGGGTGCAACCAGCTGCTTTTCGAGACCGGCAAGCAGTCCGTGCAGCACAGCGCATTCGGCAGGGCTCTCGAAACAGGACGCGCTTGGCGTGGGAGCGCTGCTCTCTTTGCACCAACGAGAAAGAAGCTCAAAAAGAACCAGAGCTTCGTCTGGAGCAAGGTGGATTTGTGTATGATCGGAAGAAGTTTGTTGTTCGTCTTTCATAACGCGAAACTCGCATGCGCCGCTGACGTCTGCAATAGACCGCTGGCATTCAATGTCGCCAGTTCATTCCGCCGCTTCCATCCGCGCCAGCGCCTTCTGCCTTTTGGCAATCACCTCCTGGTCGTTCATGAAGTCCGTCCGCCGGCCGGGCTTGCGGCCGCGCTTCTGATAACCGTTGCTCTGGCTGCCATCGCGAATGCCGAACATATGATCCGTCTGGCCGGTGCGGCGAGGGCCGCTCTTGCTGCGCTGCTGTTCCCGCCCGGCCTGCATCTCGACCACGATCAACAGCATGTCGTCCAGCCGCTTGTTCTCGACCACTTCGGATCGGTGCACTGATCGCAACTTATCAAAGGTTCTGTAGGGTAGGGTGAAGCTCTCGTGCATGATCTCGAGGCGACCGTCCGGATAGTCGCAGACGACGACCTTCATTCCCGCCAGCGCATTGGCCTGTCCTGTTGGATCGAGGATAAATAACACCTTGTCGTAGCGCAACGTCAGTGCCTGCGACAGCGTGCGCACTTCCTTGCGGCACATGGCGCCGTCAAGGTTCTCATGGTCGGCCAGAGGCCGATGCATGTCTTTCGGATTGCGTGGCGGCTTGCCAAAACGCGCGTTGAAATCCGCCATGAACTCCGGCGCATAGGCATTGGCAGCCTCGCTCGTATCGATGCCGCGAAGCCGCATCTCCTTGACCAGCCGATCCTGCAGCGTCTGGTTGGCACGTTCCACCCGACCCTTGGCCTGCGGGGTGTTGGCGCAGATGATATCGATGTTGAGCTCATAGAGCGCCCGGCCGAACTGCGTCAGACCGCTTGTCCTGTCCTTCTTCGACGGATGCGTCGATCGAAAGACACCATGTTTGTCGCTGTAGAAAGCCAGCGGCTTGCCCCATTGCTGCAGATAAGCCTTCGTCGCATGCAGATAGTCGAACGTGTTCTCCGATCCGGCAAAGCGAAGATGCAAGAGCTTGCCGGTGGCGTCATCGATGTAGACGAGCAGGGCGCATTTGGGGCCGCGGTTCTCGAACCACCAGTGATGCGAGCCATCGATCTGCACCAGTTCGCCAAAGCAATCGCGCCGGCCGCGTGGTTGGAAAACCCGCTTCTTGCGTTCGCGACGCGAGACCCAGATGCCAGCCTCGGTCATCCATTGCCGCAGCGTCTCCTTGGCGACAGAGATCCGGTGCAACTCGATCAGCTTCTCCCGCGCCAGCGTCGGGCCGAAATCCAGATAGCGTTCGCGGATCAGATCCAGCGCCGCATTGCGAAACTCCTCGCTGTGGCGCCGATTGCTTGGCCGCGCTCGCTTCTTCGAAACCAGACCGGCCGCACCAGAGTGGTCATAGGCCTGCAGCAGCCTATGCACCTGACTTCGGCTGAGGCCAAGCAGCTCAGCGGCCTGGACGACGCACAGGCGCTGATCACGGATCTTCTGAATAACTTAGAGGCGATGCAATTCTTTCTGCGACATGGTGATCAAACAGGACATGACGACTCCGACCGCACATGGTCTCGACCAGGTTGAAGGTCGTCATCCTTGCTCCCAACGTTGGCATTGACCAGAACATCGAGAGGCGAGACTGTCGCATCTCTAACTGGCCCAACTGTCGCATTACTAAATAGCCGCTACACACGATAATCACATAAGATAGATTATGGAACTTTTTCTGGTTTAAATGTCTTGCGTTTTCAGTCCAAATGACCGTTAGGCAACCTTCAGAACTCGTTTTGAACCTTATCTGGTTGTTGCGTTATCACGCTGAGTCGAAGCGTAACGCATCCTTTCGCTCTAAACAAAACACCACTCAATTTCCGCCTCACGTTATTGCCTCTAGCGATACTGATGGAGGTCGCTCTTGCTGCGAGTATGCCTTGTCAGTCGATAAGCAGGCTATGATCTTCAACCACATCTACATTGTACGGTTGATCAGTATTGAGCTTGCTGACGTCAATCGGCGCGGTGGACGTCGCCGTTTCCTTCAACAGCCAAAATTGCAACAGCAAAACCCATACCTATGACCCAGAACGCCAGGGCGGTCCGCTATTAGAAGAGCCGGTAAGGCGGCGTAACGACGCAACCATCTCTGAGAAAACGACGTCACCCTCGCCCGTTTCTCGACCTTCCACCAGGTGACGTCAGACCCGGGCCCTTCGCGGCGAGATACACGATTGTGAACCCTAAGGCGTTTTCCAGGTCTTCAACAGCATTTCCACGAATTTCTCCGCGGCGGGAGATAAGGCACTGCTTCTTCTTTGCACGATACCGATGGTTCGGGAGACCACGGGATTAACGATCGGCCGCGTGACGAGGAAAGGATGGTCATCCTGTGGGGTAGCCAGTCGCGGCAACACGGAAATCCCCAACCCAGCCTCCACCAGGCCAAGCGACGTATTGAGATGGGTCACCTCGTAGAACCAGTTCAGCTTTAGATTGTGCCGCGCGAGTGCGCCATCCAGAAGCGTTCTATTGCCGCTGGAGCGATCGACGACAACCAGCGGGTAAGGCTCCAGTTGATTCCATTGGATCGTTTCGAAAGCCGCCAGAGGATGGTCTTTCCGCATCGCCAGCACAAATGGGTCATCGATGAGAGGTTCGAATGCCAGGTCTGGATCAGAATTACCCATGAGGTTTATCCCGAACTCCACCTCGCCCCGCGCAACCGCCTGCAGCCCCTCGTTTGCCGTAAGATCTCTGATGCGCAGCCTAATATGCGGATATTGCTTGCTAAATGTTTTGATCACGGTGGGTAGAAAATAAAACGCTGCGGTTGGAACGCAGGCCATCGTGATGAGGCCGCGCCGATGTGCACCATCTTTCATCGCAAAAAGCGATCCGTCGAACTCCTCCAGCATGCGCCGGACAAGCGGCATTACCTCCTGACCCATCGCTGTCGGGGCAACGTGGCGTGTGGTCCTTTCCAGGAGTGGCGCGCCAATGGCCTGTTCCAGTTTCTGGATGCGCCGGGTAAGCGCCGGTTGCGAAATATGCAACGCGTCGGCAGCCCTATGAAAACTTTCAAGCTCAACTACTGCTTGAAATGCTCTTAGATCCAGAATTTCGCAATTGATGCTCATATCGCAATAATACCTCCAAACATTGCATTTAACAGATTAGATTCTTTTGCTCATATTGCAACAACAAGGCGGATTGATCCACCAAAT
>NZ_BDLN01000001.1:386878-438085 GCF_001950375.1 Rhizobium sp. TBD182 | reverse complement strand
TTGAGGCGATAAATGAACGACCTGCTTAAGATACCCTGTGTGCTGATGCGCGGCGGAACATCTCGTGGACCGTTCTTCCTGGCGTCTGACCTTCCGCGTAATCGAGCGGAACGGGATGCGGCACTTTTGTCCATAATGGGTTCCGGTCATCCGCTGCAGATAGACGGGATAGGAGGCGGCAATCCGGTCACCTCGAAAGTGGCGATCATAGGTCCTTCCACCGTCGAAGGCGCAGACATCGACTATCTCTTCGCCCAGGTTCGTACCGACAGGCAGTATGTCGACTATTCGCCCAATTGCGGAAATATGCTGGCCGCGGTCGGTCCCTTTGCGATCGAAGCGGGACTTGTGGAGGCTCGGGGAAGCGATACCGTGGTTCGCATCCACAACGTGAACACCGGAAAATTGATCGAGGCAAAGGTGCCGACGCGTGGTCGCGAAGTAATTTATCTCGGAGACGCATCAATCGACGGCGTTCCGGGTCTGGCTGCACCGATCGCCCTGACTTTCGTGGATGCGGCGGGTGCGAAAACCGGAAAACTGTTGCCCACCGGAAACCCTGTCGACACGGTTGAGGGAATAGATGTGACAGCGATAGACTGCGCAATTCCGATGGTCCTCATGCGTGCGGGAGACCTCGGCGTCACGGGATATGAAGATCCGCAGACCCTGACTTCCAATAGCGATCTCATCGAACGATTGACCCGCATACGCATTCAGGCAGGCAAATTGATGGGGATGGGGGATGTAACGGATATGGTCATACCAAAACCCGTGATCGTAGCACCGGCACGCAAGGGAGGCACTCTGTCTGTCCGGTACTTCATGCCCAATGAGTGCCACCCTGCCCTGGCAACGACCGGCGCCGTTGGCATAGCAACCGCAGCGATCACGGAAGGCTCCGTGGCATTTGAACAAGCGGGAAATCGGTCTGTTCCGACCCAGATCTGCATCGAGCATCCCGCCGGTCGGCTGGACGTGCAACTTGAGATGCGGAACGGAGCAATAACAGCCGGGCTTGTGAGAACGGCCCGCAGACTTTTCGAAGGCTTTGCCTTCGCCAAGCCAAATGCTGCGATTGAAGACGCAGCCTAGACAAAGCCATACTGGCTCAAAACATAGCAAAACTGGGAGGAGACCCTCATGCGTAAATACTTGCTTGCAACAGCGGCGCTCTGTGCGCTGGCAGCGTCGGCGAATGCAGAATCTGTCAGAATGAGTGTTGGTTCGTACAACCTCAACAACCTGCCTTTTCCGGTGGCGGCCAGCCTCGGCTTCTACAAGGACGAGGGCCTTGAGGTGACGACCGAGAACTTTGCCCAAGGCGGTTCGAAAGTCCTGCAGGCGCTCGTCGCAGGGTCCACGGATGTAGCCGTCGGTTTCTACGATCACACGATTCAGATGCAGTCCCAGAACAAGCACGTGGTTGGCTTCGTTCAGCTTGCCCGCAATTCCGGGCTGGTTCTCGCAGGAAAGAACGATACAGACTTCGATCCGGCAAAACCTGAAACCATCAAGGGCAAAAAGGTCGGGATCACCTCGCCCGGGTCTTCGTCCGATTTCTTCATTCGTTATTACATGAAGCAGCACAATCTGAGCGACAACGACATCGCCATCATCGGCGTTGGCTCTGGCGCTGCTGCTGTTGCCGCTCTGCAGCAGGGCAAGATTGACCTGTTGGTCAATTACGATCCGGCTGCGACGATCGTGGTTGAGCGTGGTCTTGGCAAGATTTTGATCGATGCCCGTAGCGATCAGGGCGCCAAGGACGTCTACGGCGGGATCTACCCCACCTCCGTCTTGTATGCGACGCAGGAATACATCGATGCACATCCCGAGGTGATCCAGAAGGTTACCAATGCCACGGTAAAGGCGCTGCATTGGATGAAGGAGCATTCGGCCGAGGAAATCGTTGCAAAGCTTCCCGATGATTTCGTGTCCGGCGACAAGCAGACCTACATCAAGGCGGTCGAAGCCGCCAAGGCGATCTTCTCCGAAGATGGAACCTTCAACCAGGCCGATCTGGAAACCCCGTTGGCGGTTTTGAAAAGCTTCAACGACGCAGTCGCGAAGGCCACGATCGATCTCAACACGACCTACACCAACAAGTTCGTCGAGGCTGCGGCTTCGAAGAGCGTAAACTGAGGGTCTTCAATGTCTTTGCCAATTAGAAAGTTAGAACCCGTGGCAGAACTCAATCTTCAGCCAATGGTGGCAATCGAGAACGTAACAATGGCCTTTGGCGCGTTCGTTGCGGTCCAGGATGTGAACCTGAAAGTTGGAGATGGTGAGTTTCTGTCGATTGTCGGCCCGACCGGATGCGGCAAGTCCACCATTCTCAATGCCATCGCGGGTTTGCTGAAACCGGCGCAGGGAAAGGTCTCCATCGATGGTTCGGCCGTGCAGGGCGTGCAGAACAACATTGGATATCTCTTCCAGCAGGATGCGCTGCTTCCCTGGAAAACGGCCTATCAGAATGTCGAGCTTGGCCTGCTGTTCCGCGGCGTATCCGAACATGAGCGCCGTACCAAAGTTCTGGCCTGGCTGGAAAAAGTTGGCCTGAAGGGGTTTGAAGAGCGCTTTCCGCATCAACTTTCAGGCGGACAGCGCAAACGTGTCCAGATGGCGCAGGCGCTTATCACCGAGCCGAAGGTCATCCTGATGGACGAGCCCTTCTCCGCACTCGACATTCACACGCGCCACCTCATGCAGAATGAACTCCTGAGATTGTGGCAAGAGGACCGCCGTGCAGTGGTCATGATCACGCACGATCTCGAAGAGGCGATTGCACTCGGGGACCGGGTTGTCGTCCTTGCCGCCGGACCCAAGAGCCGGGTTATCGAGAGCTTTCCGGTTGATCTGGAACGGCCCCGCAACGTTGCCGAAATCAAGCTCGATCCGAAATTCATGACCCTATATCGCGATATATGGGCGTCTTTGCGCGGCGAAGTGGAGAAAAGCTATGCAAGCCGTTAATGTTCGCATCATCCAGATCGTGCTTCTGGTCGTGCTCCTGGGTGGGTGGCAACTCGGGGTAAGCTCCGGGGCGATCGACCGCTTCTTCTTCCCGGCACCCATCGACATCGTCAAGCAGGTCACCACCTGGGTTGCCGATGCCGGCTTTTACAAACATGTCGGTATCACCTTGAGTGAAACGGTTCTCGGTTACCTCATCGGTACAGGTCTCGGCGTCGGCGCCGGTGTCTGGCTGGGCCTCAGTCCCTTTGTGGCCCGTGTGTTGGATCCGTTCATCAAGGCCGTGAATGCCATCCCGCGTGTGGTCCTCGCGCCAATTTTCGTCCTTTGGCTGGGGCTTGGCCTCTGGTCAAAGGTCGCTCTTGCGGTCACCCTCGTCTTCTTCGTGACGTTCTTCAACGCCATGCAAGGTGTTCGCGAAGTAAACCCCGTCGTGCTTTCCAACACGCGCATTCTCGGTGCAAAGCGCTCTGATCTCTTGCGTCATGTTTATTTTCCGGCGGCAGCCAGCTGGATTCTGTCGTCGCTGCGCACATCCGTCGGATTTGCGGTGGTTGGCGCGATCATCGGCGAATATCTCGGGTCTTCCGCAGGCCTCGGTTACCTGATCGCCCGTTCGGAAGGTAACTTCGACGCGGTCGGCGTTTTCGCCGGTATCATCATTCTCGCCATTTTTGTTCTCGTCATCGATCTCATTCTCGATGTCGCCGAGAGAAAGCTAATCACCTGGAGGCCGAACGCGGGCGAAGAACGGCCTGCTTGAGGTTTCGACCCAGTCTCACATCAAGCGGGGCGGCCAGTTGGTCGCCCCGTTTTTGTTCTACCGACGTCATCAGGCCGATCTCTCGGCTATCGGACGCCGGCAGACCTACTCACGGACAATATGCAAAAAGATGGTGGATCCCCTACCCTGTAAAACAGGAATGATTCACTTTGTCGTTGGAACCAAATTCCCATTCAAACATTTTAGGGGACCGTTACCTTCAGGACCTTGCATGAAAGATAATGATCTCCTCCGGCAGGATGCTCAAGACGCTGGAGAGCGTCTAGTATCTAGCCACGCTTCTGAAGATCCGTTTGCGGCAGCCTTCAAGGCCACCCGCATGCCCATGATCATCACAAATCCGCTCCAGAAAGACAATCCAATCATCTTCTGCAATGCTGCTTTCAGCAGATTGACGGGCTATTCCGCCGAAGAGCTGGTTGGTCAAAATTGTCGTCTGCTCCAGGGTCCAGACACGGATCCTGGCTCAGTTACGAAGCTGCGTGAGGCAATCGCAGCCGAGCAGGATTTGGCAATCGACATCCTTAATTACCGCAAGGACGGATCAGAGTTTTGGAATGCTCTCTTCGTAAGTCCGGTTCGCGATGCTTCCGGAACCGTCATCTATTTTTTCGCCTCGCAACTCGACTTCACCGATATCAAGAGCAAGGAAGCCGAACTCGCTCGCGCTCGCCACATCGCGGAGGGAGAGGTGGCGCTGCGAACGGCGGATTTGACTGAGGCATTGCGGGCAAAAACAACCCTCGTCCACGAAGTTGATCATCGCGTAAAAAACAACCTCCTGACAATCGCCTCAATCGTTAAGCTTCAGGCGCGGATGACTGATAACGATGTTGTGGAGCGGACATTGATGTCTGTGCTGAACAGGGTCGAAGCACTCAGCACCGTTCAGCGCAAGCTTCTGAACGATGAAGATGTAGGGCATTTCGATGTCGCGGATTTTGCCAATACATTGATGCTCGACAAGATCGGCGCCTTGAAGCGAACCGACATCATCCTCACCACCGATCTTCACGAGGTTGTGGTTCCGGCGACCAAGGCCTCCCCCCTTGCCTTGATCATCAACGAACTCATCGGCGACGCCATTCGCAGAGGATTGAAGGACCGTGGCGGGCAATTGCACCTGGAGGTCAAGCGCCTAAACGGCCACTTCCTTGTCAGGGTTGCCGATACCGTCACGCCGGGCGAAGTGGACAAGGAAGAAGCAGCCTTTAGCAAAAAGATGCTGGAAGCGTGCGTAAAACAATTGCGTGCTACGATAGTTCGGACGGTTGAAGGTTGCCTCTCGGATGTTCGTGTCACGCTTTCTGTAAAAGACTGAAAGGATCTCCTGTGAAAATCTTGATCGTAGAGGACGAAGCTCTGCTGGCGATGGAACTTGAAAGCGAAGTGGAAGATGCCGGACATGAGATTGTGGGGATCGCTGCCGACAGCAAGGAAGCTATCGAGCTTGCCAATAAGGCACTGCCGCAATTCGCATTTGTAGACATTCAATTGCTGGATGGTCCAACGGGCATAGAAGTCGGCCGATATCTTTCCTCGAGCTCCATCCCCTATGTTTTTGTTTCGGGTAACCTGAAGAGAATACCTGAGGACTTTGCGGGCGCACTTGGAGCGATCGAGAAACCTTACACGATGAACGGTTTGCAAAATGCCTTGCAGTTCATTGAAGGCATCGTTATTGGCGCAGAGCGCTCCGCTACCCCTCCTCCCAGCCTTGTTGTTTCGCCCAAACTGCTTGCCGCCTTGTCGGCTTGACCAACGCCGCCCCTGTGCGGATAAGGATTGACCTTGAATTCACCGTCGGAACGCATTGACGCAGTTCGAAACTCTGGGCTGCTTGATGTCCAGAGCCCACCCGAATTCCAGGATATTATCGAGGTCGTCAAAACCGGCCTGAAATGCCCAGTAGCTTTGATCTCCATTCTGGACGAGCACCGGCAGGTTTTCATCGCTCATGTCGGGTTGCCACCCAAATGGGCTGAAGCGGCGGAAACGCCACTCACGCATTCATTCTGTCAGCATGTGGTTCGCGACAGACAGCCTTTGATAATCGGGGATGCGACGGTTCATGATCTCGTTAGAAATAATCTGGCCATAACCGATCTGGGCGTGATCTCCTACATGGGAGTGCCTGTAACCCTCCCTGATGGCATGGTGATCGGCGCGCTCGCAGCAATCGATGGAGAACCACGCACATGGACGGAAAGCGAGCTGCAGTTACTGTACCAGATCGGAAGGGTCGCCTCGAACCAGATTGCGACCTTCCTTTCCGAGCGACGCTGGGGTGCGCTTTTCCAGCAATTGGAGGAAGGCATCGTCGTAGGATCGGTGATCCGTGACGTCAACGGAACGATTGTCGATTGGCGGTACGAGACGGTCAATCCCGCATGGAGCACTCTTCTTGGATTACCAGGCGATAATGTGCCTGGTCGAACCATGCGCGAACTCTTTCCAGAATTCGAGAATGAGTGGGTTTCCGATGTGGTGGAGGCCGTCGAGACCCAACAAAGCAAGCGTTTCACCCGCAAGATCGGATCGATGGACCGGTGGTTTGACGGCTATGTTCAAGCCACTGGTGAAGACACGTTCGTCATCATGTTCGTTGAAGTTACTGATCGGATGCAAGCCCAGGAGGCTTTGCGTGACAGCGAAACGAAGCTTCGCCTGATCGTCGAAGGCGCCAAAGACTATATTATCATGACGATCGATGAAGACCAGCGTATTACAAGCTGGTTCGGTGGAGCGCAGGAGACATTTGGCTGGTCGGAAGCCGAGATGCTCGGACGGCCGTTTGAGTCGATTTTTACTGAGGAGGACCGGGCAGCCGGCGTTCCTGCGGCTGAAGTGAGCAGAGCCACGTCCGAAGGGGTTGCACCTGATCGCCGATGGCACCTCGCTGCCGATGGCTCCAGCATCTTTCTGGACGGCACGATCCGGCCGATGTCCAACCATTCGTCGCCCAAGGTCCCGGGATATATCAAGGTCGCACGCAACGCCACCGCTCAAAAACTGTCGGAGGACAGGCAGCTTGCATTCCTGGAACTTGGCGAAAAGATCCGCGAGCTGGATACTGTTGCGGAAGTGGCATTTGCCGCCGCCGAGATTTTGGCACGGAGTCTGAGAGGCGCGACGCGGGCGGGCTACGGCATCGTTGACCCTATCGCCGAGACGGTGCAGATGCTTCCCGACTGGTGTGCGGAGGGAATGTTCACCGTCGCGGGGCTCCATCATTTCAGGAATTACGGATCCTACATCCAGGACTTGAAGCGCGGCGAGACGGTCATCATACCCGATGTGGCGACAGATCCGAGAACCTCCGCTTCAGCCGAGCTTCTACACTCATTAGGCATCTCCGTCCTCGTGAATGTGCCAATCATCGAAAGAGGTGCATTCGCGGGGGTCATGTTCGTACACTACGACAAGCCGCATGAATTCTCGTCCGAGGAGCGTGATTTTGTGCGTGCGATAGCGGACCGCACGCGTGAGGCGATCTCCAGGATTCGGGCCGAGCAGGAACAACAGGTTCTCAATCACGAGATCAGCCACCGGCTCAAGAACACGATGGCCATGGTTCAGGCAATTGCGACACAGACGCTTCGCCCTGTTACCGACAGAGCCCCTGTCGAAGCCTTCACGAGCAGATTGCGCGCGCTTTCCAATGCGCATGAGGTTCTCCTGAACCAGGACTGGTCGTCGGCGCGCATGGTGGCAGTGATCGATTCCGTGCTTCGCCAACTTTCTCTTCCCGAGCGATACCGCATATCGGGCACAGACATGGAAATCGGGCCCAGGACTGCGCTGTCGCTGGCTCTCCTGATGCACGAGCTTGGCACAAACGCCTTGAAATATGGAGCCTGGTCTTCTGATGCCGGAACCGTCGTTATTTCATGGACGATAGAAGATGCAGGCGGCGAGAACGCGCTTGTTCTGGAATGGAAGGAGCAGGACGGCCCGCCGGTGACCGCTCCATCGGGTAAAGGTTTCGGATCGAAGCTCATCCAGCTTGGTCTGATGGGTACAGGCGGTGTCGAGGTCAATTTTGATCCTGACGGCCTGCGGGTAACGATGCAGGGACTGGTTTCCCATTTGAGACAGTCATGATGACCGTGACCTCGAATGCTGCCGATGTGGCAACAATACTCGTCGTTGAGGATGAGCCGTTGCTACGCCTTGCCGCCGTGGATCTGGTTGAAACCGCAGGATACACAGCGCTTGCTGCGGCAGATGCTACGGAGGCGGTCAATATCCTTGAGGCACGCGCAGACATACGAATTGTCTTCACTGATATCGATATGCCACGCGGCGTCGACGGCCTGCAACTGGCAGCCATTGTTCGTGACAGGTGGCCCCCTATCAAAGTTATCCTGGTTTCCGGCCATCTCGAAGATCCCGGTCATATGATCGCGGCAGATACGGCTTTCTTTACGAAACCCTACTGCGAAGAGCAGATCGTGGAGACGATAAGACAGATGCTGCGGTAGCCGAGAATTTTTGCGGCTACCGGGATTCACCGCTCCGCTTGAAATTTGGAGATGGTGACAGAGTCGGATAAGGCTTGGCAGTCGATCTGCCGACTAATTGCCGCTGGTCCCTGAGGTTGGAATTGACGGATAAATTACCTGCTGAACTTGATGGTTTGCATCGCAATACCTTTGAATATTTCTGGTCCGGGAGCCACCCGGAGAGTGGCCTACCGCGGGATCGTATGCGATCCGATGGTCTTGCGATCCATGAGATCGCGTCGGTCTCCGGGATCGGGTTTGGTTTTCTTTCGCTCATCGTTGGTGTCCGCCGTTCTTGGATAACCGAACAGGAAGCCATCGCCCGGGCGAGCCGGATGTTGAGATCGCTGGCAAGTGTGAAGCGTTTTCATGGCGCCTTCCCTCACTTCATCGATGCGTCCAGCGGAAGAACGATACCCTTCGCGAAATTCGACGACGGCGGAGATCTCGTTGAAACCGCTCTTCTGGTTCAGGCGCTGATCTGCGTCAGACAGTTTTTTGGCGCGCAGACATCCTCCGAAATCGATTTACGCCGGTCCATAAATGAAATCGTCGAGACGGTGGAATGGGGCTGGTTTACCAGGGGAAAGCCCGGGCCGCTGTTCTGGCATTGGAGCCGTCGGTATGCATGGGCGAAAAACTTGCCGATTGTGGGCTGGAACGAGGCCCTCGTCTGTTATGTGCTCGCGGCGGGTTCAACGACGCATGCAATCAGCGCGGAGTCTTATCATTCCGGATGGGCAAGCGATGGCGAAATCCGGAACGGATCGATGTATCTCGGTGTTCGGCTGCCGCTTGGCCAGCCGTATGGAGGACCGCTTTTCCTGTCGCACTATTCCTTCTGCACACTCGATCCGCGCGGTCTCGGCGATGTTTATTGTCACGACTATCTGGAGCAGGTTCACGCGCATTGCATGATCAATTACCGCTACTGCCGCACGCGCTACCCAAGTGAGGCCGGGTGGGGTCTGTCTGCGTGTGATGGGCCAAAGGGCTATGTCGTAAACTCTCCGACCGACGATGACGGCATCATTGCGACAACGGCAGCCCTCTCGAGCATGCCCTTCTTTTCTCATCGCTCACGCGAGGCGGCGTTGCGTTTTCTGCAATGGAACAATGGTGCACTCATCGGCCGCTTTGGCCTCATGGATTCATTCCAGCCCTCAACCGGCTGGGTGTCCGGAACGCATCTTGCGATCAATCAAGGGCCTGTTGTTGCGATGATGGAAAACTATCGCAGCGGCCTGATCTGGGATTTATTCATGAACGCACCGGAGGTGAAAAACGGCTTGGCCAAACTGGGCTTCCATCAGGACAGGTCTTTCGAAAAGTCGAGCCTGCAGGAAGGACGGACCGACCCCTGAGAACCGGTGTTTGAGTAGCGCAAATCCATCCTCGAAGACAACGCCGGAAGGCCTTGGCAATTCGTTGGCAAGGCCTTCGGCGCGCAGGATATGCTGGGGTAAAGTCGTGGTCATCGTCTCAAAACTGCGGGAGTTTTGATGTTCGATAAACGGTGTGCTGTCATTCGGCTGGTTTCGAAGACGCGCTTTCGATATAGGCGATAAGATTATCCAGTTCTTCCGGTTTGCTGATGCCCGCCAAGGCCATCTTGTTTCCGGGGATTTTCTTCTTGGGAGCGCTGAGAAAGTCTCGCAGTTCCTCCGGTGTCCACACCAGCCCTTCCCCGCCTGCTTTTTTCATCGCATTCGAGTAATTATAGTCCGGATCGCCGCCCGCAGTGCGGCCGATGATCCCGTTAAGCTGCGGGCCGACCTTGTTTTTCGCGCCCTCGCCGATGGCGTGACAGGCGGAACAGCGCTTGAAGGCCGCCTCCCCCTTGGCAACATCGCCCTCTGAAAAAGCGGGAATGGCGCTTGCTGCCAGCATCGCCGCCGTGATGATCATTCTCTTGCGCATCGTGTCATCCTTGTTCTGCCGTATGAACGCGCCCGCCTGCGAATGCAGGCGGGCGGCTTGTTCTCAATTCAGGTCGTGCCCCAGGCGGGCGTACCCTTCTTGTAGGGAACGCAGGTCTCAAAGCCGCCGGGGATTTCGTCGTAAACGAGAACCTCGGTGGCGCCGATCTTCGAGGTGAAGAAACCGAGCAGCGTCAGCTGCTTGACGAGTGTGAAGGGATGCGGTGCGGTCGGTGTCTGTTCCGCCCGGGCCTGTTTGTCCAGCGCAGAAATCAGCGTCTGCCGCTCCTGCGCCGTCAGCTCCAGAAACGCCTTCTTGTATTCCGTCCGGCTGCGGTTTTCGATGTCAGCCATCGCGGAGAGGAAGAGTTTCCGCTGTTCGCCCGTGTAACAATCGGCCGCATAGACTGCCATGAATGCGCCAACGGCAGCGTCCTTCGCACCCGGGGTGGATGTGCGAGGGATGATCGTTTCAGCCACCTCGTCGAGAAGCCGGATTTCCTCCGGGCTGAACACGTGGACGTCGCCGGCAGGCTTGGCGGCGTTTTCCGCCGCAGTGACCACGTCAGCGCCGATCAGCGGAAGACCGGAGGCAATGGCTATCAGTTTCAGCAGTTCACGTCTGTTCATCACAGATTCCCCTTCTTGCGTTCGGAAACGGCAAATTCGGCGGCACGCGCCGTCAGCGCCATGTAGGTGAGCGACGGGTTGACGCAGGACGCCGAAGTCATGCAGGCACCGTCAGTGACAAAGACGTTCGGCGCATCCCAGACCTGGTTGTTGCCATTAAGCACGGAAGTTTTGGGGTCGCGTCCCATGCGGGCCGTGCCCATTTCATGGATACCCATGCCCGGCGCATAGCTGCCCCTCGACGGTTTGACGTTCTTGATGCCGACCGCTTCGAACATCTCGACTGCGTCATTGACCATGTCTTCGCGCATATCGAGTTCGTTCTGCTTCATCTCGACATTCATCGACAGGACCGGCAGGCCCCATTTGTCCTTCTTGTCGTGGTCCAGCTTCACGCGGTTCTCGTGATAAGGCAGCATTTCACCGAAGGCAGTCATGCCGATAGTCCAGGCGCCCGGCTGGGTCAGCGCTTCCTTGTAGTCGGCTCCGATGTTGAGTTCGGCGATTTCCCGCTCCCAGCGCGAACGGCTGGCGGATCCCTGATAACCGAAACCGCGCAGATAGTTCCGCTTGTCGTCGCCGGTGTTGCGGAAACGGGGAATATAGAATCCCGCCGGGCGGCGGCCCTTGAAATAAAACTCTTCGAAACCTTCCACCTCGCCGGTGGCACCCATGCGGAAATGGTGGTCCATCACATTGTGGCCGAGTTCGCCCGAGCTGCTGCCGAGCCCTCCCTCCCACACGTCTGTGGCCGAGTTCATCAGAACCCAGGTGGAGTTGAGCGTCGAAGCGTTGAGGAAAATCACATCGGCGGTGTATTCATAGGTCAGGTTCGTTTCGGCATCGATGATCTCGACACCGCGAGCCTTCTTCTTGTCCTTGTCGTAAAGGATTTCCTTGACGATGGAGAAAGGCCGGAGCGTAAGATTTCCGGTGGCGACTGCCGCCGGCAGGGTCGATGACTGCGTGCTGAAATAGCCGCCGAAAGGACAGCCCAACCGGCACTTGTTGCGGAACTGGCAGCGCGTGCGCTCCTGATCGGGAAGTTCCTGGGTGATGTTGGCGCAGCGCGAATTGATGAGGTGGCGCGTGCCTTTAAAGGCAGTTTTCAACCGGCGTGCCACATCCTCTTCAACGCAATTCAGCGGAATAGGCGGCAGGAATTCACCATCAGGAAGAATGTCCAGCCCCTCGCGGCTGCCGGAAATGCCGGCGAAACGCTCGACGTAATCATACCAGGGAGCAATGTCCTGATAACGGATCGGCCAGTCAACGGCGATCCCTTCTTTGGCATTGGCCTCGAAATCGGTCTGCGACCAGCGGTAGGTCTGGCGTCCCCACAGCAGCGAACGGCCGCCGACGTGATAACCACGGAACCAGTCGAAACGCTTTTCTTCGACATAGGGCGTTTCCTGCTCGTCGGCCCACATGCCGAGCGTGGCCTCTTCCAGCAGATAGTCGCGGCTGAGCACCGGATACTTCGCCTTCATCTCCTGCGTGGCGCGGTTGCGATGGGGATAGTCCCAGGCTTCCTTGTCGGCATTCTGATAGTCGGTAATGTGCTCGATGTTTCTGCCGCGCTCCAGTAGCAGAACCTTCAGGCCTTTTTCCGTGAGTTCCTTTGCAGCCCAGCCTCCACTTATGCCTGAACCGACAACAATCGCATCATAATGATTGTCCGCCATGATAACTCCTCCGATTGGTACTTGGGTAAAAAGTCGACGAGACAATGCGCTCCACGTCGCAACGCGGCGGAAACTTCATCATGCGTCTGTCGAACCTTATGCGCCCCGGCGAAACCGGCCGCCGGGGTGCGGTTGTGGTTTTACTGGCAGTGTTTACTGAATGGTCGGCAGGCGCTCGCTCAGGAACGCGTTGCCCTTGGTCACAACCGCTTCGGCATCGAGCGGAAGGTCGTGTTCAAGAATGAACCACTGTGCGCCGGCATGTTTGGCCGCGGGCAGGATCGTCTTCCAGTCGAGAACGCCGGTGCCAATCGTTGCAAAGCCGCGCTCGTTTTCGGCCGTGCCGGCCGGTGCATTGTCCTTGGCGTGGATTGCAAAGACCCGACCGTTCAGAGTGCCGAGGAACTCAGCCGGATCATTGCCGCTGCGCGCCACCCAGGCGACGTCGAGTTCGCTCTGCAGTTTCGGGCCTGCGGCATCGAGCAGCAGTTCAAGCGCCGTCTTGCCGTCGAACTTGACCATTTCAAAATCATGGTTGTGATAGGCCATGGAGAGGCCAGCCGCGGAAAGCTTGTCGGCATATCCGCCAAGTTCCTTGCCGAAGGCTGTCCAGCCTGCGGCGTCCTTAGGGCGGTCTTCGGGCTTGAGGAACGGCACGGTCACGACCGGATTGCCGACAGCCTTCTGCTCGGTGATGACCTCGTCGAGATTGCCGCGAAGCTTGTCGATCGGCACATGCGAGGAAATGACCTTGATCTTGTGCTTTTCCAGAAGAGCGTTCAGCTCGCTGGCGCTGACCTTCTGCATATCCACCGTTTCCACGGCGGAAACGCCCGCGCGGTTGAGGATGGCAAGCTGCTCCTCAAGCGTTCCGGCGTTGCGCAGTGTGTACATCTGCGCGGCAATCGGCAGCGTCTTGCTGTCATCGGCAAAAACCGGATTTGCGATACCGGCCGCCAGTCCGACGACGAATGCCATCTTTGCGAATTTTGACTTGAACGTTTTCAAACGCGTAACTCCCTTTCCGTTTGATCAATATGACGACACGCCTGCCCATGCTCTCCCGAACAATTAGTCGGGTAGTGCTGGGCACAACCTCCGATGCCCTGCGTCGTCAGTCCCCGATATCCAGTGATCTAGATGTCGATCTCTACCCAGGACGAGGTCAGGCTGGACCGCACGGCCGCATCGATGAATGCGAGACCCGCAAGGCCGTCCTCTATGCCGGGATAAATCACATCCCCGGCGGCTGCTTTTCCCTCCCTTTTTGCGATGATTGCGTCTGCGGCTTCACGGTAGATCGTCGCAAAACCCTCGAGATATCCCTCCGGGTGCCCTGATGGCACACGGCTGACGCGGTTCGCGGCAGCGCCTGCACCCGCGCCATTGCGCGTAATCAGCCGCTTGGGCTCGCCGTAAGGTGTGAACCAAAGCTCGTCCGGCACGCGGTGATGCCATTCAAGGCCGCCCTTATCGCCATAGACCCTGAGCGACAGGGCGTTTTCATTGCCGACAGCGATCTGGCTTGCCCAGAGCATGCCCTTCGCGCCGCTTTCGTAACGCAGCAGAATATTGGCGCTGTCATCCAGCTGCCTGCCCGGAACGAAGGAAGTGAGATCTGCGTATAGGCTCGCGGGAATTTCACCGGTCACGAAGGCGGCGGCGTTGAAAGCGTGGGTGCCGATGTCGCCGATTGCCCCGCCCGCGCCAGAGCGGCTCGGATCGGTGCGCCATTCCGCTCCCTTTGCGCCGGTCTTTTCGACCGCTTCGGTCAGCCAGTCCTGCGCATATTCGGCCTGGACATGGCGAAGTTTGCCGATGGCACCGTTGGCCACCATCTCCCGCATCTGCCGCAACATGGCATAGCCGGTGTAATTATGCGTGAGGATGAACAGCCTGTCGGATGCCCTCACGATCTTCGCCAGCTCCTTGGCCTCCTCCAGCGTCGCTGTGACGGGCTTGTCGCAGATGACGTGGATGCCAGATTCGAGAAAGAACTTGGACGGGGCGAAATGCAGGTGATTGGGGGTGACGATGGCGACCGCCTCGATACCGTCTTCACGACCGGCCTCGGCCGACGCCATCTCCTCAAAAGAAGCGTAGGACCGCTCGGGCGCAATGCCGAGCAGGGTTGCCGAAACGCTGGCGCGTGCCGGGTCGGAGGAAAGCGCACCGGCGACCAATTCGTAACGGTCGTCGAGCCGCGCGGCGATACGATGCACCGCGCCGATAAAGGCACCCTGACCGCCACCCACCATGCCGAGACGAATGCGGCGGCTATTAAATCTTGCTGTTGCGGAGGACATGTCTATCCCTTTCAAAGCCCGAGAAGGCGACGGTTGGCAGCATCATCGGTGCCGCTTTTGGCGAAATCGTCGAAAGCCCGCTCAGTCACGCGGATGATGTGATTTTCAATGAAGCCGGCACCTTCACGCGCCCCGTCCTCCGGGTGTTTCAGCGCGCATTCCCATTCCAGCACGGCCCATCCTTCGAAGTCGTATTGGGTGAGCTTGGAAAACACCGCGCCGAAATCGACATGCCCGTCGCCGAGTGAGCGAAAGCGCCCCGGCCGGTCGACCCAGCCTTGATAACCGCCATAGACGCCGGACCTGCCGGTCGGATTGAACTCGGCATCCTTGACGTGAAAGGCCCGGATGCGCTCGTGGTAGATATCGATGAAATCAAGATAATCCATCGCCTGAAGCACGAAGTGCGAGGGATCATAAAGGATGTTGGCGCGGGAATGATTGCCGGTCGCCTCCAGAAAACGCTCGAAGGTAATGCCGTCATGCAGGTCTTCGCCGGGATGCAGCTCGTAGCAGAGATCGACGCCATTCTCCTCGAATGTATCGAGAATGGGCGTCCAGCGCTTGCCGAGTTCAGCAAAGGCCATTTCGACAAGACCTGCGGGGCGCTGCGGCCAGGGATAAATGAAAGGCCACGCCAGCGCGCCGGAAAAACTCGCATGGCTCTTGAGGCCCAGATGCTGCGAGGCTTTCGCCGCGCACTTCAGCTGGTTGACCGCCCATTCCTGACGCGCCTGCGGTCTGCCGCGCAGTTCGGCGGGCGCAAAACCGTCGAACATCTCGTCATAGGCAGGATGAACAGAGACGAGCTGGCCCTGAATATGGGTTGAAAGCTCGGTGATCTCGATGCCTGTCTCGGCCAGACGTCCCTTGATATCATCGCAATAAGCCTTGGAAGCGGCAGCTTTCTCAAGATCGAAGAGCTTGGGATCGGTCGGCACCTGAATGCCCTTGTAACCAAGGGAAGCCGCCCATTGGCCGAGATTGTCGAGCGTATCGAAGGGTGCCTTGTCCCCGACAAATTGCGCGAGGAAAATCGCCGGGCCTTTGATCGTCTTCATGTCCTTACACTCCTTGCATTCACTGTCTGGCCGCTACCGGTGCGGCGAACGGCAGGGCGCGACCGAGCCGCGCACCACCAGTTCCGTATCCAGCACGATGGTTTCGGCCGTGCGTTTGCCATTAAGCCGGTCGACCATCAGCGCCATGGCTTTGCGGCCCATTTCCTGCCGGGGCTGGCGCACTGTCGTTAGCGGTGGTTCGAAGGCATTGGCGAAAATTATATCGTCGAAGCCAATGACCGAGACATCGGTCGGCACGGACAGCCCGCGCCCGCGCAGCTCGCTGATCGCGCCAATCGCCATCTGGTCGCTCGAGGCGAAGATGGCGGTGAAGGAAATGCCGTTTTCGAGAAGTCCGGCAATCGCCTGTCTACCGGCTTCGATGCTGTAATCGCCTGTCACGACGAGTTCATCCGCGTAACCGATACCCGCTTCCGCAAGCGCGTCGCGGTAGCCCTCGAAACGCTCCTGTGCCAGACTTTCCGGAAAAGGTCCGGCGAGATGCGCGATCTTCGTGTGCCCTGCTTCGATCAGATGATGCACGGCGTTTTTGGACGCGGCGCGGTTATCGACCTTGACGGTGGGCAGCGCGATGCCTGGCACGGTTTCCGAAGCGATGACGATCGGCGGCAGCGCGTCACCCTGACCGAGAAGCTCTGAAGGAAACTGGCCGGTCATCAGGATGAGGCCGTCAGCATGTTTCTGCCTGACCATGTCGATATGTGTCGCCACGCGGTTTTCGTCGTTACGGGCGTCGCCCATGAGCACCTTGAAGCCCGCCTCCCCAGCCGCTTCCTCCACGCCCTTGTAGATCTCGAGATAAAACGGGTTGCCGATATCGCGAACGAGAAGAATGACAGTGTTGTTGGATTGACGCCTGAAGCTTGCGGCCTGGGCGTTGGGAACAAAGTTCGCCTGCCTGACGGCATCGAAAACCTTCTTCCTCGTTTCCGGGCGGACTTTGTCGGGTTGTTGCAGCGCCCGTGACACGGTCGCGATCGAAACGCCCGCGAGAGCTGCAACTTCCCTGATATTCGAACCTTGGTCTTTGCTCATCTGTCACACACGCAACTGCTTTTGGCGGCCATAAAGCAGCATCAGCGCAAGTAACGTGACACCGAATATGATCTGCCGGGCCCATACATCGAGGTTGAGCGTTATCAGTACGCTTTGCAGAATGGTGAGCGCAACTGCCCCGGCCATGGTTCCGATATATCCGCCCGCACCACCGGCAAGCGAAGTGCCGCCGATGACAACAGCGATGATCGATGGAAGGACATATTGGTCGCCGACAGAAATGAAGGAGGTGCCGGTATAACCGATCACGCAGACGCCAGTCAGACCGGCAAACAGGCCGGACAGGCCGTAAAGCAGCGTGCGGATCAAAGACACGGGCAATCCGACCAACGTCGCCGCCCGCTCGTTGGAGCCGATGGCGTAAATGGAGAAGCCGAAGGCCGTGCGGCGCAGCACGAACAGCATGATCGCGGCAATGCCAAGCCAGACGAAGAGGACGCCGGGAATACCGAAAACGAGAGGCCGGTTGATGAAGCCCGCCAGGAGGGGCGCCGCCGCACCTGATGGAACGCCCTGCGAATAGACCACAAGCCCGCCCTGGATCACCGCTGTCATGCCGAGTGTCATGACCAGCGGCGGAATGCGCACGAAGGTGATGCCGAGGCCATTGATGAGGCCGATCAGGAAGGGAATGCCACCTGCGACCAGTATGGCGAGCGGTATTCCGACATTCTGTCCGTTCATCATGTTGCCGGCAAGGACCGCGCCGAGCGAGATCATCGCGCCGACGGAAAGATCGATGCCTTCGCGTCCGCCGAGGATCACAAGATTTTGGCCCGCCGCGACGATACCGAGAATAGCGGCGATCGTCAGCAGCCGCACGATCTGCGACCCCTGTGCGAAGCCGGGCGACAACAGTTCGCCGACCAGCAGCAGGAACACTGACGCGCCAATCGCAATGGTCAGGGGATCGGTGATGATGGATTTGATTTTCAAACCGGAATTTGTCATCTCAACGCCTCGTCACCAGAACGCCGCCGGCAAGTGCCGTCAGCACGATCAACCCCTGCACCAATGTCTGGTACTCGAAGGGCAAGCCCGCAAAGAAAATCACATTGCCGATCATGCCCAGCACCAGCGCGCCGGCGATCGATCCTGTCGAGCTGCCGAACCCGCCGGACAGTGCGGTGCCGCCAAGAACGACCGCCGAAATGGAGGAGAGCGCCAGGCTTGCACCGAGCAAGGGGTCGCCGGAGGCGGTCTCGCCCGTCAGGCACAGCGCTGCGAGCGCTGAAAACAGACCGGAAATCATGTAGGCGCCAATGCGAATGCCGGAGAGGCGCAGGCCCGTCTGGAAAGCGCCCGTGCGATTGCCGCCCACGGCCAACAAATGCACGTGAAACGGAATGCGCGACACAACGAGCGTAAAGGCAACACCAGCCAACAGCATCCACAGCACGAAAGGCAAACCGATGAAGCTGCCGGAATAGGTCTGCCAATAGGCTTCCGGCACGGGAAGACCGGCCTGCGGCAGAACCCAGATCGCCAGACCGGCAAAGATGATGCCCGTCGCGAATGTGGTGACGATGGGCTGGAAACGCAGGCCGGATATGAACAGGCCGTTGACCAGCCCACAGATCAGTCCAACCGCAACTCCCGCTCCCATACCTGCAACGACGGCACCTGCCGTTCCGCCAAGTGCAGCGATGACGCTGACGGTAACGACATTGGCGAGCGCTACGATGCTTCCGACCGACAGGTCGATATCCCCCGCCAGAATGACATAGGTCTGACCGATGGCGACCAGGATCAGGGGAAGAAATGTCGTCAGGTTCGACTGCAATACGGCCGGCTGCACGAAAGACGGCTGCAGAAACGTGTTGACGCCGATGAGAACGGCCAGAACCACGAGAGTTATGATCCAGGGTTGCTTGCGCATAAAACCGAGGGAATTCATGCGGCGTCTCCATAGGCGGCGCGGGTCATGTTGACGGATGTCATGTCGGCTCCGGTCAGCTCCGCAGAAATGCGTCCGCCGTTGAACACGAGAATGCGGTCGGCATATTCGAGGATTTCCGCATCTTCCGAGGAATAGAGAAGAATGGTCGCGCCCGCGTCAGCCTGCTGGCGCATAAGCGCGAAGAGATCGGCCTTGGCGCCAAGATCGATACCCTTGGTCGGATCATCGAGCAGCAGCAGTTTCGGCGCGGTGGCAAGCCAGCGGGAAATGAAGATTTTCTGCTGGTTGCCGCCTGAGAGCGTGCCTATCGGCATATCCATGCCAGCAAACTTCGTCTTCATGTCGTCCGCGACCTTCTGCACACGCGGCTTCAGCGTCGCGGGCCGGACCAGTCTCATCTTTTCGCGCACCATCAGAGCTGCAACAAGATTTTCGAAGATCGACCGGCCCTGAAGCGAGGCATCACGCCCGCGGTCGCCCGACACATAGGCAAAACCGTTATGAACCGCCTGCGAAGGCTTGCCGATGGCGACATCACGACCCTCGAACTGGATTTGCCCGGCGGCAAAGGGGCTTGCGCCGAACAGGCCCTTCAGCAAGGCCGACTGGCCCTGCCCCTGCAATCCCGCCAAACCGACGATTTCACCCGGATAGGCTTCCAGACTGACACCGCGAACACCCTCGCCCGCAACGTCCGTCACCTTCAGGCTGGGCGCTGCACCTGCGCGTCCCTGCTGGCGGGCAGGCGCGGCGCGGACATCGCCGACCATGTCATGCACCACGGCCTCGCGGGTGGTAGCGGCGGTGTCGAGTTCCGAAATGGTCGCACCGTTACGCATGACGGTTATGCGGTCGCAGACAGCAAAAACCTCATCGAGCCGGTGGGAAATCATGATGGTGGAGATACCGTCCGCCTTCTTGGCTCTGAGTATCTCAAAAAAACGCTCGGACTGGCGGCCATCAAGTGCCGCCGTTGCCTCATCCATGATCATGAGGCTGGCATTCTGGGCGAAAACTTTCAGGATTTCGACGAGCTGGCGCTGATCGGGCGGCAGATTGCCGACGATCGCATCCGGCTCCAGACCGGTGCCGGCAACACCGTCAAACAGCGCGATCAGCCTGCGCGCCTCGGCTTTCAGGGCCTTGCTGTCGACAAAAACGCCGCGCTTCGGTTCGCGACCGAGAAAAATATTGTCAGCGACGGAAAGCTGCGGAATGAGGCTTAGCTCCTGATAAAACAGCGCAATGCCGGCATTTTCGGCGTCACGCGGGCTTTTGAAGCGCACGTTTTCGCCGTTGAACCGGATGGTGCCGCTGGTCGGCGCGACCGCACCTGCAACGATCTTGCAGAGCGTGCTCTTGCCGCAACCATTGGCGCCCAGCAGCGCGTGAATTTCACCGCGACCAACGGTCAGCCTGCCGTCGGAAAGCGCACGCACGGCGCCAAAATTCTTCTGTATGCCGGCCGCTTCCAGAGCGTTCGCCATCGCATGTCCCCGAATTTTACTTGTCATTGTGCTTCGTCACTGGCGGACGCGCGCAATACGCGGTCCACATTCGAATTTCAGGTTTCGGGCTGGCGTTTGCGGCCAGCCCGAGACTGATCTTACTTGAAGAACTCGCCAGCCTGTTCCGGCGTCACGGTTGCCGTGACAGACCAATAGCCCGGCTTACCTTCGGCGGACTTGATGTTGTCCGCGAGGTTGTCGTTGCTCACGAAGGGGATCGGAATATAGATGGCGTTGCCGTAGGTACCGCCGAAAATGCCGTCCTTGAATTCCTTGCCCTGCAGCTTCAGAACCGCAACGTTGAGCGCGCTGGCCATGACACCCGGAGGATTGACGGAGGCGCCGGAGTTGAACTTTTCCTTCTCCCAGCGCGTCATGAAGTCCTTGCGGATTTCACCTGTCGCGGCGATGTCCTTGGTCTTGCCGGCGGCTTCGATTGCGCGCCATGCGCCGTCGGCCATGCCGTCCTGCACCCACACACCGCTGATATCGGGATAGGTGGCGAGAAGGTTTTGCATTGCCTGCTGACCCTGCGCCTGATCCCAGCTCGCATTGGCTTCGTTCAGCACCTTGATATCAGGATATTTCTTGAACACTTCGCGGTAACCGGCGACGCGGGCTTCGTTGGCGGGATTGCCGGCGATACCGTTGATCGCGACGACGCTTCCCTTGCCCTTCAGCGAATCCGCAAGCCACTGTGCGGACTGTGCCGCCCAGGCCTTCTGGTCGATGCCGACATAGATCGCGTCCTTAGAGGACACTTCCGCATCGGTTGCGATGACGAGAATGTTGCGTGCCTTCGCCTGTGCGAAGATCGGATCAAAAGCAGTCGGGCTGCCGGGATTGATGAGGATCGCATCAACGCCCTGGTTCATGAAATTGCGGATATGGCCGATCTGCCCCTGCACATCGACATTACCGCTCTGAACGACGACTTCGACCTTCACGCCCTTTTCGCCCCACGCCTTTGCGGCAGCCTGGGCTTCCTCGATCATCTGCGTGCGCCACTCGCTGCCGACGAAAGAATTGGAAAGACCGATCTTGAAGCTCTGTTCCTGAGCGTGCACGGACGTGCCCGCCGCCAGCACCATAGCGGCGGCAGCCATCAAATGTTTGAACATGAAAATTTGCTCCTCCAAGCACGGTTTTTAACCGATGAAACCGTTTACATGATGGAATGTAACCGGTTTCATAAATGAGTCAACCCAGCTGGGATTTTTTATGTACCCGTTGCCACAGCGAATTGCCGACCCTTGGCGGAGAGAGTGGGTGGCAATTTAAGGAGGAACAGCGGCATCATATTGGCGTGGATCGCAGTGCTGATAACGCCTGAATTTTGTTCATGCACGGACAGCTTGAAGCTCCGCTACTTCAACAAGAACAAGCTGCTGGCGGGCGTCTATAGACCGGTTGGCGTGAAACTAATTGCCCCCGTTCACCATCTTGGTACGGGCCAAAGTATCCGCGAGATCGTTCCCGGCTATACCGGAATGCCCCTTGCACCACGCTATCTCGACGTTCGGATTACAAAGGAGCAAACGATCCACATTCTGCCACAGACCGCCATCTGGTATCTGTCGTTTGCGTTTTCGCGAATCTGGATTGATACGCTTCCACCCGTTGCTACGCCAGATTTCGCGCCAGCGATGGCAACCTTCCATCACGTGAGCGGAGTCTGTCCAGAGCTTGGCTGGCCGGCCTGGAGCCTGTGCATCGAGCCATAAAAGTGCATTCATGACCGCCATGACTTCAAACGAATTGTTCGTAAGTCCGATTTCCGTTCCTCGCGCAGCATGGATCTGCCGCTCGGTTTCAAACACGATGAATGCCCAGCTTCCCGATAATGCTACAGGGTCGTATGAACCATCCGCGTAGATGACGAGTGGAGCAGTCATGGAGCTCGTTTCCTTGCGTCAGAGGCGCTTGGAAAGAATGACAGCGCTTTCGGGTGTTTTCTGTAGATAGCTTGTACAATCATCTTATTCGAGTCAGATTCACGTCCAGGGATGAAACATGATCTTCAAACGCATCGTCGCAGGAATAGTCGATCTCATCTTGCTCATCAGTGTGGCGTTTGCACCGACATTCATCGCGGCAGAGTGGCTACCGCAGTATATGGACGCTCCAGCGGGGCAACCGCCGACACCTCTGATGGGCGTAACGCTTTTATGGCTGGCATCCGTGTTGTTTTGCTATTTCCCGGCCTTCGAAAGCAGCGCCTTCATGGCAACTCCCGGAAAACTGCTAATGCGATTAAAGGTCGTCCGGCGCACCGGCGAAAGACTGACTTTTACGCAAGCGCTCTATCGCATGGTCTTCGGCCCGCTCGCAATATGGTTTCTGCCCTGGTACCGCGACCATTTCTCGGGTGGTGCTATTGTAAAGGACCGCTGAGTTTGTGGTTGTGTGATTTCACACTCAACCCCTCACCTTTCCCGTTTCCCATTACCAGTCCCGTTTCAAGGACGGCGGCAGGTCAGGATGAAACGACGGTAGACGAAAGTTCGCAGCCTGTTGCGCAGGTTGGTGTTTTTCCGCTGCGCTCTCGCAATCGGGGCATGTGAGTGCAGTTCGATGCCGGTAAAGCCGGCGGCGATCAGGAGCGGCGTCAGCATCTGCGGGCGCAACCCCTGCCCGAACGGAAGCGCCTTCATGATTGCGGCATGATGGCTGCTTTGGGCGCCATCGTAATTCTTGTCGGCCCCCACCGAAAGATCGATGAGCCGGATCAAAAGGCTGGCAAGACGTCCTGCCGGTTTTGGCGTTGCCCAGTCACCATCGAAAAACAGGAGCCGACCGCCCGGACGAAGCAGCCTGAACCACTCGCGGAAGGTCTCCTCAGGCTGCGTCAATGTCCAGACCAGATGCCTGCAAATGATCGCATCATAGGACGCATCCGGCTCCATGGTATTTTCGGCATCCGCCATCACGAAACGTAGCCTTGGTTTTCCCGCATGTTTGGCGCGCGCTACGGATAACATCGTTTCTGAAAAGTCGAGTGCCGTGACCTCGTGGCCGAGATCATGAATAAGCCGCGTCACCTCGCCGGTGCCACAGGCCAGTTCAAGGATATGTTTCGGCTCAGGTCCCACCAGGTCGCGGATCGGCTTCTTCCATGCATTGGCCTCGACGCCAGCTGCTATCTTGTGTCCAAAGGCCAGATCGAAAGTCTCTGATCTTTTCGACCAATAATCGCGGATTTCCTCCTTGAGATCGAAGTTGCCGCCATCCATGGTCTATTCCTTTGAGTACTCAAATCGCATCCGCTGCGGCGAATGACAGCTTGCTTCACAATGTGATGCCAAGTTAGCCCATGCGACATCACTGGAAAATCACAAGTCTGTTTCCCAAGATATAAACCGCGATAAAACTATTTATTTCAACATATAACTGCAGTTTCCTGATGTGATTTATAACTCTCCTGATGCCTCCCGGCGCCTTTGCTCGAGCTCTTCGCTATACCGCCTCAGCGTATGGCTTTCCGTCAGCAGGCCAACGGGTCGGTTTTCAATCTTGTCGTTGACGACAACCAGAGCTTCGCTTTCCGTAGCGTCGAAGGCTGCCGCCGCCTGACGTGCGTTCATCGCCGGCAGCAGCACGTCGTTCTTATAATTGAGGTAGGTCTCGAGGCTGATCTTGGAGGGATCGCGATCCATCGGATCGGCGTAGATTTCCGGCACGAGGACCATGCCGGCATAACGCCCGTCGTCATGTGTCATGATAACCCGCTGCGTCGAGCCTAGCGGAAACTTCTCCTTGAACGCGGGAAGACCCATGCTGACATTGGCCTTGCGAATATCGGCGCGCATCATCTTGCCCACCGTCAGGTCGCGGATCCAGCCGATATCGTGGGCGCTGCGAATGCTTTCGCCCCGCAGGTGAAAACGCCAGGTGGCGAAGGAGTAACCGAAGGTGGTGCGTACCACGAGCGATGTCGTGATGACGGCCGCCAGCACCAAAGCCGTGATCTGGAAGTCTCCGGTCAGTTCCAGCGCCAGAAACGTCATCGTCAGAGGACCGCCGACAATTGCGGCGGCAAAAGCACTCATGCCGACCACGGCGTAGACCACGGGTGCTGTCGAGCCATAGCCGATATAGGGTGCGCAGATTGCGAAAATCTTGCCGACCAGCGACCCCATGAACAGCGAGGCAAAAAACAGACCGCCGCGGAAATTCGAGCCGATGGAAATCGCGCTCGCCGCAGCCTTCAGCAGGAAAAGCCCGGCCAGCCCGTATATCGTCAGATCGGCATCGATGTTGAGATGGAGCGCACCGTGGCCGCTCGAGAGGACCTGCGGTGAAATCAGCGCAAGTGCGCCCACCGCCACGCCACCGATTGTTGGACGCAGCCAGCCGGGAATGGCGCTTTTGCGGGCCGTCTCCTCGATAAGGGAGACCGTCTGCATCAGCACGATGCCGATAAACGCACATACCACGCCGAGAAAGATGGCCGGTACATAATCCGGCGGCGTCACACGGCTGGCATCGTAGATATCGATGGACAGGCCATGTCCGCCGATAAGCCCTGCCACGATGCTGGCCACCAGCGCCGAGACAATGAGCGGCGCGAGTGTCACGACGGTATAGGTGCCGATGATGAGTTCTATGGCATAGAATGCCCCGGTCAGAGGCGCGTTGAAGGCAGCGGCAATGGCACCAGCAGCACCACAGCCGACGAGGATGCGCATGTCTCCTCGTCTCAGCTTCAGCTTGATACCGATCTTGGAGGCCACACCGCTGGCGATCTGCGTATAGCCTGCCTCAAGCCCGACAGATGCGCCGAAACCGTTTGAGACGATGTTCTGCACGCAGACGATGATGCTGTCCGTCAGCGAAAGGCGTCCGCCATGCAGCGCATTCGCCTCGATAGGGTCGACCATCGGCTTTTTGCGGGTTTTCGAAAGAATGAAGAGGATCAGGCCGAGTACGATGCCGCCAATGACCGGCCCGGCAAGCACGATCCAGCCGGAAAGTTCACTGCTGCTCAGCCGCTCGACACCGAAGACCAGCACATGAAGGGCCGTACTCAATCCGCCGATCAGCGCCACCAGAAGGCCGGCCGCAATGCCGATGAGGACGGCGAGAGCCACCAGCCCCAGCTCGCCGCGCCGGAACATCGCCCGCAGGCGACTGGAGCGCAGATTGTCGAAGAAGCTCGCCATACTGGGTGCACGGAAAGGCCGGGTCGACATGCTGTTCCTTTTCAGGCGGTATTAGGGCGCTTCAATCTCGAGTTCGACTTCGAAACGCATCTGGTCGTAAGCCGGTTCAACATGATCAGGCGTTTCGCGCATCACCGTGTCATAATCGAGCGGAATGTGCATATGGGTCAAGATCGCCCTTTTTGGTGCAAATCTATCGATCCAGCCGAGCGCCTGTTCGAGCGAGAGATGGCTGGGGTGATAACGGTGCTGCAGCGCATCGATGACGAGGACGTCGAGACCGGCAAGCTTGGGCACGCTTTCGACCGGAAAATCGCTGACATCGGTGCAATAGGCGACATTGCCAATCCGAAAGCCGAGCGAGTGCACGTCACCATGCTGCTGCATGTGCACGTTGAAAGGTATCGACCCGCCTGCCCCGTCGATGATCAGGGTCGCGTCGATATCGGCGATGATCCGCGGCTCGACGATCGGCGGATAATTGCTGCCCGGAGGCGTTTCCAGGCAATAGGCAAAACCATCCCAGATGCGCGCCATGGTGACTGGATCGGCATAGATCGGAATGCGGCTCTGCTGAATGGCGAAATAGATGCGCAGATCGTCAATACCGTGCAAATGGTCGGCGTGGGCATGAGTGTATAGAACCGCATCGACTGCCTCCACTTTGGCGGCAATCATCTGCTCGCGAAAATCAGGCCCAGTGTCGATGACGACGGTGGTCTTACCGCCATCAGGTCCGATCTGCTCCACCATGAAGGCCGCCCGAGTACGCCGATTCCTGGGGTTTTCAGGATCGCAGGCGCCCCAGTCGCCGTTGATGCGCGGTACGCCGGGAGACGACGCACATCCGAGAACCGTAAAGCGGCGACGGTAGATTGCCACGCCTACACCCTTGTCATCTTCGAAAAGCAGCGAAAAGCATTCTCGGTGGTGATTTCGGCCATGCGCTCGAACGAGATACCATGTACCTCGGCCAGCACTTCCGCCGTGTTCACCACATAAGAAGGCTCATTGCGCTTGCCGCGCCAACGCTTGGGCGCGAGATAAGGCGCATCCGTTTCCACCAAGAGACGGTTGAGCGGCACGGTGGCTGCAATATCGCGGATATCCTGCGATTTCGGGAACGTCAGAATACCCGAAAAGGATACGTAACCGCCAAGTTCGACGCCGGTTTTAGCGAGATCGGGACCTGCGGAAAAGCAGTGCAGGATAAAGGGAAAAGCACCCTTGTCGCTTTCTTCACGCAGAATCGCAGCCATGTCCTCATCAGCGCTGCGGCTGTGGATGACGAGCGGAAGCTTGGTTCTCCGCGCCGCCTCGATGTGGCGAACGAGGCCGGTCTTCTGGTCTTCCGGCTTTTGCGTGTCGTAGAAATAATCCAGCCCCGCCTCGCCGATCGCCACGATCTTGTCGTGACTCTCGGCAAGCCGCACAAGCTCGTCGGCCGAAATGTCGAGTTCTTCGTCGGCATTGTTCGGATGCGTGCCGACCGAGCAGAAAACCGACGGGTATTTTTCCGCAATCTTCAGAAGCTCGGGCAGACGGCGCACCCGGGTCGAGATCGTCACCATCTGGGCAACGCCGGAAGCATGGGCGCGGGCGATGATATCGTCGCGCTCAGCCTCGAAATCGGGAAAATCCAGATGGCAATGCGTATCGATCAGCATGGTCGTCGCCTTCACGCTTCCGGTGCGACGTAACGCGGGAAGACCGGCTTCGGTGCCTCAAGCGGCGTTCCCGGAACCAGACGTCCGGCTTCGCCTAGTGCGGCAAAATCCCGTTTGTCGGCAGGGGCAGCAACGAGATCGAGTAGCTTCTCGCAGGATCCCGGCATGAAGGGCTGCAACAGAATACCGATCTGGCGGACCACTTCCGCCGTCACGTAAAGAACGGTGCCCATGCGTTCTGGGTCGGTCTTCTTCAGAGCCCACGGCTCCTGCGACGCGAAATAGCGGTCGGTTTCCGAAACGACGGCGATGATGGCCGCAAGCGCGCGATGGATGAGCTGCTTGCCCATCTCCTCACGGCAGAGTGCCAGAAGCCCGTCGGCGGAGGCGAGCATCGCCTTGTCTTCATCGGTCAACGGCCCGGGCGTCGGGATCTGTCCGTCACAATTCTTGACGATCATCGACAGCGAGCGGCTGGCCAGATTGCCGATGCCATTGGCAAGATCTGCGTTGATGCGGGTGGCGATACCCTCTTCGCTATAGCTGCCGTCCTGGCCGAAGGAGACTTCGCGCATGAAGAAATAGCGGACCTGATCGAGACCGAAATGGTTGACCAGATTGACCGGATCGACGACGTTGCCGAGCGACTTAGACATCTTCTCGCCCTTGTTAAGCAGGAAGCCGTGCGCATAAACCCGCTTGGGCAGCGGCAGCTTGGCGCTCATCAGGAAGGCCGGCCAATAGACCGCGTGGAAGCGAATGATGTCCTTGCCGATGATATGCACGTCGGCCGGCCAATATTTTGCGCGCGGACCGTTCTTGTCTTCGATGTAACCCGTAGCGGTAATGTAGTTGGTCAACGCATCGACCCAGACATACATGACGTGCTTCGGATCATCAGGAACCTTGATGCCCCAGTCGAATGTCGTGCGGGAAATCGACAGATCCTTGAGGCCGGATTTGACGAAGGAGATGATCTCGTTTCGACGCTCAGCGGGACCGATGAAATCCGGGTTGTCCTCGTAGAGCTTCAGCAGCTTGTCCTGATATTCGGAGAGCTTGAAGAAATAGCTCTCCTCCTCGACCCATTCGACGGGCGTGCCCTGCGGCCCATAGCGAACGCCGTCGGCGCGCACTTCCGTCTCATCCTCGCCGTAGTAGGCCTCGTCGCGCACTGAATACCAGCCGGCATAGCTGTCCTTGTAGATGTCGCCGCTGTCGGCCATCAGGTTCCAGATATTGCGCGAGGTCTCGTGGTGACGTTCTTCCGTGGTGCGGATGAAATCGTCGTTCGAGGCGTTGAGCAGCTTGCCCATCTCGCGGAACTGGTCGGAATTGCGCTGCGCCAGCTCTTCCGGCGAAATGCCTTCCGCCCGCGCTGTCTGCTGCATCTTCTGGCCGTGTTCGTCGGTGCCGGTCAGAAAGAAAACATCCATTCCATCCAGGCGCTGAAAGCGTGCCATGGCATCCGTCGCAATCAGCTCGTAGGCATGGCCGATATGCGGCTTGCCGTTAGGATAGGAGATCGCGGTGGTGATGTAGAAGGGTGTCTTGTCTGTCATGACGGTCTATCGACTTTACAGGCTGTTTTTTGGATAGACCGCTCTTAAACGATTGTTCGCAACAGCGAAAGCAAAAGCGTACGTTCCGTACGATCTCTTGGGTCTCACACGCCGCGAACATCTTCCAGAATGGAAAGCACCATCTGCTTCTTGTCGAGATTATAGGCCTGCGCCACGGTAATTCGTTCCGAAAGCGTCGACGAAAGGCGCGCATGTTTCTCTGCCGCCGCGATATCACCGGCCATCGCCGCCGCTCTTGCACGCGCCATCAACTCCTCCGTCACGTGCTCCATGAAGAAGCCGAGAACGATATCGCCATCCTTCTGTGCCAGAACTTCGGCAAGCTTGTGCATCTGCTTGCGTGCACCGGGCCCTTCGGCCGTCATGACGGAGGCGAGCGCCTCCACAATGTCGGAGCCGCCGTAATTCATCAGTTTTAACGCCTGCGCGACGCTGCCCTTGGAGGCGGAAAGCAACGCATCCCGCTTTTCGCCAGCCGGGCTGATACCGAGATGATCGAGCGACTGCACCATATCCGCATCCGAAAGCGGCAGCAGCCGGAGCGGCATGCAGCGCGAGCGGATGGTCGGCAGCAATTTGCCCGGCGCATGCGACAAAACGAGGAACATCGCCCGCTTTGGCGGCTCTTCCAGTATTTTCAGAATGGCGTTTGCGGCATTGCGGTTTAGATCGTCAGCCGGATCGATGATGACGATACGCCAATTGCCTGTGCCCGAGGTCTGCGAGAAGAAGTGCCCTGCCCGCCGCACCTCATCCACCGTGATGGCGGATTTCACGCGGCCGGTCTTTTCATCCGCCGGGCGGGTCAGATGCAGCAGATTATGCGACGCACCGGAGGTGATCTGCCGACTGACAAGCGATTCCGTATCGGGATCGGCCAGGAAATCCGGTGCTGTGGCTGGATCGGGATGGGTAAGTACGTGGTTGGCGAAACGGAAAGCGAGTGTTGCCTTACCAATGCCTTCAGGGCCTTCGATCAGGATCGCATGGTGGCCCTTGCCGGAGCGATAGGACTGCGCAAGAAACGCCTCCGCTTCGCCATGGCCGAAAAGCTTCGTGTTCTGCTGCGGCGCAATTGCGCCGTCGAGAACGCCCTGAACCTCACTCATGCGCCGTGCCCGCCGCAGTCTCCAGCCGCTCGAGCAAAGGCTCGACAAATGACATGACGTCTTCCGTCACCTTTTCTTCCGGCTGATCGGCATTGACGATCCGACAACGACGCGGCTCGGCAAGCGCAATATCCAGATAGGCTTCACGCCGCTTCTCGTGGGTCTCGATTTCCTCTTTTTCGAAACGGTCCGGTGCGGCACCCTCATCCGCACGCTTTCTGGCCCGGGCAAGGCCCTTTTCGGCGGCGATATCGAAGATCAACGTCAGTTCCGGTACGACGCCATCAATAGCAACGCGTTGCAGCGTCTCGATGAAATCCGGCTCCAGATTGCCGGTCGTACCCTGATAGACACGTGAGGAATCAAGAAACCGGTCACAAAGCACGATTGCGCCACGTTCCAGTGCCGGGCGAATGACCTCCTCGACATGGTCGTTGCGCGCTGCCGCAAACAGGATTGCCTCCATGCGCACGCCGAAGGATTCGGCAGCACCCGACAGCAGAACATGGCGAACAGCCTCTGCCCCCGGCGAACCACCCGGCTCACGGGTTACGATCACATCGAAACCACGGTCGCGAAGCGCCTCGGCAAGCGTGCGAATCTGCGTCGACTTGCCAGCGCCTTCGCCGCCCTCGAAGCTGATGAACAATCCGGTCTTTTCGGCCAATGTCACGTCCTGTGAGGAATTCTCAGAAATATCGAAATGCCTGTTTACAGCATCGAACCGAAAAGTGTGAAGCGCTTTTCAGAAAATCCGATGTCTGAACAAAAGCATAGGGAAAGTTGCGGCTTGCGGGATAGGCATCAGAGCCAGAACAGCAGCAATTCCTTGAGCGCCCCGGCTGCATTCTGGGTCAACGTGCCCTTGCCGACTGCCGTTCTCGTGTAAAGCGGCACTTCCCGCAACAGCCTTTCGCCCGAAAAAACCTTGAGTGTGCCGACATTCGCACCAGTGTCGAGCGGCGCATTGAGCGGCCAGCGATAGACGATCCGCCCGGAAATACGCTCGGGATTATTGACCGGTACCAGCACGCTGACATCTTCCCGGGGCGACAGGTCTATATGCGAGACGTCGCCACCGTAGACGCTGACCGAACCGACGGCTTCGTCCTTTGCAAAAAGATGGCGTTTTTCGAAGGCCGTCAGCCCCCAGTCAACCACCCGGCGGGCTTCGTCCTGCCGCGTCTTGTCGTCCGCGATGCCGCCAAGCGCCAGATAGACCCGGCGCCCTTCCCGCTCTGCCGAAACGACTGCTGCGAAACCGCTGCCTTCCGCAAAACCAAGCCCGAGACCGTCTATGCCGTTACCCAGCAGCGAGTTCTTGTTGCGCTGGAAAATCCGGTTCCATTCGAAATCCGGCTTGGTGAAAAGCCCATAGCGATCGGGATAGGTATCGCGCAGATGCTGGGCGAGAAGCACCATATCCTTCGCGGTCGTCTGGTTGCCCGGATCGGGAAGACCCGTCGAATTGGCAAAGACACTGCGGTTCATGCCGAGTTCGCCGGCTCTCACCGTCATGCGCTTGGCGAAAGCGGAGTCGGACCCTGCCATGCCTTCGGCGACAATGATGCAGCCATCATTGGCGTTCTGCACAATAATTCCCGTCAGAAGATCGTTGACGCTGACGGAGGATTTCAGCGCTGCAAACATGGTCGAGGTCCGCGACGGCGCACCACCCGTGCGCCAGGCATATTCAGAAACGGGATAAGCTGTCTCGGGCGTTACCTGCCCTTTGGCCAGCGCATCCAGAATCACCTCCACAGTCATCAGCTTGGCAAGCGAAGCGGGCGGAAAGGATTGATTTTCATTCTGGGAAAGCAGCACCGTGCCGGTTTCGGCATCGATCATATAGGCCTGTTCGGCCTTGGCGATGAAAGGTACTGTTTGCGTTTGCGCTTGCGCCGGACCGTTACCGAAAAACGCAAATGCGAGCGCTGCCGCGACCGGGAGAAAAGAACGATGAATGGCCTTGTGCATGAAACCGCCCAGCTTTCCCTGCCGCAACCCGCCGCTCGCGACGAAAACGCAAGTCAGCCATAAACTCTTCAACCCGTCAGCGCGTCTTCGCCTGCTGACGCTTCACATGGGCAAGTATGGAATCCTCGTTGAGCGCTCCGCGATCGACGAGCACGCTGTCGAACGCACGTGAGGTTCTCGAAACGGCAGACGACTCGGAATAAGCCGCTGCATATTTGGATGATGGCGTTGGCACGCGCAGATAGTTGCCGCCAGGTGCTGCCGGCTCACGCGTGAAATTGCCTTCCGGGCGCTCCGCCAGGAACGGACCGATTTCCGGCAGAATTGCAAATTGTTCGAAGGCCGGTGCGGGGCCGTTGACCAGCGGCATGGCCTGGAGCGCTGCATTCTTTTTGGTGCCAACCAGCGCCGTCTGCGTCGAAGCACCGTAATTCGGGTTGGATGTCGGGGCCGGCACGAAATTCGGCGAAGCCGAAGCCACCATGACACCAGTCGCGATCTGCCCTTCCGGCGCAACACCCGGAGAACGAGAGCCCTTCGGAACATAGGACGCCATCAGATAAGGCATGTCGTGCCCATCAAGCGGCGCGCGGCCTGCATATTGCACCCGCACATTCGCCGTTCCAGTGCCCTTCATGTCGAGAAGATCTGCGGTCTTGCTGGAAACGTCGATCAGGCGACCTTCATGGAAGGGTCCGCGATCGTTGACGCGCACCAGAACCGATGCACCGTTTTCCATATTGGTGATGCGCGCATAGCTCGGTAGGGGAAATGTCGGATGCGCAGCGGAAAGATGTTCCTTGTCATAGACCTCGCCATTTGCCGTCAGGCGGCCGTGGAAGGCGGAACCATACCAGGAGGCAAGACCGGTCTTGTTGTAACCCGGCTCTTCCTTCGGAAAATAACGTCGGCCCTTGACGGTATAGGCATTGCCGAGAAGCTCGCGCCCGCCGCCCTTGGGAATGTTCTGGCCGTCGGCCACGCGCGGGCTGGCTTTGACGCCATATTCCGATTCGGAGAAATATTCCTTGCTGCGCTTCTGCTTCGGTTTGGTCTCAGAGGTGGTGGAACACGAGGCTGTCGCGGCGCAAAGCACGGAAATTGCAAGCCACTTCACGCCCGATCTGGCGTTGATGCCGAGTTTCTTGACCGTAGATTTCAAATCGTCTGCCCCACGCTGCTTGCAGGCTCGAAGAACCGCACCCTCATTTGCCTCGATGCATGCCCCTGCCATCGAAGCACCTAACAGTCGCTTAATCTTGTGCATAACGTGGCGAAAATGCGAACGACTTCTGCAAATTCGATAAAATTGTAACGAACGTAGTTAACGATTTATGTCTTTTCCGCAGCGCGGGAAGCCCGACGCGCCTGTAAACGCGCAGTCTCGAGATGTCTCCTGCTCAAGGAACAAACGAAGCCCGACCGCGTTTTCCCCTCGCAAACACACGAGCTTCCGCCGGTTTTCGGCTGAGTGAGGGAACATGATCAAGTCAATAAAAACCGCCGGCCTGGCGCTCGGCATCGCGCTGGTGTCCATTGCCGCGCCTATTCACGCAAGTGCGCAGGACATGGAGCTGCGGATCGGCCCCGACGGCGTTCGCCCGGTTATACGTGATCGAGACCGCGACATGGACCGACGAGGACCTCCGCGCATGCGTGGCTGCGGCGAACGCGAAGCCCGCGCCGCCGCCCGCGAGGCAGGCCTGCGCGACCCCGAAGTCGTGCGCGTCACCCCCGGCCGCGTCGTCGTCCAGGGCTTCACCCGCCGAGGACCGGAGCGCATCACATTCGCGAACGAACGCGGCTGCCCTGAACTCTAATACATTAATCAACGGAACCCGCCGAAAGGCGGGTTTCTTCATTTCGGTGATACAAGAAATTTCCAAGCCAAGAGAACACCGCGTCGCTAACGCTGCCGGTTCTCTTGATTTCAAACTCTCTGTTTGGAGTTTTATGGCAGATGGGGTGGGATTCGAACCCACGGTACGCTCTCACGCACGCCGGTTTTCAAGACCGGTTCCTTAAACCACTCGGACACCCATCCATCGGTGGTGAGGCTTTATAGCGTTTTGAAAAAGGCCGTCAATCCCGATGGCGCACGCGCGCACAGCCTCTTCGCATCCGTCAGCAACTCATTGTCCTTGTGTCGTTGCCGGCGGCAGCAGAGACCCCTCGCCCGAAGGAAGTGCCGGACTTTGCTGAGGCGAGTGGAATAGCGCCAGACTCAGCACGATTGCCACAAGCACCAATAAAAGCGCCACGAAGAAGATTCCGGATTTATCCATGCGTCTGCTCATGTCCCGTTATGTTAGGCGCGAATATGTGCAATTCGAGGCAATCGAAGAATAAAACGACCTCCTGTCAAGTTGCCTGACAGATTTGGCCAGTTGATATTCCTAAATTCTTCCTGCTTGAGCAAATTTTATGCGTCGGCGTACTGTTTGGGACGGAAGTGGCCTATCGCGTCAGTAATATTGTCATTTATATAGCCGCATCGCTCCCGGGCATTGCCCAACTTTCCCCGAGCGATCAACCTGCCCCGCCCGTTTGCGGGGCTTTTTTCTTTTATACTACCGAAAAACTGCGACCGGCGGATAAAGGCTGGGGGTGCGTTACCTGCTTTATGGTTTAGACACCGATGCTCGGTCCGCCATCGCCGCGCCGAAAACCGCCCCGGAAAATATCCTCGAAAAGGTTCAGCAGCGCCGGCGGTAACGTGTCGGACAGCTCTAGTATGATCTCGTTGGCGCGATTGTAGGAATAGATGGCGCAAAGTGTCAGCACCAGCAGCACGATCCACGGCCAGATTGGCTTGCGCCTAGGCGGCGCCCCATTGGGTTGTTGCGGTACAGTCATCCCGGTACCTTCCGTTCAGGCCTTGACGCGCGGTTCGCCTCCCGGCGCATAGGCGGTTTTTTGCAGGAAACGGAATATGTTGCCGCACTGACCGCAGCGGATCATGAATTCCGTTGGATCGACCGAGGCACGCTCGGTGCGGAAGCCACGCGGCATTTCATCAACGCGAAAATCGAGGTTACGGCGGTCTTTCTCATCCGATTCCGACACCTCGGCAAAACCCTGATGACCGCATTTGGAACATTCGAGTTTCCGGGAATATCTGTCGCGCGCTGCCATATGCCGTCCTTTGCTTGCACCCTATCAGGTAGCAGCGGCAAAACAGCATTTCAATGGCGATCGCCGCAGGTTAAAGCTTTGCCCGTCTGTTTTCAGTGTGGAAAACGCGTCCAGTGGCAAGAACAAGTCGGAAGCTCATGCACAACGAAGCCCCCCTGCTTTCATCCTCCCTGATACGGCGCGCAATCATCATTGCCGTCATTATTATATGCTTTGTTGCTGCCCTCAATATCGGCGTTAAATGGTACGGCGAGCGGATTCTTCAGGCGGGCCACACGACAGCAACCGACGCGGTGGAGATCACAATCGGCAATGACCTGCTGAAACTTGCGAAAAACACGCTGCGTGTACCTTCCGACCGCCACGATGGAGAGCGAGAGCGTGCCGATCTTTATCTCACCTGGCCGGGTCTCAAGGGATATGAAGACTCCAATCGCGCTGTTTTCGATGATCCGGCGCAGGCAGCAGGGCTTATTTTCATCCAGCTATCGCAAAGCACGATGTCTGAGGACATGTCCGGCCGTTTCGGGCCGATCTATGCCCGGTTGACGGAAGGAGAGCCTGTGCCGCTGAAACACGGCCTCACACTGCACCGCCTGCGTGCCGACGCAGGTTACGGCAAGGAAGTCATATTGACCGGGCAGCGAGAGGGCGAAAGCGACTATGTCGTGCGCTGCCTTCTGCCGCAAACCCAGCAGGAGTCGACGGGCAGCGACTGCCAGAGGGATATCCACGCCGGCCAGGACCTCAGCCTGTTCTACCGATTCTCCGCAACCTTGCTGCCACAATGGAAAGAACTCGACGCAGGCGTGAAACGCTACATCGAGCAGCGCCTCGTAAAAGACTGAAATCCGTGAAAAGGCGTGAGACAGATTGCGCCCGAAAAGTCGCATTTTATGGAGCGTGGATACCTTTCATAAACCACTTGGTAACGCCATCCCGATAAAGTTTCTTCCCGGAGCACTCGGGCGGGGCGCGTCCGAGCGGAACAGAAATATGCGATTGAAGAGTTCAGCAGTGTTGAAAAGTCTATTTGGGGCAGATTCGCGCAAAGCGGGTGCGACGTCTTTGGTAAGGTTCGTTGCGTTGACCCTTGCTGCGGCGTTCATAACCGCAACATCCGTTGGCACCGCACAGGCGGACCCGAAATATGCGGGCATCGTCATTGATGCCAAGACCGGCAAGGTTCTCTATGGCGAGGATCCGGATGGCCTGCGCTATCCTGCCTCGCTGACGAAGATGATGACGCTTTATCTTACGTTCGAGGCGCTCAATTCCGGGCGCATTTCGCTCGATTCCAAGGTGCCGGTTTCGGCCAACGCCGCCAAGGAGCCTCCTTCCAAGCTCGGCGTGCGCGCCGGTGGCAGCATCACGGTCGAGCAGGCAATTCTTGCGCTCGTCACCCGTTCCGCCAACGACATGGCCACCGCACTCGGTGAATATATCGGCGGCTCCGAAGACCGTTTTGCCAGAATGATGACCGCCAAGGCCCGTGCGCTCGGCATGACCCGCACGACCTATCGTAACGCCAACGGCCTGCCAAACACGGCGCAGATGACGACGGCGCGTGACCAGGCCCGCCTTGGCATCGCCCTTCGCCAGCATTTCCCGCAATATTACGGCTACTTCTCCACGCGCACCTTCAATTTCGGCAAGCAGGTCATCGGCAACCACAATCGTCTCGTGGGAACCGTTCGCGGCGTAGATGGCATCAAGACCGGTTATACCCGTGCTGCCGGAAGCAATCTTGCAACATCGGCACAGCTAGACGGCCGCTCCATCGTCGCCGTCGTTCTTGGCGGCCGCTCGAGCGCTGCCCGTGACGCCACCATGCGCAAGCTTGTTGCGACATACCTGCCGCAGGCTTCTCGCAGCGGCAACAGCAACCTGATTGCGCAAACGAGATCGGCACCTGTCGAAGAGCCAGTCGCTGTGGCTGTTGCTGCTCCACCTGTGGCAGTCGCGGCTCCGTCCGCAGCTGTCGCTGCGACAGATTCCGGCCTGCCCCATGCCGGCCCCGTACCGCAGACCCGTTACGAGGACGCGCCGGTTACTGCCTTTGCAGGCTCCTCGTCCAATGCGGCCGTAAAGGCCATGGAAGCCGCCACCTGGCAGAAGGGCAAGGATCCTATTTCTCAGGTAGCCGTCGCGCCTGACCGCAAGTTGATTACCAACTCGACCAAGGTGGACAATATCGTCACCGCGTCCACGCCGGCATCTGTATCCTCCACCCCTTCCGTTTCGGCAAAGGCTGAAGCTCCGCAGGGCGGCTGGGTGATCCAGATTGGCGCATCGCCGGATGAAAACTCGGCACGTGGCCTGTTGCAGAATGCGCAGGAAAAAGGCGGCGCCGCCCTTCGGTCCGCAAAACCCTTCACGGTGGCCTTCAGCAGAGAAGGCTCCCAGGTATACCGCGCCCGCTTCGGCGGCTTCGACGGCCAGGCCGCCGCGGTAAATGCATGCAATGCATTGAAAAAGAAAGGCGTCAGCTGCTGGGCGTCACTCCAGTAATAGACGTTCGTGCAGGCGGTGTCTTATTTGTTGAAACATCGCCTGTCTCCTCGAATTGTGTAATGTGTAGCGAGGCTTTCCAAGATGGCAGTTAACGAGAACTATTCGGACATTGCGTCTGGCAACGGGCAAGGCAGTCTGTCGGTTCTGCATCCCATTCACGAGGCGGCAATGCGCATTGCCGATCTCGGTCTTAACCGCTCCAAGGCAAAGACGCGTGATCTCGTCAGCCTGCTTCTGTCGCATGGCGCCCGCGCCTGGCGTGCCAATCAGCCGGAAGCAAATATCCACCTTCATGTCGGCCGCCGCTCCGGGCGTGCACCGGTCCATATCCGGATCCGCTGACAAACCAAACATAATCGGACGAGACAAAGAAAAACCCCGCGGAGCCTGTGCACCGCGGGGTTTTTGTTGATTGACAATGAAGAAACGAGGCGGCTTACGCCTCGCTCTCCGGTGCCTCTGGCGTATCCGGCAGAGTGTCTGCCACCTCTTCGCCATTGCCGTTTTCCGCCTCTTCGTCGCCTTCCGGCTCGTTGATACGTTCCACGGAAACCACCTTCTCATCCTTGGCGGTGGAGAAGATCGTCACGCCCTTGGTGGCGCGGCTTGCGATACGGATGCCGTTTACCGGCACACGGATCAGCTGGCCGCCATCGGAAACCAGCATGATCTGGTCGCCTTCGTCCACCGGGAAGGCCGCAACGAGTTCGCCGATTTCCGTCGTCTTCGAGGTATCAGTGGCGCGAATGCCCTTGCCGCCACGACCCGATGTGCGGAAGTCGTAAGACGAAGAACGCTTGCCATAGCCTTTTTCAGAGACGGTCAGCACGAATTCTTCGCGTGCCTTCAGTTCCTGATAACGCTCTTCGCTGAGTTCGCCTTCTTCCGCGACTTCCTCGCCAACCAGTGCGATATCTTCCTCATCGACCCCGGCGGCACGCCGCTCGGTGGCCGAACGCTTGAGGTAGGCCGCACGCTCCCACGGTTCAGCTTCCACATGGCCCACAATGGTCATGGAGATGATGCGGTCGCCATCCGCCATGTTGATACCGCGCACGCCAACCGAGTTGCGGCCGGCGAAGACGCGGACATCGTCGACGGGGAAGCGGATGCACTGGCCGAGTGCCGTCGTTAGCAACACGTCATCCTGGTCGGTACAGGTTTCGACGGAGAGGATTTCATCGCCCTCCTCCTCCAGCTTCATGGCGATCTTGCCGTTGCGGTTGACCTGCACGAAATCGCCGAGCTTGTTGCGGCGAACCGTGCCGCGCGTCGTCGAGAACATCACATCGAGCGTTTCCCAGGTCGTTTCGTCCTCGGGCAACGGCATGATGGTGGTGATGCGCTCGCCTGGTTCCAGCGGCAGCATGTTGATGAGGGCCTTGCCCTTCGACTGCGGCGTACCGATCGGAAGGCGCCAGACCTTTTCCTTGTACACGATGCCGCGCGAGGAGAAGAACAGCACCGGCGTATGGGTATTGGCGACAAAGAGACGGTTGACGAAATCTTCGTCGCGCGTCGCCATGCCGGAACGGCCCTTGCCGCCGCGACGCTGTGCCCGGTAGGTGGTCAGCGGCACGCGCTTGATGTAGCCGAGATGCGAAACGGTGACGACCATATCTTCGCGGGAGATGAGGTCTTCATCATCCATGTCAGGACCGCCTTCGACGATCTCGGACCGGCGTGGCGTGCCGAACTCATCGCGGATGGCAATAAGCTCATCCTTGACGATCTGCATGATGCGCAGCCGTGAAGACAGGATTTCGAGATATTCGCTGATTTCCGCACCGATCTTGTTCAGCTCGTCGCCGATTTCGTCGCGGCCAAGCGCCGTCAGGCGGGCAAGGCGCAATTCGAGAATGGCGCGTGCCTGCTCTTCGGAGAGATTGTAGGTGCCGTCTTCATTGATGCGGTGGCGCGGATCGTCGATGAGACGGATCAAGCTTTCCACATCCTGCGCCGGCCAGCGCCGCGTCATCAGCTCCTCACGGGCCGAAGCCGGATCGGGAGCATGACGAATGACGCGGATGACTTCGTCGATATTGGCAACCGAGATCGCCAGACCGACCAACACATGCGCGCGGTCGCGCGCCTTGCGCAGCAGATACTTCGTGCGGCGGCTGACGACATCCTCACGGAAGGACACGAAGGCGCGCAGCATGTCCAGCAGCGTCATCTGTTCAGGCTTGCCGCCGTTCAGCGCCACCATGTTGCAGCCGAAGGAGGTCTGCAGCGGCGTGTAGCGATAGATCTGGTTCAGGATGACTTCGGCATTGGCGTCGCGCTTCAGCTCGACGACGACGCGATAACCCTGGCGGTCGGACTCGTCGCGCAGATCGGAAATACCCTCGATGCGCTTTTCCTTGACCAGTTCGGCCATCTTCTCGATCATCGTCGCCTTGTTCACCTGATAGGGAACCTCGGTGATGATGATCTGCTCGCGGTCGCCGCGCATCGGCTCGATGGTCGCACGGCCGCGCATGATGACCGATCCGCGACCCGTCTCATAGGCAGAGCGAATGCCGGAACGGCCCATGATGAGCGCGCCGGTCGGAAAGTCCGGGCCGGGAATGATCTGCATCAGTTCCAGCAGCTCGATCGCCGGATTGTCGATGAGGGCGATACAGCCGTCGATGACTTCGGAAAGATTGTGCGGCGGAATATTCGTCGCCATGCCGACGGCGATGCCACCTGCCCCGTTGACCAGAAGATTCGGGAATTTCGCGGGAATGACGACCGGCTCATGCAAGGTGCCGTCATAGTTGTCGCGGAAATCCACCGTTTCCTTGTCGAGATCGTCGAGAAGCGAATGCGCTGCCTTTTCGAGACGGCACTCGGTGTAACGTTCGGCCGCCGGCGGATCGCCGTCGATGGAGCCGAAGTTGCCCTGTCCGTCGATCAGCGGCAGGCGAAGAGACCAGTCCTGCGCCATACGCGCCAGCGCATCGTAAATCGCCGCATTGCCGTGCGGATGGAATTTACCCATCACGTCACCGGTGACGCGGGCGCATTTGACGTATTTCTTGTTCCAGTCGATGCCGAGTTCGGACATGCCGTAAAGAATACGGCGATGAACCGGCTTCAGACCGTCACGGACATCGGGAAGCGCGCGGGAAACGATAACGCTCATGGCGTAATCGAGATAGGACCGCTGCATTTCCTCAATGATGGAAATCGGTTCAATGCCTGGCGGAAGTTTTCCGCCGCCGGGGGGGCTCTGGTCAGTCAAAACGGATCACATTCTCTGTTAAGAATCGGATGGATTTTTATAGCGGAAACAGCCACGTTAAGCCAATTTCCCGGCGAGTTTTGAACAGTCTTTTGCGTCATTTGCAAGACATACCCCGCTTTTCGCCATTTAGGTTGGCAAAAGCGACGCCGCTCCCTTTCAAAGCGAGTACGACTTGCGTAGGCTCCGGCCTAAAAACAGAACAGGCGGGGAAAGAATGGCCAGCAGCGAAACGCTCATCAACGCGCTTACAACACTTCTGGTCACGCTCGATCCGCCCGGTCTCGCGCCCGTATTTCTCGCACTCACGGTTGGAATGACGCGCGACCAGCGCGCCCAGGTGGCTCTGCGCGGCTCAATCATCGCCTTCGGCATTCTCGCCATCTTCGCCCTGTTCGGTCTCACCATCCTCAACCTTCTCGGCATTTCGCTGGGTGCCTTCCGCATCGCCGGTGGCCTGCTGCTGTTCTGGATTTCCTTCGAGATGATTTTCGAGAAACGCCAGGAGCGCAAGGAAAAGACCTCGGAGATTGCCATAACCAAGGACCATCTGCACAATCTGGCGGTCTTTCCGCTCGCCTTGCCGTTGATCGCCGGGCCTGGCGCCATTTCCGCGACCGTGCTCCTAGCGGGAACGATGAAAACGACGCTCGAAATGGTCGTGCTTATTCTCATCCTCGCCTTCGCCATGGCCCTCGTCTACGCCACCCTGATCGTCTCGGAACGCATGGACCGTTTTCTCGGCAATACCGGCCGCGCGATCCTGACAAGGCTGCTCGGCGTCCTTCTTGCCGCGCTTTCCGTGCAGTTCGTAGTGGACGGCATAAAATCGGCCTTCGCATTCTGACGACCATCGGTTCGCAACAAAATGCCGCAACCGGCCGGATTTGCGAAAAATCCGCCCTTTGAATCCGGCTCCTGCCTCGGTTAAAAGACGCGCATCTTTTTTCCGCACCAGAAAGCTCTCTCCATGCGATCCACGCTGCGCCGCCTCATCCCGGATGCCGCTCCCGTCAGTAACCGGGAAAGGCTGCGCGCTGCGGCGGGCGCCTTCGTCGGCATTTCGCTGACCGGACTTCTGGGCAGCCTTGCTTTCCGCTTAGACCCTGCCCTGCCCGCCATGATCGCGCCGATGGGCGCCTCGGCGGTGCTTTTATTCGCCGTGCCATCCAGCCCCCTTGCGCAGCCCTGGTCGATCCTCTGCGGCAACATCGTGTCGGCTTTCGTGGGTGTGACGGTGGCTTTACTCGTTCCGGATATTTTCCTTGCCAGCGCGCTTGCCATAAGCCTTGCCATTGCTGCCATGATGGCGCTGCGCTGCCTGCACCCGCCAAGCGGCGCGGTGGCGCTGACGGCCGTTCTCGGCGGTCCCGCCGTGCATAGTCTCGGCTATGGCTTTATTCTCTGGCCGGTCGCCGGAAACTCGCTCATCCTTCTCATCCTCGCGCTCGTTTATAACAATGCCACCGGCCGCGCCTATCCGCACGGCCTGAGGTTGGGAAAGGCCAGCCACGGCACGGCAGACCCGACGCCGATACAGAAAATCGGCTTTTCCTCAGCCGATCTGGACGAGGTGCTGAAGGAATATGACGAGGTTCTCGATATTGATCGCGATGTGCTGGAGATGATTTTGCGCAAGACGGAATTGCGCTCCTGGCGCCGCCGCGCCCTCCACCTCGATTGCGCCAGCGTCATGTCGCGCGATGTGGTCGGCGTCGCCCCGGATGATAGCCTGCGCCACGCCCATTCACTGATGCGCAAACGCCATTTCAAGGCTCTGCCCGTGACCAACGACAGGGCCGAAATCGTCGGCATCGTCACTCAGACGGATTTTCTTGAAAAGGCTAGCTGGAGAAACGGCCGGCCTTCCATCGGTTTCCTGCAGCGCCTGCGCCTTATCCTCTCAGGCGAAAGCGCACCTAACGATACCGTCAAGGATATCATGACATCGCCTGTTAGAACCGTGCAGCCGGAAACGGCGATCGAGGAAGCAATCATCCGCTTTGCGGAGGAAGGCCTGCATTACCTGCCGGTGATCGACGCCAACGGCAAGATGGTGGGTATTCTTTCGCAGTCCGATGTCATGGTTGCGATGCTGGCGGACAAAGCCGCGGCGTAGGTCGTCGCGACCTTGAAGCGGGCAACCGTTTTCGACCGGCCCCCGCCCCGTCAATCAGGGTCCCGATCAGAACGGGATATCGTCGTCCATGTCACTGGAGAAGCCGCCGGAAGGCTGGCTGCCGCCACGAGAGGCACCGCCGCGGGCCGCCGGCTGCTGGTCGTAACCGCCACCGTAGTTACCGCCGCCGCTGCCATAATCTCCACCGCCGATGTCGCCACCGCTGCGGCTGCCGCCGCCACCTTCGCCGCGACCGTCGAGCATCGTCAGCGTGGAGTTGAAGCCCTGCAGTACCACTTCGGTGGAGTAACGGTCGTTACCGGTCTGGTCCTGCCACTTGCGCGTCTGCAGCTGGCCTTCAATATAGAGCTTGGCGCCCTTTTTCACATATTGTTCGACAACCTTGCACAGGCCTTCGTTGAAAACGACGACCGTGTGCCATTCAGTCTTTTCCTTGCGCTCGCCGCTGTTGCGGTCCCGCCAGGTCTCCGAGGTGGCGATACGCAGATTGGCGATCGGACGGCCGTCCTGCGTCCGGCGAATTTCGGGATCGGCGCCAACGTTCCCAATCAGAATTACCTTGTTTACGCTACCAGCCATCTCGTCATCCTGTCCGCCAGCCATCGTGACCGGCAATTGCATTTCAAAAAATCCCGCACACAATAACCATCGCCGCCCGCAAAGGGCACCGCAACGGGGAACAATCCACAGCGAATAATCCTGACTTTTTCAGAGAGTATATTCGCACTTGCAATTTGTTCCTTTTTTGTTCTATTAAATCACGAAATTCGAGTCAAGTGAGCCGAAAAGCCATCGATCGATAGGGAATAAACCTCGACACGTCCGGTTGCGTCACTACATAAGGACGCTCCGCCATCAGGCCTGTTAATTTTGTCCGAGCTTTATCATGAGTGAACTGAAGACGATTTCCATCCGTGGTGCCCGTGAGCATAACCTCAAGGGTATCGATCTGGATCTACCGCGCAACAAGCTGATCGTCATGACCGGGCTCTCCGGCTCGGGCAAGTCGTCGCTCGCCTTCGACACAATCTATGCCGAGGGCCAGCGCCGTTATGTCGAGAGCCTCTCGGCCTATGCGCGCCAGTTCCTCGAAATGATGCAGAAGCCGGATGTAGACCGCATCGAGGGGCTTTCTCCGGCGATTTCCATCGAGCAGAAAACCACCTCGAAGAACCCGCGCTCTACGGTCGGCACGGTCACGGAAATCTACGACTATATGCGCCTGCTGTTTGCGCGTGTCGGTGTGCCCTACTCGCCGGCGACGGGCCTGCCGATCGAGAGCCAGACGGTCAGCCAGATGGTCGACCGTATCCTTGCCTTCGAGGAAGGCACGCGCCTTTATATTCTCGCGCCGATCGTGCGCGGCCGCAAAGGCGAATATAAAAAGGAACTCGCCGAACTGATGAAGAAGGGCTTCCAGCGCGTCAAGGTGGATGGCCAGTTCTACGAGATCGCTGACGTTCCCGTCCTCGACAAGAAGTACAAACACGATATCGATGTGGTGGTGGACCGCGCCGTCGTGCGCCCGGACATGGCAGCACGCCTTGCCGACAGTCTCGAGACCTGCCTCAAGCTCGCCGACGGGTTGGCAGTGGCCGAATTTGCCGACAAGCCCCTGCCGCCGGAAGAAACCTCGGCTGGCGGCTCCGCAAACAAATCGCTCAATGAGACCCACGAGCGTATGCTGTTTTCGGAAAAATTCGCCTGCCCGGTCTCCGGCTTCACCATCCCGGAAATCGAGCCCCGGCTTTTCTCCTTCAACAATCCCTTCGGCGCCTGCCCCACCTGTGACGGTCTCGGCTCGCAGCAGAAGGTGGACGAAAACCTGATCGTGCCAGAACCTGCACGCACCCTGCGGGATGGCGCGATCGCCCCCTGGGCCAAGTCGTCTTCCCCCTATTACAACCAGACGCTGGAGGCGCTGGGCAAGGCCTTCGGTTTCAAGCTGTCGAGCAAATGGACGGACCTTTCGAAAGAGGCGCAGCACGCCATTCTCCAGGGCACTGACGACAAGATCGAGTTCAACTATCAGGACGGTGCGCGCTCCTACAAGACGGTGAAGAATTTCGAAGGCATCGTTCCCAATCTGGAGCGTCGCTGGAAAGAAACCGACAGCGCCTGGGCGCGCGAGGAAATCGAGCGTTATATGTCGGCGGCCCCCTGCCCGGCCTGCGCCGGCTATCGCCTGAAGCCGGAAGCGCTCGCCGTCAAGATCAACAGAATGCACATCGGCGAAGTCACCCAGATGTCGATCCGTATGGCACGCGACTGGTTCGAGACGCTGCCGGAAAATCTGAACGCCAAACAGAACGAGATCGCGGTTCGCATCCTCAAGGAAATCCGCGAACGTCTGCGATTCCTCAACGATGTCGGGCTGGATTATCTCAGCCTGTCACGCAACTCCGGCACGCTTTCCGGCGGAGAAAGCCAGCGCATCCGGCTTGCTTCGCAAATCGGCTCCGGCCTCACGGGCGTTCTCTATGTTCTGGACGAGCCCTCCATCGGCCTGCACCAGCGCGACAATGCCCGTCTGCTCGATACGCTGAAACATCTGCGTGATATCGGCAATACGGTGATCGTGGTCGAACACGACGAGGATGCCATTCTGACGGCGGATTACGTTGTCGATATCGGCCCTGCCGCCGGCATTCACGGCGGTCAGGTCATCGCCGAAGGCACGCCGCAGGAGGTTATGGCCAATCCGAAATCGCTGACCGGAAAATATCTATCCGGCGAACTCGGCGTCGCCGTGCCGGCAGAACGCCGCAAGCCGAAGAAGGGCCGCGAAATCAAGGTTTTTGGCGCACGCGGCAACAACCTGAAGAATGTGACTGCGGCCGTTCCCCTTGGCGTTTTCACCGCCGTTACCGGCGTGTCGGGTGGTGGCAAATCCACCTTCCTGATCGAGACGCTCTATAAGTCGGCAGCACGCCGGGTGATGGGCGCGCGCGAAATTCCGGCCGAGCATGACCGCATCGATGGTTTCGAATTCATCGACAAGGTGATCGATATCGACCAGTCGCCAATCGGCCGCACGCCACGATCAAACCCCGCCACCTACACCGGCGCATTCACGCCGATCCGTGACTGGTTCGCCGGTCTGCCGGAGGCGAAGGCGCGCGGTTATGCACCTGGCCGTTTCTCCTTCAACGTCAAGGGTGGCCGCTGCGAAGCCTGCCAGGGCGACGGCGTCATCAAGATCGAGATGCACTTCCTGCCTGATGTCTATGTCACCTGCGACGTCTGCCACGGCAAGCGTTACAATCGCGAGACGCTGGATGTGACCTTCAAGGGCAAGTCCATTGCCGACGTGCTTGATATGACGGTGGAAGAAGGCGTTGAATTCTTCGCCGCCGTTCCGGCCGTGCGTGACAAGCTGCAAGCGCTGTTCGATGTCGGCCTTGGTTACATCAAGGTCGGCCAGCAGGCCAATACGCTCTCCGGCGGCGAGGCGCAGCGCGTCAAGCTCGCCAAGGAACTGTCGAAACGCTCCACCGGCCGCACGCTCTACATCCTCGATGAGCCGACGACGGGTCTCCATTTCCACGACGTCAACAAGCTTCTGGAAATGCTGCAGGCGCTGGTGGATCAGGGCAATTCCGTCGTGGTAATCGAGCACAATCTCGAAGTCATCAAGACGGCCGACTGGATCATCGATATTGGCCCAGAAGGCGGCACGGGCGGCGGCGAAGTGGTGGCAACCGGAACGCCAGAAGACATCGTCAAGAACGAGCGCTCCTATACCGGCCATTTCCTGAAGGAACTTCTGGAACGGCGGCCAGCCGGAAAACGCGAGGCTGCGGAGTAATCCGCACCTTTCGCAGCAAGGGTACGTAAGGCCGATAGCCCGAGGAGGAATAGTATATGTCGACATCAGGCACGATCCGCACCGGTATCGGCGGCTGGACTTTCGAGCCGTGGGAAGGCACGTTTTATCCGGAAAAACTGCCGAAGAAACGCCAGCTGGAACATGCCAGCCGGCAATTGACGGCGATCGAGGTGAACGGCACCTATTATAGCAGCCAGAAACCCGAGACCTTCGCCAAATGGGCGGCGGACGTGCCTGAGGATTTCGTTTTCTCCCTGAAGGCAAGCCGCTTCGTCACCAACCGCAAGGTCCTGGCCGAGGCGGGTGAATCCATGACGAAGTTCCTGACACAGGGGCTGACGGAGCTCGGCCACCATCTCGGCCCGATTCTCTGGCAATTCGCACCGACTAAAAAATTCGACGCCGAGGATTTCGACGCGTTTCTGGCATTGCTGCCCGAAAAACAGGATGGCATCAGCCTTCGCCACGTGGTCGAAGTGCGAAACCCGACATTTCAGGTGCCGGAATTCATCGATCTTCTCGCCAAACACAAAGTCGCGGTCGTCTGCGCCGACCATCACGATTATCCGATGCTGCCTGACGTAACTGCCGATTTCGTCTATTGCCGCCTGCAAAAGGGAGAAGATGATATCGAGACCTGTTATCCGAAGGCCGAGATTGACCATTGGGCAAAACGGGTCAAGACCTATGCGGCGGGCGGTGTTCCGGATGACCTGCCGCTGATCGCTCCCGATAGAAAAGTCGAGAAGACCCCTCGCGATGTCTTCGCTTTCTTCATCACCGGCGGCAAGGTCAATGCACCAAACGGCGCACAGGTATTGCAGAAATTGGTCTGACTGGCTCAGCCAGCCATTTCTTTCGCCGGGCTGAAATCGACTGCCGCGAACGCCGCTTCGATCACCTCGGTTCCAGCGCCCGGTCGTGTGGCGTCGCTGGAAAGGATTTGCCGGAAACGGCGCGCGCCGGGCATGCCCTGAAACAGGCCGACCATGTGGCGGGTAACGTGGTTGAGGCGCCCGCCGGCGGCAATGTAGTCGGCGGCGTAGGCCATCATCGCATCACGCAGCCCCATCCAGTCAGCTTGCCGGGCCTCTTCGCCATAAATGCGATGGTCGACATCGGCAAGGATGGACGTATTGTGATAGGCCGCACGGCCAAGCATCACGCCGTCCATATGCTGCAGATGGAGGCTTGCCTGATCGAGATCGGAGATACCGCCGTTGATACCGATGAAGATGTCAGGATTTTCCCGCTTCATGCGATAGACGAGATCATAATCGAGCGGCGGCACCTCACGGTTTTCCTTCGGCGAAAGCCCTTGCAGCCAAGCCTTGCGCGCATGGATCCAGACCGCATCCGCGCCCGCCGCCACGACCCGCGAAAGAAAATCCGGCAGCACGGCTTCCGGCTCCTGATCGTCCACGCCGATGCGGCATTTGACCGTGACCGACACCTTCGCAACGGCCTTCATCGCTGTCACGCAATGCGCGACAATCTCGGGCTCGCGCATCAGACATGCGCCGAAAGTGCCGGATTGCACCCGGTCTGAAGGACAGCCAACATTAAGGTTGATCTCGTCATAGCTATAATCGCCGGCGATCCGCACCGCCTCCGAAAGCTTGACCGGATCCGACCCACCGAGTTGCAATGCGACCGGATGTTCATGAGTATGATAGTTGAGCAACCTGTCGCGCTGGCCATGGATGATGGCGTCGGCAACGATCATTTCCGTATAAAGCAGCGCACGCTTCGACAATTGCCGGTGCAGAAATCTGCACCTCGTGTCCGTCCAATCGATCATCGGGGCCACGGCAAAGATTTTTTCGCCGTTTGCAAGCGCTTGTCTGTACATGAATTCACCTCTTTGCGGCGGCTTCTACAGCAAAGGACCGCAAAAAGCCAGTTTTGCAGCTGCGGTCATTTTGAACTGGAAATCACCCAGGAATCGCGGGACAAGACTTGCAGTTCTAAAAAAGACGACAGGAAATCCCATGGCCGCCACCGTCATTCCAGTTCCAGAACCCGTTCTTCTGCCCGTAGAGGGCACAAACGAGATGTTCCCCGTGCGGCGGGTCTATTGTGTCGGCCGCAATTATGCCGATCACGCCATCGAGATGGGCCACGATCCTTCAAGGGAACCGCCGTTTTATTTCCAGAAAAATCCGGACAACCTTCTGCCTGCGGGTCAGGATTTCCCCTACCCTTCGCTGTCGTCGAACGTGCATTACGAAGTCGAATGCGTCGTGGTGTTGAAAAGCGGCGGTGCGGATATTCTGGCAAGCGATGCGCTGGGCCACGTCTGGGGTTACGCGGTTGGAATCGATATGACACGCCGCGACCTTCAGGATGGTTTGAAGAAGATGGGACGCTCGTGGGAGGGCGCAAAAGCGTTCGAATATTCCGCGCCGGTCTCCGCCATCGTTCCCGCAGACAAGATCGGCCATCCGTCGACCGGTGCGATCTGGCTCGATGTCAATGGTGAGCGCAAGCAAACAGGCGATCTTGCGCAGATGATCTGGAAAGTGCCGGAAGTGATTGCCGAGCTTTCCAAGCTGTTCACGCTTGCCGCTGGCGATGTCATCATGACCGGCACGCCCGCGGGCGTCGGCCCTATCGTGCGCGGCGATCGGATCGAGTGTGGTGTAGACGGTGTCGGCACTCTGTCCGTTACGGTCGCCTGATCGCTATCGGCGCATAATCCAAAGGGAGAGAACCGACATGCCGCTTTATCGCCTCGCAGATCGGGTGCCGCAGACCCCTGCCCCGGATCGCTACTGGGTTGCACCCGATGCGAATGTCATTGGCTCGGTGATACTTGCCGAGGATGTCGGCATCTGGTTCGGCGCGACGCTGCGCGGCGATAATGATCCAATCAGCATCGGTCGCGGCACCAATATTCAGGACGGCGTGATGGTTCACAGCGATCTCGGTTTTGCCGCCACGATCGGCGAAATGTGCACCATCGGCCACCACGCCATCATCCACGGCTGCACCATCGGCGACAATTCGCTCGTCGGCATGGGCGCAACGATCCTCAACGGCGCAAAGATCGGCCGCAACTGCCTGGTCGGCGCCAATGCGCTGGTGACGGAGGGCAAGGAGTTTCCCGACAATTCCCTGATCGTCGGATCGCCGGCGCGTGCCGTCCGAACGCTGGATGACGAGGCCGTCGCCAGCATCCGCCGCTCGGCGGAAAATTACATCGAAAACTGGAAGCGTTTTTCGAAGGATCTGGAAGTCATCGAAGAATGACGGATGGCGGACAAGAACGCCCGCTGTCGCCAAACGGTGTTACCCCGCGCAGGCGGCACACAGACCACGAATTTCGATAGTGGTCTTTTCCGCCTTGAACTTGCTGTCCTTGACCCAGCGCTCGAGGCGATGGTCGATCTCGTGATCGTGGAACTCGTTCACCTGCCCGCAGGATTCGCAAATGGCAAAGGCGACGGTGCCATGATGATGCGAGCAGCATTCGGCTTGCGTATGGGTGCAGGCAACAAAGGCGTTGAGACTTTCAAGCCGGTGCACGAGACCATATTCCACCAGCTTTTCCAACGCCCGGTAGACTTGCAGCGGCGCGCGAAAACCATCGTCGCGCAGCTTGTCGAGGATGACATAGGCGCTGAGCGGCGCATGCGCATTCGACAGGGCATTCATGACCAGCGACTGGTTTTTGGTAAGGTTCTGCGCATTCATGACTTGCCTCCTTCATCTGCGGAGCGGGAAAAACCCGGGACCGGCAACAGGCTTATAACGAACAGGATCACGGCGGCAACCACGATGGACGGTCCTGATGGCGTGTCGTAACTCAGCGATCCGAACAGGCCGCCAACGACGGCAACCGCTCCGATTAGAGACGCGACCACAGCCATCACCTCAGGCGTGGAAGAAAAACGTCTGGCTGTCGCCGCCGGTATGATGAGCAGCGATGTGATCAACATGATGCCGACCACCTTCATGGCGATGGCGATCACCAGCGCCATCAACAGCGTGAAGATGAGCTTGGCGCGTTCCGGGTTCAACCCCTCGGCCTCGGCCAACTCGGTATTGACTGTGGAGGCCAGCAGAGATCGCCACAGGAACACCATGGAAACCAGCACCACCAGCCCGCCGCCCCAGATCAGCGCGATATCGCTGCGGGTAACGGCCAGAATATCCCCGAACAGGAAGGAGACGAGATCGATGCGCACCCAGCTCATGAAGGCAACGATGACCAGACCGATCGCCAGCGCCGAATGAGAGAGTATGCCGAGGAGCGCATCGGCGGAAAGCGCCTGCCGCCGTTGCAGAAAAATCAGCAGGATCGAAACCGCCGAGGCTACAAGAAAGACGCTGACTATGAGGTTGATCTGCAACAGGAGCGACAGCGCAACGCCAAGCAGTGCCGAATGGGCCATCGTATCGCCGAAATAGGCCATGCGCCGCCACACAACGAAGCAGCCAAGGGGACCGGCGGTGAGCGCAACACCGATGCCGGCGATCATGGCGCGAACGAAGAAATCGTCAAACAT
>NZ_BDLN01000001.1:378172-386868 GCF_001950375.1 Rhizobium sp. TBD182 | reverse complement strand
CTCCCTGCTGGTGGCTTGAAGTGGCATGTCCGTCATGCTCGTGGCCGCAGCCGCAGTCCCCATGGTCATGATTATGGTCGTGATGCTGCTCATGCGCATGATGATGACCATCATCGGGGTGGCAATGTTCGGTCACCGAACCATCCGCGTGCTGCACCCGGCCATCGGGCAGATGGGTGTGGTCGTGATGGTGGCTGTAAACGGCAAGCGCCTTGGCGGCCGACCCACCGAAAAGCCGCATATATTCCGGGCTCTGGCTCACCGCCTGCGGCGTTCCCCGGCAGCAGATATGACCGTTCAGGCATATTACGGTATCGGTTTCCGCCATGACCACATGCAGGTCATGCGAGATTAACAGAATTCCGCAATTGTTTGAATTCCTGATATTTTTTATCAAATCATAAAGCGCGATCTCCCCGGAGAAATCAACGCCCTGCACGGGCTCATCGAGAACCAGCAGATCGGGCTTGCGCGCAATGGCGCGGGCAAGAAGCGCCCGCTGGAACTCTCCGCCAGAAAGATGCTGCACCTCCGCGTTTGCCAGATGCGCGATACCCGTGGCGTTCAGCGCGGCGTCGATTTCGCGCGCGGGAAGCGGCCCGGTCAGCGTCATCAACCGGCGCACAGAAAGCGGCATGGTCCAGTCGACCGAAAGCTTCTGCGGCACATACCCGACCCTCAGACCGGCAATGCGCGATACCGCGCCCTCGCTCGGCTTCAAGACACCGATCGCCATTTTCGCGCTGGTTGATTTGCCCGAACCGTTCGGCCCGATCAACGTGACGATCTCACCCTTGCTGACGGAAAACTCCACGCCGCGCACGAGCCAGCGACCGTTGCGCTGCACGCCGGCATTGGAAAGTGACACCAGTATCTCTTTGCCCTCATGGGCGGAATGAAGCATGGGATTGTCCGATCGGCGATGTTGCTTACCGCTATCGCATACGTTATAGAGTTACGCAATAAATGTAATAACATAACTATACTTCTTCAAGTGGAGTGCATTTCATGAGATCGTTCGTGATCCCGCTCATGGCATCGGTAGCAATAGCGGCGGCCGCCTCCGGCGCCACCGCCGCCCCAAATGTCGTGGTCTCGATCAAGCCTGTCCATTCCCTCGTCGCGGCAATCATGCGTGGCGTGGGCGAACCGCAACTCATTGTCGACGGCGCCGCCTCACCGCATACCTATAATCTGCGGCCTTCCAATGCCCGCACGCTGGAAAAGGCCGATCTGGTCTTCTGGGTCGGGCCTGGACTGGAGGCATTTCTGCAGAAGCCGCTGGAGGCGTTGACCAGCAAGGCAACAGTGGTCGAACTGGAAGATGCCAAGGGGCTGGAAAAGCTTCCCTTCCGCGAAGGCGGCCCTTTCGAGGCGCATGACGATGGCGAAGAGGCCCATGGAGAACATGCCGGCCATGCGGACAGCGAAGACGCTCATGATCATGATCATGCGCACGATGACGGCGACCATGAACACGGCGCGTACGACACTCATCTGTGGCTCGATCCGGCCAATGCCAAGGCCATGGCCCAGACGATAGAAACCGCGCTGATTGCCGCCGATGCCGGCAATGCGGAAACCTATCAGGCCAATACGAAGAAACTGATCGACGATCTCGATGCGCTCGACAGCGAAATTGCCGAAACGGTCAAACCCGTGAAGGACAAGCCCTTCATCGTCTTCCACGATGCCTATCAATATTTCGAGCATCGCTACGGCGTAAAAACGGCGGGATCGATCACCGTCAGCCCCGAAACCCTGCCCGGTGCCGATCGCGTTAGGGAGATGCAGGAAAAGGTTCGCGAACTTGGCGCGACCTGCGTTTTTGCCGAACCGCAATTCGAGCCGAAACTGATCTCCGTCATAACCGAAGGCACGGCGGCAAAGTCTGCGACGCTCGATCCCGAAGCGGCCACGCTTGAACCGGGTCCTGATCTCTACTTCAAGATGATGCGCGGCATCGCCGGCTCGCTGAAGGATTGCCTGTCCTGATCCGCACAGGCGTTCCTTCTATCAAGGCTTCGGCGCCATTGAGGACCAGACCGGGCGGCTGACGCTTTGCAGCGTTTCTGGCGGCGCACCGTTGATGCGTGCCAGCAGAGCCTTGGCAAGCTCCCTGCCTGCAAGCTTGATGTCCTCGTTGACTGTGTGGATTTGCGGCTGGATCCAGTTCAGGAATTCGGCGGACTGTTTCGACACGATATCGATATCCTTGCCGATCCTGACACCGGCTGCCTCAAACCCCGCCACAAGCGCAATCGTGCTGCTGCCGCTGATGGAGACAATGCCGTCAGGGCGATCGTCTGATTGCATCAGGCGCTTGCCGAAATCGCGGATCTTGTCGAGCGGTGTCTCGATGGTGATGGCATCCAACGGGAATTCGGAAACGCCGAAATCCCTGATACCGCGAGTGAACCCCTTGCGGGCGTGGTCGTGGAACGCAAACCGCGATGGCGGCACGATGATGGCGATCCTCTTTCGCCCACATTGCGCCAGCCGCTCCACGGCCTCATAGGCATAAGCCTCGTTATCGAAATCGTGATAGGCGTGCTCAATGCCCATGTCGGACCGCCCATGGGTAACGAAGGGCATTTTGCGCTCCGTCATGAAACGGACGCGCGGATCGTTCGGCTCGATTTTGGAGATAATGACCCCGTCCGCCGAACCGGTTTCGAGAATGTAGCGGATCGGCACCATGGAATCCTTGGCGTGGGTGTGAGGGGTAACGACGAGGTGATATTGCGTCGTCGCCAGGACCTCGGTGATGCCGAATACCATCTGGCTGGTGAAGCCCATCAATTCCTCGTCGACGCTCAGCACCAGCGCGATCACATTGGTCTTGCCGGTGCGAAGGCGCACACCAGCTCGGTTCGGCTGGTAACCGATCTGCTGGGCAATCAGCCGCACGCGCTCCTTGGTTTCCGCGCCGATGTCAGGCGCATCCTTCAGCGCACGCGACACGGTGGTGATGCCAAGACCCGTCATGTAGGCGATGGTCTTCAAGGTCGGGCGCTCGCCCGTTGTCGCCTTCGCTTCGTCCCTGCCGGAATTACCAGTATCGTTCATGTCATTTCGCCACGCTTTGCAGAACAATAATCATAGATAGCTTTTTGTTTCTTGCAAAGGCAAACGTCGCCGGTCGCCGTCACACCCGATCCGGTCTTCGGGCCTTTGGCTATAACGATGTAGGTCGTGAAAAATATCGAACAGACTTATCCCGGATTACCGACCTTACGCGCTCTCGAAAATTCTGCTCGAGAGAGAAACAATGCCAAGAAACTAGATTAATTAGTATCAATAATTAATTGATATTTATAAATAAAAATCAATATATATCAAGGCATCCGTACCCGTGGTTTTCCAATAGTACCAACGGGCATTTTTCGCGCATGAAGTTTCACTCCGAAGACATGACGGAACGATTGTTTTACGGTAACGTTGCCGGAGGGAGGAGATTGCCGAGCTGAGCGAGCTGGATAACGGTTGGCTGGCGGGCATGCATCTTCCCCAGATTCCGACACAAGCCTGCGTCATAAAGGCCAGCTTATCCTATTTGAATTCGTCCATGCAGGGTCCCATCATGATTTCTTCCTCCACGCCCGAAACCGTCATCGATCTGGCCGGGCTCTGGCGCCTGACCTCGCTGGAAGGAGACTACACGACCGACCTTACCGTGCCGGGAGACGTTCACAGCGCACTCAAAAACGCGGGCATCATTCAAGACCCCTATCACGGTGCCAATGAAAATGCGGTGCAATGGGTCGCGCATCGGGACTGGATCATAGAGCGGACCTTCATCCTCGATGACGCTGATGCCAGCTGGTATCTCGATATCGATTATCTCGATACCGTCGCGATCGTCTTCGTCAACGATGTCCCGGTCTTGAGTTCGGACAATTGCTTCCGACGTTACCGTCCCGATGTGTCTCGCGCCGTGCGGCCCGGTGAAAACACCATTCGTCTCCATTTCCACTCCAACATCGCAGCCGGGGCGGAACGGCAGGCGCGGCAACCTTTTTACATTCCCTATCATGAGGGCAACTCGCCGATTGCCAACGGCAACATGTTGCGCAAGCCACAGTGCCATTTCGGCTGGGACTGGAATATCGCGATTGCTCCGCTCGGCCTTTACGGCAAAATCCTGCTGAAGCGCCTCGATACGGCACGGGTCGAACACGTCGTCACCTCACAACATCATGTCGAGGGCGGCGTCGAGCTGCATGTGGCAATCACGCTGTTTGCCGAAGGTCCGGCCAGCCTTCCGCTCTACCTTTCCCTCAACGATGAAAGGCTGCGGCTTGATTGCGGCGTGGGTGCGGGTGAGACGGTGGTGCGCCACGTCTTCTTCGTGGAAGATCCCGCGCTCTGGTGGCCGGCGGGCAGCGGCGAACAGACGCTCTACACGTTGGCGGTGGAGTTGCCGGATGAAACCGTCACCCGCAGGATCGGCTTCAGGACCATTGAACTTCTGACGGACAAGGATGAGGCCGGTAGCCGATTTGCCTTCCGCATCAACGGTCGGGAAATCTTCTGCCGTGGCGCGAACTGGATTCCATCCGATGCGCTTTATTCGCTGACCAGCCGCGAAAAAACCGAAGACCTTCTATGTTCGGCCGTCGAGGCCAATATGAACATGATCCGCGTCTGGGGCGGCGGGTTTTACGAGGAAGACTGGTTCTACGACCTCTGTGACCGTCTCGGTCTTCTGGTCTGGCAGGATTTCATGTTCGCCTGCAATCTTTACCCCTGCAGCGAAGACTTTCTCGACAATGTCGAACACGAGGTCGACTATCAGGTAAAACGCCTTTCCTCCCATCCGTCCATCGCGCTCTGGTGCGGCGACAACGAATTGGTGGGTGCCCTCACCTGGTTCGAGGAGCCCCGCAACAACCGCGACCGTTATCTCGTGGCTTACGACCGCCTCAACCGCACCATCGAAAAGGCGCTGAAAAAAGCCGCCCCCGAAGCACTCTGGTGGCCCTCCAGCCCGGCTTCAGGCTACCTCGATTATGGTGATGCCTGGCATGCGGATGGTTCCGGCGACATGCATTACTGGTCCGTCTGGCACGAAAACAAATCGTTCGACAATTACCGCTCGGTCAAACCGCGCTTCTGCTCTGAATTCGGTTTTCAGTCCTACACCTCCATGCCTGTCATCCGCACCTATGCGGAAGAGAAAGACATGAACATCGCCTCCCCGGTGATCGAACTGCACCAGAAGAATGTCGGCGGCAATGAGCGCATCGCTGGCACCATGTTCCGCTACTTCCGCTTTCCGAAGGATTTCGAAAATTTCGTGTATCTGAGCCAAGTGCAGCAGGCGCTGGCCATCCGAACCGCGGTCGACTACTGGCGCTCGCTGAAACCCCATTGCATGGGAACGCTCTACTGGCAGCTCAACGATACCTGGCCGGTTGCATCATGGTCGAGCCTGGATTACGGCGGCGGCTGGAAGGCGCTGCACTATGCTGCCCGCCGGTTCTTCCAGCCGGTCTCGGTTTCCGCCATTCCCTCGGAAGAGGGACGCCGATTAAGTTTCTCCATGGTCAACGACACGGCGGAAGATGTCGAGATCGACATGAATATTGTCGCCCTCACCATGGAGGGTAACCGCGTGCCGCTGAAATCCGCCAACGGCACTTGCGCAACGGACAAGGCGGCGACGCTGACCGAAATCGACATGGACAGCCTGCCTGATGGCTCCATTCTTGCCTGGAACTTCATAGCATCCAACGGCATGACAGGCGAAGGCCATCATGTGCGCGACACCTACAAGTCTCTGGAGCTCCAGCCCGCTGGACTGACGTTCTCCACCGGCACATTGAAAAACGGCCAGCTCGAAATCGACGTCACCGCAGCCGGTCTTGCCCTCTTCGTCATGCTGGAGGCCGATCAGCCCGGGCGTTATTCCGACAATCTGTTCGATCTCGCAGCGGGCGAAACACGCAGGATCATCTTCACCCCGAAGGCGGGCAGCGGGCAGCCGCAGTTCCGTATCTTCGATCTTTATACCTGCCAATCCTCGCATTGAAACCACGCGGCGAAAGGCTTAACCATCCTTAGCGGAACGGCAGGCAACGTTGCGCCTGCCTCATCTTTCAAAGGTTTGCCGGCTTCTCCGGCAACCATTCATCAGCAAGTGGAGGAAGACCCATGGTTTGGCAACCGGCCGAAAACCGATATACATCCATGAAATACAATCATTGCGGAAAGACTGGCCTGAAGCTGCCGGCGATCTCGCTCGGGCTGTGGCACAATTTCGGCAACGACACACCGCACCAGACCAAACAGGCCATTTGCCGCCGCGCCTTCGACCTCGGTATTACCCACTTCGATCTGGCCAATAATTACGGCCCACCACCCGGCAGCGCCGAAACTGCCTTCGGCGAAATCCTGAAGACGGATTTTAGAGGCTACCGCGATGAAATGATCATCTCGTCCAAGGCGGGCTACAACATGTGGCCCGGTCCCTACGGTGAATGGGGCAGCCGCAAATATCTGATATCGTCCTGCGACCAGAGCCTGAAGCGCATGGGGCTGGACTACGTCGATATCTTCTACTCCCACCGTTTCGATCCCAACACGCCGCTTGAGGAAACCTGCGGCGCGCTGGACCAGATCGTGCGCTCGGGCAAGGCGCTCTATGTCGGCATCTCGTCATACAACTCGAAACGCACCCGTGAGGCCGCCGCGATCCTGAAAGATCTCGGCACGCCCTGCATCATCCACCAGCCGAGCTACTCCATGATCAATCGCTGGATCGAGGAAGACGGTCTGGTCGATACGCTGGAAGATCTTGGCATTGGCTCCATCGTCTTTTCGCCGCTGGCGCAGGGCATGCTGACGACGAAATATCTAGGTGGCGTTCCTGATGGCAGCCGTGCATCGCAGAGCAAGTCACTCAACCCCGCCTTCCTCAACGAGCGCAATGTCGAAAACATCCGCGCGCTCAACCGCATTGCCGAGCGGCGTGGCCAGACGCTCGCGCAGATGGCAATCGCCTGGGTGCTGCGCGGTGGTCGCATCACGTCGGCGCTCATCGGTGCGAGCCGTGTCGAACAGGTCGAGGATTGCGTCAAGGCACTCGACAATGCCGATTTCTCCACAGAGGAGCTTGCGGAAATCGACGGTTACGCGAAGGACGCGGATATCAACCTCTGGGCAAAATCCGCTGAACGCGTTTAATACTTGAAACAGGGTGCCCGGTTTCCACCGGGCAGCCTGATCGACGCAAAAGCTGGACTGAAATCTCCAATAGAAAGATTAACGTCCCCGTCTAACCATTAACAACCATTACATAAATGTAATTTTAAATTCAGTTTCCGTTCATTCGTTTATTCGTAAGTTCTCCTTATCGAAACACGAGAGGAAACATTCATGAAAAAGTTCGTCACCATTCTTCTGGCTGCAACTGTTCTTGCTGCTCCAATGGCCCAGGCACAAAGCCGCCACGACGACCGTCATCGCGGTGTAACCGTCGAGCGTCACACGACCACCAAAAAGGTCATCGTCAAGAAGCACCGTTGGGATCGCGGTCAGCGCCTCTCCCCGGCAGAGCGTCGTCATTTCGTCGACCGCCGCGACTATCGCCGTTACCGCCTGGCAGAGCCGCGTCGCGACCAGCGCTGGGTACGCGTCGACAACCAGTTCCTGCTCATCAACGCCGTCACCGGCCTGATCGTCGGCCTTTCTGCGGCACGCTAAGTAAATCGACGGATGATATAAAAAAGGCCCGCTTGCGCGGGCCTTTTGTCATTTATCGTTATAGCCGATCAGAAAATGTCGGCGCCGCTGCCCCACGGGCCATGCGGCTTGTCGACACCGTCGGTGCGTTCGAAGCCATGCGCGCCGAAGAAATCGCGCTGCGCCTGAATAAGGTTCGCGCTGCCGCGGGCGCGACGATAGGCGTCGAAGTAACCAAGCGCGGAAGCGAGCGCCGAAACCGGCAGACCGGAGAGAACCGCGTAGGAAACGACACGGCGCAGGGCGGCGTCGGTGTCCTTGACGATGCCGGAGAAGGCAGGCGTCACGATGAGGTTGGCCACATGCGGATCCTTGGTGAAGGCCGAGGTGATCTCATCGAGGAATTCCGAGCGGATGATGCAGCCGGCACGCCAGATGCGGGCGATCATCGGCATCGGCAGGTTCCAGTTGAACTCCTTCGATGCGGCCGACATGACGGCAAAGCCCTGTGCGTAAGCACCGACCTTGGCGGCCAGAAGCGCGCTTTCCAGATCGGCGATAAAGGCCTTTTTGTCAGCCGGTGCAGCTGCAACGGTCGGCAGGCCGAAGATCTTCTCGGCAGCTTCGCGCTCGTCCTTCTGCGACGACAGGATACGGGCAGCCACGGCGGCCTCGATGGCAGTTGCGGCGACGCCCATGTTCTGCGCCTCGATAACAGACCACTTGCCTGTGCCCTTCTGGCCGGCCTTGTCGAGGATCAGATCGACCATCGGCTTGCCGGTGATCGGATCGGCAGCGCGCAGAACCTTCTCGGTGATTTCGATCAGGTAGGAGTTGAGACGGCCCTTGTTCCATTCACCGAATACATCGGCGATTTCAGACGCACTCATCTTCAGGCCGTCACGCAGGATGCCGTAGATTTCGGCGATCATCTGCATGTCGGCATATTCGATGCCGTTATGGATCGTCTTGACGAAATGACCGGCACCGTCGTTGCCGAGCCATGCCAC
>NZ_BDLN01000001.1:364209-378162 GCF_001950375.1 Rhizobium sp. TBD182 | reverse complement strand
GGATCGTCATTATACTTGGCGGAAATGGAGGTCAGAACCTTCTCGACGCGCTTCCAGCTATCTTCGGTACCGCCGACCATGATCGACGGTCCGTGACGCGCACCTTCTTCACCGCCGGAAACGCCCATACCGATAAAGGTAAGGCCGCTATCCTTCAGATTGTCGAAACGGCGGATCGTATCGCGGAAATTCGCATTGCCGGCGTCGATCATGATGTCGCCGTTCGAGAGATGCGGCTTCAGGATTTCCATCTGCTGGTCAACCGGATCGCCGGCCTTGATCATGATGATGATCGGGCGCGGAGGACGAATGGCGGCGACGAATTCCTCGATGGTTTCGCAAGGGATCAACTGCCCCTGCAAGTCCCCAGCCTCGGCGTAGAATTTTTTCGTCGCTTCAGGGGTTCGGTTGAATACGGCAATCTTGTTGCCCTTTTCCGCGATGTTCAACGCCAGGTTCGAGCCCATGACGCCGAGACCGATCAAACCGATTTCTGCCTGTTCCACGGATGTGCCTCCATCTTGCTTTTAGGTGGTCGTGTTGTGGCACTGTAATGAACAAACGGCAAGGCTAGGGGCGACTGAAACGATTAAATTTTGATGACGCAAATCAGCTTTGCATATTTGCGACAGGTCGGGGGAAGGTCGTAACCAATGCGCCTCCCCTAGGAAGGTCGTGGCCGGTCGTCGCCATCCTCCAGCGCTCGCCAGGCAGCGCCGTCCATATCCTCATATTGCCCTGATCGCACAGACCAGAGGAAGGCGAAAAGCCCGAGCGCTCCGAGAAACAGGGCGACGGGGATGAGATAGATCAACATGTTCATGCCGGTTGCGCCCCCTCGCCCGCAAATCCGGTCGGCACGCTCTGTTGCGCAGAAACGGCTTCAGCCGTTCCCGCAAGACGCAGCGCATTTGCAACAACGATGAGCGACGATGTCGACATGGCGATGGCCGCGATCATCGGCGTCGCGTAACCGGCAATCGCAATCGGCACGGCAATGACATTGTAGCCGATGGCAAGCGCGAAGTTCTGCCGGATAAGCCGTCCGGCCCGCCGCGATGTCTCGATGGCGACAGGAACGGCATCCAGATTCTCGTGCATGAACACGAAGTCGGCGGCCTGCCGGCCGATATCGGCGGCGGTTGCCGGTGCCATGGAAACATGTGCTGCAGCCAGCGCCGGCGCATCATTGATACCGTCGCCCACCATCAGAACCTTGCGTCCCTCGCCTGCCAGTGCCCCACAGCGCCCCGCCTTGTCTTTCGGCGACAGGTCGGCGTTCCATTTCGCAATGCCCAGACGCTGCGCCATGGCCTTTACGGCCGGGACCCGGTCACCGGACACGATTTCCAGCACCAGTCCTCGCACAGAAAGGCTGCGCAGTGCCTGTACGGCGCCAGGACGCGGATTGTCCTCGAAACCGAAACTCGCCAGATACCCGCCGTCAAGCGAAAGCACCACTTCCGATCGAGCGTCGCCGTTTTCCATTTGCGATTCATCCGGGCAGGCAAAACGGCGGTTGCCGAGCCGGTAGGTTCCCGCCGGCGTGAGAGCCTCAACACCGGAGCCGGGAATTTCACGCACCGCTTCGTAGACCGGTAAAATTCCGCCATAGGCTGCATGCAGGGCTTTGGACAGCGGATGGCGTGAATGGGCGGCAAGGCCAGCCGCAATCGCCATCGTGGCGGGGTTCACATCGCCGGTTTCCACCAGTCGCGGCTTCCCGACCGTCAGGGTGCCTGTCTTGTCGAACAACACGGTGTCGATTTCGGCCAGTCGCTCCATCGCCGAGCCTTCCTTGACCATGATGCCATGCCGAAAGAGCCGGCCTGCCGCCACAACCTGCACCACCGGAACAGCAAGGCCAAGCGCACAGGGGCAGGTGATGATGAGAACCGCAATCGCGATCAGCATCGCCTGCTTCCAGTCACCGCCCAAAACGCCCCAACCGAGAAATGTCATGAGAGCAAGGAGATGTACGACGGGCGAATAATAGCTCGCGGCACGGTCGGCAATCCGCCGATAGCGCGCACGCCCCCCTTCCGCCGCCTCCATCAGCCCGATCACTTCCGACAGAAACGAATCCTTTGCCGATGCGGTCACCCGCGCGGCGAGCGAACCGGTGAGATTGAGCGTGCCTGCCTGAAGCAGATCGCCCGCCTCCACCCGACGCGGCGCGCTTTCGCCGTTGACAATGGACATGTCGAGATCGCTGCTTCCGCTAATGACCATCGCATCCACCGCCACGCGGTCACCGGCAGCAATCGCAATCGTCATACCGGGTAGCACATCGCCAAGCGGGCGATATTCCCGCGTTCCGTCCTCACCGATAACGGTTGCGCCGCGTGGTGAAAGCCGGGCCAGGCCCGCAATGGCCGAGCGCGCCCTGTCACGCATGATATGGTCAAGCGTGCGGCCGATCAGCAGGAAGAACAGCAGCGACACGGTCGCGTCAAACCACGCATGTCCGCCATGATGAATCGTCTCCCATAGCGAGATTGCGTAGGATAGCGTGATGGCGAGCGCAATCGGCACATCCATATTGGTGCGGCCATGCTTCAGCGCATTCCAGGCCGACTGATAGAAGAACCGGCCGCCATAGATCAGCGCCGGCGCGGCAATCATCGCCGAAATCCAGTGGAACATGTCACGCGTCGCGGCATCGGCCCCGGACCAGACGGACACGGATAGAAGCATGATATTGGCGGAAGCAAAGCCGCACAGCGCCACCGCCCTGATCAGTTGCGAGCGCAACACGTCCGAAGCATCCTGTCCGCTCGCGAAAAGATGCGTCCGGTATCCGGTTGCAAGGATTGCGCGGGCAAGTTCGGCGGGATCTGTCCGGATGCCATCGACATCCTCTTTCCAGACAATCGCCACCCGTTTGGAGGACAGGTTCACGCGCGCCTGCTCCACCTGGCGGAGACGGCGCAGCGCGGTTTCGATGGTGGTGATGCAGGCGCCGCAATAAACGCCGGGCACGCTGAGATCGGTCTGGCGCAGCCCCTGCCCCAGATCGCGGCTTGCCAGCATCAGCTCCTCTGATGATGGTGGGTTGACCGGTTCTCCGAGTTGAAGCGATCCTTCCGTTCCCGGTGCACAGCAGCTCATTGACGCCCCCTGATCACCGCGATCCGCGTGCCTTCATGCACGATGATCCTGCCGTCTTTTACGGCAGTGACCTCGACGATCCATTGGCCGGGCAGCATGTCATGCGGGCCGGTGAAGACCCCGGTAGACACCGGGGTCAGCTCCATGTCGAAATTCTGGTGCTCGCCGACCGGCCGGCGAAAACGCGCCGTTACCGAATCCGTATCCACAGGGCCGGTATCTGGATGAAACACCTCGTAGCGCACGGTCTTTTCATCCACCACCAGCCTGCCCTTGATGCCGGTCGCGGCCCTTGCCTTGGCGGCCTCGGCCTTGGCGTTGAACTGCTGGCTGGCAACATAGGTATTGGGCACCACGAGCCCGCTCCAGCTGGTGACAGCGTTCCAGGCCATCACCATGTTGACTGTGATGACGATGCCAAAAAACATCACCATAACACCCAGCATATGCCAGCCGGTGAAAATGAAACCGGACGTCTGGCGATTGGTCGTTGTCATTTTTTCACTCCCGGAGCGTTGAAGACGGCGTCGTAACGGGCCGTCTCATGGCCGCCCGTATCGCTGACGATGAATTCGAAATTTTCAGCAGCCCGCGCGACGTGACTGCCCGGCAGGGTGACGAACACCTTCAGCGTTGTCGCCTCGTCCGGTTCCACCATCACCTCGAAGCTGCGAGAGGCTGCATCCGGCACGCCGTTTATCTTCATCACCGCACTTGGAATGCCCTCTATCGTCAGGCTCATTAGGCGCGGTTGCGGCACCATGTTGAGGATGCGAACGGTATAGCCGTTGCGGATCGAGCCATTCGATTCCAGCACATATTGCGGGTTGCGGTCGTGCAGCACGTTTAGAGCCAGCCGCTCGCGCGTCACCAGAGCAAACAGCAAGCCGATGCCGACTGCACCCCATATTGCCGTGTAAAGAAGCGTGCGCGGGCGAAAGACGATGCGCCAGTCGAAATGGCGAATGCTGTTTTTGAACCCGCCGTCCTCGTTGCGCACATTCGCAGGCCGGATTGCGTGCTGGCCGTTGCCGGTCGCAAGCGCCATGTTGGACTGGTATTCGGACAGCGTCGCATAGGCGATCAGCCCGCGTGGCTTACCAATCTTGTCCATCACCCCATCGCAGGCATCGATACAGAGCGCGCAGGTGATACATTCCAGCTGCTGCCCGTCTCTTATGTCGATGCCCATGGGACAGACTGCGACACAAGCATTGCAATCGACGCAATCGCCGACGCTCTCCCCTGTGGCCGCAGCCTTTTTGGCGTGCCTCGTGCGAGGTTCACCGCGCCAGTCATTATAGGTCACGACCAGCGAGTTCTCATCCAGCATCGCCGCCTGAATGCGCGGCCAGGGACACATATAAGTACAGACCTGCTCCCGCATCAGCCCGCCGAAAACATAGGTCGTGGCGGTGAGTATCGCGACGGTCGTATAGGCGATCATCGGTGCCTGCCCCGTCATGAACTCTCTCGCCAGCGTCGGTGCATCGGCAAAATAGAAGATCCATGCGCCGCCGGTCAAAACGCCGATCACCAGCCAGATTGCATGTTTCATCACCCGCTTGCGCAGCTTGCCGAACGTGAAAGGTGCTGCATCGAGCTTCATGCGGGCATTCCTGTCGCCCTCGATCGCCCGCTCGACGACCAGAAACAGGTCCACCCAGACGGTCTGCGGACAGGTATAACCACACCACGCGCGTCCCACGGCGGAGGTTATGAGAAACAACCCCAGACCCGCCATGACCAGCAATCCCGCGACGAAAAAGAACTCCTGCGGCCAGATTTCGATGAAGAAGAAATAAAAGCGCCGATTGGCAATATCGATCAGCACCGCCTGGTCGGGCGCATAGGGACCGCGATCCCAGCGCAGAAACGGCGTCAGATAATAAATGCCGAGCGTGACCAGCATGACCAGCCACTTGAACCGCCGGAACCGGCCCTCCGCGCGCTTCGGGAAAATTTTCTTGCGCGCTTCATAAAGGGGTTTACGCGTTTTTGCGGAATTGACGGCCTCCGCTTCCAGCCTTTCGACGGGCTGTTGCGGGCGGTCCTGTCCGACGGGATAGATGTTCATGATTGCAGTCCGTTTTTATCTCCTTGCTTTCTCCCATCTCACCGGCGAAACATCCTTGACTTACATCAAGCGCGGACAAAGTGGCGCAGCCTGCGGCCTGCATTAAACAGGGAGGATGAGATGCCAGTCATGCAGTCAAAAATCATTCATCTGTCGGTGGAAAAACCATGGAGCCATGTCTTTGATTTCGCCTCCGACCCGCAAAACATGCCGCACTGGGCCGCCGGTCTAGCAGGCGGCCTTAAACCAGACGGCGAGGACTGGATCGCCGATGGCGGCCCGTTGGGTGAGGTCCGCGTCAATTTCGCGCCCTTAAACGAATTCGGCGTGATAGACCACGTCGTGACATTGCCGGATGGCATGAAGGTGTATAACGCGCTGCGGGTAACACCGAATGGCAGCGGTGCCGAAGTCAGCTTTACCCTGCTTCGCCTGCCGGACATGACGGACGAGGATTTCGAACGGGATGCGGAGATGGTCCGGGTCGATCTGGAGAAACTGAAGTCGCTGCTCGAAACGGATTGAAGGATAAAACGATGACCACGAATACGAATGACCGGCGCATCGACTATGTCGAATTCAACGTCGCCGATATCGAGCGCAGCAAGGAATTTTACGGCGGCGCTTTCGGCTGGTCCTTTAAGGATTACGGCCCGCAATATTGCGAGTTTTCCGATGGCCGGCTGACCGGCGGTTTCACCACCACGGCACCTGTGTCAGCCAAGGGTGGACCGCTTGTCATTCTTTACGCCGCCGATATCGAGAATGCGCACCGGCGTGTCGAGGCAGCCGGTGGGCAGATCAGCGTCGCCATATTCACCTTTCCCGGCGGACGCCGTTTTCATTTCACCGATCCGGATGGATACGAACTGGCCGTCTGGTCTGATCGCTAAGAAAAAGGGCCGCATCGAGCGGCCCTTTCCATTTGTTGGCTGTGACGTTCACTCGCCACCGCCCAGCGAGTGCACGAAGATCGCAAGCTGCTTGACCGTGGTATCACCAAGCCGTTCACCCCAAGCGGGCATGACCCCGTGTTTTGGCGACCGTATCTGCGCAACGATCCCCTGCTCGCCACTGGCCTTCAGCCAGATCGCGTCGGCCAGGTTGGGCGCGCCGAACTCGCGGTTGCCCTTGGCGTTCTCACCGTGGCACGAGGCGCAATTGTCGGCGAAAATCTGTTTACCGGGTTCTACGAGTGCCGGGTTGGAAGGCGTTCCTGTCAGACTGACGACATAGGCGGCGACCTCGCGGATTTCCTCGGACTTGAGGATATCGCCGAAGGCCGGCATTTCCGACAGGCGCGTATCGGGATCGTCGGCAAAACGAATGCCGTGCTTTACCGTCGTATAGATATCCTCGACGCTGCCTCCCCACATCCAGTCATCGTCGTTGAGGTTGGGGTATCCCTGCCCGCCTTCCGCACCCGAACCGTGACACTGGATGCAATTGACCTTGAAGGCGGCGGCGCCGCCGGAAAGGGCAAATTGCCTTAGCGTCGGATCGGCCTCAATCTCGGCGAGCGAGGAACTGGCGATTCTGTCGGAATAGACGCTCTGCGCCTGTTTGGCGTCCGCCATATCGGCGGCGATCTCGGAACGGCTGCTCCAGCCTAGCAAGCCTTGCGTTGCGCCATTGATCAGCGGCCATGCCGGATAGGCGATGGTGTAGCCGATGGCCCAGAGGATCGTGAAGTAGAAGGTCCAGACCCACCAGCGCGGCATCGGATTGTTAAGCTCGCGAATACCGTCCCATTCATGGCCGGTGGTTTCGACGCCGCTGATGTCATCAATGTGTTTTTCGGACATATCCTAGTCCTCCTTAAGCGGAATGCTGGCGGCGTCGTCCGCAGCTTTTTTCGATCCGGGACGAAGGGTGAAAACGACGACGCCGGCGAAGAACAGGGTCATGGCAAGCAGGCCCCAGCTATCGGCGAAGTGGCGCATGGCCGTGTAGGTTTCCATCGTGTCGCCTCCTCACCGATATCCGGCGGCATCGTCATAGGTCGAGAAATCGACCAGCGTGCCGAGCATCTGCAGATAGGCAACCAGCGCATCCATTTCGGTAAGCTTGGCTGGATCGCCATCGAAATCGCCGACTTTCGCCTTCGGATAGCGCGCCAGAAGCTCGGTCGTATCGGCGTTCGGATCGGCCTGCGCGTGAAGATCAGCCGCTGATTTCTCGATCATCTCGTCGCTATAGGGCACGCCAACGGCGCGGTTAGCCTTGAGCTCCATCGAGATATCCGTAATCTTCAACGGCGTGGTTTTGAGGAACGCGTAGGACGGCATGATCGATTCCGGCACGACGGAGCGCGGATCGGCCAGATGCTGCACGTGCCATTCATTCGAATAGCGGTCGCCCACGCGTGCGAGGTCCGGCCCCGTGCGCTTGGAACCCCACTGGAACGGGTGGTCGTACATGGATTCCGCCGCCAGGCTGTAATGCCCGTAACGCTCCACCTCGTCGCGGAACGGCCGGATCATCTGGCTGTGGCAGACATAACATCCCTCGCGGATGTAGATGTTGCGCCCGGCCAGTTCCAGCGGTGAGTAGGGCCGCATGCCCTCCACCTTCTCGATGGTGTTTTCGAGATAGAAAAGCGGCGCGATTTCCACGATACCGCCGATTGAGACGACGAGCAGCGAGCCGACCAAAAGCAGTGTGGCGTTGCGTTCGATGACGCCGTGTTTGTCGAGTATGGACATCGGCCTCTCCTTATTCAGCGGGCTGCAGCGAAGGTGCGGCGTCATTGCGGACGCCCTCCTCGCGTTGATGACCGAGGATGGTCATCGTGACGTTGTAGGCCATGATCAGCGCGCCACTGAGGAACATCAGGCCACCCAGCGCACGCATCACGTAATAGGGGAACAGCGCTGCGACCGATTCCGCGAAGGAATAGACGAGGAAGCCCTGCGTATCGTATTCGCGCCACATCAAGGCCTGCTGGATGCCGGCCACCCACATCACGGCGGCGTAGATGACGATGCCGATCGTGGCGAGCCAGAAGTGCCAGTTGACCAGTTGCAGGCTGTAGAGACGATCCCTGCCCCACAGTTTCGGCGTCAGATAATAGATGGCACCGAAGGTGATCATGCCGTTCCAGCCGAGAGCGCCGGAATGCACATGGCCGATGGTCCAGTCGGTATAGTGACTGAGCGAGTTGACGGCCTTGATCGACATCATCGGACCCTCGAAGGTCGCCATGCCGTAGAAGGCCACCGCCATCACCATCATACGCACGATGGGATCGGTGCGGATCTTGTCCCAGGCGCCCGAAAGCGTCATCAGGCCGTTGATCATGCCGCCCCACGAGGGCATCCACAGCATGATCGAGAACACCATGCCCAGCGTCTGCGCCCAGTCCGGCAACGCCGTATAGTGCAGATGGTGCGGACCGGCCCAGATATACATGAAGATCAAAGCCCAGAAGTGGATGATCGACAGGCGGTAGGAATAGACCGGGCGGTTCACCTGCTTGGGAATGAAATAATACATCATGCCGAGGAAGCCGGCGGTAAGGAAAAAGCCGACGGCGTTATGGCCGTACCACCATTGCGTCAGCGCATCCTGCACGCCCGAGAAAGCGGAGTAGCTCTTGACGCCGAGGAACGACACCGGAATGGCGAGGTTGTTGACGATATGCAGCATGGCGATCGTCACGATGAAGCTCAGATAGAACCAGTTTGCCACATAGATATGCGGCTCCTTGCGCGTGAGGATCGTGCCGAGAAATGCGAGGAGATAGGCGACCCAGACGATCGTCAGCCAGATATCGACATACCATTCCGGCTCGGCATATTCGCGGCCCTGCGTGATACCAAGCAGATAGCCAGTGGCAGCCATGACGATGAAGAGGTTGTAGCCCCAGAACACGAACCAGCCGAGATTGCCGCCGAACAGGCGCGCGCGACAGGTTCTCTGCACCACGTAAAATGACGTGGAAATCAGCGCATTTCCCCCGAAAGCGAAGATCACCGCGGAGGTGTGCAGCGGCCGCATCCGGCCGAAATTGAAATAGGGCGCGATGTTGAGATCGGGAAAGGCAAGCTGAAGCGCCACCACGACCCCCACCAGAAACCCGACCACGCCCCAGAACACGGTAGCGACGACGCCGTATTTCACGACCTCATCGAAATATTCGGATTTCAGCCGGGCGCGCGCGGCCTGATCGACAGGTGCGAAAGAAACACGGCGCAGCAGAAGCACCGTGCTGACCAGAAGCGTAAAGAACAGCACCCACATATGGGCGGCGAAAAGACTGTCGTGAGCGAAAGCAGCCCCGAGCAGCGCGAGAAAAGCCCCAAGGGCCACGATCGCGGTTTCTAACGTGTAATTCATTGTTGGTTTCCCCCAACGTGCAAGCAGACCGACGAAAGGCTTGGCGCGCGCTTTACGAAGCGGAAACGGGCCTTTGCGTCGGTTGGAGCATTGCCACCGGCGTGGGGAAGCCACCTTGATCCAGATCAAGAAAGAGAAGCTGTCGCAGCACCGGCAAAACCGAGCCGGGATTTGGCGATAAGAAGTACGTAGAAACTGAAAGAACGGACGCCGACGCGCGACACCGGCTTTATAGGGCTTGCGTCAGCCCTTCATTTTCAGCGGCAGCCCGGCTGCGACGAAATAGACTTCATCGACGATGGCCGCGACGCGCTGGTGTAACCTTCCGGCGTGATCGCGGAATTCGCGCGCCATGCGGTTTTCCGGCACGATGCCAAGGCCGACCTCGTTAGAGACGAGAATCAGTTTCGCCTTGGTGGACGCGATTGCCGCTGCCAGCGTGGCGAACGCGGTCTCGATATCGGCGGTCTCCATCATCAGATTGGTGAGCCACAATGTCAGGCAGTCGATAAGGATGACATTGTCCGGGGCATCCAGCCGCGCGAGCGCGGCAGCGATATCAACGGGCGCCTCGTGTGTCGTCCACTCCTCGCCGCGTCGGGCCTGATGATGGTCGATGCGATCGCGCATCTCGTCATCCCATGCCCGGCCGGTGGCCAGATAATGCAGGCGCCCGTCGGCTTTGCCCGCAAGGTCCTCGGCAAAACGGGACTTGCCGGAGCGCGCGCCGCCTAGAATGAAAACGGAGCGGTTTTTATCTGTCATGAAGAACCTGGAAGAAAAGAATAAGACGGACCGGCATCATTGCGGTGTCGCAAGCCAGAGACAGCCGTACATGAAGGGAACGATTCGTAGAAAAAGGCGTCCCCCGGTTACTCATGCCGGACTGCCGATGATACCGGGTCGGATACGACAAAACCTGTCCGCACGATGCGGGACATTGACAGCCTTGGCAACTCCGGATGCCGGAAACACCGGTCCTGACAAAAAGCTAGGTGCGAACGGTCATTCTGTCAATCGGCGAGCGGTGTCTACGAAAAATCAAGCGGAACCGGTACGCAAAACCTTGACCCGGAACCGGCAGACCTTTCCGTCCGCGACGGGATTGATAAAGCCACTTGGTTACCGGAACGTTAGCAGAAAACGAAATGACGAAGCTGCAACGCGGCGGGAGAATGTTCGCCCATGGAGGCCGCTACCATTGCCTTGCAATGGCCTTCAAATCAATATGGCCGCGAAGATTCGCAAACAGCAAGGTGACCTGCCCGTGATGACCGTCATGGACTATATCTCGATCGTCGTTTTTATCGTGTTATGGGCCACCTATACCCACCTCACGACGGGAACGACGCTGTTTTCGCGAACCAGCCTCAATCAGGCGATGGCGGAGCGTCGACGCGACTGGATTTACAATTCTCTCAAACGCGACTTGAAGATGATCGACACTCAGATCATGGCGGGTTTGCAGAATGGTACCGCTTTTTTCGCGTCTACCTCGATCTTTGCCATCGGCGGCTGCTTTGCTCTTCTGGGGGCGACAGATCGGGTCGAAACCGTGTTTCGCGACCTGCCCTTCGTGCAGTATGCCGGGCGCACGGCCTTCGAACTGAAGGTCATGGGGCTAACCTGCCTTTTCGGCTACTCGTTTTTCAAGTTCGGCTGGTCCTACCGCCTGTTCAATTATTGCACGATCCTGTTTGGTGCCATACCAATGGTCCATGATGTCAACGCGGATCGCGACGCTGCCGAGCGTGCCGCTGAAAACGTCATAAAGATGAACATCATCGCTGCTAAGAACTTCAATGATGGGCTGCGGACGATCTTCCTGTCGATCGGTTATCTCGGCTGGTTCATCAGCCCCTATGTCTTCATCGCAAGCACGGTCATCATCATAGTGGCGCTGTTGCGCCGCCAGTTCTTCTCCGAGGCCCGCCGCGCCATCATGGACAGGCCCGGGCCTTGAAATAGCCTTACTTCACGGGCCAAGCCCTTGAGTAGACAACGGCTTCAGACAGCTGAAACAGCAGGAATTATGGAAACAGAAACAGCTGCAATCGACACCCGCCGCAAGGGCCGCATGGGCGGTCTCGATACACTGCGCGGGCTGGCGCTCATCGCCATGGCGTCTTACCACTTCACATGGAATCTGGAGTATTTCGGCTATCTGGAGCCGGGTACGGCAACCACCGGCCTGTGGAAGCTTTATGCGCGTGCCATTGCCAGCTCGTTCCTGTTCCTCGCCGGTTTCAGCCTGTTTCTCGCCCATGGCAAAGCCATAAACTGGCCGTCCTTCGGCAAGCGTTTTGCAATGGTGGCGGGCTCGGCGCTGCTCATCACCATCGCTACCTATGTCGCCTTTCCGGATAGCTTCATCTTTTTCGGAATCCTGCACAACATAGCCGCTGCAAGCCTTGTCGGGCTGCTGTTCCTGCGGGCACCCCCGCTGGTGACGCTGCTTTTCGCGGCTCTTGCCTTTGCGCTGCCGCAATACGTCCAGTCGGATTTTTTCAACAGCAAATGGCTGGCATGGGTCGGTTTCTCCACCATGCCGCCGCGCTCGAACGATTATGTGCCGCTCTTGCCGTGGCTAGCGCCCTTTCTTGCCGGACTTGCGGTTTCGCAATTCGTCACACCGCGCAGCTGGCTGGACCGTTTTCGCAACCCAAGCTCCCCCCGCAATCTGATAGCAACAGCGGGCCGTCACAGCCTTGCCTTTTACCTCATTCATCAGCCGGCGCTGATTGGCCTCGTCTACGCGGTATCACTTGTGGCACCGCCTCCTCCTGTCGACCAGGTGGAGCTTTACAAATCGAGCTGTGAAAAAAGCTGCGTCCAGCAGGCTAACGGCCAGGAATTGTGCCAACGTTTCTGCGGCTGCACGCTTGAAAAGCTGCAGGCAGAAAGCCTGTTTGACATCATGATGGAAGGCAAGCTCAGTGCGGAGCAGCAGACGAAAGTCAGCGACGTGGCGCAACAGTGCACGGTTGAGGCGCAATAAAGGACGACACACGTCCAATCTACGCTCTGCGTCACCTCGGGCTTGACCCGAGGATCTATCCACGTCGCGTAAAATCAAAAGCATGACGGAGTGAGAGGTTTTCCTCTCCGCGGGAAATCCAGGGCCATCACGTCAAGCGCGACGGCGGGAAACCTGCATCAGGTCCCTACGCCGATTTCGGCAAGGCGCGTGAGGCAGGCCTCTTCGACATTGTCGAGCTCGGCCAGCGTCTCTTCGATGTCCTTGCGCTTTTGCCTGAGATCGGCGCGCTTCTCATCGACCTTCTTCATCAGAAGCACAAGCTGGCCTGATTCGCCCGGCGGCTCCTTGTAGACGTGAATGATCTCGCGAATTTCTGCGATCGTGAAACCGATACGGCGGCCGCGCAGGATTTCCTGAATGAGACGCCGATCCGCAGACCTGAAAAGCCTCGTACGCCCGCGTCGCTCAGGGTGAATGAGGCCCTCATCCTCGTAAAATCGCAAGGTGCGGGTGGAAACACCGAATTCGCGCGTCAGTTCGGTTATGCTATAATACTTGTCCAAGGGCCTATCCGATTCATAACCGGACAATTATTATTTGACCTTCACGTAAAAGTCAATTTTTCCTGCCGCTTTCGCCTGGTTGGGCCTATCCCGAAATACCGTACCACCAGGTAGCGATGCCCAGAAACGAAAAAAAGCCGACAATGTCCGTTACCGCCGTCACGAAGACAGCAGAGGAAACGGCGGGGTCTGCCCCGAACCTGTCGAGAACCAGCGGAATGAGAATGCCTGCCAGCGCCGCCGCCAGCATGTTGAGACACATGGCGGCAGCAATGATGCCGCCGATATGGACATCCTGGAACCACACGCCTGCAACGATGCCGATGGCACAGCCGAACAACAACCCGTTCAGGATGCCAACGCCCGCTTCACGCCTGATAATGCGGGCAGCGTTGTGAATATCTAGGCTTTTGGTAGCCAGCGCCCGCACGGACACGGTCATGGTCTGCGATCCGGCATTGCCGCCCATCCCGGCAACCGTCGGCATCAAAATCGCCAGCGCAATGATCTGCTGGATCGTCGCATCGAAAAGGCTGATGACGGAGGCAGACAGAAAGGCAGTAAGGAGGTTGACCGCAAGCCACGGCACACGCGAGCGCGAGGTGCTGGTGATGCTGTCAGACAGTTCTTCGTCGCCCACACCGCCAAGGCGCAGCAAATCCTCTTCGGCTTCTTCCTGAATGACGTCGACCACGTCATCGATGGTGAGCACGCCAACCAGACGGCCGTTATTGTCCACCACGGCGGCGGATAGAAGGTCGTATTGTTCGAAAAGTTGCGCCGCTTCTTCCTGGTCCATTTCGGCCGGAATAGAGTGGTTGGTCTCGTGCATGATCGTTTCGATCTTCACCTGACGCTTAGCGCGCAGCACCTTGTCGAGATCG
>NZ_BDLN01000001.1:335393-364199 GCF_001950375.1 Rhizobium sp. TBD182 | reverse complement strand
GCCGACTAGCTTGAACGTGGGGTCGATGACGAAGATCTGCGTGAAGGAATCCGGTAACTCCTCCTCCTCACGCAGATAATCAATGGTCTGTCCCACGGTCCAGAACGGCGGCACGGCAACGAATTCCGTCTGCATGCGACGGCCGGCAGAGCTTTCCGGATAATCCAGCGCCCGCATCAGTCGCACCCGTTCGGTGAACGGAAGTTGCGAGAGGATGTCCTCGCGGTCCTCGTCGTCGAGATCCTCGAGAATGTAGACAGCGTCGTCCGAATCCAGTTCGCCGATACCGGCAGCGATCTGCTCATTCGACATCTGGTCGACGATATCGAGACGGATGCCTTCATCCACCTCGGTCAGCGCCGTCATGTCAAAATCGGAACCCAGCAACCGCACGAGCGCGTGGCGCTGCTCCGGCATGATGGACTCCAGCACGTCGCCGAGTTCAGACTCATGCAGTCGCGCCACATTCTTGCGCAGGAAAAGCAGATCGCGGTCGGCAATCGCCGCCCCCACCATCGCCAGAAAGTCGGAGCGGACTGAGCCGTCCTCGGCGTAGATATCGGAGGGTGCCTCTGTCGGTTTCAACTCTTCGGGCGCGAGAAGATCGTCGTCACGGTCTGTCATCTGGCGTCCCCTTCTTTAAATGCCGCAGTGCACGAATTTGCAGGCAGAATGGCGTTAAAAAGTATATTGTCAACAACCGGATAGGTGAAAAACAACGGGCTTCGGAACTGCGACGAAAATGTCATGGACCGCCCTTTCGCAAGACCATGATTGAAGAGCGCAGCGCTCCATGATGATGCAGCGGCAGACACTGCACCTCAATCCGCACAACGTCCGGAAAGCCCTTGCCGTTCCGTCGGAACCGGTAAGATAGAGATTGACATATGTCGCCCATAGACGATTCTGAAAGAGCTTTTTTTATATATGATTGGCCGTTGCCAAACGGTAAGTATCCCTGGGCGGCCAGGAAAATTTCAGGAAAATCACGACAATGAGCAAGACAGATTTCATCGGCAAGGCTTCCGCCGCCGCAGGTGGCTGGGGCGCGCTTAAAAGCGTTGGCAAACGGCTGATGGAATCCGGCGCGCCGATTTCCGGCGCACGCACGCTGCTGAAGGCAAACCAGCCGGATGGATTCGATTGCCCGGGCTGCGCATGGGGCGATCCGGAGCATGGCTCCTCCTTCGAATTCTGCGAAAACGGCGTCAAGGCGGTCGCATGGGAAGCGACGGAAGCCCGGGTGCCGCCGGATTTTTTCGCCACCCGCACCGTCTCCGAACTGCGCGGCTGGTCTGACTACGATCTGGAAAAACAGGGCCGCCTCACCCACCCGATGCGTTACGACCGGGCGAGCGACAAATATCTGCCGGTCTCCTGGGACGACGCCTTTGCCGAAATCGGCGGCGTTCTCAACAGCCTCGACAGCCCGGACCGGGCGGAATTCTACACATCCGGCCGCGCCTCCAACGAGGCAGCCTTCATCTATCAATTGATGGTTCGGCTTTACGGCACGAACAATTTTCCCGACTGCTCCAACATGTGCCACGAGGCAAGCGGTGTCGGCCTGAAAGCCTCGATCGGCGTCGGCAAGGGCACGGTGCTCCTGGAAGACTTCGAGCAGGCAGACGCGATCTTCGTAATTGGCCAAAATCCCGGCACGAACCACCCGCGCATGCTGGGCGACCTGCGCCGGGCAGCGCTTCGCGGCGCGAAAATCGTCGTCCTCAATCCAATCAAGGAAAAGGGGCTGGAGCGCTTCGCCGATCCGCAGGACAAGATCGAGATGATCACCGGCGGCAACACCAAGATCGCCACGAATTATTACCAGCCCCGGCAAGGCGGCGACATGGCGGTGGTGCGCGGCATGAGCAAGGCGATCTTTGCAGCCGACGACGCCGCAAGGACTGCCGGAGAATCTGCCATCATCGATTACGACTTCATCGCCGAACATGCGGTCGAGTTCGAGGCTTATCGTGATGCCGTCGAGGCAACCAGCTGGGAAAGCATTCTCGACCAGTCCGGCCTCACCCGCGCAGAAATCGAAGAAGCCGCCTGCATCTACATGAATGCCGGCTCCGTCATCGCCACCTGGGCCATGGGCGTCACCCAGCATCGCCACTCTGTCATCATGGTTCGCGAAATCACCAACTTCATGTTGCTGCGCGGCAATATCGGCCGCCCCGGTGCCGGTCTTTGCCCGGTACGCGGCCATTCCAACGTTCAGGGTGATCGCACGGTCGGTATCGATGAAAAAGCGCCGCCGGCGCTGCTAGACGCACTGGAAAAAGAACTCGGCGTCGCCATGCCGCGCAAACCCGGCCACAACACCGTCGAAGCAGTAGCCGCCATGCTGGCTGGCGAGGCGCAAACCTTCATCGCGCTCGGCGGCAACTTCATGCGGGCAACGCCCGACAGTCCGCTGATCGTCAAGGCTTTTGAAAATCAGAAACTGACGGTCAATATCGCCACCAAGCTCAACCATTCGCATCTGGTGCCGGGCGAAATCTCCTTCGTGCTGCCCTGCCTTGGCCGAACGGAAATCGACCGTAATTCTGCGGGCAAGCCGCAGATCGTCACGGTCGAGGATTCCATGAGCATGGTGCATGGTTCCGGCGGCATCAATCCGCCTGCCTCGGAGGAACTACGCTCCGAAGTCGCCATCGTTGCCGGCATTGCGCAAGCGACCCTTGGCAATGCGCAGGTCGACTGGAAAGCGCTTGCCGAGGATTACGATCTCATCCGAGACATGATCGAGCGGGTCATCCCCGGTTTCGACAATTTCAACGAACGCGTCCGCGTGCCGCGCGGTTTTCGCCTGCGCAACACGGCCTCCGAACGGGAATGGAACACGCCGGCAAAAAAGGCCGTCTTTTATAGCGGCCCGCTTCCCGAACAGACCGAGCATCAGCAGGCGCTCACGGGCGACAATCTTTTCGTGCTGCAGACATTCCGCAGCCACGACCAATACAACACCACGATTTACGGCATGGACGACCGTTATCGCGGTGTTTATGGCGAACGTCAGGTCATCTTCATGAATCCTGCGGATATGGAAGCGCTGGGCGCCCACTCCCGCCAGCGCGTCGATGTCATCGGCGAATATGGCGATGGCGTGGAGCGGATCGCTCAAAATTTCCGGTTGGTCCCCTACAATATTCCGCGCGGCAGTGTCGGCGGATATTATCCCGAACTGAACGTGCTGGTGCCGCTGTCAAGCTATGGCGAAGGCAGCTTTACGCCAACGTCGAAATCGGTACTCGTCTCCTTCCGCCTGCTTGCCGGTTCCGCCTCTTGAACAGGATGGCTTGATGGGTGAGGAACAATCTGCAGCGGCTTTCATGGCAGCGGTGGAGCAGATCGTGCAAGGATCGTCGCAGGCGCTTTCGGCCACGTGCGCGGCGATCCTTCTTGCCATCAATATGGATATCGCCACCGACAGCCGCAGCATCGCCAATCGGCTGGGACTTGCGCATGCCCTCGTCCTGCGCGAAATCTCCGCCCTGTCACCGCGCTTTGTGCGGGTGACGAAACGCGACGCCCGCACCCAGCGCAGTTGGCTGGAGGTCACAGCGGAGGGACAGGCGCTCGCCGCGCTATCCTCTCAAACCTGAAACGAACGGAGCATTCCTTGGCAATCAGGCCGATCCTGCCCTACCCCCATGCCGGTCTTTCAGAGATTTGCGCGCCGGTCACTGTTTTTGACGACCACCTGCAAAATCTGGTCACGGACCTGATCGACACCATGCGCGCCGCCCCCGGCGTCGGCATCACCGCGGCTCACATCGGTGTGAAACAGCGCGTCTTCGTGCTTGAGCTGACGCCGAGAACCGTGCTGACATACATCAATCCCGAAATCGTCAGTCACTCCGCGCAGACCATGCGGCATGTAGAAGGCAGCGTCTCAATGCCGGGCTTCACCGAAGAGGTGGAACGTCCGTCTGAGGTCGAGGTGAGGTTTCAGGACGTAGCGGGCGTGGAACATCGAGAAAGCGCCAAGGGATTTCACGCCATCTGCATCCAGCACGAGATCGACCAGCTGGATGGTGTGTTCTGGCTGAAGCGCCTGTCGAAGCTGAAACGCGACCGGCTGGTGAAGAAATGGGAAAAATCCCGAAAGCCGTGACGATCAGCTAGCGATCGAAAGTGCAAAGTCCGCGTCGCCCTTCAAAGTGTTGCTGACGGTGCAGATATCTTCGGCCGCATGGGCAATTGCGGCGCGCGTCGCCTCATCGAAACTCCCGGCAATCTCCATCCTGATATCGAAACGAATGATGCGATAGGGCTCCTGCGCGGATTTCTCACCGGAAACGTCAACGAGCACGCTCTCGAAGCCGTCCAGTAACCCCATGCGGCTCGCCGCAATCCGGGCGCTGAGCGCCAGGCATGCCGCAAGCGAGGAATAAAGGAGGTCGATCGGATTGAAGCCCGGTTCAGAGACACCCGTCACAATTTCCAGGGCGCCGCCGGTTACTGTCGAAATCAGTGGGCGCCCAAGCCGCCCGACCTTGGCGGTGGCGCCAACCGGCCTCAACTTCACCTTTCCACCATCTATCATTCAAATATTCCTAATTTAATCGCGTGCAACCAATCGCATGGAACCAAAACCTGTCTGGCGCTTTTTACTCACACAACGGTGAACGACCGTTGAACCTTTATTATTCAGGGAGCTGGGACCTATGGTTACATCTACGCTCGTCAGCATTCTGATCACCTTCCTGGTGATCGTGCTCGTCTTGTGGCTCATCGCACGACTGCCCGTCGGCGGCGGCGCGAAACAGATCGCGCAAGTCATCGTCATCATCATCGGCATTATTTCGCTGCTGAAATATCTCGCCGTCTTCTGATATCCCGTAGCGTGCGAACAGAAAAAGGCGGCGAAAGCCGCCTCTTTTTTGCGCCATTTTTCATGACAATTGATAGCTATTGGCGCGGCTCGAACTGGTAGGTTTTTTTGAGAGTGATATCACGAACGCTGCCGAGACCAAGAAACGGCGTATTTTCAGCATCGAAAATCGCCCTGCCCTTCGCCACGATCCAGCGGATAGAACCATCAGGCAGATGCACCTTGTAGCGCTGGTCGAAAAACACGCCGGTAGTGATGCTTTCGAAAATTGCCCGCGCCACCTGATCGCGCATTTCCACATCTATTCTTTCGAGAATATCCTCAATCGACACACCTCGCGATGCCACCGCTTCGGAAAAGCCATGACACTCCGCGGTGACGGTGTCCATGATCAACCTATTGTCGGAAATGCTCCACATATAATAGCCGAGCGCATTGTCTGAATCCGCCTTGTCCCCCTGCACGAAAACCTCCAGACCTTTTTTTCTGACAAACGCTAACATCAGACCTCTAATATTCCACCCCTTGTTTTGAGGGGGTATTTAACCGGCTACTACAACGTGTATCGATATCCACCGAAATTTAATGGCGCCTGATCCGGATGCCGGTTTCGAAAGCACGATAATTTCCAAAAAAAGCGTCGCAAAGCCAACCGCTTGCACCTACATGACTGCAAGATGAAATGTCGAAGGATGCTCATATGCTGCGAACCGCTCTTACTTTTGGGTTGCTGTCGGCAACTGTCTTTCTAGCTGGCTGCCAGACGTGGCAAAGCCCTTATCGCGGAAACGAATGGCGGATGGACCAGGTCATGGATGGCGACCCCTACCGGGTCGGTGACGGCAATCGCGCGGGGAGACGCTAAGCCGCAAACATCTCATCCGAATGGCGGCAAGATCGATAATCTGACGCCCTGAAATTTTACAGCCCGGGCTGCCGAGACGAAACAAGTCGAAGTCGCCCGAGGCGTATTTAATCGACGTAACTGCTTCTTCTTTTTTGGGAGGAGCAAAGCCAAACAATTGGCAGAAAAAGAAAAAACCCGCCGAAGCGGGTTTCTTTGGTGCGGTCGAGAAGACTCGAACTTCCACGGGTTGCCCCACAGCGACCTCAACGCTGCGCGTCTACCAATTCCGCCACGACCGCATCGTGGTAGGCGTCGACTTGCGCCGACGGGGGTGCATGTAGCAAAAGGATTTTGGGTGCACAAGAGCGTCGTGACAGTTTTTTGAAATTAAAAATCGGCCCGGCCCACCCTATATGCAGGAAGCCCGGAAATGCTGGGGTTGCAGCCTTCTCATCATTTTGCGAGAAGGCTGTGGAAAGGACTTTTTCATGCTCACACGCACGGATATCGAGACAAATATGCTGCCCGTTCCCGGCTCGCCGCCTGTTCGCTGGCGAATCTCGGAAGGTCTCGTGCCTTACGAACTGGCAATAGAAGAGATGGAACGCGAAGTTGCCGCCATAGCCAATGGCGAGGCCGACGAACTCGTGTGGCTTCTGGAGCACCCGCCACTCTACACGGCAGGCACCAGCGCCGATGTTGCCGACCTCATCGAGCCGGAGCGTTTTCCGGTCTTCGCCACCGGTCGCGGTGGCGAATATACCTATCACGGGCCGGGACAGCGCGTCGTTTACGTCATGCTCGACCTGAAACGCCGGCGCCAGGATGTCCGCGCCTATGTTGCCGCGCTGGAGAATGTCATCATCCGCACGCTCGACAAGATGAATGTCCGTGGCGAACGGCGCGAAGACCGGGTCGGTGTCTGGGTCAGGCGTCCGGAAAAACCTCTGCTTCCCGATGGCGGCATGGCCGAGGACAAGATCGCCGCGCTCGGCATCCGGTTGCGCAAATGGGTAAGCTTTCACGGGCTGTCGATCAATGTCGATCCCGACCTCGCGCATTTTTCCGGCATCGTTCCCTGCGGCATCAGCGCCTATGGCGTCACCAGCCTTGTCGATCTTGGATTGCCGGTTATGATCGGCGATGTCGATGTTCTGCTGCGAGAGGCCTTTGAGGAGGTCTTTGGCCCGGCAGTGCCCGAAGCCGGCTCCGGCGGCTGAAACCCGCCGCAACTTTTTTGTCGCCTGCAAGTGCATGCAATATCGATCACCACAAGAGGAGGAACGACCATGTTCACAACGTCAGCCTATGCCTGCGATGACGGTTCTTCGCCGATGAAGCTCGCGACCATCAAGCGCCGCGATCCCGGCCCGCGCGATGTCGAAATCGAAATCGAGTTCTGTGGCGTCTGCCACTCCGATATCCATACGGCCCGCAGCGAATGGCCGGGTTCTCTCTACCCCTGCGTCCCCGGTCACGAAATCATCGGCCGCGTCGGTCGGGTGGGCGCGCAGGTCACGAAATTCAAGGCGGGTGACCGCGTCGGCGTCGGCTGTATCGTCGACAGCTGCCGTGAATGCGCAAGCTGCGCCGAAGGGCTGGAGCAATATTGCGAAAACGGCATGACCGGCACCTACAACTCGCCTGACAAGGCCATGGGCGGCGGCGCACATACGCTTGGTGGCTATTCCGCCCATGTGGTCGTCGATGATCGCTATGTGCTGCGGATCCCCGAAGGGCTCGATCCAGCAGCCGCAGCACCCCTGCTCTGCGCCGGCATAACCACCTATTCGCCGCTGCGGCACTGGAATGCAGGTCCCGGCAAGCGCATCGGCGTCGTCGGTCTCGGTGGCCTCGGCCATATGGCAGTCAAGATCGCCAATGCCATGGGCGCCACGGTCGTGATGATCACCACCTCCCCCGGCAAGGCAGAAGACGCGAAAAAGCTCGGTGCCCATGAGGTGATCGTTTCACGCGATGCCGACCAGATGAAGAAAGCGGCTTCCAGCCTCGATCTTATCATCGACGCGGTTGCCGCCGACCACGACATCAACGCCTATCTTGCGTTGCTGAAGCGGGATGGCGCACTGGTGCAGGTTGGAGCGCCTGAGAAGCCGCTATCGGTGCATGCATTCAGCCTCATCCCCGGCCGCAAGACCTTCGCCGGCTCGATGATTGGCGGCATTCCCGAAACCCAGGAAATGCTGGATTTCTGCGCCGAAAAAGGCATCGCCGCCGAAATCGAGATGATCAATATCGATCAGATCAATGAGGCTTATGAACGCATGATAAAAAGCGATGTGCGTTATCGCTTCGTCATTGATATGAAGAGCCTGCCACGCCAGAAGGCCGCCTGACCTCGTCGAGGGGGAGCGCCCTCTGGCGCTCCCGTTTCCTCGTCGGACCTTTTGGTTGAAAGCGCAGCCCTACCCATGACCAGCCAGACCGGTTTGAACGATGTCGCCAAGGGCATGATGATCATGGCGGGCTGCATGTTCGTGCTGCCCGTCATGGATGCCATCGCCAAATACATGGCGGTGAGCGGCGGAATGTCACCGGCGCAGGTCACTTTCTACCGCTTCTTTTTCCAGCTTCTGTGCACCCTGCCCCTGCTGCTGCTGGTCTCACCCAAAGCGCTGTTCAGCGCCAGACGACCGTGGATGAACTGCCTGCGCGGCGTGCTGCATGCCAGTGCCAGCCTGATGTTCTTCGCCGCCGTCAAATACATGCCACTTGCCGATGTCTTTGCCATCTATTTCGTCGAGCCATTCATGCTGACGATGATGTCGGCCCTCTTCCTTGGCGACAGGGTCGGCTGGAAACGCTGGACAGCGATTGCGGTGGGTTTCGGCGGCGCTCTGATCGTCATTCAGCCGAGTTTTGAGATCTTCGGCTGGACATCGCTCCTGCCGGTCGCCTGCGCATTTCTCTACACGCTCTACCTGTTCCTTAACCGCGCTATCGGCGATGCCGACAGTCCGCTTGTCATGCAGACCATGTCCGGCATTGCCGGCACGGTGTTCATGGCGGCAGCCCTTCTGGCCGGCGACGCCTACGGTGACAAGGATTTCGCGATCTCGCTTCCGCAATCCGGCTTCACCCTCACCCTGCTCATCGTGTTAGGGTCGATATCCGGCTATATGCATCTCCTGATCGTCAGGGCCTTCAGGCTGGCGCCGCTGTCGCTTCTGGCACCATTTCAGTATTTCGAAATCATCTCGGCGACGGTTCTCGGTTATGCGCTGTTTTCGGATTTTCCGACGCCATCGAAATGGCTCGGCATCCTCATCATCGTTGCATCCGGCCTTTTCATCATCTGGCGCGAGCGTGTGCAGACGGAAGCGAACCCGCCGCTCGACGGACAATGACGCCCAGAACGCTTTCAGGCGCCCGAGGGCTGCGGTCCTTCGTCGTGATGGTCCTGCGCCTCCACAAGGCTACCGAGCAGCCACAGCGAAACCTCGGCGGCCTCTCCGGCGGATTTGAAGCGGTATGAGCCGCTATATTTCGGCGTATCGAAAAACGTAACGACGAAACCGTCACCGCTTTCCAGACTTTCGACCCTTATCCGCTCGGGATCGATCATCAGGCACACATAATGGGATCCCATATTGCGCATGAAGCCGGCCTTGTTGTCGTGCAGCCGCACGAAGGCTGCGCCGCCATCCACCGTCATATGCAGGCTTCTGATCGCCTCGGTGGGAAACGCGCGGGCAAAATCCATGATCGCCTGCCCCACATCGTGGTTATTGTCCTCATCCGTTGCCCGTGTCATGCGCCAGGCATAAACAGCGAAGACCGCAAGCAGCACGAAAACGATTATCCAGACCGCCATATTCATGCGGGAAGGCTCCCTCAGCACCGAAACATCGCGATTCGCGAATCGAAACGATGCGAACCCGGCTCAAGCTCTTAAACACCGAGGCTTGCGTGAAGTGTGGCTCTCCGGCCTCGACGCGAAAATTGCTCCGATCTGTCTGCGCGATGTGCAGGTCGAGCAATCAGAAACGCTTGAGGAAAGACGCCTTTGCCAGCAGCCATTGCCGGCGAAGCTGCGACAGTTGCACTTCGCCTTCAAACACGCCCGCTCCCGCCTTTCTGGCAGCGGCGATGACCGGGCCGGACAAGGCAACGGGAAGATAGGCCGCAAAGACATTCCGGGACATCTTGGCGCGTCTCGCCTTCTCGATGTGATCAAGCGCGTGCGTTGCAAAAATCTCGATGGCGATGCCGATGCGTTGTTTGTTGTCGCCTTCCAGAAACGTCTCGCGATCAAGCCCGGCAGCCGCGAGCATATCCGCGGGGATATAGACCTGCCCACGACGACGGTGCAGCGGCATCAGCATTAGAATGCCGGCCATGGCCTGCGCAACCCCCGCATGTCCCGCAGCTTCCGCACTTGCTGGAGTGTCTTCCGGCGAAAGCACAAGGCTCGCCAGCTGGATCAGTGCCGAGGCGGTCTCCCCCGCATAGCCTTCGAGCGCGTTACGATCCACGAACAGATCGTCATAAAGATCGAAGATGCGCGCCTCGATCATATTGGCAAGAACCGGTCGCGGCAGGCGATATTGCTCGATCGCCAACAAAAGAGCGGCAGCAACGGGGTGAGACTGGCTGTCCCCATGCGCATTGCCATCAAGGAGATCGCGCCACCATTGCATACGAACTTCGCCAGGCAGCGCCTCGCGCACGGAATCGCGGATTCGGGCAATTTCGGCATTGAAGGCGTAAAGCGCGGCAAGCGCTGCGCGCTTGTCGGCCGGAGACAGAAGGCACGCGAGATAGCGGTCGCGATCGGTGTCGCGCAGCGTCGCGAGGCAGACGTCTAGATTCTCTGTGGGTGCCATGTTTCCCCGCGCGAAACGTCCTGTCAGCCTTCGACGGCAATCAGCGCCGCAGCCACGGCGCGCGATTCCGAAAGCATGATATTATAGGTGCGAACGGCAGCACCCGTGCTCATCGGATCGACCGAAATGCCCGCTTGCCTGAAGGCTTCGCGCAATTCCTTCGGCAAGACCCGCATGCCATCACCCGTGCCGATCAAAAGCACCTCGATATCCTGCGCATCAGCCAGAACCTTGTCGAAATGCTCAAGCGTCAATTCTTTCACATCAACCGGGCTCCAGCCGTGAATGCCGGAAGGCAACAACAGGAGAGAGCCGCGGTGCGACATGTCTGCGAAACGGAAACCGCCATTGCCATAGGCATCGATGGGCGCCCGGCCGGGAAAATGGGCCGGGCGTATTTCAATACCGCCGGCCATCAGACGGCAGGCTTGCCGCCGATGGCATTGCCGGACTTCTCATCCTTCTCATCTTCCGCATCCTTGCTGTCGGGACGCAGCTTGAAGGCGATCAGCACCGGAGCCGCGATATAGACCGAGGAGAACACGCCGATGCCGACGCCGAACAACATTGCGAAGGTGAAGGAACGAATGACCTCGCCACCGAACAGATACAGTGCCAGCAGTGCCAGAAGCACGGTCAGACCAGTAAGGATCGTGCGCGAAAGGGTCTGGTTCAGCGATACGTCGATGATCATCGAAAGTGGCATCTTCTTGTATCGCCGGAGGTTTTCACGGACACGGTCGTAGATGACCACCGTATCGTTCAGCGAATAACCGATGATCGTCAGGATTGCCGCGATACTGGTCAGGTTGAACTCTATACCCAGGAAGACGAACAGGCCGATGGTGAAGACCACGTCGTGCACCATCGAGATGACCGCACCCAGTGCAAACTGCCACTCGAAGCGAACCCAGATGTAGATCATGATCGCCGCCATGGCGAGCACAACGCCAATCGTGGAGGTCACGGTCAGGTCACCGGACACAGCCGGACCAACGACTTCCACGCGACGGAAATCATACTTGTCCTGCAACTCGCCGCGCACCAGGGTGATTGCCGACTGCTCGGCATTTTCGCCGCCGTCCTGCGCCTGAATGCGGATGAGAACGTCCTGCGGCGTGCCGAAATTCTGTGCCTGGATTTCACCGAGGTTCAGCTGGTTCAGACGCTCGCGAATATCTGCGAGATCGGCCTCACCCTGCTTGGCGCGCACTTCGATAACCGAGCCGCCCTGGAAATCGATGCCGAGGTTCAGGCCCTTGGCGACGAAGCCGCCGACGCAGGCGAGCATGATCACACCGGTGATCATGAAAACCACACGGCGATAACGCATGAACGGAATGTCGCGACCGTCGAACATGGCGGTGCGTACACCCTTCGGCAGATGTTTCGGACGGCTGCGGCGAACCCAGTAGCCAAACATCCAGGCCGTCAGCGTATAGGCCGTGAAGACGGTGGTGATGATACCGACCGCAAGCGTGACGGCAAAGCCCTTGACCGGACCCGTGCCCATGTAGAACAGCACGCTTGCAACGATCAGCGTCGTCAGGTTGGCGTCTATAATGGTCGCAAAGGCGCGTGTGAAACCGTTATCCAGTGACTGGATCAGCGGTTTTCCGCTCTTCACCTCTTCGCGTATTCGCTCGTAGATCAGAACGTTGGAGTCCACCGCCATACCGATCGTCAAGACGATACCCGCAATACCGGGCAAGGTGAGCGTAGATCCGATCACACTGAGGACGGCGATCAGCATGACCACGTTGACGATGAGGGCGATGTTCGCAAGCAGGCCGAAGAAGCCATAAAAGACGAACATGAAGATGAGGACGCCGACGGCGCCGATGGCGCTTGCCGTGAGGCCGGCGGTGATGGAGTCGTTACCAAGGCTCGGACCGACGGTGCGTTCCTCAACCACGGTCAACGTGGCCGGAAGTGCGCCCGCACGCAACAGGACTGCAAGGTCGTTGGCGCCCTGAACCGAGAAACTGCCGGAAATCTGTCCCGAACCGCCGATGATCGGCTCACGGATGACAGGTGCAGAAATGACCTGATTGTCGAGCACGATGGCGAAAGGCTTCCCGACATTCTGCTGCGTCGCCTGCGCAAAGCGCTGCGCACCGCGGCTGTCGAAACGGAAGGTGACGACGGGTTCGTTGGTCTGCTGGTTGAAGCTTGCCTGAGCATCGACGAGATTGTCGCCGGAAACGAGCGCGCGGCGTTCCACCAGATAGGGAACCGGCGGATCGTCCTGCGAATAAAGAACCTCTGAGGTCGCGGGCGGACGGCCATTCATCGCTTCCTGCACCGGCATGGTGGTATCGACCATGCGGAAGGACAGCTTTGCCGTCTGGTTGAGAAGCGATTTCAGGCGCTGCGGATCCTGGAGGCCCGGGACCTGTACGATGATGCGGTCGGAACCCTGACGCTGGATGAGAGGTTCGGTGGTGCCGACTTCGTCAACGCGGCGGCGCACGACTTCGATGGACTGCGACACGGCCGAGGACAGGCGATAATCCACGCCTTCATCGGTCAGGTTGAGCCGCAGCAGATTGTCGCCGCCGTCGTTCATCGTCACTTCTGTGATGGAACCGCCGACCAGCGTTCCGGCGGACACCGGCTGCGTCAGGTCGCGAAGCGCGGTTTTCGCCGCTTCATATTGAGCGGGATCGCTGATGCGAACCTGGATCTGCTGGCCGTTGCCCGTAAGCCCCGAATAGCGGATGTTGGCGTCGCGAAGCTGCGTGCGCACGTCACCCACGATCGTTTCAAGCCGTTCCTTGACGATGTCGGAACGCTCGATCTTGAGCATGATGTGCGAGCCGCCCTGAAGGTCGAGACCGAGCGTTACCTTGTTGTCCTTGTACCAGGCAGGCATGCCCTCCAGCTGTTTGTCCGAAAACAGGTTGGGAGATGCGATGAAGACGCTTGCCAGCACAAGCAACCAGATAAAGACTGTTTTCCAACGGGAAAAATGAAGCATTTCGATCTCGGTCAGGGTTGGGGTTGCGCGATGCGCAACCCGTCAAATTCGGAAGCGGAAGTTCAATTATCCGGCAGGATCAGGAAGCGGCTTCCGTCTTGACCACTTCGCCCTTCACGCGCACTTCGGCAATGTAAGCACGAGCGGCACGGATTTTCACGCCTTCGGCGATTTCGACTTCGAGTTCATTGTCGTCGATGACCTTGGTCACCTTGCCAACGATGCCGCCACCAAGAACGACCTGATCGCCACGGCGAATATTGGTCAACGTTTCCTGACGCTTCTTCATCTGCGCGCGCTGCGGGCGAATGAGGAAAAAGTACCAGACCACCATAAGCGGTGCAAACAGGAAAAGCATCTCAAGGCCGGAACCGAATGCAGACGCGCCGCCCGCCGTGTCCTGGGCAAAAGCTTGACTAATGAACATATAAAACTCCTCAACGATTACAGCACGACCTCGTATGCCGCCCCAGCTTTCAAGCCGCCGGAATATAGTGGGGAACGCCGGGAATGCAACAGATGCAGAAGCCACGCCGTACCGATTCCGGACCTCTTAACCTTTATGGGCCTGAAACGCCATGCTAGGCCGGGTTGAAAACATCGTTATGAACATCGGATAAGCGGAAGAAACACCATGATTCGAGAAGAGACGGCCACCCTGCTTCTTGCCGAACTGCGCCGGCTTAACGTCGCCATGGAACGGCTGGCAGGCCCGGCACCTGCCGTGAACGACTGGAATGCGGCGGATTGCTTTGTCTGGACGCCGGTCAATTCCTTTCTGCAGCCGGTTTCACGTCCGAACCGCATTGCGCTGAAACTCATTCGCGGCGTCGATCATGTGCGCGATATCCTGCACGAGAACACGCTGCGTTTTGCCGATGGTTTTCCCGCCAACAACGTGCTGCTCTGGGGCGCACGCGGCATGGGCAAATCCTCGCTGGTCAAGGCCGTTCACGAAGATGTGCGCGCCGCAAGCGGCGTTCCCTTGAAGCTGGTCGAGGTGCATCGCGAAGATATCCACACCCTGCCCGCCTTGCTGGATATATTGAAAGCTTCCGGCGAACGCGTCATCGTCTTCTGCGACGACCTCTCCTTCGATCACGACGACACGGCCTACAAGTCGCTGAAGGCAGCCCTCGATGGCGGCATAGAGGGGCGTCCGGACAATGTGCTGTTCTATGCCACGTCCAATCGCCGTCATCTTCTGCCGCGCCACATGATGGAGAACGAGCAATCGACCGCCATCAACCCTTCGGAAGCTGTTGAGGAAAAGGTCTCGCTCTCGGACCGCTTCGGCCTGTGGCTCGGCTTCCACAAATGCGGCCAGGAAGACTATCTTACGATGATTGACAGCTATGCCGAACATTTCGATCTCGGCCTTGATCGCGAAACCCTGCATCACGAGGCGCTGGAATGGGCGACCACGCGCGGCGGCCGCTCCGGTCGCGTCGCCTGGCAATATATTCAGGATGCCGCCGGGCGCCTGAGAAAATCGATCGACAGATAACGCCACCGTGACATCTGGCGAGAGCCGGTGTCGTTGCGGCTATAGGCGTTGTCGTATTCCCGACCGCCACATCGCCCGCCAAATGGTTTGCTGCACATATTCGGCGTAATGCCGGGTATCTGCGGCGGGCGGTGATCAAGAGGCAGGCGACGTTTGTCCAGACGCGCCGATTGTTCTTCTTTCCATCCCTTCGCCGATTGAGATTCCACGCGAGCCGCATACGGGTCCGCGCATGAGTTTTGACGATATCCTGTCCGCGGAGGAGCGGGCCGGTATTGGTGTTCAACCCAAGGAGGAGATGGATATGAGCAAAAACAGAGGCGTCGTCTATTTGCGCCCCGGCCAGGTCGAGGTCCGCGACATCGATGATCCGAAGCTGGAGGCGCCGGATGGCCGCCGTATCGAGCACGGTGTCATTCTCAAGGTTATTTCCACGAATATCTGTGGTTCGGACCAGCATATGGTGCGCGGCCGCACCTCGGCGATGCCCGGCCTCGTCCTTGGCCATGAGATCACCGGCGAAGTCATTGAGAAAGGCATCGACGTCGAGATGCTTGATATCGGCGATATCGTCTCGGTGCCGTTCAACGTCGCCTGCGGTCGCTGCCGCTGCTGCAAGTCGCAGGATACCGGTGTGTGCCTGACGGTGAACCCCGCCCGTGCCGGCGGCGCCTACGGTTATGTCGATATGGGAGGCTGGATCGGCGGACAGGCCAGATACGTGACCATTCCCTATGCCGACTTCAACCTTCTGAAATTTCCCGACCGCGACAGGGCAATGTCCAAGATCCGCGACCTCACCATGCTCTCGGACATCCTGCCGACCGGCTTTCATGGCGCGGTCAAGGCCGGCGTCGGTGTCGGCTCCACGGTCTATGTCGCGGGCGCCGGTCCGGTCGGTCTGGCGGCTGCCGCGTCTGCCCGTATTCTCGGTGCCGCCGTCGTCATGATCGGTGACTTCAACAAGGATCGCCTTGCGCACGCCGCCAAGGTCGGCTTCGAGCCCGTCGATCTTTCCAAGGGTGACCGGTTGGGCGACATGATTGCCGAGATCGTCGGCACAAACGAGGTCGACAGCGCCATCGATGCCGTCGGTTTCGAAGCGCGTGGCCATTCGGGCGGCGAACAGCCGGCCATCGTTCTCAACCAGATGATGGAAATTACCCGTGCCGCCGGCTCGATCGGCATTCCCGGCCTTTACGTCACCGAAGATCCAGGTGCGGTCGATGCCGCAGCAAAACAGGGCAGCCTGTCGCTTCGCTTCGGCCTCGGTTGGGCCAAGGCACAATCTTTCCATACCGGCCAGACGCCGGTGCTGAAATACAATCGCCAGCTCATGCAGTCGATCCTGCATGACCGCCTGCCCATTGCCGACATCGTCAACGCCAAGATCATCGCACTCGACGACGCCGTACAGGGATATGAAAGCTTCGACCAGGGTGCCGCAACCAAGTTCGTGCTCGATCCGCACGGCGATCTGCTGAAGTCGGCCTGATAACGGCGGCTTAAGACCCGCGAGATGGGAAACGCCCGCGACAGATATTGTCGCGGGCGTTTTTGCCTGCAACATTGTCACCATCAGGTGAAATCATGCATCAACTTCAAGCATCGCCTCCAGCTCGGAGGTGGCCAATGGTGAGAGATAGGGTCGAAACAGGCTGGACACCTGCCGAAGTCCCCAGTCCAGTTGCTGCGGCCCGAATTCGGTGACCCCTTCCTGAAGGTTGAGATAAGCCGCCCAATAGGTCGAGACGATCCATAGATTGGTAAGAAGGGCCGCCCGCTCGGTTTCTGGAATCTCTGCAAGCCCTGCCCTCTCCATCCGGCTGACGATATCATCAACGGCAAGTCGCATTGCCGCGCTTATGCCGCGAACCGGCTCCACCAGCGCAGGCGCGGAGGAAAGAAGGCCGACAAAATCACGAAACAGGAAGCGGTAGTTCCACACCAGCGAAAACCAGAGCCGCAGAAAGCCAGCATATGTCGATGCGGCAACTTCGTCCTCTTCGTCGATCTTTGCGACAACCGCCAGTGCGTCGGTCTCGAACAGGGCAAACAGCGCCAGCACCAATGCCTCCTTGGTGCGGAAATGATAATAAAGATTACCCTCGTTGATATTCACTGCCCTTGCGATCTCGGCTGTGGTTACGTGATCAGGCCCCCTCTCGTTAAATAGTTGGAGTGCGGCAGCGATTATTCTCTGTCGTGTGGGGGAAGGACGCCCCGTCGATCGTCCGCCCTCGCTTTTCTTCATTGATATCGGACCCCGCTATTGAAACCTAAGGTGCACACCTTAAATGAATATAATAAGGTACACACCTTAACAAATAAATTTGAGTGTTCAACGCGAATAAAGGACCTGTCCATGCCCGGAACCGACCTTCGCACCCCGCTCCCGGATACATCCGCTGCGGCACCCGTATCGAAATTCGCCACAGCACGTTTGGCCCTCTCACTCATCCGCAATCCGCTGAACGCATTGCCACCGGAGATTTTCAACGAACCGGCGGTGTTTATCCGTGTCGGCGGTACGATGCGCGTCCATCTTGCCGATCCTGCACTTATTCATGAGGCCCTCGTCAAGAACGCCCATCTGCTCGGCAAGGGTGAGGACGTGCGCCGCGCGCTTGGCCCCGCTCTCGGACAGGGCCTTCTGACCGCCGATGGCGATCACTGGAAATGGCAACGGCAATCGGTTGCCGCCGCCTTTCGGCACGAAAAGCTGCTGGAACTGCTGCCCGTCATGATCGAGGCGGCGGAGCGAACCGGCAGGCGCTGGCGCGCATCTCCTTTCGGTGACATCGATATCGGCCATGAAATGATGCGGACCACCTTCGACATCATCGTTGAGACCATGATGTCCGGCGGCCACGGGATCGATATCGGGCGCGTGGAGCAAAGCATCACCGACTATCTGAAACCGACAGGCTGGACCTTCGCGCTCGCCATGCTGGGCGCACCGGAATGGCTCCCCCACCCCGGTCGGCGCAAGGCCCGGGCCGCTGTCGGTTATCTGCGCTCCAGCCTGTCGACTGTGATTGCGGACCGGCGGCGGAACCCCGTCGAGAGACACGATCTGGTGTCCATGCTACTTCAGGCGAAGGACCCGGAGACGGGACGCATGATGAGCGACAAGGAAATCATCGACAATCTGCTCACCTTCATCACCGCCGGTCACGAAACGACTGCGCTCGGTCTGGCATGGACGTTCAATCTGCTGTCGCAACACAGCGACGTGGAGCGGAAAGTCGTTGAGGAAATCGCAGCCGTCACGGGTGCAAATCCCGTCGCCGCAGAGCACATCGCCCAACTGACCTATACCAGACAGGTATTTTCCGAGGCGATGCGGCTTTACCCACCTGCCCCGGTCGTTACCCGCACGGCGTTGCAGGATTTCAAGCTCGGCGACCATGATATTCCTGCCGGAACCGTTCTTTATGTGCCTATCTACGCTGTCCACCGGCACACGGCGCTGTGGGACGAACCGGAACGTTTCGACCCTTCCCGCTTCGAGCCGGAAAAGACCAAGGCGCGTCACCGTTACGCCTATATGCCCTTCGGTGCAGGTCCGCGTGTCTGCATCGGCAACGCATTTGCGATGATGGAGGCCGTGTCGATCCTGGCGGTGCTGTTGCAGAACGTCCATCTCGAAAACAGATCGGCAAGTCCGGCAGAGCCACTGATGAGGGTGACGTTGCGGCCGCAAAGCCGCTTGATGATGCTTATCACCGACCGCAAAAACAAATCGCCCGCGGCGTGAACCACCGCGGGCGACTATTAATCCGGGAAAACCACCCGTCACCGGGCAGTGACGATCAAAGATCGACGTCGAGGATTGCCATGGAGAAGTTGTACGAGCGGTCGCCGTCCTCGTCATCGATGTAGACAACGCCAAGGAACTCTTCGCCAAGATACACTTCGGCGGAATCGTCCTTACGGGGACGCGCCTTCACAACCATCTTTTCATTGAAGGTGCGCTTGAAATAGGCGTCGAGTTTTTTGATTTCGTCGGCTTTCACCACTATTCTCCTGTGCGGTTCGGGTTGCGCCGCTTTTGGCATGGGACAAAGGCGAAAGTAAAGTGAAAGCGGCACATCGCCAATGTCTTTCACAGGCCATGTCTTTCACGCGGAGCCTTCCACACGGACGATTGAGAAAATATCGGACCCGTCAGATATCGGCTCCGATGACCTGATCCATCAGGCGCGAGGGTTCGGAACACCCTGCCTCTCCCACCACCCGCGCCGGCACACCGGCAACGGTGGTCTTCGGCGGGACCGGCTTCAGCACCACAGAACCGGCGGCGATGCGCGAGCAGCTGCCGATCTCGATATTACCGAGGATTTTCGCGCCCGCTCCGATCATCACGCCATTGGCGATCTTCGGATGACGGTCCGCCCCCTCCTTGCCGGTGCCGCCAAGCGTCACGCCATGCAGGATGGAAACGTTGTCGCCGATAACCGCCGTCTCGCCGACCACAAGCCCGGTGGCATGATCGAGGAAGATACCCTTGCCGATGCGTGCTGCCGGATTGATATCCGTCTGGAAAATACTGGACGAGCGGCTTTGCAGATAAAGCGCCAGATCCCTGCGGCCCTTTTGCAGCAGCCAATGGGCAAGGCGATGCGTCTGGATGGCCTGAAACCCCTTGAAATAAAGGAGCGGCTCCATGAAGCGCGTGCAGGCCGGATCGCGATCGTAAACTGCCTGGATATCGACGCGCAGCACGCTGCCCCATTCGGGCCAGTCATCCAGCATGTCCTGAAAGGTCTGGCGCAGAAGAACGGCCTGCATATCGGGATGATCGAGGAGTTCACAGATGCGATAAATCACGCATTCTTCCAGAGACCGGTGATTGAGGATTGTCGAATAAAGGAAAGCCGAAAGCAGCGGGTCCTGCGCCACGGCGCTTCGCGCTTCATGCAGCAAGCTGCCCCAGATCGGATCGACGATCGCCAGCTGTTCCGGCTGACGGGCCTCGGTACGTGCGACCATGAATGGTCTCCTCGTTTGCAGTAGTCGTTCTTTATACAGAAAAAGACGTGCATAAGAAATGGGATTCGAATGACGACTTTAAAGGCGGCAAGGCTTCAGTTTTTCTTCATGCAGCATGAAAAACCGTTTCTTGCCGCCACCCATCAAAGGCTGCGGTAAAATTCCAGAACCGCCGCCTTGAACACCCGGTCGCCAACGGCCAGCATGTGGTCACGGCCGGGAATGTCGATAGCGCGCGCATGCGGCATGATCGCCGCAAGTTCGGCACCCGATCCGGCGATATCGTCATTGGTTCCGACCGCGATCAGCGTCGGCGCATCTATCTTTGCGGCCTGTTCGCGGCTGACGAGGACACGCGACGTCTCGATACAGGCGGCGAGTGCCAGCCGGTCGCTTTTCGTCTGGTCGGCAAAGGCGCGGAACATACGGCCGCGCTCATGCGTGACGACATCGAGCGAGGGCGCTAGCAGCGCTTCGGCGATCGGATCCCAGTCGCCCACACCTTCCACCATGCCGATGCCAAGTCCGCCGAAAACCAGTGAGCGGACACGCTCCGGATGTGCCATCGCCAGAAAGGCCGAAATGCGTGCGCCCATGGAATAGCCCATCACATGAGCCTCCGCGATGCCGAGATGATTAAGCAGCGCCACCGCATCGCCGGCCATGACGGGCGGATAATAGGCTTGCGGATCATGCGGCTTGTCGCTTGCGCCATGGCCGCGATTGTCGATGGCAATCACCCGGTAACCGGCGTCACCAAGCGTTTTCAGCCAGCCTGGATGCACCCAGTTGACGTTGGCGCTGGAGGCAAAGCCGTGAATCAACAGAACCGGATCGCCCGCCGGATCACCCTCATCGAAATAGGCAAGGCGAAGGCCGTCATGGGAAAAATCGGAAAATTGCGGCATGTTGAGATTCATCAAGGACATCCTTTTTGCCGGACCATATGGCAGGAAATCGCAATTTTGAACATGTTTTCCTGACGATTTTTATGGAGATGCAATGCGTTTGAGGCTACATATCCGCAGCAATAAGCCCATGCTCTATGACGACCTGCGGCTTAACCACGATATTGCATTTGGAGACGAACATGGCCGGGCATTCCATTCCCCACTTCCAGAACGATGGCGGACACAGCGTGATCGAGATCGGCGTCAAGGAATTCATGTGCACCGGCGCTTCGGTGCCTTTCGATCATCCCCACATCTTCATCGACATGGGCGACGACAACGAGAAGGTCTGTTCCTATTGCTCCACCCTTTACCGCTACAATCCGTCGCTGAAGGCCGAGCAGACCAATCCTCCAGGCTGCGTCTTCCATGTGAAGGCCGCCTGACCTTCCACATTTCCTGATCGGGGCGCGACATGCCCATCAAATCCGTAGCCATCGTCGGTGCCGGCATCGCCGGTCTCACCGCAGCGCTTTCTTTTGCCCGCCAGGGCATCAGCTCTGACATCGTTGAACAGGCCGGCGAACTGACGGAAGTCGGTGCGGGCCTGCAAGTATCGCCCAATGCCGCCCGCATCCTTGCCGAACTCGGCGTGATGACTGAGGTAGAGGCGCGTTGGACCGAGCCGGTCAGTGTCGATCTGGCCGATGGCAAATCGCTTGCCACGTTGCTGTCCTTACCCGTGGGTGCGACGGCCCGCACACGCTGGGGCGCACCTTACGGCGTGCTGCATCGCTCGACGTTGCAAAACGCGCTTCTCAATGCGGTAACGCGCAATCCGCTCTGCCGCCTGCATCTTGGCAAACGTATCGAAAACGCGACGACAGACGTCATCGCTGCAACCACGTTCCGCGATCACGACCTGATCGTCGGCGCAGACGGTGTCTGGTCCGCGGCCCGTTTCGCTGTCCCCTCCGCCCCCACAGCCACCTTCTCCGGCAATATTGCCTGGCGCTTCACGGTCGCGGCAAAAGATGTGCCGTCAGCCATCAACAAAAGCGCCGTCACCGCCTATCTCGGTTCGGGTGGCCATATCGTCGCCTACCCGCTGAAGGAAGTCGGCGGCTTCAACATTGTGGCCATCGCACTCGGCGCCGATCCCGGCGCAACATGGCGGGCGGAATCGAGCGGCCAACAGAAAGCCATGCTGCTCGCGCAGTTTCGCGGCTGGAGCCCGGATATCGTTCGGCTGCTGGCATCGTCGGAAAATCCGACCTTCTGGCCACTTTATCAGGCCGGTGCCGGACGCTGGCACAATGGTCGCGATACGGTGCTGATCGGCGACGCTGCCCACGCGATGATGCCCTTTGCCGCACAGGGGGCGGCGATGGCCATCGAGGATGCTTTTGAACTGGCGGGCACATTGACCGGAACATCCCTGCCCGTACCACAGTCCCTTGCCGCCTTCGAAGCCCTGCGTTTGCCGCGCATAGAAAAGGCCCGCAAGCGGGCCTCTCTCAATCGTTTCGCCTATCACGCCACAGGCCCGGTTCGGCTTGCCCGGGACTTCGTTTTTTCGACACGTCCGAGGGAAGCCTTCCTGAAGGACTTCGACTGGCTATACGGCTACCGCGCCAAAGGCTGAGGTTAAACCCCGGCTGCCGCCGCAAACCCGGCCTCGAGATCCTTCTTGAGGTCGGCGATATCTTCAAGCCCTATCTGCAGACGGATGACCGGACCTTCCGACGGGCCTTTGGCAATCGTCCTGTCGACAAGCGACACCGACACGGCAAGCGATTCGTATCCACCCCAGGAATAGCCGAGCCCGAAGAAGGTCAGCGCATTCAGGAATGCCGCCGCAGTCTGCTTGTATTTGCCCTCTTCGGCCTTCAGCACGAAGGAAAATACGCCGCTCGCGCCCTTGAAATCGCGCTTCCAGAGTTCATGCCCGGCAAAGCTCGGCAGGGCCGGATGCAGAACGCTCACGACGTCGTCGCGGCTTTCCAGCCAGGTGGCGATGTCGAGGGCGCTTTTCTGGTGGTGCGCAAGCCGAATGCCCATGGAGCGCATGCCGCGCAGGATCTGATAGGCGTCATCAGGCGTCACGCAGATGCCAAGATTGGTGTTCGCCTGATAAAGCGTCTTCCAGTGCTTTTCATTGGCGGAAACAAAGCCCATCAGGACATCGGAATGACCTGATGGATATTTGGTGGCGGCATGGATGGAAACATCGACACCGAAATCGAGCGGCTTGAAATAAAGCGGTGTCGCCCAGGTATTGTCCATCGTCACGACGCAATCGTGCCTGTGGGCGATCTCGGTGATCAGCCGAACGTCCTGAATCTCGAAGGTATTGGAACCCGGCGCTTCAAGATGCACCAGCTTGGTATCCGGGCGGATCAGCGCTTCGATACCCGTCCCGATCGCCGGGTCGTAATACTCCACCTCCACACCAAGCTTCTTCAGCATCGTGTTGCAAAAGCGGCGTGTGGGAAAATAAACCGAATCGACGATCAGCGCATGATCGCCGGCGCCAAGATAGGCGAGGAACGGCACGGTGATCGCCGCAAGGCCCGATGGCACGAGAATGGTTCCGAAAGAACCCTCCAGCTCGTTGACGAGATTGCATAGCGCATCGGTCGTCGGCGTGCCGTGGGTGCCATAGGTGTATTTCTGGTTTTCGGTCGAAAGCGTCTCGGCATCGGGGAAAAGCACGGTAGAACCGCGCACGATGGGCGGATTGACGAAACCGAAACAGTCGGCGGGATCGTTGCCGCCATGGGTCAGGCGCGTATTCATACCTGCGGTGGAAAGCAGGTCATTGGTCTTGGTCATTTCAGATCAGCTTTCGAAGGGATATTGACGCGAGCGACAATGCGGAGAGCCGGAGGCAAGGTCAAGTCCCGCAAAACATTCGTAGATGGGAGGATTGATCCACCCGGCAACAGCATACAAAAAGTATACAAAAATCGTGCAAGTGTATTTTTCCGCAAAAATATGCTTATATTTTCACCCTTTGCACACTTCCCGACCAAAATTTGGAAAATTCCGTTTTATAGGCACAATTATTGTCAGCATGTCTTGACCCCGCTGCCAATTACGATTATGATAGAAAAAGCGGATCGAAAAGATCTGCTGAAGGGGGGAGCTGGGGCAAAAACAATATGCCGGTCCTCTTCCGATTGACGATAACAAACAAAGGTTGGGAAAAATGAAAAAGGCAATTCTGTCGGCCGTTATCGGCGCAGCAGTTTTGGGAGGAGCCCCGGTCGCTTCGGCTGCGACGCTTCAGGACGTGAAGACGAAAGGTTTCGTCACCTGCGGCGTGAGCGCTGGCATTCCGGGATTTTCCAATCCCGATGACAAGGGCGAATGGTCCGGCATCGACGTGGACTATTGCCGCGGTATTGCCACTGCGGTTTTTGGCGATCCTACAAAGGCTAAATTTGTCGCTCTCTCGAGCAAGGACCGTTTTCCGGCTCTCCAGTCTGGCGAGGTCGACGTTCTGACCCGTAACACCACCTGGACGATCAGCCGCGACACATCGCTCGGCTTCAACTTCCGTACCGTCAACTATTATGACGGCCAGGGCTTCATCGCCAAGAAGGGCCTCAACGTGAAGTCCGCGCTTGAGCTTTCCGGCGCCGCCGTCTGCGTTCAGACCGGCACGACCACCGAGCTCAACCTTGCCGACTACTTCAAGACCAACAACCTGCAGTACAACCCGGTTGTTTTCGAAAAGGAATCCGATGCTACTTCGGCTTATGATTCCGGCCGTTGCGACGTTTACACCGCCGACCAGTCCGGTCTGTACGCTATCCGTCTCAAGCTGAAGAACCCCGATGACAACATCGTTCTGCCTGAAGTGATCTCCAAGGAGCCGCTTGGACCGGCCGTTCGCCAGGGCGACGACCAGTGGTTCGACATCGTGACGTGGGTTCACTACGCGATGGTCAACGCCGAAGAGCTGGGCATCACGTCGAAAAACGTCGACGAGCAGAAGAACAGCGCCAACCCTGATATCAAGCGTCTACTTGGTACTGAAGAAGGCACCAAGATCGGTACCGATCTCGGCGTGACGAACGACTGGGCCTACAACATCGTCAAGAAGGTCGGCAACTACGGCGAAGTCTTCGACCGTAACGTTGGCGCCGGCTCGCCGCTGAAGATCGAGCGTGGCCAGAACGCGCTTTGGACCAAGGGCGGCCTGCAATACGCACCGCCGGTTCGTTGATCGGCACTATCGTTGGCTAAGGACTGAAGGGAGGCTGGGCAATGCCCGGCCTCCACTTGAAATTATAGAATAAGCTCGCAAAGAGCATATAAAAGGGAAAGGTGCCTATGGCAGGCAACGCGGTCAGTTCGCAACGATCGCGCGCGCAAAGCGCGTCGTCACTCATTTACGATCCACGCATACGCGGAATTTTTTATCAGGTTCTGACAGTCGTCATCCTGACCGCCTTCGTCTGGATCATCGTGACGAATACGATCACAAATCTTCAACGCTCAAACATTTCGTCCGGCTTCGGCTTCCTCAATGGAAGGGCCGGCTTCGATATCGGCCAGTCGCTGATCGCTTACACCAGCGATGCGACCTATGGCCGGGCATTGCTCGTTGGTATTCTCAACACAATTCAGGTCGCATTTTTTGGCATCATCGCCGCGTCGATCATCGGTTTCATCGTCGGTATCGCCCGGCTGTCCAACAACTGGCTGATCTCGAAGCTGGCGCAGGCCTATGTGGAAATCTTCCGCAACATCCCGCCCCTGCTTGTTATCTTCTTCTGGTACAAGGGCGTCATCTCCGTTCTGCCGCAGGCCCGCGATTCGCTGCAGCTTCCGCTTGGAACCTACCTCAACAATCGCGGCTTCTTCTTTCCAAAGCCTCTCTGGGGCGAAGGGACGTGGCTGATACCGCTCGCTTTCGTGGTCGCCATCGTCATCAGCGTCTTCATTTATCGCTGGGCGAAGGCCAGGCAGGAAAGAACCGGCGAGCAGTTCCGCACCGGCATCACCGCAACACTTCTCATCATCGGCCTTCCGGCTGCGACATTCCTCGCGCTCGGCTCACCCCTGACATTCGATTACCCGATTGCCGGGCGGTTCAACCTTGCGGGCGGTTCGGTCGTCGCACCTGAATTCATGTCGCTGTTTCTGGCGCTCTCCTTCTACACCGCTTCCTTTATCGCCGAGATCGTTCGCGGCGGCATCAAGGCCGTGGCAAAAGGGCAGACCGAGGCAGCGGAGGCATTGGGTCTTCGCGCCAGCACGACGACACGTCTGATCGTCGTTCCTCAGGCGATGCGCATCATCATCCCGCCGCTGACAAGCCAGTATCTCAACCTGACCAAGAACTCGTCGCTTGCGGTCGCGGTCGGTTTCGCCGACATCGTCTCCGTTGGCGGCACGATCCTGAACCAGACGGGACAGGCGGTCGAAGTTGTCGCTATCTGGCTCGTTCTCTATCTCTCGCTGTCCATTCTCACGGCCGTGGTCATGAACTGGTTGAACGCGAAAATGGCCCTGGTGGAGAGATAATAGATGACGATCAGCAATCACGCGTTCGTGCGCCACACCATTGAAGAAGCCAAACCCGCGCCTTCAAGCGCGGTTGGCATCAGCCATTGGCTGCGCACCAAACTTTTCGCCACGCCGAAGGACACCGTCCTTACGGTTCTTGCCATCGCGTTCCTCGCCTATCTTTTGCCACCAATATTCAAGTGGCTGTTCGTAGACGCGGTATGGACCGGTACGGATCGCATCGCCTGCCTCACCGCCTCCCAGGGCGGTGCGCTGGCCGATGGCCAGTCCGGCGCATGCTGGGCCTTCGTTTCGGCGAAGTTCGGCCAGATCATGTTCGGCCGTTACCCGATCGATGAGCGCTGGCGTCCTATCCTTGTGATGGTCATGTTCACCATCCTCCTGGTGCCAATGCTCATTCCGAAAGCGCCGTTCAAGCGGCTCAATGCGCTGGCCCTTTTCATCATCCTGCCAGTCATTGCGTTTTTCCTCCTCATCGGCGGCGTCTTCGGCCTGCCCGTAGTGGAAACGCAGCTCTGGGGCGGCCTGATGGTCACCCTGATCCTGTCTTTCTTCGGAATTGCAGTGTCCCTGCCCTTCGGTATTCTTCTGGCGCTTGGCCGCCGGTCGAACCTGCCGGTAATCAAAATGCTGTGCGTGCTTTTTATCGAAGTTATCAGAGGTATTCCTCTGATCACCGTCCTGTTCTTCGCCAGCATCATGCTGCCGCTGTTCCTTCCCGACGGCTGGACCTTCGACAAGTTCCTGCGCGCTCTGGTCGGCGTGTCGCTCTTCTCGTCCGCCTATATGGCGGAGGTAATCCGTGGCGGCTTGCAGGCCATCCCGAAGGGGCAATATGAAGGGGCAGACTCGCTCGGCCTGAACTATTGGCAGAAAACCCGGCTGATCGTGCTGCCGCAGGCGCTGAAGCTCGTCATTCCGGGCATCGTCAACACTTTCATCGGTCTTTTCAAGGACACGTCGCTGGTCTCGATCATCGGCATGTTTGACCTGCTTGGCATTGTCACACTCAACCAATCGGATGCGAACTGGGCGACACCTGTCACCGCAATGACGGGCTATATTTTCGCCGGGTTCATATTCTGGATATTCTGCTTCGGCATGTCGCGTTATTCGCTGTTCATGGAACGGCACCTCGACACCGGGCATAAACGATAAGGGACGCTCAAAATGGCAGAAACCCAAACAAAAAAACTGGCCGTTTCGACAACGGACGTGGCAATCGAACTCGTCGGCATGAACAAGTGGTATGGCGACTTCCACGTCCTGCGCGACATCAACCTGAAGGTGATGAAGGGCGAGCGTATCGTCATCGCCGGTCCTTCGGGATCGGGAAAATCGACCATGATCCGCTGCATCAACCGGCTGGAAGAACATCAGTCGGGCACGATCAACGTCGACGGTATCGAACTCACCAACGATCTGAAGAAGATCGATGAGGTGCGTCGTGAAGTCGGCATGGTGTTCCAGCACTTCAACCTCTTCCCGCATCTGACGATTCTGGAAAACTGCACGCTGGCGCCGATCTGGGTTCGCAAGATGCCCAAAAAGGAAGCCGAGGAAGTGGCGATGCACTATCTGAAGCGCGTCAAGATCCCCGAACAGGCGCATAAATACCCTGGCCAGCTCTCCGGCGGTCAGCAGCAGCGTGTGGCGATTGCCCGCTCGCTGTGCATGAAGCCTAAGATCATGCTGTTTGACGAGCCGACCTCGGCGCTTGACCCGGAAATGGTCAAGGAAGTGCTTGATACCATGGTCAGCCTTGCCGAAGACGGCATGACGATGCTGTGCGTGACCCACGAAATGGGCTTTGCCCGCCAGGTCGCAAACCGCGTCATCTTCATGGACCAGGGCCAGATCGTCGAACAGAATTCGCCCGCCGAATTCTTCGACAATCCCCAGCACGAGCGCACGAGGCTGTTCCTCAGCCAGATCCTGCACTGAGACGCTGCAATCAGCTAACATCATGGAACGGGGCCATTTCGGCCCCGTTTTCATTTGACGACAGCCTCTCCACGCTCGACCTCATCCATGGGCTTGTCCTAAGGATCTAAGTCAACAAAATCGAGCGGTTGCAGATCTCGGGAAAACCCCAAGGGTGACGCCGGAATGTTTGGCAAGGTTCGCCATTCATTTTGATGGCTTCTTTCGCACCAGAAGCCCCGTTGAGTGAATCACCGGCCCCTGCAAATCGTCGTTTCACATCGTTCTTCATCCGCGAGAAGCACTGAAACTGCCAAGCCGACCTCGGTTTAACCATTTGTTACGAAACGGAAATCCTTGTTTTCCAGGGGTTCTGACAGCCAATGTCATTTTTTTGTCAAATCATGCATTTTTCCGCTTGCGGACCACG
>NZ_BDLN01000001.1:334861-335342 GCF_001950375.1 Rhizobium sp. TBD182 | reverse complement strand
TCGTCTATCGGTTAGGACGTCAGATTTTCATTCTGAAAAGAGGGGTTCGACTCCCCTAGGGCGTGCCACTTGCCTTCGTGTTTCCCCCTTCGTAAATACAAAGCAGCTTCGCAGATAGCAAATTCCTCACGCGTGATCGATGCGCCGGAACCGATTCCAGGGCGATACGTTAGAGTGCCGTCCCCCCGATGGAAGGCAAGCCGGATGAATCGCCAGCGGGCAAATCGACCGGCTTGCCTTTCCCCTTCCAGCCAAATCACAGTGTCGGTTCTTTCTGGCGGGCAGCAGATGCCAGCTAAGGGTTGGAAAACCACGCCCCGAGGCCTTCCACGAGTCATGAAGGCATTGCCGGCGCGCCGTGATAGCGGCGAAATTTCAAGGCCTTGGCCAGTCCCGGCGCAGTTTTCCACAGCCGTTCCGGCCTCCATAAAAAAACTCGTCACGAAGCGGAAAAAATCAATTTTTCCGCTTGCGGAGCAAC
>NZ_BDLN01000001.1:334245-334832 GCF_001950375.1 Rhizobium sp. TBD182 | reverse complement strand
TCGTCTATCGGTTAGGACGTCAGATTTTCATTCTGAAAAGAGGGGTTCGACTCCCCTAGGGCGTGCCACTTGCTTCTCCTTGAAAATCAGTATTATGCGTTCAAATCTTCACGTGATGTGTGAGATAGAGGATGCATGCCGTTTCCGGCCGTCCTTCAGCTTTTCCCGTAAAATCAAGTCTCGATCTGTGCCGACTGTCAGGGCGCGAAAGCCGCGTCCAGAACACGCAGCTGCACACGCCTCTGGCCCTGCCAGAGATCGGCACCCACGGTGCCTGCCACGTGGATAGACCTGCCACGCGCATTCAGCAGCATCTGCCCCAGAGGGGCCTCTGCGGCGCGGAATGCGATGCCGTCCAGCCGTGAGCCATCCATGGCCTCCAGCGTGATCTTGACGTGGGAGGTGCCGACCAGACGCACATCGCGCAGCCGGTGGGCAGGCACGGCAAAAATGGGCTGAGAATGGCCGGAGCCATAAGGACCAGCCTGTTCCAGCTGATCGACAAGCTGCAGGGTCGCACCGGACGCGCCGATTGCGCCGTCGATCTTAAGCACGCTGCTTTCCACCAGCTCGCTCACCGTCTTTGC
>NZ_BDLN01000001.1:313324-334235 GCF_001950375.1 Rhizobium sp. TBD182 | reverse complement strand
TCCTCGAAGAAGGTCCGGAGTTTGCCGAGATTGGCGCGTTCCACCGTCAGGCCCGCGGCCATGGCGTGACCGCCACCCTTGACCAGCAGGCCGGCATCCACAGCGGCGCGGACCATTCTGCCCATATCGAAACCATTGATCGAGCGGCCGGAGCCTGTGCCCTTGCCAGAGGGATCGAAAGCGATTGCAAAGGCCGGGCGGCGGAAACGGTCCTTGAGGCGTGAGGCAAGCAGGCCAACGATCCCCGGATGCCAGTTTTCCCGTGCGGTAACGATGACGCCAGCGCCAGAGCCGTCGCCATACTCATAAAGCGCTTCCGCTTCGGCTTCCGCCAGCATCACGGCTTCCATCGCCTGTCGCTCGCGGTTGAGCTCATCCAGCTTTTCGGCAATCACGTCCGCCTGTGACGAGTCGTCGAGTGTAAGCAGACGGCTACCCAGTGCGGCATCGCCAATACGGCCACCGGCATTGATGCGTGGCCCGATCAGGAAACCGAAATGATACGGTGTCACCGGCCCGCCCAACCCCGCCTTTCTGAACAGCGCCGCCAGCCCGGCGTTGTTCATATGGCGCGCGGCAATCAACCCCTTTACCACATAGGCGCGGTTCAGCCCCTTCAAGGGCACCACGTCGCATACGGTTGCGAGTGCGACTATATCCAGCAGCGCCAGCAGATCGATCGTGAACGCCTGTCTGTTGCGCCTGTCCTTCAACAGCCTGAGGGTGGCGACCAGAACCAGAAACACCACGCCTGCGGCGCAGAGATGCCCCTGCCCCGAAAGATCGTCTTCGCGGTTGGGATTGACCAACGCCACCGCCGGCGGCAGTTCCGAACCGACCTGGTGGTGATCGATCACCACCACATCTGTTCCCGCATCCTTTGCGGCATTCAGCGATTCATGGCTGGTGGAGCCGCAATCAACCGTCACGATCAGGGTCGCGCCATTGGCGGCAAGCTGCTGCATCGCCGCCGGGTTCGGCCCATAACCCTCGAAAATACGATCTGGAATATAGATTTCCGGCGTCAGCCCGAAATGTGCGAGAAACCGATACATCAGCGCGGAAGACGCGGCGCCATCAACGTCATAATCGCCGAAGATCGCCACCTTCTCGCCGGTCTCAATGGCGCGGACCAGCCTTTCGGCAGCCTTTTCGCAATCTGTCAGCACATGCGGGTCGGGCATCAATGAGCGAATGGTCGGATCGAGGAAAGCGAGAGCCTCATCCACCCCCACCCCTCGCCCGGCCAGCACCCGGGCAATCAGTTCGGGAATGGCATGGATCTGGGACATGGCCAGCGCACGGTTCTGTGCGGCCTGATCCAGCCGCGAAACCCAACGTTGCTCTGTCGCCGACCGCTCCACGCTAAGAAATGCGCGGACCACGGTATCGGCCGGCTCCATCATTGCCATCCTGTCCATCGTCCTGTCATGCGAATGCGTATCCGCGCCTTGTCATGACAACGGGCTAAATGGCGATGGCGCCTTTTTCAAGCAAAAACGCCCGTATGAGGTTTCACACCGAGAAAATCGAGAAAAACGGGCTGACGATCGATACCGCGCCGACCAGCAGCAACAGGGAAAACACCGCAAGTGAACACCAGTTGCGCTCATATTCGGCAATATCGAATTCCATGCCTCGAATATTGTCGTTGGCATTGTGAGGCCGCGCCCGATGATGGGCGGCCAGAACGCTTTCGCGCTTACTGTCCTTGAAAAGGATAATCGATGTCACAGCCACGCCTCCCTCGCTTGGTAACATGATTAACCATAGAGCCGAATCGCGTTGTTTTCCAGCGGTTCTGAGGCGATACCCTCAAATTTTACGGCGGTTTTATCCTGTGGCCGCCAAAACGGATTTCGGGAGAAAAAAGACCGCGCCTCCATGTGGTGGCGCGGCCCTCAAATTCAGAAAAATTGTAAAGCGTCTCAGGTCCGCTCGATGCGGATGACCTGCGGTTCGCTGACCAGATATTTCTCGTTCTTGATCGCCTTGACGGCCTTGCGGATCGCATCTTCCATCGTCGCGTGGGTCACGAGGATAATCGTCTGCGGCGCGCCTTCCACATGCACGCGCTGGCGCTGCACGATGGATTCCAGCGAGATGTTGTTATCCGCCATGCGGGTAGCGATGGAGGCGAAGACGCCCGCCTGGTCCTTCACCGTCAGCCGGATGAAATAGCCGCCTTCATGGCTCTTCATCTTGGCGCGACGATAATCGGTCAGCGACTTCGCCGGACGGCCGAGCACCGGAACCTGCTGGGCACCGGGACGGCTCTTGGCGATATCGGCGATGTCACCGAGCACGGCAGAGGCCGTGGCATTGCCGCCCGCACCTGGGCCAACCATCAGAAGCTCGCCAAGAATATCGGACTCGATCGCCACCGCATTGGTGACGCCATCAACCTGCGCAATAACGGAATCGAGCGGCACCATGGTCGGATGCACCCGCTGCTCGATACCGGATTCGGTCACCTGCGCCACGCCGAGAAGCTTGATGCGATAACCGAGCTCGGCGGCCGCCTGAATGTCCTCGCTGGAGATGTTGGTGATGCCTTCGAGATAGATGTCGTCGGCCGAAATCTTGTTGCCGAAGGCAAGCGTCGTCAGAATGGCGAGCTTGTGGGCGGTGTCGTTACCCTCGATATCGAAGGCCGGATCGGCTTCGGCATAACCCAGCCGCTGCGCTTCTTTCAAACAGACCTCGAACGACAGCCCTTCCTTCTCCATCTTGGTCAGGATGTAGTTGCAGGTGCCGTTCATGATACCGTAGATGCGCGACACATTGTTGCCGGTGAGAGATTCACGCAGCGCCTTGATGACGGGAATACCGCCGGCCACAGCCGCTTCGAAATTGAGAAGCGCGCCCTTGTCTTCGGCAATCGTCGCCAGCTCGACGCCATGCTTGGCGAGCAGCGCTTTGTTGGCTGTCACCACATGGAGACCGCGCGAAAGTGCTGCGCGCACAGCTTTTTCCGCCTGGCCGGAAGCACCGCCGACCAGTTCCACCAACACGTCGATATCGGCTTCGTTTGCAAGCTGCTCCGGCGTATCGAACCAGGTAATACCCTTGAGATCGATGCCGCGGTCACGCGAACGGTCGCGCGCGCTCACTGCAATAATCTCAATCGCGCGTCCGCAGGTAATCGCAAGTTCGTTGCTTCTCTGCTGGAGGATGCGCACGAGCGAAGCGCCGACAGTGCCGAGCCCCGCTATGCCGATTCTCAATGAATCTGCCATGGGTATGTTCCTGATTTGCTGGTGATGGTGACGGCCGGGACCCGGCCGCCTTCGGTTGCCCTTATCTGTGGGCATTGAGCGAAACGACATTGTGCATCGTTTCGTCAGCACTCGACAGGAAACGCTTCAGATTGCGCGCTGCCTGACGAATTCTATGCTCGTTTTCAACGAGCGCGAGGCGGACGTAATCATCGCCCATTTCGCCGAAGCCGATGCCGGGAGCAACGGCAATGTCTGCCTTCTCGACCAGAAGCTTGGAAAACTCCAGGCTACCGAGATGGCGGAACTTTTCCGGGATCTTCGCCCAGGCGAACATCGTCGCCGCCGGCGGTGGAACTTCGAAGCCCGCCTTGCCGAAAGTATCGACCATGACGTCGCGACGGCGGCGATAAACGCTGCGTACTTCCGCGATGTCGGAGCCGTCGCCGTTCAGCGCGTGCGTCGCCGCAACCTGGATCGGCGTGAAGGCACCGTAATCGAGATAGGACTTCACGCGGGTCAGCGCCGCGATCAGCCGCTCGTTGCCAACGGCAAAGCCCATGCGCCAGCCCGGCATGGAGAAGGTCTTAGACATGGAGGTGAATTCCACCGCAACGTCGATTGCACCGGGAACTTCGAGAACCGAAGGCGGCGGATTGTTGTCGTCGAAATAGATTTCCGAATAGGCAAGGTCGGAAAGCACTATGATTTCGTGCTTCTTCGCAAATGCGATCACGTCCTTGTAGAAATCGAGCGAGGCAACATGCGCCGTCGGGTTCGACGGATAGTTGACGATCAGCGCCAGCGGCTTCGGAATGGAGTGGCGCACCGCCCGCTCCAGAGGCCCGAAGAAGCTCTCGTCCGGCTCCACATTCATGGAACGGATAACGCCGCCCGCCATCAGGAATCCGAAAGCGTGGATCGGATAGGTGGGGTTCGGACACAGGATCACGTCACCAGGCGCGGTTATGGCCTGCGCCATATTGGCGAAACCTTCCTTGGAACCAAGGGTCGCGACGACCTGCGTATCGGGGTTCAGCTTCACGCCGAACCGGCGGGCATAATAACCAGCCTGCGCGCGGCGAAGGCCGGGAATGCCCTTGGACGAGGAATAGCGATGGGTGCGAGGGTCCTGAACGACTTCGCACAGCTTGTCGACGATCGCCTTGGGGGTCGGAAGGTCGGGATTGCCCATGCCGAGATCGATGATATCGGCCCCGGCCGCTCGCGCGCTCGCTTTCAAACGGTTGACCTGTTCGAAGACGTATTGCGGCAGACGCCGGACCTTATGAAACTCTTCCATCACTTTCCTCATGGAAATGGACCGGTTCTACCGGCCCATAACGAAGTTCGTTCTTGTTGTTAAACGCCGCCGACACGAACCGATCCGGCGGGCGCTATTCATTGTACCGCAAAGCACAAGAAAACCTACAGCGGTTTTCTCGGTCCACGCGGCATCGCGATCATCCGCCTTGTGGCTCCGGCGCGGCCTTTTCAGACCACAGGCAAGGCGAATTGCGCGATGTAATCAGGAAACCTGCATAACGCCAGATTCTTGGAAAATGCAAGGCAGACCATGCTCAAGAACGGCCATTCCGGCCGTTCAGTCGCGCTCGCCCTTCACAATTGCCGCGCGAATGACGGAAAGCACCCGCTCCGGCTTGATATCGGTGCAGATGAGCTGGCTCGGATGCCCGTCCCAGTCGCCCGGCGGAAAGGCGCGGCCATCCGGCTTCTGAATGGTCTGGCCATCGGCAAGCCCGCCGCAGACGACGCGTATAGGGCCGCTGCGGGTCTCAAACAGTTCGGGCGCGACAAGGTAAACGCAGGCGCAGCTGTCATGCACCACCATGCCATCGCCGGTGCGTGTCTTGTAGAAATCGATGTAGAATTGCGACAGATCGGAAAGCAGCTGTACCGGCTTGCCGCCCGCATCTGCCATCTCGGCCATGAAGGCGCTGGTCATCACCGTTTTCGTCGTCACGTCCAGGCCGACGACGACCACGCGCCAGGGCGCGGTGAAGACGAGATCGGCCGCTTCCGGATCACCGTGAATATTGGCCTCGGCCGCCGGCGACACATTGCCGTTGATATCGAAGGCGCCGCCCATGACGATCACCTGCTTCACCAATGCCGCAAAATCCGGCTCTTCGCGCAGCGCCAAGGCCAGATTGGTCATGCGACCAACAGCGATCAGCGTCACCTCGCCGGGATTGGCCTTGACCGTCTCGATAATAAAGCGATGCGCGGGACGCGGATCGAGCGGCAGATCGATGGTCTCTGGAATATCGATATCGCCGAGACCGTTTTCGCCATGGATGAAAGTCGGCCAGTGGCCTTCCTTGCGGGCCGGATCGAAGGTCACGCCCGCACCTTTCGCTACCGGCGCCGTCATCTGCCATTCCCGTTTCAGGAAGAGCGCATTGCGGGTAGTGATATCGATGGGCGCGTTGCCGAAGACGGTGGTGACGCCGATCAGATCGATATCGGGGTGACGGTGCAGGAAAAGAAGCGCCATGGCATCATCTACACCGGGGTCCGTATCGAATATCACTTTATGCATAATGCCCTCATCCTGATGTCTCGTCATCGCCGCGTCTGGCGGTGCGCCACGGAAACATAACCATAAGCGGCAACACCGCAATCCCCCTGCCCGTCTCGGATCGGAGAGAAAAATATTGCGTGGCGATCTTTTCGGTGAAAGAAGAGGCCCTCTCCCTTAAGCCCGCCTGGACATGCCAAGTGCAAGACATCGCCCTCAACGTTTTCGTCGTTCTTTTCTGCGTCGCCATCTTTGCCGGATTTATCGATTCCATCGCCGGCGGCGGCGGTCTCATCACTATCCCGGCCATGCTGATCATGGGAATTCCGCCGCTCGATACGCTCGGCACCAACAAGCTGCAATCGCAGTTCGGCTCGGCGTCGGCCACCATTGCCTATGCCCGCCGCGGCCATGTCAATCTGAGGGAACAATTGCCGATGGCGATCATGGCGATGGTCGGCGGCGGGCTCGGTGCTTTCACCGCCGCCTTCGTGCCGTCAGACCTCCTGCGCACCATCATGCCCTCTCTGCTGATCGCGATTGCCCTGTATTTCGCCTTCAAGCCGCAGCTCAGCGATATCGACAGCCATCGCCGCATCACGCCTTTCGTGTTCGGCCTCACCGCCGCACCGCTCGTGGGTTTCTATGATGGCGTTTTCGGCCCAGGCGCGGGTTCCTTCTACATGCTTGCCTTCGTGGGGCTTGCCGGCTTCGGCATGCTGAAGGCAACCGCCCATACCAAGCTTCTGAACCTGGGTTCGAACTTCGGCGGCTTTGTTGTTTTTGCGGCTGGAGGCGCGGTTCTCTGGAAGCTTGGCATCGCCATGGGCATCGGCCAGTTCGTCGGCGCGCAGATCGGATCGCGTTTCGCGATGAAAAACGGCGCGAAGATCATCCGCCCGCTTTTGGTTCTTTCCTGTCTGGCAATGGCGACGAAGCTTCTTGCGGATGCTTCATCCGCATGGTCAATCGCCACGATCTGGGAAACCATCTTCCCGAAATGACAGGAAAAGGACACGGCTCGAAGCTTGCGTTCGAACCGTGAATTTATGCCGTGGCGCGACGGCGCCTGCGATCGGCGATTTCGCGGATGACCACCATTGCGCCAACCAGCTTGTAGTTGGAGGAATAGCAGGGCGACATTTCCAGCGATTTTACGATCGTATGGCCGTCATGATCTTCGGCATAGGTGTATTTCGACGTACCGCCCTTGAAGCAATTGTCGAGCCTCTCCCGCAGATCGTTCTGAAAACGGTGCACTCCGACAAGCTCGGCGATATGACATCCCAAAGGCCCTTCCGGCGTATTGCGCGGAAACGCATCGATGCCATTGGAGAATGACACCCGATAACCGGGAGAAACGACGACCACCGGCTCGTCGAGGTCGTTCAGCATATCCTCATCGAGAATGAGATGGCGGTGGTGCCACTCCAGGATGTCCTCGTCCTCGTCGCCGATCACCTTTGCCTTGAGCGGCATGCCGACATAGCGGTCGACCAGTGTTCTCAAAAGATCGGAATTGCGCTGCACGCAGCCGAGATCTTCCGCCTCGTGATTAAGGAGGTCGATGGCGAAACGGAATTGCTCACGAATGTCCTCGGAACTGCCGGTCTTACGCCCGATGACCCGATCAAGCAGCAGCTCCAGTTCACGCTCCAGCACTGCGATCTTGTCGGCCTCGTTCTTACCAACCGCTGATTGCAGTTCCGTATAACGCAGCCAGAACAGCTCAATCAAATCTTTCAACCCAACTCTCCCTGAACGGGCAAACAGCCCGCTCCCAATCCGAATGGATAGACACTTATCCCCTCATTGTAGCGTCTGTGCATTAAAAAATGACGTAACGACACGCAGGACCGCCGCAGGGATTAATCTCTAAAATATCATAGCTACTGCTATTTTTTCAATTTCGATAATCCATGAACGAAAAATAAGGTTCCACTAATAAGTAAAAATACTTAAAAACGCAATTTTACGGCCGAATTCTGTAAAAAATCACTAGAAATTCGGCCGCGCTGCAAATAATCAGATCTGGTGTTTAACGTCCCAACGGTCGTGATACCACAGCCATTGTTCGGGATATTCGCGGACCCAGCTTTCCACCTTGTCATTCAAAAGCTGCGCCGTCGCCTGAATATCGACATTTCCTTTTTCATCGCGCGGAATTTCAACCCTCGGCTCTATTTCCAGCCGGTAGCGGTTATCAGGCAGACGCACGCAGCGGGCGGGATAGACATCGCAATTGAACTGCCGCACCAGCTTGGCAAGAAGCGGGTTGGTGCGCACCTCATGGCCGAAGAACTTCGTCGTCAAGCCTTTGCCGAACTTCTGGTCGACGAGCACGCCGACACCGCCGCCCCTTTCCAGCTGCCGCGCAAGCGCGAAGGAAGAGCCGGCATGCGACGGCACGAGATTGCCCATGCGTTCCTTGCGGAACTTGAACACCTTGTCGGCCACGAAAGGATTATTCGGCGGCCGGAACAGCACCGTCACATCCAGACCGAAGGCAGAACTGGCCACCGGCAACAATTCGAAATTGCCGCTATGGGCAGTAAATACGATGAAGGGCCGCGGGTTATCGCGAAGCTCGATAAAGGTCGAAATACCCTCGACCCGGATACGGCCCGGCTCGCTATTTTCCGGATCGAAATCGAACAGCCTGTCGAGAAAGACATATTCCGCCGCAAGCCGCCCCATGCTGCCCCAGCTGTCCATTGCGATGGTAAGCCGCTCCTCTTCGGATTTCTCCGGAAAGGCGCGCGCCAGATTGTAGAGCATCAGCTTGTGGCGGCCGGTTTTCGGCCCCACGAAGCGCGCCAGCCTGTCGGCAGCGCGAATTCCCGCGTCAGCTGGAAATATCTTCAGCAGATTGAGAAGGCCGAAGGCAAACGTCGCAATCAGCCATTGCCGGAAATGGTCCAGCTTCAGGACGATCCGCGTAATGAACAGTTTCAAGGCGTCAATCCATCCGCAGAACGATTTTGCCGAATACCTGGCGCGTTTCCATGCGCTCCAGCGCCCGGTCGATATCCTCGAAGGTGACTTCTGTGTCGATAACAGGATGAACGATGCCGCGCGCCATCTTCTGCATGGCGTTGGCCATGTTTTCCATGCGGCAACCGAAGGAGCCGAGCAGCTTCAGCTGCTGCTGGAACAGCATCATCAGGTTGATATCGGTCGATACGCCTGAGGTTGAGCCGCAGGTGACGAGACGGCCGCCACGCTTCAGCGAGAACATCGATCCCGCCCAGGTGTCTTTGCCGACATGCTCGAACACCACGTCTACACCCTTCTTTTTCGTCAGCTTGCGCACGACGCCTTCGAAACGGTCGGTCCGGTAGTTGATGACGTGATCGGCACCCAGAGCCTTCGCCCGTTCGATCTTGTCGTCGGAGCCGACCGTGGTGATGACGGTGCAGCCCATCTTCTTTGCAAGCTGGATCGCCGCCGTGCCGATGCCGGAACCGCCGGCATGCACGAGGATCGTTTCGCCCGATTCCAGCTTGGCATTGTCAAACAGCATGTGTTCGACCGTGCCGAAGGTCACAGGCGCCAGAGCCGCGCCGATGGCATCGACGCCATGCGGCGCCGGAACGAGCTGGCGGGCGGGAATATTGATCTTTTCCTGCGCAAAGCCGTCAAGATGGAAACCGTGTACACCCTGAACATGTTCACAAAGATTGTCACGGCCTTCACGGCACGGCTTGCAGATCCCGCAGGTGCGCGCGCCGTAGATCGCGACGAGCTGGCCAGGCAGCACATTCGAAACGCCCGGGCCAATGGCCTCCACCACGCCGGAAGCCTCAGCACCGATGGTCAGCGGCATCTTGCGCTTGGCAAAAGCCATGCCGCGCCAGCCCCAGACGTCGATGTGGTTCAGCGCCACGGCCTTGACGCGCAGCGTCACCTCGCCCGGACCTGGTGCATCGGGTTCAGGCAGGTCCACTTTTTCGAGCTTCCGGTCGTCCACAAGTTGAAGAGCGCGCATGTTTTTAGTCCTTCGCCCGGAGGCGTCTATCTCAAGAGTAATTCCAGCAGAACTCTGTAACGGTTTTGCGGTCGGAATGTGTAGTCACACCAGCGAGAGCGTTCCCGGGCTTCGTTCAGGCCGGAAACGCCCCTGTCTTCTGGCGGAACCGGTTAAGCCGGTTCACGCGTCATGACAAGGCTGGCATTCTGCCCGCCGAACCCAAAGGAGTTGGAAAGCACGGCATTGACTGTCGCGTCCCGCTTCACATTCGGCACCACATCGAGCGAAATGGTCGGATCAGGGTTGTTGTAGTTGATCGTCGGCGGCAGGGTGCCGGTCAGCATGGTCTGTAACGAGAACACCGCCTCCACAGCACCGGCCGCCGTCAGCGTATGGCCGATCATCGACTTGTTGGATGACAGCGGAATGTCTTTCAGGCCTTCGCCGAAGACGGCAAGCATCGAGCCATATTCCATCTTGTCGTTTTCCGGCGTCGAGGTGCCGTGGGCGTTGATGTAGCCGATATCGCTTTCAGCAACGCCCGCATCCGCAAGTGCGGCGCGGATCGTCGCGATCGCCGGGCCGCCATCTGGCGAGGAACGCGTGCGGTGGAAGCTATCCGCCTTTTCACCGGCGCCCTTGATGATGCCGAGAACCTTCGCGCCGCGCGCAATCGCCGATTCCAGCGATTCCAGCACCAGCGTTGCCGCACCTTCGGCGATCACGAAACCGTCGCGGTCCTTGCTGAACGGCTTGGATGCCTTTTCCGGCGGCTCATTCTGGGTCGACAGCGCCGAAAGAAGCGAAAAGCGGATCAGCGCTTCGGCGCTGACCGAACCGTCTGTAGCAACCGTCAGCGCGCGCTCGGTGCGGCCCTGGCGGATAGCCTCGACACCAAGCTGGATTGCGGTCGCGCCGGATGCACAGGCCGTCGAGAGCGTGACCGGCAGGCCGCGTGTACCAAAGCGGTCCGAAAGACGCTCCGAAATCGCGCCGAAAAGAGCCGCTTCCTGAAACGCCGGGTCCGGACGTTGACGGAAAGCCGTCAGGAACCGTTCATAGGCATCACCCGGCTGGGCGGCCGGCGGAGACCGGTCGGCAAGCTCGAAACGGGCGCTCCATTCCGGCTCGATCGGTGGTGCAGCCAGAAACAGCGGGCCATCGAAATCGCCCGAGATGCCGGCCTGCGCCAAAGCCTCAATGGTTGTCTCGCGTGCAAAGGCATAAGAGCGCTCGACGGAATTCGGAACCGGGATGTCGATGAAATCGACGGTGCCGCTGATCCTTGTGGAAAGCCCCTCCGTCGGGAAACGGGTGATCTTGTGGATGCCCGACTTGCCCGCAGTCAGAGCCGCCCAGTTATCGGCAAGACCCTGCCCGAGCGATGTGATGATGCCCATACCGGTGACTGCAACGATCGGGCGACCGAGATGATCCTTGAAGTTGGAAGTCATGGTCTTTTCTCCTCACACGTCACGGGACAGAACGGCAACACCTTCGCCGCGAACATGGCCGACGGTGGTGACGACCGCTTCGCTGGCCGCCTCGCCCATAGGCTTTTCCGCGGCGCCATCGAAAGTAGGAACCTTCGCGCCGCTTTCAAGCGTCAGGGCAGCAAGCGCCAGCCCAAGCGGGAACTGTGCTTCAAGTCCATGGCCGGTGATACCGCCGAAACCGCGAATGACGGCCTGCGGCAAAGCTTTTTCGAGAATATTCTTTTCACGCTGCGTCACGGCGTCGTAACCGCTCGCACCGGAAAACACGACGGTCGCAGCACTGTCCTTTGCAGGGGCAAGCAGCCGTTCCATGCGCTTTTCCATCTTGCCGTCATCACGGCTACCGCGATCGCCCTCGATGGCGTCGATACGGGCATAGATGCGTGCGCCGCGTTCACTGGCGTGCTTGCGCGATTCCAGCACCAGGAAGGCTCCCAGCGAACCGGAAATCATGCCGCCGCCGTCCTGGCCGCCACGCGACCAAAGCGGCTGCCAATCGCCCTGCGCATGCGCGCCGATCGCTTCAAACAGCAGGATCATGTCCGGGCGCTCGGCCGAGAAGGCGCCGCCCACCAGGGCGTGGCTGGATTCGCCGGAACGGATACGGTGAAACGCAGTCTCGACTGCGGAAATGCCGGCTGCTTCCTCGCCCATGAAGGTACGGGAGGACCCTGTGACCTTGTGAACGATGGAAATGTTACCTGCCATCAGATTGGAAAGCTGGGCGAGAAACAGGGTCGGACGCAATTCCGTCGTTAGCTTCTCGTTGAGCAGCACTTCGCGGTCGTTGCGCTTCAGCGCCTCATCGACAATCAGCGTATCAACATTGATGTCGCGCTCGCCACCGCCCGCAGCCACGATCATGTCCATGGTAGCGCAGGCTTCCGCGTTTTCCTTCAGCCCTGCATCATCAAGCGCGAGGCCGGCGGCAAAAACGCCGAGACGCTGCCAGTTTTCCATCTGGCGCTGGTCGCCGCGCTTGGCAATCTGCGTGGACCAGTCGATTTCCGGCATGGGATGAACCGGATAGGGTTTGAACTTTTCGGTCTCTATCACCGTTGCCGGCGCCGCAGTTCCCGAAAGAAGCGCAAGATGCGCCTGGCTGCCGACGCCGTGACAGGTCACGATGCCGACCCCGGTTATCACCACATCATTGTCAGATTTCATCGTCTGTCATCCTTTGCAGCCTGACCCATTGAAGCGGTCACGGCTATCCAACAGCGGTCGCAAACGACCACTCCATGCGTTGCGGAATAAAGCGCGCGATGCGGATTGGCAATGGTGAAGGCCCGATCCGCCAGCACAAGCCCACGATTTTCGTGAATCAAAACCGGGTCTAGGGGAAAAAGGCCGTCTCCCGGCATCAGCGGAAGCGCTTATTTTTGCGCATCCGCGGCAATCGCCGCCATCAGGCCGACTTCCTCGGCCCGCTTCCTGACGATAGGCGCGAGCGGAATTTCGCTGAAAGGCATTGTCCTGAGCTTCAGCTGCGCATCGCAGACCTTCTTGCCTTCGCAAGTGATCTTCGCCTTGGTGACTGCAAAACCCGAACCGTCATGTTCCAGCACCGCCTCGATATCGAGAACCGCGCCGGGCTCCACGAAGGTGCGCATCTTGGCGCCGTCAACCGACATCAGGAAGGGCATGGCGGAAAAATCGCTGAACGCCAGAACCATCATGCCGGAAGCCTGCGCCATGGTCTCGATCAGAAGCACGCCCGGAACCAGCGGCATGCCGGGGAAATGTCCCTCGAAAACCGGGCTTTTGTCGGGAACGACAGACCGCGCCTTCAATGTGCGCGTCGCCATATCCACGGCTTCGACCTTGTCGATCATCTGAAAATATTCAAGCAGCATCCGTCCGGCCCGTTTCTGGTCGGTTACGACCCGTCCCTGAAGGTCAGGTCCAGAAAAAGAAATGCCCGCTCGAAGCGGGCATTATCGCCTCAGCCCTTGGCTGCGCGCAATTCGTCGATCTTGGCACAGAGGTTCTTCAGCACGAAATATTCTTCGGTGGTAACCTTGCCTTCGTTGACTTCCTGCGTCCACTGCTCGAGCGGAATCTTGATACCGAATTCCTTGTCGATGGCGAAAACGATATCCAGAAAGTCGAGGCTGTCGATGCCCAGATCGTCGATCGTGTGGCTTTCCGGCGTAATGGTTTCGCGGTCGATTTCGCTGGTTTCGGCGATAATGTCGGCAACCTTGTCGAATGTAGCTGTCACGCCCATAATCCTTATTGTCGTTCGTATTAAATATCCTGTCTGACGCACCACATAGGCAAGTCGCACAAAAAAGCCAATGGTTTCGTGACGTAACTTTGAAATTTGCCTTAAAACTGTTGCCTAAACAGCAACCGAATGACGGCCGCGTCCGCTGCCGAGATAGGCGTCGAAGGTTGCCGCGATATGACGGACAAAGGGTTTTCCCGCCTCCGTCACGGCAAAAACATCGCCATCCATCCGCACCACACCGTCCCTGTCGCCGCCAGCGAAAAGCTGCGCCTCCATGCTGACGGAATGGCTGGCCTTGCCGAAACGCCGCTTCAAATCGCCCAGATCGAGCGAAAAATCGCACATCAGCCGCTCGATGACATAGGAGCGCAGGTGATCCTCCTCGGACAATTCTATTCCCTTGAGAACCGCGAAACCACCCTCGCCCACCATCCGCTGATATTCCCCTGTCGCCACCATGTTCTGCACGTAGCCCTGGGGCAGCCGGCCGATCGCGGATGCACCAAGCCCGATCAGGGCATCGGCCGTGTCAGTGGTGTAGCCCTGAAAATTCCGCCGCAGCTCCCCCGTCTCGACCGCCCGGCTCAGAGTGTCGGCGGGCTTGGCGAAGTGATCGATCCCGATTGCCCTGTAACCCGCCTTGCTGAGCATCTCCGCCGCCATCGTCATCTGGCGGTAGCGCTCGGCAATATCTGGCAATGCCTGTTCAGGGATCAGCGACTGGTGTTTTTTCATCCACGGAACATGCGCATAACCGAACAGCGCGATCCGGTCGGGGTCGAGTGAGATGATCTGGTCAACCGTCTGTTGCAATGTCTCGCAGGTCTGGAACGGCAGGCCATAGAGAATGTCGCAATTGACCGAGTGAACGCCCCTTGCCCGCACGGCATCTACCACCGATTCCGTCTGCTCGAAGGTCTGAATCCGGTTGATGGTTTTTTGCACTTTGTCATCAAAGTCCTGCACACCGAGGCTCGCGCGCGTCATGCCGATGACGGCAAGCGCGTCATAGCGACTTTCGTCAAGATCGTTCGGGTCCATTTCCACGCTGATTTCGGGCGCCAGACCAAAGGTGAAATGGCGTCTTAGACAGTCCATCAAGCCCACCATGTCTTCAGGCCTCAGCATAGTGGGAGAACCGCCGCCAAAATGCACCGCGCTGACCACTGCATCGGGGGAAACAAGCGAGCCGACGGCTGCTATCTCCCGCTTAAGTGCCTCAAGATAAACGGCAATCGGCTCGTATTTCAGCGTGTGCTTGGTGTGGCAGGCACAGAACCAGCACAGCCGGTCGCAATAGGGAATATGCAGGTAAAGCGATATCCGGTTCCGGTGGCCAAGCTCGCCGAGCCAGCGGCGATAGGTGCCATTATCGATTCCCTCGTGAAAGTGCGGCGCGGTAGGATAGCTCGTGTAACGCGGCACGGCGCCCGAATATTTGCGAAGAAGTTCGGTATTCATCCCCGGATTTGCCTTTTATCAAGAAAATGTCGATTTCCTCCCCTTCAGTAACGGCTGCGACAGTTTGCAACTTTGACTTCAATCAAATTGCACCTTAAGTTCTTGCTAAAGTAGACGCGGGGGCGACGACTACGCGGCGCAAGCCTTCGAAAAGACCGGATTTTACACCTGCGGTCGCATTCGTCCCTTAAAGCCAGCATCGGAAAAGGCTGATGGACACGCTACAGAAGACCATCCACAATTCGGAATATCCCGTCGTATGCCGCTCCTGCGAGGCGCGTCACGGTGGTCTTTGCAGCACGTTGACGCCGCAGCAGCTCTGCGACCTCAACCGTCATTCCAGCCGTAAGAAGCTGGAAGCGGGCAACGAGCTGCTTGCCCAGGGGGAGCTTGTCAGCTCCTACGGCAACATTCTCAACGGCGTGGTGAAGCTCTCGAAGATGATGTCGGATGGCCGCCAGCAGATCGTCGGCCTGCAATTTGCACCGGATTTTCTCGGCCGCCCGTTCATGGCGGAAAGCAAGATGACGGCGGAAGCCGCAACCGATGTGGAAATCTGCCTGTTCCCGCGCCGCATCGTCGACCGCATGGTTTCCGAAGTGCCGGATATGGAACGCAAGCTTCACAGCCAGTCTCTGAAGGAACTGGATGAGGCGCGCGACTGGATGCTGACACTTGGCCGAAAATCGGCACAGGAAAAGGTTGCCAGCTTCCTTTATATGATCGCCACGCATATCGATCCGGAAAAGGACGATAAATCAACGTTCGACCTGCCGCTATCGCGCGCAGACATAGCTGACTTCCTAGGTCTCACCATCGAAACAGTTAGCCGGCAAATGACTAAGCTGCGCAAGGAAGGCACGATCAGCATCGAGAACAACCGTCATATTACAGTGCCGGACCTCGATATGCTCAGCGAAGCCGCCGGAAACGACTGACCGGCGTTTTTCAACTTTCATCGTCCCTGAGGCGCTGACGTTCCGATGTTGATGTACGGCGCCCGCGCCTGCGCGGGTGCGAGCGCAAAACCGGCAAGAACCAGCAAAGCAGCGATGCATCTCATGATATTTCACCCTGTCTACCGCTTTTTCAGCGGCCTGTTTGTTATGACCGCATCATAAGCGGCAAAGCGCATCCATCCGCTTAACATCTTCAGTAAGCATATGGTTCAAAGGCAGGGTAAATAAGGGGTTATGAGAGCGGCTTGGTAACAGAATGAAGCACAAGGATTGCCGTTATCCTCGGCCTTGTGCCGAGCGAATCTCGAGATCCACAGGTTGTCGATTCTCGGTAAAGGCCCCAGAACGACGAACGGAAGACCTCACTGCGTAGCAGGCGTCGCAACTGGCTTCTGGTTTTCGCCAAGCGCCCGCAATTCCGCGACTCGGCGTTTGTATTCAGCTTCCGAAATCTGGCCGTTGCGGCGTGCAGCACCGAGGCGCGACAGGTTCGATTCCATTTTGGACGCCTCGTCATCCCCCATCTGGCTGCCGGCAGCCGTAATCGGCGCTGAAAAGCTTGGATAGGTGCCGGTATCGCGTCTCTGGCTCACCACATTGTCGCTGACGGGGCGCGGGCCGACGATCTGGGCTTGCGGGTGGGGCATATGGGCCGGTGCGACGATCGGTGCCGGGGTCTTGCAGGCGGCAAGTACTGTAACGAGCATGGCGCCGGAAAGCGAAAGAAGGGCGATCCTTCCAGCGTTTTCCGCAAATCTTCCCCATGTACCCATGTGCTTGCCCATCGTCATGTTCCGCCTGTAAGGATATCGCCGATATCGAATTCGACTGCGGTTCGGCTCTTCGTGGCCTCCCCTTGCTGGTGGAACTTGTATTCGTTTTCATGCAGAATGTGCAAACACAAATTTGGTGGAGGACAGCGCATGGCAGGTGTTGACGGCGGGGCAGAGAAAAAGGGTGGCAAAACGCCCGGTTTCGACGCCACATCCGCCGAGGCTTACCTGATCCGCGACCCGGAAGCCTTTGCGGTCAACATCGCCCGCGCGCTGGAAAATCTCGGCAAAGCCGCGTCCGAATGGCTGGCGCCCCGCGAACGCGGTGAAATTCCGCAGACCAGCGCCGATCCGATGACCGACATCGTCAAGACGCTCTCCGATGTCGCCGAATACTGGATGGCAGAACCGAAGCGTTCACTCGAAGCGCAGACCCACCTGCTTTCCAGCTATTTCGATCTGTGGACAAAATCGGTGGCACAGTTTTCGGAAGATGCCGATTCCCGCTCGGAAAAGGCCGCGGAGACCGGCCCGGCAGAGCGAAAGAACAGGCGTTTTGCCGACGCGGACTGGCAGGCCAATCCGTTTTTCGATTTTCTCCTCAAAGCCTATCAGACCACCGTCGGTTTTGCCGACCGGATGGTTATGGAAGCCGAAGGGCTGGACGAGCACACCCGCACCAAGGCGTTGTTTTACATGCGCCAGGTGACGGAAGCCCTCTCGCCGGCCAACTTCGTCTTCACCAATCCGCAGGTCTTCCGCGAGACGGTCGCGTCCAGCGGGGCCAATCTCGTCAAGGGCATGGCACAGCTTGCCGAAGATGTCGCGGCCGGCCACGGCCATCTGAAACTGCGCCAGACCGATTACAGCAAATTCGTCATCGGCCAGAACATCGCCATCACATCAGGCAAGGTGGTTGCCAAAAGCCCGCTCTGCGAGATCATCCATTACGCGCCGACGACGAAAAAGGCCTTCAAACGGCCGCTGCTCATCGTGCCGCCATGGATCAACAAATTTTATATCCTCGATCTCAACCCACAGAAATCCTTCGTTAAATGGTGTCTCGATCAGGGTCACAGCGTGTTCATGGTCTCGTGGATCAACCCGGACGCCAGGCTGGCCGACAAGGGCTGGGAGGACTATATCCGCGAAGGTATCGATTTTGCCCTCGACACGATCGAGGAGCAAACCGACGAAAAAGAGATCAACGCCATCGGCTATTGCGTCGGCGGCACGCTTTTGTCTTCGGCCCTGGCATTGCATGCGCAGGAAGGCAATGAGCGCATTCGCAGCGCCACACTTCTCGCCGCCCAGACGGATTTCATCCATGCGGGCGACCTCAAGGTCTTCATCGACGAAGGCCAGCTCGCCGCGCTCGACAGGCACATGCAGGCCGTCGGTTATCTCGATGGCTCGATCATGGCCACAGTCTTCAACATGCTGCGCGCCTCCGATCTCATCTGGCCCTATATGGTCGATAATTATCTGCGCGGCACGGAACCCCTGCCCTTCGATCTCCTCTACTGGAATTCAGATTCGACCCGGGTGACCGCTGCCTGCCATTCCTTCTATCTGCGCAATTGTTATCTCGACAACAATCTCGCCCGCGGGCTGATGCGCGTGGCGGACAAGCGGATCAACCTCGGCGACATAAACATCCCCGTCTATGATCTCGCCACCCGCGACGACCATATCGCGCCAGCGAAATCGGTCTTCACGGGGGCGGCACTGTTCGGCGGCCCCGTGGAATTCGTGCTCGGCGCTTCCGGCCACATAGCCGGTGTGGTCAATCCGCCGCAATCCGAAAAATACCAATATTGGACAGGCGCGTCACCATCCGGAGACTTCGATGCCTGGCAGGCCGCAGCCACGGCCCACAAGGGATCATGGTGGGTGCACTGGCAAAACTGGATCGAAAGCCAGAATGGCGAGAAGGTAAAGGCAAGGGCGCCGGGAGACGGCAAGCGACCAGTGCTCGGCGATGCACCCGGAACCTACGTCCTGTCCTGACCCCGCCCCCACTTCTCACCTTTCAGGCCACATGCTCTTTACACCCCCACTCGTTCCCGCAACGCTGATCGCCCGCTACAAGCGTTTCCTCTTCGACGCTGTTCTGGAGGACGGCACGGCGATTACAGGCTCCTGCCCCAATACCGGCTCCATGCGCGGATTGACCACGCCCGGCTCGCGTATCTGGCTGTCCGAGCATGACAGCCCAACCCGCAAGTACCGGCATATGCTGGAAATGGTCGAGGCCGATGGCACCGTGGTCGGCATCAATACCGGCATGCCGAACCGGCTGGCGGAAGAAGCGATCCTCAATGGCCGCATCCCGCAGCTTGCCGGCTATTCGACGATCCGGCGCGAGCAGAAATACGGCCGCAGTTCTCGCATCGATTTCCTGCTTTCCGAAATCGGGCGGCCGGATGCCTATGTGGAAGTGAAAAACGTGCATTTCATGCGCGAAAAAGGTCTGGCCGAATTCCCTGATACCGCCACCAAACGCGGCGCCAAACATCTGGAGGAGCTGGGCGACGCAGCGGAGGCGGGTCACCGTGCGGTGATGCTCTATCTCATTCAGCGCAACGATTGCGACCGGATGCGCATCTGCGATGATCTGGATCCGGTCTATGCGCTGGCGTTTCAGCGAGCCATGTCGCGCGGCGTGGAGGCCTATGCGGTGAAATGCGACGTTTCCCCGGCACAAATTTCAGTCACGGGAACGGTTAAGATGGACGAATGGCGTCCGGCTGTTTTATGAACAGGGACGTAAAGAGACAGAAAGCACTATGATGGTCACCTATATCGACGCAGCCTCCGCCCCCCTCAAGAATACCGGCGTCATCCGCCTTTATACCCCTGAGGATTTCGACGGGATGCGCAAGGCGTGCCAGCTGACGGCGCGTTGCCTCGACGAACTGGCGGCAATCGTCAAGCCGGGTGTGACGACTGATGCCATCGACCGTTTCGTCTTCGAGTTCGGCGCCGACCATGGCGCTTTGCCGGCAACACTGAATTACCGCGGTTATACGAAATCCGTCTGCACCTCTATCAACCATGTGGTCTGCCACGGCATTCCGGACGCAAAGCCGCTTCGTGAAGGCGAAATCGTCAATATCGACGTGACCTATATCCTGGACGGCTGGCACGGCGATTCGAGCCGCATGTATCCGGTTGGCACGATCAAGCGCGCGGCTGAACGTCTGATGGAAGTGACCTATGAATGCCTGATGCTCGGCATCGCGGCAGTGAAACCGGGTGTGCGCACCGGCGCGATCGGCGCGGCTATTCAGGCCTATGCCGAGGCGGAACGCTGCTCGGTGGTGCGTGATTTCTGCGGCCACGGCGTTGGACGCCTGTTCCACGACACCCCCAATATCCTGCACTACGGCCGCCCGGACGAAGGCCCGGAGATTCGCGAGGGAATGATCTTCACCATCGAACCGATGATCAACCTCGGCAAGCCGCATGTGAAGGTACTCTCCGATGGCTGGACGGCAGTAACGCGCGACCGCTCCCTTTCCGCGCAATACGAACATGCGGTCGGCGTAACCGCGACCGGTTGCGAAATCTTCACACTGTCGCCGGGCGGCTTTGACCGTCCGGGCCTGCCGCCACTCGCATAAGGCCAGACCGCCATGGCAAAACGCCCTGCCTCGCCTTCCGCCGATCTTCCATCGACCTCCGGCTTTCAGGCGGGAAACGGCGATCTGTTCGACGGAACGGATGAGCGCGGCTTCTTTGCCGAACCGCGAAGTGCGGTGAAGAAGAACTCGGAACACCCCGCAGCCGTTGCGGAGCCGGAAGCGGAGATCGCACACTATCACGGCCATCGGGACAGGCTGCGGGCGCGTTATCGCGACGGCGGCGATACCGCCCTTGCCGATTACGAACTGCTGGAGCTTCTGCTTTTCCGGCTGATACCGAGGCGTGATACCAAACCCATCGCCAAAGCGTTGATCGCCCGCTTTGGTACTCTTGGCGGTGTGCTTGGCGCGCCGCTGCCGCTGTTGCAGGAGGTGAAGGGCGTGGGTGAGGCCGTGGCGCTCGATCTGAAGCTCGTCGCCTCCGTTTCCCAGCGCATGCTGAAGGGCGAAATCCGCAACAAGCAGATTCTCGGCTCCTGGTCTTCGGTCATCGACTATTGCCATGCCGCCATGGCCCATGAAACCCGTGAGCAATTCCGCATCCTGTTCCTCGACAAGCGCAACGTCCTGATCGCCGACGAGGTGCAGGGTCAGGGAACCGTGGACCACACG
>NZ_BDLN01000001.1:291972-313314 GCF_001950375.1 Rhizobium sp. TBD182 | reverse complement strand
GGTTTACCCGCGCGAAGTGGTGCGCCGCGCCCTCGAACTTTCCTCTACGGCTTTGATTTTAATACATAATCATCCGAGTGGAGACCCTACCCCCTCGCGTGCCGATATCGAGATGACCAAAACCATCATCGATACGGCAAAGCCGCTGGGGATAGCGGTGCACGACCACATCATCATCGGCAAAGACGGCCACGCCAGCTTCAAAGGGCTTCGGCTGATCTGAAATCCATGGGTATCAACGCGAAGGGCTTTCCCGGCCTGCAACCCATAAGAGCGACATCAATACAAAATTAACACCTATAAATTAGCATTTCCGAAAATAAGAATAAAGGCATCTGACTTTGGTGCCTGAAGAAACGGGGGTGCTTTATGCGTAATGGAGTGCATTTCCTTCGTGATCGATCCGGCTCGTCCGCTGTCGAGTTCGCTATCGTCGCGCCGATTTTCTTTCTCGTCCTGCTGACAATGATTGCCTACGGTATCTACCTGATGGCCGCCTATTCTGTGCAGCAGATCGCCGCCGACGCGGCAAGGACGGCAGTTGCCGGACTGAATACGACCGAGCGCCAGCAGCTGGCCCGTGATTTCGTCACCAAAAGTGACCTCAGCTACGCCTTCATGGACAAGACGCGTTTCACGGTCAACGTCGCCACCGATCCCGCCAATGCCAACCAGTTCACGGTCAAGGTGGAATATGACGCCCGTGATCTGCCGATCTGGAGCCTCTACAGCTACACCCTGCCCGAGCCGGTCATCCGGCGTTTTTCCACAATCCGGATCGGAGGAGCATGACATGCAAAATATCTCTTCTTTGCTTCCCCGTTTCCTGAAGGATCGCACAGGCAACATCGCCATCTCGGCCGGGCTTACCGCACCGCTTTTCATCGGTATATTGGCGCTTGGCGTCGACTATGGCTATCTGACCCTGCAGAAGCGGCAATTGCAGCAGACCGCCGATCTTGCCGCCATATCAGCGGCGGCCAATGCCGCTGATCCCGAAAAGGCGGTCCAGCAATATTTCGCCCTCAACGGCATGAATCTCGGGGTCAAGACACCGAATGGCCTCTTGACCGTGGACGGTCTTCAACCTTTCGACCCCTTGAACGAATTTGCCAAGAGCAACGGTTATGCCGAAGTCGTCAAAGGTCACTATGAGCCGGACGCGACCCTGCCTGTCGGCCAGCGTTTCGTCGAAAATGCACTTCCCACCAATGCGATGAAAGTGAATATCGTCGAAAAGGGCCAGATATTCTTTGCCTCCGCCTTCACCACGCCGCCCAAGATTTCCGCGGCCGGAACGGCCTCATCCCAAAAGATCGCGGCATTTTCGGTGGGCTCGCGACTGGCGAGCCTCGATGAAGGCATTTTGAACAGCCTGCTCGGCGGCCTGCTCGGCACCACGGTCTCGCTCAAGGTTATGGATTACCAGGCGCTTGTGGCTGCTGATGTCAACGCGCTGCATGTCGTCGAAGCGCTGGCTGTCGATCTCAACCTGACAGCCGGCACCTACAAGGATGTCCTGAAGACGGAAATCACCTACGGCAAATTCCTGGACGCGCTGACGAAGACCACCGGCCTGCAGCCGGCTGTGGCCAACATTCTGAAGACGCTGGCAAAAACCGCCAACAAGAGCAACATCAAGCTCAAGCTTGAAGAAATCCTCAATCTCGGCCCGTTCTCGGACAAGCTGATCGGTAGCGGCGAAAACCTCAAGGTCACCGCAGGCGTCTTCGATCTCCTCAACGCCGCCGCCGTGGCAGGCAATGGCGGCAACCAGCTGGCGCTCAACCTCAACGCCAATCTTCTCGGTCTAGCCTCGGTCAAGACGACGCTCGCCATCGGTGAACCACCCGTCGAAACGCCGTCGCTTGCCGTCGGCGGCCAGGGCACCGTGGTGCGCACCGCACAAACCCGGCTGGCGGTCAGTGTCGTGGTTGACGGGCTTCAGGCGATTGCCGGTCTGAAGGTCAATATTCCGCTCTATGTGGAAGTCGCCCATGCCGAAGCGCGGCTCGCCGACATTCGCTGCACGGGCGGCGGACAGGGTACGGTCGATGTCGAAGTCGTTCCCGGCGTCGCAGAAATCGCGCTTGGCAATGTCGATACCACGGCCTTTGCCAATTTCGGCAAGGATCCGCGCGTCACCAAGACCGCGATCGTGGATTCGGCCCTGCTCGCCATCAATGGCAGCGCCCTCATCAATGCCACGAACATGACGAAGACCAAGCTGACCTTTACCCAGTCGGATATCACCCAGGCCAAGATCAAGAGTGTTTCCACGAAGGATACCGTTACCACTCTTGTCAGTTCACTGCTGAAGAACCTCAATCTGGATATCAGGCTTCTCTTCCTTAATATCGATCTGGGAGGTCTGGCGGGCATCCAGTCAGCGCTTGCCAACACGCTCGCGGCAGTCACGGCGCCCGTGGATCAGCTGCTCTACAATGTGCTGCTGGTACTCGGCGTCAAGATCGGCGAAGCCGATGTGCGCGTCACCGACGTTCGCTGTCAGCAGCCGGCACTCGTCCAGTAATCAGGCCGACAACCATAAAAAAAGCCGCCGGCAGTATCCGGCGGCTTTTTTGTTTGATCTGCCTCTGTCAGGCAGTAGCAATTGCCAGACGCTTCTCGTCACGGCCGCTCTTCATGCGCTCGGACAGAAGGAAAGCCAGTTCCAGTGCCTGATCGGCGTTGAGACGCGGATCGCAATGGGTGTGGTAACGATCCGACAGCGAATCTGCCGTCACGGCGCGCGCGCCGCCGGTGCATTCCGTCACGTCCTTGCCGGTCATCTCGATGTGGATGCCGCCCGGATGTGTGCCTTCGGCGCGGTGGATCTGGAAGAAGCTTTCGACTTCCGACAGGATGCGCTCGAACGGACGCGTCTTGTAGTGGTTGAGCGTGATGGTGTTGCCATGCATCGGATCGCACGACCAGACGACCTTGCGGCCCTCTTTCTCCACGGCACGGATAAGCTTCGGCAGGCTGTCGGCAACCTTGTCGTGGCCGAAACGGCAGATCAGCGTCAGACGGCCGGCCTCGTTTGCCGGGTTCAGTGCGTCGATCAGCTCGATCAGATTATCAGGCGTCAGCGACGGTCCGCACTTCAGGCCGATCGGGTTCTTGATGCCGCGGAAATATTCCACATGCGCATGGTCGAGCTGACGCGTGCGGTCGCCGATCCAGATCATGTGGCCAGACGTGGCATACCAGTCACCGGAGGTCGAATCGACGCGGGTCAGCGCCTCTTCGTAACCGAGCAGCAGAGCCTCGTGGCTGGTGAAGAAATCGGTTTCGCGCAGGCTAGGATTGTTTTCTGCGCTGATGCCGATTGCCTGCATGAAGTTCATGGTCTCGGAAATCCGGTCAGCCAGCTTGCGGTAACGATCCGCCTGCGGGCTGTCCTTGATGAAGCCGAGCATCCACTGGTGAACGTTTTCAAGGTTGGCGTAGCCGCCCATTGCGAAAGCGCGCAGCAGGTTAAGCGTCGCCGCCGACTGGCGGTACGCGTCGAGCTGTCGCTCGGGGTTCGGCACACGCGAGGTCTCATTGAACTCGATGCCGTTGATGATGTCGCCGCGGTAGGACGGCAGCGTCACCCCATCGAGCACTTCCACGTTGGAAGAGCGCGGCTTGGCGAACTGACCGGCAATACGACCGACCTTCACCACCGGCAGCTGCGCACCATAGGTCAGGACGACAGCCATCTGCAGGAAAGCGCGGAAGAAGTCGCGGATATTATCCGCGCCATGCTCGAGGAAGCTTTCGGCGCAATCGCCGCCCTGCAACAGAAAGGCGTTGCCGTCTGCCACATTGGCAAGCTGCTTTTTCAGGCGGCGGGCTTCACCGGCAAAAACCAGCGGCGGATAGGTCGCAAGCGTGGCTTCCGTCGCCGCAAGCGCTGCCGCGTCAGGATATTCGGGAACCTGCTGGATCGGTTTCTGCCGCCAACTGCCGGGTGTCCAATTCTGTGCCATGTCCTTACCCTTTTCTCGCCCGCGCATTTGTGCACGACCGCCTCGAAAAATTGAGCGGCTTATAGCTCCAAGCACAGGCTTTGCATAGCCGATGTCAGGGCCATCGGGCCCATTCCGCCCGTTTTGGGCGTTTAACGTGCATAAAAGTCAATTCAAACGATTTAACAAACCCGCCACCACCCGGAAAACAACGGTTTTCAAGTGGTGGCGAGCCAAGCGGAGACGTGATCACGTCGCGCAAGCGACGGCGTTACACGCGCTCGCCGTTCACCACGCGGTAGCTTGGCGAATACATCGTCACCAGTTCCTCGGCCGCTGTTGGATGAACAGCCATGGTGCGATCGAAATCGTCCTTGGTGCATCCGGCCTTCAGCGTGATGCCGAGAAGCTGCGCCATTTCGCCCGCCTCGTGGCCGAGAATATGCGCGCCGACGACCTTACGGTCGGCGGCATTGACGATCAGCTTCATGATCGTCTTCTCCTGACGCCCGGACAGCGTTGCCTTCATCGGACGGAACTGCGCGCGATAGACTTCCAGTTCCGGGTATTTCTTGCCCGCTTCCTCTTCAGAAAGTCCAACCGTGCCGATTTCCGGCTGCGAGAACACCGCAGTGGCAATAAGCTCGTGGTCCGGCTTGGTCGGGTTGTTCTTGTACTCGGTTTCGATGAAGCACATGGCCTCGTGGATCGCCACCGGCGTCAGCTGTACCCGATCGGTGACGTCGCCCAGTGCGAAGATACTAGGAACGTTCGTGCGCGAATACTCATTGACGATGATTGCGCCGCGCGCATCCACCTTCACACCGGCATTTTCAAGGCCTAGACCAGGCGTATTCGGATCGCGACCGAGCGCCAGCATCACCAAGCCGACATGCAGCGAGTTGCCCTGCTTCGTCCGTGCCACAAAGCCGCCCGCACCGTCCTTGCTCACTTCCTGAATGACGTCTTCAAGAATGATACGAATGCCCTTGGCTTCCATCGCTTCATGAAGGCCCTTGCGCATATCGTGATCGAAGCGCGAAAGGATTTCCTTGCCGCGATAGATCAGCGTCGTTTCGACACCGAGTCCGTGGAAGATATTGGCGAATTCCACGGCGATGTAACCACCGCCAGCGATCAGGATCGATTTCGGCAGCTCTTCCAGGTCGAAAGCCTCGTTGGAGGAGATCGTCAGCTCGTGGCCGGGCAGCGCCTTGTGTTCGTTCGGCGTACCGCCAACGGCAATCACGATACGCTCGGCCGTGAAGGTCTCACCAGTCTTCGTCAGCTTCACGGTATGCGCATCGACAAGCTCTGCACGGCTGTCGAAAATATCGGCCTTGGCGTTATCCAGACCCTTGCGGTACAGCCCTTCGAGACGGGTGATTTCCCTGTCTTTCGCTTCAATCAGTTTTTTCCAGTCGAAACGACGCTCGCCAACGCTCCAGCCGAAACCTTCGGCGTCCTCGAAATGCTCAGGAAATTGCGAGGCATAAACGAACAGCTTCTTCGGCACGCAACCACGGATGACGCAGGTTCCGCCGTAACGGTATTCCTCGGCAATTCCCACACGCTTGCCGAGTGAGGCGGCAACGCGGGCGCTGCGAACGCCGCCCGAGCCGCCACCGATAACGAAAAGATCGTAGTCATAAGCTGTCATAGTCAAAACCCCTGATCAAAACCACGTGCCATCGGCCTCAAGGCGGGCTGTGGCGTATTCATGGCACATATAGGTGCTGCGACGCACAAATGAAAAGCCCGACCTTGCGGCCGGGCTTTGAATATTTCTGAACGTGAGCTTTGGGACCCGACGCTCTATCTATTTCACTCAGGGCTTGTGAGCCGGAGCGCCACCGGTGTTGCCCTGATCGGCCGGAAGCGGCTTCAGATCAGCGCCGGCCACCTTCTGCAATTCGGTCATGCTGGAGGTGTTCAGATCGCGGTTGATGCCCGCGGCCCAGATGTCGGCAGCCTTCATCAGTTCGCGCGTGGCGATAGGGCCGTCCTTCAGAAGCTTCTTGCCGGCTTCGCTGCTGTAGAAGGTGGAGATGGCGTTCAGCTCTTCGACGGAGAAGGCGCGCGCGTAGGTGAGTGCTGCCTCGCGTTCCAGATCGGCGCGGCGCGGCGCAAGCTCAAGTGCCTTGGCGTCGACAGTCGCGGTGATCGCGTCCTGCACATTCGGCGATGCCTGAATGAGTTCGGCCTTCAGACGTTCCGCCAGACCCGGCAGGATATCATCGAAACGGTCAGTAACGCCAAGAGAGGCGATCGCCTGCCGTGCGGCGGCGATATGCGCTTCCGAAATTTCCTGAGCGCGTGCGGCAGTACCGAACACGATGCCGGAAATGAGGATCGAAGCAGCGGCAGCTTTGCCCAGTCCCGCTAGTTTGATCATGAAAATCTCGCTCCTGTTATACTGCCTGCATCACGCGGGCGCCTTCAGGACCCGCAATGATGGCAAGCGATGCCAAATTTATGAAAAGTCCGTGCTCGACAACACCGGGGATAGTGTTCAGCTCGCGTGCAAGCGCTTCTGCATCAGGAATACGGCCAAAAGATGCGTCGAGAATGAGGTGTCCACCATCCGTCATGAAGGCGCCGTCGCCCGACGAACGCATCGTCAGGTCGCCCGAGAGGCCGGACCGCGCCGCCAGTTTCTCGATGGCTATCTGTGTCGCCACCTGACCGAACGGATTGATTTCGATGGGAAGCGGAAAAGCGCCAAGCGTCTCCACAACCTTGCTCTGGTCGGCGATGACGATCATGCGGGCGGATGCCGCCGCCACGATCTTTTCGCGCAGAAGCGCACCGCCACCACCCTTGACGAGTCGAAGGCCGTGATCCACTTCGTCCGCGCCATCGATGGTAAGGTCCAGTTCCGGCAATTCATCGAGGGATTTCAGCGGCACACCAAGCTCCACGCAAAGGCGCGCGGTACGCTCGGATGTCGGCACGCCTTCGACCTTCAGGCCTGCAGCAACCTTTTCCGCCAGAAGCCTGACGAATTCCTCAGCTGTAGAGCCCGTGCCGATACCAAGTCGCATCCCGTCTTGCACATGGGACAATGCGGCCTCGGCGGCCTTGATCTTCATCTGGCGGGCATCCATGTGCCTGAAACTCCGGTAGCTTTGTCGTCGCCGTGCTGTTTACACGGGTCGAAAGCCAAACGAAAGCATTTTTGCAGGCAACGAACAGAACGTTGTGGTGCGGTTGCAAAGACAAAGCCGTTTGCCTAGGCTTGGCCACAACGAACGCATCGATATCATCGCCAAAAGCATTCTCTCAAGAGGCCAGTTCCCGTGACATCCCGCCCGCTCTCCCCGCTCGCCATCTTCGACCTCGATGGTACGCTCGTCGACACCGCCGCCGATCTCGTTTCCAGCCTCAACCACACCATCGCCGCAGCCGGTCTTGCCCCCGTTACCTATGACGACCTGACGCATCTCGTCGGCCAGGGCGCGCGCGTGATGATCAAGCGGGCCTTCGCGCTGCGTCAGGTAGAATTGCCGGAAGCCGAACTGGAGCCGCTGTACGAGCGTTTCATTGACCATTATCGCGCGGAAATGCCCGGCGACAGCCGCCCCTACCCCGGTATCGTCAGCGTACTGGATGCGCTTTCGTCAGCTGGCATCACGCTCGCGGTCTGCACCAACAAGACCGAAATCCTTGCGCTCCCGCTGCTCGAAAAACTGGATCTCACCCGATATTTCGCCGCCATCACCTGTGGCGACACCTTCCCCTTCCGCAAGCCTGATGCGCGCCATATTCTCGGCACCATCGAAAAGGCTGGCGGCGACCCGCAGCGCTCGGTCATGGTAGGTGACAGCATCAACGACATTCTCGCCGCCAAAAATGCGGCCGTCCCATCGATCGGCGTCACCTTCGGTTATTCGGATGTGCCGATGGCCGAACTCGAACCAAATGTCGTGATAGATGATTTCACTGCGTTGACGCCCGCGTTGTTCGAGCAGCTGGTCGCAAAGGGCGCCGCTGCGGCTTGAGACGGCGCTGTTCTCCTCCGTCATGCCGGACTTGATCCGGCATCGAGCCACGGCGCGTCTGCGCCGTGATACAACTCTTTCGCGATCAAAGACCTGATCGCACTGGACCCCGGACCAAGTCCGGGATGGCGGAGTGCGGATGCTGCCGTTTAACGCTATCATTCATGTGGCGACCTTACCATAAAACAAAAAAAGCACCGTTTCCGGCGCTTTCTTTTTCTCAATGTGATTTCTATCAAATCGACGCGGCCCGCGCCTTCGTCGTTACCGCAAACGCCTTCTGGACGTAGCTGTCACGGTCGTAGACGTCGTCGAAGAACTGCACCTTGCCGGCCTTGTCCGGCCAGGCGCTAAAATAGGCCACGTAGACCGGTATCTTCACCGGCACCTGCACCGCGCGGTTCTTGCCCGCTGCAATCTGCTCGTTGACCTTGTCGACGCTGGTGCCAAGAACAGCGGCCGCCATGCGGCGCGGGTCGACCAGACGGATACAGCCGTGGCTCAGCGCCCGCATGTCGCGGTTGAAGAAGCTTTTGGCAGGCGTATCATGCATGTAAATAGCATGCGCATTCGGGAACAGGATTTTCAGGTCACCCAGCGCATTGTCGCTGCTTGGCGGCTGACGCACCGAAATGGCGTTGGTCGAGCCGAACCAGTTGACGCTGGTGGAAGAAACCGCACGTCCACCCACCTGTACCTCATAACCAAGTCGGTCGAGATAGGACGGATCGCGGCGCAGCTTCGGCAGCATCTCGTTGACGATGATCGACTGCGGAACGCCCCAATAGGGGTTGAATTCGACGGTCTGGATTTCGTCCTGGAAGAAGTAGGTCTGGTTGGCCTTGGAGCCGACCACCACCTTCATGCCGAACTGTTCCTGTCCGTCATTGTGGTAATAGGCCATGAAGGCGGGCTGGTTGATCAAGACGTAGCGCTGGCCGAGATCGGCTGGCAGCCAGCGGATCTGCTCCATCGCCACCTGCACCTTGGCAATCCGGGCGTCGTTGCTTTCGCCGACCATGGCACGCACGGTCGCGCGGCCGATGACGCCGTCGGCCTTCAGGCCGTTTTCGCTCTGGAATGCCTTCACCAGATCAACGAGATCAGGCGTATAATCCGGCGTCTGCTGGTAGCCGGAAATGATCGCCGCATGTTCCGCCTTGAAGGCAGGCGAAGCGCGATGTTCGATTGCCTTGACGACGCTCGCCATGTCGCCGCTGCTGTTGCCGGGTTTCAGCACCAGATCGGCGGGAACCTTGACCGTGTTGGCCGCATCACCCTCGCTGCGCAACCGGGCCAGTTCGGCTTTCAGCGCCAGATATTCGGCGTTCGAAGGTTCACGGCTGCGCAGATAGGCTGCGATATCCGGGCTGAGGCCTGCAAGCTTCAGCACGGGCGCAAGGTTCACCGTCTTGCGCTTGAAATCGTGGTAACCGGACAGCCGGTTCGGATCGACACGGCCACGCGTCGTATCCTGCACATAGGCCAGGACCTTGGCGGAAAGCGCAAGCTCGAACTGCATCTGCGCGCGCTGATAGGCGTCGGAGGTCGATGCGGAAGCCACTTCCACCGGCGTGCCGGATGCGTTCGCGCCTGCGCTGATGCTGGCGGTTACGTCCTTTGCGGGTACTGAAATGCTGTAATCGGCCGGATCGAGGCCGCTTTCGCCAACAGTCTCCAAAAACGCCATGACGGCGTTCGCGCGGGCAGTCAGCTCGCCTTCCGAAACCCAGAGCGCCTTGCCGCCGGCACCGTAATAGGCTTCCAGAGCCTTGCCGATTTCGGGGGTGGCGCTGAACTTCACATTGGCAAGACCCTCGCCGAAATTGGCGGTGTTCACAGCGCGTGCGGTATCGGCCTTGTAATCGTAATAACGTGGACCGGAAACACGCGGTAGAGGCTCGGGATCGGATGCATCGGCGCTCGGTCCGACCGTCGGCGGCGAGGTGACGATACCGGCTGGCGGCATTTCACCGCGATCGCGCGCAACCTTGCCAGGCCCGCCACGCAAAAGGTCCATCAGCGTTACCGCGCCGACGCTGCCGGGAAAAGCGGTAGAAACGGAAAGACCGAGAGCCAGCACCAGCGCTGCCGATGTTTTTCCAGATGTGACTTGCAATTTGATCCTCGTAGCACCCAGCGCCGCCAACGAAGACGGAGCATCCAGTTTCATGCTTGTCTAGCCGATAGACGGCCCGTTGAAAAGAAAACGCCGAAGTCCAGAACGCACCCGAAATGAACCTCATATTACGGCCAAAACCGTAAAAACGTAATTTCCAGAATTGGCGAGAATGGTTAAATTTCTATTTATTTCATTCACTTTGCCGTGGTTGGCCAAGCCGTTCCAAGCCGATGAAACCCCGGTTTTCCGGGCTTTTATCGACGTAGTAAAAATGACACGCTAAGGTCTTTTTCTTAACCGGGCAGGATGAGCGCCAAAATCGCCCTGTCCCAAGGGAAATATCTGCCAGGCATGCCTCGCAACGCTTTCATTGCCAGCGCGATGATTCTATATATCGGCGCGCGCAAGGCGGGCGAAGTGCCGTTTTGGCGGAGGAAAACGAGTAAAAAGGCAAGATTGATGACAGCCACACGGACGGAAACCGATACATTTGGACCCATTGAAGTTCAGGCCGATCGCTATTGGGGCGCGCAGGCGCAGCGCTCGCTCGGCAACTTCAAGATCGGCTGGGAAAAGCAGCCCGCCTCTGTCGTTCGCGCGCTCGGCATCGTCAAGCAGGCCGCCGCCCGTGCGAACATGGCGCTTGCAGGCCTCGACCCCAAGGTAGGCGACGCCATCATCGCAGCTGCACAGGAAGTCATCGACGGCAAGCTGACCGAGCATTTCCCGCTGGTCGTCTGGCAGACCGGCTCCGGCACGCAATCCAACATGAATGCCAATGAGGTGATTTCCAACCGCGCAATCGAGATGCTCGGCGGCGAAATGGGCACCAAGAAGCCGGTTCACCCCAACGACCACGTCAATATGAGCCAGTCCTCGAACGACACCTATCCGACGGCGATGCACATCGCCTGCGTGGAAGAAATCGTTCACCACCTGCTGCCGGCCCTCAAGCACCTGCACACGGCGCTGGAAGCCAAGGTCAAGCAGTTCGAAAAGATCATCAAGATCGGCCGCACCCACACGCAGGACGCCACGCCGCTGACGCTCGGCCAGGAGTTTTCCGGTTATGCCGCGCAGGTCGCCTCGGCGATTGCCAATATCGAACTCACCCTGCCCGCACTTTCCAAGCTTGCCCAGGGCGGCACGGCGGTCGGCACGGGCCTGAACGCCCCCGTCGGTTTCGCTGAAAAGGTTGCCGAAGAGATTTCCAAGATCACCGGCCTGCCGTTCGTGACGGCGCCGAACAAGTTCGAAGCGCTTGCCTCGCACGATTCCATGGTGTTCTCGCATGGCGCGATCAATGCCGCAGCAGCAGCCCTGTTCAAGATCGCCAACGACATCCGCTTCCTCGGCTCCGGCCCGCGCGCCGGTCTTGGCGAATTGTCGCTGCCGGAAAACGAACCCGGCTCATCGATCATGCCGGGCAAGGTGAACCCAACGCAGTCGGAAGCGCTGACGCAGGTTTGCGCCCACATCTTCGGCAACAATGCAGCGCTCTCCTTCGCAGGCTCGCAGGGGCACTTCGAACTGAACGTCTATAATCCGATGATGGCCTACAACTTCCTGCAGTCGGTCCAGCTTCTGGGCGATGCCGCCGTCTCCTTCACCGACAACTGCGTCGTCGGCATCGAAGCCCGCGAAGACAACATCAGGAAGGGCGTTGAGAACTCGCTGATGCTCGTCACGGCTCTCAACAGCAAGCTCGGCTACGACATCTGCGCCAAGATCGCCAAGACCGCGCACAAGAACGGCACGACACTGCGCGACGAGGCCGTCGGCGGCGGATACCTCACGAACGAGGAATTCGACCAGTATGTGCGCCCGGAAAACATGATCGGCCCGAAGTAAGCCGGTCGAGATTATCGCTGGAATAGAGAACGGGCCTTCGGGCCCGTTTTTTGTTTGTTCGATTGGTCATAGCATTGGGATGTCCCGGTACTGACCACTCTTGGTGTTTTTAAATCGTCCCCGTAAGCTGTTCTTCCGGAGAGAATGCCGAAACCAGGTGCACGATTGAGGATGACATCATGATCTGCCGCCGCAGCCTGCTTCTTGGTGGTGCCTTCCTCGCCACGGCCATGAAAGTCCCAAGTCTGTTTGCGCAAGGCGATCGGCAATGGATTTCGCTTTGGCCCGGCCCGCCTCCGGGAGGCGGTGGTCCGAACGGCGTCCCGGATATAAGCAAAAAAGGCGCTGTCACCAACATTGCCGTACCGAGCCTGGAGGTTTTCGCTCCCGCAAAGCCAAATGGTTCCGCAATGATCATTGCAGGTGGCGGTGGATATAAACGCATCGAGGAAGGCAAGGAGTCCTATCCCGCCGCACGCTGGCTCGCGGCCAGAGGCATTTATGCTTTTGTCCTCACCTATCGTCTGCCGATTGAAGGATGGGCTGCTGGACCGCTGGCACCGCTTCAGGATGCGCAGCGCGCATTTCGTCTGGTGCGTGCACGCGCTTCGGACCGGCAGATCGATCCGCACAGGATCGGCGCACTTGGTTTTTCTGCGGGCGGGCACTTGATGGGGTTGGCCGCCGCTCGCTCGGCTTTTGCGTCTTACGAAGCAGTCGATGACATCGACAGGCAATCAGCCCGGCCGGATGTTGCGGCCCTGATCTATCCGGTCATCACGCTTGCAGCGCCCTATGACCACACATCGACCCGGAGGTCACTTATCGGCAGGCACCCGACAGAGGAGGCAACACGAGAGTGGTCAGTGGAAAGCCATGTGAGCAAAGATTGCCCTCCGGTCTTCCTCACGCAGGCGGATGACGACCGGATTTCCAATCCCGCCAATAGCCGTATCATGCAGCAGGCGTGCGATAAGGCGGATGTGGATGTCGAATTTCACCCAATCATTTCTGGTGGCCACGGCTTCGGCATGGGCAAGCCCGGAACCCCCACGCAAGAATGGCCTGGATGGTATGAGGCATGGCTGAGGAAGCACAACCTTCTGGCCTGACGCTTTCTTTGCGCACCCCAATAAAAAAGGGCCGCAAAAGCGGCCCTCTTCATCTCATTCAAACCGTCAAACCAGCCGGCTCTGCTCCACCGCCGCTTCGACGAAGCTGGCAAACAGCGGATGCGGGTCGAGCGGGCGGCTCTTGAGTTCCGGGTGGTATTGCACACCGATGAACCAGGGATGGTCAGGATATTCCACCGTTTCCGGCAGCACACCATCAGGAGACATGCCCGAGAAGACGAGGCCGCACTCTTCCAGCCGGTCCTTATAGTCCACATTCACCTCGTAACGGTGGCGGTGGCGCTCGGAAATATCCGTGGAACCGTAGATTTCGGCGATCTTCGTGTCTTTCTTCAGCGCTGCCTTGTAAGCACCGAGACGCATGGTGCCGCCTAGATCGCCCTTGGTGGAGCGCTTCTCCAGCTCATTGCCCTTTACCCACTCGGTCATCAGGCCAACGACGGGCTCAGCCGTCGGACCGAATTCGGTGGAGGAGGCATTCTCGATGCCGGCCAGATGACGCGCCGCTTCCACGACTGCCATCTGCATGCCAAAGCAGATCCCGAAATAGGGCACGTTGCGCTCACGGGCGAACTGCGCCGCCATGATCTTGCCTTCGGAACCGCGCTCGCCGAAACCGCCCGGCACCAGAATGCCGTTGACCTTTTCGAGATAGGGCGTCGGATCTTCCTTTTCGAAGACTTCCGACTCGATCCACTCCAGCTTGACCTTGACGCGGTTGGCAAAACCACCGTGATGCAGCGCCTCGATCAGCGACTTGTAGGCGTCCTTGAGGCCGGTATATTTGCCGACGATCGCAATCGTTACCTCGCCTTCCGGCGTGCGGATACGGTTGCAGACCTCTTCCCACTGTTCCAGACGCGGCTTCGGCGCCGGTTCGATACCAAAAGCGGCCAGCACTTCCGAATCGAGACCTTCATTGTGGTAGGCGATCGGAACGTCATAGATGTTGGCAACATCCAGCGCCTGAATGACGGCGGAAGGACGCACGTTGCAGAACAGCGAAAGCTTGCGGCGTTCCGCTTCCGGGATTTCCCGGTCGGCGCGCACCAGCAGGATATCGGGATGAATGCCAAGCGCCTGCAGCTCCTTCACGGAATGCTGGGTCGGCTTGGTCTTCAATTCGCCGGCTGCCGGAATGTAAGGCATCAGCGTCAGGTGAACATAGATTGCGGTGCCGCGCGGCAGGTCGTTGCCGAGCTGGCGGATCGCCTCCATGAACGGCATCGCCTCGATATCACCCACCGTGCCGCCGATTTCGCAGATGACGAAGTCGTAATCGTCGTTACCTTCGGTCACGAAATCCTTGATCTCGTTGGTGACATGCGGAATGACCTGAACGGTCGCGCCGAGATAGTCGCCGCGGCGTTCCTTGTCGATGATGTTCTTGTAGATGCGGCCAGTGGTGATGTTGTCGGTCTTGGTCGCCGAACGCCCCGTAAAGCGTTCATAGTGGCCAAGGTCGAGGTCCGTCTCGGCACCGTCGTCCGTCACAAACACTTCACCGTGCTGTGTCGGGCTCATCGTGCCGGGATCGACGTTCAAATAGGGGTCAAGTTTGCGAAGCCGCACCCGATAACCACGGGATTGCAGCAATGCTCCGAGTGCCGCAGCTGCGATGCCCTTACCGAGAGAGGAGACCACGCCGCCTGTGATGAATACATATCGCGCCATGGGATTCACCGGATACCTTTTTACCTCTGATTCCGCCAGCCCAAATTTCATGCTGTTGCAAATTCGCTGTTGACGAATTGGCAATGGGATGTGGCGAAATGCGAACAAAAGAAAACCGGCAGGCTTTTGGCCTGCCGGAGCGTTAAATTATAACCGGGCTTATTGACCGGTCGGAACTGTGTTCGGATCGGCGGGCTTGGCCGGTGCCGGAGCGGCTTCACCAGCAGTGGCCGGCGCAGGCGCGGTCTGCGCAGGTGCTGCAGCGCCGCTGTTGGTCGGAACGCCATTCTCAGCCGGAGCCGGCGTTGCCGGCGTCTGTGCCGGGCCGAGCGTGTCGAGAATGCCGTTGCCCTGACCCTGCGTGGCCGGAATACGGTTCAGAATATCCGTCGGTCGCGATTCGTACCGGGTCAGAAGACCAAGTCCGAGCGACGTCACGAAGAACAGCGCGGCAAGGATACCCGTCGTGCGGGTCAGCGCATTGGCCGTTCCGCGCGCGGACATGAAGCCCGAACCGCCGCCGATGCCGAGGCCGCCGCCTTCGGAACGCTGGATCAGAACCACGCCGACAAGCGCCAGCACGATCATGAGGTGAATAACAATCAAAACGGTCTGCATGACAATCCATTCCATGCCCCGCGCGGAGCACTACAAAGAAGGTTTCGCGGCTCTTTACATGAGGCGAAGGCTTATTCCAAGCCCCTTTCCCGCCACTGTGGCAGGAAAGCGTGTCTCAAGCCGTCAGTTGCTCGTATGCCGCATAGATGGAAAGGAAGTCGGAGGCTTTCAAGCTCGCGCCGCCGATCAATGCGCCGTCGACATTCTCGACACCCATCAGTTCCAGCGCATTGGCAGGCTTCACCGAGCCGCCGTAGAGAATCCGCATGGTCTTGCCTTCATCGCCAAAGCGCTTGACCAGCTCGTCGCGCATGAAGGCATGGGCCTCGCGTACATCCTGCGTGGTCGGCGTCAGACCCGTGCCGATGGCCCAGACCGGCTCATAAGCGATGACGGTGTTTTCGGCGGTTGCCTCGTCCGGAAGCGATCCGGCGAGCTGGCGCTTGAGGATATCGAGCGTCTGGCCCGCCTTGCGCTCATCCGCCGTCTCGCCAATGCAGACGATGGCGATAAGATCGGCCTGATGGGCGGCAACGGCCTTGGCGCGGACCAGATGATCCGTCTCGGCATGGTCGGTGCGACGCTCGGAGTGGCCGACGATGACATGGGTGCCGAAGCAATCGGCAATCATCTCGGCGGAAATGTCGCCCGTATGCGCGCCGGAAACATTCTGGTGGCAATCCTGTCCGCCAATCATCAGCGGGCTGTCGTCGCAAAGCGCGGTTGCCACATAAAGAAGCGTCGATGGCGGGCAGATCAGCGCATCCACCTTTTCGGAAAGCGCGCCCTTGACGCCCTCTGCCATGGCCTTGATCTGATCGAGCGACGAACGGGTGCCGTTCATCTTCCAGTTTCCGGCTACAAGCGGTCGAACATTCGGCGTCATGCGTATCCCATTCCCTTTGTCTCGGAGAGCCGCTGGCGCGGACACCCCTTACCTCAGCCGCCAGGCGGCCCCTAATCGCGACAGAAACCCTGCCGGAAATCCCGGAATATTTCCTTAAACGCAGCTGATGACAATTGGTACAAAAAAGCAGTCATAAGCTTCAAAACGTCAGTCAATTTGCCGAAATTCGCGCCTGTCGAACCAAAACTGGACCTCATCGGCTCAAAATCCAGTTCAAAACCGCCCGCCAGTCGGTCATGCGCACCGGCGTTCCATGCGTGCCTGTCTCAAAAAGCGTGAAGCGCGCCGGCTCTCCCGCCTTCAGCAAGGTGCGGAAGATGGTCGCCTGGCTGTCGGCGGAATAGACCTTGTCGGCGCTGCCATGGGTGAACCACACCGGCTTTTTGGCTTTCGCAAAGGCGCTCTTCGGAAAATCGGGATCGACCGCGCCGCCAAGGATCGCCATGCCCTTGAGATTGCCGACCGTCGCCTTGTCGCGGCTGATGCCGTAGCAGATGAAGCTGCCCATGGAGGCGCAGGCCAACACCACCGGCTTGCCGCCGGATTTGCTAGCAGCATAGGTGATCAGCGCGGAAACGTCGGCAACGCCATTGGCATCGAAGGATCGTACGCTCGGCACATAATAGGTGCCGCCATTGGCGACAGCCAGATTTTTCAGCCGGTTGAAATTGCCACCGAACGTATAGTCGTTCATGCCAAGCCGCCGGTCGCCGCCGCGCCCGTGAATGAAGATCACGGTGAAGGCCTGCCCGGATGATGGCCCGACGCGGCCCACCTCAAGCGCCCTGCCCTCAACCGCCACGGATTCCATCGCCTGCGCTGTCTTGGGCGCCATATCCACATATTGCCGCTTCACCCGGCGTTCGGGTACCTCGTCGCGGCCGTTGATATCGCGCATCTCCTGATAATCGATCACCTCAGATGCGCCGCCATCGGCCGCGGAAAGCACTGTCTGGCTGGAAAACAGCTCGTCCTTGAACGGCCGCAGCGGCCCGTCCGCCGCCCCGGCACCGCCCGGCATCGCCGCAACAGTCAGGCAGAAAAGAGTACAAAACGTGAAATGAGCTGTGGACATGACTTGGTTAACCGTTCATTCGTGGCTGCGAGACTTGCCATTGCCAGGGCGGCAGCGCAATCCTCCTGCTGCGAAACCCTGACATAGTCGTGGCATAGGGTGCGCCGCGTTAGGCCACACGCCCTGCACGTTTGGCGCTATACTCGCCCCTATTGGCATACTGATTCGCTTGGCGAAATTCTGACGACACGCTTTTTTGAACCTTGGACATGATGGACGATAGCAACGATCTCTTCTCCGGTCTTCCGGTGGCACCAAACAGCGAAACGGAAAAGAACGAGGACACGGCAAAACCCGTGAAGGCCCCGGTGTCCGCAGCCGCGAACGTGAACGTGCAGCCGAAACCAGCAGCCGTTGCGGCCGTCACGACGCCCCCGCCCCCAGCGCCCGTGTCTCATTCCGGTGACGACTACGGTGCCTCGTCGATCCGCGTGCTCGAAGGGCTGGAACCGGTGCGCATGCGACCCGGCATGTATATTGGCGGCACCGACGAGAAGGCGCTGCACCACCTCTTTGCCGAAGTCATCGACAACTCCATGGACGAGGCCGTCGCAGGCCACGCCAATTTCATCGAGGTCCATCTCGATACCGAGGGTTTCCTCACCGTCACCGATAACGGACGCGGCATTCCGGTGGAAAACCATCCGCAGGTTCCGGGCAAGTCGACGCTCGAAGTCATCATGACCAAGCTGCATGCCGGCGGCAAGTTCGATGGAAAGGCCTATGAGACCTCCGGCGGCCTGCACGGCGTCGGCGTTTCCGTGGTCAATGCGCTGTCCGATCTTCTGGAAGTGGAAGTCGCCCGTAACCGCAAGCTTTACCGCCAGCGCTTTTCGCGCGGCGCGCCCATCGGCGGTCTCGAAGAACTGGGTGACGTGCACAACCGTCGTGGCACCCGCGTGCGTTTCCATCCGGACCCGCAGATCTTTGGCGATCACGCAAAATTCGAACCGGCCCGTATTTTCCGCATGGCCCGCTCCAAGGCTTATCTCTTCGGCGGCGTCGAGATCCGCTGGAGCTGCGATCCCGGCATGGTGCCCGCCGGTGGCGAAATCCCCGAAAAGGCCGTTTTCCATTTCCCCGGTGGTCTGAAGGACTATCTGGCCGCCACGCTCGGCAAGGAATTCACCGTCACCCGCGAGATTTTCTCCGGCCGCACCGAAAAGACCGGTGGCCACGGCGCGCTGGAATGGGCTGTGACCTGGTATGGCGGCGACACGCAGATCCATTCCTATTGCAATACCATCCCGACGCCTGAAGGCGGTACGCATGAGGCCGGTTTCCGCATCGCGCTCACCAAGGGCCTGAAGAACTATGCGGAGCTGACCCAGAACAAGCGCGCCAGGGAAATCACCACCGATGACGTGATGATCTCGGCAGCGGGCATGCTCTCCGTCTTCATCCGCGAGCCGGAATTCGTCGGCCAGACCAAGGACAAGCTCGCGACCGTCGAGGCCCAGCGCATCGTCGAAAACGCGCTACGCGATCCCTTCGACCATTATCTCACCGGTAATCCGGGCGAAGCGGCGAAGCTGCTGGACTGGGTGATCGAACGCGCCGAAGAACGCCTGCGCCGCCGCAAGGAAAAGGAAGTCAACCGCAAGACGGCGGTGCGCAAGCTGCGCCTGCCCGGCAAGCTGGCGGACTGCTCGCAGAACACGGCTGAGAATGCCGAGCTTTTCATCGTCGAGGGTGACTCGGCTGGCGGCTCGGCCAAGCAGGCGCGCAACCGCGCCAATCAGGCCATCCTGCCGCTGCGCGGCAAGATCCTCAACGTCGGCAGCGCCAGCCGTGAAAAACTCTCGGCCAACCAGCAGATCGCCGATCTCATCCAGGCGCTGGGCTGCGGCACGCGCACCAAGTACCGTGAAGAGGATCTGCGTTACGAACGCATCATCATCATGACGGATGCCGACGTCGATGGTGCTCACATCGCCTCGCTGCTCATCACCTTCTTCTATCAGGAAATGCCGGAACTCATTCGTGGCAACCACCTCTATCTCGCGGTGCCGCCGCTCTACGTCATCCGTCAGGGTGCCAAGAGCGCCTATGCCCGTGACGACGCCCACCGCGCCGAATTGATGGAAACCGTCTTCAAGGGCAAGAAGGTCGAAATCGGCCGCTTCAAAGGCCTTGGTGAAATGATGGCGGCACAGTTGAAGGAAACCACCATGGATCCCGAAAAGCGCACCCTGCTGCGCGTCGAGATCGACGACGTGGATTTCGAAGGCACCCGCGAGGCGGTCGACAATCTGATGGGCACCAAGGCGGATGCCCGCTTCCGCTTCATTCAGGAACGCGCTGCCTTCGCGGATAATCTGGATATCTGATCAACCGTCCCGGCCAGCCATGCGCCAACCGGGACGATTTGAGTCATGCCGCCGCCACATCTTCGCGAACGTCCAGAACGCGGTCGATCAAACCCCACTCCAGTGCCTCTTCCACCGTCATGAAACGGTCGCGATCCATTGCCGCTTCAAACTCGTCATAGCTGCGTTTGCAATGCTCGGCATAAAGCCGCGTCATTCGGTGCTTTGTCTGCCTGATTTCTTCAGCATGGATGAGCATATCAGACGCCTGCCCCTGAAACCCGCCGGACGGCTGGTGAATGAGGATGCTGGCGTTGGGCAATGCCGCCCGCGCGCCCGGTTCGCCCGCCATAAGCAGGAACGAGCCCATCGAACGGGCGGTCCCCATGCACAGAGTATGAACCGGCGCGCGGATGTAGCGCATGGTGTCATACATTGCGAGACCGCTGGTCACGACGCCGCCTGGAGAATTGATGTAGAGATGGATCGGCTTTTTCGGGTTTTCCGCCTCCAGAAACAGCAGTTGCGCGCAGACAAGCGCGGAAACAGCGTCGTTGACCTCACCGTTGAGAAAGATGATCCTTTCCCGCAACAGCCGGGAATAGATGTCGAAAGACCTTTCTCCCCTTGCGGATTGTTCAACTACCATAGGGACGAGTTGCATCGCTTCGCGCATCGGCGAACTCCTGTCGTTTGAAAATGTAAGGAAATGTGGTGGATCAGGCGGCGAGCTTGATGGGCGAACCGTTGTGGTTTGCGGCAGCCTTTGTCATCCGACCGGAACCGGTGATGGGCAACTCATGAATGACCCGCAGGCTGGTGCCGCCGCTCGCGTTGGGTGCAATACTGAAGGTGACGGTGCTTTCCAGAAATGGCGGAACGTCATCCCGCATCCTGTAACAGACCTCCTTCCCCGGGGTGATCCTAATCGCCTCGGGTTCAGCTAAAGCCTCCTTCGGCAACCAGTGTTCACGGAAGGCCGGAATGCTGATCGCACGCCAGACTTTTTGCGGCGGCTCATCGAGATCATATTCCAGCTCGATACCGGGTTTCGGTGCTGCGGGCAGTTCCCTGTTCATTGATCCATATCCTTCAGCAAGAGCTTCAGTGCTTCTACGCGCTGCGGCCAGTAGGCGCGGTATTTGCCAAGCCATGTCGCAATCCGTGTCAGCCCATCCGGATCGACCTCGTAATTGACGAAACGACCCTGCCGCCGTTCGACGACCAGCCCCGCCCCCCGCAGCACAGCAAGATGCTGCGACATGGCCGGCTGGCTGATATCGAAACCCTCACGCAAGGCGGACGCGTTCTGGGCACCATCCGCGAGCTTTTCGAAAATAGCGCGGCGTGTCGGATCGGCCAGCGCCCGGAAAATATCATTCTCTGTCATGACAACAGATAAGCATATACTTATGTGATTCACAAGTCCCGCCTCCTGCATTCGCTTCGCAAGGCAGGCTTTTTCGCTCCCGCACCCTCTTCTGCCGTGAACGCTTTATGTGCTCGCGCGTTTTCACCCGGCCTGATAACCTTCAGGCCGGGAGTGATCAAAACAAGTGACTGCATTTACGGTCTTTATCGCCATGGTGCTGCTGGTCGTCGGACCAGCCCTGTTTGTTGTCATCAGCAAGCAGCGGGAAAAGGCCATTCCCAAACGCCCCTCAACCGCCCTGCCCGTTGCCGAGGATGCGACCGG
>NZ_BDLN01000001.1:222346-291962 GCF_001950375.1 Rhizobium sp. TBD182 | reverse complement strand
CCGCCACTGGCAGTCGATAAGGAACGGCTGGAACGAGAAAAACGCGCTCTGCCTGCTGCATTCCAATCTGGATGCCTTTGCAGTGCGTATGGCGGCCGCGCGGGCGGCTGGGCGCAGCCTTGATCTGATGTATTACATGTGGAATGCCGACCTGACCGGTCGGCTGATGATGCGCGAGGTCATTGCCGCGGCAGATCGCGGCGTGCGCGTGAGGCTGCTTCTGGACGATCTCGGCGTCTCGATGTCCGACCGCATCTTCCACGCCATCGACAGCCATCGCAATATTGAGCTGCGGCTCTTCAACCCAACCAGGGCGCGGGAAAACATCCTGTATCGAAGCCTGGAACTGGTCCTCCGGTTCCGAAGCGTCAACCGGCGCATGCACAACAAGGCGTGGATTGCCGACGGACGCGCCGCGATCGTTGGCGGCCGTAATATTGGCGACGCCTATTTCGATGCCGCCGAACGGGCCAATTTCCACGATTTCGACATTCTCGGTTTCGGCAGGATCGTTGCGGATGCCACCGAAATCTTCGACGACTACTGGAACAGCGCCGTTTCCGTTCCCGTGCGCTCGCTTCTGGCGCGCAGGCCGAGCAAGCTTGCCAGGTTAAGACGCGAGCTTGCTGCGCTGCCGAAAAGCGAGGCTGCCAAACCCTATCTCGAGCGCGTCGAAAACCAATATGGCAGCGGACATTTCCTGATGTCGGACCGCCTGCACTGGGTCGATGAAGCCGACGTGCTTGCCGACCCGCCGGAAAAAGCAGCGGGAAAACGCCGCAACGGCCACAACTTCCTGATGGAGAGCCTGCTGCCGCTGATGCAGGCGGCAAATGACAGCCTGCACATCACCTCCCCTTATTTCATTCCCGGCAAACAGGGCTTGGACATTTTTGCAAACCTTGCCGAGCGCGGCGTCTCGGTTGCCATCCTCACCAACTCGCTGGCTGCAACAGATGTTGCCGCCGTTCACGCCGGTTACGCACGGTATCGAAAGCCGCTTCTGCTGGGCGGGGTGCGACTCCATGAACTGCGTGCACAGGCGGACCAGCCAAGCTTTACGCTTCGCGGTTCAGGACAGGCGAGCCTCCACACCAAGGCTTTCTCCCGCGACGGCAAGACCGGCTATATTGGCTCGCTCAATTTCGATCCGCGCTCCGCTTCTCTCAACACGGAAATGGGCGTCGTTTTCACCTCAGCCCCGCTGGTTGCGCGCATGGACGAGATATTCAGCGAAGAGATCCGCCGCTCAATGAGCTTCGAGCTGGATATAGACAACGGCAATCGCATCGTCTGGATGACCGAAGAACACGGCCAGCCGAAGACATACAGGCGTGAACCGGACGCTGCCATCAGCCGCCGGATCGTCGCCGGCATCATGCGTTTCCTGCCGCTCGAGTCTCAGCTTTGACTTATCGCGGCTTTGATAACGAAAAGTCCGGTCAGGCCGCCGGTCTCACGCCAGCCTTGGCCAGCTGTATCTGCACCAGCGTGTCGAGGTTCTGGTTAACGCGGCAATAAAATTCCTCGTCGATGAAGGGCCGCAGCATGAAATCGTTGCCACCCGCCTTCAGGAACCGCGCCGACAAAAGCCGGTTGGTGGAAGAGGAAACGCCGATGATGCGCAACTCGTGCGAACCGCGCACGGTGCGGATGCGCCGTGTCAGTTCGAAACCGTCAATATCGGGCATATTGTAGTCGGTCACCACCAGCCCGATATCGGGATTGGCCTTCAGGATTTCGAGCGCCTTCGCACCGCTATCGGCAAGGCTGACGCGGAAATTATAACGCTTGAGGCGGCTGGAAAGCAGCGCCCGCGCCGTTGGGCTGTCATCCACGATCAGCACATGGTGGCGGTGGTTGGTGAGGAACCGACAGATGGATTCCGTCAGCATGTCCACGGCAAAGATATTGTCTTTCAGAATGTAGTCGACCACATTCTTGGCGATCAGCGTTTCGCGGGTCGCCTCATGGAACGTGCTGGTGAAAACGATGGTCGGGATCGAAAGATCGATCAGATATTCCAGCGCCTCGCCGTTCTCCGCCCCCGGAAGATTGATGTTGGAAATCGCAAGCGTCACGGGTTCGGCCGAGTGTTCGTAGCACGCCTGCAACTCCTCGAAGTTACGGCACACCTCCACGGAAACGCCCAGCAATTCCTTCAGGCGCATGCTCACCATCTGGGTGAACACATTGGTATCTTCCGCAAGCAAAATGCGGCAATTGGTAAATGGCACACCCGAATATTGCATGCCCGTAATGCCCAGAAAATTCATTTTGTCGCAGTCCCCCGTCGTCTTTCACGGGAAATTAGCAGGCGTATTTTTCAGAATGATTAATAACACTTTTGCCCAAAAACAGTCGGCATACATGCTTACCCAAAAGAAAACACGGCCCCCGAGGGAGGGCCGTGTTTCGAATGCTTCCAGGAAAATCCCTCAGGCGCGCAGCAGCGCGTTTTCCGTATCGAAGGGGCTTTCTTCCACCACCTCGGCATCATAAAGCGTGCCGAGAATGCGGATTTTCAGCTTCGTGCCAATCGTGGCATATTCGGGTTTCAGCATGGCAAGGGCAATCGATTTGCCGATACGCCAGCCAAAGCCGCCGCTCGTCACACGGCCGGCAAGTGCGCCATCTGCATCGAAGATAGCTTCAGAACCACGGGCATCGACATCCGTATTGCCCGAAACGGTCAGCGTCGAGAATACCGATTTCAATCCGGCTTCCTTGTAGGCCACCAGCGCGTCGCGGCCGATGAAGTTTTTCTCCGGACGCAGGAAACGGTCGAGACCGGATTCATAGGCGTTATATTCGACCGAAAGCTCGCGGCCCATGTTGCGATACGACTTTTCAAGCGACATCGACACCATCGCACGAATACCGAATGGCTTGATGCCAAATTCGGCGCCCGCTTCCATCAGCCGGTCGAAGATGTAGTTCTGCATTTCGATAGGATGGTGCAACTCCCAGCCCAGTTCACCGACGAAGTTGACGCGCAGCGCATGCGCCGTCGCCACACCCACGGAGATCTGCTTCGCCGTCAGCCACGGGAAATCCTTGTTCTCGAGGCTGGTACGGGTCAGCTTCTTCAGGAGATCGCGCGACTTCGGACCGGCAAGTACCAGCACGCCGTATTTCTGGGTGATGGGCTGCAGCACGACGGAACCGTCGGTGGGCGCAAGCCGCTGGAGCACGTCATGATCGTGCGCCTCAAGACCACCAGCGGACACCAGATAGAACCGGCCCGGTGCCCATTCATAGACGGTGAACTCCACCTTCACGCCGCCATTCGGCGTCAGAAGGTGCGTCAGCGCAATACGGCCGCGCTTCTTCGGCACGATATTGGCGAGAATGCTGTCCAGCCAGGCGCGCGCGCCGGGACCGGAGACTTCCATCTTGGCGAAGGCCGACATGTCAAGCACGCCGACATTCTGGGTGACGTTCTTCACCTCGTTGCCGACATGTTCGAAATAGTTCGAGCGGCGGAACGACCACTTCTCGACGATACGGCCATCATCCAGTGGCGGCGCATAGTTGTGGCTGGTGATGACATCCGCACCGACGCCGAGGTCCTCTTCGCGCAACGCATAACCTTGCGGAGCATACCAGTTGGCACGCTCCCAGCCGTAAACGGAACCGAACACACCGCCGAGCTTCTTCAGACGGTCGTAAACCGGCGTCGTCTTCAGCGGACGGGCAGCGGAACGTTCTTCATCAGGGTAATGCATGGTGAAGACGTTGGCATAGGCTTCCTCATTCTTGGCAATGAGGTAACCTTCCGTTGCGTGAGGGCCGAAACGGCGCGGATCGACACCCATCAGATCAAGTGTAGGCTCACCATCGACGATCCATTCGGCAAGCTGCCAGCCAGCACCACCGGCAGCGGTGATGCCGAACGAGTGGCCTTCATTCAGCCAGAAATTCTTCAGGCCCGGTGCCGGACCGACGATCGGGTTGCCATCAGGCGTATAGGCGATAGCGCCGTTATAGACCTTCTTGATACCGACTTCGCCGAAAGCCGGAACACGCACCATCGCCGTTTCGATATGCGGCATAAGCCGGTCGAGTTCCTCCTGGAACAGCTCATATTCGCTATCGTCAGAGGGACCGTCGACATAACAGACCGGAGCGCCGACTTCGTAAGGGCCGAGGATCAGACCGCCGGCCTCCTCGCGCATGTACCAGGCCGAATCCGATTCACGCAGAACGCCCATTTCCGGCAGACCCTGACGGCGGCGCTCCAGAATGGCCGGGTGCGGCTCGGTGACGATATATTGGTGCTCAACCGGGATGACCGGAATATTGATGCCGACCATCTCGCCGGTCTTGCGGGCAAAGGAGCCGGTGCAGGAAATGATATGTTCGGCGATGATCTCGCCCTTATCCGTCGTCACCTTCCAGTGACCGTCTTCCAGCTGCTCGATCGCGGTGACGGTGGTGTTGCGATAGATGGTGGCGCCACGGTCTCGCGCGCCCTTCGCCAGCGCCTGCGTCAGGTCGGCGGGCTGGATATATCCATCATCGGGGTGCTGGATGGCGCCCAGCAGGCCGTCCGTCTCGCAAAGCGGCCAGATTTCCTTCACCTGCTCCGGCGTCAGCATGTTGACCCGCACACCGATGGTCTCGGCAATGCCGGCGTAATACATATATTCGTCCCAGCGATCCTTGGTGCGGGCGAGACGAATGTTCGAGACCTTGGAGAAACCGACATTCATGCCGGTCTCTTCCTGAAGCTCCTCGTAGAACTTCACCGAATACTTATGGATCTGGCCGACCGAGTAGCTCATGTTGAACAGCGGCAAAAGACCGGCTGCGTGCCAGGTGGAACCGGAGGTCAGTTCCTTGCGCTCGATAAGGACGCTGTCGCTCCAGCCCTTCTTGGCAAGATGATAAAGCGTCGAAACGCCGACGACGCCGCCACCGATCACCACCGCCCGTGCATGTGTCTTCATTTACAGAACCCCTAAAAAGCGCCGGCATTGCCTGTCGTGCTGCCAAATCGATGGGATGGAATATGAAGCGCCCGGCGGCCGTTCAGCCGCCTGATTGCGACATGGCCATAGGGTGCTGCGACAGGGGAGAAAATGCCGTCGCTGGAGGCGGGTTTCAAACCACCGTCGCCTTTTGAAGACGACGGTGGTGCACATATGGGAAAATACCAACCGGAACAGATCAAGTGTCAGCCAAGACGGATTGGAGCCTGAAGCGCCGGATAAACCGTCTATCTGGTCTGAAGCTGCAATTGCATTCCCCGCACATCCGGGCCGTCCAAGTTTAACCCCTTTATAACGTCATTGCCGGGAACGATAATCGAGTTCTTGAGGACAGGACCGCCTGGCAGATTGTGTATCCCGCCGCCGCCACCGGGCGGAGGTGGTGGCGGCGGAAAAACGCCGCCACCATCATCCTTGCTGCAAGGTGGAATGCGATAAATGCAATCATCGTTGAATTGCGCAATATCTCCACTCGCAGACGGGCGAACCACATCCTGCGCATTTGCCAGAAACGGAAAAAACATACCGAAGAGAAAAATAGCCAGTCTCATTTCGCAACCTCCTGCGAAGATGCACAAATCTTGGCGCGGTCTTTTACGTCCTTGCCAGCGGCAGCTTTTGCCGCGGCGTCCAGCCATGCGGGCGTGCTGTTGCGCATACCGATGGAAACGCTGTTGAAGCCTATTACGAGCGGCCTCGCAAATTGGCTATCGGAAAAAAGGCCGGAACTGTTCGTGCTGCGAATGGTGTTGTCATTGCCGGCCATGTTTTCGGCCGCCGGCTGCTGGCCCTGCGGGCCTGTGGTCGCGGCAACGTCCGCACCATCCACAGTCTTCTGGACGTCACCTTTGTTTCCCCTCGCATCGATGAAACCCGAGCGTGCCCGGCCGTTGGTGACCTTTACCCCGCGTGTCAGAAACGCCTGACGCACGACCAGCAGACGAATGTCGTAAATATAGCGCGAACCACAGTCCTCTGTCTCCGCGGTTCTCAAAATATTGCGGCTGAGAATGTACGAGAGTTTTTCGCGAAGATAGTCGTCGGCGCAATAGACCTTGGTGTCGTCATCATTGCAAAACCGCATCAGCGCATTTTGTGCATGGAAGGGATTGATCGCATAGGTCTGCACATTCTGAAGCTCGATTTCCTCGATATCCGCCCGTGCGCCACCAAAGGCGATATTGCGTAAAAGTCCTGCCATTCCTTCCTTGCGTTCTATCCTGACGATGGGAAACAGCGCGTCCTTCACCACCAGGCCAGACGTCGTCCCATCCACAGCAACCTCCGTACGCGGTTGAGCAATCGACAGAGACTTTTTATCCTCCGACCAGGTGCTGTCGCCGAAATAAGGCGCCTCAGACTTGACCCCGAGATATCCCCGCAAATTAGGTATCTGGGTGATCTTGACGTAGCGACCGATGAAGGCTTCGCTTTCGAGGTCGGTCGGCAAAGACTTGAACTTGTGGCCCGAATCCACGACCTCGGCGATGATGTCTCCGACATAAATATCCTCCTGTGGAGGATAGACCGGCTCGATGCCCAGTCTGCGGATGGATTCATTCCAGCGTTTCGGCAGGTAATCATCCGTCACATCGGTTTCGCCCATCAGGAAAAACAGACCGGCAGAACCGATAACGACACCTGTCGCCAGTAAGGATACTCGGGCGGCATGGGGTGTCACCCACCTCCACGCACTCCTCAATTTTTCCCGCAAAGACGTTTTCGCGGGAACTTCGCCCGGAGGCTGGGCAGGCTGGGCAGGCTGGGCAGGCTGGGCAGGCTGGGCAGGCTGGGCAGGCTGGGCATTCTCATCGACTGGATCCGGCATGTGAACCCCGACAGGAAAGAAATGAACTAAGTATAACCCAGCATATCAACTTAAAGTTTAAAAAACAATACAGTCATCGAGGGAATTTTCACTGTATTTCATGATGACGACCGACAAAATCCGGTTTCCCTCCCAATAAGATCTTTCCTGTGTTTGGCGTCTCATCCGCCACAATGCAGATCGGGCGCGAGGATAACTCCCCGCGCCCGTCAACGCCCGTATCGGCTGCGTCGCCGCAGCCGCGGTAGCCGCAGATTAACTGTCCTTGCCGGCAGCCTTCAACGTCGCCTTCGGCTCCACCACGGTTTTGTCACCCGCCTTGCCCGCATCCTTTTCCGGTGCAGTTGCCGCGGCAGGCGCCGCCGCGCCCGTATGCGCTGCCACCGCCTTGTCACCCTCTTCCGAAAGCAGCGCCGCCAGCATTTGCGGATTTGCATCGCCTTCCACGTGGATGTTGAGGTTACGCTGCGGGAACGGGATGGCGATCCCCTCTTCGCGGAAGCGTTTCAGGATTGCGATCCTCAGCGCGTTTTTCACGCCAAGCCCGTTCGAAAGATCGGCGAGGTGGAAACGCAATTCGAAATCCAGCGAGAAGTCGCCGAAACGGAGGAATTCCACGTGCGGTTCGGGGTTGCGCAGTACGGGCGGCTGGGTGCGCACCAGTTCCAGCAGAATATCCATCACCTGCTGCGGATCGGATTCATAGGCAACGGAGACCGGAATTTCCGCACGCATGATACGGTTGCGGTGTGTCCAGTTGCCGACCGAGGAATTGATGAATTCCGAGTTCGGTACGATGATCGACTGGCCGCGGAAGGTTTCAATCTCGGTCGCGCGCACCGAAAGCCGTTTGACGGTGCCTTCAGTCGTGCCTGTCACCACCCAGTCACCCACCTTGAAGGGACGCTCGACCAGCAGGATGAGGCCGGAGACGAAGTTCGAGACGATGTTCTGGAGGCCGAAACCGATACCGACCGAAAGGGCAGACGCCACCAGCGCCAGGCTGGAGAGGTTAAGACCGGCGGAAGAGACGCCGAAAATGGCCGCAACCGCGATGCCGAGATAACCGATGCCGGTCTTGACCGAGTTGCGCACGCCCGCATCCACCTGCCCGCGCGCCATGACGTTGTTGTCCAGCCACTTCTGGAACCAGCGTGTGATGATGTAGCCTATGGCAAAGACAAGGACGCCGCCGAACAGGCCGATCAGCGAGATGGAGGCATTGCCGACGGTGATGCCGGTCAGCAGACGATAGGCCCAGCTTTCGATATCGCCCGGCTGGAACCCCCAGGAAAACAGGATGAGCGGCACGCCGAAGGCGAGTGCGATGACATAGATGCCGAGCCCCGCCGCAAGACCGGCCTGATCCAGCGCAACCGGGCCGAGACCGTAGCGCCGCCCGAGATAACGACCGGCCAGGGATTCGGAAAAGGCGCCCTGTCGCGAAATCGCCTTGCCGGAAAGAATGCCGATATACATCGTTGCGAGCACCGCACCGGTAGCGACGATCTGCGTGGCAAGGAACCGCGCCAGCCCCACATAACCCGTCAGGCAGGCACCGATGAGAACAAGCCCGCCGACCCTGAGCAGAATGACCAGCCAGCGCGGCAGGCGCTGGTTGCCGGTCTCGTAGTCCTGCCCCTCACCGATCACCGGGCGCAGGAACGACACGGTGAGCAGGATGATGCCAATGATGATGGAGGCAATGAAGCTTTTGGCAACGGTGACGATCAGCGGCGAATAGAGCGTCTCGCTGATCGTGCCGAACAGATAATCGAGACCGTTGACGAGCGCCATCAAAAGCACGGCCGAGGACAGCGTGTGGGCTCCGCGATTGGAAACCTGCAACAGACGCCATTCCGGCTGCGTCGGCGCAAAAATCGCGTAGCTCAGCCGCGACACGAAATAGACGAAGCCCGTAACTGCCATGGCCCCGAACAGGATCGGCGCGATATCGGAACGAAGCACGTTGAAATTATCGAGGAAAAACGCCGAGGTCACCAGAAACAGGAAAAGCGACAGCGACTGCACCATGGTTGACCAGAAGGCCACCGAAAGCCGCCGCAGATAGGAAGGCTCGCCGGTAAAGGCCCGCCTTTCCATGCGGCTGCCAAAAAAGCGATAACCGCCCACCAGAAACAGCAGCGCCGCCATGATCGACAGCATCACCGCCCCGAACATCGGCAGGCGTTTGTAGTTCCAGACGAAACCCGCCCAGCTGCTGAAGGCGTTGTTGAGATTGGTCAGCTCGCTCACGAAGGCGGAAGAGGCGTCGCCCAGCGTCTGGGAAGAGACTTCGGTGCGCTTGAACAGGGTCGCGGCAAAAAGCGCCCGGCGAACTGCCGTTATGTTGTTGGAAATCTGCGCGGCGTTGGTGGCAGTGCTCTCCACCTCGCCGGCAATGGCATTCACCTCGGCACGCTCCGCCGTCAGCCGGGAGCGCTCCTCCGTCACCATGCTCGCTTCGGGTGGCTGTCCTTCCGCCGGGGCAGCGCCAAGCGCGTCGAGACGCGTCTTGATCTGGTCCAGGCGGGTCCGCAGCTTGGTGTTGGCGGCGGCAGCATCGGCTGCAATTGTATCGGCGCGTCCCTTCAGGTCGACCAGCTGCACGTCATCGCTGCCGCCCGCCTCCACCTGTTTGGCGATTGCCGAAATGTCGGCCTTCCATTTTTCCAGATCCGTGCGCGCCTGCTCGACGATGGAAGCCTGGATAGCGACTGGTGCGGCCGCTGGCGCATCCTGTGCCGACGCCAAGGTTGCGGACGACAGAAAGCTGCCAAGGAGGGTGAATACCGCGACCATTATCGCAGCCATGGCGGCCTTTCGCCGCCGGCCGGATAAAGGCCCGCCGAACATCCGCCTACCGTCAATCATTCCGCCAAACATCAACCGCACATCCATGCCTTTCATATCTTCACCCAGCATCAGGCTATTTATCGCCTGCCGCGCGGAAAACCACCCGCAAAAAGCGAGGTTTTCGGGAGTTTACCTTGCTTTTCACCCGGAGAATCATCACCTTCAATAGTGCAGCAATCATGGGAGGAAATCATGGAATCTGCTGGTATTGGCTGGATCGCAGCTATCATAATCGGTGGTGTCGCCGGGTGGCTCGCCGAACAATTCATGAAAAGCAATATGGGTGTTTTCATGAACATCCTACTTGGAATCGTCGGCGCGATCGTCGCCAACGCCATTCTCTCGGTATTCGGAATCGTTTTGACCGGATGGATCGGTTATCTCATCGCCGGCTTCATCGGCGCCTGCATCCTCATCGTTATCGGCAGAGCCTTCCGGCGAGGATAGCAAAAGACAAATCCGTAAAATCCCGGATTTCCAGCCTTTTCCAGCGCGACTGAAATTTTTTCGTCACAAAAATCGAAGAAATTTCATTTCCGCGCTGGACAAGCCGAAACTTCCCCTTTATAGCCCCCCTCACACCGCCACACGGTGTCGGTCGGGTGATTAGCTCAGTTGGTAGAGCAGCTGACTCTTAATCAGCGGGTCGTAGGTTCGAGCCCTACATCACCCACCAAATTCTTCAAAAATGACAAGACGTTGCGGTGCTAAGTTAAAGCATCGCCTTCGGCGCCGGGCACTGAAAAAATAGTTCGCATTCGGCGCCCCTAAACATGCGGCCGCGACAGCGGCCCTACCTCCCAAGAAAACCTACAACTTCGTTTCGGGTATGATTTTTGTCCCGATAAAACGTGGCCCCAGGGGCCGCCCGGCAATACGGCTTGCGAATTCCTCGGTGAAAGGAACAGGCGCTGCCCGCTTCACCGCGTCGATGGCGGAATCGATAAAGGCTTGCCGTCTTGGACTGTCTTCCTGCGGGCGCGCGGCTGTGACGACCACCTTGCCCCTTATCTGCCCATCCTTATGCAGAATGAACTGAAGCGTCACGACAAGCCCCTCCGTGTCTTCCGGCGGCACCCAGCATGCGTAAATCGCATCGAACATTTCTTTGAGGTTGCTGACCGGAGCAGGATCGTTGCAGACCCGCGACTGGCCCAAAGCCTGCGTCAGAAAACCCGCGTACAGGGTGGCCAGTGCCACGATACCCGGCAGCTTGAGGCCGCAGAAGAATAAAAACGAACGCTTGATCAAATCCATTATCCTCTGTCGGAAAGCGATCAGCCTGGCCCATCCACCAATTAACGTCATTTTAGAAAAAATATTTTTGTCAGTAAAAACTCTTCGCTGATTCAGCAATCGATATATACAAAATAATAAAGTCCACGATACACACAGAAAAATCATAAATACATCAAAATAAAACTCAAAATAAATGAAAAAACAATTGAAAATAAAAAAATAGTTTCAAAATAGAAAAATAATATATTTGTTTCATAAAAATAAAATCACAAATAAAGGAAAAAATTCGAAATATTTATAAATATATATTTGTAATATTTAAAATAGACTGGATATCTCGAAAAGTTACCCATAACGAACCCTTCGCAATTTAACCAAAACCCGCAGTTTGCATTGCAAGCCACTGGTTTGGTTGTATGCATTGCCCAGCCAGAACGATGGCGCAAAAGGGGGATATCATGAAATCAAAATGGGTAACGGCGGTGTTTTTCGGAGCTACGCTGACGGTTGCGGGTGCGGCGCAGGCGGACGACCTCGTCTTTTCGCTGAAGAACGGAACGAACTCAGTTCTCAATGCCTTCTACACCTCGCCGGTCGGCGTCGATGACTGGGAAGACGACGTTTTCGGAAAAAAGGCGCTTGGTCCGGGCGAAACGATGGAGATCACCATCGCCGATGGCCGCCGCGTTTGCAAATACGACATGCGTTTCGAATTCCAGGGCGATGAGCTGGAAGACCTCGAGGATACGCAGAACCTGTGCGAACTCGGCGAATATACCATCACCGAGTAATAATCCGGCAATAACGGCCCTGCCCGATCATGGCGGGGCCTGCACCAACAAGCGGCCTTCAAAAAAATCAGCCGCTCCGGCAACGCCGGTTTTGCAACACATCTACTGAAACGACGAAATATCAGCGCGGCAGTGCCACCCGCTCCGCAAAGCGGTCTTAATCATGCCTATGATTGTCGTGATGAGATTGATCGTCAACATATTGCTTTTCGCCCTCGGCGCAGTCGGAAGCGGCGTATGTGCGTTTCTATTGTCGGGTACGCTTGCCGATTCCGGATTTCTCGGTTCCTGTTTCGAGGGAAGTTGTGCCTATGCGGCGCTTTTCATGGTGCTGCCCGTCACATGGTTCGTGCTTTTTGCGCTTTATGTCATGGCATTGCTGGTCTGGAGACGAAAACCTTTCCGGAACGGAAGGCTCTGAAATAGGTAAGACGGCGCCGTCGCTACCGGACGTTCGTTGACAGCCACCGAGACTTGCCGTTAACGTCCCGCCTGCTGGGGGATTCGCTGCCATTGATATACGGGCCTGCCCGATATCATAGGCCTCTGAATGTGCATGTTTCCGATTTGCGCGTCGCTTAACGACGTGCATGGCGGAAAACAGGGAGACCAAACGATGCGGGCCGCAATTAATTCTCCATCGCTTTCTATCGATACCATGGACTATAAGGCCGAGTGCCAGTTCGCGCTGGAGCCGTCCATTCAAGGGCTGATCGAAAAAGCGGAAGACGCTGGCTGGAACCGCCAGCAAGCCGCGCTTGCCATCGTCGCGCTCGCCAGTGAACATCTGAGTGACCTGCTTCCAGGCCTCACCGTACCCGATCAACGCCCCCTGTCCTGACAGCCTCCCGCCCGCCGGAGCTGATCAGCACCCGGCATGATTGCCAAAGCATCCCGAAAATTAATTGAGCAGGCCGGAGTATCCCCCGTCGCGCCCGCACGGGCCTTCGATGCTCCGTCGCAAGCGCGAGGGAGAAACGCTCCAGGCGACCCCTTCCCCCCTCAACGCAGCCCGTAGTGTCCCCGTCACAGACCATCTCTAGGGCATTTCAGCTGCCCCTATAAGTATCGCTGCCACAGTGTTGACATAAGCGCCCGATAATGAGAACATAAAGTGAACATTATGGAGGTCAGCGATGAACGAAGCAGACGCAACCATAGAAAATGCCCTGTCCGTGGTCGCTCGCTCCCGCGATATGCGCGAGCGCGCGCTCGAGAGACGACGGGAATTGCAGCGGCGAACGGAAGTCATCATCGCCCGGCCGCTCTACGTGCTGAAAAAGAATGAAGGCCCGAAGCAATTGTCGCTGAAACTCGACAGCTAGATGGCAAAAAGCAAATCCCGTGCGGATTACCTCACACACGGGATTTTCAGAATGAAACGATCATTGTCTCGTCTTATTGCATGCGTTGCATTGCGGCTTCGGGTTCGCCAGTCGTCGCAACGGTTGCCGCCGGAAGGCGATCGGTCTTTTTCAGTATGACGATGGGCTTGTCCACCGGATCCGTCGGCGGAACGATGCTTGCAGTTTTGAATTCACGGTCGACAGCAGGAACGGAAGCGTTGATCTTTTCATGACCTGCGCACTCCGCCAACGCTGCACTGGCGGAAAAACCAAGTACAGCGGCGATAATGAGAACTGATTTCATGTCATTCTCCCTTCGCTTTCGTGGCGATCTCCCAATCTAAGGGGAGACGGTCCGGATTGAAAATCACACTTTAGAGACATCTAAAGCTCTCTGTCATTGCGGCAGTCGTCATCGGCGGCGATGGGTGAGGCGTGCCGCTTTATTTTTTCCGCAAATCCAGCGGATTTTGGCAAAGCGGCCTGCGGAATATCATCGCCACATAACTTCCCTTCAGGGAAATCAGGCTAGGCTTGTAAGTTGTGGCCTGTGCCGCGTTGGCGGCCTTTATCGTTCGTCCATCTGGAGAATTATGCTGCATGGCACGCCTCCTTCCATGAGCGATAACGAAAAAACACCGGTCTTGTTCCGCAGCGGCGAAACGGCGGACAATTGAAAAGATAAGGCACCGCCGCGTGCTTCGTCTCCACGCCGGTGATACGGTGGCACGAATAGTCGCGTGAAGGCGAAGTCTCGCCGCATAACTCCGGCCTCGCCACCTCATCCCGCTCCCGCTGAGAAGAGCGCTCCCAAACCCAACCATGACCCAAGGCTTGAAATTTTGCCCGAAACCGCTATATGGCTTTGCGAGAGGACGACCTCGGCCATTATGGCGACAGCATGCGGGACGGCCCGGTCACATACCGGAGAATAAATTGCGTTCCCTGCCCGATCGTATCCGCCACGCTCTCAGCTTCGAAATCATCGGCCTTCTGCTGGTCGTGCCGCTGGGTGCATTCGTATTTCACATGCCCATGGAAGACATCGGCATTGTCGGCCTGGTCAGCGCCACGCTCGCCACCGCCTGGAACTATCTTTACAATCTCGGCTTCGACCATGCCATGCAGCGCCTGAAAGGCACGACGCTGAAGACGCCTGCTATCCGCGTCGCCCATGCCCTGCTGTTCGAACTGGGTCTGCTGATCGTGCTGATGCCCTTCATCGCCTGGTATCTCAGCATCAGCCTTGCCCAGGCGCTGGTGATGGATATCTCGTTTGCGCTGTTCTACGTAGTCTATGCCTTCGTCTTCAACTGGGGCTACGACCGGCTTTTCCCGCTGCCGGAATGGCAGTCGCAGGACGCCGTCTGATCGACGGCGGCACCGGCGTGTGCGTCAGCGTAGCGAAGCCGTTAAAAAGCGGATGACTTCGCTGTTCAGTCGACGATGAAACTCCGCCCGGTCAAACCCCGGAATATCGCCGCATATCTGGGCCAGGGCTTTTTCCATCTCGGCGGGGCAAGGTGTTATGAACGAAAAATGCCCTGCCCCTTTCACCGTCTGATAGTCCGGTTTTGCCGGCAGGTCGTCGCGCAGCCCTAAAATATCCTCCGGCGCCACACCGTCGCCGCCGCGCTCTGAACTCCAGAGCTGAACGGGGATTTTGATATCTCGCAGATCGGCCCGCCCTGGAAAGGCGTTGAGGGGGTCTGCAACAACCACAGCCTTCACCCGCGCATCGTAGACCCGGTCCTCAGGCGAAGCAGACCTTTCCAGCATCTGAGCACACACTGCCGCCTGCCCATCAGGGCACGGCAATCCGGTATTTGGAAAATCCGGAACGCCGCCGGCAAGTACCAGCGCCGTATAACCGCCGCGCGAAAATCCGAACACCCCGATCCTTCCGGCATCGATAAAACGGGCATCGTTCCAGTTCGCCAGCATATGGTCGAGCAGGCGGACGATATCGGCCGGTCGTTCGGTCAGCGCGGAAAGATCGCCTGCCCGCTTCATGTCGATGGCGTTATCGCCGGGATGATTGATCGCCGCGACGATGAAGCCGGCATCCGCCAGCGCCGCCGCGGTATCCCGATGGCTGAAATACGTACCGCCGAAACCGTGGGAGATGATGACGAGCGGATATTGCCCATCGACAACAGGGCAATCACGCACCGCTTGCAGAGCGAAGGGGCCGATGCGGGTCTCCACCGGAGTCGCCGCGCAGGGCGACCACACCGCCGCCCTCATGGAAGGCTTGCCGCCTGCCGAGGGAATCTCGATCAACCGAAGACCGGCTGCCAGAACGGTGCCCGTTCCGCACATGGCGGAAACAAGGGAAAGGCAAAGCAACACCAGAAATCGCATGACGGACCCGCGGATCGGAAACATTGAATGCAAGGCCGTCACCAACAGGCCTCACCCACAACATAGAGCAATCTCTTGTAGCGGAAATGACCGTCGTCAGGACTTAGAGCGACTTCAGCGTCCACGCCACGATTTCGCGGGTGGCGGCGGCGAAGGCCTGATCCAGCGCTTTGACGAAATTGGCATTTCCGGAACCGCTGACGCGTGCGCTGGCGCGGAATACTTCCTGCGCCTTTACCGTGCCGTTGCGATCGTTCAACAGCTTCACCGAAATCTCGATATCGGCGGTGTTTTTTGCCGTATCGATTTCGAAGGTGCGAATATCGCTGACCACCTGGTAATCGATCGCCAGCCCCTGCCCCGGCCGTCCGACGCCACCGAGCTTGCCGGTATCCTCGAAGGCTTGCACCAGCTTGGATTGCACCATGCGCGGCAGGCGGTCGCTCCATTGCGAATTGCCGAGATATTGCACTTCCGAGCCGGAAAGGCGCACCACGATGTTTTCGCTATCAAGCGCTTTCAGCGCCGTCGGATCGGCGATCAGCAATTGCCGGCCTTTGAGCGACGGCCCCTGCGTTACAGTCGCCGAAGAGACGGAAAGGTCGAACGTATCGTTCGATGGGGTTCCCGCACAGCCCGCCATCGCAACCGCAAGCAGCGGAGCCAGAAGCAGGGCACGGCGCTTATGGCCGTTCATCAATCGTGTCATTGGCCCATACCCCTTTTAGCGCCTTGTTCTGCCGTCATATTGTTTCACGGTTTCGCCGCCGAAAATCAACCGCTGCGGATCGCGGTCGATATTGGTGATCGCATTGTTGAGATTGTCGACCGTCTGCCGCGTGCTGCCGATAAGCGCCTGGAAATCCTTCAGGCCCGAACTGGAGAAGCGCGTGAGATTATCGGCAATCGGCCCGATTCGGGCATTGAGATTGTCGGCCACGGCCTTGAACGAGGTCAAAGTCTCGCGCGCCTTTGCAAACAGCGAATTGGCATCGTCGGTTCCAAGCATGCCGTCCACCTTGGCAAGAATGCCATCGACACGGCTTGAGGCAAGGTTCAGCTTGCGGCCCATGTCGGTGAAATCGGAGACCGCCTGGTCGATATCCGCCCGGCGCGCGCCGACATCGTCGGCAATTCGCTTGAAGTTCGCCACGGCATCACGCGCATCGGCAGTCGCTGCGGAAACATCACCCACCACGGTGCTGACCTTTGCGGGATCGACCGACGCCAAAAGCTCATCCGCGCGCTTCACCACCGTCTGCACTTCCGTGCTCGCCGCCTCGAAGTTGCGCGCCGTGCTCTGCACCGTTTCCATGATGCCCTGAATATCGCTCGAAGCGGAAGCGACGTCCTTCGTCACCTTGTCGACATTAGACAGGATGGAATCGATCTTGCCGGCATCCACCGCCTTCACCAGATCTTCGACAGCGGTCAGCGTGCCGTCCAGGCGCACCGAGACCGATTGAACGGTGGTGGAAAGCGAACTGAGGCTGGCGATGAAACTCTTGATACCATCGGAATTTGCGGCCAGCGCATCGGAGAATTTCTCGGCGTTACGCACCGTCTGCGTCAGCGGCCCACGGGCATCCTGCACGAAACCCTGCAATTCGCCGATGGCGCCATCGGCGCGTTTCAGGATCTTGTCGGCGGTGGCAAGAAGGTTGGTGACGCTGGAAAGATCGGCCGTCAGCTCAGCGGGAACGCCGCTCTCCACCGATTTCTGCAGAATGCGCTCACCATCCTTGTTGCCGCCGGAAAGCTCGATATAGGCAGCGCCCGTCAGGCCCTGAATTTCAAGCACGGCGCGGGTGGAGGGGAAAACCGGCGCGTCCGCCTGCACTTCGGTAAAGGCGATGGAATAGGCCGGATCGTCACGGTCGATCGCAAGACCGCGCACCGTGCCGACAGGAATGCCGTTGAAGCGTACCGGAGAGCCGACGGAAAGGCCGTTCGCCGAGCCGGGAATACGCACCACGAGCTGGGCCGTCGGTCCACCCCGGCCGAATTCCGCCATCCAGTAAACGAAGCCGAATGCGGCGGCGATCACGATCAGCGTGAAAATTCCGACTATGGTGTAGTTCGCCTTGGTTTCCATGCTTCTTGTTACTCCACCGGATTTTCGTGTCTGTCGTCCGGAAGAACGACAGAGCGCGCCCGTTTGCCACGGAAATAGGACTGCACCCAGGGGTCGTCACAGGCAAACATGTCCTGCAATGTCCCTTCCACCAGCACCTTCTTCTGCCCTAGCACCGCAATGCGGTCGCAGACGGAGAACAGGCTGTCGAGGTCGTGCGTCACCATATACACGGTCAAACCGAGCGAATCGCGCAAGCGCGCGATCAGCATATCAAATTCCGCCGCCCCGATGGGATCGAGGCCGGATGTCGGCTCATCGAGGAAGACAAGGTCGGGATCGAGCGACAGCGCGCGCGCAAGCGCCGCACGCTTGATCATGCCGCCGGAAAGCTCCGACGGGTATTTGTCACCCGCATCGGGCTTCAGGCCCACCATCTCGATCTTGAGATAGGCAAGCTCGTCCATCAGCTTTTTCGGCAGGTCCAGATATTCCCGCATCGGCAGCTGGATGTTTTCTTTCACCGTCAGGCCGGAAAACAGCGCCCCCTGCTGGAACAGCACGCCGAGCCGCTGGTCTAGCATCATGCGGTCGTCTTCGCTGGCCTTGTCGTAATCGGTGCCGAGAATGCGGATTGCACCCGCCTGGCGTGGCAGAAGCCTCAAGATCGCACGCATCAGGACGGATTTACCCGCGCCGGATGGGCCGATGAAGCCAAGGATTTCACCGCGATAGACATCCAGATCGAGATTCTCAAGCACGTTCCTGCCGTTGAAACCGACAGTCACACCCTCGACGGAAAGAACCGTCTCACGGCCGTCCTTTGCAGTTTTTGTCTCTTGCGGCTTCTGGTCCAAAGTTTCCAACGCGCCCTCCTTAAAAATCGATGGCTGCGTAGAAGATGGCAAAAAGGCCATCCACCAGAATGACGACGAAGATCGATTTGACCACCGACGACGTGACGTGTTTGCCGAGCGATTCCGCCGAACCGCCGACCTTCATACCCTCAACCGCCGCAACGATGCCGATGATCAGCGCCATGAACGGCGCCTTGATCATGCCGGCGGCGATGGTAGATTCCTCGACTGCGCCGTGCAGACGCGACAGAAACACTTCGAAGGTGATGCCGGAATAGAGAAGCGTGACGATGGCGGCGCCGAAAAGTGCGGCGAAATTGGCAAGGATGGTCAGAAGCGGCAGTGCGATTGTCAGCGCCACGAGACGCGGAAACACCAGGACGCCAACGGGGTTGAGACCGATCACCTTCAGCGCGTCGATTTCTTCGCGCATCTTCATCGAGCCGATTTCCGCCGTGATCGCACTGCCGGAGCGACCGGCGATCATGATTGCGGTCAGAAGCACGCCGATTTCTCGCAATTGCAGGATGCCGACGAGATCGACGACGAACACTTCCGCGCCGAAGTAACGCAGCTGGAAGGCGCCCTGCTGGGCGATGATGGCGCCGATCAAAAACGACATCAGCATGATGATCGGCACGGCGCGCACGCCCATATGGTCGATCTGGTTGACGATGGCCGCCGGCGATACGCCGCGTCCGCGCCCGAGCTTCATCTGCGCGCCGCGCACGGCGGAACCCAGAATATACATGCCCGCGAGGAAATCCGCACCATTCTGGACGACAGCTTGTCCGATCGGCGAGAAGAAGCGCTCGGCAAGTCCCACCTTGGCGGCAGGCTCGCCCTCCATCGCCGCTTTATCCGGCAATTGGCCGATCAGATCCTCGATTCGCTCGTTTCCGGTAAGCGTGACGGTAACGCCCTTCGCTTCCATATCTTCGCGCAATCGCCGGATGACCCAGGCGCCGGTCGTGTCGATTGCCTCCACCGAGGAAAGATCGATCTCCACCGGACCGGCAGGGCCGCTTTTCTCGATGTTTTCGAGGCTTGCAAAAATGCCGGAAAGATTGCTGTTGCGCCAGGAACCGCTCAAGGCATACCGCTGGCCGCCGCCGGAGACGGCGCCGTCTTCGGTGATTGCGGCCGGGTTCGCCTGTTGCCGTATATCCTGTTCTTGCATAATGCTCCGAGCGAGTGCAGCCGTCACGAGATTCTTAAAGGTTTCATAACGGTTTGGCCTTCGGCAAGCCACAGTGACAGCCGACAATTCGCGATAAATTTGGCGTCATGTGTCTTTTAACGCCTGTCAGGAAGTGAAAAAACATGCCCCGTTACCTTCAAGCCACAACAGAACGTTTCGCCGTTGCTGGCAGCTTCACTATTTCACGCGGCACTCGCACACATGCGGATGTCGTAACGTGCACCATCCGCGATGGTTCCTTTACCGGCAGAGGTGAATGTGTGCCCTACCCGCGTTATGGCGAAAGCATCGAAGGCGTTATCGCCGATATCGAAGCGATGGCTGAGCAGATTGCCGGCGGCCTGACACGGCATGAATTGCAGCAGGTGATGAAACCCGGCGCCGCCCGCAATGCAGTGGATTGCGCACTATGGGACCTCGAAGCCAAGATGAGTGGCAAAAGTGCTGCCGAACATAGTCTCGGACACGCGGCAAAACCGCTCGTTACCGCCTACACTATCTCGCTTGCCGATCCCGAGACCATGGCGGCGAAAACGGCGGAAAACGCTGGCCGCCCGCTGCTGAAGATCAAGACCGGAACGGCCGATGACGAGGCGCGCCTGCGGGCCGTGCGCACCGCAGCACCTGATGCGCGCATCATCATCGACGCCAATGAGGGCTGGAACGACGGTAATATCGAATATTATCTGAAACTCGCAGCGGAACTGAACATCGCGCTCATCGAACAGCCGCTTCCCGCCGGCAAGGACGCCATCCTGGCCCGCATCGACCACCCGGTCCCCATCTGCGCCGATGAAAGCGTGCATTCCACCAAGGACCTCGCCGACCTGCGCGACCGTTACGATGCGATCAACATCAAGCTGGACAAGACTGGCGGTCTCACGGAAGCACTTGTCATGAAGGCAGAGGCGGAGCGGCTAGGCTTCATCATCATGGTCGGCTGCATGCTCGGCACCTCGCTCGGCATGGCTCCCGCCGTTCTGGCCGCCCAGGGAGCCGCCTTCTCCGATCTCGACGGCCCGCTGATTCTCAGGCAGGACCGGCAGCCGGGCCTCGTTTACGAGGGTTCGCTGGTTTATCCGCCGCAGCCGGAGTTGTGGGGATAAGAGCCGTCGTTCGGGTTTCGTGTGAAAGCACTACGCCGCACATCGCAATAGTCTTTGCAGTATCACGTAAACTGTATGACCAGCCTTGCCTCACACTCGACGTCATCCTCGGGCTTGTCCCGAGGATCTATCCACGTCGCGCGAAATCAATCGGTTGCAGATCCTTGGGACAAGCCCAAGGATAACGACAGAGAGCTGAAACATCCCGCGCTTAGGGATCGCCCTGCCTGTTGAACCAACCCAATCAGGCCGCGTGCTTGCCAATCAGACCTGGAATATCCACCGGCTCCATCTCGTCCGATGTCTGCGAAGGGACATCGCTCGTCTGCATCCAGGTGATCAGCTCGAAAGTGCCATCGGCATTTTCGGCAATCGCCGTGCAGCTTTCCACCCAGTCGCCGGTGTTGATGTAGCGGATGCCGTCCATGTCTTCCATCACGGCGTGGTGGATATGGCCACAGATCACACCATCCACATTGTTGCGGCGCGCCTCGTCGGCCACTACGCGCTGGAACTCGCCGATGAAGTTGACGGCGTGTTTGACCTGCAATTTCGCCCAGGCCGAGAACGACCAGTAAGGCAGGCCGATGCGGCGGCGCACCGCAGCAAGGACGATGTTGATCGCAATCGCCGCGTCATAGGCCCAGTCACCGAGATAGGCGAGAAGGCGGGCATTGCGCACCACCACATCGAACTCGTCGCCATGGATGATGAGATATTTCTTGCCGTCTGCCGCCTCGTGGATCATGCGCTCGGCCACTTCGATACCGCCGAAATGCATGCCCGGAAACTCGCGCAGAAATTCATCGTGGTTGCCGGGAATGTAAACGATACGTGTTCCCTTGCGGGCCTTGCGCAACAACTTCTGCACCACGTCGTTGCAGCCCTGCGGCCAGTACCAGCTGCGGCGCAGGCGCCAGCCGTCGATGATGTCACCGACCAGGATGATCGTATCGGCCTCGTGATGTTTCAGGAAGTCGAGCAAAAAATCCGTCTTGGCCGCCTTGGAACCGAGATGGACATCCGAAATGAAAAGCGTTCTGAACTGTCTGGTTTCAATTTGACCGGCCACGGATTTAATCCCCTTGTTCGGTTGCGTCCCTGCGGCTTTCTTCCCTCTCAGAACCAGACTCGTGTTGCAGCAACATGACAATGGCCGGTTTTTGTATGGAATATGACTGATGGCATCACGAAAACGCGAATAAGCCATGCCCGCATTTGCATAAGGGGGCGGCAAATAACGGCTGTACCACGGGAAAGTTTGTTGTATTCAGAGGGCCGGAATTGAACCAGACATGACGGTGGAAGACATGACCTCTCACGATAAGAACAACACGCCCGCCAACACGGCAAAGGCCGACATCGAGGAACAGGCGCTCTTTTTCCACCGCTACCCGCGCCCCGGCAAGCTGGAAATCCAGGCCACCAAGCCCCTTGGCAACCAGCGCGATCTGGCGCTTGCCTACTCGCCGGGTGTCGCCGCCCCCTGCCTCGCCATCCATGAAAATCCGGAAATGGCGGCGGAATATACCGCCCGCGCCAATCTCGTTGCAGTGATTTCCAACGGTACGGCAGTGCTTGGCCTTGGCAATATCGGCCCGCTTGCGTCGAAGCCGGTCATGGAGGGCAAGGCCGTCCTCTTCAAGAAATTCGCCGGCATCGACGTTTTCGATATCGAGATCGATGCGCCCGGCATCAACGACATGGTCTCCACCATCGCAGCGCTGGAACCCACCTTCGGCGGCATCAACCTTGAAGACATCAAGGCGCCCGAATGTTTCGAGGTGGAGCGTCAGCTGCGCGAGAAGATGAACATCCCGGTCTTCCACGACGATCAGCACGGCACGGCGATCATCGTCGCCGCCGCCGTCACCAACGCGCTGGAACTGGCTGGAAAATCGCTTTCGAGCGTCAAGATCGTTGCGTCAGGCGCCGGTGCGGCAGCCCTTGCCTGCCTCAACCTGCTTGTCGCCATGGGCGCAAAGAAAGAAAACATCTGGGTCCACGATATCGAGGGCCTCGTTTATGACGGCCGCAACTCGCTGATGGACGAGTGGAAGGAAGTTTACGCGCAAAAGACCGACAAGCGGGTTCTGGCCGACTCGATCGACGGCGCCGATGTCTTCCTCGGTCTTTCGGCGGCAGGCGTGCTGAAGCCGGAACTTCTGGAGCGCATGGCGGAAAATCCGCTGATCCTGGCACTTGCCAACCCCAATCCGGAAATCATGCCGGAAGTGGCCCGTGCTGCCCGCCCGGATGCGATGATCTGCACCGGCCGTTCGGATTTCCCGAACCAGGTCAACAACGTGCTGTGCTTCCCCTATATCTTCCGCGGCGCGCTGGATTGCGGCGCAACCACGATCAACGAGGAAATGAAGATGGCCGCCGTGCAGGCCATTGCCGAGCTTGCCCGCGAAGAAGTCTCGGAAGTCGCCGCCAAGGCCTATAGCGGCGAAACGCCGATCTTCGGCCCGAACTACCTCATTCCCTCGCCTTTCGATCCGCGTCTCATCCTGCGCATCGCGCCGGCCGTTGCCCGTGCTGCCGCCGCAAGCGGCGTCGCCGCCCGGCCGATCAGCGATTTCGAAGCCTATCTCGACCAGCTGAACCGCTTCGTCTGGCGTTCCGGCTTCATCATGAAACCGGTCTTCAACGCCGCCAAGGTTGCCGAAAAGAAGCGCATCATCTTTGCTGAAGGCGAAGACGAGCGCGTGCTGCGCGCCGCACAGGTGCTTCTGGAAGAAGGCACCGGCATCCCGATCCTCATCGGTCGCCCGCAGATCATCGAAACGCGCCTGAAGCGCTTCGGCCTGCGTATCCGCCCGAATACCGATTTTGCGGTGGTCAATCCCGAAGACGATCCGCGTTACCGCGACTACGTCGATGATTATTTCGCCCTGGTCGGCCGCGCTGGCATCAACCCGGAGGCGGCCCGCACCATCGTGCGCACCAACTCCACGGTCATCGGCGCGCTGTCGGTGAAGCGTGGTGAGGCGGATGCGCTGATCTGCGGTCTGGAAGGCCGTTACGACCGGCACCTGCGCGACGTGAACCAGATCATCGGCAAGCAGGAAAGCGTTCGCTCTTTCGCAGGCCTCAGCCTGCTCATCACCCAGCAGGGCGCGCTGTTCCTCACCGACACCTTCGTCAACAACGATCCGACCTCCGAAGAAGTGGCTGAAATGGCCATTCTCGCGGCAAAGGAAATCCGCCGCTTCGGCATCACGCCGAAGATCGCGCTCGCCAGCCACTCCAATTTCGGGTCGCGCGATTCGGAAAGCGCCCGCAAGATGCGCCGCGCCCTGAAGATCGTGCAGGCAGCGGCACCCGAACTGGAAGTGGACGGCGAAATGCAGGGCGGCTCGGCACTTTCGGAAGCGCTGCGCAAGCGCGCCATGCCCAACAGCGTGCTGACCGGCGAAGCAAACCTGCTGGTCTTCCCGAACCTCGATGCCGCAAACATCACGCTCGGCGTCACCCGCACGCTGACGGAGGGCCTGCATGTCGGCCCCATCCTGCTTGGCACGGCACTTCCCGCCCATATCCTGTCGCCCAGCGTCACCTCGCGCGGCGTTGTCAACATGGCGGCCTTTGCCGTCGTGCAGGCATCGCACCCTTCGGTGTGATGAAGGCGCATTAACGCAGTTTTGAACATGCTGTTGCCGCATTGCGGCAACAGCTTATGTTATCTTCCTGAAACAAGGATTTCCCGAAGCATAACACCCTCGCCACCGGCCGGGGACATCGAACGGATCGCACCATTGACCCGGCGCCGCAGCATTATCGGCCTACTGCTTCCCCTTGTTTTCATCGCCCCGGCCGCTGCTTTCGCGGATCAGGTCTGCGATACGCTTTATGCGCAGCTGCGCGAACCGCCGCGTGTCATCGGCAACACAGCCGAGGTGCGGCGTTACGCCAATGCGCTCACCCGCCAGAACATCGAGATCCGCAGGATCAGGAACGATCTGCGCCGTTACGGCTGTTCATCCGCAAGCGTCACCGTTTATGGCAGCCCGAATGCCGAACTCTGCGCGGAAATCAGCGACGCGATGGCGGATGCGCAGAGCGAACGCGATGCCATCATCCGTGACCGCGACGATGCCATGGCGGCCCAGGGCAGCGATGATGGCGACATCAGACGCCAGCGCATTCTCGCCGCCCTTGACGCCAATGGCTGCAGCGCCATTCCGGAAACGGAAGCGCGCCAGCCGACGGCACCCGATGTGACACGTTACCCCGACGCCTTCGGCGAACAGAGCAATCCGCCGGGACAGGCAGAGCTTTCGCCCTACCCCAATGCCGCTGCTGAAGGCGGACTCAGGACGCTGTGCGTGCGCACCTGCGACGGCTCGTTTTTCCCCATCGCTTCCAATGCCTCGCCGCTCGATTTCCGTGCGCAGGCCGAACAATGCCAGAAAATGTGTCCGGGTACGCAGACGGAGCTTTATTTCCACTCCATGACGGAGCAGGAAACGGCTGACATGGTCTCGGCTGAAACAGGAAAGCCCTACAAGGACCTGCCGACCGCCTTTGCTTATCGAAATGCCTCAACGAAAGCCCCAGGCTGCGCCTGCAACATGGCCGCCTATCACGAGGAGATGAAGCAGCAGGAGGCTGCGCGGCCGGAAGCTGAGAAACCCTATTCCAGCATCACGACCATTCCATCACCGCAAGGTGACACCCCCAAAAAACCAACCGAACTGCAGCAGGCCGCAAAGCCGCCGGAACAACCGGTTCCGGAACGCGACTATGACCCGAACAACAGCAGGGTCCGCGTCATCGGCCCTAAATTCCTGCCCGACCAGACAGGCCGGATCGACCTGAAGAACCCGGCGCTGAAGGGCATTCAGCCGCAGCAATAGCTCCCATCAGGCACACGGTATGGAGTTGGCAACGCTCTGTCTCACTCACAAGACGGTCGCGTGTTCTCTTTACCGCCCGCCCCAGCGATTGCGAAACACCAGCTCGTCCAGCGGCACGCGCTGGCGCCACCCCTTCACCGCCAGTTCCGGCTCGGTATAAAGTGTATCGACGCGGCCGAGGCATAGCCAGGCGACGATCTCGATGTGGTCGGGAATCTCCAGAATGGTGCGAATGTCGCTATCGTGGAAAATGCTGACCCAGCCGACGCCGATGCCTTCGGCGCGCGCTGCAAGCCAGAGGTTCTGGATGGCGCAGACGGTGGAATAGACATCGGTGCGCGGATTGTGGGTACGGCCCAGCACCACCTTGCCGCCACGCGTCGGATCGCAGGTGACGCAGATGCTGAGCGGCGCCTTGCGGATGCCCTCAAGCTTGAGGCTGCGGTAAAGCGCCTGCTGCTCCCCCTCGAACATCGCCGCCGCCTCGCCATTGGCGCGGCTGAAGGCAACCCAGGTTGCCTGCCTGACCGCACCGTCAGTGACGAGCGTGAAATTCCACGGCTGCATGAAACCGACTGATGGCGCGGAATGCGCCGCCTTCAGCAAGCGCTCGACCACATCTTCCGGCAATGGATCCGGAAGGAACTGGTCGCGCACATCACGGCGGGTTTCGATGGCACGGTAGATCGCCTCTCGCTCCCCCTCGGAAAACGGGTAGGCGGGCGAAAGCGCGTGATCGAATGCATTGGCGTCAAGCGAACTGGTCGCGAGTGGATCGGTCGGCATCGTCTATCCCCAACAATGCTGGCGCGCCGCCACGAAAACCGGCTCCGGTTTTCACCTGCACGACGCGCTGCTGCAACAACCTGCCGCCGTCCACGCGGTCTGGTCTATCCTGTCAGGCCGGTCTTCTGACTCGGCTTCATCCGCCCACTTTCGCCTTCCCGAATGGATTCAGTGGCATCAAGAAAAAGGGCATCCGCCTCACAGCGCTGGGCACGTTCCGGTCTTGCACCGGATTCCCGATTCTCCCGCCCTAAAGGGCAGGCACCTGACGAAGAAGCTTATGAGCAACAAAGATTGCAAATACAAGTATCTTGCGCAGCGATGCGGCAATGTGACCGTGGCCACCTCACCGGCGTATTGCGGCCTTCAGCCGCCGCGCAGACGCGCGCCAGCTGAAGCACCCCTACCGCCTCACCCAACGGGAAAATACCGCACATAAGCGAACTCATCCCCGTCCGGTGACCAGTTGGGCGAATTCATCGTTCCCTGCCCGCCGAAAAGGTCAAACAGCGTTTCGGCATTGCCACCATCCATATCCATCAGCCGCACGCGCACGTTAAGGTCGCGCGGATGGTCGAAGACATCGGCGTCGTAGGAGACGAAGACGACTTTGTCACCGCTGGGAGACGGATGCGGGAACCAGTCGCCATAGACGCTGTCGGTGATACGCTCGACGGCCGAGCCATCCACCCGCACGCGCCAGATCTGCATCTGGCCGGTGCGGCTGGAGTTGAAATAGATCCATTCTCCATCCGGCGAATAATCCGGCCCGTCATTGCGGCCCTCACCATGGGTAAGGCGTGTCTCAACGCCGCTGTCTATGTCCATGGAATAAATATCGAAAACCTGATCGCGAATGCCGCAATAGGCGAAACCTTTCCCGTCCGGCGACCAGCCGTGCCAGTAGGAGGGAAGGTTCTTAGTCATCAGACGCGGCGTTCCGCCCGTCGAAGGCAGCAGATAGATGGCACTCTTGCCTAACTCCACCTTGTCGGAAATGGCATAAAGCGAACCATCAGGCGAAATGCCGTGGTCATTGTTGCAGATTGTCGCAAAGCCAGTATCGACCTTGTCCGGCGAAGGGTCGCCGGCAAGTGACAGGCGATAAAGCAGACCGTCGCAGTTCAGAAGCAGATATTTCCCGTCCGGCGACCAGTTCGGAGCCTCGAACAGCTCCGGCGTCTGCCAGACCACCCGCATCTGCCGAGTGCGGATGTTGAAGATTTCGATGGAACTGCGCATGCTGCCTCCCGGGCCTGTCGATCGTCTGGCGTGGAGCGTTGAATGGCACAAACATTCCGTTTGCATCCGCCACCGCCGTGATTATGATCCTATTGCCGCAGGCACCGCCCTGCAAATTCAAATAGGAAAAAACAGCAGCGTTCCGGCACCGCCCGCACCCCTGCCCGTTTCTTCCAGATCCGAGGTTCCGCGATGAACACCATCGCCGATCACGGCATCCGCTTCGGTCGGATCGCCGCAATGCTTCCTGTCAAGAATATCGAAAAGGCCCATGACTTTTATGTCCGTGTGCTGGGCTTCGAAAAGACCTTCGAAAACGGCAACCCTGTCGGTTTCATGATCCTGAAACAAGGTAATGCCGAGTTGCACCTGACATTGCAGTCGACGCACAAACCGGCCCCCTTCAATGTGGCGCATATGCTGGTCAGCGACGCCGACGCGTTGCACGCGCTTTGCAAAAGCCACGGGCTTCGCATCATCAAGAGTCTGCAGGACAAGGATTATGGCCTGCGGGCCTTCGTTTTCGAAGACCCGGATGGCAACCGCATCGATGTGGGGCAGGTCATTTAACAAAATAAGGAAACGGCGCGGCGTGTCCGCGCCGTTGGAGGAAAAGGATGCTTCTTCGCCATCGATATATGGCGAAGCCGCAGCATCCGCACTCCGTCACCCCGAACTAGATTCGGGGTCCAGCAAGCTCCCCCATGCCCTCCTTCGACTACCTGTCCCTGAAACGGTTGGTAATCGGATAACGGCGATCGCGGCCGAAGTTCTTCTTGGTGATCTTCACCCCGGGCGCGGATTGGCGGCGTTTGTATTCGGCGAGATAGAGCAGATGCTCGATCCGGTGCACCGTCGCGATATCATGGCCACGCGCGAGGATTTCCTCGACCGACATTTCCTTTTCCACCAGGCACTCCAGAATATCGTCCAGCACCGGATAGGGCGGCAGCGAATCCTGGTCTGTCTGGTTGGGTCGCAATTCGGCGGATGGCGCCTTGGAGATGATATTGGCGGGGATCACTTCGCCGGACGGCCCGAGCGCGCCCGGCGGCACATGGGAATTGCGCCAGCTGGAGATGGCGTAGACCTGCATCTTGTAGAGGTCCTTGATGGGATTGAAACCGCCATTCATGTCGCCATAAAGCGTCGCATACCCCACCGACATTTCCGACTTGTTGCCTGTTGTCACCACCATTGAGCCGAACTTGTTAGAAACGGCCATGAGAATGGTGCCGCGTGTACGGCTCTGCAGGTTTTCTTCGGTAATGCCTTCTTCCGTGCCTTCGAACATTTCCGAAAGCGCCGACAGGAACCCATCCACCGGTTCGGCAATGGGCACGATATCGTAACGGCAGCCAAGCGCTCTGGCGCAATCGGCTGCGTCCTTCAGCGAATCCTCGGAGGTGTAACGATAGGGCAGCATGATGCAGCGCACCCGCTCTTCGCCCAGCGCATCAACAGCAAGCGCAGCGCAGATCGCCGAATCGATACCGCCGGAAAGGCCGAGAACCACGCTCTTGAAGCCGTTCTTGTTGACGTAATCGCGAAAGCCCAGCATGCAGGCCCGGTAATCCGCCTCCTCGCCTTCAGGGATTTTCGAGAAAGGACCGCTCTCGCAGCGCCAGCCTTCTGCGGTGCGTTTCCAATCGGTAACGGCAAGGGTCGCCTCGAACTGGCTCATCTGGAAGGCAAGGGTCTTGTCGGCATTGAAACCGAAGCTCGCGCCGTCGAAAACCAGCTCGTCCTGCCCGCCAAGCTGATTGGCGAAGACCAGCGGCAAGCCGCTTTCGATTACCTGCTTCAGCGCCACCTGATGGCGCACATCCAGCTTGCCGCGATAATAGGGCGAACCATTCGGCACCAGCAGGATTTCCGCCCCGCTTTCGGCAAGCGTTTCGCACACCCCCATATCGTTCCAGATTTCCTCGCAGATCGGAATGCCGATCCTGACACCGCGGAAATTATAGGGACCGGAGATCGAACCTTCGGCGAAAACGCGTTTTTCATCGAACTCGCCGTAATTCGGCAGGTCGATCTTGTCACGCAGCGCGATGATCTTGCCGCCATCCAGAAGCGCAACCGAATTGTGCCGGCCCGTTTCGCCCTGACGCGGAAAACCGATGACGACGCCCGGCCCGCCATCGGCGGTTTCCGCCGCCAGTTCTTCCACGGCCTTCAGGCACGCTTTCAGAAAAGCCGGCTTCAATACCAGGTCTTCCGGCGGATAGCCGGATATGAACAGCTCGGTCAGAAGCAGGAGATCGGCACCCTGCGTCGCCGCATCGGCCCGTGCTTCGCGCGCCCTGGCGAGATTGCCCGCCACGTCGCCAACAGTCGGATTGAACTGCCCGACGGCAATTCGAAGATGGTTTTTGATGTCGTGTCTGTCGCTCATGGCTTTTCAATACCGCGCCCGTGCCCGCTCCGCAACGCGGCAATTGCATGCCGCACCACCTTGATAGGATGAAGCCGCAACCGGCATTCACGCTAAGGTTATCACCGCACCGGCCACACTCCGCAAAGTTCATGTCGCGTTCATCGCGCTTATGTGACAGTTACATGACAGTTTTGCGACGCCCCGATTCACCTCCCCGAATTGCGCGGTGTTGCCTCGTAATACCGGAGTATGAGTTTGAGAAATTCGGCGCCAAAAACAACGGCTTCCGAAAAGGCTGATTTTGTCTTTTCGCCTGCATGGACGCGGAGCCTTTCCAAGCTTTCGGGTAAGGCCTACACGCTTGCCAATCTGACATTTTCGTCGGTCGTGCTTGTCGTCGCGCTGGAATGGATCGCCCGCGGTTCGCTAGTTGATGTCGGCACCTTCCTCACCTCATCCGCCCGCCCCGGCATGACCACCATCGCCGCCGTGCTGCTGCTGCTCGTAGCGCTGGATTCCATCCTCGGCCGCCGTTACCTGTCGCTCATCGCCGTTGCGCCGCTTTGCGCGCTGACAGGGCTTATTTCCGCGCAGAAACAGACCTATCTCTCCGATCCGCTTTATCCCTCCGACCTGCTGTTCGGCCGGCAGATCCTCGAGCTTCTGCCCACCATGCTGAAAGCCCAGCCGGTGACGGCCGTGCTGGTCGGCCTTGGCCTTTGCGCCACGGTTGCGGCCCTTTCCACCCTGTGGCTGCTGGCGCGGCGTTATTCGCCGGGCTTGAGCTGGCGCGAACGCGCCGCAGGTCTTGTGCTGGCGCTGCCGCTTCTGGCCGGCCTCGCCTCGCTCATGGACTATTCGCATTATTCGTGGGTGCGCGATCGTCTCAACATCATCCCCATGATGTGGGATCAACAGGAGAATTACCGCCATAACGGTTTCCTGATGGCCTTTGCCTTCAATATTCCCATGGCCAACGTCTCGGCGCCGCAGGGTTACGGCGAAAACAGCATCGCAGACCTGACCTCGGAACCCGCCGCCTTTGCCGCCAACACGGGCGATTACCCTGATGTCATCATGTTGATGAGCGAATCGCTGTGGGATCCGACACGGCTTGAAAACTTGAAGCTCTCTGCCGATCCGATGCCCAACATCCGCGCCAAGCAATCCGGCAACGTGTTCTCGCCGGAATTCGGCGGCATGACGGCGAATGTGGAATTCGAGGCGCTGACCGGCTTTTCCAACGCCTTCCTGCCCTATGGCAGCATTCCTTATCAGCAATATATCCGCCGCCCGGTGCCCTCGCTTGCCAGCTTCTTCCGTGGCGAAGGATATTCGGCCATCGCCATGCATCCGTTTCAGGAATGGTTCTGGAACCGCAAGGAAGTCTACAGGAATTTCGGCTTCGAGGAGTTCCGCTCGGAAGAGACATTGCCGCCCATGGAAAAGCGCGGCAACTTCGCCTCCGACGACGCGCTGATGGACCAGATCATGGTGGCCGCGGACGATGCGCGCAACCCGCTCTTCCTCTTCGCCGTCACCCTGCAGGGACACGGACCTTACGAGGCGGGCCGTTATGCCGGCGACACCATCGGCGTAGAGGGCGATCTTTCCGCTTCCGCATCGCAGGCGCTTGGTACCTATGCGCAGGGCGTGGCGGAGGCCGACGACGCCCTTCTGAAGCTGATGCGCTGGGCAAAAAAGCGCGAGCGCGAAACCATCATCGTGCTCTTCGGCGATCACCTGCCGCCGCTTGGCCAGACATTCGTGGAAAGCGGCTACATGCCGGGCATGGTGGCCAGCCGCCGCGCGCCGCTGGAAATCATGAAAAAGGAACACGAGACGCCGCTTGTCGTCTGGTCCTCGAAGACGGGGGTGCGCAAGAATATCGGCACCATCAGCCCGGCGCTGTTGCCCTATCACGTACTGAAAACAGCCGGTTTCTCAGACCCCTTCTATACGGGGACTTTGGGTGAAGTGCAGAATGCGTTTTCCGTCGTCGACCGGCATATGCTGGTGGCAACGGATGGCAAGGCCCTGCCCGACTGGTCGATCTCACCCAATTCCATTCCGGACGTGGTGCGCAATTATCGTCTGCTGCAATTCGACATGATGTTCGGCGAGCAATATGGCCGAGAGCGCTTCTTCCCCGGCTTCAACTGGGTAAATGACGCTACACCCTCCGTCTGATGGGGCTGGATGGCTGAACGGCATGGCAGCGGAAATCGTTTGAATTCCTTTGCCATGCGGGTTTATCTCGACAGGGCCTTACCGAACCATCAGCACCACGAGAAGCACCGTGTCAGACATCTCCGACTATATCGTTTCGCACTTCAAGCGCTCCTCCCGGGAAATCGGCGAGGTGGAGCGTCGTATTCTGGAACTGTCGCACCAGAAAAAGCTGGTCTCGACCGACACCAATGCGGAATTTTCCGCCGGGGCAAACCTGGGCGACAGGCTGGCCGACAGCATTGCAAAGGTTGGCGGCTCCTGGGGATTTATCCTCAGCTTCTGCTTTTTCCTGGTGTTCTGGGCAATAATCAACACCATCGTACTGACGACGCGGGCCTTCGACCCCTACCCCTTCATCTTCCTCAATCTTCTGCTCTCCATGCTCGCGGCCATTCAGGCACCGATCATCATGATGTCGCAGAACCGGCAGGCCGCTCGTGACCGTTTCGAGGCCGCCAAGGATTATGAGGTGAACCTGAAAGCCGAGCTTGAGGTGCTGTCTCTGCACGAAAAGATCGACGTGAAGGTACTGGCCGAACTGGCAGCACTCAGGCAGGACCTCGCTGCCCTTCACCGCCATGTGACCCGGAAAGAAGACTGACGAGAAAGAACCGGCGCGCGAAAATCCATCCCCGCTTTTCCCCGCCCCGCCTTACCCTGTTATCTTGAATGCAGTCCTGCCGGGTAGACGCCAGACGTGGCGTAAACCGAAGGACGGTCCTGGTGGTGGGAACGGTGGCACGTTCATGGTGACAGGACCATTTCGCAAAAGGCCGTGCACTGCCTCTTGCGAAATACGGCTTTCTGGAAAGGCCCGGTCGCGCAAGCATCCGTCCACTCCAACCCCAATCAGAGCGTGACCGGGCACAACCCGTCTGAAACTGCGAAAACCCGACGGCGAAGGCCGTGCCGGGCGCAAAGGCGCATCTTTGCGTCGCAAAACGACAAGCGGACAAAACGGTTACGAATCCGTCAGATTATTGCGCTACAGATTGACGCAGGCGTTTGTTGCATTGCACTCTTGTGTGCAAGGCTGACAAGGGAATCACTTCCCCTGGTCAAAATGGCATCACGACCATTTCGCGGCAGCGCCATCCCGGATGCGACATCCGGTCATTGCAATACATTCTGTTCCGGGGTTTTCATGTACCAGTTCGATCTGATTGTTATCGGCAGCGGTCCGGCGGGAAGACGCGCCGCCATCCAGGCCGCCAAGCTCGAAAAGAGGGTTCTGGTCATCGAGAAGGGCAGCCGCGTCGGCGGCGTTTCGGTGCACACAGGTACCATCCCTTCCAAAACATTGCGCGAAACCGCGCTCAATCTCACCGGCTGGCGCGAACGCGGTTTTTATGGCCGCTCCTACCGCGTCAAGCAGGAGATCGACGCGGACGATCTGCGCCGCCGCCTGCTGATCACGCTCGACCACGAGGTCGAGGTGCTGGAACACCAGTTCGCCCGCAACCGCGTGCAGCACATTCGCGGCACGGCAAGCTTCGTCGATGCCAACACGGTGAAGGTGGTGAAGAACGACGGTGAAGTCATGAACGTCACCGGAGCTTCCATTCTGCTCGCCATCGGCACGCGGCCCTACCGGCCACCGCATATTCCCTTCGACGGCGCGGCAGTGCTCGATTCGGACGAGATACTCGAGATCAAGGAACTGCCGCGCTCCATGGTCGTTGTCGGCGCGGGCGTCATCGGCATCGAATATGCCACGATCTTCAGTGCGCTCGACACGCAGGTAACGGTGGTGGAACCGCGCGAAACCATGCTGGAATTCATCGACAAGGAAATCGTCGAGGACTTCACCTATCAGTTGCGCGACCGTAACATGAAGCTGATCTTCGGCCAGAAAGCGGAAAAGGTGGAGCGCGACGACAGCGGCAAGTGCCTCGTTTCGCTCAGCAACGGCCGCGTCCTTAAAGCCGAGACGGTGTTGTTCGCAGCCGGACGCGTCGGCGCAACCGATACGCTCAATCTTTCCGCCTGTGGGCTGGAAGCCGACAGCCGCGGCCGCCTAAAGGTCAATCCCGAGACCTTCCAGACAACAGTGCCGAACATTTACGCAGCCGGCGATATCATCGGTTTTCCGAGCCTCGCCTCCACCTCGATGGAACAGGGCCGTATCGCCGCCCGCCACGCGGTCGGTGCACCGGCCGGTGAACCGCCGCAGTTCTTCCCTTACGGCATCTATGCCGTTCCGGAAATCTCCACCTGCGGCCTGACGGAAGAAGAAGTCACCGAACGCCACATTCCCTACGAATGCGGCATCGCCCATTTCCGCGAAACCTCACGCGGCCATATCATGGGTCTCGATAGCGGGTTGCTGAAGATGATCTTCTCGCTGAAAACCCGCCGTCTGCTCGGCGTCCACATCGTCGGCGAAGGTGCCACCGAACTGGTGCATATCGGCCAGGCGGTGCTGAACCTGAAGGGTACGGTGGAGTATTTCGTCGAGAACACCTTCAACTACCCCACGCTTGCCGAGGCCTACAAGATTGCCGGTCTCGACGCGTGGAACCGCATGGGTGAGCTGAAGAAGGATTGAGGCTGGCTGTTGCGGGTGGAGATCGTTTGCAATGTGCGCAAACCTATCCTCCGTCATGCTCGGGCCTGTCCCGAGCATCTGCAACGTCACGATTTTATGCGACGTGATTAGATCCATGGGACAAGCACAAGGATGACGCCGAATGCGACGCAAGAACGTCCATCACCTTCTGCTCATCCATACGATAACCGGTGACGCCCCTCACCACCGAATACTATACCGCGCACTCACACCCGGCCGAAAATGATCCGCATATCCCTGATCGAGCGTTCCGCGCACTGTCAGGTGATCGCCGATCTTCTGCTCCACGGCCACGCCGCTGCTGAACTCGTTGAAGCTGTTGCGGCTTGCCCCCGTCAGCACGAAAGCGGTGCCGGTTTCCGAGCGGGAAAGGCGCAGCGACTGCGATACATCCAGCCCGTTCCATTGCTGCGCCGTGCCGTCATAACGCACCGTGAAATTGCGGTTGGCCTCGATATCCAGTTCCGGCGTAACGATGCGTTTCTGTCGTGACGTCATGGAAACGCTGCTCGACCCCGTCAACGCGTTGAAGAGGACGCCGACATCACGGGCAAGCGACACGCCGGGCAACTGTTCCGCCAAAAGCGTGACATTGCCCCACAACCTTACTGGCGTATCCACCACCTGCCCCGTCCTGGAGGCATTCATGCCCATTTCCAGCCCCGCCCGGATCGGCGTCTCGACCGGCAGCTTCGCACCGATACGCGCCGTATAGGAACGATCGGAATTCTTGACCGGCTTCCAGATCAAACCAGCCTCATCGGCATGGGCGTTGGTGCCAATCGCGGCGAACAGAGAGAACAACAGGGCGAAGCCCGTTCGTGGCGACATATCTTGTCCCCTGGCAAATTAAGGGCGCACCGGGTGAACCCGGCAGGCACGGTAAAAGCTTAAGGCCAAAGGTTTTGGCAGCGATGACAGCCGCGCGTTGGCGGCCATGTTTCCTTGACGGCTGCACCGGCAGCCAAGGCAAATCATGCTGCGCAGGGTGCCAGATGAACGGGAGATGAACAAGAGCAGATGCAGCAAAAAATCATGCTGCACTGCATTGTGATCAAAACGACGGTAACGGGAAGCGCAGCGTGTTAATTTCCTGCCTTCGGAACAACGCAACGAGCCAGAATATCATCCACCACCACTCCCAAAGACCTCGATGAATCAATGGCAGATGCACCGACTAGAAGGTCTTCTTTCGTTGCGTGGAGTTGCAGGACAAACTGTCTTTCGGCCAGATTGCCACCGAACTCATCCTCGGGCCTGGCAGCCAGCCGTCTTAGTAAGGTCGCTGCATCGACATCCAGAACGAAGACCTCATCGAACAGATCTATAAAGCGTCGAAAATTTCTCGATCCGCCACAGAAGAAGGTGACGGCGTGCTCTTGATCAGCCACAAGCTGCCGAACTTTTTCGACATTCCAGATGTGATGTCGGTGACGGAAGGCGATTTTTGTGTCGTCGCCCTGAAACAGCGCGACATCCATGGGTTCGCCCGTTTCGGGGTCGCCTTTGTAAGCCAGTTCACGGTCGCCGTGAATCACATGAAGGCCGCGTTGCTGAAGTTCCGTTGCAACCGAGGTTTTACCAGCCCCGGAGACACCCTCAATCAAATAATTTCTTCTGCCCATCGCCGCGACTGCCCAACGCCCTGTCATGCCTTCTGAAGATAATATTCGAGAAAGACGTGAAGATGTCGGAGTGTCGAATTCTCCGGTTCATGTAATGCGAAATTGCGGTAGCTTGACGACTCAACGTTTTCCCACTGATAGTGACAAAAAGGCGAAGCCTGCGCCTAACCTCCCAGACCTTCCCCAGCATGGTCTTGAACGGAGGCAAAGGGACTTTCGTTGTCTCTGGCTACTGTCTTGGTCCGATCGTTTCGGGCGGGTTGCTGGGGAATCGCGTCCGGGACGTGAAAGGCCTGATCATGACGCAAAATAATAATTTCAAACGCCGCGTAAGAGCTCGTGCAGCGAAAACCGGCGAGTCCTATACGGCGGCGCTCAAGCATATCCGCCGAACTCCCGACATGCCAGTTAGCCCTTCCTTACGAATGGCTGTCGCGCAAACGTCGCTGGTCGACGACCCTCGTATGGTTTCGGCACTGAAAGCAGCCGGGCAAGAAATACGTCGCCTCATGTGCGATGCCCATAAGGCCGGCGCCCGTCTCATCCATTTCCCGGAAGGGGCAACGTGCTGGCCCAATAAACGCATCATGTCCGAAACTGGGCCGAGAGAAATCGGGCCTTCCGACTGGACGCGCTTTGAATGGGAAACTCTGCGCAGAGAACTGGAAGCGAGCAGAAAACTGGCGCGAAGGCTGAAGATTTGGACGATTCTCGGGTCCGTCCATCAGCTTACTCCGCCACATCGACCGTATAACAGCCTGTACGTCATCTCCGATCGCGGGAAGCTTATAACTCGCTACGATGAGCGCCTGCTGTCGAACACCAAAATCTCGTTCATGTACTCGCCGGGAACTGTACCGGTGACGTTTGAAATCGATGGCTTCCGTTTTGGTTGCGCGCTCGGCATGGAGGCGCACTACCCAGAAATATTCATGGAATACGAGAAGCTGAACGTCGATTGCGTGCTGTTTTCCACCGCAGGTGATGGCCCGTCCAATGCCCCGGCATTTGCAGCCGAAATATTGGGGCATGCGGTGAGCAACACCTATTGGGCCAGCTATTCCACCTTGGCGGCTCAGAGTACAGCTGCTCCCTCGGGAATCGCCGCACCGGATGGCCGTTGGGTGGCGCAATGCCCGATGAACGGTTTACCGGCTATCGCAATAGCAGACATTGCTATCGATCGTGAAAATCCCGCACGACCATGGCGGCGAAAAGCCCGCAGCGATCTATATGCGCCTCATCAGGTGAATAATGATCCCAGAAGCGATAGCCGGGAGCAATTTTAACAGGCGAGATCGGTCAGCGGCGCGGTTTGGGCCCGCTGACCACCGCGCAAGGCGGATGGACCGCATCGCCCAGACGAAACAAAAAAGGCCGCAGCTTTCGCCACGGCCCTTCCATTCATTCAGCTTTCACCAGGCAAGATTATTCAGCGTCGGCCTCAGTGGCCTTCTTCTTGGCCGGAGCCTTCTTCTTCGGAGCGGCTTCTTCGCCTTCAGCGGCGTCGTCAGCCTTGGCAGCAGCCTTTTTCTTGGCAGGCGCCTTCTTCTTGGTTTCCGTTGCTTCTTCGCCGTCGTCAGCCAGAAGCTCTTCCTTGGAAACGGTCTTGTCCGTTACCGAGATTTCCGTGAGCAGCTTGTCGATGACCTTTTCTTCGAAGATCGGAGCGCGCAGCGAAGCGGAAGCGCCGGGGGTGTTGCGGAAGAAATCGAGGATTTCCTTCTGCTGGCCGGGGAACTGCTGCAGCTGCTGGAACAGCGCGCGCTGCATTTCTTCTTCGGTCACTTCGACGCCGGCCTTTTCGCCGATTTCGGAGAGAACGAGGCCGAGACGAACGCGGCGCTCAGCAAGCTTGCGATATTCTTCGCGGGCTTCTTCTTCCGTGGTGTCTTCGTCAGCGAAGGTCTTGCCGGACTGGGCAAGATCGGTGTTGATCTGGCGCCAGATGTTGTCGAATTCGGCATCGACGAGGCCAGCCGGCGTGTCGAACTTGTACATTTCGTCGAGCTGGTCGAGAATCTGACGCTTGACCTTCTGGCGGGTTACGTTGCCGTACTGGCTTTCGATCTGGCCGCGAACGATTTCCTTCAGCTTTTCAGCCGATTCGAGACCGAGCTTTTCCGCCAGTTCGTCGTTGATTTCAACAGCAGCGGCAGCAGCAACTTCCTTGACGGTGATGTCGAAGTTGGCTTCCTTGCCTGCGAGGTTCGCAGCCGGGTAGTCAGCCGGGAAAGTCACGGTGATGGTCTTTTCGTCGCCGGCCTTGACGCCAACGAGCTGGTCTTCGAAGCCGGGGATGAAGCGGCCAGAACCGAGAACCAGTTCAGCGTCTTCAGCAGCGCCGCCATCGAAGGCTTCGCCGTCAACCTTGCCGAGATAGTTCATGGTGACGCGGTCGCCCTCGGCGGCCTTGCCCTTCTTGGCTTCAAAGGTACGGGCGCTCTCAGCGATCTTGAGGATCTGCTCGTTGATTTCGTCTTCGGAGACTTCAACAACTTCGCGGGTAACCTTGATGCCGTCATTGGCCTTCAGTTCGATGGCCGGAATGATTTCGTAGGCAACGGTGAATTCGAAATCGGTTTCAGCCGAAAGGATCTTTTCGGCTTCCTGCTCGTCTTCGGTCATGGAGATGGCCGGCTGCGTTGCAGACTTCTCACCGCGGCTGGAAAGGATTTCGGAAGGCTTTTCACGAACCAGCTCGTTGACGAGGTCGGCCATGATGGACTTGCCATACATCTTCTTCAGATGGCCCATCGGCACCTTGCCGGGACGGAAACCGTTGATGCGAACCTTGTCCTTGGCGTCAACCAGGCGCTCGTCCAGACGGGCCTTCATGTCGGCAGCCGGGATAACGACCTTGAGTTCGCGCTTCAGGCCTTCAGCCAGCGTTTCGATAACCTGCATTTTCTCAAACCTTCACATCATGGCGGCGGTGCTCAGACAGCCGTTGGTTTACTTTCGAGCACTGCGCCGGAAACGTCGTTCCCCGGCCGTGGCTTCCATTATTTCTTCACACAAGCGCCTGCCGGACAAAATTGCGCTCGCGCCGGAGACAAGGGCGCGGAGGGGATGATGAACCCCGAAGCTCCCTGCATCACTAAGGATGCACTCTGGCACAAGCGTGGCACAGCCATGCTTTACTTGTGGTGCGGGTAGAGAGACTCGAACTCCCACGCCGAAGCGTTGGTACCTAAAACCAATGCGTCTACCAATTCCGCCATACCCGCACGTTGGGCGGCGGTATGTCACAATGTTCTGGAAGGGTCAAGCACGCCTTATCGCCGCGTCCCGTTTCGCCCGGACTTTTCTTGGGTCCCCGCCCCAGCCGCAAAAGCCGGCCGGTACGTTCTTGTCGTTTCGTGCCCGCACGAAAGGGAACGGCGCGCCCGGAGACGATGACACGAGGGGCCGCAAAGCTGCGCACGCCGTCTCACTCTTTCCCGTCCGGCTTCACATGTTCCGACAGGAAAAACGCGCAACATTTATGCGGCTACAGGACATTATATATAGGACACGCCGCCCGTCATTTTACGAGAATGCGCGCCTCCAGCCGAATCCCTTATACGAACGACCTTTGCATCCCCATCCTTGCCTCTGCCCTGCCCGACCCCTGGTATTCAGCCGGACCGCACGGCTTGGCAGCGACAGATGCCGCCAAGTTCACTAAAAGCACACAAATTGGTCACAAATTATGCAGTAGCCGCCGCAATTGGGGTCATTTGTCGGTTTGCTTTGCGTTCCATGCATAGGTGGCATCTTGCTTTGTCTGTTTTTGTTTTTATTAAACCGATTATATTCATGGTCATACAGAGATCGAGTTCAGCCCCGAGCCTAATCCTCCCAAGACGGGCCGGAAATGCTGGACAGCACGAAGAGGAAGATGACAATGAACATTACACGCTCGCTCACCAACTGGCGCAAGTATCGTCAGACCGTAACCGAACTCGGCCGCATGACCGACCGCGAACTGAATGACCTCGGCATTGGCCGTCAGGACATCCGTCGCGTCGCACGCACCGCCGTCGGCATCTAATACGCTCCGCCGCTTGAAGCGGCGGATGCGAGACGACCCTCCCAAAAGGCCAGAGGCTCCCGCCTCCGGCCTTTTTTTCGTTCTGGCACCCTCTCGGGATCGAGCCGCGCCGCCCACCGGCATGTGCGCGTGACAAACAGATGAAAAATGCATCGACTAGGCGGCTGCATCCGGCATGTCTGGAGAGCCCGAACGCCCTTCAAGCACCGCTGAGGGGAGCAAAAACCCTGTCCAACACCGCCAATGGCCGCAAACCCCTTCAAAACCGCCCGAAAGACAGGCATTTCCGCTCATATTTTGCTCATACGGTAGTCAAAGCCGCAAATTTAGCCGACATAGTGCACAAATGCATGGCAGTCGCCTAAATTCTGCACTGCACAACATGGCTCAATGTCTATATATAAAACCTCAACAGCCGAGAGCACAGAAACACTGAGCCGGCCGACGAAATCAAAGAAAGATTGAGGAAACGATCATGAACCCTATCCGCATCGCAAAGAACTGGATCTCCTACCGTCGCACGATCAACGAACTTGGCAGCCTGTCCAACCAGGCCCTGAGCGACATCGGCCTGACACGTTACGACATCCGTAACGTAGCTTCCCGTTCGTTCCGCTAAGGCGTAAAAGATCGTCCCGCTGCCCGACCTCCAGGGCGCGACGATTGAGCGACAGGTAAAAGAAAGCGGCGCCTCTGGCGCCGTTTTTGATTCTGGCGGTATTCGCCGGAGATTTTTGCCTTACAAGCATAGAGACCACATTCCCTCCGCCCCTATCGTCCCACCCGCAAAAACATTTGGCTGTCGCAGCCATGCATGGTAGTGCATCGCCCTGAAAAACGCGTCCTTCGGGACCCGCGCGGAACAATCACTCGAAAGACAGCCGCCGGAGGGGAGCTTTTGCCCCCACGCGGCCTATGGGCGCCAGCATGCAAGACAAGACCTATTCTCCCATTCACGTCGTGGGCGGCGGACTGGCCGGTTCGGAAGCCGCCTGGCAGATCGCTGAAAGCGGCGTTCCAGTCATCCTGCACGAAATGCGCGGCGTGCGCGGCACGGAAGCGCACAAGGGCGATACTCTCGCGGAACTGGTCTGTTCCAACTCCTTCCGCTCCGACGATGCGACCGCCAATGCAGTGGGCGTCATCCATGCGGAAATGCGGCTTGCCGGCTCGTTGATCATGGCCTGCGCCGACAGGCATCAGGTACCTGCCGGCGGCGCGCTTGCCGTCGATCGCGACGGATTTTCTCAGGCCGTAACAGACCGGCTCGAAAGTCACCCACTGGTGACGATCCTGCGCGAAGAGGTTTCCGGCCTGCCGCCGAAGGAATGGGGCAGCAGCATCATCGCCACCGGCCCGCTCACCTCGCCGGATCTGGCGGCGGCGGTTCAGGCCGAGACGGGTGAGGATGCCCTGGCATTCTTTGACGCCATTGCCCCCATCGTGCACCGCGACAGCATCAACATGGATATCTGCTGGTACCAGTCGCGTTACGACAAGGTTGGCCCCGGCGGCACAGGCAAGGACTACATCAACTGCCCGATGAACGAGGAGCAGTACAACGCCTTCATCGACGCGCTGATCGCCGGCGACACGGTGGGTTTCAAGGAATGGGAAGGCACACCCTATTTCGACGGCTGCCTGCCAATCGAGATCATGGCTGAACGCGGCCGCCAGACGCTGCGCCACGGCCCTATGAAACCGATGGGCCTGACCAACGCCCACAACCCCACCGTCAAGGCCTATGCCATGGTCCAGCTTCGCCAGGACAATGCGCTCGGCACGCTTTACAACATGGTGGGTTTCCAGACCAAACTGAAATACGGCGCGCAGGCGGATGTATTCCGCATGATCCCGGGTCTAGAAAATGCGGAATTCGCCCGTTTGGGCGGCCTGCACCGCAACACCTATATCGATTCCCCCATCCTGCTCGATCCATCGCTGAAGCTGAAATCCCGGCCTGACCTGCGTTTTGCAGGCCAGATCACCGGCTGCGAAGGGTATGTGGAAAGCGCCTCCGTCGGACTTCTGGCCGGACGCTTCGCTGCCGCCGAACGGAAAGGCGAGACCCCGAGCCTGCCGCCCGCAACGACAGCCCTCGGCTCACTTCTCAACCACATCACCGGCGGGCATCTTTCCTCGAATGATGAGCCGGGCAAACGTTCCTTCCAGCCGATGAACATCAATTTCGGCCTCTTCCCGGAACTGGAGCCAGGCTCCATCGTCAAGCCGGAAGGCGTGAAACGTTTTCGCGGCAAGGACAAGACAATCATGAAACGCCAGCTCGTTGCAGCGCGGGCGTTGAGGGATTGTGCAACGTGGTTGAACGGGGGCGAGGTCATCCTAGAAACCGTCACCGATCATTATCGCTGAAACGCCACGGCATTGGCTAGGGTGAAGCCCCTGACCAATGCCGTCAGCGAACATTCCAGAAAAGCCAGTCCGACTTTCCCTTCTGATATTTGTAGTGTCGGGAGAAATACGGGTTTACCGCCGTCACGTATTCGAACTCGATATCCGTATTGCCCAGCAACGAAATGAGCGGGCGGTATTTGTAACGCCCCGAAATTACGATTACCGCTTCTTCGGTCTTGAAGTTTCCTTGCGTCAATATCTTGTCCCACTTCACGTTTTCGGCGTTGCCAAAAAAATTGTATGGGGCGAACTCGGTCACGGCGACCCCACCCACAAGCTTGGCGCTTCTGAGCGTCAGATCAAGCTTTTCAGATTCGAGCGGGCGCCCGACAGCCATGACAAAGGATTTGACGCCCGTCCTGACGCGCTCCTCAAATTCCGGGAATCGGGCCGACCAACGGGCCGTATTGTCCACAACTGTTACGAAACGGTCATAGCTCATCCAGCCACGCCCGATTTCGATCACCATCGCCAGTACTAGAATGAGCAAAGGCATCAATAGCGCTAATTCCACCGCGGCAACGCCAGAGCGCGAACTTATCAGCGAGATGGATAGATATTTCAATCTCTTACCAATCATTCCGTCACCCGAACTGCGGTGATCGCCAGAGAGAGATTTTGCAATTGCGGCTTGCCCCCGGAACTGGGAACGAGCAGATGGGTGGTGGGAAGAATGAATTTCCAGTCATACCCCAGCGCCAGAAGATATTGCCCGGCGGCCTTGCTTGGCGCCTCGAATTTGTTCTCGACCGGAAATGTCACCGGTGTAGTAGCAAGGTTGGCATCAGCAATGGCAATGAGCGATATTTTCAGATCATCTTCAGTTGTCGCGAGCAGGAAATTCGAGGCAATAACCTTCCTGAACTCCGCCGCGGTGACGGACGTTCGGCCAGCCGCCGCCTTGCGCAGATATTCAGTCCCGGCAGTGGCCGCCGTCGACATATTGAGGCTGAAGAAAAGCACGAGACTAACTTCGATGATACCGAAGATCAGCAGGAGATAGACCGGCAAAAGCAAACCAAACTCAACGGCGGTAGCCGCACGGATATCCGTGGCAAGCGACCGGATGAGACTGGGGAAGTCACGATGCGATATCTTAAAACGAGTCAAGATAAGTGACCTCGAATGCCGTTATGATGCCACCCAGACTGTCGCTCGTTCCAGCGGCGGCGATCGACAGCTTGTACAGCGAATAAGTATCGACAGTGACCTCGTAGCTTCGGCGCTCCCATCGAATTTCATTCGCCTTCTGGCTCATCTGGATAATTTTTTTCTCTACACCCATTTGGGGCCGCAACACCTGCAGCGAAATATCGATGTCGTTCGAGCCTTCGTAACTTTGGTTTCGCCCGTTGTACCAGACCGAGATTTCGTATTTGCCGGGATGCATTTCCACATATTTGAAGATCGAGCTGTTGGCGTCGCGTCTTTTTTGCCCTTCCCAGTGACTGTCAAGTTCGACAGCGTAGCGGGTTGGCGGTATTCGCTCATTTTGGCCGTTGCGCATCGAGGGCGTGTTGTTCTTCTCTTCTGTAGTACACTGCTGCTCCTGCTCGGAATTCAAGGCGTCCTTGCCATCCGTTTGCGCCTTGCTGCCGTTTTTCGAATCGTTGTTTTCTTTGGGAAGAGTAGCCTGTGACTTTGGGGTGCATGTCATCCCGGCGCTTGTCTCTTTCTCCTTTTCCTGATCCCCGTAGCCCTGCCAGCCATAGTTCTTCCGGCAATCCGCATTGCTCCAATCCTGAAGTTCGATGCCCGGCCCCGTACCGCCATCCCACCCCAGTTCGGCATAGGTATAAACACCCCAGCAACCGTTGGGTGTTTTGGCGGTTCTGCCGTTTTTCAGCATACGTTCCGTGCCGTTCAGCGTCTTTTCGAAGGTGTTGTTGACAACGACCTCACCGTCATGCGGATAAGGTGGAATACCGCCGCAACGATATGACAGCTGATAGTCCAGTTTTTTCACCCCGAACATTCCACCGAACACGGTTTCGTAGCTGAACTTTGCGTCTATATCCGTCATAAGCCAGTCGATTTTAACATCGCGACTGACCACATCCTGTTTGGTGGAACGGATCAGTGCGTCGAACGTGTCGAGCACGTTTTTACGGCGCACCTCATCCAGGGGTACGTTCGTGCGCGTCGGTTTTGTCGAACGCTCACAGGCCTGTGCAACCACCCGCTTCGACTGGCTATAATAGGCCAACGCCCGGCCGCCTTCGAAAAGAAACCCGAAAAAAAGCAGGAAAACCGGCAACAGCAACGCCGTCATAATGACGAAACTGGCTCTCCGGTCGTGCAAAAACGCCCCGAAAATCTCCGCCAGACCGTCCAGTTTTGCCTTAAAATTCAACATTTGAAAATGCCGCTTCATGAAATTGGCTATCACCCGCCTTAAAATAAATCGCCCAGTTTCCCTCCACGCATCCGGACAGACACAACGCCACAGCCGGAGGGAATATTGGGGCAGCAGCAAACAAACTCAGCAAAGGCTGATGTACCGCGATCATGGCGGCACGCGGCAAATGAGCCGAGCCACTTGCAAGCAAGAGATGCAAAAACTAATAACAGCCGCCGAAATACAGCACCGACTGCGGGTTATGCTCCATTCGAAATTCTATAGTGTGGTATAAACACCAAATTTGTAAATTAATAGTCACCTTTATTCCGAAAAATATATGTAAAAACATACACTTAAATCACGTATTCATAATTTAGAATAGCTGAAGTAAACCATATAAAGACAACGCGAAACATTGCCCTGATGGCAGTTCCGCGACGATGCGAAAATTCCTCACAGGTGTGACGGGCATTGCCGTCTTTTGAATACGGCAAGACGGATTTGTACCTTGCCCCTGCCGCCAAGCTCGGGCAAAACAGCCCTATCCAATCACGAGACCATGCCAGGAGATAGAATATGGACGTTCGCGCCGCAGTTGCCATTCAGGCAGGAAAACCGCTTGAGGTCATGACCGTTCAACTCGAAGGTCCCCGCGCTGGCGAAGTGCTGGTCGAGGTCAAGGCGACAGGTATCTGCCACACCGATGATTTCACTCTCTCCGGTGCCGATCCCGAAGGTCTGTTTCCGGCCATCCTCGGCCATGAGGGTGCAGGCATCGTCGTTGATGTCGGTCCCGGCGTCACCTCGGTCAAGAAGGGCGATCATGTCATCCCGCTCTACACGCCGGAATGCCGCGAGTGCTATTCCTGCACATCGCGCAAGACCAATCTCTGCACCTCCATCCGCGCCACCCAGGGTCAGGGTGTGATGCCTGACGGCACCTCGCGCTTCTCGATCGGCAAGGACAAGATCCACCACTATATGGGCTGCTCGACCTTCTCGAACTTCACCGTCCTGCCCGAGATCGCTCTTGCCAAGATCAATCCCGATGCGCCCTTCGACAAGGTCTGCTACATCGGCTGTGGTGTGACGACCGGCATCGGCGCCGTCATCAACACCGCCAAGGTGGAGATCGGCTCGACGGCAATCGTCTTCGGTCTCGGCGGCATTGGTCTCAACGTTCTGCAAGGCCTGCGTCTTGCCGGCGCTGACATGATCATCGGTGTCGATATCAATAATGACCGCAAGGCCTGGGGCGAGAAGTTCGGCATGACCCACTTCGTCAACCCGAAGGAAGTGGGCGACGACATCGTGCCCTATCTCGTCAACATGACGAAGCGCAATGGCGACCTGATCGGCGGTGCGGATTATACATTCGACTGCACGGGCAATACCAAGGTCATGCGCCAGGCGCTGGAATCTTCGCATCGCGGCTGGGGCAAGTCTGTCATCATCGGCGTTGCCGGTGCGGGCCAGGAAATCTCCACGCGTCCGTTCCAGCTGGTCACCGGCCGCAACTGGATGGGCACGGCCTTCGGCGGCGCGCGTGGCCGCACCGACGTACCGAAGATCGTCGACTGGTACATGGAAGGCAAGATCCAGATCGATCCGATGATCACCCACACGATGCCGCTCGAAGACATCAACAAGGGCTTTGACCTGATGCACAAGGGCGAGAGCATCCGCGGCGTCGTGGTCTATTGATCGGCTGACAAAATGGCAGGCGCGCACCGCGCGTCTGCCATATGAATTGACCGACCTTTCCGCTTACAGCCGTGCCGATTAACGGGACGGTAAATCTATCGTCGTATGCCGATATTGCGCGGTGGAGTTGAAAAATCCCTCCCTGCCCGAAACGACGCCAGATAGCGGGAGCGACCTCTGAGAACCGTACCGATCGACAACGGAAACCGCGTCGCTGCCGTTGCACTTTTGACGAAAGGTTTTCCGGAAAAGAGCGAGGCTTTCTGGGCGCTCGGCGTGTCCCTTATAAGCGACCATCATCAGCGGCAGGATCTCGGCCCCATCGGGCAATTGCTGATGAAGGGCGACGATGCCGTGGGCGTTCTTCTGACGATCCGAAGCCGCCTGCCCGAGACCGGCAGGACAGTCGTCAACCTGTCCAGCTGGTATGTCGAACCTTCCAGCCGCTGGTTTGCACCGCGTATGCTGCAAATGGCGTCATCCTCCGAAGAAGACATCTTCACCGATCTCACCCCGTCTCCAGAAGCCTGCAAGCTGAACGAGAGACTGGGGTTCACAACGGTGACGAATTGCACGCTTTTCTATCCCCTGCCTTTAAAGGCATTCGGCCCGGCCAGGGCACGGCTGCGCCCGCTTGCCGAAGTGCCGCAGGGCACGCTGTCTGCCGCCACGCGCGACATGCTGGAAGATCATGCGCGTTTCGGCTGCATCGTGGCGGTCATGGAGGCGGACGGAAGCCATTATCCGCTGGTGTTTTTAAAAACCGTAACCAAAAGGCTGCCCTCCGCCCGCCTCATCTATTGCGAGGACAGGCAAGTCGCCCAGAGGCACATTTCGGCAATTGCCCGCCATCTTCTTGGCAAAGGCCGGCTTGCATTGACCATGGCGGCTTCCGATGAGAAGCGAGACGCCGGCGGATTTGCCATACTCAAATCCTCGCCAATACAAGTAAAGGGAGCATGGAACCCACGGTTTATTAACGAAACATATTCAGAATTGGTGTTATTGCCACCCTGGGTATTGGGACGCTCTTAAAAGACGCGCGCTTAAACCTTGCCTGAAAAGAAGAAAATGCGCTTCGGCCGAGACTAGTCCCGACTGCGCGAACGAGCGGAGAATAAGCATGCTTTCAGCGAAACCCAGGGAAGTCGATGTCTCCGAGACCATCTATTCCTACCTCTCGCAGCGTTTCCCGGCTCATGCACCGTTTTCCGCAGATACGCAATTGCTCGAAGGCGGCGTGATCGATTCGCTCGGTTTTCTCGAACTGATGATCTTTCTCGGCGAAGGTTTCGGCATCGTTCTCAATGATGAACATTTCACCCCGGAAAATCTCAGCACGCCGGCCGATCTGATTGCCTTCGTCACGCAGGAACGGCGCAGATGACAACCCACATCCTGCTGCACCACCTGCTCACCGCGCGGGCGGAAAGCGGCGATGAGGCGCTTGTCTACAAAGAAAAATCACTGAGCTATCGCGAATTTTCCGAAGCGGCCGCACGTTGTGCGGCGGCATTGCAGGAGGCCGGAACGGAGCGCGGCGACCGTGTCGTCATCTTCCTGCCGCGCGGCATCGAGGAATGCTGGTCGATCTTCGGCGTGAGCATGGCTTCCTGCGTCTTCGTGCCGGTCAATGCGCTTTTGAAGGCGCAGCAAATCCGCCATATCGTCGCGGATTGCGGCGCAAAAATCGTCATCAGCAGTGCTACGATGATGGATGAGCTAAACGCGGCTGTGGAAGACCTGCCCGAGGTCACTGTACTGCTGGCGGAACAAATCGACCGCCGCCCGCCCGTGCCTGCCAAAGTCTCCCCATCAATTGGCGAGGACCTTGCAGCAATCCTCTACACATCCGGCTCCACCGGCTCGCCCAAGGGCGTGATGCTGTCGCACCGTAATCTTCTGGCCGGAGCGCGCATCGTGCGCACCTATCTGGAGATCACCGGAAAAGACCGCCTTCTCTCCATTTTGCCCTTCAGTTTCGATTACGGCCTGAACCAGTTGCTGACGGCGGTTGAACAGGGTGCGACCACTGTTATCTCCACCTTCAGGCTCGGCGACGACATTGTCAGGGACTTGCGCGACCATGCCATTACCGGGCTTGCCGGCGTGCCGACCGTTTGGGCTATCCTGACGAGGGCCGCGCCGTTGCTGGCGAAAACGCCGTTGCCGCAGTTGCGTTACATCACCAACTCCGGCGGACGCGTGCCGCAGGAAACCGTGAGGGCGTTGCGCGAAAAGCTGCCGGACACCAAAATCTATCTGATGTATGGCCTGACCGAAGCCTTCCGCTCCACCTTCCTGCCGCCTGATGAAATCGACCGCCGCCCGACTTCCATCGGCAAGGCTATCCCCGAATGTGAAATCTTCATCGTCACCGCAGAGGGACAGAGGGCAAAACCGGGTGAGCCCGGCATTCTCGTCCATCGCGGCCCGACCGTGTCGCTGGGTTACTGGAACCGGCCGGAAGATACCGCCAAGGTGCTGCGCCCTCACCCTTTCATTCCGGCCGAACGCGGCGGCGAGACCGTGTGTTATTCCGGCGATTTGGCGGTGGAAGACGAGAACGGCTTCTTCAGTTTCGTTGCCCGCAACGATGCGATGATAAAATCGTCAGGCTATCGCATCAGCCCGACCGAGGTGGAGGAAAGCCTGATGTCGACTGGCCTTTTCCAGCAGGTCGCCGTCATCGGCCTGCCGGACCCCTTTGCAGGCGAGAAGGTGCATGCCGTGGCAACCGCCGCCAACGAGAATATCGATACCTCGGCAGCTCTCAAAAAAGCTGCCGAAATGCTTGCCCCCTTCATGATTCCGCGCGCCATCGAACTGGTCGACCGGCTTCCCGTCACGGCCAATGGCAAGGTGGATTACCGCGCGCTGGTGCGCGAACGGACGGACAATGGCGCCCACGGATAAACCCCAAAGCCACGGCCCTGCCCTTGCCGCCGCGCAATTCGCAGTCGACGAAAACGATCTTGTCATCGGCGGCCTTGCCGTGCGCGATATCGTCGCTGAGACCGGAACGCCGTGCTTCCTCTATGATGCCAGCGCCATGCGCCGCGCCTATCGCGATCTCGCAACCGCGCTCAGTGGTTTTGCCGATATCTACTATTCGGTGAAAGCCAATCCCCTGCCCGCCATCATCTCGCTTTTCCGTGAAGAAGGCGCTGGCGCAGAAATCGCCTCCGTCGGTGAATATCGCGCCGCCATCAAGGCAGGTGTGCCACCGGAAAAGATCATCTTTGCCGGTCCCGGCAAGCGCCAAGCTGAATTGCTTGAGGTGATCGAGAGCGGCATCGGCGAAATCCATATCGAGAGCGCCGAGGAAATTGCCCGCATCGAGGCGATCGGCAAACCGGTCAAGGCTTCGATCCGCATCAATCCGGTGCCGGATGCGCAGGCAGGCGCCATGCGCATGGGTGGCAAGGCCACCGCCTTCGGTTTCGACGAGGAAGAACTCGAAAACGTCCTGCCGCTGTTCAGGGACATCAGGCATATCAATCTCGTCGGTGTCCATATTTACGGTGGCACGCAAATCCTCGATGCCGACATGCTTGTCTCCCAATGGAGACACTCCATTTTGCTTGCCGCACGCATGGCCGAAATGCTCGGCAGGCCCCTTGAAACCATCGATCTCGGCGGCGGTCTCGGCATCCCCTATTTCGCCGGGGAGACGCCGCTCGATCTTGCAGCGGTCAGTGCCGCCATTCCCGACCTCAAGGCCTTGGTGCAGGCACATCCGCTGATCGCCGATGCCCATATCATTGTCGAACCCGGCCGCTTCCTCGCCGGTCCCGGCGGCATCTATGTGGCGGAAGTCAATTCGGTAAAGACCTCGCGCGGCACCACCTTCGTGGTGACGGATGGTGGCATGCATCACCATCTGGCAGCCTCCGGCAATCTCGGCCAGATCGTCAAGCGCAACTACCCCATCGTCGCACCGGCCATGATGCAGGCAGACTATGAGGAAACTGCAACCATAGTCGGCCCGCTCTGCACACCGCTCGACACGCTGGCACGCAATGCGGCCCTGCCGAAGCTGAAGGCTGGTGATCTCCTGGCAATCCTGCAATCGGGCGCCTATGGTGCAACCGCTAGCCCAGTGGGCTTCCTCAGCCACCCGGCGGCAACGGAAGTGCTGGTTGAGGATGGTGCGTTAGAGGTGATTGGGCGCTGAAGGAGTGGAATAGCAGGAAAGCGCCAGCATTGGCATCGGCCAGGCATCGAGCCACTCGACGCAAATTCCTCTCTAACAAAGATCACTTAGCGTTTAGCCAGAACGACGCGTCCCTTCTGCATCGTTTCATGAAGTTTGGCTTTGATCTGTTCGAAGAACTCCTGAGGGATCATGCCGTAGTCGTAACGATTCGGATCCGAAGACAGCGTCCTGAGGTGAATACCGGGCCATTCGAATCTATTGACCTCACTCACGCGGATCCAGTTGACATCATCATCCAGACCGAGCTGGCCACAGAGTTCGGCTGGAACCTCAATCGATGCGTCCTCCTCACCAAGGTCGGGAGGAGAATGCGTGATCGGCACGACGATCGTATCATTGGTTCTGGAATGATACACGATGATGGCACAAGGCCTGTCCTTGCTCCCCGCAGAAAGGCCTTCGCTTTTTTCCTTATACCACAGGTAGTTATATCGAATTACAAGGCCCGGAACCGGAGTAGGATAGCTCACTCTGATGCTTTGCCATATTCAGCGCTCATGATCGACGCCATAGTTTCGTCGTCCATCTCGCTTACTTTGATGACTTCACGTTCGCGTCTTTGCATGTCCCGATAGTGGTCGAGTTCAGATGCGGAAAGGAACGCACCAATCGTACGATTATGGGCTGTGACCTCAATCACGCCCGCCGATTGCACTTGCTCCCGGAACGTCGTGAATCGACGCGCGAATTCAGTCGCTGGAACTCTTATAGTTTGCGCCATAGTCAACGGTCTCCTTTTGTGTAAAATACGCATTTTACACATTTTATCAAGAGCGGGAACGCTTGCTCCTCGACGAGCGTGCAGAAAATCTCGGCATTGCTACCCGATCACCCCCGTAACAGCCTGTCCCCAACCGCAAATTTGGATTTCAGCAGACACTCATCATATTCCGACTCGGCATCCGAATCGAAAACGATGCCGCCGCCGACATTGAAGATCGCGCGGCCGCCATCGAACAGGGTCAGCGTGCGGATCGCCACCGAAAAACGCATTTCTCCATTCGGAGACATGAAACCGATAGCACCGCAATAGGCGTCGCGCGGCATCTGTTCCAGTTCGCGCAGGATCTTCATCGCCCACATTTTCGGCGCGCCGGTCACCGAACCGCAGGGAAAAAGCGCCGCGAAAATATCCTCCACCGTCACATCCGGCAAAAGCTTCGCGCGCACATGGCTGACCATCTGGTGCACGGTGGGATAGGTCTCGATATCGAACAGTCGCGGCACATGGAGGCTGCCGACCTCGGTGATGCGGGAAATATCGTTGCGCAGGAGATCGACGATCATGCGGTTTTCGGCAAGCGTCTTTTCATCCTCAAGCATCGCCGCGATGATCGCCCGGTCCTCTTGCGCATTCGCACCGCGCGGCGTCGTTCCCTTCATCGGATGGGTTTCGATGAAACCTTCCCCGTCAACTGAGAAAAACAGTTCCGGTGAGCGCGACAGGATCACCGGTCCACCGAGATCGACCAGCGCGCCATATTTGACCGGCTGGCGCGCGACCAGCGACCAGAAGGCCGTGAGCGGATCGCCGCTCCAGCGAGCGTGAACGGGCATCGTCAGATTGCCCTGATAACAGTCGCCGCGACGCAGATGCCCGTGCAGCCGCTCGAAGCGCTGGCAATAGTCTTCAAGGCTCCATGCGGGCGCGGGATCGGCCAGGAACGCATCGGCATCCGGCAGACTTTCGGGCCGCGCAAATCGCCCCTCATCCGGTTGTGGGCCGGAAAAGACGCCGAAGCGAAGGAACGGCACGTTGCGAGGCTCGGCAGCAAAGTCCGCAAGTTTCGGCTCGAACAGGAAACCCGCCTCGTAGGACATATAGCCGGCAAGGTATTTCCCGGCGCGGCGCAGCTGCTCCATGCGTTTCAGCGCCGCGAAAAACGCCTCTGGCTCATCCGCGACGATGATCTCCTCCGGCTCGGTGAAGGCTGTCACCGTGCCGGTCGTGTCATCCCGGAAAAGAACGTAAGGCGCATGTGCCAAGGAAAGCGTCCGAGCAGGAGAAAGGGTCGGGAAAAATCAGATCGGGTCTATGTCGCCCCGCGCCCACATCTCTATGGTTTCCGCATAAAAATCAGCGAAACGGCCTTCCTCGATCGACTTGCGGATACCCTGCATCAGCTCCTGATAATAGGCAAGATTGTGCCAGGAGAGCAGCATGCCGCCCAGCGCCTCGTTGGAGCGCGTGAGATGATGCAGATAGGCGCGGGAGTAATCACGCGAGGCCGGGCAGTTTGACTGCTCATCGAGCGGCCGCATATCCTCCGCATGGCGGGCATTGCGGATATTGACCCTGCCGCGACGGGTGAAGGCAAGCCCGTGACGACCGGAACGGGTCGGCATCACGCAGTCGAACATGTCGATGCCGCGCGCCACCGATTTCAGAATATCGTCAGGCGTACCGACGCCCATCAGGTAACGCGGCTTTTCGGTGGGCAGCACCGGCAGCGTGATGTCGAGCATGCCCAGCATCACATCCTGCGGCTCACCGACGGCAAGGCCGCCGACAGCGTAACCCTTGAGATCAAGCTGCTTCAGCCCTTCGGCGGAGCGAATGCGCAGATCCGGCTGGTCGCCGCCCTGCACAATGCCGAACATGGCCTTGCCGGGCTGTTCACCGAAGGCGACGCGGCAACGCTCCGCCCAGCGCAGCGACATTTCCATGGCGCGCTCGATTTCCTTGCGCTCGGCCGGCAGCGCGATGCACTCATCGAGCTGCATCTGGATGTCCGAATCAAGCATGCCCTGAATTTCGATCGAGCGTTCCGGCGACATATGGTGCAACGAACCGTCCACATGGCTCTTGAAGGTCACACCCTTCTCGTCCAGCTTGCGCAGTCCTGAAAGCGACATGACCTGGAAGCCACCGCTGTCGGTGAGGATCGGATGCGGCCAGCGGATAAGCTCATGCAACCCGCCAAGCCTTGCCACGCGCTCCGGGCCGGGCCGCAGCATCAGGTGATAGGTATTGCCGAGAATGATATCGGCCCCGAGCTCGCGCACCTGGTCGAGATACATGGCCTTGACAGTACCGACAGTGCCAACAGGCATGAAGGCAGGTGTGCGGATGACGCCGCGCGGCATGGCGACTTCGCCAAGGCGGGCGCCGCCGCTCGTGGCTTTCAGGGTAAAGGTGAATTTGTCGTGCATCAGTTCTTCCGGAACAACAGGCTTGAATCGCCATAGGAATAAAAACGGTATCCGGTTTCGATGGCATGCGCATAAGCGGCACGCATCGTCTCGAGACCGCAAAAAGCCGAAACGAGCATGAACAGCGTCGATTTCGGCAGGTGGAAATTGGTCATCAGAATATCGACCGCGCGGAAACGGTATCCGGGCGTGATGAAGATGCCCGTCGCGCCCGACCATGGCAGAATGACGCCATTCTCATCAGTGGCGCTTTCGATAAGCCGCAGCGAGGTGGTGCCGACAGAAACGATCCGCCCGCCGCGCGCCTTGACGGCATTGAGCTTTGCCGCAGTCTCCTGCGAAACATGGCCGATCTCGAAATGCATCTTGTGATCGTCGGTATCGTCGGCCTTAACTGGAAGGAAGGTGCCTGCCCCAACGTGAAGTGTCACGAAATGTCGCTCGATGCCGGCTTCGTCCAGCGCCGCAAACAGATCGGGTGTGAAATGCAGGCCGGCAGTTGGTGCGGCAACGGCGCCCTTCTCGCGGGCATAAATTGTCTGGTAATCGGTCTGGTCCTGCGCATCTTCCGGGCGCTTCGCGGCAATATAGGGCGGCAAAGGAATATGGCCGACGGAGGCGATCGCCTCGTCCAGAACAGGTCCGGAAACGTCGAACAGCAGCGTGATCTCGCCCTCCTCACCCTTTTCCTCGACGGTGGCCTCCAGATGGGCAAGGCCGCAGGCATTGTCGCGCTCATAACCGAAACGGATGCGGTCCCCCTGCTTGATGCGCTTGCCCGGCCGCGCGAAAGCCTTCCAGCGCGACTGGTCGGCGCGCATGTGCAGCGTGGCTGAAACTGCCGTTTCAGGCGCACCTTCGCGCAGCCGCACGCCTTCAAGCTGGGCTGGAATGACGCGGGTGTCGTTGAATACCAACGCGTCGCCGGGCTTCAGGAAGGAAGTCAGGTCGGATACGATGCGGTCTTCCATGTGGTTCGCATTCGGATCGACCACGAGAAGACGCGCACTATCGCGCGGGTTCGCCGGGCGAAGGGCGATATTCTCCTCGGGGAGATCGAAATCGAACAGGTCTACGCGCATTGCAAGGGCTCTCGAAATATCAAAACCCGCCCTGCATGGCATGGGGCGGGTGGTGGGTGACGACAAGGCTTCCGACTACACTCGACCTCATCCTCGGCTTGTCCCTAGGATGAGGTCTGAGAGGTTGGCGCCATCATCAATGTGAAACGCCCCGCAGTTTCCTGCGGAGCGGGTAAACACTTTATACGCTATTATCAGGCCGCCGAAGCAAGCTTCATCGAAACGATCGAATCGGGGTCCTTCACAGGCTCGCCGCGCTTGACTTTGTCGATGGCTTCCATGCCTTCGATGACCTGGCCCCATACGGTGTACTGCTTGTTCAGCCAAGGCGAATCGGTGAAGCAGATGAAGAACTGCGAGTTGGCGGAGTTCGGGCTCTGCGAACGGGCCATCGAGCAGGTGCCGCGTACGTGGGAAATAGCCGAGAATTCAGCCTTGAGGTCAGGCTTCTCGGAGCCGCCCATGCCGGCGCGGGCCGGGTTGAAGCTCTCCGAACCCTTCTTGCCGAACTTCACATCGCCCGTCTGGGCCATGAAGTCTTCGATGACGCGGTGGAACACGACGCCGTCGTAAGCGCCTTCCGATACCAGTTCCTTGATACGGGCAACGTGGCCCGGAGCAACTTCCGGAAGCAGCTGGATCACGACCTTGCCGGTCGTCGTTTCCATGATGATGGTGTTTTCCGGATCCTTGATCTCGGCCATGATTATTCTCCTCTGTTCGGGCTCTATTGCCCTACCTTACTTCTTGCCGACGGTGACCTTGATCATCCGGTCGGGGTTGGAAACTTCGCCGTTGCCGCCGGCGCCGCGCTTGATCTTGTCTACGGCTTCCATGCCGGACACGACCTTGCCGACCACGGTGTACTGGCCGTTCAGGAACGGACCGTCGGCAAACATGACGAAGAACTGCGAATTGGCGGAATTCGGATCGCTGGAACGGGCCATGCCGACAACGCCGCGCGTGAATGGTGTCTTGGAGAACTCAGCCGGAATGTCGGCCAGGTCAGAGCCGCCGGTGCCGGCACGCTGGGCGTTGAAGCCCTTCTCCATGTTGCCGTACTGCACATCGCCGGTCTGCGCCATGAAACCGTCAATGACGCGGTGGAAGGCCACGTTGTCATAGGCGCCCTTTTTCGCCAGCGCTTCAATCTGCGCCACGTGCTTGGGCGCGACTTCCGGCATCAGTTCGATGACGACGGGGCCGTCCTTCAGCTGGACGGTCAGGAATTCGGCAGCCGAAGCGAAGGTGCTGGCGGCAAGCGCGCCCGCAAACAGGGCGCCGGCAAAGGCAAATCGAACGAGTTTCATTGGATTGGCTCCGGAATGTGAGGCTGAAGTCAGCGCTTCAGCTTGGCGTTGAGGGCTTCAAGCACGGCTTTGGGAACGAAGGCATCCACATTGCCGCCCATGGCGGCGATCTGCCGGACCAATGTGGCTGTAATGGGTCGCGACGACGTACCCGCCGGTAGGAACACGGTCTGTATATCAGGTGCCATCTGGCGGTTCATGCCGGCCATCTGCATTTCATAATCGAGATCGGTGCCGTCACGCAGGCCGCGCAGAAGAAGGCGCGCGCCATGTTGACGGGCTGCATCGACGACCAGATTGTCGAAGGAAACGACCTCAACGCGCGCCGCCTCACCAGGCAGGCTTTCAGAAAGCGCCCGGCTTATCAGCGTCGCCCGCTCCTCGAAGCTGAACAGCGGTGCTTTTCCGGGATGGATGCCGACGGCGACGATGACTTTGGACGCCACGTTCAGCGCCTGGATAAGCACATCCAGATGTCCGTTGGTCATCGGATCGAAGGATCCTGGATAAAAGGCAATCGTCATATCGCTCTCAAGTGGTGGGCGTTATGTGCCGCCTTTTGTCACGGAGATGGGCGCGGCGCAAGACTTTTACAACCCGGACGCCCTCCCGGTGCGGTCTGAACAACGGATGAATGCGCCGTTCAGTGCGGTTTCAGGGCTCATTTATATAAATACACGGCATCGGGAAACCGAAATGCCCCTCACCTCGTTAAGCCCCCGGAGAAACGAAAATGCTGGCCTTTATGATCGTCTTTTCGGTCATCGCATCATTCGCAGCCGAGTATCTTTTCCTCGAATGAGGCCAGTCGCCGGTTTCCTGAACGCCAGATGAACAAGCCATTCAAGGAAGTTTCACAGGCGCGATGCTAATCGATTTTTAAGGTTGACGCGGAACATGATTGGACGTGGCGCGTTAATATCAAACCAAAGGAACAGACAGATGTTTGTAAGAGAAAAACAGTCTACTTCGGCGAAAATCAGCGTCATCAGCACCGCCTGGACAGTACTGGTCATCGCAATGGTAGCAACAACGTTTAGCCTTTATGATCAGAAGCCTGCCGCCCAGGGACCGGACTATCCACAGATGACCGCCCGCTACCAGTCCATGACCTATTACTGATGAGGAACTAGGATTTCCTCGCTACCAACGGAGATGATATCATGTTCACATTCCTGACTCTGCTTCTTGCCCTGATCAGCATCATGTTCGTGACATCAATGATCTCCGCTGTCGCCGAGATGCGACGTGAAGACGAGGAATTCAAGGCCTCGGTAAGACGCAACCGCGCGTTCTGACCGCAACCATCAGACTTAGCCGTCTTTCAGAATATGATTCTCCGCAACCGCCTGGACGCTCCGGGCGGTTTTATTTTGCCGCCTTAAGGGCCAGTATGGCGAAGATGAAGGCGTAAAAACCTAGCCCCAATCACATAAGCGTTTTCAAAACCCCGTTTTTCCAAGGCAAATTCCCTTCAATTTCCCATTGGATTGATTTAAGGAACGCCGATACGTTGCGGGCCGGACGGCTGGCGACCGCAATGACGTTCCTGTGAGGTTTGCATAACGATGCTCGATTCCCTGAGAAATGCTTCTCGAACCATGGCAGCCAAGCTGCTGCTTCTCCTGCTTGTTGTTTCGTTTGGCGTCTGGGGCGTCTCCGCATCACTCGTCACCTCCAATTCGCATGCGGTCATGACCGTCGGCGACCAGACGGTCAGCCCGCAGGAATTCCGCCTCGCCTATCAGCGTCAGGTTTCCGATCTCAGCCGCCAGTTCGGCGCGAGACTGACCACCGAACAGGCCAAGGCCTTCGGCATCGACCGTCAGGTGTTCAGCCAGCTTGCGGCGGGTGCCTCGCTGGATGAACTGGCGTCGAAGATGAATCTCGGCCTTTCGGAAGACCGCCTCGCCAATCTCATCGCCGAAGACCCGGCATTCAAATCGGTTAATGGCCAGTTCGATCGCACCCTGTTCACCGAACGGCTGCGCAATTCCGGCCTGCGCGAAGACGACTATATCAAGGAACGCAGCAAGGTAGCGGTCAGAAGCCAGATCGTTGAAGCCGTTTCCGATGGTTTCAAGGCACCGCAGGTACTGGTGGACGCACTCAAGCAATACCGCAACGAACAGCGCTCGGTCGATTACGTCATCCTGTCCAACGCCGTCATTGCGCCGGTCAAGGCGCCGGGCGACGACGTGCTTGCACCCTGGTTTGAAACCAACAAGGCGAAATATCGCGCGCCCGAATTCCGCAAGTTCACCTATGTGAAGCTGGAACCATCGGACATTGCCGATCAGGCTTCGGTGACGGATGCGCAGATCGCCGACTATTACAACAGCCACAAGGACAGCTTCCGCACCGCCGGTCGCCGCACCGTCGAGCAGCTGACCTTCCCGGAAAAGGAAATGGCAGAAGCCGCCGCGGAGCAGATCCGCCTCGGCAACACCACCTATGATCAGGTGGTTAAGGATCAAGGCAAGACCGCCTCCGACGTGACGCTTGGCGAATTCACCAAGGACACGATCCCCGACCAGTCGATTGCCGATGCTGCTTTCGCCGTCCAGAAAGATGGCGGCGTGTCTCCGGTCGTGGCAGGCTCCTTCGGCCCGGTCATCCTGCGCATCACCGGCATCAAGCCGGAAACCACCCGCACGCTGGAAGAAGCGAAAGAGGACATCCGCAAGGACCTCGCCACCGCTGCTGCAGCCGAAGAAGTCACCAATGTGCATGATCGTTACGAAGACCTGCGTGCCGGCGGCTCCTCGCTTGCCGATGCGGCAAAGCAGCTGAACCTCAAGCCCGTCACCATCGACGCCATCGATGCCGCCGGTCTTGATGAAAAGGGCGACGCCATTCAGGACCTGCCCTCGCCGCAGCTTGCCCAGGAAGTCTTCAAGACCGAACCCGGCACCGAAGCCCTGCCGATCAATCTTGGCCGCGAAGGCTACATCTGGTTCGACGTCGATCAGATCATCCCCGCCCGCGACCGCACGCTTGCCGAAGTGCGCGACGATGTCGTGGCCGACTGGACGGCAGAGCAGCAGCGCACGGCGCTTGCCACCAAGGCCGACGAGTTGAAGGCACGCGTTGAAAAGGGCGAGACACTGGCAGCGGTGGCTGGCGAACTCGGCCTTGCCGTCGAGCAGAAATCCGGCCTGCGCCGCACCAGCGAGGACGCGATTTTCGGTCGCCAGACGATTACGGCGGTATTCTCCGGCGCTGAAGGCATGACGGGCACAGCGGCAGACGCCGATGGTTCCAGCCGCATCCTCTTCAAGGTCACGGCAGTCGACACCAACGCGCCTGCCGATGCGCTTGCCAATGACGATCAGCAGTTCGCCGCCATCGCCCGCGCGGCAGGCGATGACATGCTCGACCAGATGGTCAACCGCCTGCAGAACGACTACGGTGTGACCATCAATCAGGCCCTCGCCGATCAGGCGATGGTCGGCTTCTAACCGGGGGGCGGAAACGATGGCCGAACTGAAACCGCTGATCGCAAAGGTCGCAAGCGGGGAAAGCCTGAACCGTGAGGAATCGCGGGCCGCTTTCGACATTCTGATGTCGGGCGAAGCAACCCCGTCGCAGATCGGCGGTTTCCTGATGGCACTGCGCGTGCGCGGCGAGACGGTGGACGAGATTGTCGGCGCCGTCTCCTCCATGCGCGCGCGCATGCTGCCGGTTTCGGCCCCCGAAAACGCGATCGACATCGTCGGAACCGGCGGTGACGGCATCGGCACCTACAATATCTCGACGCTCGCCTCGATCATCGTTGCCGGCACGGGCCTTCCCGTTGCCAAGCACGGTAACCGGGCGCTAAGCTCCAAATCCGGCACGGCGGATGCGCTGTCCGCACTCGGCGTGAAGCTGGATATCGGCCCTGACCTTATCGCCCGCTGCATCAGTGAGGCGGGACTCGGCTTCATGTTCGCGCAGCTGCACCATTCCGCCATGCGCCATGTCGGTCCAAGCCGCGTCGAACTTGGCACGCGCACCATCTTCAACCTGCTCGGCCCGCTTTCCAACCCGGCGGGCGCGAAGCGCCAATTGCTCGGCGTCTTTTCGCCGCGCTGGCTGGTGCCGCTTGCCGAAGTGCTGCGCGATCTTGGCTCGGAAAGCATCTGGGTCGTACATGGCGACGGCATGGATGAAGTCACGACGACAGGCGTCACCCATGTGGCGGCGCTTGAAAACGGCAAGATCCGCACCTTCGACCTGACGCCGAAGGATTTCGGTGTTGAACCCGCTTCCATGGCAGACCTCAAGGGTGGCGACGGCATTGCCAATGCAGCGGCACTTCGCGAGGTTCTGTCCGGCAAGCGCAACGCCTATCGCGACGTATCGCTGTGCAACGCCGCGGCAGCCCTCGTCATTGCCGGCAAGGCCGAAACGCTTGGCGAGGCGATGACGACCGTGAGCCAAGCGCTCGACAGCGGCGCGGCGGCAGCAGCGCTCGACCGCCTGGTCGCCGTCTCCAATGAAACAGTCTCCGGGCAGGCCGACCACTAAAAGGAATGAGAGCGAAACCATGAGCGACATTCTGAAAAATATCGAGATCTACAAGCGCGAGGAAATTGCCGCCGCCAAGGCCAGGGTTTCACTTGCCGATCTCAAGGCGATGGCCGCAGGCCAGACTGCGCCGCGCGGTTTTTACAAAGCGCTGCGGACAAAGCAGGCTGAGGGCAAATTCGGTCTGATTGCCGAAATCAAGAAGGCCAGCCCCTCCAAGGGGCTGATCCGCCCGGATTTCGATCCGCCGGCACTGGCCGCCGCCTATGAGGCTGGTGGCGCCGCCTGTCTTTCCGTGCTGACGGACACGCCGAGCTTTCAGGGTGCGCCGGAATTTCTGACGGCTGCCCGCAATGCCTGCGCGCTGCCTGCGCTGCGGAAGGATTTCATGTTCGATACCTATCAGGTGCATGAGGCCCGCGCCTGGGGCGCGGACTGCATCCTGCTCATCATGGCGTCTCTTTCCGACGATGAGGCGAAACGCCTTGAAGACGAGGCTTTTTCACTCGGCATGGACGTGCTGGTCGAGGTGCATGATGCGGAAGAAACCGAACGGGCGCTGAAGCTCGCCTCGCCGCTTCTCGGCATCAATAACCGCAATCTGCGCACTTTCGAGGTCAGCCTCGAAACCAGCGAGAAACTGGCTGGCCTCGTGCCCGCCGAAAAGCTGCTTGTCGGCGAAAGCGGCATCTTCACCTATGAGGATTGCCAGCGCCTCGAAAAGAGCGGCATCAGCACCTTCCTCGTCGGCGAAAGCCTGATGCGCAAGGACGATGTGACGGCGGCTACCAAAACCCTGCTAACCGGCCAATCCGGCGTTCTGGCGGCGGAATGATGCGCCGATGAGCGAGGCGACAAAGCTCACCCATATCGATGCGAGCGGCGAGGCCCATATGGTCGATGTCGGCGACAAAGCCGAGACCGTCCGTGTCGCCGTTGCCGAAGGCTTCGTGAAGATGAAGCCGGAAACGCTGGCGCTCATCCGCGATGGCAATGCCAAGAAGGGTGACGTCATCGGCACAGCCCGGCTCGCGGGCATCATGGCAGCCAAGCAGACGGCAAACCTCATTCCGCTCTGCCACCCGCTGATGCTGACCAAGGTTGCGGTGGACATTACCGAAGACGCTGCCCTGCCCGGCCTGCGGGTGGAGGCCATGGTGAAGCTCTCCGGCAAGACGGGCGTGGAGATGGAGGCGCTGACCGCCGTGTCCATCGCCTGCCTGACCATTTACGACATGGCCAAAGCCGCCGACAAGGCGATGGAGATCGTCAATATCCGCCTTCTCGAAAAGAGCGGCGGCAAGTCGGGCGATTTCCGGCGACAGGAGACATGAATGAAGCCACTGCTGCCCGTGGATGAGGCCGTAACGCGCCTTCTGGAGGCGGCGGTTCCTGTGGTTGACAGCGAAACCCTTCCGCTCGCCGAATGCGATGGCCGCGTCCTTGCGGCTGACCTTGCGGCGCGTCTGACCCAGCCGCCTTTCGATGCCTCGGCCATGGACGGCTATGCGCTGCGCAGTGCCGATGCGCCACAAATCGGGTCAGTCCTCACCGTCATAGGCCAGGCTGCCGCAGGCCACGCTTTCGCGGGCACGGTGGGTAAAGGCGAGGCCGTGCGTATCTTTACCGGCGCACCGGTGCCAGCGGGTGCGGATGCCATTCTCATTCAGGAAGATGCCGAGCTTTTCGGCGAGGGCAAAATCCGCACCGCTTTCGACATCACCGCCGGGCGACACATTCGCCCGCGCGGACAGGATTTTGCCGAGGGCGACACGGTTTTGAAGTCCGGGCGCGAACTCGGCTTCACCGATCTCACCGTTGCGGCGGCGATGAATCACGCAACGCTTGCCGTCTATCGCAAGCCACTGGTCGCCATCCTTGCCACCGGCGACGAATTGCTACCGCCCGGAAGCACGCCCCTTCCCGCCCAGATCATCGCCTCGAACACCTTCGGTGTCGCCGCACTTGCGCGGGCAGCCGGTGCGGAGGTTCTCGATCTCGGGATTATACCCGACAACGACACGCTGATCCGCGCCACCATCGGCAAGGCTGTCGCGGCAAAGGCCGATGTGCTCGTGACGCTCGGCGGCGCCTCTGTCGGCGACCATGATCTCGTTCAGGCGGCGCTTAAGGCCGAAGGCATGCAGCTCGATTTCTGGCGCATTGCCATGCGTCCTGGAAAACCGCTGATGGTGGGCACCATCGATGCCATGCAGGTTCTGGGCCTGCCAGGAAATCCAGTCGCGAGCCTCGTCTGCGGCCTGCTGTTCCTCGAGCCACTGCTCCACAGAATCGCCCGCCGCATTCCGCCGCAACGCGTCACCACAGCCCGAACCGCCACACCGCTGAAGGCGAACGATCACCGGCAGGATTATCTTCGCTCCCGTTTCAGCGCCGATGACAACGGCGCTCTGGTGGCGCAAGCCTATGCCAAACAGGATTCATCCATGATGAACATACTGGCACATTCAGACGGCCTGATCGTGCGCCCGCCAAATGCGCCGGCAGTTGACGCAGGTGCGGAATGCTCGGTGATACGGCTTAGAGCCTGACGGGACATATTCCGGCGGCGCACAAAACAACGCATTGTTTCAAAATCTTGCGCAATTTCCACCGCAAGTAGTCACAGAAATGAGACGAACTGCAGCCACTCCTGTTGAGACGACGTAATAAAAACTGTAACGTTGCTGTATCCGGACATGCGCGAAGAAGTTCGTTACTTATAAGCGGCGTCTCGCCAGATGAAAAACTCCGTGCCTCAACCATCTCCCGATTATCACCCTACGTTGTTGTGCCGAAATAAATCACCCTAAAATCACTATCGGGATTGACAGAATAAATACGAAGCTGGTACCAAGACGAGCAGTAGAAATCAAAAAACTCCGGAACTTCCTCGAAATGAGAATTACTTATAATTATCAGCTAAATAAGATAAAAATTGCCGAAGATCAAATTTCAGGGAACAAAAATTAGTTTCCCATAAATTAAGCTTTTCAAAACGGCCTACATAATAATAATCATAGTCGATAAGCAGACTCACTGGAGTTTCTTGATGAACACGGCATCCACGCCCAAATCCACGGGGCCCGACATCGCCGGGCAGATTGCCTACGCAATGCGGAGCATGGGTGTGTCGCCGATCCCGCGCAACTATAGCCTTTTTTACGAAGCCTATATTGGCTCGAACCCGGCGCTGACGAGAGATCTGGCGGCACTGGGAAACCGGGTGACGCAGGAGGATCTGGACGAATTGTCCGCGCGGTACGGGGAAGGCAATCCCATTGCCTCGATCGACGACGCGCACGAGAAGCTGCGGCGTGAACTGGAGGCACTTCTCGGAACGCTGAGGCGCGAACAGTCCTCCATCGAGAACTACAACAGAATTCTCGGCGAGACCCGTCAGCGCATTGACGACAAGACCGTATCGAGCACCAATATCCTGAAAAATGCGGTCTCGCTGCTGGCCGAGGCCACCGGCTCGAAAATCATCGATGGCGAAAAGGCGTTCAACGACGTCAACCGCCATGCCGAGGAAATGCAACAGGTGCGTCTGGAGCTGGATGGATACAAGCGCATCGCCAATACCGATTCGCTGACGCGCCTTTCCAACCGTCGCGCTTTCGATGACAGGCTGGCCTCCGTCTACAACAGCTCCATCGGCCTGCAATATACGACGCTCATCCTGCTCGACATCGACCATTTCAAGCGGATCAACGATACGTTCGGCCACCCGGTCGGCGACAAGATACTGGCCACAGTCGCCTCCGTCATCCGCGCCAATGTCCGCAAGGACGGCTTCGTCGCCAGAAGCGGCGGCGAGGAATTCGCCATCATTCTTGATGGCAACACGCCGGAAGAAGTCATGGTGATCTGTGAGCGCATCCGCCTGTCGCTGGAAAGCACACCGTTCCGCAATTCAAGATCGGGCGCCGACTACGGTACGGTGACGATCTCGATAGGCTTCGCCTCCGCCTCGCAGGCAAACAATCCGGGCGAACTTTACGGACATGCCGATATGGCACTTTACCACGCCAAGGAAACCGGCAGGAACCGTTCCGTTATTTACGAGGACGGCATGCAGAAGAACTATATCGGCAAGAACTGGCTGATTTATCGGACGTGAGAAGGATGGCGCCGGTTAGGGAGCATAGTGAATGCAGTGCTCCCTCCGCCCCCACGCCCTGTTACGTGAGCACCTGTTGCTGCGGCAAAAGACACGTCACCACATGGTCTTCGCCGCCCGAACCGCCCATTCGCGGTCATAAGTCTCCTGATCGAACTCCGCCTTGGCGGCTTTGAGCAGGCTGCCTGGTGTGGGCAGTGACGCGGGTTCCACGAAGTTGTCGGGGTTCCACAGTTCCGAACGCATCAAGGCCCTCGCGCACTGGAAATAGACCTCATCGATTTCGACCACAATGACGGTGCGCGGGTGTTTTCCCTCCATTTCGAAGCTTTGCAGCAGATCGGGTGCGACCGAAACGACAGCGCGGCCGTTGATGCGCATCGTTGTATTCGAGCCCGGGATCAGGAACATCAGCGCCACGCGTGGATCGCGGACGATGTTCAAAAGCGAATCGACGCGGTTGTTGCCGCGCCAGTCGGGCAAAAGCACCGTCCTGTCGTCGGCCACCCTTACCACACCGCCCTTGTCGCCGCGCGGCGAACAGTCCATGCCTTCCGGCCCGACAGTCGCCAGCGCCAGAAATGGCGAAGCCTCGATCATCTGCCGGTATTCGGCGGTCAGCGTGGCTGTCACCTTCGCGATAGATGCCTCGCTTGTGCCATCGTAAATGGCCTTCAATTCCTCAACCGTGCGAATGACCGTCATTGTGCGCTCCAACTCCTGCAATCAATCTGCCCCCCATAAATCAGGGCGCGTTATTCCTCTGCCGCTTCCGCTTTTTCCCGCTCCGCCCGTTCGCGCGCGGTGCGTGCAGCAACGAGGTCCGCCGGCTGGGAATTGCCGCGGATCAGCGACCGGCCCGCATAAATACCGCCGACGACTTCCATTGCGAAACGTTCCTCATCGCGGTCGCGGAATTCCTCCACCAAGCGGGCAGCATCTTCCCGCTCCTCGCCCATGGCGCCAAGCACTTCCTCGCTGAAATTCATCGCCGATTCCAGCGTCTCGCGGATCTGGTAATCCACGCCGGCCTTCACAAGATCGATTGCGTGGCCACGGTCATAGGCACGGGCAAGAACGGGAACCAGCGGAAACTCATGCTTGACGATCTCCGCGATCCGCACAGCGGCTTCCTTGTCGTCGACGCAGATCAGCACCGCACGCGCGGTGCTTGCCCCGGCGGCATGCAGGATTTCCGCGCGTGAACCATCGCCATAATAGACCTTGAAACCGAATTCCGCAGCATCGCGCACAAAGTCGGCATCCTTGTCGATTAGCGACAGCGTGTAGCCACGCGCGAGAAGCGGCTGGCTGACAATCTGGCCGAAACGCCCGAAACCGATCAGCAGAATGCTGCCCTCGACATTTTCCGGCACATCGAGATCATCGGTCTTGGGAACGGCCGCCGGCACCAGCCGGTCGTGCAGAATGACCATCAGCGGCGTCAGCACCATCGAGATGATGATGGTCGCCGTCAGGATGGCGTTGGCTTCGCGGTCGAGGATGCCGGCGCTGACAGCGGCGGAATAGAGCACGAAGGCGAATTCGCCACCCTGCGCCATCAACACGGCCCGCTCCAGGCTTTCGCGCCTGGTGGTGCCGAGCGCCCGCGCCACGCCGTAGATCAGGAATGCCTTGAGCAGCATGTAACCTGCGACGCTGACGACCACGAGCTGCCAGTTCGACGCAATGACGGCAAGATCGATCGCCATGCCGACGCCGAGAAAGAACAGGCCGAGCAGAATGCCGCGAAACGGCTCGATATCCGCTTCCAGCTGATGGCGGAACGACGATTCGGACAGCAGCACACCAGCCAGAAACGCGCCCATCGCCATGGAAAGACCGCTGACCTGCATCAACAGCGCCGAACCGAGCACCACGAGCAGGGCCGCGGCCGTCATTACCTCGCGCGCACCAGACGCCGCCAGCAGGCGGAAGAACGGGTTGAGAAGATAACGCCCGGCCAGAATGAGCGCGCCGACGGCGGCAAGCGCGATGCCGACGGAAATCCAGCGCTCCGAGGGTGTGACGTGCTCACCACCAGCACCGAGGAAGGCAACGAGCGCCAAAAGCGGCACGATGGCGAGATCCTCAAACAGCAGGATGGCGATGATGCGCTGGCCCTTGAGGCTGGACATGCTGTTGCGTTCCTGCAGCATCTGCATGACGATTGCCGTGGAAGTCAGCACGAAGCCGGTACCGGCGACGAATGACATGATGAGCGGAAAGCCGAGACTGACGCCAACCATCGTCAGACCCGCCATACAGACCAGCACCTGCAACGCGCCAAGCCCGAAAATATCCTGCCGCATGGACCACAGCCGTGACGGCTGCATTTCAAGGCCGATGATGAACAGGAACATCACCACGCCGAGTTCGGCGATATGAAGGATCGCCTGCGAATCGGAGAAGAAGCCGAAGCCATATGGCCCGATCACCAGGCCGGCGGCCAGATAACCCAGCACCGAACCGAGGCCGATGCGCTTGAAAATCGGCGCGGCCACCACGCCCGCCGCCAAAAGCACGACCACCTGGGCCAGATCATTCCCGTTCGCTTCGACCGCCACACATCACCCCGTTTAAATTGATAGAACGAGGGTGTTCCCTCCCTCACTTCCTAGCGCATCAGTATGAAAATCGAAAATGATTTTACAGAAAGACGATGCGCAGATTCAACGGGTTATTTGTCCATAAGGCATGCGGGCTCCAGACGCCGCTGCCCTCCTCCCCTCATTTCTGTGCTTGTCACAGGAATGAGGGTGGGGAGTGTCCGCAGGCCTTGCGCCCGCCTACCGGGACAGCGGTTCCCTGCTCAAGCCCTTTTCGGCGAGCTGTCGCTCATAATCGGCAAACGATGCATCGCCGGTCTCTCCCAGTTCCTTCAGATATCTCCAGGTAAAGATGCCGCTGTCATGGCCGTCGTCGAAGACGATGCGCACGGCATAATTGCCCGTCGCCATCATGGAGCGGATCGTCACGTTGCGCTTGCCGGGAACAGTGACCTTCTGGCCCGGCCCGTGGCCCTGCACTTCCGCGGAGGGTGAAAGCACGCGCAGCATCTCGGCACCGAGCCGATAGACGCTTCCATCATCGAAGGAAACGGTCAGTTGCCGCCGGTCTTTCGACACAAGCAGTTCAGTCGGCCAGGCATCACTCATTTTTCACTTCCGCAAGCTCGTCTTATGCGTCAGAATTACGGACTTGCCTCGCGATAGGCAAGTCACTACATCACCTGTAAAGCACATGCCCGGCAATCTTGTGCCCGGCGCATCGCGCAGTGAGGACGGAGACGTGAACAGTTTCCCCGGATCGCTCGAAAGAGCGCAGTCCCTGACGGAAAACAATGCACCGATGGTGGACCCTTTCGGCCGGTCCATAACCTATCTGCGCGTTTCCGTGACAGACCGCTGCGATTTCCGCTGTACCTACTGCATGTCCGAACACATGACCTTCCTGCCGAAGAAGGACCTTCTGACGCTGGAGGAACTCGACCGGCTCTGTTCCGTCTTCATTCAACGGGGCGTGCGCAAGCTGAGGCTGACCGGCGGCGAGCCGCTGGTGCGCAAGAACATCATGATGCTGGTGAGGAACCTCGGCCACCATATTGGCACCGGCGCGCTGGATGAGCTGACGCTGACCACCAACGGTTCGCAGCTTGCGAAATTCGCCGCCGAACTCGCCGATTGCGGCGTGCGGCGTATCAACGTCTCGCTCGATACGCTGGACCCGCAGAAATTCCGCGAGATCACCCGCTGGGGCGATATCGACCGTGTGATGGAAGGGCTGGATGCCGCACAGGCCGCCGGCATCAAGGTCAAGCTCAATGCCGTCGCGCTGAAGGACTTCAACGAGACTGAAATTCCCGAGCTGATGCGTTTCGCCCATGGTCGCGGTATGGACCTGACTGTCATCGAGACCATGCCGATGGGCGAGATCGAGGAAGATCGTACCGATCGCTACCTGCCGCTTTCCAGGCTGCGCGCCGATCTGGAACAAAGCTTCACGCTTGTTGACAACGACTACCAGACCGGCGGCCCTGCCCGCTACGTGACGGTGAAGGAAACCGGTGGCAGGCTCGGTTTCATCACACCCATGACCCATAATTTCTGCGAAAGCTGCAACCGCGTCCGCCTCACCTGCACCGGTACGCTCTATATGTGTCTCGGGCAGGACGATGCCGCCGACCTTCGCACGGCGCTGCGCGCTTCCGACAGCGACGCCTATCTCTCGGGCGCCATAGACGAGGCCATTCTGCGTAAGCCGAAAGGGCATGATTTCATCATTGACCGCACCCACAAGCGCCCCGCTGTCGCCCGCCATATGAGTGTGACCGGCGGCTGAACCTGTTTCTCGTCCACCCACCCATTTA
>NZ_BDLN01000001.1:203129-222336 GCF_001950375.1 Rhizobium sp. TBD182 | reverse complement strand
CGGTTGAAATGCCGGCTTGGCCGTGTCAGGTCTCTTAGCATGGAGGAATGCGCAGTCCCGCCCGGCGGGCGACCCCTGAGAGGAATTTGGGGTTAGGCTGCGCATGGTCTGGGACAGTATGAAATGGCATTGACGGACAATACGCGCGGCGCCCTTCTGATGGCGCTCGCCATGGCAAGCTTTACGGCCAACGACGCCCTGACGAAATCCGTCACCCCCTACATCAATACCGGCCAGATCATGTTCGTGCGCGGCATCATGACGGTGGTGCTGATTTATATCGCCGCCCGGCACTTCGGCGCGCTCCGGCCGCTGAAAACCCTGATGCGCCCCATCATCATCCTGCGCTGTCTCTGCGAAGTGACAGCCGCCGTTCTCTATCTGACGGCGCTCGGACTCATAGAATTTTCCAACGCCTCGGCCATATTGCAGTCCCTGCCGCTGATCGTCACGCTGGGTGCCGCACTGTTCCTGCGCGAGCCCGTCGGCTGGCGGCGCTGGGCGGCGATCATCGTCGGCTTCATTGGCGTGCTCGTCATCATCCGGCCCGGCCCGGAAGGCTTCACCTCAGGCGCGCTGCTGGTCGTCGCCTCGCTTGCGGTCACCGCCGCGCGTGATCTTCTGACCCGCAAGATGTATGCGGATGTCCCCTCGCTTGCCGTCACCTTCGTTACCGCCTCCGTCAACATGGCGGTGGGTGGCCTGCTGATCCAGCCCTTCGGCGGCTGGCAGCCCATGAACTTCATGATCCTGTCGCATCTGGCCGGTTCTGCCGTTCTGGTGCTGGTCGGTTACCAGGCAATCATTCTGGCAATGCGAACCGGCGAAATCTCCTTCGTCGCGCCGTTCCGTTACACCAGCCTGCTCTGGGGTTTCATGATCGGCGTGTTCTTCTTCAACGAAAAGATCGACAGTTTCACGATCGTCGGCGCCGTGATCGTCATCGGCTCGGGCCTCTACACCTTCTACCGTGAAAGCCTGCGCAAGCGCTCGCAGATGGCCAAGCGCTCCGCCGCCACGCCCACTGCCGCGACCACCGTGCGACCAGCGTCCGTAACGAAAGCTGCCGTTACGGAAAAAGCGGGAGAATGACATGAAAAACGCCCGCTTTCTGGATCGCACCACCCCGCCCCACATCATCACGCTCGTCGTTATCGCCGGCGTCGCGGCGCTTTGCATGAACCTGTTCCTGCCCTCGCTTGCAGCGATGGCGCTCCATTTCGAGACCGATTACGCCGTGATGCAATTTGCCGTGTCCGGCTATCTTGCCGCCACCGCCTGCCTGCAACTCCTCATCGGCCCGCTATCCGATCTCTTCGGACGCCGACCCGTCATGCTTGCCAGCATCGGGATGATGATCGTCGCCACGCTCGTCTGCATGCTGGCGCCAGATATCACCGTCTTCATGTTCGGGCGTGTGGCGCAGGCGGCCGTCGTTTCCGGCTTCGTGCTGGCGCGCGCCATCGTGCGCGACATGGTCCCTATGGAACAGGCCGCTTCGATGATCGGCTATGTGACCATGGGCATGTCGGTGGTGCCGATGGTCGGCCCAACGGTCGGCGGTCTGCTCAACGATATCTCCGGCTGGCAATCCAGCTTTGCGCTTCTTGCCCTGCTCGGGGTCGGCATTCTGGTGCTCGCCTGGTTTGATCTCGGCGAAACCAATCACAACAGATCGGCAAGCTTCTCGCAGCAGTTCCACGCCTGGCCGGAACTTCTGCGCTCGCCACTCTTCTGGGGATATGCGCTGACCTCGACCTTCTCGTCGGGCATGTTCTTTTCGTTTCTCGGCGGCGCCCCCTTCGTCGGCAGCGTGCTTTATGGCCTTGCCCCGGCCATGCTCGGCCTGCAATTCTTCTTCATGGCCAGCGGCTACATGCTCGGCAACTTCGTCTCCGGCCGTTATGCGAGCCAGATCGGCATCACCCGCATGATGCTGTCGGGCAATGTCGTCGCCATCGCCGGCATTGTCGCAGCCATAGCGCTGATCTCAACCGGGGCGGAAAGCCCCTATGCGTTTTTCGTGCCGCTTGCGCTAATTGGTGTCGGAAACGGTGTGACCCTGCCGAGTGCCAATGCAGGCATGGTCAGCGTCCAGCCGCATCTGGCAGGCTCCGCCTCCGGTCTTGGCGGCGCCATGACCATCGGCGGCGGTGCGGCACTTTCCGTGCTTGCCTCCTCGGTTCTGTCCAAAGAGGACGGAACCTGGCCGCTTCTTCTCGTGATGCTGGCGACCGGCCTTGTCGCCCTCCTCACCACCTATATCGTAAGGCTGCAGGAAAAGCGGCAATGACGGCGCGATTTGAAATACCCGGTCTTGTGCTTGCCGGCGGCCTGTCGCGACGGATGGGCACCAACAAGGCGACCGTGATGCTGGGCGACGAACCGCTGCTTTCCCATGTCGTGCGCCGCATCGCGCCACAGGTGTCAGATGTCACCATCAATGCCGCGAATGGCTGGGCCGAAAGCTTTGGCCTGCCGTTGCTGCCTGACACCGTGAACGGCCATGCCGGGCCGCTCGCTGGCGTTCTCGCCGGCATGCGGCATTTCCAGAACCATCGCGCCCGGAAAAGCCACTTCCTGACAGTGCCCGCCGACAGCCCGTTCTTTCCCGAAGATATCGTCGACCGCCTCTGCGAACACATGGCCGAAGATGCAATCGTCATCGCCGCCTCCAGCGGCCAGTTGCACCCGGTTTTCGCGCTATGGCCCGTGGCGCTCGCGGACGATCTGGAGGAATGGCTGAAGAACGATGCAAACCGGCGCATCCGCGCCTATCTTGCACGACACGTCACGATCGGTATCGCCTTCCCGCCGCTGGAAACGGCCAAGGGCAGCCTCGATCCGTTCTTCAACATCAACACGCCGGATGAACTGGCGCTCGCTCGAAGCTATCTGGAGAGCATGGAACCATGATGAGCCAAAAGGTCTTCGGTATTGCCGGCTGGAAAAACTCGGGCAAGACCGGCCTTGCGGTCCGCATCGTCACCGAGCTGACGGCCCGGGGCTATAGGGTCTCGACCATCAAGCATGCCCATCATGATTTCGATATCGACAAAGTTGGCGCCGATAGCTGGCGTCACCGTCAGGCGGGCGCGCACGAGGTCACCATCGTCTCCGGCACCCGCTTTGCCATCATGCATGAATTGCGCGGCGAAGCCGAACCGTCCTTCGAGGAAATCCTCGCCCGCCTCGCCCCTTGCGATCTCGTACTGATCGAGGGTTACAAATACGAGCCGGTGCCGAAGATCGAGGCGCGACGGCTGGAAGCTGCCAAGACCGAACCGCTTGCCGGAAGCGATCCGCACATCATCGCAATTGCCGCCGACCACGCGGTGACCGACACCGCCCTTCCCGTCTTCGACCTCGACGATACCGCCACGATTGCGGACTTCATCGAAAAGACGGTTGGGCTGGTGAGGGCGTAACTGCCGTTTCGGCAACCTCCTCTCCTCCGTCATCCTCGGGCTTGACCCGAGGGCCGCAAACCGACCGCACCATGGATTCTCGGGTCAAGCCCGAGGATGACGTCGAATGTGTGAGGACGTTTGGCCTACCCCAAAAATGAAAAAGCCGGGCGTTCGGCCCGGCTTCATCATTCCTTGAGACGCAATACCTATTCAAGGAAACCGGAGGGGTTCACCGGCGTCGCATCCTTGCGAACTTCGAAGTGAACCTGAGGACGTTTGGCGCTGCCAGTCATGCCTGACGTGGCAATGGTCTGGCCGCGCTGAACCTTCTGGCCGCGCTGCACGTCGAGATTGGCGGCGTTGCCGTAAACGGTGACCTTACCGTCGTCATGACGGACGAGAACCGTATTGCCGAGCTGCTTAAGGCCATTGCCCGCATAGATGACCACACCGTTTTCGGCGGCCTTGATCGGCGTGCCTTCCGGAACGGAGATGTTGATGCCATCGTTGCGGCTGCCTTCGACGTTGTCGCCGAAATTGTTGATGACGGCGCCACGAACCGGCCAGCGATATTTGCCGATGCCCGTGGATTCCGGAGCGAGCGAGGCCATATCGGACTTCTTCTCGATATCGCCGACGCTTGCCGTTGCGGCAGGAGCGGACGGTACGGTCGCAGCTGCGGCAGGAGCCTTGTAGGGTTCCGGCTTGGCGGATGCGGTTTCCACTGCCTTGGCCGCTTCCTTTGCGGGTACGGAGGCTGTCTTGATGGCGTCGGTCGAAGCACCCGGCATGGCGAGTGTCTGGCCGACACGGATGCTTTCGGTGGAAATGCCGTTCGCGGCCTTGAGGGCTGCAACCGAAACGCCGTTTTCACGGGCGATCTTTGCCAGGCTGTCGCCCGGCTGAACCTTGTAACCACCGGCTGGCGGCATAGGCTTGCCACCGGGAGGTGTGAGCTTGCCGTTTTCAGCCGAAACCTTGTCGCGGGCAACACTCTGCGAGGGCAGCACGGCTACCTTCTGGTCTGGACCACGCAGCGGGTTCGGCTCGTCGCCGTTGCGGTTGAGCGCAATGTCACCAGCCGCAGCCTTAGCGGCATTGCGGACCTGACCGAATTTCGGAATAAGGATCGACTGGCCAGCCTGCGCGGACGCCGCGGTCTTCAGACCGTTGACCCGCAGCAGTTCCTTTTCGGGAACGCCGTAGCGGTTGGAGATCGTCGCGATGCTTTCACCCGGACGCAGCGTTACCGAAGAGGCGCCATCCGTATGCCAGCCGTTCTTGTCGGAACGGACGGTTGCGGTGGTGAGATTGTCGGCGACGGGAGCGGCAGCCTGCTGTGAAGGTGCTGCGAGAGACGGAGCGGCTGGTCGTTGTGCGGACGGGAAAGGCTGGGCCATGGCTTCGTTGCGGGTCGACGGGTCGCGGCTTGCCACCGCCGGCGGAGCCGACAGCTCGGAGCGCTGCACCGGAGAGGCCGAAGCCGAACGGGCCGTCGAAGGCTGAACGCCACCGCCGTAACCGCCGGAAGACGGATAGGAGTTGGCCGCCATGTTCTGATTGGCGTAGCCGCCCTGGGGTGCCGCAGAGGCATAACCACCGTTCATGTCGCCTTGCGGGACCGGGGCCTGCCCATAAGCACCGCCGCCCTGGCGGGCTGGAATTGACGCTGTCGTCATCCGATCCGGTCCACTGGAAAAGAGGCCGCTGAACCGCGTTGCATCCGAGCTACAGCCCGTTGCGACGCTTGCCAGCAATGCCGCTGCGAACATTTTTGCGACTGATTTTCCGATTTTAGACGAATGTCTCATACGCATAACTCGATCTACACTGACGCCAACCCGCCGCATCGAGGTCGATCCGGCACAAATTTCACTTCTTGCAAGGCCCATTTCCCGATCCCGGGAAAACCATGCGTCGATGTTTATGATTAAAGCGCGTTAGTGTTACCACGCCGTTAAAACGTTAAGCCGCTCGGCGCTTTTTTGACACTTCGATAACCATGACGAAAACGGCATGTGTCATGTCGGAACAATATTATTATGGAAAATCAGTTGGTTGTGATGATTTAGAATATTCTAAGACGAAAATTAATCGCCTTCGATATTTTCATTTTGTCACAAATGCCGGGCAATATGGCTGCCAAGCGGCAGATAGGGCGTCTCGAACAGCTCTTCCTTCTCGAAGCGGCTGCCGGTCTTGGAGAAGCGCGTCATCACGCAGCGCCCGTCTTCCAGAATGATCGGCGCGATCATCATGCCGCCGGAGACGATCTGCTCGGCGAAAAAGCGGGGCATGGTGGTAAAGGCGGCGGTGGCGACGATTCGGTCGAAGGTGCCCTCGCCGACCAGACCGTTGCTGCCATCCGCCTGGCGGATGACGACATTGCGGATGGAAAGATCGTCCAGACAGTTCTGCGCCTGCTGCACTAGCGTCTTGTAGCGCTCCAGCGAAAAGACCCGCTCCACCCGGCGCGCGATGATCGCCGTCATGAAACCGCTGCCGGTGCCGATTTCCAGCACGCGCTGGCCCGGCTTCAATTGCAGGCGAGCCAGGATTTTCACCGCCATGTCAGCGCCCTCCATGAAGGCGCCGCAGTCGATCGGGATTGTACGGCTGGAATAGGCATCAGCGGCGAATTGCGGCGGCACGAATCTGGAGCGCGGCGTCTGTTCCACCGCCGTCAAAAGGTCGAGATCGGAAATCCCCTCGCCCCGCAAGCGGAGAACGAGAGCGGCAAAACCTTCCTTTTCAACCATTGCGGATTTCAATCGGCGACTCCGAATCCAAGTGCTTGCGCAACCCGATCCTTGACCGTGTAATCCGTAAGGTCAAGCTTTAGCGGCGTGACCGAAATCTTGCCGTGCTTCAAAGCGTGGATATCCGTGCCCTCGCGGAAGGTGCCGAGGCGTTCGCCAAAGCGCAGCCAGTAATAAGGAAGACCACGGCCATCCTGGCGTTCTTCTACCGTCAGGCCGAAATCGAGCTTGCCCTGCCCGGTGACGGATACACCCTGCACATCATCAGGTGCACAATTGGGGAAATTGAGATTGAGGAAGGTGCCATCAGGCAATTCCACATTCATCAGCTTGCGCAGCAGATCCGGCGCATGGGTCTCGGTCACCTCCCACGGCACGACGCGGCCTTCGGAATGGCTGAAAGCCTGGCTGAGTGCGAAGGAGCGTACCCCTTGCAGCGTACCTTCATTGGCGCCGGCAATCGTGCCGGAATAGGTGACATCGTCAGCCATATTGGCACCGGCATTGACACCTGAGAGTACGAGATCGGGCTTTTCCGGCAGAACTTCACGGATGCCCATGATGACGCAATCGGTCGGCGTACCGCGCAGCGCGAAATGCTTGTCGGAAACCTTGCGCAGCCGCAGCGGCTCGGAGAGAGTAAGGGAGTGAGCAAGACCGCTCTGGTCGGTCTCGGGCGCCACGATCCAGACGTCATCGGACAGCGTGCGGGCGATACGTTCCAGCACCGCCAGCCCTTCGGCATGGATACCGTCGTCATTGGTCAGCAAAATCCGCATGTTTCTCTCTCCGCTTTTCATATCTTCCGGGACGGAGCATCCTCCCCACCGGCAGTGAGGTGTGCAGTTCTCTCAACGTCATCCTCGGGCCTGTCCCGAGGATGACGTCGGCGTAATTGGAAGATTCTCCCTCCAATAGCGCGACGCTGCGCTCCCTCAGACCGCCTTCTCGATCCGTGTCAGACCGCCCATATAGGGCAGCAGCACGTCTGGAATTGTGACGGAACCATCGTCATTCAGGTAATTTTCGAGAACCGCGATCAGGCAGCGGCCGACGGCGGTGCCGGAGCCGTTCAGCGTGTGCACGAACTTCGTCGCCTTGTCGTCCTTGCCGCGATAACGCGCATTCATGCGCCGCGCCTGGAAATCGCCGCAGACGGAGCAGGACGAAATTTCGCGGTAGGTGTTCTGGCCGGGCAACCACACTTCCAGATCGTAGGTCTTGCGCGCGCTGAAACCCATATCGCCGGTGCACAGCGTCATGGTGCGGAAATGCAGGCCAAGACGCTTCAGCACTTCTTCGGCGCAGGCCGTCATGCGCTCATGCTCGGCAACAGCACTTTCCGCGTCGGTGATGGAGACGAGTTCGCATTTCCAGAACTGGTGCTGGCGCAGCATGCCGCGTGTGTCGCGGCCGGCAGAGCCCGCTTCCGAACGGAAGGACGGCGTAAGTGCCGTAAAGCGCAGCGGCAGCTTTTCCTGCTCGAGAATTTCGCCGGAGACAAGGTTGGTCAGCGTCACTTCCGCCGTCGGGATCAACCAGCGGCCATCAGTGGTCTTGAACAAATCCTCGGAAAACTTCGGCAATTGGCCGGTGCCGAACATCGCCTCATCACGCACCATCAGCGGCGAAGAGACTTCCGTGTAGCCATGTTCCGAGGTGTGCAGGTCGATCATGAACTGGCCGAGCGCCCGTTCCAGACGCGCCAGCTGGCTGGTCAGCACGGTGAAGCGCGAGCCGGAAAGCTTGGCCGCCCGCTCGAAATCCATGTAGCCGAGCGCTTCGCCAATCTCGAAGTGCTCCTTTGCTTCATGGTTCCAGCCGGGCTTCTGGCCGACCACGCGGGTCACCACATTGTCGTGTTCGTCCTTGCCGTCAGGAACATCGTCGAAAGGCATGTTGGGCAGGCGCGACAGGGCGTCGTTAAGCTCGGCGGTGACCTGGCGGTCCTCCTCCTCGGCGCGCGGCATGTTCTCCTTGATGTCGGCGACTTCCGCTTTCAGCTTTTCCGCCAGCTCCATGTTCTTCTGCGCCATGGCGGCGCCGATGTCCTTGGAAGCGGCATTGCGACGCGACTGCATGTCCTGCAGGGACTGGATGACGGACCGGCGCTTTTCGTCGAGAGCGATCAGGCTGCTTGCGGCAGGCTCTGCGCCGCGCCGTGCAAGTGCTGCATCAAAGGCTTCGGGGTTTTCGCGTATCCATTTAATGTCGTGCATCGTCGTTCCAGACTATTGTTGGTCGCTCGCGTTTTATCAGCAAAACGCCGGGCGAAAGGCCCGGCGCGAGGAGATTTGATGAGCAGGAAGACCGTGGCGAAGCGTCAGGTCTCTTCCAGCTCCGTGCTTTTGGATTCCGCAGCACGTTTCCTCTCCACGAGTCGAGCCATGTAGATGGAAATCTCGTAGAGAATGATCGCAGGCAGCGCAAGACCGATCTGGGACATGGGGTCTGGCGGCGTCAGCACGGCCGCAACCACGAAGGCCATGACAATGGCGAACTTGCGCTTTTCCCGCAGCCAGTCGCTGGTCAGAATCCCGACCCGCGCCAGAAGCGTGGTGACGACAGGCAGCTGGAATACCAGGCCGAAGGACAAAACCAGCGTCATGATGAGGCTGAGATATTCCGACACCTTCGGCATCAGGGAAATCGCCACCTCGCCATCTACTGGCAATTGCTGCATGGCGAGGAAGAACCACATGACCATGGGCGTGAAGAAGAAATAGACGAGCGCCGCGCCGATGAGGAAAAGGATCGGCGACGCGATCAGGAACGGCAGGAAGGCCGCGCGCTCGTTCTTGTAGAGGCCCGGCGCCACGAATTTATACAGCTGCGAGGCAATCACCGGAAAGGAGATCACCATGGCACCGAACATGGCAACCTTGATCTGCGTGAAGAAGAATTCCTGCGGCGCCGTATAGATCAGCGATGATTTCGCCACATCCAGCCCCGCCCAGATGACCGCCCACTTATAGGGAATGACGAGCAGGTTGAAGAGATGCTTGGCAACGGCGAAACAGGCGATGAAGGCGACGAAGAACGCGCCGAGCGACCAGATCAGCCGCGTGCGCAACTCCATGAGATGTTCGATAAGCGGCTGCGGCTTGTCCTCGATGTCCCCGCTCATGCTTCATCCTTTTTGGGCTTTGCAGCCTTGGTTCTTGCCGGTTTGGCATCCGCAACGGCAACCGCCTTCTCCGCTGCCGCTTTCCTGACAGCAACCTTTTTGGCGACAGCCTTCACGGTCGGCTTCAAGACAGCAGCTTCCTCAACAGGCGCTGCGGCAGGCTTGCTGCGGGTGGTGCGCTTCGGCTTGGCGGCAACCGCTTCGGCTTCAACGGTCGCAACAGATTTCGCACGCGTACGCTTCGGCTTTTCTTCCGCAGCAGCAACCGCAGTAACCGGCCCAGATGCAGAAGGCGTGGGAACCACCGCAGGCGCCACATCCGGAAGCTTCATCTCGGGCTCCGGCACGCTGACAAGAGGAGCCACCGGCTCACTTGTTGCAGGTGCTGCTGTCGACGACATCGCATCGGGAGCGGCTGTCGCCTTCTGGAGATCGGACTTGATTTCGTTGCCGAGCTGGCGAAGCGGGTTCATAGCATCGCGCAGCGAGTTGGTCGGGTTGAGATTGCGCACATCGGAGATCGTCTGCCGCACATCGTCCATGTCTGCCTCTTTCAAGGCCTCGTCGAACTGCGTGCGGAAATCCCCCGCCATCTTGCGAAGGCCGGCCATCGTCTTACCGAAGGCGCGGATCATGGGCGGCAAGTCCTTGGGACCGACGACCACGATCAAAACGACCGCGATCACCAGAAGCTCGCTCCAACCGATATCAAACATCAAAACGCTCCCGAGACCCTAGCGCCAGTCTCAAAACAAGCAGGTTCAAGCCGCTTACTTGATCTCGTCAGCCTTGTGGTCAACAGTCTTCGCGTTGACATCGGCTGGCGGCGGAGTCTGATCTTCGTCAGCCATGCCCTTCTTGAAGCTCTTGATGCCCTTGGCGACATCGCCCATCAGTTCCGGGATCTTTCCGCGTCCGAAGAGAACGAGAACGATCACCAGCACGATCAGCCAATGCCACACACTAAAAGAACCCATAACTGAAACTCCTGAATTTCGCTTTCAGACGATGTAAGACGTTTGAAAGGCTTTTTCAAACAACAAATCGTTGCTTCAACAGGCTGTGGGCATAAAGTTTTCGTGCCTTGTCACCCGCATGAAGACGATATCAATCGTCACCATCGCCGCCACCAGGTGCAAGCAGGCCCAACTCTTCCAGATCGAGCTGCGTGATCGGGTCTTCGTCTTCGCGCAATTCGTCGCTCATCATCGGCAAAGGCACGCCGAAATTGGAAGGAATACGGCCCGAAAGCAGGCCCGCACCCTTCAGTTCCTCAAGGCCCGGCAAGTCCCGCAATTCCTCAAGGCCGAAATGGTCGAGAAACTCCACCGTGGTGCCGATCGTCACCGGCCTGCCCGGCGTGCGCCTGCGGCCCCTGAAACGCACCCAACCCGCTTCCATCAGCACATCGAGGGTACCGCGTGAGGTTTGCACGCCACGGATTTCCTCGATTTCGGCGCGTGTCACCGGCTGATGATACGCTACAATCGCCAGAACCTCCAGCGCCGCACGCGAAAGCTTCTTAGGTTCCTTTTCCTCAGAATGGACGACGAAGGAGAGATCGCCGGCCGTGCGGAACGCCCATTGCCCCCCCACCTGCACCAGATTGACGCCCCGCTCGCCATAAGCCGCCTTCAGCCCGTGGAGTATGGCAACGACATCCATGCCGCGCGGCAGCCGCTCGGCAATGAAGGCAACTGAAACCGGTTCGGCCGAGGCAAAGACCAGCGCCTCGGCAATGCGCTCGGCTTCCTTCAACTGACGCTCGGAAAATACCTCGGGCTCGGCCCCAACCACATCCGCCGCCCCATCTGCCACGATGGCGGCTTCGCCGGTCTCGTCGTCATGCGTCATTATCAGTCCTTTCCGCATTCGGCGCGCGGTCATCTCGCTCGCTCCTGCGCATATAGATGGGCTGGAACGCGCCCTCCTGCCGGATTTGCAGCGATCCCTCGCGAACGAGCTCCAGCGAGGCGGCGAAAGCGCTGGCGATTGCCGTCACGCGCATCGCGGGGTCAGGCACATATTGCAGCAGATATTGGTCGAGCACCGTCCACTCGCCGACATCCCCGAGTAGACTGTTCAGGAGTTCCCGGGCTTCCACAAGCGACCAGACCTGCCGCTTTTCAATTGTGACCTGGGTTATGGCCTGCCTTTGCCGCAGATTGGCATAGGCGCTCAGGAGATCGTAGAGGTTCGCCTCGTAAGCCGAGCGGTTGATATGCGGAATATGCTCCGGCGCGCCACGGGCGAAGATATCGCGGCCAAGCTGGGCGCGGTTGACGAGGCGTTCAGCCGCCTCCCGCATCGCCTCCAGACGTTTCAGCCGGAAGGCCAGCGTCGCGGCCATTTCTTCGCCGGAGGGGCCGTCATCCTTCGCCTGCTGCGGAATGAGAAGCTTGGACTTGAGGAAGGCAAGCCAGGCCGCCATCACCAGATAGTCGGCAGCAAGCTCGATGCGCACGCGGCGGGCTGTTTCCACGAATTGCAGATATTGCTCGGCAAGCGCCAGCACCGAAATCCGCGACAGATCGACCTTCTGCGTGCGGGCAAGGTGTAGCAACAGATCGAGCGGGCCTTCGAAACCCGCGACATCGATCACCAGCCCGGCCTCGCCCGTCAGCCGCTCCGGCGTCACATCCTGCCAGAGCTTGTCCATAGGCGTTGAAGTACGAGACTTGTCTGCTGCCATTGTTCCATCCGCCGGGCGTCCGGCCTGTCGTCCCGAGTACCGGGCCGCCGCCCGATTGTCAGGAAACGGCCCACATGGCGTTGAATTCGGCTCTCAGTTCAGCTTCGTCGGAGGCATCAGCGGCGGGAAAACCCGCTTCCACGGCCCGCACCCGCTCCAGCGAACGGCCGGAAAGAACGGGAACCTCCTTCACGACCTCAAGCATTTCACCCATCACACCGTTGCAATGCAAGACTATATCGCAGCCACCCGCAACAATATTCGCGGCACGCTGGCCAAGCGTGCCCTTCAGCGCATTCATGGAACTGTCGTCGGACATCAACAGACCGTCAAAGCCGATTCTCCCACGAATGATCTCCTCGATCACCTTTGGCGAGGTCGTTGCCGGACGCTCCCGATCGACGGCGTTGAACACCAGATGCGCGCTCATCGCCATCAATTCACGGTTCAGCGCGCGGAATGGCACAAAATCATGGGCGTCCAGCTCGTCCAGCGGCACATCGACAACAGGCAATTCATGGTGCGAATCCACCATGCCGCGACCGTGGCCCGGCATGTGTTTCATGACAGGCAACATGCCGCCCGCCTTGAGACCGTCAGCCGCCGCCTGCCCCATCTCCGCCACCATGGTCGGGCTGTAGCCATAGGCCCGGTTGCCAATGACGTTGCTGGCGCCTTCCACCGGCACGTCGAGCACCGGCAGGCAGTCGATATTGATGCCGAATTTCATGAGATCGAAGGCATGCAGACGCGACATCAACCACGCCGCACGCAGCCCTTCCTCCCGGTCACGCTCGTATATCTCGCCAAGAATGCGGGCATTCGGATAGGCTTGCAAAAGCGGCGGCTTGATGCGCTGAACGCGCCCGCCTTCCTGATCGATCAGAACCGGGGCATCCGGCCGCGCGACGGCATCGCGCATTGAGGCGACGAGATCGGTAATCTGTTGCGCATCACCGATATTGCGCCCGAACAGGATGAAACCCCAGGGCCGCTCATTGCGGTAAAGGGCAATCTCGTCAGCGGAAAGCGTAAGCCCGCCGCATCCGAGGATCATAGCTTTGCAATCGGTCATGATGTCACGCTCACAGAATGGGGAAATGGCCTTATACCGCAAGGCGTCGGGGGTAAGTCGACAACCCCTCCGCCGTCATGCTCGGGCCTTTCCCGAGCATCTGCAACCTAACGGTTGGCGAAACGTTGGCAGATCCTCGGCACGGGGCCGAGGATGACGTCGAATGTGAGGAAAGCCTTTCCCCACTGCGAGGACTGCCTTAGACGGCAGCCCCAATCTTCACTCAACCGGATCAGCCGCTATCAGCGCGCCACCAGGCAGCTGCCGCCAGCTGCGCGGAACTTTTCGCACAGCGCCACGGCTTCGTTCTTGTCCCCCGCCGGGATGCGGACGCGGTAGAACGTGCCCTTGCCGGCGATCTCAGCGGCCTTGATGTCGACGCCCCGACCAGAAATGACCGAACCGAACTTGGCCGACATGTTCTGGTAGGACTTCTGGGCCTCCGCCTGGCTCGGCAGGGACGCGATCTGGATGTAATAACCACCCGAAGACGGCGCGCTCGTTGCTGCGGGCATGGCGGCGGCTGTCTGCTGCTGTGCAGCCTGCGGCTGGGCCGGAGCAGTTGCAGCAGGACGGACGTTGCCCTGATTGGTCACCGTTGCCACCACATTGGAAGGCTGTGCGGACGGACGCGCCGAAGGAACGGGCGCAGCCGACTGCGAGGCCGGTGTGGAGGAAGCGGCTGGCGTATTGGCCTGCGGATGTTCAGGCGCAACCGGAACACGCGAAGCGGCGATGACGGCGGGAGCACCCTCACCCGGTTTGGCTGCCTGCGGTGCAGCAAGCTCCGCGACCTTGTCGGCCTTCGGTGGCTGGGCAGCAGGCGCATCGACTTCCTGTGCAACCAGCGTACCATCAGGCTTGACGATCATGGTACGGACCTTGCGCGGCGAAACGCCCGTCGCACCGGCACCTTCGTTCTGGCTGGCCTTTTCTTCCGGCGAAAGCAGGCGCGGATCTTCAGTCTCGCCAACCGGCGTGCCGGTGGCTTCCATGTCCGCGTCGTTTTCACCTTCCAGCGGCAGCTGTTCGGGTATCAGCGTACGCTGGACCACATCGACAGGCTTTTCGTTGCTGGAGATCAGCGCCGGTTGCTTCGGATCGGCAGCGCTACCACCGGCCACGCGGTCGTAAACCGCCTTGTCCTGATTGGGCACGACGCGGCCACCCGGATTTTCCGGCACCACCTTCATCGGGTCGTTATCGGCGGAAATGATGACCGGCGCGCCATTGGAGCCCGCACCGGACGAACCGCCCGACATCAGCGCGTAAACACCACCACCGACAAGCACCAGACCGATTGCTGCGGCAACCGGCATGATCCAGCGGCGACCGCCACGTTCTTCTTCTTCGCGATAGGCCGCCTGATGGTCGACATAGGTATTCTCGGCATCGCGCGGCGCATTGCCACGCGAGGCAGCAGCCTCCTGCATGGAGCGGCGGAAATCTTCTTCCAGCGCCCGCTCAAATTCGTCGACCTCCTCCGGACCCTGTGCCTGGGGACGCGCCTGCGGGGCGGCAGCCCGGTTTTCCGCATGTTTGTGACGGTCAAGACCACCGGCAACCGCCGGGGCAAACAGCGTTGCGAGCTCGGTGTCGATATCGAGGTCTTCTTCGTGACGACGGGCGACAGGCTTGGGTTCGAAAACGCCGACCGGCAATTCCGGCACGTCCATCTCGGTAATATTTTCCGGATGTTCTTCCGTCTCACCGATCTGCGAGGGATCGAAAGGCAGGCTTTCCAGCGTTTGTGGTGCAACCGGCTGCGGTGCGGCTGCGACCGGACGCGGCTGAACCGGAGGGGCGGCTACCGGAATTGCAGCAACCGGGGCCGGGCGCGGCTGAGGTGCTGGCTGTTCCCGCACCGGCTGCGGCGCGGCGGCAGCAACCGCTACCGGAGCGACCGGCTGCTGGCGAACGGGCTGCGGCACAGGCGCAGGTGCGACTTCCGCTGCAGCGATTTCGGACAGGTCGAGGTCAAGATCGAGATCATCAAGCGCAAGCTCGAAATCATCGTCGTTGAAACCTGCGAAATCCCCAAAGTCCGGCTCCTGAACGGGCGGCGCTGCTACGACCGGGGCTGCTTTTACAGGGGCTGCGGCAACCGGCGCCGTGGCAACCAAAGGCGACTCCACTCTTGCAGCCGGAACGATAGGCGCAGCCTGTGCGATGGGGGCATCCTGAACGACAGGCTCTTCGCCGCGTCCGGGAATGGAATATTTCGCAACGCCGTAGATCAGCTCGTCCATCGGCGAAAGATTTGTTTCAACCGGCTTCTCTGCAACCGAAGGAGCAAAGGTAGGTGCAGTTTCTTCCGCCTGAACGAAGACGGGCTCAGGCGCCGGAACTGGTTCGGCCTGTGGCTCGATCCGGGCTGCAGGCAGCGCTTCGGCCCTCGGCTCGATCCGCTTGGGATCACCTGCCGCAACATCGCGGCGCGCGCCGAAATTGGCAAGCGGCAGACGCAGGCTGGAAAATTCCAGCGAAGAACGGCCACCATGCGAAGGCGGACGCACGGAAATCGGCGCAGGCGCTTCGGCGACGGCGATCTCTACCTCATCGGCAAGATCGAAAGCCTGCGGCTCAGGCGCATGGCTCTGATCGGGATGCGCAATATTGCTCGAAACATCGGCCGGAAGCTCAGGCATAGCGTGCCAGGTGCTTTGAGCCGGCTCGACAGCCTGCGGCTCTTCCCATGCTGCCTGCTGGTAAACTACCGGCTCGGCAGGGCGCGACTGGCGCGAATGCACATCGAAAACCTCGGCAACCGCACCGGCATCATCACGGAAATCCGCGCGGATGTCCTGCGTCAACGTCTCGACGTAATTGTGAATGTAGGCCTGATCGGCCTCGGGAAGTGGCTCCTGGCTCACTTCGGATGCGGGGCTTGCCTCGAACACGGGTTCGTCCGCTGGCGCAAGCTCAGGCTCGCGCCGGGCGAAAACCGATTCGACGCGCTGCATGAAGTCGCTGGGGTGGATGCCCGCACGCACATCGTTTGCCGGGTCAAGAACGACCGGATCGGCATGCGGCGCATCGTAAACCTCGAACTCTCGAAGCAACTCGTCTTCGAGATTGAATTCGGGTTCGCGGCGGGTTGCCGCAGAGCCGGCGCGTGGCGCAGCTTCGGAACCCGCATGCGAAGGACGCTCATCGAAACCGACGATACGCGCCAGTTCTGCCAGAGGATCGTTGTCAGCGAACCCTTCAGACCGGGCGTCCCGGTTATACGCGACATTTTTTTCGACCATTACGTGTTCCACCATCTACGCATTGCAGCTCTTGCCAGCGTATTGTGAGCAAATAATGGTGATATGTTATCGCATCTCGTCAGGCGCGTCCGCTCCTAAAAGCGTAAGACCAGACTTCAAAACATTCGCGACAGCATTCACCAGCCCGAGTCTGGCAATGCTCAATTCTCGGTTTTTATCGTTAATAAAACGTAATTCCTGATGGTCTTTACCTTTGTTCCAGTGTCCATGGAAGGAACTGGCGAGATCGTAGAGGTAAAAAGCAAGCCTGTGCGGCTCGTGCGCAAGGGCTGCGGATTCGATCAGGCGCGGGTACTCAGCAAGCTTTGCAACCAGCTGCAACTCGTTGATATCGCTAATCAAAGCAACGGAAGACGACATGTCGTCCTGCGAGAGCGCAAGACCCGGAAACGCTTCCTGCGCCTGGCGGAAGATGGACATGCAACGGGCATGCGCATATTGCACGTAAAAGACCGGATTATCCTTCGATTGTTCGGTCACTTTCGCAAAATCGAAGTCCAGCGGCTCGGAATTCTTCCGATAGAGCATCATGAATCGCACGGGATCGCGACCTACTTCGTCCACCACATCGCGCAGCGTGACGAAATCGCCTGAGCGTTTCGACATCTTCACCGGCTCGCCATCGCGATACAGCTTCACGAGCTGGCACAGAAGAACCGTCAGCTTCGACTTGCCTTCCGAGACGGCGCGCGCAACCGCTTCAAGCCGCTTCACATAGCCGCCGTGGTCGGCGCCGAGCACATAGATCATCTCGGAAAAACCGCGATCGAACTTGTTCTTGAAATAGGCAACGTCGGCGGCAAAATAGGTGTAGGAACCGTCCGACTTCATCAGCGCGCGGTCCATGTCGTCGCCCACCTCGGTGGAACGGAACAGCGTCTGCTCGCGGTCTTCCCAGTCTTCCGGCAACTCGCCCTTCGGCGGCGGCAGGGTGCCCTTGTAGACGTGGCCCTTGAAGGTGAGATCGTTGATGGCCGAGAGAATGGGTCCGCCATTGCCCTCATGCAGCGTGCGCTCCGAGAAGAACACGTCGTGCTTGACGTTCAGCGTCTCCAGATCCTCACGGATCATCACCATCATTGCGGCGATCGCCTTGTCCTTGACGATAGGCAGCCACTTTTCCTCGGGCATGGCGCGCAGCTTGATGCCATATTCATCCGCCAGCGCCTGGCCGACTGGAACGAGATAGTCACCGGGGTAGAAGCCCGACGGAATGGCGCCGATATCTTCGCCAAGCGCCTCGCGGTAACGTAGGAAGACCGAACGCGCGAGCACGTCGATCTGCGAGCCGGCGTCGTTGATGTAATATTCCTTGGTCACGCCATAACCGGCAAAGGCGAGCAGGTTCGCCAGCGTGTCACCCACGACAGCACCACGGCAATGGCCGACATGCATAGGACCGGTGGGGTTGGCGGAGACATATTCGACGTTGATCTTCTGGCCCGCGCCGATCTTCGAGCGGCCGAAATCGATGCCCTGCCCGATCATGTCGGCAAGAAGACGCTGCCAGTAACCGACAGAGACCTTGAGATTGATGAAGCCGGGACCAGCGACGTTGACGCTATCGACATCGCCATCGGCCTGAAGTGCTGGCACGATGAGTTCGGCCAGCGCCCGGGGATTGGTGCCGAGCGGCTTCGCCAACACCATAGCGGCATTGGTTGCGACATCGCCATGGCTCAGATCGCGCGGGGATTCGACCGTAATTCGACTGAAATCGACCTTTTCGCGGTTCTCTTTCACGAGATCGAGAGTCTCGAGCGCGTTTTTGATCCTGGTATCGAAATCGGCAAAAATGTTCATCGTTCCAACCTGCGCGAAGGGCTTCTGTTCATGTCCGGCCATCATAACCGGGTTGGCTTCGCGATCGCCCGCTGCCCTATCGCAAATCGGGGGTGTGGTCAAACAGCCGCTGGTGGGCGCGCAGTGCATAACTGTCGGTCATACCAGCCAGATAATCCCCCACATGGCGGGCTTTTGCGGCCTTGCTCATACCGGAAATGCTGTCCACCCAGTAGTGACTCTGCATCTCTGCCGGCACTTCCATATAACGGTGGAAAAGGTCGGTAACGATCTGCGTAGCGCCGGCGCGGATGCGCATGATTTCCGGATGCCGGTAGATATGGGCAAACAGCAGTTTCTTGATCTGCCTGTCGGTTTCAGCCATTTCCGGCGAGAAAGTCGCGACGGTAAAATCGGCGGCGCGGATATCGGCCGCACTCTTCGGTTTCAGCCGGGAAAGATTCTGCTGCGCGACCCCGATTACATCCTCGACCATATGGGTGATCTGCCGGCGCATGATTTCATTGGCGAAGCGTTCCTTGTCGAGCACGGGATATTTCGCACGTACCTCGGCCATCAGCTTGCTGAGGAAAGGCACCTCTTCCAGCATCTCGAAGCTCAGATAACCGGCACGCAGGCCGTCATCGATATCATGGGTATTATAGGCGATGTCGTCGGCAATAGCCGCCATCTGTGCCTCAAGGCTGGCATAGCTGCCGATTTCCAGATCCTGCAGCTCGCAATATTCGAGGATGGGCAGCGGAACCGGGCCCTTCACGCCCTCGCCCTCGGCATTGACCAGCGGGCCATTGTGCTTCACCAGCCCCTCCAGCGTCTCCCATGTCAGGTTGATGCCGTCATATTCGGCGTAGCGGCGCTCCAGCTTGGTGACGATGCGCAGCGACTGCGCGTTGTGATCGAAGCCGCCATAGGGCAACAACACCGCATCCAGCGCATCCTCTCCGGTATGACCGAACGGCGTGTGGCCGAAATCATGCACCAGAGCCACGCCCTCGGCCAGATCCTCGTCCAGCTTCAGAGCGCGTGCGAGTGCGCGGGCAATCTGCGCCACCTCAATCGTGTGGGTGAG
>NZ_BDLN01000001.1:164349-203119 GCF_001950375.1 Rhizobium sp. TBD182 | reverse complement strand
TGGTCGCCGTCAGGGCTGATGAAAACCTGCGTCTTGTGTTTAAGCCGGCGAAAGGCCGTGGTGTGGACGATGCGGTCCCGGTCGCGCTGGAACTCCGAGCGCGTCAGGCTACCCTCCTCGGCAAAAAGACGCCCGCGCGTGGTCCAGGGATCAGAGGCGAAAACCGCCCTCTCGCCACTTCCGAAACCCAATGCGCGCTGGTCTATAATCATTCATCCACCTGTACTGTTCTCTGGCCGGGACTTCCTTTGACCCGAAGTCCATGGCCTTTGACCATTGACCTTTTCATCCACCCTTCATACCTATCGCAAAGGTCGGCGCAAAGCATCATCGCTGCAAAGGCCGTTGCGGACATCGCTATAGACCGTTTATTTGACTGGTTTATAATGGTGGCGACAAATCTATTGCTCTCCGGTTCTTGACCCCGGCACGAGGAACGACATGGAAAACAGCGACATTACACTTTCGGAAGCCGCAGCGAAGCGAATCGCCCAGATCGTCGCAGCGGATGCGGGCAAGCAGGCTCTGCGTGTTTCGGTGGAAGGCGGCGGCTGCTCGGGCTTCTCCTACAAGTTCGACCTGGCGGAAGACCCCGCCGATGACGACATCGTGATTGCGCGCGGAGACGCCAAGGTGCTGATCGACAGCCTGTCGGTTGTCTATATGGCCGGCTCTGAAATCGACTTCGTCGACAATCTGCTCGGCCAGTCCTTCCAGATCAAGAACCCGAACGCGGTCGCAAGCTGCGGCTGCGGCACCAGCTTTTCTATTTGATGGTGATATCAAGCGCCAAGCTTGAGATTATTCACGCCTTTTTCTCCGCCCTCATTCCTGTGCTCGCCACAGGAATGAGGGTTTGGGGAGCTGCGGTGCATCCATAGCTGTTGATCTACCCTGCCCCCGGCTTCTATCCACCAGATCCTCACCCGCCGTTTCCAAAAACGGTGGCAATCGCTTTTGCATCGGGTAAAAGTAACCTCACAAAAGGGAAACTCCGATGAAGATTGCCACCTGGAACATCAACGGCGTCAAGGCGCGTATCGAAAACCTCTGCCAGTGGTTGAAGGATTCATCGCCCGACATCGTTTGCCTTCAGGAAATCAAGTCGATTGACGAAGGCTTTCCCCGCCTTGAGCTGGAAGCGCTCGGCTATCACGTCGAGACCCATGGCCAGAAGGGTTTCAACGGCGTCGCCCTTCTGTCGAAGATGAAGCCCGACGAGATAAATCGCGGCCTGCCGGGCGACGATGCCGATGAACAGGCGCGCTTCATCGAGGGCGTGTTCTCCGTTGATGGCGGTGCGATCCGGGTCTGCTCGCTCTATCTGCCGAACGGCAATCCGCCTGACGATCCGGTCAAATATCCCTACAAGCTCGCATGGATGGAGCGGTTGCGCCGCTTTGCCGAAGATCGCCTTGCTCTTGAGGAGCCGCTTATTCTGGCGGGTGACTACAACGTCATCCCCGAACCCTTCGATTGCCACGATCCGCGGGTCTGGGCTGGCGATGCGCTGTTCCTGCCCAAGACACGCTCGGCATTCCGCAGGCTGGAAAATCTCGGCTTTACCGATGCCGCACGCGCGACGACGGATGAACCCGGACTTTATTCCTTCTGGGATTATCAGGCTGGCGCATGGCCTAAGAATAACGGCATCCGAATCGATCACCTGATGCTGTCGGCGGAAGCGGCCGACAGGCTGGAATCGGTGAGCATCGAAAAACATGTGCGGGCCTGGGAAAAACCGTCAGACCACGTACCGGTCTGCGGTTATTTCAATTTTACGCCGATCAATTGAACGGCGCGCCGGGCGAGTTAGAGAATTTCCGGTAAAAGTAAGCCGAAACAAAGAGTTAGAGCACGGCAAATGAGCCCGTTTAAACAGGACGCGCTCTAAGTCGCCTCAGCCACAATAGACATAATTGTCAGTTCGGATCGTCGATCTGCATGTTCTGCGCCAGCGCGATAGCCGCGCGGCGATCGTTTTCACCCGCGAGCGAAAAAGCCTGTTCCTGAAGGGTCTGGATCCAGGTGCAATCCACCGCCGTGCATTTGTCGAGCGCGGCCGTCATGAAGGCGAGCCCCTGCGTCGTCTGACCTTCCTGGAAAAGCAGATTACCGAAAATCGACATGGCGCCGGCGTGGCCGTGCTTGCGTGCCTGATTGAGCCACTTCTTGGCCTGCTGCACATCCGCCCGGCCGCCCTCACCCGCAAGGATCATTTCCGCCAGACGGAACTGGGCCTCAGCCACGCCAAAGGTGGAAGCCACCTGAAAATAGAGCTGGCGGGCCTGCGACAGGTCCATCTTTACCGGAGTGCCGGGAATGCCGTGGCGGTAATAATCAGCAAGAGAAAGCAGCGCGTTGACGAAGAAGCCGGTATCCTCGGAGCCCGGCTCGACGCCCTGGCTGGCAATTTCGCTGTAAATCTTGAAAGCTTCGAAGTCGTTCTTGGCAACGCCATCGCCGAAGGCATACATATTGGCAAGCGCCCAGCGCGAGCCGGTATGGCCCTTTTCGGCCGCATAGCGATAGGCCTCGACGGCTTCGTCCTTGTTACCGTTCTTGTAGGCCTTGAAGCCGAACTTGAACAGGTCGAAGGGCCCGGATTCCTTGGTAACGCCTGCGTTGATGTCAAAAGCCAGCACCGGCATTGCGAGCGACGCAAGCAAAAGGCTCATGATGAGCGGCTTTAGAACATGTGCTTCACATTTCAGCATTTAGGCGAACTTCTCTCACTCTTCCCGGCATATAGCCAATACTTGCGGAATACTGCAAAGCTGAACCCCGCCGGGTCGCGATTTTTCGAACACACTGCGTCTTTCCGGCAGCACTTTCCAGCGCACTGCCGGTGGTCATATGCGGTAATTGCTCCAAATTTTCAGTGAGACAGATATAGGCATAATTTCCGGCAATATAACGGCGTTTGACCGCCTGCCGGTCAGCGCCAAACAAGAAACCCGGATCAAATTCCCGTATTACTTGCTTAAACCCTGAATCCAAACCCGTTTTCACTCTTCGCAACTCCGCAGGCCCACATCAAACGCCTGCATGTTCTTCCATCCCCGCGTCCATAAACAGAAGCCAAGCACCTTGTTTGTGGCGGGAAATGGACAGATATGCCCACATTCCAACGCGGCACCACGCTTGCAGAAAAGTGTTGCCAAATCGTCACAAAACTTTCGGGCTAGAAATTTTTATCGAGCAGGAATCATAGTCGGGAATGAAAAAAGGTCCGGTTGGTAAACCGGACCTTTCTTTTCGTTCAGGTGTGGCGAATGGTGTCAGAACTTGACCTTGACGCCCGTAGAGATCGCAGCCACGAGATCGTTGCCGAAGTCGTAGCCCGCCTCATTGCCGCAGGTGAAGCCCGCACCGCAAGGTCCACCGTTGATGGATGAGCTACCGGAGGTCAGGAGGCCGAGAGCACCGGCAACCTTGAACTCGATATTCTTGTTCGGCGAGTAGACGATCTGCGTGCCCAGCGTCCAGGTGTCGGTCTGGGTTCCGATAACAGTCGATGTACCGCGATCCCAGGTCAGGCTCACAGCACCGCTCCACTGCTCGTTGAACTTGTGACCAACGCCGCCGGAAATCGTCCAGCCATCACGATAAAACAGGTCTAGAGTGTTCAGCGTGTCAGCGCCGCTCGGAACGCAGGGGGACGTCCCTACCGCGCAGAAAGGAATGACCTGAATCTGGCTCCAGTCAGTCCACTTCACCGAACCGAAAGCCAGCCAGTCCGGCGCTATGCCGGATTGCACCTTCAGTTCGATGCTGTCTGGCATCGAAACGGAGCCATAGATCGGCACCAGCTTGCCGCCGTATTTCGCCAGCGTCGGAGAGATGGACGGCGGCGTCTGCGGAACTCCTCTGACGTCGGCGAAACCGGTCAGGTCATGATCGACGGCGCTGTTATAAACAAGGCTCGCCCGGAAGGCGACCTCGGGGATTTCGTAGGCAACGCCGGCGCGCCAACCCCAACCGTCCCCTTCCATCTCAAGTTTGCCGACGCCGCTAAAGCTGGACCAGGCCGGATTGAGGCCAAGAACAGCTGGCCCAAGAACCTGACGGTATTTATAACCGCTGATCTCCTGGTAAAAGCCGCCGCCGATAATTGAAAAGTCGCCCTTGCCAAGATCAAACTTCACACGGCAGGTGGTGGCGTAATTGTGCGACTTTACCTTGGTTTCGATATTGTAGCTCGATCCCTGCCAGATGCCGGGATTGAGGTGCGCGCCCCAAGGCTGCGAATAATCGAACATGCAGTCGCCGAAATCGCCGATTGCCGCCTTGGCGCCGATGCGGGTCGACCAGAAGTTTTCAGAGTCATCTGCGCTCCTTGACCAAGTCGCAGGCAGCGGACCGCTCTTCAGCGGATTGTCACGCGCATTCTCAACCTTGCGCTGTGGCGCAACGAATGTAGCGGAACTGTCGAGAACATAGTCGGACGGGTCGAACAGCAGGTCAATATTGTAGCCACCGCGCTCGAGGCCGCCCGCCAGTGAAGGCGTGACCGCCGCGATGCTGGCTACGAAACATACTGCGCCGCGAAAAAATGCAGTTTTTGCCATCTCTCTCCCCAATCAAGGCAATGTGATCATTGAGAGAGTGAAATGCTTTGCGGCAAATGACAATCTGCCGTGGCGCGGCGCGGTTGCCACCGGATGGCCATTTTTTTACGTAAGTTTTTGATGTTTGGCATCTTACATAATCATTTTAGGCTATTATTCTAATCCAATTAGAAAAAACGACACAAAACGAAACAAACTCCCAATCCGCACCGGAAATGTCGCCAAATAACCACAGTTGGACGTTTCCGAAGAAAATCGCTTATCAGGCCGTTTTTATTGATCTTTTTCGTCTTCCCGCGCGGTTTTGTGCGCCTCGCGGCAGAAATAATCGCGCTGTCACGCAGTGCATGATTCGCCATTGCAACGCAGCAATGAATTGAGCCGGCCCTTACAGAACGCAAAACGCCCCGTTTTCACGGGGCGTTTTGATTTTACACGCAACAGGAACCTTATCCTGCTTCGCTGACCCGCTGCAGGGCGGTTCGAAGACTTGTCAGCTGAACTTCCAGTTCCGCCTTGCGGTCGCGCTCGGCGGCCACAACCTCCGGATCGGCATTGGCCACGAATTTTTCGTTCGACAGCTTCTTGTCGATGCGTTCCATTTCCGCATCCACCTTGCCGATCGCCTTTTCGAGACGGGCCTTTTCGGCCGCGAGATCGACGAGGTTGCCGAGCGGCAGGCAGACGGTGGCCTCACCGATGATGATCTGCGCGGAACCTTTTGGCGCCACATCGGCACCACGGATTTCATCGGCACGCGCCAGGCGCCGGATGGCGGCGGCATGGCGGTCCAGCCGCGCTTCTGTCGATGTATTGGCACCGACCACCACCAGCGATGCGGTGGCGCCCGGCGGCACGTTCATCTCGGCACGCGTCGAGCGGATGCCCGAAACCAGATCGATCAGCCAGTTGATTTCCGCAGCCGCAGCATCGTCGCGGAATTCCGGAGACGGCCAGTCGGTAAGGCAGAGAAGATCAGCCCGCTCCTCGCCCTCGCCCGCCGTATGCGCCCACAGCTCTTCCGTCATGAAAGGCATGAAGGGATGCAGGAGCTTGTAGATCTCATCCAGAACATAGGCCGCGCAGGCCTGCGATTCCGCCTTTGCCGCCTCATCCTCGCCACCGAACACGGGCTTGAGCAGTTCCAGGTACCAGTCGCAGAACTGGTTCCAGACGAAACGGTAGAGGATGCCGGATGCATCGTTGAACCGGAAGTTCTCAAGAGCCGCCGTCACATCGCGCGCGGTGTTGGCAAGCTCGGTCAGGATCCACCGGTTTATCGTCAGCGATGCTGTTTCGGCCAGGAAATGCGGATCGCGCTTTACACCGTTCATTTCGGCAAAACGCGTGGCGTTCCAGAGCTTCGTGCCGAAGTTGCGATAACCGGCGATACGTGCCGGATCGAGTTTCACGTCACGACCCTGCGCCGCCATGATGGCGAGTGTGAAGCGCAGCGCATCCGCACCGTATTCGTCGATCAGTTCCAGGGGATCGATGACGTTGCCCTTGGACTTGGACATCTTCTGGCCGTTCTTGTCGCGAACCAGCGCATGGATGTAGACGGTGCTGAACGGCTCGACCGGATTGCCGGCATCGTCCTTCATGAAATGCAGACCCATCTGCATCATGCGGACGACCCAGAACGGGATGATGTCGAAACCGGTGACAAGCACATTGGTCGGATAATACCGCGCCAGTTCCGGTGTCTTTTCCGGCCAGCCGAGCGTCGAGAACGGCCACAGCGCCGATGAGAACCAAGTATCGAGAACGTCTTCGTCACGGGTCAGGATCTCACCCGGCTTGAAGTTTTCAAGCTTCTCCTCGACCCAGGCCTTCCACGGGCCTTCATGGGCAATATAATGCTGGATAGCGGCCTGAAGCGCCTCTTCCTCGGTCTTTTCAACGAAGACCTGCCCGTCAGGGCCGTACCATGCCGGAATCTGGTGTCCCCACCACAATTGCCGCGAGATACACCAGGGCTGGATGTTCTCCATCCACTGAAAATAAGTGTTTTCCCAGTTCTTAGGCACGAAATTGGTGCGGCCTTCACGAACCGAGGCAATGGCCGGCTGAGCCAGCGTCTTGTTGTCCACCCACCACTGGTCGGTGAGGCGCGGCTCGATCGGCACGCCGCCACGGTCGCCATGGGGCACGACGTGCTTGTGCGGCTCGATCTTGTCGAGCAGGCCGGCTTCCTCGAAGATTTCGACGATGACCTTGCGGGCGAAGAAACGATCCTGTCCTTCCAGGCGGTCCCATGCGCCGTGCAGCGCCGCCGGATGATTGAGGCCCTCGAGGAAATCCTCGTTCTCCTTGATGGAGATCGTCCCATCGATATTCATGACGTTGATGGCGCGCAGACCGCAACGCTTGCCGACCTCGAAATCGTTGAAGTCGTGCGCAGGCGTGATCTTCACGGCGCCAGTTCCAGCCGTCGGATCGGCATAGTCATCGGCAACGATAGGGATCTTGCGGCCAACGATCGGCAGGATGACATGCTTGCCAATGATGCCCTTGTAGCGCTCGTCTTCCGGGTTCACCGCAACACCGGTATCGCCGAGCATGGTTTCTGGCCGCGTGGTAGCAACAACGATGTAATCGCGCGTTTCGAACTCGGTGGGCTTGCCCTCCTCGTCAAATGCGATCGGGTGCTGATAGGTCACACCCTTTTCCAGCGGATAACGGAAGTGCCAAAGGTTGCCCTTCACTTCGAGCTGTTCGACTTCCATGTCGGAAATCGCGGTCTGCAGCTTCGGGTCCCAGTTGACGAGGCGCTTGTCCTTGTAGATCAGGTTCTGCTTGTAAAGGGTGACGAACACCTCGAGAACGGCCTCGGACAGACCCTCATCCATGGTGAAGCGCTCACGCGACCAGTCGCAGGACGCGCCGAGACGTTTCAGCTGGTTGAAGATCAAGCCGCCGGATTCGGCTTTCCATTCCCAGACCTTGTCCACGAAGGCCTCACGGCCCATTTCGCGGCGGCCCGGAAGCTGCTGTTCCATCAGCTTGCGCTCGACGACCATCTGCGTGGCGATGCCCGCATGGTCCATGCCCGGCTGCCACAACACGTCCTTGCCGCGCATGCGCTCGAAGCGGACCAATATGTCCTGAAGCGTGTTGTTGAGCGCATGGCCCATATGCAGGGAGCCGGTAACATTCGGCGGCGGGATGACGATGGTGAAGGTTTCCGCGCCCGGTTTGGCGTTGGCGCCGGCACGAAAAGCGTTCGCCTCGTCCCAGGCTTTGGCGATTTTCGGTTCGACGGATGCGGAATCGTAGGTCTTTTCGAGCATTTCCTGACCTGAATTTTAGAGTTCTTGTGTGGATTTTTTTAAATAAGGATGGATGGTCGAGAGTCAACAGAAACCGACCCGTCAGCGACTATGACCCCATAGCGCCTTCATCTTCAACAAAAAAGCCGCCCCGGTGCCGGAGCGGCCTCTGTTTCATTATCTTGCGCATGTTACAAGATGCGGACGAACAGAGCCTAGCGGCGCGAGCCGCGCGCCACACGTTCGATTTCCTCACGCACGAGACGCTCCACCAGGGTCGGCAGATTGTCTTCCAGCCAGTCCTGCAGCATCGGACGCAGCATTTCGGCGGCCATATCCTCGATCGAGCGTCGTTCGACGCCATCGAAAATTTCCGCAAGTTCGCTGAAGGAACGGGCGATCTGCGCACCGGCAGCCTCGGAAATGAGGTTGAGCGACAAACCGCCCTCTTCCTTGGGTTCGGCCAGATCGAATGACGGCATCTGGACAGCAGGTTCCTGCACCGAAATCTCGAAATGATCCTGGGCTACAGGCGTGTCGATGGCACCTCGCAGCGTCAGCTGGTCGAAGCGGTTCTCGAAAGCTGCGCTCTCGACAGCGGCAGCAGCAGCACGATCCTCGGCGGCAAAAGCTGCCGGCTGTTCACTGGTGCTCGCGGCAGCGGCCGCCAGCAGCGGCCGCACATCCGTCGGGCGCTGCGGCGCAGGGCGTTCAACCTGTTGCGCAGCAGAGGGCTGCGGTACGCTGGAGGAATGAGCGGCCGGGGCTGCCTGCGCGGGCTCACGCTGCGCCTGGGCGGCAAATGCCTGCGGCCCCATGGCAGCGTTGCGGTCGGCGGCAGCGCGAACGCGCGCGGCAACATCGGCAAGCGACATGCTTTTTTCGGCCGAGATTTCCTGCTGTTCTGGCGTCTGCTTTTCGGCGGCCGTGGAAAAATCCTGCACCGGCCTTGCGCCAAATGCCTGGTTTGCGGCGGGGGGAACGCGCGCCGGCGGGCTGATGGCCTCGGTCACGAAGGACGCTTCGCCTGCGCCATCGTCTTCGTCGTCATAGACAGGCGGCAACTGCCCGGAAAACGCACCGGTAGGCCCGGTCTCATTGCTTTCGATGATCCGGCGTATCGACGCCAAGATCTCTTCCATGGACGGTTCACGCGCTACGCTTGGCTGAGCCATATCAATCCCCGGTTTCCACTCTCTAGACCGCCTTGCGTCCATACGGACGCCCAAAGGACGCTCCAACATTTTAAATCTGCACACCGTTCCTGTCGAAAATCGCTTCCGGTTTTCGGGCCGATGGCCTGAAAAGGGGTAGAAATACGCACACCCCGAATCACCCTTAGTCTAGGGCAGCATAGTCAGGAACTAAATCACTGATTCGACAAGTTTCGCCGTGATGCACAGCTTTGTGAGAATGGTCTTTTGGGGCAATTGATGGGCGAAGCGGGTCTGCCGTGCGGCACCCGCAAAAATAAACGCCGGGGCGGAAAGTCCACCACGGCGTCCAGAACAATGATCGCTTTTAAAGATCAGAAAACGAATTCGGCCGCCTTGGCAAAACCGGGCAGAGGCTTGATCGACGCGTTGAAAGAGGTTGCAGCCGAGGTGCTGTTGCCATCGCGACGGTAAACGGTTGCCTTGGCAGCGTTACCGTATCCGACAACGACGACCAGACGTCCGCCATCGCGCAGCTGGTCAGTCAGTGCCGCCGGCACTTCATCGACAGAGCCGTTGATGAAAATCAGGTCATAGGGTGCTTCGCCCGCATAACCCTTTTCGAGATCGCCGGTGACAACAGCAACATTGTCATATCCGAGCGAGGCCAGCGTCTCAGTCGCCTCAGCTGCCAGCGTTTCATCGCATTCGAGCGAAACCACCGAACCGGCGAGCTGGGACAGGATGGCCGCGGTATAACCGGCGCCGCCGCCGACTTCCAGCACCACGTCTTCCTTGGTCACCGCCGCAAGCTGCAAAAGCTTCGCCAGCGGCGAGGCCTTCATGACGTAACGGGCCGGGCGACCATCCCGGGCGGGACAGATCTGCAGATCCTCGTCCACATAGGCAATCTGCCGCACACCCGCCGGCACGAAAGCTTCGCGCGGCACGCTCAAAAACGCCTTCAGCACAGAATGCGACGTCACGTCGGTCGTGCGCAACTGGCTGTCGACCATGTTGGCGCGTGCGGTTTCGAAATCCATCATATCGTTATCGCCTCAATTTCGCGGATGCCGGTCGGGAAGCCTCGGCCCCAAAAGCTCAAAACGGCACGGGTCTCCCCTCGCCTTTAAACAATCTCATAATTGCCCAAGCCTGCGCTTTCAAGCGCGGTGAGCCCTAAGTGCTGGAAAAAGCGAAATGGCGGGGATTTTTTAGAACAGCAAGGGCGGCCGATGACCGCAAGGTTAGCCAAAGGTTCAAAAAAACAGGTTCTATTCGGTGAAATTTTTGGAGGCCTCGCCCGGAATTGAACCGGGGTACAAGGATTTGCAGTCCTCTGCGTCACCACTCCGCCACGAGGCCTCACACGCTCATGAATTTCGAGCGTTGGCGGGCATTTAGAACGAATCCATTATGCGCGCAAGAGGGTTCGTTCCGAATGTGCTGTTTTTTCCGATCCTATGAACAAAGGCCAATCGTCCATGTCCTAAGCCCTTCGGATTCCGTCATTTTTTGTATCTCACTCATATTCCAGAAGAAACAATGCCCGCAGCCGGCGCTTTGCGCGGGTGCGGGCAGTTGCTGTATCTTCAATGCGGATCGATCAGATGCGACCCAGCAGAACAAGAACGAGGACGATGACCAGAACCAGTCCGAGGCCACCCGAGGGACCATAACCGTAGTTGTGGTAACCCCAGCTTGGCAAAGCACCGATCAGGAAAAGAATGATGAGGATAACGAGAATGGTGCCGATCATGTTTAGCCCTCCATGAATAATAGGTATGCGCTGTATTTAATGACCAAACATGCAAAAAGTTCCGTTTCCTCCATCCGCTTATGGCATGGGCCGCGAATGCATCTCCAGCCGATTCAACGGGTTAAACGGCATTTGCGGACAACGCGGCGGGTCGTGCGCGCGCATGGCGTCTGCGATTGGCGACGCACCACGCTCCGGCCCCTTGGTCATCGACCAAGGTAGCGATTTATTCGAGGTAATTTCTCAGTCTATGTATATCGGGTGCCGTTCGTCATACTAAATCAAGTCACCCGTTCCCTGAAACTGGCGGGGGACTGGGAGACCTGGTATCACTGGCAGTGCGCCAGGTCTCACCTGTTTCCTTCTTCTCCGGCGATCTTCCCGCCGCACGCAAACCGTTCCCCAAACAGGCACACGGACATTTTACCTGCGGCGCTGCACGCCACGCTTGCCTTGCCTCTTTCTCTCCGGTTAGACCCCGGATCGGGAGGGAGAAATGAGAATCATATGTCCGGTTTTGCGAACCTCATCCCGCTTTTCATCTTCGGCCTGCTCGTCTACGCTTTCTTCCGCTGGGTCGCGCGCGACACTCAAAATCCGAGACGCAAGTAGCAGGTGCGAATAGCTCTGCCCTTTGTCACTCGCGGGGAACCGTTGCGCCTCCATATCGTTTTCGCAGACGCACTTCGGAGGACAGGATGAAAACGCTCGTATCATTGGCCGCAATCGCGCTTACACTTGCGGGCTGCACGACCTCAGGCCCGGCCGCTTATGTCGAACCGATCCCCGGCAGCATCACCTATAAGGGCCAGCCGCGCACCAAGCTGACGAAATCGCCGATCGGCAGTACCTTCAGCCACGAGTTCCGCATCGACGGCAGCACGAGGGCGGTGGAAACCTATCGCATTGCGCCCGATCGCTCGCTCGAACTCATAGACCGCCGCATCATTCGCGATTGGCTGTTCGGACGCGACGACTGACCGCACCGCAAGCCAACCGAAACCAATTGCGCATCCTGCCCGCTTGGTTTAGAGCCGGGCACGATAACCAACACGGATGAGCGATGAACACGCGCTGGCAAAAACCCGTCCTGATCGCGTTCGAAACGCCGGGCGACTATACGAGCATCGAGACCACGCAGGCGGCGTCCTGGGCCATGATCGAGGATTGGCCGATAGAGGACGGCGATGCGTTGGACGCGGCGTTGCTGGTCTGCGCCGCCGTCGATGCCGGCAGGAAAAAGCCGGAAGATGCGCGCAAGGCCTTCATCGCCGCCGCAATCGAGGCTGGCCTCGACATCAAGGCATGACGGCATCAAGACCCATGGTCGAGAATTAAAATGGCGTCCTGAGGCGAAAGAAGTCAGGACAACAGGTTTAAAGGGTAAAAACAGATGGAAGCTTCTGGAAACATGAAAAAAGCCCTGTTCATATTTCTCCTCTCCTGCCTCGCCATCGGCCTTCTCGGTCACCTCGTGGTCGCCTTCGTCGTTACCGGCTGAAGCCCCGATGTGCACTCCGTATTGTGGCGGAGCGGCAGGGCATTAAAATTTCCTAAATTTCATTCTGCTGTTATGGAACCGCGATAAATCTTTTCCGTTCTCTCTTCGATCAACAAGGAGGATTGAAATGCGTGACGGATTGAATGGTTTTCTCGAAATTTCCATGCTCGGCGTCGTGATTGCAAGCTGCCTTTTCATGGTCAACCTGCCGATCTGACCCGCCTTAAAAATCATTCCCTGCGGTACCGGCGACGTTAGATGCCGGAGTAAGAAAATGCGGCCTTTCGGGCCGCATTTCTTTTTCCAGCAATGCAGGCTCAAGCAGAAAGCTTGGCGGCCAGCTTGGCGACATGTGCGCCTTGGTAGCGTGCGGCTTCCAGTTCGATAGCGGAAGGCTGACGCGAGCCGTCGCCATCGGTGATGGTGGAGGCGCCATAAGGCGAGCCGCCCTTGATTTCATCGACGCCCATCTGGCCCTGGAAGGCATAGGGCAGACCGACAACGGCCATGCCGTGGTGCAGGAAGGTGGGGAGGAAACCAAGGATGGTCGATTCCTGACCGCCGTGCTGCGTGGCCGACGAGGTGAAGGCAGAGCCGACCTTGCCGACAAGCTTGCCGCCGAACCACAGACCGCCGGTCTGGTCCCAGAAATTGCGCATCTGTGAGGCAACCGTGCCGAAGCGGGTGCCGGCGCCGACGATGATGGCATCGTATTCTGCCAGTTCGTCAACAGTCGCGATGGGGGCAGCCTGATCGAGCTTGAAGTGCGAGGATTTGGCGACTTCCTCAGGAACCAGTTCCGGAACGCGCTTGACGACAACTTCCGCGCCGGCAGACTTCACACCTTCGGCAACGGCATATGCCATCGTCTCGATATGGCCGTAAGATGAATAATAAAGCACCAGAACTTTTGTCATTTTCTTTGTATCCTTAGGGTTAATCGTCTCAGGCGTACCAGCCAGAAGCCTTTTTAAGAACGCGATGATCATTAGTGGTGACCCGTTACAAGCATGTGATGCAAAGGTAGCCCAGAGGCCGGTCCCACACCAGCGGTGCATCCGCATACGCACTGTTCGCAATCAGTGAACGAAACGCCGGAACGTCAACCTTTCACAGATAGACATTTTTTCAAAACCGCTTTGCATTCACCGGGCGGCGGACTAACGTCGGACAAAACAGCTGACGAGTACCCCCATGTCCAATCCCTCACCCACCCCATCCGTCGTGACCGCCGCCATGCTCGCCATCGGCGACGAATTGCTGTCGGGACGCACCAAGGACAAGAATATCGGGCACCTCGCGGATGTGCTCACCATGTCCGGAATAGACCTGAAGGAAGTGCGCATCGTCGCCGACGAGGAGCACGCAATCGTCGAGGCGCTGAATGCGCTGCGCGCCCGCTATGATTATGTCTTCACCTCCGGCGGCATCGGCCCGACCCATGACGACATCACCGCTGATGCGGTATCCGTGGCTTTCGGCCTGCCCTGCGAGCACGATGCCGAGGCTTTGCGGATATTGGGTGACATGTACCGTGTGCGCGAGATGGAATTCACCGAAGCGCGCAAGCGCATGGCCCGCATGCCAAGGGGGGCAAGCCACATCGCCAATCCCGTCTCGGTCGCCCCCGGCTTCGTCATCGGCAACGTCCACGTCATGGCCGGCGTTCCGCAGGTGTTTCAGGCCATGCTGGACAATGTCATGCCAACGCTGCGCACCGGCGCGAAAGTTATGTCGCAGTCGGTGCGCTCTCCCTATGGCGAAGGTGACATCGGCACGCCGCTGACCGCAATCCAGAAAGCGCACCCGGAAACCAGCATCGGCTCCTACCCGAAATATGACGGACAACGCTTTTCGACGGAGATCGTCGTGCGCGCCCGTGATGCCACCGTCCTGAAAGCGGCGGCGGATGCAGTGGCGACGATGATCGAAACCATTGGTCAGGAAAAAACACTGTCGGCCAGCAAGGGCGATGCAACCGCCTGAGACGAAGCGGATTGACCAAAATCAAGGTGGCACCCGGCAAAGGCAGCCACTCTCCCAAAAACGACGCGTCACCGAGGAGCTAAAAAATGGGTTACAAAACGATACTGGCAGTGATCGACAATGTGGAGAACACGCAAAAGCTCGGCGATTTCGTGGTAAGTCTTGCCAACCAGTTTTCCTCGCATGTGATTGGCCTGCACATGGAAACGCTGGCCGCCGTTCCGCTCGTCGCGCCGATGGAAATTCCCGACCCCGCTACCGTTCAGGTGCTTCAGGACGTGGCGCACAAGGAAACCACGGATGTTGGAAACCTCTTCGAACACACGCTGTCTGCCAATGGCATCTCGCATGAGTGGCGAAGCTTTGTAACCTCGGTGGGTTACGCCTCGTCATCGGCAATCGATAGCGCGCGCTGCGCCGATCTCATCGTCGCCCGCCAGAGCAACTCCTCCGCACTCTCCGACAGCCGCTCGGATATAGACGGCTTTCTCCATGAAAGCGGCCGCCCTGTTCTTCTCGTTCCGCATGTGCTGACGGTTGCCAAACCGGTCAAGCGTGTACTGATCGCCTGGAACGGCTCCCGCGAGGCAACACGCGCCACCTTCGATGCCCTGCCCTTCCTGATTGCAGCCGAGAGCGTCGAGATCTTCTCCGTCGATCAGGCCGAGAGCGAAACGCAATCGTCTGGACTTGCCGGAACCGAACTGGCCGCAACACTCGCCCGCCACGGCGTCAACGTCACGGTAACCTCGCAGGAAAAAATCGCCGGCATCTCGCCGCAGGCGGCCATCGAAAACCGGCTGTCAGACCACAGCATCGACCTTCTGGTCATGGGCGCCTACGGCCATTCCCGCTGGTGGGAACTGCTGTTCGGCGGCGTGACGCGCACGCTGCTCGATTCCATGACGGCGATGACGCTTTTGTCGCGTTAAACACCGGTAGCCGTGGATGAAGCCGCACGAGCCTGCGCGCAATGCTTGCCTTTTTGCAGGTCTTGCGGCTATTAGCCAAAGCCATCGACAATTTTGACCAGATGGTAGACGACATGTCCCTTCCCGATAAAGCCTTTCCCGTAACCTGGGATCAGTTTCACCGCGACGCCCGCGCGCTTGCGTGGCGTCTTGCCGGCCTTGGCCGGGAGTTCCGGGCGATCGTCTGTATCACCCGCGGCGGTCTCGTGCCGGCAGCGATCATTTCCCGCGAGCTGAACATCCGCCTGATCGATACGGTCTGCATCGCCACCCGCCACGATTACGTCAACCAGGGCGACACGGTTCTCCTGAAGGGCGTGGCGCCGGAACTGATGTCCGACGGCGGCGAAGGCGTGCTCGTCGTTGACGATCTGACCGACACCGGCAAGACCGCACTGGAAGTGCGCGAAATGTTGCCGAAGGCGCATTTTGCCTGCGTTTACGCCAAGCCGAAGGGCGTGCCGACCATTGACACCTTTGTCACCGAGGTCAGCCAGGACACCTGGATTTATTTTCCCTGGGACATGGGCTTCACCTATCAGGAACCGATCGCCAAGGGATCGCGCGGCTGATCGCCTGTCGCAACCCAAAACCATGCCTGAAAAGCCGTCCCTTCGGGGCGGTTTTTTTGTGTGGAAATGCTTTTTTGGTAACGGCAAAAAAACACGGAAAAACCGCAGTGTCGCCTTTATGCCGCACCCCGGAAATGCGGGGTTTTCGCTTTCCGCTGCGGAAACCTGCCTCGCGCAAGCTTCAAAATCTCACGCCAAGTCACTGATTTTTTTGAACGCTTTTGCTATCCCCGTTTTCCACAGGCACTGCACACAATATCTTGTGGTTAAAAAACGGTTTCAATCTATGGCTTGACGAATCTATGCCGCAGGAGGAAAGTGACAGTTATGTTGCGGCGGCAACGGACCGGAAAGTAACGAGGCCGGTTCCTTTCAATCTCAGTTCGCAAGTCCAGAAGGGGCGTCCCGACCATCAGGGGGCGGTTCGCCGGTGGATTTTGCGTGCCTTGCGGATACCGCCAAAAACATGACGCGGGGACTGGCGGCAGGAAGCTGTTGATACTATATTTAGTACTCACATGACTCTTGCAGCCGAATAAGCCACGAGATACAGGGATCACATCCAAGGATGAACATCCCTTACAGATCGGCAAAAACCGGCTGCGCGCATAGTTCGCACGGCTGGAACGAATTTTTGCGCCCTTTGCCGGGCGCCCAATGGACGAGGACACGAAACCATGCGCATCGAACGCCGCTTCACGAAGCCCGGCCAATCGTCTTATGCGGAAATCGAATTCCGCAAGGCCGTCAGTGAAATCAAGAACCCGGACGGTTCCATCGTGTTCCGTCTGGCGGATATCGACGTTCCCGCGCAGTTCAGCCAGGTCGCGACCGACGTTCTGGCGCAGAAATACTTCCGCAAGGCCGGCGTGCCGAAGGTGCTTAAGAAGGTTGAGGAAAACGATGTTCCTTCCTTCCTGTGGCGTTCGGTTGCCGATGAGAAGGCCATGAAGGACCTCCCCGAGGGTGAGCGTTATGGCTCCGAAACCGATGCGCGTCAGGTTTTCGACCGCCTGGCCGGCACCTGGACCTACTGGGGCTGGAAGGGCAAATATTTCTCCACCGAGGAAGACGCACTCGCCTTCCGCGACGAGCTTGCCTATATGCTGGCGACCCAGCGTGTAGCCCCCAACAGCCCGCAATGGTTCAACACCGGCCTGCACTGGGCCTATGGCATCGACGGCCCGGGCCAGGGCCACTTCTACGTCGACCCCTTCACCGGCAAGCTGACCAAGTCCAAGTCCTCTTACGAACATCCGCAGCCGCATGCCTGCTTCATCCAGTCTGTCGAAGACGATCTGGTCAACGAAGGCGGCATCATGGACCTGTGGGTGCGTGAAGCGCGCCTGTTCAAATACGGTTCCGGCACCGGCTCCAACTTCTCCTACCTGCGCGGCGAAGGCGAAAAGCTTTCCGGCGGCGGCAAGTCCTCCGGCCTGATGAGCTTCCTCAAGATCGGCGACCGCGCAGCCGGCGCAATCAAGTCCGGCGGCACCACCCGCCGTGCGGCCAAGATGGTCGTCGTTGATGCCGACCATCCCGATATCGAAGCCTATATCGACTGGAAGGTGAACGAGGAGCAGAAGGTTGCCGCTCTCGTCACTGGTTCCAAGATCGTTGCCAAGCATCTCAAGGCAATCATGAAGGCCTGCGTCAATTGCGAGGCAGATAACGGCGATTGCTTCGACCCGGCCAAGAACCCTGCCCTGAAGCGCGAAATCCGCGCTGCCAAGAAGGACATGGTGCCGGAAAACTACGTCAAGCGCGTCATCCAGTTCGCGCAGCAGGGTTACAAGGACATCCAGTTCAAGACCTACGACACGGATTGGGATTCCGAAGCCTACCTCACGGTTTCAGGCCAGAATTCCAACAACTCCGTATCGCTGAAGGATGACTTCCTGCGCGCTGTTGAAAACGACGGTGACTGGAACCTGACCGCCCGCAAGGACGGCAAGGTCATGAAGACGCTGAAGGCCCGCGACCTCTGGGAAAAGATCTCCCACGCCGCCTGGGCATCGGCCGACCCCGGCCTGCACTTCAACACCACCATGAACGACTGGCACACCTCGCCGGCCGAAGGCCCGATCCGTGCTTCCAACCCGTGCTCGGAATATATGTTCCTCGACGACACGGCCTGCAACCTTGCTTCGCTGAACCTGCTTCAGTTCAAGGATCAGGCAACGAAGCGCATCGACATCGCCGATTACGAACATGCGGTTCGCCTGTGGACCGTCGTTCTCGAAGTCTCGGTCATGATGGCGCAGTTCCCTTCGCGCCAGATTGCCGAACGCTCCTACGAATACCGCACGCTCGGCCTCGGTTATGCCAATATCGGCGGCCTGCTGATGTCGTCGGGCATTCCCTATGACAGCGACGAAGGCCGCGCCATCGCCGGTGCGTTGACCGCCATCATGACCGGCGTTTCCTATGCCACCTCGGCTGAAATGGCTGGCGAGCTTGGCCCCTTCCCGGGCTTTGCGCCGAACCGCGACAACATGCTGCGCGTCATCCGCAACCACCGCCGCGCCGCCCATGGCCTTTCCTACGGTTATGAAGGCCTGTCGGTGAACCCGGTTGCCCTCATCCATTCCGATTGCACGGATCAGGACCTTGTCGCCCACGCCACGGCTGCCTGGGACAAGGCGCTGGAGCTTGGCGAAAAGCACGGCTACCGCAACGCCCAGACCACCGTCATCGCGCCGACAGGTACGATCGGTCTCGTGATGGATTGCGACACGACCGGCATCGAGCCGGACTTCGCGCTGGTGAAATTCAAGAAGCTCGCCGGCGGCGGCTACTTCAAGATCATCAACCGCGCCGTGCCGGAATCCCTGCGTTCGCTCGGTTATTCGGAAAGCCAGATCGCCGAAATCGAAGCCTATGCCGTTGGCCACGGCAATCTCAACCAGGCACCTGCCATCAATCCCTCGTCGCTGAAGGCCAAGGGCTTCACCGATGAGAAGATCGAAGCCGTCAACGGCGCGCTGAAAAGCGCCTTCGACATCAAGTTCGTCTTCAACCAGTGGACGCTGGGCGCCGATTTCCTCAAGGGCACGCTCAAGGTTTCCGACGAGCAGTTGTCCGACATGAGCTTCAACCTGCTGGAGCACCTCGGCTTCAGCAAAAAGGACATCGAAGCGGCCAACGTGCACGTCTGCGGTGCGATGACACTGGAAGGCGCACCGTTCCTCAAGAACGAGCACTTGGCCGTATTCGATTGCGCCAACCCCTGCGGCAAGATCGGCAAGCGTTATCTCTCGGTCGAATCGCATATCCGCATGATGGCGGCAGCACAGCCGTTCATTTCGGGTGCGATCTCCAAGACGATCAACATGCCGAATGATGCAACCGTGGAAGATTGCGGCGCGGCCTACATGCTGTCCTGGAAGCTGGCGCTCAAGGCCAACGCCCTTTACCGCGATGGCTCCAAGCTTTCCCAGCCGCTCAACGCTTCGCTGGTGGAAGATGAGGACGACGAAGACTTCGTTGAAGAACTGATCCAGCAGCCGCTCGCCCAGCAGGCCGTGACGATCACCGAAAAGATCGTCGAGCGCGTCATCGAGCGGGTATCGCGCGAGCGTGAAAAGCTGCCGAACCGCCGTCAGGGTTACACCCAGAAGGCAACGGTCGGCGGTCACAAGGTCTATCTGCGCACCGGCGAATTCGGTGACGGCCGCATCGGCGAAATCTTCATCGACATGCACAAGGAAGGCGCTGCCTTCCGTGCGATGATGAATAACTTCGCCATCGCCATTTCGCTTGGCCTGCAATATGGCGTGCCGCTGGAAGAATATGTGGAGGCCTTCACCTTCACCAAGTTCGAGCCGGCCGGCATGGTGCAGGGCAACGACGCGATCAAGAACGCCACGTCGATCCTCGACTACGTGTTCCGCGAACTCGCCGTATCCTATCTCGGCCGCCACGACCTCGCCCATGTCGATACCTCTGACTTCTCCAATACCGCACTCGGCAAGGGTATCCAGGAAGGCAAGACCAATCTGCTCTCCACCGGCTGGACACGCGGTTACAAGCCGACGCTGGTTTCCAACAACGAAGGCGAACGTGCTGCTTCCGAACCCAAGGGCTCGGCAACGGCAGCCCCCGCCCGCGCCTCGGCCAACGTCACTTCCTTTGCAGGCTCAGCCGCCCGCAAGCTGGAACCGACAGTCGCGATCTCAACCTCGGAAATCGTCTCCTTCAAGCGCGATTATGAAGAACGCGCCAAGGAACTGGCGGAAGAGATTGCCGAAGAGGTAATCGACGACGTGGTTCAGGAAGCCAAGCAGACCGCCACCGCCCTCTTCTCCGACAAGGCCGCCGCCGACGCGGCATCGGCCAAGGCGGAAGCCAAGAAGAAGGAAAACGAACGCCGCATGCGCTCGATCGCGCAAGGCTATACCGGCAACATGTGCTCGGAATGCCAGAACTTCACGATGGTGCGCAACGGCACTTGTGAGAAGTGCGATACTTGTGGTGCGACGAGCGGTTGCAGCTGAGCCAACGGCTTTGATAGCATAAAATCTAATTTTTCCAGGCGCTCAGGCGCCTGGAAATTGATGACGAGAACAAAAAGTGAATATCGCAGTATTCATTTGGTGGCATGCCCGTCGATCCTTCTTCAGACATGTCCAACTCGGCAAACGATGCTTTGTTATTGAACCCAACTTCCGACGTATTGGTTATCGCGAGATATTAGAGGTAGAAAGCAAGTGGGTTTATTCGATGGAATTTTGGGTCATGGTACAACCGTGGACCCGAGAGAACTTGAAAAACGTCTAAGCGGTGTCCTTATTGACGGTGAGCAACCACAACTCGCTTTCAAGCTAATTCGCGATTTTTTCGTTTTCACTCAGCATCGCGTCATGCTTGTCGATATCCAAGGTATTACGGGCAGCAAAGTCGACTATATGTCCATTCCGTACAAAGCTGTCACTCGCTTCTCCGTCGAGACAGCAGGAACATTCGACTTGGATGCGGAACTTAAAATCTGGGTATCTGGTTCGAGCCAGCCGATTACAAAGACCCTCAAGAAGGGAACAGATGTTCGAGGTATTCAGCGAGCGCTTGCAACAGGTATACTTCGGTAGTCTAAGCTCAGGCCGCACTTCAAAAACGCGCGGCCTGACGCGCCTTACCCCACAAAATCAAACAGCAGCTTCACATTCAGCGCTGCAATTACCACCGCGATAAGCCATGCAAACGCCGAGAGCCATCGCGGGGCGCTCAGTTCGCCCATCTTGGCGCGGTCGGCGGTGAACATGACTAGCGGGAAGACGGCGAAAGAAAGTTGCAGGCTTAAGACCACCTGCGTCAGTATCAGCAGGTTGAGACGTGCCGCTTTCGCCGAAGGCGATGGTGACGCCGGCGGCGGGGATGATGGCGATGCCTCGGGTGATGAGGCGGCGCAGCCACGGGGCAAGCCGCATCTTGAGGAAGCCTTCCATCACGATCTGGCCCGCAAGCGTTGCCGTGACGGTGGAGTTGATGCCACAGCACAAAAGCGCCACCCCGAACAGCGTCGGCGCAATCGCAAGGCCAAGCAGCGGCGCGAGCAGACTATGCGCTTCACCCAGTTCGGCAACATTCGTCTGACCCGTTTTGTTGAAGGTCGCCGCTGCGAGGATGAGGATCGCGGCATTGATGACGAGAGCAAACGTCAGGGCGATGGTTGAATCGAGTGTCGCGAATTTGAGCGCCTCGCGTTTTTCGGCCAGCGTCTCGCCGATGGCGCGCGTCTGCACGATCCCTGAATGCAGATAGAGATTATGCGGCATCACCGTCGCGCCCAGAATGCCAAGCGCCAGATAGAGCATCTCGGGGTTGGTGACGATCTCCGTCGTCGGCGCAAAACCACGAATCACCTGGCTCCAGTCGGGATCGGCCAGCGCCAGCTGAATGGCGAAACACACCGCGATGACGCCGAGAAGCGTGATGACAAGCGCTTCCACCCAGCGGAAGCCAAGCCTTTGCAGATAAAGGATCAGGAACACGTCAAGCGCCGTGATGAGGACGCCGAGTTCGAGCGGAATGCCGAAAATCAGGTTGAGACCGATCGCTGTACCGATGACCTCGGCGATATCAGTCGCGATGATTGCGATTTCGGCCAGCAGCCACAGCACCATCGCCACCGGTTTCGGATAGGCATCGCGACAGGCCTGCGCCAGATCGCGCCCGGAAGCAATCGCCAGACGGGCACAGAGCGCCTGTAGAACGACGGCCATGATGTTCGATATCAACGCCACCGTCAGCAGCGTGTAGCCAAACTTGGAACCGCCGGCGAGCGACGTTGCCCAGTTGCCGGGGTCCATGTAACCGACCGCGACGAGATATCCGGGTCCGAAGAACGCCATCGCCCGGCGAAACGTACCGGCATTCGGGCTTATCTTGATCGAGCTGTGAACGTCGGACAGCGAGAGATCGTCGCCATTCCGCCGCCATCCAAAGACAGGCTTGTCCATATCGTGAACTCTCAAATGGGAAATTGAGTTTATGCAATTGCAAATCATTCGCATAAAGGATGCGAACTGGCAAGCGGGCTTTTGTGGCTGTGTGCCTCTGCGGCAAATTGGCGACAGCTGATCGGAAAGCGGAAATGTGGTGCATAACGCCATCGAGCCGGGACACCGTTCAAAACCGTGGATACCTCAACGAAAGCGACTGACTTTCGCGCCGCGCCATGGCCTTATTGGCTCCGCCATCGACACATGGGCTGTCGTGATATGCACACAGACGCCCGATAGGCTTTCAGCAAATGTTTCAGGAGGATTTGCCGCGTGAATCTCATTGCCCACGTCGAAATTCCGGTGACCGATCTTGAAAGAGCGATCCGTTTCTACAGCGCAGTTTTCGATCTGAACTTCGCAGAGGTTGTCACGATCCATGACAACGAAATGGCCTTTTTCCCCTTCGAGGAAGGAAAGGATGGGGCCAGCGGCGCGCTTGCCCAGGGCGATGCTTACGTTCCCACGCAGGACGGGATGATCATTTATCTGAGTGTCCCGGACATTGACGATGTCCTCGCCAAAGCTGTTGCCAATGGCAGTGAACTTCTGTTTCCAAAAACTCCGGTCAATGAAAATCTCTTTGTCGCCGAAATCTCCGATAGCGAGGGAAATCGCATCGCGGTTCAATCTGCCTGATCAAGACAGTCCCTTTGCGGCCGGTCAGGCAGCAGGCTTCACGGCCTTGTCATCGCCCCTGCCCCGCCTTTCAGGAACAGCCGCGCGCATGCCGGCGTTGATCTTTCACGAAGCAACGATATTCGGGGAAGTTGATGCGAGACGGCAATAAATTCAGCGTGGCGAACCAGCCTTACCGGTGGCCGAAATATATCATGGCGCAGCGAAGGCCGCGCGACTGGCTGATGACCATCAGCGGCGTGGTGCTGCTCGTCATCGTCGCCGCCGCTGTCGCCATGGGTTATCTCGTCACCAGTCATCCCGGCAAGCCAGAGCCGAATACCGGCATCATCGAGGAAAACGCAGCGAAGAACGGCTGATATGCGGCGCGAGATGCGCCGCTTAACTCAGACCCTGAAGATGCCCGCTGAACTGCGCCTCATGCAGGCGGCTATAATGGCCCTTGGCGGCCAGAAGCTCGGCATGGGCGCCCGTTTCCGCAATACCCGTCTGGTCCACCACAACGATGCGTGACGCATCGCGGATCGTTGCCAGCCGGTGGGCGATGACGAGCGTTGTGCGGCCCTTGGCAAGCTCCGTCAGCGATTGCTGGATGGCCCGCTCGGTTTCGGTATCCAGCGCCGAGGTCGCCTCGTCGAGAATAAGGATAGGCGGGTTCTTGAGGAACATGCGGGCAATGGCAAGGCGCTGTTTCTGTCCACCGGAAAGTTTCACGCCACGCTCACCGATGATGGTGTCGAGCCCCATCGGCATCGCTTCGATGACGCCATCGAGCCGGGCACGCCGCGCCGCATCCATGATTTCGACATCGGAAGCGCCGAGCCGGCCATATTCGATATTCTCGCGGATCGTGCCGCCAAACAGGAACACATCCTGCTGCACGATTCCGATCTGGTTGCGCAGCGAGGCAAGCTTCATCTTGCGGATATCGATGCCGTCAATGGTTATCGAACCGCTGGTGACATCATAAAAGCGCGGCAGCAGGGAGCAAAGCGTCGTTTTGCCCGCCCCCGAAGGCCCGACGAAGGCCACCGTCTCGCCCGCATTGATCTTCAGGTCGATATTGTCGAGAACCTGCTTGCCCTCGGCATAACCGAAACCGACATGGCGATATTCAATGGCGCCGGAAAGCGCCGGTGCTTCGATCGCATCCGGTGCGTCGGTGATATCCGGCGCCGTGTCCAGAAGCTCGGTAAAGCGGCGAAAACCGGCAATGCCCTTCGGATAGGTCTCGATGACCGAGTTGATCTTTTCCACCGGGCGGAAAAACACGCCGACCAGAAGCAGGAAGCCAACGAAGCCGCCTTCCGTCAGGCCGCCATGCAGCACGAACCAGGCGCCGCAGATCATCACGATCATCTGCGTCAGCCGCATGCTCATGTAGCTGAGCGAAGTGCTGGCCGCCATGATCTTGTAGGCATCCAGCTTCGTGCGGCGGTATTTCTGGTTGTCCTTCTCAAACAGCGCGCGTTCGTGGTCCTCATTGGCAAAAGCCTGCACCACCCGCATGCCACCGACATTTTCCTCGATACGGGCGTTGAAATCGCCTACCCGACCATAGAGCGCGCGAAAGTTCTGCGTCATTCGGCCACCGTAACGGCTCGTCACCCAGGCGGTGACAGGCACGACGGCGGCGGTGACGAGCGCCAGCGGCACATTGACCGACAGCATCAGCAGGAATGCGCCGATGAAGGTCATGATGGCGATGAACAGATCCTCGGGGCCGTGATGGGCCACCTCGCCGATCTCTTCCAGATCCTTCGTCAGCCGCCCGACCAGATGGCCGGTCTTCTGGTTGTCGAAATAGCGGAAGGAGAGCTTCTGCAGGTGGTCGAAAGCCAGCCGCCGCATGTCGGTCTCGATATTTATCCCGAGCATATGTCCCCAATAGGTGACTGTCGCCATCAGACCCGTATTCAGGACATAGATGACGAGCAGCCCGACCGATGCGGCGAGGATGATGCCCCATTCGCCACCCGGCAACAGCACGTCCACAAAGGCCTTCACCGCCATCGGAAAGCCGAGTTCGAGCACGCCCGACAGAACCGCGCAGGAAAAATCGAGAATGAACAGACCGCGATAGGGACGGTAATAGGCGAAGAAACGGCGCAGCATGGCGTGACCTGAAGAGCGGGCGCGGCAAGCGGAGGCCGCAATAAAAACGGAGTTCAATTGTCATATTTCAATGCGCGCGCCAAGACCGATGTTCTATTTTTACCAAAATCGTTCAATAGGCTGAGCGATAAACACACAACGGTAATGTGATCCGGCTATATTGCACTTATATGTATTGGTGTGACAGAGTGAATGCACCCTTCGGGGAGAATGCGAGAAAGAGCCTGCCGTGAGTAATATTGACAGCCGTAAGCCCAGTGGCGAACCGAGATGGCTTGGTCCTGCAAGCCCGACGCGGATCGCCCTGATCCCGCCAATATCGGCTGCGCGCTGGCTGCTAGTTCTCGTCGCCCTTGCGGGCATCTACTTCTTCCACGGCTTTCTCGTTCCGGTTCTGGCGGCCCTTGTCATCGGCTTCGCCAGCTGGCCGGTCTACACGCGGCTTCTGCGGCAGGTGGGCGGCAACACCACGCTCGGCGCCTCCATCGCCATCATCCTCATCCTCACCTTCCTCGTGGTGCCGATTTTCATCGCCGCCTCCTATACGGCCAGCGAAATACGCGAATGGTTCGGCTGGGCGGTGCATGTCAACAAGGTGGGCGCACCCGTGCCAGACTGGATCGCGGCGCTCCCCGGCGTAGGCTCCTGGCTCGGCGAGCAATGGGTGAAATATATCGGCACACCGGGTGCGATCGGCGAAGTGATCCAGCTCGTCAGCGGTGCCAATATCGGCAATATCTACCGGGCGATCCTCGCCGCGGGCAACGGCGCGTTCCACCTTGTGCTGACCCTGCTGTTCATGTTGATCGCGCTGTTCTTTGTCTATCGCAACGGTGCCGGCTTCTCCCATCAGGTCGATCTTGTGGGAGAACGCATCCTGCCGACGCGGTGGGAGCGCATTTCCCGCGTCGTGCCAGCCACCATCAGCTCCACCGTCACCGGCATGACATTGATCGCCATCGGCGAAGGCATAATCCTCGGCATCGCCTACTGGATTGCCGGCGTCCCCTCGCCCGTCACACTCGGCGTGCTCACCGGTGTCATGGCGCTCATCCCGGGCGGCGCGCCGCTCTCTTTCACTCTCGTATCGATCTATCTGGTCGCCAGCGGCTCTCCCGCTTATGGCCTGGGGCTATTCATCTGGGGTTCGGTAGAGCTTTTCATCGTCGACAAGACCATCCGTCCGAAACTCGTCGGCGGCCCGATCAAGCTGCCTTTCCTGCCGACCTTTTTCGGCCTCGTCGGCGGCGTCAAGACCATGGGCTTCCTCGGCCTCTTCATCGGCCCGGTGCTGATGGCGCTGCTGGTGGCAATCTGGCGGGAATGGGTGCGTGAAGTAGAAATCTCCGCTGGCGCCACCGTCGACGTTCCGCCGACCCCTACAGCTGAAAATGACCCAATCGACGACATCGTTGCGCGTGAAGAGGATAGCAACGAAGCGACGGCGTTCCGAAAAGCGGCGTCTTAAACCTCGTATTCGTCATGCTCGGGCCTGTCCCTGGCATCTGCAACCCAACGATGTTACCAGACGTCGGCAGATCCCCGGCACGAGGCCGAGGATGACATCGCCAAGGGCGGCATAGGGTGTTCTGCAAAGCGCGCCGATAGCGCCCGCCTCGCCTTTAAAGCGTCTTCTCCATGAACAGGCTGAGCGGGTCCGGCTTATAGGGCGCAAACGCCTCAATCTCGACAAACCCCGCCTTGCGGTAAAGACCGATCGCCTCCGGCTGGCTGATGCCGGTTTCAAGCCGGATGGCGGTAAGCCCGAGCTCGGCGCCGCGCGCAATGAGCGTATCCATGATCAGCTTGCCGATCCGCAATCCCCTCGCCTCCGGATCGACGAACATGCGCTTGACCTCCGCCGTACCGTCACCCGCCTCCACCAGCGCGCCGCAGCCAACGACACGGCCATCATGCCGCGCCACGAAAAAGGAGACATTGTCCTTTTCCAGCTGGCCGATATCGACCAGATGATTGCTTTCGGCGGGATAAAGCGACGCCATATAGACGTTAGACAGATCGATAAGGCGCAGAACCGCTTCCTGCCGGGGTGTTTCAAGCTTGATTTCGGGGGCCAATGCGATGCCTGCTTTCTCTCAAAAAAATGCGTATTTCGTCGTAATGTCACTGCAATCGGGATAGATGAGTTTCTAGAGCATAATTCCCGACAGAGGCAACACACACCATGAAAACAGCCCTCGTTCTCATGACCTTCCTAGGCTGTGACGACACCGCCACCGATTGCCATTACCTCGCCACCTCGCAGCAGCGCTGGACGAGCATCGAACTATGCGACGCCGTGTCGGAGAAAGAGCTGGAACGTTTCGCAAATGCGTCCTACCCGGTCGTGGTGGCCGTGTGCCAGACACCGGGCGAGCAGACGCCCCAGACTGCGGGCAACGCGCCCGCAACGCAGCCTCCCGCCGCCACGGCCCCGGCCGGAACAGAGGAGCCACCGGCACAGGTCACGCAAAAGGAAGAAGAGAGCCTGACAAAACAGGCGATCAGCCGCGTCAGCCGCATCCTGCCTTCCACTGAAGGCGTGAAGCACCTGCTCGGAACGCCGGTCAGAATGGTGGAGAACAGCTATTCGTGGATTGCCAAGCGGTTCGAGAAGTAAGCCTCAGGCCGCCTCTACCGTCAGCGCTTCCGCATAGTGCCGCGCTTTCTGCCGTTCCTCGGCAATGGTTAGTTTACGCACGGCGTGCAAGAGTTCGAAAAGCGTTTCGGAACCATCGACGTTGCGGAAATGCGCAAGCAGTTCTGCCGATACAGAGGCTGCGGCCTGCGACAGATGCGATCGGGCGGCACGGCGCCACATCAGCGTCGCCTCAATGAAGACATCAACGACATCGCCCAAAAGACCGACGGACTGGAACAGCGCCTTCAGCGCGTGCGGCCGTCCGGTCGCCAGAATGGCGCGCACCTTGCGGTCGTCGAGACCTGAGAGATTGACCATCGCCGCCGTGAAAAACTCCAGCCTGCCCGAACAGACGGCATGGATGAGAAGCGCCGGTGTCAGTTCCAGCCTTTGCCGCAGATGCTCCACCAGCGCCGGCAACTCCGGCGACGAAACATTGGCAGCGATGAGGATGGTGGCGGAATCTTCCGCTTCGCGGAAAATACTGTCGGCGCGGTTGCGCGCGATCAGGGCATGAACAAGCGCCGAACCTGCCAGGGCCTCGCTGACGCGCGCCATCAGAAGATGGCGGGTATCGGCGGGCAGCACCTCTCGGCACAGCAGCAGGTCGCGAATGTCGGCGTTGCAGCCATGCCGCTCGGCAATGCGGCGCAGCGAAAACGGTGTGATGAAGGCGTCGTCGTTCTCTAGAAGGATCATCGTTTCCGGCAGATCACCGACTTCGGCAAGTGCTGCGCAGACACCGCCCGGCAGGCCCCGCCTTGCCGCAATGAAGGCGCGTGTTAGGCTTTCACCGCGCCCGGCGAGATCGACCAGATCGGCCTCGCCAAGAACCGGCGAGCGGGCAATCACGGTGCAGGCAATCTCCGGCTGGTCTTCGGCAAGCGAAACGAGAATGGCGCGCGGCGCATCGGGATCATCCGCCAGCGCCTCGGCAAGTGCCAGCCGCACGCGCGGAGATGGGTCGTCAAGAAGATAGGTCATCGCCATATAGGCGGCGTCACGGTTCTCCCGCGCCATGTCTGAATGCAGATAGGCACGGCCAAGCGCATTGGCGGCCTTCGCCCGCTCGGTCGATCCAGCCTTTTCAGACCAGCGAAGAAATGCCTGTACGATCACCTGAGCCTCGAAACACATTCGCAACAATGGACGACGGCATCATTGCCGCCGCCATGTATAAAACTCTAGGCGCAAATAGTTTACGTTTGGTTCACCATAAAATTTAACAGTTGCCGGCGAAGAAGTTCTACGGCGCACTAGACGGACGCTTCAACTGAAACACGTCGCTGCCGCCGTCGCAGTAGTCCATGTAACCCATACGGGCCACCGGACGTGCCAGTCCCATATCGATGCGACCATCACGAATGATCGCATCGTCGATGTGAATCGCCATGACCTGCCCGATCACCATCCACGAGTCCGCCGGCGTGCCGTCGATGTCCTTCAGCTGGATGATCTCAGTCACGCGGCATTCCAGAACGGCCAGCGCCTCCCCCACGAAAGGCGCATCCACCACCCGCCCGTCAACGGCAGTCAGACCGGCAAGCCGGAACTCGTCGACATCATAGTTCACCGGCGCAGAAGACGCGTTCATCGGGTCGACGAGGTGGCGGCTGACGAGGTTGGCGGTGAAGACACCGGTCTCCTCGACATTGCGAAGGCTGTCCTTGCGCCCGCTGGAGGAAAACATCACCAGCTTCGGCCGGTCCGAAATCGCGTTGAAAAACGAATAGGGCGACAGGTTGAAAGAGCCGTCCCGGCCTTTAGAGCCAATCCAGCCGATCGGCCGGGGCGCGACGATAGCCTTGAACGGATCATGCGGCAGGCCGTGCTGGTTGGTGTCGGTGGTATAGAACATCAGACGTCCCCAACCCAGGTTACCACATCCGCAAGCTCCGGCCGTGGCCGCTCCACAAGCGGGAATGTCGTTGAGCCGATGTGAATATACCCGGCGACCTTCTCGTCTGCGGCAATCCCCAGTTCCGACAGGAAGGCCGGGTCGAAGGCAAGCCATTCCGTCAGCCAGTTCGCCGCATAACCATTGGCGTTGGCGGCGAAGATGAGATTGAGGCACACCGCACCGGCGGACATGACCTGTTCCCATTCCGGAATCTTGAAATGCGGCTTGGCGGTGCTGATGACGGCGATGACGACGGGAGCGCGCGTGAAGCGGGTGCGCTCCGCGTCCTGCTGCTGCAGGTCCAGTTCCGGGTTCTTCTCAAGCGCGATCCGGAGCGCTTCTTCTCCCAGACGCACGCGGTCGTCGCCGCGATAAACGATGAAGCGCCACGGCGCCAGTTTGCCATGGTCAGGCACGCGCACGGCAAGGCGCAGGATTTCCTCGATTTCCGCTTTCGATGGACCCGGCTCGGCAAGTTGCAGGGCGGGGGTGGAGCGGCGAACCTTGAGATAGTCGAGGAGCTTGATGTCACTTGTCATGATCAAAATTCTTCCATTGTGCTGTCATCGCGAAATTATGGGCCTTGAAATAGCCACGGCATTGGTTTTGAAGTGATGCGGGAAAATCAAGAAGTCAATCGGTATCGAAAATGTCGGCAATCAAAATCGCGGCACGTCTGGCCATTGCGTTCGCCGCGATCGGCGTTTTATCACAGGCAGCCTTTTCGCAAGACGCTTTCAAGGACTTCAAGCAGCTTGGCGGCACGCCTAAAATGCCGAAACTCAATGCTTTCACCGCTCCTACCGCCCCGAATGCCCCCGCAAGCACCGCCCGTGATATCGACATGGAAGCGAAACTGACGAGTGAAGGCGAAGCGGTGAAGGAAGGCCTTTCCTGGCGCGTCTTCAGCCCCATTCCGGGCGCTGACGGCAAGTTGCCGATGCTGGCAAGCTCCGAGGGTGGTTCGGCGCAGTTCCATCTGGTACCCGGCGAATATTTCGTCAACGTTGCCTTCGGGCGCGCAGGTGTTACCAAGAAACTCAATGTTCCGAGCTCCGGTAATGTCCAGAAACAGGTGCTGATTCTCGATGCTGGCGGTTTCGTTCTGAATGCGATCGCGGGTTCCGACAAACAGATCTCCGCTAACCAGCTCAAATTTTCCGTCTATTCCTCCGACGCCCGACCGGATGGCGAGCGCGGCCTTGTCATGGCCGACATCAAGCCCAACACCGTCGTTCGCCTCAATGCCGGCACCTATCATGTCGTTTCCGAATACGGCAACGTCAATGCGGTGGTGCGCGCCGATATTCAGGTGGAGGCAGGCAAGCTGACCGAAGCGACCCTGCAGCATCAGGCGGCACAGATCACGCTCAAACTCGTCTCCGAACAGGGCGGCGAAGCCATTGCCGATACGGCCTGGTCGGTGCTGAACGGCGGCGGCGACGTTGTGAACGAAAGCGTCAGCGCATTTTCGACCATGGTTCTGGCGGAAGGCGAATATACCGCCATGGCACGCAACAAGGACAAGGTCTACCAGCGCAACTTCAAGGTCACGTCCGGCCGGGACGCCGATGTGGAAGTGCTGATGAAGGATCAGGCGCCGGAAGACATGACCGGCGATTTCGAATAGGCCGCACTTCCCTCAGCCAGTAACGAAAACGGCCCCCGAAGGGGCCGTTGTTTTTTGTCACGCAACCTGCTTCTTCGCCGCAAGCTTGCGCTTCACATCCGGCGGCGTCGCCTCTTCCACGAGGCTTGTAATCGCATCTTCGAGCGACATCGGCGTCTGGTTCTGGGAACCGAGACGGCGGATGTTGACAGTGCGCTCTTCCGCTTCCTTTCGACCGCAGACGATGATGACCGGCACCTTGGTCACCGAGTGCTCGCGGACCTTGTAGTTGATCTTCTCGTTGCGGAAGTCGGTTTCGACAGCCATACCCGCCTCGCGCAGTGCTTCGGCAACCTCGCGGCCATAATCGTCCGCATCCGAGGTGATCGTCGCGACCACGACCTGAAGCGGCGCGAACCACAACGGCATGTGACCGGCAAAGTTCTCGATCAGGATACCAAGGAAGCGCTCCATCGAGCCGCAGATGGCGCGATGGATCATCACCGGCTGCGTCTTTTCGGAGTTCTGATCGATATAGAAGGCGCCGAAACGTTCCGGCAGGTTGAAGTCCACCTGAGTCGTGCCGCACTGCCATTCACGACCGATGGCATCCTTCAGCGTATATTCGAACTTTGGCCCGTAGAAAGCGCCCTCGCCCGGCAGAATGCCGGTCTTGATGCGGCCGCCGGACTGTTCCTCGATGGTCTTCAGAACCTCCATCATGACGCTTTCGGCACGGTCCCAGAGATCGTCGGAACCGACGCGCTTTTCCGGACGGGTCGAAAGCTTGACGACGATCTCGCTGAAACCGAAATCCTCATAGACCGAGAGGATCAGGTCGTTGATGCGCAGGCATTCCGCCGCCATCTGCTCTTCCGTGCAGAAGACATGCGCATCGTCCTGCGTGAAGCCGCGAACGCGCATCAGGCCATGCAGTGCACCTGAAGCCTCGTAGCGATGGACATTACCAAATTCAGCAAGGCGAACGGGCATTTCGCGGTAAGACTTCAAGCCATGCTTGAAGATCTGCACGTGGCCGGGGCAATTCATCGGCTTCAAGGCAAAGACGCGCTGGTCCGCATCCTCGTCATCGGGATGGGTAAAGGCATGGGCGGATTTCACCGCGAACATGTTTTCCTGATACCAACCCCAGTGACCGGAGGTTTCCCACAACGACTTGTCCAGCACCTGCGGCGCGTTGACTTCCTGATAGGTATTGGCAAGTCGACGGCGCATATAGGCCGTCAGCGTCTGGAACATGCGCCAGCCCTTGCCGTGCCAGAAGACCACGCCCGGACCTTCTTCCTGGAAATGGAACAGGTCCATTTCCCGGCCAAGACGGCGGTGGTCACGCTTTTCGGCTTCGGCCAGAACGTGCAGGTAATTGTCCAGCTCTTCCTGGGTCGCCCAGGCGGTGCCGTAGATGCGCGACAGCATCGCATTGTTGCTGTCACCACGCCAATAGGCGCCGGCTACCTTCATCAGCTTGAAGGCCGTACCGACCTGACCCGTGGACGCCATATGCGGGCCGCGGCAAAGATCGAACCAGTCGCCCTGATAATAGATCTTCAGGTCCTGACCTTCGGGAATGGCATCGACCAGCTCGACCTTGTAGTTTTCGCCCTTTGCGGCAAACACTTCCTTGGCCTTCTCGCGCGACCAGACTTCGCGGGTAAACGGCTTGTTGCGCTGAATGATCTCCTTCATCCGCTTTTCGATCTTCGGCAGATCTTCGGGCGTGAAAGGTTCGTTCTTGGCAAAGTCGTAATAGAAGCCGTTCTCGATGACAGGGCCGATCGTCACCTGCGTGCCGGGCCACAACTCCTGCACGGCCTCGGCCATGACGTGGGCGGCATCGTGGCGGATGAGTTCCAGCGCGCGGCTGTCCTCACGCGTGACGATTTCTATCTTGCCATCGGTGATTGCCTCGGACAAATCGCGCACGGTGCCATCAAGCGCAACGGCGACAGCCTTCTTCGCAAGCGATTTGGAGATGGATTCGGCGACCTCGCGGCCGGTCGTGCCGGCGGGATAGCTGCGTACGGACCCATCGGGAAATGTAAGGGAAACGGTTTGTGACATCGTCGAATGCTCCTGATCCAGTCCCGCCAACGAATGCGGGTGGTGTTGGAATAAAAAAGAACGCCCTCTTTCGCAGATGGGCAGGCAGGCTGATAAAGAATTTTCCGGTTCCAGTCAAAGGTGAACGGCGGCTCAGCGAAGCATTTCGGCAATTCCATTGACGGTGTTGGCGTTGCGGGTCGTGCCGATGCCGAGCTTCTTCGTGGTCAGCGCAGAGAGAAGCCGGCTTTCGCTTGGCTTGCCGCAAAAGTCGATCCACAGGTCACCGCCGACAATGGCGATCTTTTCCTTCTGGCGGTACTTCTCCAAGATTCCAAGATAATCCCCGGCAAGCGGCTTGCGCATCACCCTTACGCAGACATCCGGTGGATTGCCATCCGGAAACGGGTTTGTGGCAGTCAGGGCAAGCCAATCAGGCGCTGAGCGAACGAGAATATCGACGTGTTTGCCGAACCGTTTTTCAAAGGCGCGCTCCAGCGCCTCCTCGATTTCGCAGACAGGCGCCTCCGGTGCACGGAAGACCAGATTTCCGGTCGCAACCAGCGTCCTGCATTCCTCAAAGCCCAGCTCCTGCGCCATTTCACGCAGATCGGCCATGATGAGCCGCGTGCCCGCCCCGAGCACGATGCTGTGCAGAAGAGCGACATAGGTCATCGATGCAGCATCCAGTATCGCCAGGGCGTCCACCAGTGCTTGTCAGCGGCCAGCGTTTCCGGCACGGGGTCCAGCCCGCTGGTGCCGCCCGGACCGCAACGCGCGACACGAAACAGCGTCATCCAACCGCCCGGCCAAAGTCCGTGGCGGGCGATCGCCTCATAGCCATATTCGGAACAGGTAGGAATGTGGCGGCAGGAATTGCCGACGAAACCCGACAAAGTCAGCTGATAGAGCCGGATGAAGCCAACGCCGAAAAGACGGCCTGGGGTCTTCGCAAAGACTCCCCCCCAGTTGCGGGATCGCCCGACCTTCTCCCCTGTCTTCTGATGTCCGCAGTCCGGTTCACCGCACATCGCCTAACCCGCAGCGTTCAGAACCGGCCGGGCTTCGATCTGGTCGAGAGCATCGACCACCGCTTCGAAGGTCAGCATGGTCGAGGCGTGGCGTGCCTTGAAATCCCGGACGGGTGAAAGCACCCGCATATCCTCGAAACGGCCTGTCGGCCCCTCGCCGCCCTGTTTCAGCATGGCAAGCATGTCTTCCCGCGCCTGCCGGATCTCACCGCTGGAAGCGCCGACGACATGATGCGCCATGATCGAGGCGGATGCCTGGCCGAGCGCGCACGCGCGAACCTCATGTGAAAAAGCCGTGACGATGCCGCCTTCCACCTTCAGATAGACCTTGAGTTTGGAGCCGCACAGCCGCGAGTGTTTTTCAGCGCTGGCATCGGCATCATCAAGCACGCCGGTCAGCGGAATATTTCCGGCAAATTCCAGAATTCGGTTGTTGTAGATATCGTCCATCATCAGGTATCCGGCGTTCAAGAATGCCCAAAAACGGGACAGGATATTTTTTTCAAACACAGCGTTTGTCGCAGTGGAGCTTTCCTGCCCTTCATTCCCATTATATGCTAACGAGCTTTCTGGACATCAAGCCGATATGAAATTAACGGCTCCGATACCGAAATATCAGCATCGGCCTTGCCAAAATGCTGTAAAACAACCAGATAGCAGCAACGGTGGACGAAGTCCCCGCTACGAAAAACAAAGTTCAGGTGCGGCCTTGACCCGCATCGGGAGAGACGGAATGGATGCGATCGTGAAGAATTTCCCCGGCGCTGGCGCAAAACCCGATGTGGCAGAGGCTCGCCCAAGCCAGACGGAAGCGGAAGAAGCAGTGCGCGTTCTTCTGCGCTGGGCAGGAGAAAATCCCGCCCGCGAAGGACTCCTGGACACGCCGAAGCGCGTTGCCAAGGCCTATCGCGAACTCTTCGCCGGTTATGAGCTGAACGTCCAGGACGTTCTCGGCACGACCTTCGAGGAAGTTGGCGGTTATGACGATGTGGTGCTGGTGCGCGACATCCCCTTCTTCTCCCATTGCGAACACCACATGGTTCCGATCGTCGGCAAGGCGCATGTCGCCTATCTTCCGGCCGGGCGCGTGCTCGGCCTGTCGAAGATCGCCCGCGTCGTCGAAATCTTTGGCCGCCGCCTGCAGACACAGGAAAACATGACCGCGCAGATCGCAAGATCCATCGAGGAAACTCTGAAGCCGCGCGGCGTGGCCGTCATGATAGACGCCGAACATATGTGCATGTCCATGCGCGGCGTAAACAAGCAGGGGTCCACGACCCTCACCACCAGCTTCACCGGCACCTTCAAGAACGACCCGGCAGAGCAGGTGCGCTTCATGACCATGGTGCGGAACCGCTAACGGTTCCGCTTTTTCCCCGGGGTAGCAATGTCCATTTCGTTTCCGTCCGCGCCTGCGGACAAGGAAGTGCTTGAAAATTCAGGTCTCTTCTCACCGAAATTCGATGCCCACGGCCTTGTCACCGCCGTGGTCACCGATGCGCGTGATGGTGAATTGCTGATGGTCGCCCATATGAATGCGCAAGCCCTGTCGCTGACGCTGGAAACGGGCATCGCCCACTATTACAGCCGCTCCCGCGACAAGATCTGGAAAAAGGGCGAAACCTCCGGCAACCTGCAGACGGTGAAGGAATTCCGTACCGATTGCGATCAGGACGCCGTATGGCTGAAGGTCTCCGTCGCCGGTCATGACGCAACCTGCCATACTGGCCGCCGCTCCTGCTTCTACCGCACGGTCGAGTTGGCCGATGGCAATGCCGTCACCAGAATCACCGACGATACCCGCCATTTCGACCCGTCGACTACCTATTCTGGCACGTGAACGGCCACCTTCCATCCGCTGCACCAATTTGCTACCAATAATTCAGGATTCGGGGAGGAACAGACCGGGTCCTGGGAGCAGGCAGGGAGTGTACGGTCATGTTGGGCTGGGGAAGCAATCGTCACAATGCTCTTGCGGCTGGCAACACCGAAACAATCGTCAACGAGATCGTTGATACGCGCCGGATTGCGCTTGCGCTCGGCGGTGGTGCTGCGCGCGGCTGGGCCCATATCGGCGTCCTGAGGGCACTAGACGAAGCCGGTGTAAAAATCGGCATGATTGCCGGAACCTCGATCGGCGCGCTGGTCGGCGGTTGTTATCTCGCCGGAAAGCTCGACGAGCTGGAGGAATTTGCCCGTTCGCTGACGATGCGGCGCATTGCCGGCCTGCTCGATCTGACGATTGGCGGCGGCGGTCTCTTCGGCGGCATGCGGCTGACCAAGCGCATGCAGGAACATCTCGAAGGCTTGCGCGTCGAAAACCTCGAGCACCCTTTCATCGCCGTCGCCACGGAATTGCGCACCGGCCACGAGGTCTGGATTCACCAGGGCGACCTCGTCACCGCACTGCGCTCATCCTATGCGTTGCCCGGCATTTTCGAGCCCGTGCAATGCAACGGCCGCACCCTGATCGACGGCGCTCTCGTCAACCCCGTTCCGGTTTCGGTCTGCAGGGCCTATGAGCAGGCGCTCGTCGTCGCCGTCAATCTCAATTACGATCTGTTCGGCCGCTCTGCCGTGGTCAAACATTCCTCTTCGCCCCCGAATGGCGCAGCACCTTCCCTGGAAGGTCCGCCGCGCCCCGGCCTGCCGGGCGTCATGGTGCAGGCCTTCAATATCATTCAGGACCGGATTTCGCGCTCGCGTCTGGCGGGCGACCCGCCCGACCTCATGCTGCATCCCCGTATCAACGATATCGGCCTGTCGGAATTCCATCGCGCCAGCGAAGCCATCGACAGGGGATACGAGGAAACACGCGCCCGCGTTCCCGAGCTGGAGCGCATGCAGCAGGCGTTCCGACGCTAACGTACACTACAAATATTCGTGCTGAGCATTCCAGCTTGCGGTAGCCGCAGCCTCCTAGGCCGTCATTCCTGCGCGTGTCACAGGAATGACGTAGTCGTTTCGAAATGACTATTGCGGACGCGCCGGAAACGAAACCTCATCCGGCGATATAGGCCTTGATATGTTCGGCTTCCGCCTCGATCTCGCCGATCCGCGCCTTTACCACGTCACCGATGGAGATGATGCCGGCCAGACGACCGTCGTCCTCAACCGGAATATGTCGGAACCGCCCTCCGGTCATGATTTCCATCAACTCGTCGGTGGTGGAATTGTGATGACAGCGGATGACGTTCTTGGTCATGGCCACCGAAACGGATTGCAGAAGGGAGGCAGCGCCCTCGCCTGCCACGACCTTCACCAGATCGCGTTCCGTGAAAATACCGAGAACGACGCCGTCGGCATCGGTCACGACGAGTGCACCGATCTTGTGCGCATTCAGCGTTGCTGCCGCCTCGCCGATGCTTACGCTCGGACCCACAGTCACGACATTCCGGCCCTTGCGGTCGAGAAGATCTTTTACGAATGTTGCCATGCCTTCCTCCTCCTGTCAGCAATCTGCAACGCGGCAAAGTCTCTCCGCGGTTGCAAATCATGGAACATGGTGCGCTGAGGCCTATGCGAATGCAATCCCGGATGGGACCTGCACAAGCAAATTTGCGCCACGGCCGACAAGGAGCGTGATCGCCCTAGAGCGGCTGTTCCACACTTCCACTGGAAAGGTTCCCGCGGATCGGGCGATCAAACAGGCCGAAGAACAGGAAGCCGAGCAGAAAGCCGAAGACATGCGCATCCCAGGCGACTTCACCGCCGACATCGCCAAACAGCGGCACGCCGACCGCGATCAGGACATTGCCGAAAAGCCACATCAGCGTGAAGATCAGCACCGTCCTGTTCGAAAGCGCCGCGACAATGCTCTGCCTCGGCATCAGATGGCCGAAAGAGGCGCTGTAGCCGCCGCGTGACGGGAAAGCGAAACGGCATGCGGCTCCCATCAGCGCCGAAACGACACCAGATGCTCCGATCAGAACCGTCACATCGCCCCAGTTCAGCGCCGCGTGGCCAAAAGCTGAAACGGCGGCGGATATGCACCATAACAGTACGAAGCGAAGCGTTCCGATCCGGCGCAGAACCGGTGCGCCAAAGGCCATCAACCACAATCCGTTAAAAAGAATATGCTCGATGCCGCCGTGCAGAAAAGAATATGTCACCGGCGTCCAGAGCCATTCCAGCCCCTGCTGGGATAATGGCACCGCGTAACGCAGCGGAATGAAGCCGAAGGTGAAAATGAACCAGCCGTTGCCATCCTCCGAAAGAAGATAGGCCGGAACCACAAAGGCCAAGAGCAGCGCCGCCAATATGCCGACCAGAAGCGGCGGCAGGTTGAAGACGGGATTATGTGCGTCCTCTTTCAGTTCCTGACTTTCCGAAACCGGCGGCTGTTCGCCGTCGCCGTTGGACATGATTCCATCCCTGTTTTTGTGGAAATTTGCGTCTCCCGAGCAATATAGGAAGCCCGGGCGAAAAAAAAGCCGTCCTGCCTTTCGGGCCACGACGCAAAAACCGCAATCGGTTCAAGCGCCTGTA
>NZ_BDLN01000001.1:156121-164339 GCF_001950375.1 Rhizobium sp. TBD182 | reverse complement strand
AGGGGCAGTACGGCCTGCGCGCCCGCCGTAAAATTACGGGCGAAAGCATCAATTGTGCTGACTGGGAGCATGTCCCCGACATGGCCGCAGCGATGCCACGACCTTGGTCGTCGCGCAATCTCAACCATTTGTTAACCTTAACAAAATCGGTTGGCATGAAATTCGCTACACCACAAGTAACAGACGTTCGGATGGACATGATGTCCCAAAAACGAACATGGAGAAAGATGCTATGAAGAGCATGGCCGGACTGGAGATATATGCCTATTGGGACGCGCTGCGCGGCAATAAACCTGCGCCCCGCCGAGAAGACTTCGATCCCGCAAAGCTGAAACATCATCTCGGCGACCTCTTCATCCTGGTGGACAAGGGAGAAAGGACGCCATTCTTCCGCCTTGCAGGCACGCACCTGTGCGACCTGTTCGGCCGGGAATTGCGCGACAGCCCGTTCTCGGATCTGTGGCCGGCGGCAAGTGCCACCTTCCCCTGCCGTGTCGCACGCGGCATCCTGCAACATCAATTGCCCGTGGTGTTCGATATCGAAGCGGAGGACGACCATGGCGCGGCGCCGCTTGCTTTCGAAATGCTGCTCTTGCCGCTAAGTTCGGATAATGACACAGCCCCGAGATTGCTCGGAGCGCTGCTGGCGGAGCGGCCCCGTCACGAATTCGCAGCACCGATCAGTTGCCTCGTCATGAAAAGCAGCCGCCTGCTACGCATGGATATCGCGCCGACAACGTATTCTACGAATGCGCGAACCGCTGTCATGCCGCATGCGGTAACCCGCTGACTGCCGCATCCCACCCCGCATGGTGAGGGTGGATCGCGTATGATCGCACCGGAATTTCGTACGAAATACGTCAAAGCTGTAACGATTTTGACGATTGCAAAAATTGTAAGGGTTAAACAATACAGTCTGTTAACCCGGGCGGCGTAGAGATTTGTCATCATCACTGGTTACAATTGCGCTGCCATGTTCTCATCACGTTCGGTCAACATTGCCCAAACCCTGCGTCCGGTTGAAGAGGTTCACTTCGACGATCCCGTCCGTGTGTCCTTCACCGGCCGCCTCATGTTGCCCGATCACCAGGAATATGATTGCACCGCAACCGAGATGACCGCCGAAAGAGCGCTGTTCGCCTGCTCGGGCATTGCGCGCAACGGTGATCGCGTCATCTCCTATCTCCAGCATATCGGTCGCATCGAAGGAACGGTTACGGCGCTTACCGCGTCAGGCTTCGTCATTGCCATCAATGCGCCCGAACGCAAGCGGGAAAAGCTGGCCGCCCAGCTCGCATGGATCGCCAAGCGCCAGCTGCTCGGCCTGCCGGAAGACCGCCGCCACGACCGCCTGACACCACGCAATACCCGGGCACATCTGATGCTGGAAGACGGCGTGCTTCTCGCCTGCCGGCTGATCGACCTTTCCTTGTCGGGCGCAGCCATCGAGATCGAAAACCGGCCTCCACTCGGCACCAGGGTCCAGCTTGGCAAGAACATGAACGGCAAGATCGTACGCCACTTCATGGAAGGCGTTGCGGTCGAATTCGACCGGGTCCAGTCGCCCGACGCCCTGATCGAATTTCTCTAGGTCATTTCCCGTAATACAGTGGAGCGGTATGTCCGTGCGGCAAGTGCGGCATTCGCCAGATCTTGTCACGGCAATCGCTTTCCGGCGCTCCGGCCGTGAGCCGGAATACATTCAGCCCAGGTCTCTTGGCCGAAAGAGCTTTTCCCGCCACGCAGGCGCACATCGATCCGATTCCGGCTCAAGGCCGGAATGATGGGAGCAGACTGCTCTCGTCTACAAAAATGCCGCTCGTGCATTTGCGCTGACAGTCTAAAATACTGCTTTCCAGCACTTTGGATTCCGTTGAAGCTGACTTCCGTGCTATCCGGTCAGAGTGCCCGGCGCGCTCCATTTCGCGTTAGTTCTCGCGCAAAACCGCACTGGAAAATCCCGCTCCAGGCATTTTTTCCAAGAAAAAAACAGTTTTCTTGAAGTTTTTTTCGCTGCCTTTTTGCCCTGTCCCGACTTGAAACACCAATCCCAAAACGGGAAATCCGCGTCTTCGATACGCTCCGCGGCCTGACTACCCAGCATCGCAAAAATATCTCTGTGCCAAAAAACGCTTTCAATACAGCGGCCTAAATGGCTACCAAAAACCTAAGGTCGAGATGCGTAAAATTGTAATAAAATTTGCTTCAAACACGCGTAAAAACTAACTCGAATACAGTTCAAAACAAGCGCTAATTTGCTGAAATATAAGCTCAAATTGACACGCGCATCTTTCCGCGGGGTCAAAATATACATGCGAGTGTCTCCTCAACACGGGGAGACAAGCAATGAACAAAAACAACCGTTTCGGTTTCTTTCTGATCGCATTCATCGTCAGCGCCATCGCCCATCAGGCCAGCGCTTCGCCATCCGCCGCCATGCGTGTGATCGGCAAGGCCAACCCGCCGATCGGCCACTACGAGTTCTGCCAGACCTATCAGAGCGAATGCCAGCCGACATCGCTGGATAACGGCCCGATGAAACTGACCGAAGAGCGCTGGAAGACGATGCTCGACGTCAACTATACCGCCAACACCACGATCACGCCGATGACCGACATGGAAATCTACGGCGTCGAAGAGCGCTGGGCCTACCCCACCACGGTCGGCGATTGCGAAGATTTCGTGCTTCTGAAGCGCAAGATGCTGATGAACAAGGGCTTCTCCGCCAACAACCTGCTGATCACGGTTGTTCTGCAGCCGAATGGCGAAGGCCATGCAGTTCTGACCGTTCGCACCGATCGCGGTGATTTCGTCCTCGACAACATGCGCAACAAGGTCATGAACTGGTCGGAGACCGAATATACCTACCTGAAGCGTCAGGACACCGCCAATCCCGGACGCTGGGTGAAAATACAGGATGGCCGCGCTACCACTGCGGTTGGCGGCATCAACTGAAGCCACCCAAACCCAAGCAAATACCGTCTCCCCAAATGAAAAAGCCGGCTCCGCGAAGGAAGCCGGCTTTTTCATTTCAATCACGTCCATTGACGATCAGAGCAGGCCTAGCTCGGCCAGTTCCCGCTTGAGGTCGGAGGGCATCTCCTCGCCGCCGAAATCACCGCCGCCGAGATCGCGTGGGGCCTCGTTGTCCTTGAGATAGCGCCAGCCCTGAAACGGCCGCTTCGGCGCAGGCGACGTCTCGATCACCTCGGGGCCGAGAATGAGATCGCAGCGGGTAATGCCGTCGTCGCCCTTGAAGGAACGTATGTCGAGAAGTTTCTGCCGTGCCTGCACCTGGCCCTTGATGACCCAATAGAGCGAACCGCCTTCCAGCAATTCGTCAAGCCGTTTCGGGATCATCCGCGTGGTGTGGACGCTGTGCGGCTCAAGGCCAGCGGCGATCGCGGTCAGCGAGCGATGCGCGACCCAGTCTCTCAAATCCTGGAGTGAATCCGCGCCGACGCAAAGTTTTATAAGATGTAGAGGCATATGCTTATCAATGCCTTTTTGCGGCGGGCGTCAAGCATGTGGACCATGCCTGACGCCCTGCCCGCTCAGCATTCCACAACGTTGACGGCAAGACCGCCGGTGGAAGTTTCCTTGTACTTGTCGCTCATGTCGTTGCCGGTCTGGCGCATGGTTTCGATACAGGCATCGAGCGGTACGAAATGCTGGCCGTCACCCTTCAACGCCAGGGAAGCCGCCGTTACCGCCTTCACCGCACCCAGCGCATTGCGCTCGATGCAGGGCACCTGCACCAGACCGGCGATCGGGTCGCAGGTCATGCCGAGGTGATGCTCGAGCGCGATTTCGGCGGCATTCTCCACCTGTTCGGGCGAACCGCCCATGACGGCGGCAAGGCCTGCGGCCGCCATGGCGGCAGCGGACCCAACCTCGCCCTGACAGCCGACCTCGGCACCTGAAATAGATGCATTATGCTTGATGATGCCGCCGATTGCGGCCGCCGTCAGCAGGAAATCGCGAACATCGTCAACGGTCGCATCCTCGTGGAAATGCCGGAAATACCGGACTGTGGCCGGAACGACGCCCGCAGCGCCGTTGGTCGGCGCTGTCACCACGCGCCCGCCCGCAGCATTTTCCTCGTTCACGGCCATGGCATAGACGCTCAACCAGTCATTCGCCATGACAGGATTGAGCCGGTTGCTGCGCCATTCCTCATTCAGCTTCTCGTAGATGGAGCGGGCACGGCGGCGCACCTTCAGGCCACCCGGCATGATGCCGTCCACCTTCAGCCCGCGCTCGATGCAGCCGTTCATCGCCTCCCATATCTGGTCGAGGCGCTCGTTCAGCTCGTCGCGGGAGATTACCGTTTCTTCGTTTGCGCGCTTCATCTGGGCGATGGTGCGGCCGGAGCGGCCCGCCATCTCAAGCATTTCCCGCGCCGTGGCGAAAGGATAAGGCACACGCGGACCATTATCGATGGTCTTGCCGCGCTGCTTGATCGCTTCCAGTTCCGTATCGGTCACGACGAAACCGCCGCCGACGGAATAATAGATGCGCTTGAGAAGCAGCCTGCCCTGATTGTCGAAGGCGGAAAAGGTCATGCCGTTGGCATGGCCGGGCAGCGGGTTCTTCTTGTCGAAGACCAGATCCTCGGCTGGGTTGAACTCATAGGAGGGGTGGCCGGGTGGCGACACGGTACCGGCCTTTTCAACCTTTTCGATGATCGGGTCCATGGCGTCGGGGTCGACGAGATCCGGCCGCTCGCCCGTCAGGCCGAGGATGACCGCACGGCCGGTGCCGTGGCCAATGCCGGTAAAGGCAAGCGAACCGTGAAGGCTGACCTTCAGGCGCGACACGGAAGCACCCGCCGGACGCGGCCATTCATCACCGAGGATCAGCGCAAGAAAGCGGTTCGCCGCCGTCATCGGCCCCATCGTATGCGAGCTGGAAGGACCGATACCGATCTTGAAGACGTCGAAGACCGAAAGAAACATGAGGCTTACCTTGAATAAGAATGGATTCCACCGCCATCATATCCAAAGCCGCGACGGATCGCCACAAAAGAGCGGCACCGGCTTTTGCAGCTGCGACATACAGGCCGCAGAAACGAAAACAGCACGGTTTCCAGAGGAAACCGCGCCGTTTCAAAACCCGTCATTCATGAGAAGTGCTTATGGGCTGCCAAAAATGTACGTCAATGCGAGAAATGCGGCAAAGCCTGCAAGCGCGCGCAAGGTGACGGCCCAACAGGATTTCTGAGCGGTTTCTTCCATGATTACTCCAGCTATTCACTCTCCGGGCGATCTTCAAGACCGGGCCCGTTGGGGGAAGCATTTATTAAAATCCGGCGCAGAACGCAAATGCAAAAAGCGGCTAAATGAAGGCGTTTTTGACGGGCTGCCATTCGTCAGTTGCATAGGTGTGTGAAAAAACAAGGCTTTAGATCGAGGCTTTCGGGTTACCCCTTTTTGCTGTTCGCCTCAATTTGAACCAAAGTGTAACTGGTTTATGAAGGTTTCGCACAAACGCCTGTTGAAGCCAGCGGCAATCGGCATTCCAGAGTTGAATTTCGGTGTTCGGACTGTTGTGCCTTGAAAGCCTTTCGGCTCTGCCTTATCGACAGAAAACGGCAACGGGATTCGTCATTACATGCAGCAGGCATCATCTTTTCCGGACCGCGAGACGGTCGCATCGAAACTTGCCTCGCTTGCAAGCGAGGACAAGGCGTGGGTGCTGCTTTTGATGGAAAACGTGTTGCAGGATGAAAACCTGCTGGCCGGCCTCAATCTCTATCTCGATCAACAGGCCAATGCCCGCTTCCTCAACAGTCTGAAACTGGAGACATCAGGCGAATGGCTGGGCTGTAACGCCCCTGCCCGCCTGCAGATACGCATCACGGAAGCGGCCAAGGCCAGCCAGCATCCTGCCTATCTGGCCTTCCGCAAGGGACTGACGGCATCGGCAGGCCTCGAAAAAGCCTACCCCAAGGCGCCGATCTGACTTAGTCAGGCACCCTGTCGACGACAGCGATAATTGGCCCCATGGGAAACAGGGAATCGCGCCTTTTCATCGCAGGAATGTCGACACTGGAAATCGTCCCGTCGAGATACAGCGCGTTTGGCGCATCCAGCGCATCCCTGAACAACGTCGCGAAGTCGTAAAAACGCACGGTGTTTTCCGAAATCGCGAAATGCACCGTGCCGTCGCGCGACACGCCGACGCCGTTGCGGCGTTTCAGGCTGTCGCTATCGGGCAGAAATCGCGGATGCAGCTTTCCATCGATCACCAGCATCGGGCCGGACTGGGTGGCAAAATCCGGCTTCAAGCCGGCAGAGACATAGGCCCGCGTTTCCAGAACGCCCGCCATTGCACCCTTCAGATAAAACACGCCATTCGGCAGAAGATGGAAATTGCCCCACCCGCCGCCGGTAATAATCGGCGAACGTTCGACGCCGTTTTCGACAAAGAGGCCAACGGGAGAATAGTCGGAATGATACATGCCGCCATTCATGGCGAAGACGCTGAACATGTGCTGCCGCCACAGGGCGGAGGGGAGATCGGAGAAGGAGCGATATCCCTCACCCGAGACATGATCGCGGTCGTAAATCCGGATCATGCTTTTCGCCGGATCGAAACTGCAGACGATGTAACGTCCGCCCGCATGCTCCATGGTTTTGCAGAAATCCACCTGTCCGCCCGCCTTAGCCGAAAACGGCAAAAGCAATGGCAGCAGCAAGCTAATCAGTCTTTTCGTCACCAGTCTTTTCATCAACGCCCGCTCATGCCCTCTCGCCCCATCTTAGTACGGCGCGATTCTTACACATGAACTGTGACGGTGAAATCAGGTCAAAGAAAAGGCGTCCCCTTCATTCAGGGAGACGCCAGACCTTGGAGGGGAGAGACTTAGCGACGCGCGGCGCGGTCTACGCTACGACCTGCGTCCTGCGTGGCGTCCACTGCATTTGCCGTATCCCGGCCAACGCCGCGAATGGTATTACCGCAGGAACTCAAGGTCACGACGGTCAACAAAGCCACGAAAACTGTCGAAAGAATACGTGTGATCATTTGAAATAACTCCCCTATGACTTGCCGTCCAAAGGCAAGCGCCGATGTGATATGCGTCACAATAACGTGAGCATTGGAAATCGGTTCCACCGGCGTTTGAAAAAATCCCGTCGGTGAAAATTAACATGGTTTTGAACTTCGCGAGGGAAACTCGGGCGCAGGGATCATGATCGGGAAAATCGTGTGGGTGACATGACTGAGATAAACAATCGGCTACTGGTGATGACGGCGGGGGGGCTGAACCCCAATGTCATGATCAATGCGCTGGCCGCCCGGTTTCCGGATATCCATGTCATCGTGGAGCAGGCGGAAAGCAAATCGGCCATTCTGAAAAGACGGGCGCGGCGGCTCGGCTGGATGACAGCCGCAGGCCAGATGGCGACGATGATCGCCTCCCGGCTCGGCAAACGCTTCACTGTTCGGCGCACCAATGAGATCATTGCCGAACATGGCCTCTCTGCCGATCTCGGCCAGGCAGTTCCTGTTACACACGTTGCCTCCCTGAACGACGAAGAGTGCCACAAGGCCATCAACACCTTGCAACCGGCGGCGATCTTCACCATTTCCTGCCGCCTTCTGACACCGGCAACCCTTAAAGCCCTGCGCTGCCCGGTCATCAATTTCCACGCCGGCATCAATCCCGCCTATCGCGGCCAGATGGGCGGTTATTGGGCGCTGGTGGAAAAGGACCGGGGTAGTTTCGGTGCGACCGTGCATCTGGTCGACAAGGGCGTGGATACCGGCGCAACCCTTTACGAAAAGCGGCTGAAGCCCTCGCCTTCCGATACCATTGCCACCTACCCCCTGCTTCTGACCGCCGCCTCGGTCGATATTGCGGTCAGCGCTATCGAGGACGCCCTTTCCGGCAGCCTTGCGCCGCAACCGCCCTTGCCTGGCAAATCGGTGCTGCGGTTTCCGCCGACGATCTGGACATGGCTGTGGAACGGCCTCACCAAACGTGTCTGGTGAGGACAACCACCCATTGCCGCCAGCCAAACAGATGAAATCAAGCTTCGTCGCAGATGCAGGGCTGTCTTGCCGCAACAGGCAAAGACGTGGGCAAAAAAGCGGTGCATGATAAGGAAAAGGACCAAATTCAAATTGCACGATATCTCGACCTCTCCCGCCATTGCCGCCTCCATTGAAGCCTCACCCGCACAGGTGCTCGGCCCGGCAAGTCTTGCCGGTC
>NZ_BDLN01000001.1:136523-156111 GCF_001950375.1 Rhizobium sp. TBD182 | reverse complement strand
TTTCCACAGGGCGTGCGTGTTTATCTGACAGACACCGGACAGGCCTCGCAGGACAGGCTGGTCGACGCTGCAAAACACCTTCGCGATCTCGGCTACACACCAGTGCCGCATCTCGCGGCACGGCGCATATCGTCTGGCGTGGAATTCGAGGAGCAGGTGAAGCGGCTGGCAGGCGAAGCGGGTGTGTCGGATGTGCTGGTAGTCGGCGGTGGCGTCGCCACGCCGGCTGGTCCCTTCACATCCAGCATGGATATGCTGTCGACCGGCATCTTCGATCGCTGCGGGATCAATCAGATTGCAATCGCCGGCCATCCCGAAGGCAGCCCCGATTTCAGCGAAGAGACGGCGACGGCCGCCTTGAAGTTGAAGTATGATTTTGCCGAAAGAAGCGATGCGGCAATGCGCATCGTCACCCAGTTCGGCTTCGACCCCGCGCGCTTCATCGCCTGGGCGGAAGGACTTGCCGCCTCCGGCATCGACTTGCCGGTGCATATCGGCGTCTCCGGTCCGGCCAGGATCACGACGCTGCTGAAATATGCAGCTCTCTGCGGCGTCGGCAATTCCATCGCCTATCTGAAAAAGAACGCGCTCTCCCTGACGACGCTGGCCAAGGGCCATTCACCGGAAAGCGTGGTCGGCCCTATCGAACGGCACTGGCAGGCAAATCCGGCAGGGCCGATCCGGCAAATCCACGTTTTCCCATTTGGTGGGTTACAGAATTCGGCAGACTGGCTGGCCGGTCGTGGAAGCTGGCAAATCGGCGATGCGGACTTTTCTGCAAAGCGGGGCACGGTAGCGATCTAAGCCCACCTTTGCCTATGGCGCGACGGACGCTCGCCGTCGCGCATTCCCGTTATAAAGATCTACCTCAGGCCGCCTTGGCGACCTCGACAAAGGCGTTTCGGATGCTTTCCGCGACCGCAAGGATGGGGCGCGAGGGTCTTTCGCCCGTGATCAGGCGAATATCGAAATAACCAAGTTCCGGCAGGCCTTCCTTGTCGCTCAGAATGACCATGTCGTTCTGCACATAGGAGCGCGGCAGGGGCGCGATGGCGAGATCGGCGGCAATTGCTGCGCGCTGCGCCATGGTATGGCCGCTGAGATAGGCCACGCGGAAATTGCGACCCCGCTTTTCAAGCGAGTTGATCGCTTCCGAACGCCAGATGCAGCCCTCTTCCCAGATCGATATGGGCAGCGGATCGCGCAGATAGGCCGTACCGCATTTTGCCCCGGCCCAGACGAGACGTTCGCGCATCAGCACCTCGCCCGTATCCCGCAGCGGATGCGACGCACAGTTGACCAGTGCCAGATCCAGCCGCCGTTCATCCATGCGCTTGTAGAGATTGGAACTGGAATCGATCGTGACATCGATCATGATGCCGGGGAAAACCTCGGCAAAACGCTTGAGGATACCCGGGAGCAAACCGCGCTCGCCAATATCTTCCGGCGCACCGAGCCTGACGACGCCAGACAGTTCAGGCATGACGAAACGCGACACGGCCTCGTTAGACAGCGCGATCATGCGGCGTGCATAGGTCAGAAGCGTTTCGCCATGCGCAGTCAAAGTCACCGAGCGGGCATCGCGCAGGAACAACGTCGTCTTCAGCTGTTCCTCCAGCTTCTTTATCTGCATGGAAACGGCGGACGGCGTTCTGAACACCACCTCTGCAGCGGTGGAGAAGTTCCCGGTCTCGGCAATCGCGACGAAGGTTCTCAGAATGTCGTTATCCAGCAGCGGCAACGGTTGGCGGAAAGTTACGGTCATGGCACGAACCTTCAAATATTTTGATTTATAGATGGATATCATTTCGTTTGATTGAATGTCAACACAGGCGCACCATCCGGGACATCGAATGACAGGGCAACTAACGCCTTGTCGGAATGAAGCGCTGGCCCATCACGGATAGACAGAAAGTCCGGCAGGCGGCGAGCGCGAGTCATTCCTAGAACTGATGAATGACATCAAATTCATTCTCTTGTTTGATGAGATATGTAAGCGCATACCGAAGTCGTAAACAGGATCGTGGTTCACGAAAGGATCAAGACATGGCCATGATACATTATCACCCCGCAGCGAGCCGTTCGTCGCAACGCCCCTCGACCGGTAGCTGGCTCCAGCGCCTGTCCGGCCAGATTTCCGCTCTCCATACGTCATGGAAGCGCGCAAGAATGCTCCGCGCGCTGGAAGGTTTGCCGCCTGAAACATTGAAGGACATTGGATGGCCGACAACCGACAGCAACCGCATCAGGGTCGTCGGCAAATGATGCGCAACCCCATGGCTCGCAACCGTCTCAGGACTTGCGAGCCATCCCCGTCAATCCCGAGACGCGCCGGCAGAGGCGTAAAATGACCTGCCTGTTTTACATGCGACACGACGCCCTTTAAAAAGGCTTGTCGCAAATTTTGCATATTTCAAAAGCTATTTTTTGACAGCCCGGATTTCACGGCGTATTTTTCGTTAAAGATGTCGGAAACAGGACATCCAGAAGACCGATTCCAAGGGAGGAATTGCGTATTCGCAACGGAGCACGGGCAAATGAGCAGGAACTCCCAGAAGAAACGCTCAATCGTCTTTTTTCTCATTCCGCAATTTACCATGCTGCCGTTCGCCGCAGCGGTTGAAACGCTTCGCATCGCCAATCGCATGCTGGGGTATCAGGCTTACGAATGGCGCCTCGCCTCGCTCGACGGCCAGAAGGTCATGTCATCAAGCGGCATCTGTCTTGAGGTCGACACCTGTCTTGCCGATGAGCGCCGATATGTCAGCGGCGAAAACCGCGTTGAAATGGCGATCATCTGTTCGGGCATCGATGTCGACCAGCACATCAACAAATCCGTCAATGCCTGGCTGCGTGAAGCCTATAATCGCGGCATCGCCATCGGCAGCCTCTGTACCGCCGCGCATATCCTCGCGCAGGCTGGTCTCTTGAACGGCAAACGCTGTGCGATCCACTGGGAGAACCTGCCTGGTTTTTCCGAAGCCTTCCCGCAGGTGGAAGTCTATGCCGATCTCTTCGAGGTCGACAGCAACATCTATACCTGCGCCGGCGGCACCGCATCGCTCGATATGATGCTGAGTCTGATCGGTCAGGATTTCGGCGAAAATCTTGTCAACCGCGTCTGCGAGCAGCAATTGACGGACCGGGTGCGCAGCCCCAACGACCGCCAGCGCCTGCCGCTGCGTGCGCGCCTCGGCGTTCAGAATAGCAAGGTCCTGTCGATCATCGAATTGATGGAAGGCAATCTGTCCGAGCCGCTGTCGCTGCTCGACATCGCCGATGCGGCCGATCTGTCGCGCCGACAGGTGGAGCGTCTCTTCCGGCAGGAAATGGGCCGCTCACCCGCCCGCTACTATCTTGAAATCCGCCTGGACCGCGCCCGCCACCTGCTGGTGCAATCGGCCATGCCGGTGGTCGAGGTTGCCGTTGCCTGCGGTTTCGTCTCCGCTTCGCATTTCTCCAAGTGTTATCGCGAAATCTACAATCGCACGCCGCAACAGGAACGGGCGGAACGCAAGCTGCTGATCAGCGCTTCGCGGATGGCAACCGCGAGCCAGGGCAAAGCCGCGCACTGACGCGGCTTTAAACCTCTAGGGCGAAAAAGCGCTCACCTCAGGAATGAAAACCTCTCCCCCGTCATGCCGGACTAGATCCGGCATCCAGTCACGACGCGTCTGCGCAGCGAAAGGTATCTCCTGCGATCAAGTCCGGGGTGACGGAGTGGACACCAACTCAAGGTCACGCGAACGGCCGCACCGCGTAGGCGAGATCCTCTGCCGTCATACCTGCACCCGCCCTGCTGCCCGCCTCGCCATGCAGCCAGACACCGGCAGCGGCGGCCTCAAAGGCAGGCGTTCCCTGCGCAAGCAATGCGCCAATGATGCCAGCCAGCACATCGCCTGACCCCGCCGTCGCAAGGCTCGACGGCGCATTGGTATTGACCAGCGCGCGGCCGTCCGGCGCGGCGATGACCGTATCCGCGCCCTTGTAGACCAGCACTGCGCCGCTGCGCGCCGATGCGGTCTGCGCCTTCTCGATCTTGCTCAGTGACGTGTCAGCGGCGAGATCGGGAAAGAGCCGAGCAAACTCGCCCTCATGCGGCGTCAATACGAATTTCCCCGCGCCTGAAATCATCCGGTCGAACAGGGTTTCCGGGCAGTCCTTGAAAGCGGTGATCGCGTCGGCATCCAGCACCACCACCTTGTCCCCGAGCAGGGACACGAATTGCCGCGCCTTTTCGAGATCGCCGAAACCGGGACCGAGGACGAAAGCGCCGTGGCGTTTGTCGTCCAGCCAGTGGCGCAGATCGTCCGCATCATCCAGACCGGAGCTCATCACCGCCGTCAATGTCACCGAAAGCACGTCGAGCGCCTGCTTCGGCGCGGCAATGGTGACGATGCCCGCCCCCGCCTTCAGCGCTGCAATTGCCGTCATGCGGCTTGCTCCCGTCGCATGTGGCGGTCCGGAAAAGACGGTCAGATGCCCACGGCGGAATTTATGCGTTTCCATTTCGGAGCGGGGCAAGGCGTCGCGCCAGACAAGTGGATCGTTTTCCGCAACCGATCCCGCATGAGCGGCGAGAATACGGGAGGGGATACCGATATCGAACACCTCAAGCGTCCCGCACAGTTCCCGCCCCGGCATCAACAGATGGCCGGGTTTTCGCGCCATGAAGGTTACGGTCCGCACCGCCTTGAACGATGCGCCCAGAGGCACGCCCCTCCTGCCGCAAAGACCAGACGGCAGATCGACGGCGAGAACCGGCACGGCTGCCTGCGTCACCGCATCGATCACGCGCCGAAGCTCCGACGGAATCTCGCGGGACAATCCGGCACCGAACACCGCGTCAATCACCACGTCTCCAGCCATGGGTACATAGTCGCCAAGCGGCAGGGCTGTGACGCCGCTAACCTCGAAAGCCGTGCGGGCATCGCCTTTCATGGCCGTGACTTGGCCAAGATGATGAACCGCAACTGTCGCCCCGCTTTGCACAAGCGAGCGTGCCGCAACGTAACCATCACCGCCATTATTGCCGCCTCCGCAGAGCACGACGAAACGCAGCGCGTCCGGATAGTGGCGAAGGGCCGAAGCAGCGACCGCCTGCCCTGCCCGCTCCATAAGATCGTATAGGGGAATGCCGGATTGGCCTGAGGCCGCATCGATGCGGGCCATCACAGCAGGGTCGATAAGAGAGAGATTCAATAGGGATTTCATGGAGCGATCATCCCTTCAAAACGCCGGAAAGGCAATCGATACAAAAATAAGCAAATGGCTGCGGCGAAATAATAATCAAATGCATAAAATATAAACAAATCAACAAAACGCCGTCAGTGCATTCCAAAATATTCAACATAACTAAAATAAGGAAAACCGACAGAATTGATGACGGATTTTTCGCGTTTTGGCGAGAAATTGGCTGGAAAACCACAAAAAGCGAATGCATTTTGTGTCAGAAAGCCGGGCAAGCGAAGTTTTTTCTTCAAGCCCGCTTCCGATCTGGCACAATACGTGCATTCTTGTGGCAGAGCGGGAATAACCTGCTTTAACGGGAGAAGCGGAGAGATATTTTCTCATGAAAAAGATCGAAGCGATCATTAAGCCTTTCAAGCTCGATGAAGTGAAGGAAGCCCTTCAGGAAGTCGGACTTCAGGGAATCACGGTCACGGAAGCAAAAGGCTTTGGTCGTCAGAAGGGCCACACGGAACTCTACCGCGGAGCAGAGTACGTTGTGGACTTTTTGCCGAAAGTGAAAGTCGAAGTCGTACTGGCGGACGAAAATGCGGAAGCCGTCATTGAGGCTATCCGCAATGCGGCACAGACCGGACGTATCGGCGACGGAAAGATTTTCGTTTCCAACGTCGAGGAAGTCATCCGAATCCGTACCGGTGAAACAGGCGTGGACGCCATCTAATCGGAACCAGGTCCTGAGCCGGGGAGGCTCAGGTTTTTCACCTCGTCACCACCACACTCAAGGAAAACGTTTAAATGACGACCGCAAACGATATCTTGAAGCAGATCAAGGATAACGACATCAAGTTCGTGGACCTGCGCTTTACCGACCCCAAGGGCAAGCTGCAGCATGTCACCATGGATGTTGTCTGCGTAGACGAAGACATGTTCGCCGATGGCGTCATGTTCGACGGCTCCTCGATCGCCGGCTGGAAGGCCATCAACGAATCCGACATGGTGCTGATGCCCGATCCGGCAACTGCCCATACCGATCCGTTCTTCGCCCAGTCGACCCTCGTCATCCTTTGCGACATTCTCGACCCGGTTTCCGGCGAAGCCTATAACCGCGACCCGCGCGGCACCGCCAAGAAGGCCGAAGCCTACCTCAAGGCCTCCGGTATCGGCGACACCATCTTCGTTGGCCCCGAGCCAGAATTCTTCGTCTTCGACGACGTGAAATACAAGGCAGACCCTTACAACACCGGCTTCAAGCTGGATTCATCGGAACTGCCGTCCAACGACGACACGGATTACGAAACCGGCAACCTTGGCCACCGTCCGCGCGTCAAGGGCGGTTACTTCCCGGTTCCGCCGATCGACAGCCTGCAGGACATGCGTTCCGAAATGCTGACGGTTCTCGCTGAAATGGGCGTCGTCGTCGAAAAGCACCACCACGAAGTCGCCTCCGCGCAGCACGAGCTGGGCGTGAAGTTCGACACCATGGTATCCAGCGCCGACAAGATGCAGATCTACAAGTACGTCGTGCACCAGGTCGCCAATGCCTATGGCAAAACGGCAACCTTCATGCCGAAGCCGATCTTCGGCGACAACGGCTCGGGCATGCACGTGCACCAGTCGATCTGGAAGGGCGGCAAGCCGACCTTTGCTGGCGACGAATATGCCGGCCTGTCTGAAAACTGCCTGTACTACATCGGCGGCATCATCAAGCATGCCAAGGCCATCAACGCCTTCACCAACCCCACCACCAACTCCTACAAGCGTCTGGTACCGGGTTATGAAGCTCCGGTTCTCCTGGCCTATTCCGCCCGCAACCGCTCCGCATCGTGCCGCATTCCCTTTGGCTCCAACCCGAAGGCAAAGCGCGTCGAAGTCCGCTTCCCGGACCCGACCCAGAACCCCTATCTCGGTTTTGCAGCCATGCTGATGGCCGGCCTCGACGGCATCAAGAACAAGATCCATCCCGGCAAGCCGATGGACAAGGACCTCTACGACCTTCCTGCCAAGGAACTGAAAAAGATCCCGACCGTCTGCGGCTCGCTGCGCGAAGCGCTGGAAAGCCTCGACAAGGATCGCAAGTTCCTGACCGCCGGCGGCGTGTTCGACGACGACCAGATCGACTCGTTCATCGAGCTGAAAATGCAGGAAGTCATGCGCTTCGAAATGACCCCGCATCCGGTCGAATTCGACATGTACTACTCTGCCTGACCGGCATTTGGGACGCCTTTAGAGGCGTCCCTTCCCGCTCGGCGGTTTTCCCCTGGAAAGCCGCCGTTTTCTTTTGATGCCCAGCCATGTCGCGAACAATGTCGATCAAGCCAGCCTCTCAGCAAACGCGCCTCACGGACTGGCTCATCTTTCTGGCGGTACCGTTCTTTTTCTCCAGCAACATCATTTTCGGCCGCGGCGTCATCGGAGAGGTCTCGCCCTTCATTGCCGCCTTCATTCGCTGGATCGGATCGAGCCTCATCATCGCTCCGTTCATGATCGCCGACTGGCGGAACTGCCTCGCCTTCGTGCGCCAGAAAACGCTGCTCTGGCTCGTTCTTGGCATTCTCGGCATGGGCGTCTGCGGTGGCGTGGTCTATTGGGGCCTCACAATGACGACGGCTGCCAACGGTACGTTGATCTATACGACTTCGTCGCTATTCATCATCCTGTTCCAGCGCATCTTTCAGGGCCGCCCGATCCGCAGGCTCGAAGTGGCGGGCATGATCATCGCTTTTGCGGGCGTGGCGGCCATCGTGCTCAAGGGCGATATGTCCGCTCTCTGGCAGATGAAATTCAACATTGGCGATTTTGCCATTCTGACGGCAGCGATTGCCTTTGCGGTCTATTCGCTGCTGTTGCGCGATCCCGCGGCGCGGCAGATGGCCTCGTTCAGCCTTTTCGGCCTCATCGCCTTCTCCGGCGCGCTGGTCCTGCTCCCGCCGGCAGCGGTCGAACTGGCGCATGGTGGCTTGCTGCCGGCCACGGCCATCGCCTGGGCCAAGATCGGCGGCATCATCCTGTTCGCCTCACTGCTTGCCTTTTATTGCTTCACCCATACGGTCCGCGTTTTCGGCCCCGCCACGGCAGGCATCACGCTTTACATGATGCCACCCGTCTCGATTGTCATGGCCACGCTTTTTCTTGGTGAAACGTTTGAAACATATCACGCCATCGGCATCGTGCTGGTTACCGGCGGCGTCGTCATCGCCACCGCACCGATCGGCCGCAGGGTCGCTTAAGAGCATCACGGGAAAAAGGGCCGGATACCGCTAGCCCTTGATATTTCCCATTCCGCACCCAACTATTAGTGGGAAAGGAAGTTCATACCATGAAACAAAGAGACGCAAAATTTACGCTTGGCGAGATCGTCCGCCACAAGGTGTTTCCGTTCCGCGGTGTGGTGATTGACGTGGATCCGGAATATGCCAATACGGAAGAGTGGTGGAACGCCATCCCCGCCGATATTCGCCCGGAGCGCGACCAGCCCTTCTACCATCTTCTGGCGGAAAACGATGAGACGGAATATGTCGCTTACGTTTCCGAACAGAACCTCGTCCACGATGAAAACGAGGCGCCGCTCCGCAACCGCAATATCGAGCGGATGTTCGACAAGGCGCCCAACGGCGAGTGGCGGCCGAAGATGTCGCTGGCGCATTAGCGCACGCCCGATTTGACAACAATCATAAGGGCGCGGTGCGCTTTTAATGAAAATACGTCGGATCAAAACCGCGCATAAAAAAACCGGCCTGAAAACAGGCCGGTTTTTTCGTGTTCTCGTAAAGAGATCAGGGCTTCGGCGCGCCCTTTGCGGCGTCCTGAGCAGCTTCCAGCTTCTTGCGAGCCTCTTCGGCCTTTTTCTGCATGCCTTCCTGAAGGCTGCGCTGGCTTTCTGCGAGCTGCGACTGGGTGATAGCCGCGCCGTCATAAGCGCCGGTAAAGCCGGTAAGCGCGATCTTGATGGGGTTCGGCGCGCGGCGGAAGTTGATCGAGGTGAAGACGATCTCGTTGCCCTTCTTCAGCGACGCGATCATGGCGTCCGTCAGCGGAACTTCGGCCGTGCACTTGTCGGGAAGGCAAACAGCGTAATCGAGCTTCTGACCCTTGCCACCGTCGATCTGCATCATCACACCCGGGGGAATGAGACGCGCGGTCGGAACGGAAACCTGGAGCAGCTTGCGGTTGACCTTGCCCTCGACAGTGATGAGGCCGACGGCAGTGATCATCTGGCCGTTCTGGGCAAGAACCACGTTCTGCACGACGCAGACATCGTTGTCTTCCTGCTTGGAGCAGGTCTTGAACCAACCAAGCGGCGGAGCGCCAGCGCCCTGATTGGCGGGAGCATCCTGTGCCTGCGAGATGGCCGGAGCGGAAACCGCGCCCAGGGAAAGAACGAGAGCGGACAGAGCTGTCCGGGTGAATGTGTTTGCCTTTTGCATCATAAGAGTTCCGTCTCCTGAATGTCTGCCAGAACAGAACCGCGGGTCCTGCTCGCCGATGGCGGTATCCTTCTGCCCGTTCAACTGTCGTTTAAATGAGGCAAATGCGTGACCCGTCTCTTCCGGCCACCCTGTTACATGCCGTTCGCGGCGATATCCAGCACTTCTTTAACTTTTTCTTGAGGCAACCCAAGATTTCCCGCCCTCGCATGGGTCCAGCCATGGGCTTGTGCTACATATTCGCCAGAATCATAACAAAAAACCAATCATGACGATAACCGACCACCACGACAAAACGGACCGACAGTTGAGACAGGATAGTGACATGCGCAAGCTTGCGGCCCTCATCCCCGCATTGTTTCTTTGGGGAACGGCCCTGCTTTCTCCGGAAATTGCCGTAGCGCAGCCGCTTCACGCCATTTCCATGCACGGCACGCCGGCACTTCCCGCCGACTTCCGGCACTTCCCTTATGTCAATCCGGACGTGAAAAAAGGTGGTCGCATATCCTACGGTGTCGTCGGCACCTTCGACAGCCTCAACCCCTTTGTTCTCAAGGGAATGCGCACCACGGCGCGCGGCGTCTGGGACCCTGAATTCGGCAATCTCCTCTACGAGCCGCTGATGCAGCGCTCGAGCGACGAGCCTTTCAGCCTTTACGGCCTGCTTGCGGAAACCGTGGAGTGGGACGAGGAACGCACCTTCACCCAATTCAACATCAATCCCAAGGCCAAGTGGTCGGATGGCGAGCCGGTGACGCCTGACGATGTTATCTTCACATTCAATCTCCTGAAGGAAAAAGGCCGTCCGCCGTTCAACAGCCGCCTAGACGGCGTGGCGAAGCTGGAAAAGATCGGCGAACACGGCGTCCGCTTCACCTTCAACGACAGGGCGAACCGCGAAACGCCGCTCATTCTCGCCTCTTCCACCCCGATTTTGCCGAAACACGCGATCGATCCGGAAAAATTCGAGCAGGCGGGCCTCGGCGCTGTTGTCGGGTCGGGTCCATACCGAATCAAGACATTGCGCCCGGGTGAACGAATCATCTGGGAGCGAAACCCGGACTATTGGGGCAAGGATATCCCGAGCAAGGTCGGCTTCGAGAATTACGACGAGATCAGCATCACCTATTTCCTTCAGGTCACCACCATGTTCGAGGCCTTCAAGAAAGGCGATATCGACATCTATCCCGAAGGCGACGCCATCAACGGCACCTCCGATACGTCCCATTGGGGCCAGGCCTACAACTTCCCCGCCGTTCATCGCGGCGATATCGTCAAGGATGTGTTCCAGCCGCGCCTGCCATCGGGCATGTTCGGCCTTGTCTTCAACACCCGCCGCGCGGTCTTTGCAGACGAAAAGGTGCGTGAGGGCCTATCCTATGCGCTCGATTTCGAGTGGATGAACAAGAACATTCTCGGCGGCGCATTCAAGCGTACGCAAAGCTACTGGCAGAACTCAGCGCTCGGCGCCTATGGCAATGCCGCAGATGAGCGCGAACTTGCGCTGCTTGGCGATGCGGCCAAGAGCATGCCGCCGGAACTTCTGGCGGGAACCTACGCCATGCCCACCACCGACGGGACCGGCGCGGACCGCAAGGTCCTGAAGCTCGCCGTCGATAAGCTGAAAGAGGCCGGATACAGCATCAAGAACGGCAGGATGTCCGACGCCAATGGCCGCCAGCTCGCATTCGAAATCATGACGCAGAACCCGGCGCAGGAACGCATAGCGCTTGCCTATCAGCGTTCGCTGAACCTGATCGGTGTCGCCATGGGCATCCGCTCCGTTGACGATGGCCAATATCAGGCACGCTCCAACAGCTTCGATTACGACATGATCATCCGGTCCCTGCCCTCATCGCTCTCGCCCGGCGCCGAGCAGCTCAACCGCTGGAGTTCATTGTCGCGGGATGCGCAGGGCAGCTTCAACTATGCGGGTGCGGCCAGCCCCGACATCGACCGCATGATCGAGGCCCTGTTGCAGGCCCGATCCACGGAGGATTTTCAGGCGGCAGTGCGTGGTTATGATCGTCTTCTCGTCGCCGGCCACTATGTCATTCCGCTCTACTACATCGGCGCGCAATGGATAGCCCGCTGGAAATATATCGACCGCCCGGATATGACCCCGATATCAGGCAATCAGAAACAGACCTGGTGGGATGCGCGGGCGCAATAACCCGCCCCTGCCCGGTCCAAGACAACGGAAGATGAAGCCATGGAACGCATCGTTATCGACGTCGTATCGGATATGGTCTGCCCCTGGTGCTATCTGGGCAAGGCAAGGCTCGATCTTGCCATTGCCGAGGTGCAGGACGAAATCAGCGTCGACGTGAACTGGCGACCTTACCGGCTCAACCCGGATTACCCGCCTGAAGGCGTTGACCAGAAGGCCGCGCTTGAGGAAAAGCTCGGCAAGGAGCGTCTCGAGCAGGCCCATGCCTCTCTGGTTGAACTCGGCAAACAGGTCGGAATCCACTACGATTTCGATGCAATCAAGATTGGCCCGAACACGCTCGACGCACATCGCCTGTCGCTCTGGGCCCATGCTGAAGGCCGTGACGTTCAGGAAAGGATCGTCACCGCCTTGTTCAAGGCGAATTTCGAGGAAGGCCGCAATATCGGCGATCACGCCGTGCTGACCGATATCGCCGAAAAGGCGGGCATGGACGCCAAGGTGGTAACACGGCTTCTGGCATCGGATGCGGACAAGGACACGGTGATTGCCGAAATTGACGCGGCGCAGCAAATGGGTGTTTCCGGCGTACCGTTCTTTATCGTCGACCAGAAATACGCCATCAGCGGTGCACAAACGCCTGATGTATTGATTGCTGCACTGCGGGATATTGCAAAAATCAAGGCGGACGAGCATAAGTCGATGAACTGACGGTCGAACACCGGCAGCTTGCCGTAATCGATAAACTGTTGGTGTTTTCCCGTGTCCGACCAGACCCTGAAAGGCATTCTGCTTGCCTTTGCCGCCTTCGCTGCCTACGCCTGGAGCGACGCGAGCGTTAAACTCATAGAAGGCCAGATTTCGCCGATCGAATCGGCCTTCTTCGGCGCCCTGTTCGGCCTCATCGCCCTGCCCTTCATCCGCAAGCGCAATGATCGCTGGGTGGATGTGGTGAAGACGACCAACCGGCCTTTATGGATCATCCGATTTTTTGCCGCCGGTACGGGTGCCGTCGGCAGCGTCACCGCTTTCACCCATCTTTCCATGGCCGAAGCCTTCGCGCTGATCTTCCTGCTTCCCTCGTTCGTCACCATCATGTCGGTGGTGTTTTTGAAGGAACAGGTGGGCATCCGCCGCTGGTCTGCGGTCATCATCGGTTTCCTCGGGGTGCTGGTCATCCTGCGGCCGGGTTTCCGTGAACTCGGCATCGGCCATATCGGCGCCATCATCGGTGGCTTCAGCGGCGCACTCAGCATCGTCATCTTCCGCGCCATGGGTCCGTCGGAAAAGAACGTCTCGCTGTATGGGGCCGGTGTACTGGGCTGTCTTACCATCAGCGGCATCGCCATGGTGCCGACCTTCATCATGCCGGGCGGCGAACAATGGTTGATGCTGGCGGGATACGGCCTGCTCGGCGCGCTTGGCAACGTGCTTGTCATGTATGCTGCCCAATATGCGCCCGCCGCCATGATCGGCCCAACGCAATACAGCCAGATGCTCTGGGCCATCCTGTTCGGTTACCTGATCTTCGGCGACCGCATTGATGGCTGGATGTTGATGGGCATCGCCCTGATCGTCGGCTCCGGCCTGCTGACGCTGATCCGGGAGAAGCAGCGAAAAGTGCCGCTTCCCGCCTCCATCGCCGCGACCGACCAGAATGTGGCCGTCGGGATCACGCCGGAAGACGAGCGCTAAAGTCGAAAATGCATGAGAACCAGCGACGCATGTTTGCGTCGCTGGCATGGCATTCGATCAATCACAAACCCTGACCCGATACATGTCGCCCCAGGCGTTCTGTCGCCAGGCCACGTGGCAGCGAGGATAAACCGGCTGGTAAACAACAGGCGGTCCATAAGCTGGCGCGGCGTAGACGGGTGGACCATAGACCGGTGCATAATAAGCGGGGCCATAAGCGTAACCGGGATGCCTTGCCCCGGCGATGAGCGCTCCGCCAATGATCGTTCCTGCTATCCCGGCGGCAAGGCCGCGGCCGAAATTATTGCGCGCTTCCGCCTGACTGGTGGTGGCAATTGTGGTGCCCGCAATTGTCAAAGCAACCAGACAAGCGGTGGCAAACCTGTTGATGTTGGTCCACATCGTCCTGCTCCTTCAAGACCCGGCGGCTTTACGATCCGCCGCACCGGGTATGAAGGAAAGATTACGCCCGCGAAGACTACCGATACATGTCCGTCTCGTTACATCGCGGTAATTCTCGCTGAAGGCAGTGAGTGTAGTTTTCGAGGGATTGGCTAACGGAAATGAGCCGAAGATGGGTGTGGTTTACCCCCCTCTGCCCTGCCGGGCATCTCTCCCAAAGGTGGGGAGATCGATATCCGGCAAGGTTTTGCCTATATCAACGTTAGAGAATGAAGTGATGACAGCGCGTCTTGCCGATCTCCCTCCTTGTGGGGGAGATGCCCTGCAGGGCAGAGGGGGGTAAGCCACACCCACCGCCCCCCCCAAAGGCTTAAATCTACGACCGAGCCAGCTCCGCCAATTGCGTCATGACCATCGCCGCACCCGCCAGCCGTTTTTCCGGCGTCGGCAGATCGCGGTTCAGGAACAGGCTGTGGTCCGGGCGGATTTTCGCCATCGAGCCCTGCTTGCCAATATAACCGACAAGCGCTGCCGGATTGGGGAATTCCTTGTTGCGGAACTGCACAACCACGCCTTTCGGCCCGGCATCCACCTTCTCGACATTGGCCGTGCGGCAGAGCGACTTGATGTAGACGATCTTGAGGAGATGCTGCACTTCCTTCGGCAGCGGGCCGAAACGGTCGATCATTTCTGCGCCGAAACCGTCGATCTCGCCTATATCCGCAAGCTCGCCGAGACGGCGGTAGAGACCCATGCGCAGATGCAGATCCGGCACGTAGTCTTCCGGGATCATCACCGAGGTGCCGACCGAGATTTGCGGCGACCAGCCGCTGTCGCGCACCTCTTCGTCACCCTTCACTTCGGCCACGGCCTCTTCCAGCATCTGCTGGTAAAGCTCGAAGCCGACTTCCTTGATGTGGCCGGACTGTTCTTCGCCAAGCAGATTGCCCGCGCCGCGAATATCGAGATCGTGGCTGGCAAGCTGGAAACCGGCGCCGAGTGTGTCGAGCGATTGCAGCACTTTCAGCCGCCGCTCCGCCATCGTCGTCAACACCTTGTTGACCGGCAGGGTGAACAGCGCGAAGGCGCGGACCTTGGAACGACCGACACGGCCACGCAGCTGGTAAAGCTGGGCAAGACCGAACATGTCGGCACGATGCACGATCAGCGTATTGGCGGTCGGCACGTCGAGGCCGGATTCGACGATGGTGGTCGAAAGCAGCACATCGTATTTGCCGTCATAGAAGGCGTTCATGATGTCTTCGAGTTCACCCGCCGCCATCTGGCCATGCGCCACCGCCACTTTCAGTTCCGGCACATCCGACTGCAGGAATGCATGGATATCGGCGAGATCGGCAAGGCGGGGGCAGACATAGAAGCTCTGGCCACCGCGATAATGCTCGCGCATCAGCGTTTCACGGATTACCAGCGGATCGAAGGGCGAAATGAAGGTGCGAACCGCCATGCGGTCCACTGGCGGCGTGGTGATGAGCGACAGCTCGCGCACGCCGGTCATGGCCAGCTGCAAGGTGCGCGGAATGGGTGTTGCCGACAGCGTCAGCACATGCACGTCGCTTTTCAGCTCCTTCAGCCGCTCCTTGTGCTTCACACCGAAATGCTGCTCCTCATCGATGATCAGCAGGCCGAGATTGGCGAAGCTGATGCCCGCACCGAGCAGCGCATGGGTGCCGACGACAATGTCGGTCTTTCCATCAGCCACTTCCTTCTTGGTGAGCGCAAGCTCCTTCGAACCCACAAGGCGCGAGGCCTGCTGCACCCGGATCGGCAGACCGCGAAACCGTTCGGAAAAGGTACGGAAATGCTGTCGCGCCAGAAGCGTGGTCGGCACCACCACCGCCACCTGAACGCCATTCATGGCGGCAAGGAAAGCGGCGCGCAAGGCCACTTCGGTCTTGCCGAAACCGACATCGCCGCAGATCAGGCGATCCATCGGCCGCCCGGCACCGAGATCGTCGCGAACAGCGTCGATGGCGTTCAGCTGGTCCTCGGTCTCGTCATAGGGGAAACGGGCGGCAAACTCGTCGTAAAGCCCGTCCGGTGCGATAAGCGCCGGCGCGTGGCGCACCAGACGCGCGGCTGCAATGCGGATAAGCTCGTCGGCCATATCGAGCAGGCGCTTCTTGAGTTTGGCCTTGCGCATCTGCCATGCGCCGCCACCGAGCTTGTCGAGCGTGGCTTCCGCGGCATCAGAACCATAACGCGAGAGAAGATCGATGTTTTCGACCGGTAGGAACAGCTTGGCGTCGTCGGCATAATGCAGTTCCAGACAGGCGCGCGGCGCGCCCGCTGCCTCGATGGTCTGCAAACCGACGAAGCGACCGATGCCGTGTTCGGCGTGAACCACGAGCGAGCCTTCGTCCAGCCCCGCCACTTCCGCGATGAAATCCGCGCCGCGCTTGCGGCGCTTGGAACGGCGCACCATGCGGTCGCCAAGAATATCCTGCTCGCCGATGATTGCGAGCGTTCCGGTCTCAAACCCGGCTTCGAGGCTCAGCACCGCAGAAGCCGCCTCACCCTTGCCGAGTTTCTCCACCTCTTTCAGCGATGTCACCGGCTTGATCTTTTCAAGCCCGTGTTCGTTCAAGACCTGCAACAGCCGGTCGAGCGAACCTTCCGACCAGCCGGTGATCAAAACCTTCCAGCCCTTGGCCCGGCGCTCGGCAATGTGCTTTACCGCCAGATCGAAAACATTGACCCGCTCTTCGCTGTCGCCTTCCGTCGGTGGACGTGCCCAGCGCGGACCAACATGGGCATCAAGCGTCGCGACCGGGCGACCTTCGCTATCGTGTTCGTTGAAGGGCGTCAGCCGCACCGCATTGACGCTCGCAAGCGCCGCCTCGAAGCTCTTGCCGTCGAGATAGATTTGCCCAGGCGATACCGGCTTGTAAGGCGCGCCCTGCGTCGAGCCCTTGGTCTCGCCCGAAGCCCGCCGCGCCTCGTAATAATCGAGGACCAGCTTGGAGCGTTCCTTCGCAGCCTCTCGCGCCGTATGGTCGGTGACGATACGGAAACCGCTGAGATAATCGAAGGCGGTTTCCAGCTCTTCGTAAAACAGAGGCAGCCAGTGCTCCATGCCGGCATAACGGCGGCCTTCGGAGACTGCCTGATAAAGCGCATCGTCGCGCGTCGCCGCACCGAATAGCGACAGGTAATTCTTACGGAACCGGCCGATCGTATCCGGCGTCAGCGTCACTTCGCTCATCGGATTGAGATCCAGCGAGCGCGCCTGTGCGATGGTGCGCTGGCTGGCCGGATCGAAGGTGCGGATGCTTTCCAGCGTATCGCCGAAGAAATCGAGCCGCACCGGCTCTTCGGTGCCCGGCACGAAGACATCGAGAATGCCGCCGCGCACGGCGAATTCACCCACTTCACGCACCGTCGCCACCCGGTCGAAACCGTTGCGCTCCAGCCGCGCGGCGATGTCCTCCATGCGGATCTGGTTGCCGGGCTTGGCCGAAAAGCCCAGGCTCTCGATAACGTCGCGCGGCGCCATCTTCTGCAGCATGGCGTTGACGGTGACGAGAACGATGGCCGGATGCGGTTTCTTGGCGTGATTGATGAGGCCGGCAAGTGCCGCGAGCCGGCGCGCCGAGGTGTCCGCACTCGGTGACACGCGGTCATAAGGCAGACAATCCCAGGCCGGCAGCGTCAACACCGGAATATCCGGCGCGACAAAACCAAGAATCTGTTCGAGATCGGCGACCCGCTGGCCGTCCGACATCACGTAAGCCACCGATGTTCCCGCCCGCGCCATATCGGCGAGCAGCAGGGCTTCCATGCCGGAGGGCACGTTTCCGATGGTCAGCGGCGTATCGGCCGACGCCACCAGCTTTGCATCGAATCCGGCTATCATGTTTCAGGCCTTCAGGGTTTCGGCTGTGACGAGATCGAAATCGGGACGGTAAGAGGCGATCTTCTCGAACAACGGGGTCTGGAATTTTTCCGGCACCGGCAGGGCACCTGTCACCATCTTGACGAGGTCGTTATCCTCTTCCGCCATGATGATTTCCAGCTCGTCAAGCTGATCGTCGGAAAGCCCGGCAATATTGTCTTCCGCAAATTGCCCGAGCACCAGATCCATCTCGCGAATGCCCCGGTGCCAGCAGCGGTAAAGTATCCGCCTGCGCCTCGGATCGAGGTCGGCGCTCGTGCGCACCAGTCCAGTCATCGCATTCACCTTTCGGTTGGCTATTCAACAGGATGTTGATTGCGCCCTCCTATAGAACAGGAGGCGAACGCTTGGAACCGGTTTTTATCGAAATAATGCCACGGCGGCTAAAATCTGCCGGTGATAAACAGCCTTTGTCGGGCGCCACGTCTTGCATAACGCGTCCCCTTCCCCGATTTTGCTGAGCATGCGTCCCGCCATTCTCGATCCGCTATTTGCTTCCGTCTCCACCCTTGCCGGTGTGGGGCCGAAGCTTGCCGACCTTCTGGCCAAACTGCTGAGCCGGGAAAATGCCGACGACACCCGCGTGATCGATCTTCTGTTCCACGCGCCATCAAACGTCATCGACCGGCGCAACCGCCCGGGCATCGCGCTTGCCGCTCCCGGCGCCATTGTCACCATCCAGGGACGTGTCGACCGGCATCAGCCAGCTCCACCAGGCAATCGTTCCGCGCCCTACCGTGTTTTCCTGCATGACGAGACCGGGGAACTGGCGCTGACCTTCTTCCGCGCCAAGGGAGACTGGCTTTCCAAGGCCTTACCCGTCGATGAAGAGGTTCTCGTCAGCGGCAAGGTGGACTGGTTCAACGGCCGCGCCTCCATGGTGCATCCGGATTTCATGGTGAAGCTCTCCGAGGCCGAGAACCTGCCGCTGGTCGAAGCCGTTTATCCGATGACAGCCGGGCTGTCTCCGAAGGTGCTGCGGCGGGCAATTGAAGGCGGGCTTTCGAAACTGCCGGTCTTTCCCGAATGGATCGACGAAACGCTCAAGACCCGTCAGGGTTTCGGCGACGTGGCATCGAGCTTCCGTGAGTTGCACGATCCGCGCGACAGCGCCGATATCGATCCTCAGGCCCCGGCACGCAGACGGCTCGCCTACGACGAATTCCTGGCCGGGCAGCTGTCACTGGCGCTGGTGCGGCAAAGACTGCGCAAGGTCGCGGGCCAGCCGATCCGCGCCAAGGGGGACATTGCTGCAAAAATCCTGTCGCAACTGCCCTTCTCCCTGACGCCGAGCCAGAATGCCTCGGTGAAAGATATCCTGACCGATATGGCCAGCGAGGACCGTATGTTGCGGCTGTTGCAAGGCGATGTCGGCGCGGGCAAGACGCTGGTGGCGCTGATGGCTATGGCAACCGCCGTCGAGGCCGGAGGGCAGGCGGTGTTGATGGCCCCGACCGAAATTCTTGCCCGGCAGCATTTCGCCACCATCTCCAAACTCGCCAATGCCGTGGGCATTACGGTTGAGGTGCTGACCGGCCGCACCAAGGGCAAGGAGCGTCGCGAGATCGAAGAACGCGTGGCCTCCGGTGAGGCACAGATCGTCATCGGCACCCACGCGCTGTTCCAGGACAGCGTGAGTTACAAGAACCTCGTGCTGGCCGTGGTGGATGAGCAGCACCGTTTCGGCGTACACCAGCGCCTGCGTCTCACCGCCAAGGGCATCACGCCGCATATGCTTGTTATGACCGCCACGCCCATTCCGCGCACGCTGGTGCTGGCCGCCTTCGGCGACAT
>NZ_BDLN01000001.1:120747-136513 GCF_001950375.1 Rhizobium sp. TBD182 | reverse complement strand
TCGAAACTCACCGAAAAACCGGCCGGCCGAAAACCGATCCAGACCGTGACAATCCCCACAGAGCGCATCGGCGACATCGTCGAGCGGCTGCGCGCCGCGCTGAAGGAGGGCAAGAAGGCCTACTGGATCTGCCCGCTGGTGGAGGAGACGGAAGAGTCCGACCTGATGTCGGCGGAAGAACGACATGCGGTTCTCTCGCAGATGCTCGGTGCCAATATCGGTCTCATCCATGGGCGCATGAGCGGCCCTGAGAAGGACGCCGCCATGCTGGCTTTCAAGAACGGCGAAACCCGGCTGCTGGTTGCAACGACAGTGGTGGAAGTGGGTGTCGACGTTCCGGACGCCACGATCATGGTCATCGAACATGCCGAACGTTTCGGCCTGGCCCAGCTTCACCAGCTGCGTGGCCGGGTTGGACGCGGTGACGAGGCCTCCACCTGCATCCTGCTCTATAAGGGGCCGCTCAGCGAAAACGGCCGCGCCCGACTTTCCATCCTGCGCGACAGCGAGGACGGCTTCCTGATTGCCGAAGAGGATTTGAAGCTGCGCGGCGAAGGCGAACTCCTCGGCACCCGCCAGTCCGGAACCCCGGGCTTCCGCATCGCCAGCCTCGAAGCCCATGCCGATCTCCTGGAAATCGCCCGCAAGGACGCCGCCTATGTCATCGAGCGCGACCCCGAACTGACCGGCCCGCGCGGCGAAAGCCTGCGCACCCTGCTCTATCTGCACCGCCGCGACGAAGCTATCCGCTTCCTGCACGCCGGCTGAAAGTGAACCGCCATGAACATGATCGACCCACGCCGCCCACCGCCCGCCTTCAGAAAGGGCTACGCGCTCTGCTCGCCGCAAAACATCCTGCAACCCGACACCTTCGCCAAAAGCCAGAAGAAAGCGATCGGCAAGGCCTTCAAAAAGCCCGGCCGCAAGAAGGCATGGACCGAGGCACTGGAACAGGGCTGGAGCGTGCGGCTGGTCTACATGCGGCTTTTCGTCCCCGTGTTCCATGCGACCACGACGGGAACAGAGGTGGATGATCTCGATGACGAGGATTGATTTGGTCCATTCAATAGACTAATCTAAAGCGAGATTTAACGCTTAAGGTTAGCCATGCAGATATCCGTAACTGATGCAAAAGGCCAACTGACAGAATTGGTACGACGCGCCGAGGCCGGGGACGAAATCATTCTCACCCGGCATGGTCATGCAGCAGTGCGGCTGGTTCCAGTGGTTGTTGTGGCGGATAAAAAATCCCGCAGGGCCGTGCTTGATAAAGTGCGCGCGGCCGTCGCGACCAAGAGCGACGATGGTCCGGATGCCGCGCATAGTCAGGATTTCCTTTATGACGAGCACGGCCTTCCAAAATGATGGTCATCGATACATCTGCTCTGCTTGCAATCCTGCTTGATGAACCCACAGCAGATGCATGTGCCATGGCTCTCGATACGGATGAACCATTGCTGATATCCGCCGGTACGCTTGCCGAAGCTGTGATCGTAGCGCAAAGACGTGGCCGCAGCCGGGAACTCGAGATGCTGATCGAAGGGCTGAGCGTCGAAATCAAGCCCGTTACTGCTAAATCAACCCGTGGCATTTCGGAAGCCTATCGCATCTGGGGAAAGGGTATCCACCCCGCCGGGCTGAATTTCGGAGACTGCTTTGCCTATGAGCTGGCAAAAACTGAAGGCTGCCCTTTGCTTTATGTCGGCAACGACTTTTCGCAAACAGATATCAGCGGCCTCCTGTAACGCTCAAACCGGCGCAATCATTTTCGGCGGCGTGAAATCCGGAGCCACAAGGCCACCTGATATTAGCAGTTTCGCCGCGTCTTCCGGTGTCATGTCCAGCATCACGATCTTGTCCTTCGGCACGAACAGCAGGAAACCCGCCGTCGGCACCGGAGTCGGTGGCAGGAAGACGGCAACCATCTCCTGGCCCATCTCGTTGAAGCGATGGGCAAGCTCTCCCTTGACCTCCGAGGATACGAATACCATCGCCCAGGTGCCGGGTGACGGAAACTCGATCAGGCCGACCTTCTTGAAAGAGTTCGAATGCTCTTTCAGGACGGATTCGAACAGCTGCTTGATGCTCTTGTAGATCGGCCGCACCAAAGGCATGCGGTTGAGAACGGATTCGCCGACGCCGACAATCCATTTGCCAATGAGGTTGTTGCCGAGAAAGCCGATGAGTGTGATGCCGATGACGGCGATCAGCAGGCCGAAGCCGGGGATCGCCACATCGAAATATTGCTCGGGATCGTAACGGGCGGGAATATAGGGCTTAACCCAGCTATCCGCCCATTGCAGGAAGCTCCATACCAGCCACATGGTGATGGTGACAGGCGCAAGGATGAGGACGCCCGTGAGGAAGCTGTTGCGCAGACGGGCTGCGAATGAAATTTTGACTGGAATATCGGTCATTTACCGTTCGGAATTAAGCGTTGTCGCTATCGAAACCCGGATGAAAACCGACAATGCCGGATGGAGTTCCGCCATGCAAGCGAAGAACTGTGAAATATTCGTCAGGAATCCCCTTGCCGCTCAGGCCCTCAACATGGCGAAAACCGAAGCGGCCGTAATAGTCCGGATCGCCAGCGACAACTGCGCCAGAAGCACTCAGACGGTCCAGCGCGGCAAGCCCTTCCCGAACCAGCCCTGAGCCGACACCCTGCCTTTGCCGGTCCGGCGCCATCGATAAGGGCGCAAGACAGAACCAGCCGGTCTCGCCGCCCGACAGTGTTACCGGTGAAAAACCGATATGGCCGATGATGCCTTGGCTGTCCTCGGCAACCAGAGAAACAGTCAGCGCACCGGCCTTGCGAAGCCGTTCAATGATCACATGTTCCGTCTTGTCGCTGTAGTCGACGTTACGGAAGGCGTCTTCCGTTACGCGAGCAATCGCCTCTTCATCACCTTGCCGCTCCGGCCGGATGATCATTCCACCGTCACCGATTTCGCCAGATTGCGTGGCTGGTCCACATCCGTGCCCATGAAGACGGCGGTGTGATAGGCCAGCAGCTGGATCGGCAGCGAGAAGACCATCGGCGCGATCAGCTCGTCGACATTGGGCAGCGTGATCGTCGCCATGGTGTCGAGCTTGGACGCAGCGGCGCCCTTCTCGTCGGTGATGAAGATGATGCGGCCGCCGCGCGCGGCCACTTCCTGCATGTTCGAAACGGTCTTTTCAAAGAAGCGGTCATGCGGCGCAATGACGATGACAGGCATGTTCTCGTCGATCAGTGCGATTGGCCCATGCTTCAGCTCGCCGGCTGCATATCCTTCGGCGTGGATATAGGAAATTTCCTTGAGCTTCAGTGCGCCTTCCAGCGCCAGCGGGAAGCTGGTGCCGCGGCCGAGATAAAGTACATCCTTGAAGCGCGACAGATCGCGCGACAGCGCCTCGATCTGCGGCTGGATGAGGTTCAGCACCTTGCTCATGATGCGCGGCATCTCGATAAGCTGCTGCACCAGCTCCTTTTCCTCGCCCGGCTTAAGCGTACCGCGCGCCTTGCCCGCGGCAACCGCGAGCGAAGCGAGCACGGCAAGCTGGCAGGTGAAGGCCTTGGTGGAGGCCACGCCGATTTCCGGGCCGGCGAGGATCGGAAAGATCGCATCCGATTCGCGCGCCATGGTCGATTCACGTGTATTGACCACTGCGCCGATCTTCAGTCCCTCTTGCTGGCAGTAACGCAAGGCCGCCAGCGTATCGGCGGTTTCGCCCGATTGCGAAATGAACAGCGCGGCCTGCGTGGGAACGAGCGGGATCTCGCGGTAACGGAATTCCGATGCGACATCGATTTCCACCGGCAGGCGCGCGTAACGTTCGAACCAGTATTTGCCGATGAGGCCGGAAAGATAGGCCGTGCCGCAGGCGGAAATGGCAAGGCCGGAAAGCCTGGCGAAATCGATTGCCTTATCGGCATCCTTCACGGTTTTGGAGGCGAAATCCACATAGTGGCTTAGCGCATGGGAAATGACTTCCGGCTGCTCGTAGATTTCCTTTTCCATGAAATGGCGGTGGTTGCCCTTGTCGACCACGAAAGCCGTCGCCTGCGAAATCTGGCGCTCGCGTTTCACCGGCTTGCCGGAGAAATCGATGATTTCCGCACCGTCACGGGTCACGATGGCGCAGTCGCCATCTACCAGATAGGTGATCTCATTGGTGAAAGGCGAAAGCGCGATCGCGTCGGACCCCAGAAACATCTCGCCCCTGCCGTAACCGACGGCAAGCGGCGGGCCGGAGCGCGCCGAAAGCAGCGTATTGGGATCGTCCTGAAACATCACCACCAACGCATAGGCACCGGTCACGTGGTTCAGCATCTTCAGCATCGCCTCGCGATGGCCAAGCCCTTCGCGGGTGTATTTTGCCAGAAGCTGCGCCACCACTTCGGTGTCGGTCTGGGTGGTGAAGGTTGCACCCTCGGCGCTCAGTTCCTCGCGCAATTCGGAGAAGTTTTCGATGATGCCGTTATGAACGACGGCAACGCCTTCGACGAAATGCGGGTGGGCGTTGGTTTCGTTCGGCACGCCGTGCGTCGCCCAGCGCGTATGCGCGATGCCGACGACACCTGGCAGCGGCTTTTCAGAGACCAGCTTTTCCAGATTGAACAGCTTGCCTTCCGCCCGGCGACGGTCCATCGCGCCATTGTCGATGGTGGCGACACCCGCCGAATCGTAACCGCGATATTCGAGGCGCTTCAGCGCATCGACAAGCCGTTCAGCAACGGGCTGCGTTCCGACAATTCCGACAATTCCGCACATATATTTCTCCAGACGGCGATCTCTTCACCGAAACTTCCAGAGTATTTCCGCCTTTCCCTGAAATGCGAAAATACACCACCTTTTTGTTCTGATGCATTTCCGGACGTAAAACCGCTGCGCACCTTTACTGGAAATGCTTTAACCGTTTCTCTGAAATCGGCAATTATCCCGCCGGTCACTTTCAGTATCGCTCGGTAACGTCATCTAAGAGGATTTTTTCTTCGCTTCCTTCAGCGCTTTCGCCCGCTCGCGCAACGCGACCGCCCTGCCCGGTTTCACCTCCTGGCGCGCGCGCCCGAAAGCCAGCGCATCGGCAGGCACGTCATCGGTAATCACGCTGCCGGAGGCGATATAGGCCCGCTCTCCAATGGAGACGGGAGCAACCAGCGACGAATTCGAGCCGATGAAGCTGTTGGCTCCGATCCGCGTTTCGGACTTGTTGTAACCGTCATAATTGCAGGTGATGGCACCCGCGCCGATATTGCTGCCTGCACCCACGAAAGCATCGCCGATATAGGTCAAATGGTTGACCTTTGCGCCCTCGCCGATCTCGGCCTTCTTGACCTCACAGAAATTGCCGACCTTGGCATTGGCATGCAGGTTTGCACCCGGACGCAACCGCGCAAAGGGACCGACAACCGCACCCTCGGCCAGATAGGCCCCTTCCAGATGCGAAAATGCATGAATGATCGCACCCGGCTCGATCGTCACGCCGGGACCGAAAACGACGTTGGGCTCGATTAGGACATCCTGACCGATCTTCGTATCGAAGGAAAGGAATACTGTCTCAGGCGCGATCATCGAAACGCCGTCGACCATCAATTCGTGACGGCGGCGCTCCTGCCAGAGCCTCTCAATGAAGGCGAGTTCGGCGCGGTTGTTGCAGCCGGTCAATTCCTTTTCCGGCGCATCGATGGCGATGGCGCGGCGGCCGAGAGAACGGGCGATCTCGACGATGTCAGTCAGATAATATTCGCCCTTCACATTGCTGTTGCCAATCCGATCCAGCAGATCCAGCGCATTGCGGCCGTTGATGGCCATCAATCCGCTGTTGCACCAGGTGACCTTGCGTTCCTCGTCGGTGGCATCCTTTTCCTCGCGGATCGCGACCAGCTCGCCATTCTCGACCAGAAGCCGCCCGTAACCCGTGGGACGGTCGGTATGGAAGCCGATAACGGCGACATCGGCACCGTCGGCAATCGCCTCGCGCGCCCTGTCGAGCGTGGCTGAGGTGATGAGCGGCACATCGCCATAAGCGACGATGACATCGTCAAAACCGCGTTCGATCGCCTCGCGTGCGGCAAGAACCGCATGACCGGTGCCCTTGCGTTCCTTTTGCAGGAAAGCCTCGACCTGCAGGCCCTTGAGACTTGCCGCAGCAGCGACATTGTCGGCATCGCGCCCGACCACCAGCGCCACCGCGCCGACGCCCGCTCCAGCAACAGCCTCCACCACATGCCCGATCATCGGACGTCCAGCGACCGGATGAAGCACCTTGGACTTCGAAGACTTCATGCGCGTGCTGTCGCCCGCTGCGAGAATAACGGCTAGAGAGCTGCGCTCCATAAGACCTCCAACACCCCGTCACCGGCCACAGGCGGCCCGGACAGGGGCAATGTTTGACTTTACGCCGGCCGGCACTGCGGACGGGCGTATGGGTGATTTCTTTCCGGCACTGCTATAACGGCGCCCCACTTAAGAAACCATGCAAATCTCCACCAAATTTCCACGCCGATTTTCATCAAACGTGATCAGCGGCAGGCTGGCATGATCTATGGGCGGGAGTTACGGGCCGTGAATTCGAGTATCTGCTGACGGCCGTTTTCAATCAGCCTTTCCATCTCGCGCCGGGCTGCCCCCTCATCGCGCAGGCGAAACGCTTCGACGAGTCGCAGGTGAGAGGCAGACACGTCGGAAATCTCGTTGGGATCGGCTTCCGGGTTGCTCATCCGGAAAATGCCCGCCAGCGCCGCCTTTATCAGCGAACCGACGGTGCGCATGAACGGGTTGCCGGACATTTCGGTGATGAGAACGTGGAAATTCATATCCGCAAGCGCGCGCTTTTCCTTGGAATAAGCCGTGTTGCCCATCTCGTTGGCGTAAGCGACAAGCCTTGCGATATCGGCGTCTTTTGCCCTGGCGGCAGCAAGACCCGCGCCATAGGGTTCGAACGCCTGGCGGATATCGTAGAGATGCAGCAGGAATTCCTCGCTGACACCAGCCTCGAAGTGCCAGAGCAGCACCTCGCTGTCGAACATGTTCCAGCTTTCGCGCTCCGTCACACGGGTACCGATGCGCGCCTTGGGGGAGATCATGCCCTTGGCGGTGAGCGTCTTCATCGCCTCGCGAAGCACCGTTCGAGAGACTTTCAGCCGCTCCATCAGCTCGGCATCGCCCGGCAGGATGTCACCCGTCTTGAAAACTCCGGACACGATATCGAGACCGAGCTTGTGAACGACCTGAGCATGATTTGTCCGCAACTTTCGAAAACCGATCGCCGCATCGAGCATTCCGCGCTGCAAATTCCATGTCCTTCCGTTCGGTTGAAGATGTAAAAATCGCGCCTGACTTGTGTAATCCAGGAAAGCAGCCCGATTTTCAACGCAGAATACAGTGAAAAACATCAACGCGCGTGAAAAGCAAAGCCAAACTTCGTTCGAACAATAAAACACATCAAAATAACAAAGACCGCGCATGAATTGCATGCGCGGTCCCGTTAGCAGCTAGTACCTGCGTGTCATATTATTGCGGCAACTTGTCGTCCACGCCGGCAACGTAGAAGTTGAGGCCGAGCAGAACGCCGTCTTCAGCCTTCTCACCCGCCTTCAGCCATTCCGAACCGTCCTGCTTCTTCACCGGACCGGTAAAGGGGTGCAACTCGCCCGACTTGATCTTGGCTTCGGTTTCCTCAGCCATCTTCTTCACGTCATCAGGCATGTTGGTGTAAGGCGCCATCGTCAGGATGCCGTCCTTCAGGCCGTCCCAGATGGATTCGGACTTCCACGTGCCGTCAAGCAGGGCCTGCGTGCGCTTGATGTAATAAGCGCCCCAGGTGTCCTTGATCGCGGTCAGCTGTGTCTCCGGACCGGCCTTGATCATATCGGAAGCCTGACCGAAGGCCTTGATGCCGCGCTCGGCTGCAACCTGCATCGGAGCCGTCGTATCGGTGTGCTGCGTCAGGATATCGACGCCCTGGTCGATAAGCGCCTTGGCGGCATCGGCTTCCTTGCCGGGGTCAAACCAGGTGTTGGCCCAGACAACCTTGACCTTGAACTCAGGATTGACGGACTGCGCGCCAAGAACGAAAGCGTCGATGCCCATCACCACTTCCGGGATCGGGAAGGAAGCGATGTAGCCGGCAACACCCTTCTTCGACATCTTTGCGGCGATCTGGCCCTGAATGTAGCGGCCTTCATAGAAACGCGAATTGTAGGTCGCGACGTTTTCGGCGGTCTTGAAGCCGGTGGCGTGCTCGAACTTCACCTTGGGGAACTTCTGGGCAACCTTAACGGTCGCATCCATAAAGCCGAAGGAAGTGGTGAAGACCAGCTCACAGCCGGAACGTGCCATGCGCTCGATGGCGCGTTCGGCATCCGGGCCTTCCGGAACGCTTTCGAGGAACGGCGTTTCGATCTTGTCGCCGAAATGCTTCTGCAGCTCTTCGCGACCGATTTCGTGCGCCTGCGTCCAGCCGCCATCGGTGCGGCTGCCGACATAGATGAAGCAGACCTTCTTTGCGTCGGCGGCCTCAGCCGAAGAAACGACGCCTCCAAGAGCCGCTATGGAAGCAGCAAGTGCGATGACCAGTTTTTTCATTTTTACCCCTGTTTGGTTTGGAGACTGGAAGTTTTTCTCACCGGTCCGGCACGAAGGATTTGCCCAGTGATGCCGGCGTGTTGATCAAGGTCGTGCGGCGATTATGCGAGATGATGACCAGCACGACAATAGTTGCGATATAGGGCAGCGCCGAAAGCAGTTGCGACGGCACGCCAATGCCGAATGCCTGGGCGTGCAACTGCCCGATGGTGACAGCGCCGAACAGATAACCGCCCGCGAGCACCCGCCATGGACGCCAGGACGCGAAGACGACGAGCGCCAATGCGATCCAGCCACGCCCGGCCGACATGTTTTCCACCCATTGCGGCGTATAGACCAGCGAAAGCTGCGCGCCGGCAAGCCCCGCGCACGCACCGCCGAACATGACAGCCAGATAGCGTGTGCGGATGACGTTGATGCCAAGCGCATGGGCAGAACCGTGATTGTCGCCGATGGCGCGGATCTTGAGACCCGTGCGGCTCTTGAACAGAAACCAGCTTATGCCGGCAACGAGCGCGATGGACATGTAGAAGATCAGGTCTTGCCGGAACAGCAAGGGGCCGATGAAGGGTATCTCCGACAGCACCGGAAAGACGATGGGCTGCAGCTTGACGCCCGGCAGGCCAACGAAGCTTTCGCCCAGCATGCCGGAAACGCCAAGACCGAGAATGGTCAGCGCAAGGCCGGTCGCCACCTGGTTAGTAACGAGCGTCAGCGTCAGGAAACCGAAGAGCAGCGAGAAAACCGCGCCCGACGCGATACCGGCCAGAATGCCGAGATAGGGCGAACCGGTCATATGCGCGGCAGCGAAAGCGCAGACCGCACCCATGATCATCATGCCCTCGACGCCGAGATTGAGGACGCCGGAGCGTTCCGCCACCAGCTCGCCCGAGGCGGCAAGGACGAGCGGTGTGGCGGCAGTGATGACCGTGAGAAGGATGGCCTGAAGCATATCCATCATGCCGCTCCTTGGCTGTTATGCGCCTTGCCGGTGAAGACGACCCTGATGCGGTAGAAGATCAACGTATCGCAGGAGAGTACGAAGAACAGCATCAGCCCCTGAAACACACGCGTCACCTTGTCAGACACACCGATGGAAAGCTGCGCCGCCTCACCACCCAGATAGGTCAGTGCAAGCACCAGCCCGGAGAGGATGATACCGAGCGGATTGAGGCGGCCGAGAAAGGCGACGATGATGGCGGTGAAGCCGTAACCCGGAGAAATGCTGGGTTGAAGATGGCCGATGGAGCCGGAGGCTTCCGAAATGCCCGCAAGCCCGGCAAGCGCGCCGGAAAGCAGCATCGAAAACCAGACCATGCGGCTCGATGAGAAACCGGCAAAACGCCCCGCCCGCGCCGATTGGCCAAGAACCGTGACCTCGAAGCCTTTCAGCATGTAACGCATCATGAACCACAGCGCGATGGCCGCCACGATGGCAAACACGAAACCCCAATGCGCCCGGCCCGATGCCAGCATTTCCGGCAGCACTGCGCTCTCGTTGAAGGGTTTCGTCTGCGGGAAGTTATAGCCGCCCGGATCGCGCCAGATGCCGCGCGTCAGCCAGTCGAGAAAAAGCTGCGCGACATAGACCAGCATCAGGCTGACGAGGATTTCGTTGGTGTTGAACTTCGTCTTCAACAGCGCCGGAATACCAGCATAGAGTGCGCCACCGATGGCGCCCATAACCAGCATCAACGGCAGGATGAGTGGCGAATGCCAGTCCGGATAAAGCACCGGCAGGATGGAACCGGTGATCGCGCCAATGGTGAATTGTCCTTCCGCGCCGATGTTCCAGTTGTTGGAGCGATAACAGATAGAGAGGCCAACCGCGATCAGGATCAGCGGTGCGGCCTTGATCGCCAGCTCATGCAGCGACCAGACCTCCAGCAGTGGCTCGATGAAAAAGGCGTAAAGCGCATCGAGCGGATTTTTACCGAGTATGGCGAACATGATGGCGCCGACGAGCAGCGTCAGCACCAGTGCCAGAAGCGGCGAGAGAAGGGTAAATAGCTTCGAGATCCCTGCCCGTTTTTCAAGCTCAATGCGCATGCTGGGCGGCTCCTGACTGTGTGTGGACGCCGCCCATCAGCAGGCCGATCTTTTCAAGCGTCATGTCTTCCACCGGATAGGCCTGCGAAAGCTGCCCATCGGAAATGACCGCGATATTGGTGGCGACCTCGAAGATTTCATCGAGGTCCTGGCTGATGACGATGACGGCCGAGCCGGCTTTTGCGAGATCGACCAGCGCCTGCCGGATACGGCTCGCCGCCCCCGCATCCACACCCCATGTCGGCTGGTTGACAACAAGTACGGCCGGTTGACGATCGAGTTCGCGCCCCACGATGAATTTTTGCAGATTGCCACCCGACAGCGATCCCGCCAGCGGATCTGCCCCGCTTTTGCGCACATCCATGGTTTCCGATATGCGCCGCGCCGCCGCCTTGATAGCTGAGCCCCTGACGATGCGCAGAAAACCGCCCGTCAGAAAGGCCTTGCGGTCGGAGCGCGCCCGCGCCAGCAGAAGATTGTCGGAAAGGCTCATGCCGGGAACGGCGGCATGGCCGTGGCGCTCCTCGGGTACGAAACCGGCGCCCATCAGCCGTCGGCCATTGATGCCGATGCGACCGACCGGCTTGCCGCGGAGATGGATCGCATCATTATTATAGACGGGATATTCGCCGGAGAGTGCATCGAACAACTCGCCCTGCCCGTTTCCGGCAACCCCGGCAATCGCCAGCACTTCGCCGGCGCGCACAGTCATGGAAACCGCTTTCAACGCCACGGCAAAGGGCGTGCGTGGCGCAACGGAAAGCCCCATGACTTCGATCTGCGGTTGACCGAGGGCATCGCCCGTCGGTCGCGAAACGCTTGCGACATCGCTGCCCACCATCATGCGCGCCAGAGATGCCGGTGTTTCCTTGCGCGGATCGCAGGCGCCCGTAACCTTGCCATGGCGCAGAACGGTTGCGCGGTCGCAGATACGCTGCACCTCTTCCAGCCGGTGGCTGATATAAAGCACCGAACGGCCTTCGGCCTTCAGCTTCGCCAGCGTCTCGAACAGCTTGTCCGCCTCCTGCGGCGTCAAAACCGAAGTCGGCTCGTCGAGAATGATAAGGCGCGGGTTCTGCAACAGGGCGCGCACGATCTCGATACGCTGGCGCTCGCCAACCGAAAGATCGGCCACATGCGCATTGGGATCGAGCGGCAGGCCATAGGCGCGCGAAAGCTGTTCCGCTTCCTTGGCGATTTCCTTCAATGAAATTTTCGGGTCCAGCGACAGGGCGATGTTTTCAGCAACCGTCAACGCCTCAAACAGGGAGAAATGCTGGAACACCATGCCGATGCCGAGCCTGCGGGCCTCGCTTGGCGAACCTATGGAAACCGGCTGACCCTGCCAGACGATATCACCCTCGCTCGGCGAGAGCACGCCGAACAGCATCTTGACGAGCGTGGACTTGCCCGCGCCGTTTTCACCCAGAAGCGCGTGGATTTCGCCCGGCGCTATATCGAGGTCAATGCCGTTGCATGCGGCGAAATTGCCGAACAGCTTGGTCAGCTTGCGAACGGACAGGAGAGGCACGGCCTCCGGCGCCATAGTTCCAGTCACGAATTCCCTCTCTACACCGGCTACCCATGCTTTCTTCGAAGCATTTCAGCAACCGTGGTCATTGTTCCCAATCAGGCTACAACACGTATGCAATGTTGCGCGATCATGATTTATTGATAACTGTTTTGCTGCTGCGCACAACTGAAAAAGACGTTGCTTAAATGCAATTTGCACAAGCAATAAACGGCTTTACGCTTTTCTTATTTCGCGCCGAGCGCGGGGAAAAACTGCAATATTCCGCCGATGCAATAGAGATAAAGCCCGCTCGCTACAAAGCCGATCACCGCCCAGGTCGGCGTTTCGAAATGCATCAGCAACGCATAACCGCCAAGCGCACACCAGACGAACACGATTGCCAGATTAAGCGGCCGCAATCGCTTCACGCGCACCGGATGCAGGAAATTGATCGGCAGGAATGTCAGGAACACCGAAACGGTAACAACAGTCATGGCTGTTGTGGCGCTGGCATCCATGACGAACAGCGTGAACACCACCATGTTCCACACCACCGGAAAGCCGGAGAAGAAATATTCGTCCGTCTTCATGCCCATGTCGGCGTAATAGATGGCGCTCGACACCACGATCATGCCAGCCGCAACGAAGGACAGCGGTTCGCCGATCATGCCGCTCTGGTAAAGCGCAAAGGCGGGCAAGAGCACATAGGTGACATAGTCGATGATATTGTCGAGCGTATCGCCGGACCAGTTGGGCAGAACTTCCTTCACCCGAACCTTGCGGGCGATGGGCCCGTCAATGCCATCCACCAGCAGCGCAAGCCCCAGCCACCAGAACATGTCGACAAAGCGGTGTTCGGAAGCGGCGACGACGCCAAGAAAAGCTAGAAACGACCCGGATGCCGTCAAAATATGAACGGAAAAGGCGCGGATTTCCGCGTAGGGAACACGCTTGTAGTTGAAAATTTTCATGGTCAGCGTCTGCGCCCCGCTTTTCATCCGCCCTGTTCATTCCGGTATGCGGCCATTCACCACGCTTTGCAACCGGCTGATCTGGCTTATCCTAGGACTAATATAGCGGTACAACCAACGAATGTTTACGCCGGGATGTTCCGGGGTCAAAGTGGATTTACCCGCGCAAAGCCTTTATGATGCCTTGGAAATAACAACGGATCAGGACCATGAGACACTTCGATATCGCCATTACAGGTGCGGGACTTGCGGGCCAGATTGCGGCCATAGCTCTTGCGCGGGCGGGCCGCCACGTGGCGCTTGTTGCGCCCCCCAGCGAAAAGAAGGACCGGCGCACCACGGCGCTGATGGACCAGTCGATCCGCTTCATGGACCGCCTTGGCCTCTGGTCGCGCATAGCCCCTGCCGCAGCCCGTCTTTCCACCATGCAGATCATTGACGGCACCGACCGCCTGCTGCGCGCGCCCACCGTGCAGTTCCGCTCCTCTGAAATCGGGCTGGATGCATTCGGCTGGAATATTCCCAATGAGGCGCTGCTTGGCGTGCTTAGCGAAGCGGTCGAACAGGAACACAATATTACCCGCTTCGAAACCACCGCCGATACGATTGATATCGGCAACGACCGTGTATCGGTAACACTTGGCGATGGTGAAGCGCTCTCCGCAGATTTTCTGATCGGCGCGGATGGCAGGAAGTCGATGGTGCGGGATGCAGCCGCGATCGGCGTCAAATCCTGGTCCTATCCGCAGACGGCCATCGTTTTGAACTTCAGCCATAGCCGGCCGCACGGAAATGTCTCGACAGAATTCCATACGCCCACGGGACCTTTCACGCAGGTTCCCCTGCCCGGCGACCGCTCCAGCCTCGTCTGGGTTGTCACTCCAGCGCAAGCGGAAGAGCTGACGGCACTGCCGCTTGACGCGCTCAGCCTCAGGGTGGAGGAGCGCATGCAATCCATGCTCGGCGCCGTTACCGTGGAGAACAGCGTGCAGGCATGGCCGCTGTCTTCCATGACCGCGCATCGCTTCGGCAAGGGCCGCGTCGCCCTGATCGGCGAGGCTGCACATGGTTTCCCGCCCATCGGCGCACAGGGTCTGAACCTCAGCCTGCGCGACATCATCGCCCTCACCGAACTGCTCGGCGCCGTCTCCGACCGCCCGATTGCGGCGGATGCCGGCAGCAGCTTCGACCGCAAGCGGCGGGCGGATGTCTACACCCGCACCCTCAGCGTCGATCTCCTCAACCGGTCGCTGCTTTCCGATCTACTGCCGGTGCAGATGGCGCGTGCGGCTGGTCTGCATGTGCTATCCGGCATCGGCACGCTCAGAAGCATGGTCATGCGCGAAGGCATCGAGCCGGGGCGCGGGCTGAAGGCCCTGCCCTCGCTGCTGTTCGGCAGCTTTAAAAAGGCTGGATGAAATAAACCACGCCCGTCAGCGTGAAGACCGAAAGCACCGTCGAGATCAGGATCGTCGCCGACGCCCTCTCCTGCCAGACGTGATATTGCTGACCGATGACGAAGACATTTGTCGCGGTCGGCAAGCCCGCAAGCAGCACGGCGGAATAGATCCATACCGGTTCGAACCGCCCGAGCGACGAGAGCACGAGATAAGCGGCGAGCGGATGCAGGATAAGCTTTGCCGGTACGATATAGCTGATTTCGACCGGCACCCGCTTCATTGGCCGCAGCGCCAGCGTGACACCCATGGCAAACAGAGCGCATGGTGCTGCCGATTGCGCCAGATAATCCACCAGCCGCTGCACCGCCTCCGGCGGCTGCCATGACAGCGAAGCGGCCAGAAAACCGGCGATTACCGACACGATGAACGGGTGAGTAATGACCTTGCGCGCCACATCCAGCGCAAGCATTGCTACAGAGCGCTTGTCACCGCCCGCAACCGCCATCATCGCCGGTGCGACGATGAAATGGGCGGCGTTTTCGAGACAGACAATCAGCGCGACGGGAACTGCCGCTTTTTCACCGAGCGCCAGAAGCGCAAGCCCCGGACCCATATAGCCAATATTGCCGTAGCTTGCCGCGAAACTCTGGATCGTCGTTTCGGCGAGATTGTTCTTTCTCACGAACCGGCCGATCAGGAACACAGCCAAGAAAATGCCGTAGGTGCAGGCAAGACTGGCGGCAACGAAATCCATGCGCGTCAGTTCTTCCACCGGCGTTTTCGACACGAGCTTGAAAAACAGCGCCGGAAGCGCCGCATAGATGATGAAGGTGTTCAGCCAGCCCATCGCCTCGACCGGCTGTTTCGTTATGCGCGCCGCGCCGTAGCCGATGAAGATCAGGCCGAAAAACGGCAAAAGCAATCCGACGATATCGGCCACAGTCTTTCCCCCGCATATGAAATACGCGGGGAGGCTTAGCCGATTTTCATCAGGATCGGAAAGGTCTCCTGGAACCAGATCGCCACATTGGTGATGAAACCGGTCATGAAAGCGAGGCCGGTGAGCACCAGCAACACACCCATCAGCTTTTCCACAAGACCGAGATGGCGGCGGAAACGGACGAGGAAACGCATGAAGGAACCGGAAAAGGCTGCAGCAATCCAGAATGGCACCGCAAGGCCAAGCGAATAGACCGCAAGCAGCATTGCGCCATCTCCAACCGTGTCACGCGAGGCGGCAACGCCGAGGATCGCGCCGAG
>NZ_BDLN01000001.1:40932-120737 GCF_001950375.1 Rhizobium sp. TBD182 | reverse complement strand
CCGATGCAGGGCGTCCAGCCGAAGGCAAAGGCGAGGCCCATGACATAGGCGCCGGAAAGCGTGGCCGGTTTGCCCGCCCCATGAAACCGCGCCTCACGCGAAAACAGGCCAATGCGGAAAACACCGAGAAAGTTAAGGCCCATCAGGATGATGATGAAACCGCCAATCTTGGCGAGAATATCGAGGTTCTGGCGCAACAGCGTGCCGATCGTCGAAGCACCGGCACCCAGCGCCACGAAGACCGTGGCAAAACCGAGCGTGAAGAAGAAAGCCGAAAACAGCACGGCCCTGCGGATTTCGGGCCGCGGCGCGGTATTCTCCGTCCTGAACTGCTCCACCGAAACACCGGCCATATAGCAGAGGTAAGGCGGCACCAGCGGCAGGACGCAGGGCGACAGAAATGACAGGGCACCGGCCAGAAGCGCGCTGAACAGGGAAATATCGGCAATCGACAAGAAAGAACTCCGCATTGACGCATGTCTCCCAAAAGCGGGAATCGGTTTTGGGATAACGTCACGCGCAAAAAGATCAGCAAGGCACGTCGCGATTCCCGAGATTCGCCGCGTTTCACGCTCTCATTTTGGCGCATGCCATTGCCGCAAAACGATTTCACCCGTTTGCCAGACATGTCTGACGCCGCTTTTATCCCCAGCCGCCCCCTCTCTCCAATCACCTTTTCGGGGGTGCGACAAAAAAAACCGGATTGATTGTAGAAAGCGCTTTTTTTGGGTTGACCGAACGGATCGCTCTACCTATGTTCCGCGCACTTCCGAAGGGCATCCCAGCCCCGACACGGGAGAGCGTAGCTCAGCCGGTAGAGCAACTGACTTTTAATCAGTAGGTCCAGGGTTCGAATCCCTGCGCTCTCACCACCTTCATCAAAGATATCAATAAGTTAAGACGCATAATGCCCATCGATATGTTCGCTGGCGGTAACGATATGCGCTTGCGCCGCGTGACTTGAAGTTGCGTCCCGACAGACCTCGTCCCTGAAACTGCCTCCCAGAAGAACGCAAATCGCCGCCCTCCCCGACACGCCGTCCCCTGGCTCGCGAACCTGCCGATAAGGCCGCTCAATGCAAAGCATGGTACGATGGCGTGTGCTAATACCTGATCCGTGTAGGGGCGACCTTCGGTCCGGAGGCGGTCGTCGGATTGGCGCGAGCCAAGGGAGAAAGAGCAATGGCAACCCATATCGAAGACGACAGTGACATGCTCATACCTCAGGACCTGGCGGAGGGAGCGAGCCGTTATCTGGGGAAACCGCTTGAGCTGCTGCCGGACAGGGAAAAAGCAATATTTCGTCGTCTTGCAGCAAGGCGCACCATCTCGGCGGACGCGAATGCGGTTTTCGACGAGAGACTGACGCCCGGCCAGCGGCTTGCGGATGCGGTTGCCAAATTCGGTGGTTCCTGGACCTTTATCCTTATATTTGCGGCTTTACTTGCGATATGGCTGAGCGCAAACATTATCGCGGCTTCGAACGCCTTCGATCCCTACCCGTTCATTTTCCTCAATCTCATCTTATCCATGCTCGCAGCGGTTCAGGCGCCGGTGATCATGATGAGCCAGAACCGCCATGCGGCCAAGGATCGAATCGACGCCGCACATGACTACGAGGTCAATCTGAAGGCAGAGATCGAAATCATGGCGCTGCACGATAAGTTCGATCGGATGCGCTCTATCGAGCTGAAAGCCCTCGTCGATAAACAGCAGCAGCAGATCGACCTTTTGACAAAACTCGTGCTGAAACAAACAGGCTAGAAAATTTACGTCAAAATACGGAAAATCGCGCCCGCGCGCCGATTCCATGCGCAACGGAACGCGCTTTGTGTGCCGGTCGTACAGTAGCAGCTGCAGCACTTCATGGATGGTTTCCAGACAAGCTATGTGCTTGCGCATCCCTCATATAGAGCGCAGAATAAATCAATGGCAGCATTTGAAGCGGGCGCTGTTGTGTAAAGGTGCATCTGCCTTGGCCCCAACCAAAGGAGGACGAAGTGTCTTCCATCAATCGAAAACGAAATGTCGATCCAGATCGTGGGCCCCTGCTCGTCAAGGCGATCGACAGGCTTGAAAGAGGTGCTGCAACGTTATGCGGTTCGTCGAAACTCGACGCGTGCAGGCGAGTTCTGATCGCCGCCATTCGACGTGGTTCCGGCAGGCGTAAACCAATCCCGGCTGCGTCGGCTCCTCACCATAAGAACCGGGACATATTTCAGTCTACCCAAAAATCCGGAAGCCCGGCTGTCGAGAGATGGGAAAATGAAGGCGGCGCGATCAGATGATCGTTGTCACCTGCCCAGAACGGAGTGATCATCATGGCGTCAAGTGTCCATCTGGAAGAAATGACATCGGCGGAATGCATCGCATTCCTTTCCCGGATGAGCTTCGGGCATCTTGCCTGTATCGATCATGACAGGCCCTATGTGGTGCCGATCCATTTCGTGTTTCACGAGGGTGGAGTCTACAGCTTCTCGATGATGGGAGCCAAGATAGAGAATATGCGCCTGAACCCTCATGTTTGCCTTCAGGTCGATGAGGTCAAAAACACCAGCACATGGACAAGCGTAATTCTCCATGGCCTCTATCAGGAGCTTGAAGATAACGAGCAATGGCAAAGCGAGCGGATCTACGCCTGGTCTCTGATCCAGAAACACCCGAACTGGTGGGAGCCGGGAGGCTCAACGATCCATCCGCACGAAAATGGAACGGACTCCACCAAGCCGATTTTCTTCAGCATCCAAAGAGAAAGCCTCACGGGCCGCAAAGCGGTCCAGAGGGAAGATTTCGTGCGTTAAGCGGCCTCCCTCTACAGATAGGCGTACACATACCGCGCAATATTGTCATAAAAACTGGAGAGATAGGCTGGCACCCGGTTCAACCGGGCAAATTTGCTGCCGCGATATTCCGCGCGCGTGCCGACCAGCGTGTCCGGATCGCCGAAAGGCAGAAAATCCTTTTCGGTGACGTAGACATGCGTGCCGTAACCCCAGCCGCATTCCAGCGCCCGGTCGAAAGGCAGCGTCATCACCCTTGCCGCTTTCAGAAACTCCTCCGCTCCACCGCGTGAGATGATATAGCAGGCCGACGATCCCTGTGGCCCGTATATGCAGCGCCCCAGCTTGTCTCCGAGAGCGCTGGTCTTCCTGGCTCTGAAACCTCTGTGGCGGTGATTGGTCAGCTTTACGATGGAATTCTCAGGCATGATCGCGACCATTGCCTTGACCCGATCGGAGAAATCAGGCGTGAAGGCAACATCATCCTCAACGATCACGGCCACCGGCGCATCCGTGGCGAGGAAAATCTCCAGTGCCTTGATATGGCTGGCATAACAGCCATACTCCCCATGCAAGGCATGACGACCGTTGCGAAGCTCAAAGCCGCGCCTGTTAAAATCCGTCCATTCGGCAGCGGGAATGGTCTTACCGTCAACACCTTCCACCGGGCGCAAATCCAGCCCAAGACCTGATGCTCCGTTCAGCATCTTTTCAAGACGGGCGCGCGCTCTGGCGATGGAGATGATGTAAACGGGAAAAGCGGATATCGACAGCATTCGGAAAGCACCATGCGCATAGGGTCGGGAAACCGTCTCCTACAGCATGTGGCGCACCCTGTCTGCATGCCGTGATTTCCACGCCGGCAGAATTTCGGGCGAGCAACGCGCAAGCTTTGATGGTTCGAGAATGCGGCGCGAGATTATTTACGCGGGGCGGTGCGGCGGCAGCGCCAGTTCCAGTCTCTGGCTTCGCCCGTATCCATGTGGACCGATTCGGTGTGGCAATAGGTGCCTACACCACCACGCTGCGGCATCGAGCGCAGATAGGACGCAAGCTCCCATTTGGAAACACCCTTGATCTGGATGTCGGCTGCATCGCAGGTGTAGTGCTTGGAACCCTGCCTTATGCCCTTTGGCGGGCGATAACCCGAGGTGACGATGGCCGGGCTGTTGTAGTGGCGCTCGACATCCTTGATCATGCGCACCAGTTCCGGCTTGAAACAACCGACTTCAACATGATCGGTCTGCAGGAAAAGCCCGTTCGGAGAAACTCGGGTGAGGCCGGAAAGCGAGGCAAGCTTCATCAGGCCGGCCGGCTGGTCATCCTCGTCTTCAAGATGCGCATCGTCGAATTCGTCAGACATCGCCGAACGGCCGGAAAGCGCTATACCCATCGTCCTGTCCGACCCGCCGGAGAGCGCCGCAACCTGCGTATTCTCCGCCGTACCGTTTTCGATCATTTTCGGAAGGCGCTTCTTGGCCGCACCGGCGAAAAAAGCTGCCAGCGGCACGACTGTGCCCTCACTTTCCTGCCCCTCGCCTGCCCGTTTCCCGGCTCCAGAAGACTGCGCTGAAGCAACTGCGAGCTGTTCCGACGCATTTTGCGGCGTTGGTACGGGAACCGCCTGACGGTTTTCGCTGTGCTGTTCTGCCGGTACCGGCACGGCAGTCGGCACTTGTCCCGTTGCTGATACCGGTTGCGGCTGTGTCGCCTGCACTGGTGCCGAGTAGACACTGCTGACGGCGGGCGCGATACCCTGGGAAGGTGCACCCGCTGCGGCTGTAGCCCCCGCCGCAACGGCAGGTCTGCTTGAATATATGCTTGATGTACCCGCGGAAATCGCCGTCGGCTGCGTCGTCAGGCCGCCGATATCGGCGGCGGCACCGTAACCCTGTGCGGGGCCACCGGGCGCCTGCGGCTGGGCCGCAACGGCCCCGCCGGTTGCGGAGGCCACGGCGGGATCCACGTAATGCCCCTGCTGCTGTTTGGCGGCCGGATTATGAACCGCCGATGCGGCCAGCGCCTTCTGCTCGGCGGAAACTGCCGGCTTTTTGCTGTTGGCAGCCATGTCGTCATCCGTCACCGCTGAAACGCATCCGGCAAGCCCGAGCAACGAAACCGCGACAACAAGACGCTGACAGGCAACGCGTCCTTTCGCGCTATCGACAGCTTTCATGGGTGGCCTCCGTATCTTGCATTTACAACAGCAGCACGGGAACGGAATCGTCTGCTTTTTCAAAACAGGACATGCCGTTTCGATTCGCGGACTATGCCTCAACCCATCCGGACAAGGCAAGAGTGACCGAAATCGTCGCTTCTGGTCGGGAAAACCCCTACCAGGAACCCGTATTCTGCATAGATATCCACGGTTCGGCTGGCGCGAGGCTTTCGCCCTTCTGCAAGATTTCGAAAGAAATACCGTCGGGCGAACGAACGAAGGCCATGTGACCGTCACGCGGCGGCCGGTTGATCACGACGCCATTTTGCTGAAGGTGGGCACAGAAGTCGTAAATATTGTCGACCTCATAGGCCAGGTGCCCGAAATTGCGGCCGCCGGTGTAATCTTCGGTGTCCCAATTGTAGGTGAGTTCAAGGGAAGGCGCCTTTTTTTCCCGCGCCGCAGAGATATCGTCGCGCGCTGCAAGAAAAACCAGAGTGAAACGGCCTTTTTCGTTTTCGATCCGGCGTATTTCCTCGAGACCCATCAGGTCGCAATAGAATTTCATTGATTCGCCAAGGTCTTTGACGCGAACCATCGTGTGCAGATACCGCATTTTCTTCCTCTCCAATACGCTTTTCCGGGCCATAAACGCATGATCGCAAGCCCCGGACAAGGACGGCGACATAAAAGCAGCCACGCAAATCAAAAACTAGGGCTTGCGTGGAACCGTTACCAAGATGTTAATCTGGTACACAGGAATCAGTTGACCGGTGTGTGGCGCGTAATCGAGGGGTTGGCAGGATATGGCTGATAGGATGTCATCGAAAACGATAGTCGATGTCGAGGACCTTTCGGCCGATGCCGTGGACCTGACCGAAATCACCGGCGCGGTGAAATGGTTCGACGTTGCCAAGGGTTTCGGCTTTATCGTGCCTGACAACGGCATGCAGGACGTGCTGCTGCATGTCTCCTGCCTGCGCCGCGATGGGTATCAGACCATTCTCGAGGGTACGCGCATCGTTGCCCTCATCCAGCGGCGTGACCGCGGCTTTCAGGCCTTCCGCATCCTGTCGATGGATCAGTCCACCGCCGTTCACCCGTCGCAGCTGCCGCCGGTGCGCACCCATGTGCAGGTTACGCCGTCAAGCGGGCTTGAGCGTGCAATCGTCAAGTGGTTCAACCGCACCAAGGGTTTCGGCTTCTTGACGCGCGGCGAAGGCACTGAAGATATTTTCGTGCATATGGAGACGCTGCGCCGTTTCGGCCTCACGGAACTGCGTCCGGGCCAGGTGGTGCTGGTGCGCTTCGGCGATGGCGACAAGGGTTTGATGGCGGCGGAAATCCACCCCGACAACCCGGCCCCGATCGGGATGTCGCACTGATGGCCGCTGTGTTTCGCCACTTGATGAAGAGCGCCGTTCTGGCGCTTCTTTTTTTCACGCTCTCAAGCGCAGCACAGGCTCAACAACAGCAGACGTTTCAATCCGAACCACTGACGATAGAGACCGCCTCCGGAGAAACCCACGAATTTGTTGCGGAACTGGCGCTGGACAACGCACAGCGCGAACAGGGCCTTATGTTTCGCAAGTCCATGCCACTTGGAAGCGGTATGCTGTTCGATTTCGGCAAGGAGCGGGATGTAGCCATGTGGATGAGGAATACTCTCATTCCGCTCGACATGCTGTTCATCGCCCGGGACGGGCGCATAACCCATATCCACGAGAACGCCGTGCCACACTCAGAAGCGATCATCAGCTCCCGTGGGTCGGTCAAATTCGTGCTTGAACTGAATGGCGGCACTGCCAAACGCTACGGCATCAAACCGGGCGATGTGGTTCGCAGTGCACAAATCGGCAACCGGAAATGACATTGCCGCGTTACTGCGTCTGAAAAGGCCGGACGATGTTTCGCCCGGCCGGCAAGATCTCAGTAGACCGGCTCGATATGGCTCAAAATCCGGCAATTGGAAATAGATGCGGCAAGATTGATGGCAATGTCGATTGCCTCGACCGAATCCGCCGTCCCTTCAAGATAGATAACGTCATTTTCGACGGTTGCGGAAATCCGCGACTTCTCGAGACCGTTTTCGAAAGCCAGTGCAGAGGTGATGGCCTCGCACACACCCGCCATGCGGTCTCCAAAGAAGCTTTCCTGAATGCCTGACAAATTGAACATGTGCGTTCTCCTTCTTGGCTATTACAACGCCCGAATCACGGTTTTGTTCATCTCCGGTTCATCAATTCGTTCATCTTCCATTCATCTTGGCAAATTGGAACCCCCTGCCCGATCACATTTTAGGTGATCGGGAACCATTTCGTGAGGTGAGCATTTCGCGCATGGGAGTGAAATCTGCCGTCAAGGCGCATGAAACAGGGAGGAGAATGACATGCTGATTAACAAAACGGAGCCGTGTCACCACGCCTCGTGGATGAAGCCGGTGGCGATCCACCTGCCGCTATCCGCAGCGGTGGAAATCTACAGCCCTTTGGTGGCGCTGGACATGCTGATGTACCGCTGGCCGGACGAACACGGACCGGAATATGAGGACGCACGCAGGAACTGTCTCGATGCTATCGCCGGAAAATGCGACATCGAAAAAGCGCGGGAATCGTTTCTGGTCGCAAGCAGCCACGCGCATATTCTGAACATCCACTAGCTCGTCACGCGGAAGGCTTTGTGAATATTTTCGACTAAATATCAGTCACTTACGGTGATGACAACCGGATGGGCGACAAGTCGATCTGCGTTCATCAACATGGCTCCAGGGGTCAAAACAACGGGCAATCCACCTGCGTGGATCGCCCGTTTGATTGAAGCCTGAACTTCGTCCTATTCAAATGGCCGGGCGCACAGGGATCGGGAGGTTGCTGTGAGATACACCGTCTCAATTTTCCTCATGCACCGGCAGTGAATACTCGGATAGATTTCGTTCTTACAATCGCTGTTTCGACGTGACTATTCCTGATAGCGCGACACGCCCGCTTCGTCGTTATGGCATTCAACCAGGCAAACAACCGTCTCCCCTAGCGAACAGGTAGCCTGCAAAAACCGTTCACGCTTTCTCGGTAACAAACGCGGCATCGACCCGTGCGCCAGAGGTGCATGAACGACCGAAGTCGGATCCTGCCTGCGGAACATGACATGTAACTGTCATGCAAACGTTATAATCCGCAATGACGAATTCCATGGAATCGGTTGGCGGGTAAACCGCTGAAAGCTTGGGAGTGGAACTGGCCAACATGGAAACTGTTTTTGCCCTTTGCGCAATTCTGCTCCTCGCCTTCAATCTTCTCGGCGTCGTTCTGGCAGGCTGGCGGCTGAAAAGACGCGATACGGACAACGCACTTGTCCGGCAGAAACCGCCGGTATCGCTGGTGGTGCCGCTGCGCGGCATCGAAACTTTCACGCCGCTGACGCTGTCGCGCGCCTTCCAGCTCAACTGGCCGGACTATGAGCTGCTGTTCTGCGTCGCCGACGAGTTCGATCCCGTGATCGAGGAAGTGCGCAAGGCAAGCGCGGCCTTCCCCGCAGTTTCAGCGCAATTGCTCATCGGCGATGATCGCATCAGCGCCAATCCCAAACTCAACAATTGCGTCAAGGGCTGGCGTGCTGCCCGGCACGAATGGGTCATTCTGGCCGATTCCAATGTCTTGATGCCGCAATCCTATATCGAAACCATGATGTCGGCCTGGCGGCCGGATAGCGGACTGGTCTGCTCGCCACCGCTCGGCTCCCGGCCGGATGGCTTCTGGGCACATGTGGAATGCGCCTTCCTCAACGGCTCGCAAGGCCGCTGGCAATATGCGGCGGAAGCCATCGGCATGGGCTTCGCGCAGGGCAAATCGATGTTGTGGAACAAGCCGTTCCTGGAAGAGCGCGGCGGCATCCGCGCGCTCGCCGCCGAAATCGCCGAAGATGCCGCTTCCACGAAGCTGGTCAGAAATGCCGGTCGCAAGGTACATCTGGTGTCGGCCCCATTCGAGCAGCCGCTCGGACAGCGCCATGCCGGTGAGATCTGGTCGCGGCAGACCCGCTGGGCGCGGCTGCGGCGCGTCACCTTCCCGCAATATTTCGCCCCGGAAATCCTCACCGGCGCGCTTCCCCCGCTCCTCTTCGCGCTCGCTGCCGCCGTTGCCGCGGATGTGAACCTTGCCGTCACCGCGATTGCCATACTCGCCGTCATGTACGGCCCGGAACTGGCGCTCGCAGCTCTCAACCGGTGGCCGGTATCCCTCTATACCCTTCCGGCAATGGTCGCGCGGGATGTCATCATGCCATTCGTCTGGGTACGCAGCTGGATCGGCAGCGCGGTTGCATGGCGCGGCAATGTCATGACGATCGGCACGGCCGAAAGCACATTGGCCGGACCTTCAGCGGACTGAACGGAAGCTATTATTTGAAGGGGTTATACCTACAAGCGAATGTTTCGCTTTAAATGGTCGGAGTGGAGAGATTCGAACTCCCGACCCTCTGGTCCCAAACCAGATGCGCTACCAGACTGCGCTACACTCCGCCGAGGCGATGGCTGGGGAATACACGGTTCACCCGCAGTCCGCAACAGGGAAATTCATCTTTGTTGAGCCCATTGTCTCGATTATTGAAAACTCATGCAACGCGGTGGGACCGTGAAGAGGTCGCAAGGGATAATCGTCTTGACTCTCACATGGAGTCGGTCCATTTCAAATTCAGCGTTCCTGACACGATTTGGTTATTCTATTCAGGTACGTGAATAGTAATCCGGGGCGCATGCCCCACCGCCCAACCGGAGCAGTTTCGACATGTCTGCGAAGATTTACCGCCCTGCAAAGACCGCCATGCAATCCGGCAAGGCGAAAACCAATGTCTGGGTTCTGGAATTCGACGCTGAGGTCCCGCGCAAGATCGATCCGATCATGGGATACACCTCGACATCCGACATGAAGCAGCAGGTAAAGCTGACATTCGAGACGCAGGAACAGGCCGAAGCCTATGCGCAGCGCAAGGGCATCGAATACCGCGTCATCCAGCCAAAGGAAGCAACCCGCAAGGTTGTATCCTACACGGATAATTTCCGCTTCAACCGCACCCAGCCCTGGACGCATTGAAGAAGACGCACTGAACGATTTTCAGCCGGAGCAACAATAGTCCGGCACGACGGCCCCTTAGCTCAGCTGGATAGAGCGTCGACCTTCTAAGTCGAATGTCGCAGGTTCGAATCCTGCAGGGGTCGCCATCTCCATCTAAACTGCCGCTTTCGGGATCCAGATCGCGGAAATGTCGTCGCCATACGGCACTGCCTCACTCTCCAAAGCACAAATCCCGACCCAGGCGCACACGACGGCATCCATCTTGTCCTCAAAAACCTTCATCTCCCATCCCTTTGCGTTCGTCGCAGGGATGATGAGTGCATCGGCAACCCCACCTATCCGTCGATCCAGATGTGCGATGATGAACGACCAGACCTCGAGGAGTTTGGCGCGACGGTCTGCGGACGTATCCGACCGCCAGTAGCTGCCGACTTTTCCCTGCTTATACGGAAGCCGTTTCGCGGCGTTGGTCAGTTCAACAAGCGCAGGGTGCGGGTAGACTTCGAGCAGACCGGGACTGCTGATTTCCCTGGTTAATAACGGATATCCCGCAAGTTCAAACCCCATTTTGAGGTCATCACTGACCTTGCCGGGCCTGATTGCATTTGGGGTGTGGGTGCCGCATTGCCGGGAACCATAGGCGGAAGACACCAGATTGTCCGAAGCACGGCGGGCAGTAATCGGTTGATGCGAGAGCGGCATATCAATCGTAACGAGATCGATCTTGCATCCCGTAAGGGCTTCTGCGGCCGCCAGAAGCGCCGATGCTTCGGCAACTGATCCCCTGGGGCGATCAGCGAGAACCGGGATATCGGTTCCACAGGCAAGGAAGCCAACGTAGGAAGATGCGGCGGCACGCAGCGTCCAGCCTGTTCCATCGTTGATGACCAAGGCGACCCCGCTTGGCTGGGTAACAGTCCATGCGGCGTCTATACCCAATACGGCGTTCAGAGCGTCACCCCTGCCCGAACAGCGTAAAATACCCCCAGGCGGCGGCGAAAAAAGCGATGATGGCGGCGATCGTCAGGGCTTTTTTCGATTTTGGCCCAAGCGGCTGGCGCGGCTTTTTCGGGGGCACCGGTTTGCGGAACTTCACCACATTGTCGTTCATTATATCATCGTCCTGCATGTCGCTGCTGAAACCGGCGCCACATCAATGACATCGGCCTTTTCGGATTTATCTCTAGCAGACCAGAGCTATCATAAATATTACCAAGTTTTCACTTCCCCCTTTGGGCAAGCTATGTCACTTCCCACAATCAGAGGAATACAAACAGCGACAGACGGACCGGAAACAGGGGTTGGAAACAATCCTCTGTGGTATTTTGAATTTTGCGGGTGACGAAGATGAATGACGCCAACACCAATGGCCGCGACACGGAAAACAGCCAGCCCGATCTGCGGGACATTCTGGGTACCAGCAGGTCAGGTAGAAAGAAGAAGTCGCGCCGCTATCTCTATGCCGCAGCAGCCGTGGTGCTGATCGGCGGGGGCCTTGGTTATTATTACCAGTCGCGTGCCGCAGGCGTCGCCTATACCTACACCACGGAAGCGGCGAGACAGGGCGACCTTTCCGTCATCGTAACCTCCACCGGCTCAGTCCAGCCGACCGATCAGGTCGACATATCGAGCGAATTGTCCGGCACCATTCGCAAGGTCAACGTTACCTATAACAGCCCGGTCAAATCAGGCGATATTCTGGCGGAACTGGACACCAACAAGCTGGAGGCCGACGTGCAGAGCGCCCGCGCCAAGCTTGCCTCCGCCAAGGCCAATGTGCTGAAGGCGCGCGCCGATCTCGGTTCGGCAAAAACATCGATGGAGCGTCTGCGGTCCCTCGTCCAGAGCCGGGTCTCCAGCCAGCAGGATCTGGATGCCGCGCAGTTCAACCACGATGCCGCCAGCGCCACGCTACAGGTCAACGAGGCGACCGTGCTTTCGGCGGAAGCGGATTTGCGACTGGCCGAGGTCAATCTCGGCAAGGCGAAGATCGTCTCGCCCATCGATGGTGTCATCCTCACCCGCAGTGTCGATCCCGGCGCCACCGTCGCCTCCTCGCTCAACGCTCCCGTGCTGTTCACCATTGCTGGCGATCTGCGCCATATGGAATTGCAGGTGTCGGTGGATGAGGCGGATGTCGGCAAGGTTGAAACCGGGCAGAAGGCCACCTTCAACGTCGATGCCTATCCCGACCGTAGCTTCCCGGCTGAAATAGAAACCGTGCGTTTCGCCTCCGAGACCGTGTCTAACGTAGTGACCTACAAGGGCATATTGACGGTGGACAATGAGGAATTGCTGCTGCGCCCCGGCATGACGGCAACCGCCAATATCGTCGTTGAGGAGATCAAGAATACGCTGCTGGTGCCGAATTCCGCGCTCCGATATACGCCGCCGCGCGAATCCGCCTCCCGTGGCGGTGGCTTGATGAGCCTGTTCCGCCCTCCCCGCATGGGCCGGTCGCAGAACCGCGATGCCGGTCCGGCCGCGACAGGCAAAAGAACGGTGTGGGTGCTGCGTAACAACACACCCGTCTCGGTTTCGATCGAAACCGGCTCCACCGATGGCCAGCATACCGTGGTAAAATCGGGCGAGTTGAAGGCCGACGACCTGGTGATTACCGACGCCTCAGCCCGCAACGCCGGCTGACGGAGGAAAACCGCATGCAACAGCCGCCGCTCATAGAATTCCGCGATGTCGTCAAGCAATATGGCCGGGGCGAAGCGACGATCCGCGCGCTTGACGGCGTCAGCCTGTCGATCCACGAGAAGGAATTCGTCGCCATCATGGGGCCATCCGGCTCCGGCAAATCCACCTCGATGAACATCATCGGCTGCCTGGATGTGCCGACATCGGGCGAATATCTGTTTCAGGGCGTGCCGACCAGCGGTTTCGACAATGAACATCTGACGCTGCTGCGCCGCCACATGCTGGGTTTCGTGTTTCAGGGCTTCAACCTCCTGTCGCGAACCTCGGCGGTGGAAAATGTCGAGCTGCCGCTCGTGTACCGGGGCATGAAAGCCTCGGAACGGCGCGCGCGCGCCATGGAGGCGCTGGCACAGGTGGGTCTGAAGGGCCGCGAGCACCACACGACGCAGGAGCTTTCCGGCGGTCAGCAGCAGCGTGTGGCCATTGCACGGGCCATCGTCACCCGCCCCGCTCTGCTTCTCGCCGACGAACCCACAGGCAACCTCGACACCAAAACCAGCGCCGAGATCATGGAGCTGATCACCACGCTCAACCGCGACAAGGGCATTACGGTCGTCATGGTCACGCATGAAGAGGATATCGCTGCCCATGCGGGACGCCTCCTGCGTTTCGTGGACGGCCATCTCGCCTCCGACAGCGCAGCGGAAAACAAGGAGACTTCCGATGTTCTTTGAAACGTCGCGTCTTGCGCTGCGCGCCATCAGCCGCAACCTGCTCCGCTCCTTCCTCACCGTGCTCGGCGTCGTCATCGGTGTTGCCGCCGTGATCGCCATGGTAACCATCGGCAACGGCACGACCGAACAGGTGAAATCGGAATTGTCGCGGCTCGGCACCAACATGCTGTTCGTGCGCCCCGGCCAGTTCGGGCCCGGCCGCGCCAGCACGGAAGCCAAACGTTTCGATGATCGCGATGTTGAGGCGATCCGCAACCAGATCAGCGGCCTGCGCGCCGTTGCTCCGCAAAACCGCAGCTCCGCCGCAACGGTCATTTTCGGCGGCAAGAACCACCAGACAAGCGTCATCGGCACCACCAATGATTATCTTGTGGCACAGGACTGGACGCTTGCGCTGGGCCGTGACTTCCAGCCGGCCGAAGATCGCGGAGGGCAGATAGGCTGCATCATCGGCGAAACGGTGCGGCAGGAACTATTTGGCGCTGAAAACCCTGTCGGCCAGACGATCCGCGTCAGCAACATCTCCTGCCCCGTCATCGGTGTTCTCGCCCGAAAAGGCCAATCCGGCCTCGGCGACGATCAGGATGACACGATCATCATGCCGCTCAAAATCCACCAGCGGCGCATCGGCGGCACCACCACCATTTCCTCGATCATGGTCTCCGCGCAGGACGGCGTTTCCACCGCCAAGGTGCAAAGCGACCTGCAGAACCTGCTGCGCGAGCGGCGGCGCATCAACATTGGCCGCGAGGATGATTTCACCGTCAACGACATGACGCAGATCGCCTCGGCCATGACCGGCACGACGACGCTGCTCACCGGGCTCCTGGGTGCGGTTGCAGCCGTCAGCCTGCTGGTCGGCGGCATCGGCATCATGAACATCATGCTGGTTTCGGTAACCGAGCGCACCCGCGAGATCGGCATTCGCCTCGCCATCGGTGCACTGGAAAAACAGGTACTGACGCAGTTTCTGGTGGAAGCCGTCATGCTCTCTGCCCTGGGCGGCACCGTCGGCATATTAACGGGCCTTGGCCTTGCCTACGGCGTCGTCAGCTTCCTCAACGTGCCCTTCGTCACCAGCCCGTCGATCATCTTCCTCGCCTTCGCCTTCTCGGCTGCCATCGGCGTGATTTTCGGCTATTTCCCGGCGCGGCGGGCAGCGAGTTTGAGCCCGATCGAGGCGCTGCGGCACGAGTGAGACGAGCCGTCGAGGCTGCAACGGCCTCAACGGAAAAGGTTCATGATTTACGGAGAGTTTCGATGTTCAAATCGGTATCGGATAGCGCCGCTGCCGCAGACGGCGGTTCGCTTGCGCTCTTCGTGGAACGAATTGACGGGCAAACGGAACTGTTTGTGATCAATCGCTCCCTCGCGTCACGCGGAACGCCCGACTACAACAAAGTCAGCTCCAGCCTTCGACCACTTGCCGAGGAGGATTGCGGGAAGATTGCAGCAGCTCTCGAGCCGCTTTTGACAACGACGCCATCGATTCATCCGCTGGCGGATTTTATCGATACGCTGAAACAGCAAACATCCCGCTGATCGGAAAAATGGCGCAGCCAATCAAACGCTGGCTTCAGCCTCGCGCTGCTTCGCCAGCGCCGCCAGATCGGCAGGCTTCAGTTCCACCGACTCACCGCAGCCGCAAGCGGACGTCTGGTTCGGGTTGTTGAAGGTGAAGCCGGAGCGCATCTTGGTCACTTCAAAATCCATCTGGGTGCCGAGCAGATAGAGCACGGCGGAGGGCTGAACCCACACCTTGGCTCCATCGAATTCGACCAGATCGTCCTTCGCATCCGCTTCCGTCACGAGGTCGATGGTATATTCCATGCCCGCGCAGCCGCCCTTCTTGATGCCGACGCGCACACCCTTGGCGTCCGGGCCGGAATTCTCGACGATTGCTTTAACGCGCGAGGCAGCAGCGCCGGTCATGGTCATGATCGCAAAGCCCATGGGCTTAATTCTCCTTCGACAATCGAGTTCAAGGCTCGATGTTTATGGATTTCAATTTAATAGCGCTTGAAGGCGCCATCAAGGGATGACGCCTGTCAAAATCACGTCAGTCTCAATACCAGCCGACGGCGACCTGAGCCTCTTCCGACATACGGTCCGGCGTCCACGGCGGATCGAAGGTCATCGACACTTCGACACCGGAAACACCTTCGACAGCGCCGACGGCATTTTCCACCCAGCCCGGCATTTCGCCGGCCACCGGGCAGCCCGGTGCTGTCAGCGTCATGACGATCTTGACCATCCGGTCGTCCTCGATGTCGATCTTGTAAACGAGACCGAGTTCGAAAATATCGGCCGGAATTTCCGGATCGTACACGGTTTTCAGCGCCGCGATCACGTCGTCGCTAAGACGCGCCAGTTCGTCGGGCGCAATGGAAGACGGCTTTGCAGCGTCTTCGGTCACATCATGGGTCTTTGCAGTGGCTTCGGCAGTCATGGTCCTGAACCTCAATCCTGATATCAGGCGAAAAATTTGCGCGCATAATCAAGCGCCTCGACAAGACGATCTACTTCGGCGCGGGTATTGTAAAGGCCGAACGATGCCCGGCATGTGGAGGTGACGCCGAACCGTTTCAAGAGCGGCATGGCACAATGGGTGCCGGCACGCACGGCAACACCGCGCCGGTCTATCACCATCGACACGTCATGGGCATGGATGCCCTCGAGTTCGAAGGAGAAGATACCGCCCTTATCAGGCGCATTGCCGATGATTCGCAGTGAGTTGACCTCGCGCAGCCGCTCGGCAGCATAAGCCGCAAGATCAGCCTCGTGGGCTGCAATTGCGGCGCGGCCGAGATTGTCCATGTAATCAAGCGCATAGCCAAGACCGATAGCCTGCACGATGGGCGGCGTTCCCGCTTCGAAACGATGCGGCGGCTCGTTATAGGTCACATTGTCTTCGGACACGTCGAGGATCATCTCGCCGCCGCCCTGGAACGGCCGCATCTCGCTCAGGCGGTCAGCCTTGCCGTAGAGCACGCCGATGCCCGAGGGACCGTAAAGCTTGTGGCCGGTCATGACGTACCAGTCGCAATCAATATCGCGCACGTCGACCGGCATGTGAACCGCGCCCTGAGAGCCATCGACAAGCACCGGAATGCCGCGCTCATGGGCGATGCGGCAGATTTCCTTGACCGGCACGATGGTGCCCAGCGCATTCGACATATGGGTGATGGCAACGAGCTTGGTGCGCTCCGTCAGGCTTTTTTCGAAAGCCTCGATATGGAACGCGCCGTCATCATCGACAGGCACCCAGACGAGCTTGGCGCCCTGCCGCTCGCGAATGAAATGCCACGGCACGATGTTGGAGTGATGTTCCATGATCGAGATGACGATCTCGTCGCCCTCGCCGATCTTTGGCATGCCGTAACCGTAAGCAACCGTATTGATCGCCTCGGTGGAGGATTTGGTGAAGACGATCTCGTCCACCGAACCGGCATTCAGGAAACGGCGCACCTTTTCGCGCGCCGCCTCATAGGCGTCAGTTGCGGCATTGGAGAGGAAATGCAGGCCACGATGCACATTCGCGTATTCATTGGAATAAGCATGCGAAACGGCGTCGATCACCACCTGCGGTTTTTGAGCGGACGCGCCGTTGTCGAGATAGACCAGCGGCTTGCCATAGACCTCGCGCGACAGGATCGGGAAATCCTTCCGCACGGCTTCAACGTCATAAGGGGCCGCCAATGCGGCGCGTTCGCTCTCAGGCATGATGTTCCAGCCAGCCGGAGATGATAGTCTCCAGCGCCTCTACCAGATTTTCTTCTTCCAGTTCCTCGGCGATCTCAGCGACAAAGGCGTTGACGAGCATCGCCCGCGCCTTTGCCCGCGGCACGCCGCGCGCCATCAGATAATAGAGATGGTTGTCGTCAATATCGGCAACCGTCGCACCGTGACCGCACTGAACGTCGTCGGCGAAGATTTCAAGCTCCGGCTTTGCCGAGAACTCGCCATCGTCAGACATCAGCAGCGTATTACACGCCATCTTCGCATCGGTCTTCTGGGCATCGGGGGCAACCCGGATCATGCCCTGGAAAATGCCCTTTGCACGGTCGAAGACCACGTTGCGGAACACTTCCGTCGAGGTCGTGTTCGGCACGTTGTGGCCAAGAACCATCGTCACGTCGGTATGGGTTTCGCCGCCCAACAGGTTGACGCCGCGAACGATGAGGTCAGTACCCTCGCCGTCCACGTCGATGCGCAGTTCCTGCCGCACCAGCTTGCCGCCGGCATTGATGACGAACAGACGAATCTTGGCGTCCGCACCGATTTTCATACGCAGCTGGCCAAGATGAATATCGGCCGCGCCCTGTTGCTGCAGGATGATCCAGGTCACTTCCGCACCGTCTTCGACAACGATGTCGGTGACGGAGGAAACCAGGGCGGCATCCGAAGTCACCGAAAGGTGACGCTCGATGACGGTCGCCTTCGAACCCTTGCCGAAGCGCACCGGGAAGCGGCTGTGAACCTGACCTGCGCCATGGATCGCCTGCAATTCGATCGGCTTTTCGATCTCGGCATCGGCGGGAATGTCGAGCGTCAGGCCGTCGCGCACGAAGCTGCCGTTGATACGACCGATCACGTCGTCCTTGCTGGCTTCCGCAAGGCCTGTGGCGGCCGAGCCGTCAAGCAGGCTCTCGGCAAAGCTGGAAACGCTGATATCGTCGATCTTGCCGACATTGGCCGTGCCATGCAGCACGTAGGCGACGGACGAGCCGGCGACAACAGACGCCTGCTTTTCGATAACAGGTGCGGGCTGGTCCTCGGGAATGGCACGCAACAGGCTCTTGAGATCGGTATAGTGCCACGCCTCGATGCGGCGGGTCGGAAGACCGCCGGTCTTCAGATCGTCGAACAGCACGTCACGGGCGGCGACAACCGCACCATTGCCCGGCAATTCGCTGAACTTGGCGGTATAGGCGTCGATCAGCGCGGTTTCCGCTGGCGTCAGCCGATTGGTCGTTTGAATGTTCATGGACATCACCTCCTGGCCTCTGGCTTAGGCCGCTTCACCGATGATGTCGGCGTAACCATTGTTTTCCAGCTCCAGCGCCAGGGCCTTGTCGCCCGAACGGATGATCTTGCCCTTGTAGAGAACGTGAACGCTATCAGGCACGATGTAATCGAGCAGGCGCTGGTAGTGGGTGATGACGACAGTGGCGCGATCCGGCGACTTCAGCGCATTGACGCCATCAGCCACAATCTTCAGCGCGTCGATGTCGAGGCCGCTATCGGTTTCGTCGAGAACGCAGAGCTTCGGCTCCAGCAGTGCCATCTGCAGGATTTCGGCGCGCTTCTTCTCACCGCCGGAGAAACCGGCGTTCAGCGGACGCTTCAGCATGTCCATGTCGATCTTCAGATCGCCGGCAGCTTCCTTGACGCGACGGATGAAGTCCGGCGTCGTAAGCTCGGCCTCGCCGCGCGCCTTGCGTTGCTCGTTCATAGCAACCTTGAGGAACTGCATGGTGGCAACACCCGGAATTTCGACGGGATACTGGAAGGCCAGGAAAATACCCTTGGCAGCGCGCTCGGCGGCATCCAGTTCCAGAATGCTTTCGCCGTTATAGAGGATGTCACCGGAGGTGACTTCATAGTCTTCGCGGCCCGACAGGATGTAGGACAGCGTCGACTTGCCGGAACCGTTCGGGCCCATGATGGCCGCAACTTCACCGGCAGCAACCTTAAGGTTGAGGCCCTTGATGATCTCGGTTTCGGTATCGGCGATCTTTGCGTGCAGGTCGATGATTTCAAGCATGGTTTTATCCTAAGAATAGTGTGAGCGAAGGTGCGCGAAACCGCGCACTCAAAGTGCGTATTCGTATGACGATCAGCCGACCGAACCTTCCAGCGAAATGCCGATCAGCTTCTGCGCTTCAACCGCAAACTCCATCGGCAGCTGCTGGATAACATCCTTCACAAAGCCATTGACGATCAGTGCGATCGCCGACTCCTCGGGGATGCCGCGCTGCAGGCAATAGAACAGCTGGTCTTCGGAAATCTTCGACGTGGTCGCCTCATGCTCGAAATGAGCAGACGAGTTCTTCGCCTCGATATAGGGCACGGTATGCGCGCCGCACTTGTCGCCGATCAGAAGCGAGTCGCACTGCGTGAAGTTGCACGTGTTGGTCGCCTTGCGGTGAGCCGAGACCTGCCCGCGATAGACGTTTTCCGAGAAACCGGCGGCAATGCCCTTGGCGATGATGCGGCTCGACGTGTTCTTGCCGAGATGGATCATCTTGGTGCCACTGTCGATCTGCTGATGGCCGTTGGAAACCGCGATCGAATAGAATTCGCCACGGCTGTCGTCGCCGCGCAAAATGCAGGACGGGTATTTCCAGGTGATGGCCGAGCCGGTTTCAACCTGCGTCCACGAAATCTTCGAACGGTTGCCACGGCAATCGCCGCGCTTGGTCACGAAGTTGTAGATGCCGCCCTTGCCGTCCTTGTCGCCCGGATACCAGTTCTGGACGGTGGAATATTTGATTTCGGCATCGTCGAGTGCCACCAGTTCCACCACGGCGGCGTGAAGCTGGTTCTCGTCGCGCTGCGGCGCGGTGCAGCCTTCCAGATAGGAGACGTAGGCGCCCTCTTCAGCGATGATCAGCGTGCGCTCGAACTGTCCGGTGTTCTTTTCGTTGATGCGAAAATAGGTGGAAAGCTCCATCGGGCACCGAACGCCTTTCGGCACGAACACGAAGGAACCATCGGTAAAGACGGCCGAGTTCAGCGTTGCGTAGAAATTGTCCGTCTGCGGCACGACCGAACCGAGATATTTCTTCACCAGATCAGGATATTCGCGCACTGCTTCGGAGATCGACATGAAGATCACGCCGGCCTTTGCCAGTTCCGCCTTGAAGGTGGTGACAACGGAGACGCTGTCGAACACGGCATCCACGGCCACACGACGGTTTTCCACGCCGGCCAGGATTTCCTGTTCCTTCAGCGGAATGCCCAGCTTCTCGTAAACCTTCAGCAGCTCCGGATCGACTTCGTCCAGCGACTTCGGGCCGGGCGTGCTTTTCGGTGCGGCATAATAATAGAGATCGTTGAAGTCGATCTTGGGGTAGCTGACGCGCGCCCATGTCGGCTCTTCCATCGTCAGCCAGCGCTTGTAAGCCTCAAGACGCCATTCCAGCATCCATTCCGGCTCCTGCTTCTTGGCCGAGATGAAGCGGATCACCTCTTCCGAAAGGCCCTTCGGGGCCTTGTCGACTTCAATTTCGGTTTCGAAGCCGTATTTATACTGGTCCACATCGATCTGGCGAACCTGATCGATCGTTTCCTGAACCGCTGCCATGTCGTTCTCCAATCTCGCCGGAGCCAAGGTCCGGTGGCTTGTCAACGTATCAAGGCGGATAGCCGCCTTCATCCATCTTCGGGCAAATAATCCGGGCCCGTATAAACGGGGCGGAGCTTATACCCATGTAAGTGCGGGATGGCGCTTTTCACACATCCCGGCAAGCGGAAAATTGCTATTCCGCAATTCTTTGCCGCATTTTAAGCGGCCTGACCGGTCAGCCTGCGCCGCCCGGCAATTTTCGTAAAGGCTGCGAGCGCGCGCTCGATATCCGCCTCATCAGTCGCATGACCAAGCGAAATCCTGAGTGCGCCAAGCTTGGGATCGCGTCCCATCGCCGTCAGCACATGGCTTTCACCCACCTTGCCGGAAGAGCAGGCCGAACCGGCCGAGAGCGCAATGCCTTCGATATCGAATGCAATCTGGCCCGTTTCCGCCTTCAAACCGGGCAAGGTGAAAAACGTGGTATTGCCGACACGGCCGACATCCTCACCGTAGATGATCACGTCAGGCGCGACTGCCCGCATGCCGTCTTCCAGCCTTGCGCGCAGCGCTGCAAGACGCGTCGCTTCGGTCTCGAGGTTTTGCGCAGCAATAGCGGCGGCGGCACCGAAACCGATGACCGACAGGGTATTTTCAGTACCGGAACGATGTCCCTTTTCCTGGCCGCCACCATGGATCAACGGCTTCGGCATCATCGCCTCGCCGCGGGACACCAGCGCCCCCGCACCCTTCGGACCACCAAGCTTATGGGACGAGATCACAAGGAAATCGGCCTCCAATGCATTGATATCGAGCGGAACGCGGCCGGCAGCCTGCACGGCATCGACGACCATCAATCCCCCAGCTGCATGTGCAAGCCGCGCCGCTTCAGCCACCGGCTGAAGAATGCCGGTCTCATTATTGACCAGCATGCAGGCGACCATCGGCAGACCAGTGGACTTGTCGTGCGCTGACAGCAGCGCCTCAAGGGCCGCAAGATCGATGACACCCGTTGACGTAACGGGAATTTCCGTAACGTCAGCCTTGCCGAACCGGCCTCCTTCACGAAAAGCCGGGTGTTCGATCGCCGAAACGTAAAGACGACCATAGCGCACGGGAGCGCGCCCCATCTTGAATTCAGGCGAAAGCACCAGATTGGCCGCTTCGGTCGCACCGCTCGTAAAGGTCACATGCGACGCCTGGGCGCCGCAGACCACAGCAACGTCACGACGCGCGGCCTCGACGGCCGCACGGGCTGCGCGCCCTTCCCGGTGTACGGAGGACGGATTACCCGTGATATCGAGAGCGCGGACAAGAGCATCCCGCACGGCAGGCAAAAGCGGCGCCGTGGCGTTCCAGTCCATATATGTGCGCGTCAAAACCGTCATCGCGGAAAAGCTTCGCTCAATCTTCCATGCGCCAAAACGCATTTTTCTTGAAATTACAGTTGCGCTTGCCTTATGACACGGTCCGAGTGCTTAAGCACACGCAAAGTTTCGAATTATTCTAAACTGCGTTCTAGAAAAGATGACACAGTTCGTCAAGTCTTCTCGTCGGAAGAATGCGGTTGGAGAATGAAAAAACACGACCGGAGTACCAATGCCCGAAGTCATTTTTAACGGCCCTGCGGGTCGCCTCGAAGGCCGTTATCAACCCTCCAAGGAAAAGAGCGCGCCGATAGCGATCATCCTTCATCCGCACCCGCAGTTCGGCGGCACGATGAACAACCAGATCGTTTATCAGCTCTTCTATCTTTTCCAGAAGCGCGGTTTCACGACGCTCCGGTTCAACTTCCGCTCCATCGGCCGCAGCCAGGGCGAGTTTGACCATGGCGCCGGCGAGCTTTCCGATGCCGCATCCGCTCTCGACTGGGTGCAGAGCCTGCATCCCGATTCGAAAAGCTGCTGGGTCGCCGGTTATTCCTTCGGCGCCTGGATCGGCATGCAGCTTCTGATGCGTCGCCCGGAAATCGAAGGTTTCATGTCGATTGCGCCGCAGCCCAACACCTACGACTTCTCTTTCCTCGCCCCCTGCCCGTCTTCCGGCCTCATCATCAATGGCGACGCCGACAAGGTCGCGCCTGAGAAGGATGTCAACGGTCTGGTCGAAAAGCTGAAGACCCAGAAGGGCATCCTCATCACCCACCGCACCCTTCCCGGCGCCAACCACTTCTTCAACGGCAAGGTTGATGAGCTGATGAGCGAATGTGAGGACTACCTCGACCGCCGCCTGAATGGCGAACTGGTTCCGGAACCGGCAGCGAAGCGCATTCGGTGATTTAGGAGCGCAGCTTAGGTCATTGTTGATCTACCTACAATGATCGACGGCGGGCTTGGCTCGCCGTCGTCTATTACGCCCTGACCAAAACCCCACCCGTAACCGGCTCATTCACACCGGTCGTCCCCGGATATGTTAGCGGCAGCCCCTTCAGCGATCGCACCGCCAGATAGGCCCAGGCCTCCGCCTCCATCGCCCCGCCGTCGAACCCCGCCTCTTCCGCCGCGATTACCCGCGCACCCTGCTTGGCAGCAAGGCTCGCAAACTCTTCCATGATAACAGGATTGAGCCGCCCGCCGCCGCAGATCACATAGGTCTTAGCCGCCTCCGGCAGATAGCTCGCCGATTTGAGGATCGCGGTACCCGTCAGATGCGACAGCGTGCGTGCGCCGTCCGCCAGCGAAACCTCGCCCTTTTGCGGCGGCACGAAATCGCTGCGGTCAAGCGAGCGGCGGATATTGGCCGAGAAGAACGGACTTTCCATGTAGCGCGTCACTAGAGAGGCAACGACGCTGCCGCCCGCCGCCGTCCTGCCGCCCTTGTCGAAGGCTTTGCCCGTATGCGCCTCGATCCACTGGTCGATCAGCATATTGCCGGGACCGCTGTCGAAAGCCGCAAGCCGCCCTCCCTCGCCGATATAGGTGAGATTGGATATGCCGCCGATATTGACGAAGACGGCGGGCGTTTCGAAGCCATCAGGCAGATTGGCGGAGAGCGCCATGTGGTACGCAGGAATGAGCGGTGCGCCCTGCCCGCCATGCACCATGTCGTTGGCACGCATGTCGTACACCACATCGATACCGGTTTCCTCGGCCAGAAGCGCGCCGTTGCCGATCTGCACGGTCAACGCCTCATCCGGCCGATGCAGCACCGTCTGGCCATGAAAACCGATCACGTCTATATCGCTGGCTTCAAGCCGGTGGCGGTGGAGGAAGGATTTGACTGCCGCCGCATGGGCAAGCGTCAGCTTGCGTTCCGCATCCGCGAGGTCACCCGGGCGCTCGCGCCGTTCGCGAATGGCTTTGGCCGTAACCAGCGCCTTCTGCCAAGTGGCGCGCAGGCCCGGATCATAGGGGAAATAACCGCTCGGCCCATGCCGGACCACGTTTTCGCCATCCGTGCGCAACAGGGCGATATCGATGCCGTCCATCGACGTCCCGCTCATCAGCCCGATTGCCGTTTTGACCTCGCCCACGCGCTGCTCCCTTTCAATATCGAATCATGCGGAGATGAATCGCCGTTATTCATGGCCGAAACGGGTGCACTTTTCAAAAAACAATGGTAAAGCCCCCCGCGTTCATTGACAGACAATGACGGCAAAGGTCCAACCAGAAAGAAAAAGGTTATGTCCAGGTTCAAGTCCGATTTCCTCCGTACGCTCGATGAGCGCGGCTTCATTCACCAGATCTCCGACGAGTCGGGTCTCGACGAACTGTTCGCCAAGGAAACCGTGACCGCCTATATCGGCTATGACCCGACGGCCTCCAGCCTGCATGTCGGCCACCTCACCCAGATCATGATGCTGCACTGGATGCAGAAGACCGGTCACCAGCCGATTTCGCTGATGGGCGGCGGCACCGGCATGGTTGGCGATCCCTCCTTCAAGGAGGAGGCCCGCAAGCTGATGACAATAGACATGATCGAGGACAACATCACCTCGCTCAAGCACGTTTTCGCCAACTACCTCGATTACGATCGCGCGGAAAATCCGGCGCTGATGATCAACAATGCCGACTGGCTGCGTGGACTCAACTACCTCGAATTCCTGCGCGACGTCGGCCGCCACTTCTCGGTCAACCGCATGCTGTCCTTCGACAGCGTGAAGACGCGCCTCGACCGCGAGCAGTCGCTGTCCTTCCTCGAATTCAATTACATGATCCTCCAGGCCTACGATTTCGTGGAACTGAACCAGCGTACCGGCTGCCGCCTGCAAATGGGCGGCTCTGACCAGTGGGGCAACATCATCAACGGCATCGACCTCGGTCACCGCATGGGGACACCGCAGCTCTATGCGCTGACCTCCCCGCTTTTGACCACGTCTTCGGGTGCGAAGATGGGCAAGTCCGCGTCCGGTGCCGTCTGGCTCAACAAGGACCTGCTGCCGGTCTATGATTTCTGGCAATACTGGCGCAACACGGAAGACGCGGACGTGGTTCGGTTCGCGAAGCTCTTCACCACGCTGCCGATGGATGAGATCGCACGCATCGCCGCCCTTGGCGGATCTGAGATCAACGAGGCGAAGAAAATCCTCGCAACCGAAGTCACGGCCATTTTGCATGGCCGTGCCGCTGCCGAAGAAGCAGCCGAAACGGCGCGCAAGACTTTCGAGGAAGGCGCGCTTGCTGAAAACCTGCCCTCCATCGAGGTTCCGGCATCCGAACTCGATGCCGGCGTCGGCGTCCTGTCGCTCATCGTCCGCGCTGGCCTTGCCGGCTCGAATGGCGAAGCCCGCCGTCACGTTCAGGGCGGCGCGGTAAAGATCAACGACAAGGGCGTATCCGACGATCGCCAGATGATCGGTTCCGCCGAGATCACCGGCGATGGCATCATCAAGCTTTCGGTTGGCAAGAAGAAGCACGTTCTCGTTCGCCCGGCGTAACACCCGCGAAAATCATCAGATGAAGGGCCGCGGAAGCGGCCCTTTTTATTGAAACTCGAAAATCTGCCTGAAGACGCCGGGCGCTATCAGCGACAGCGGGTTTATAGTCAGCTTCGGCTGGTCCGTCTGGCCGGAAAGCTTGAAGGTAATGCCGAGCAGACCGCGATCTCGGCCGTTTCCGAGGAAGATGCCGATAAAGGGCAGCTCGCCGAACAGCCGGTTCAGGCCATAGGCGGGCATAAAGGTGCCGGTCATGTCCATACGGCCGTTCTGGTCTTTCAGCAGGCCCTGGAACGTCGCACCGATCTGCTCGCCGCGCACCACGCCGTTTTCCACCGCAACCGAGCCGTTGACGTAAACGAGCCGGGCAAAACCGCGCTGGAATTTCTCCGAGCTGACATCGATATTGCGGCGGACCGCCGTGTTGAGGCTCCGGCCGTCATCGCCCGTCGGCGTGGCGACGATATCCTGAAGCTTCGCTTCGTTGACGACGGCGAAATTGCGCAGATCGAGCGAGCCGCTCCAGTCGCTGCCGTTGACGGTCGAAAGTGCGAGATTGAGAAGACCACCGCGAATGCGGGTGTAGATATTGGTGAAACGGGCAAGAGAACCGGCATCGCTGCTGGTAAGCGTCACGGTTCCCGTCGCGCCGCGATTGGTCGTCTGAGCCACAACCGCCTGACCTCTGCCGGTGACGCCGCGAAAATCAACCGAACGGACCTTGCCGTCACGCACACTGACATCGGCACTGACATTGGAAAGGATCTCGTCATTGAAGCCGTAGACCTTGTCGAGTTGCGCCTTGATGGCAAGGGACGGCTGCGAACGCGACGTGCCGTCACCTGCCCCTGAGGAACTGCGAAGCTTTGACAGGAACGGCCGGAGATCGGCAGATTTTCCCGAAGCGTTGATGCTGTATCCGTTTTTGGAGGCAGTGACGGCGACGGCGTAATTGTCGGAAGGTGACAATTGCACGCGGCTGAGATCGGCGGAAATCAGCCCGTTCTTGGTGAAGGTGACATCTCCGGCCGCGCCGAAGCCGTCCCCGGTTAGGGAGAAATCACTGATCGTCGTGCGGCCATCGCTGGTTTCCAGGGTAAAGGTCGCTTTTGCCGGAATACCGACGCCCTTGCTCCATCCAAGCCCCGGCAGAATGATAGACGCCTTCGCCAGATCGAGCTGTATCTCCTGACTTTTCGTATCCGCGCCATCGATTTCCACAACGGTCGTGCCGCCAAGAACCGTGGAAAGCTCCGGTGCAAGCTTGGCGACCTGCGTCTCGTTCAGGGTTGCTTTCAGCGACAGCGTTGGAGCAACGTCGCTATTCTTACGCACCGGCTCCGTCATCTCGATAGACATCGGCACATCGTCCACCCGGCCCTTGCCTTCAAGCTTGAGCTGCCGGTCGTTGATGGACATGAAACCGTCAAGCGCGGTCACCTTGCGGCCGGCAAACGGTTTTGTCAGCGACAGGTTCTTCAGATCGAGATCGGCCGTCCACACCGGCGGCGGTGGATTTTGGCTGGAAAGCATGCCGACGGTCAGCTTTGCATTCGCCGTCACGTCGCCGGTGAAGTCATCCGGCTTGAACTGCGTATCCTTGAGCGCATTGATAGGCTTCAGCGTCGCAAGCTCCGCCACGGCATCGGCCGAGCCCGAAACGTTCAACTCGAGATTTCCAAGCAGGGGCTTTGCATAGACGTCGGACATGGAGAACCGGCTGTCCTCCAGCGCAAGCGACCGATTGGAGGCGAAATAGGATGTCGCGTTCTTGAGATCGACATTCATCCGGCCGCCGACGAGATTGAAATGCGCATCAACGTCGCGCAGCGGCGGAATGTCGCCGGTGGTATTGAGACGCGTACCGTCGATATCGAAGCGGATCTGCATTTCGCTCTCGCCCAGCACCAGCGGGCAACCGGGACCGCACATCCGTCCCTGCGGAATGAAGATCGCAATCGAGCCGTTCGTGACCGTGCCGCCATAAAGATTGGAGACCACCCACTCGCGCGGCTTGTGCGCCATCCAGAACGGCCAGAGCTGCTTGACCGCCGTGGCCTCCATCTTGGGAATCTGTCCGGCGAAACTGATTTCAGGCGAGCCCTGGCCGAAGCGGATTTTCAGCGAGCCTGCCATGTCTCCAAGCGGGCCGGTGACGTATAGCGAGGGTACCTCAAGCTGCCTGGTCGCGACATTGAATTGCCCGTCGGCCTTCAAGCTGAAAGGAACGGGGTCTTCGCCAGAGGCTTCGGCCGAGGCAACCGCATTGTCGATCCGCAGCGAAAGACCGAAGCCCTCTTGGGTATCCGTGATTTCCCCAGTGACCGGAATAGCCGTTCGGCCGAGATCAATCCGCGAATTCCCAATGACAAGACTGTTTTTCTGAAAATCGTAGCGCGCGTTGACGGTGCCGGCCGTGAAGGGTTGAGCCTCGCCGCCGATAAGAAGCATTCCATTGCCCATGCCGAGCGAGATTTCCAGCCGCGGCTCATGTCCGGGCATGGAACGCCGGGCGAGGATGCTGACACCGGTCTTGACGTTCAGCCCCTCATGAAGATTGCCTTCAGGATCGAATTTTTCCAGAAAAGGACCGATGTCGAAACCGTCGATGCGCGCGTCGAAACCGTCGATCACACCGCCTGATCCCGATGTCTTTAGCGACAGGCTGGCGATTTCGCCGTTAAACAGCGTTTCACCCTCAAGCGAATATCCGCCCTGCTGGTCAGGGGTCAACGAAAGCTCGCGCACTTCAACGACGCGTGGCTTGCCGGCTTCGCTCGGTGGCAAGTGGATCGAAACGCTGGAAATATCGATTTCCTCTGTTCCGCTGCTTAAAAACGCCTGCGCCAATTTGTCCAGCTGGGAAAACGCCGCCTGCAACTGCTGCGGAACAGCGTCCAGCCGGATGCTGGCGAGATCGAAACCGTTACCCTTCGGCAAAAGGGCCGTATCGAGTTCCATCCCGTCGGCCTCGAGACTTTGCACGGAGACGCGTCCGGTCAAAAGCGCGAGCGGATCGAGCGCCATGCCGATAGCCCTTGCCCGGCTCAAATGCTGGCCGGATTCCTTCTCGACGATATCCACATCCTCCGCCACCAGCGCAAGCCGCAGCCCGGTCGAGAACCTGATGGCCGAAGAACCGATTCGCGCGCTGTAGTGGGGTCCGAGCGCCCGTTCGAGCGCCTGCTGCGCCTGGCTGGAAAGGGCATTGTCGATCGATCCGGTTTCGACGGAGACAATGATGCCGCCGATGGACAGGAAGGCCAGTACGAAAAGAGCAGCGAAAATCTTGATGAGAGCACGCGCCATGGAGCGCGGCGCCGGGCAATGCACGATGAGAGGATCTTCGGCCTGCGCCGAAGGAAGATCATGCAGCGCAACGATATCGCGCTTGCTGAACTTGACCTTTTCACCCCTTACTTCAGCCATACGCCCGTGTTTGCCCCTGAATAGCTTTTGTTTCGCCTCAACACTGGACGACGCCCGGTTTCGCTATATATCGAATGTGGCGACTTTCACTCAACATCCCGGCGAAAGAAAGATGATTATGACAGAACTGACGATTGGCAGCCCTGCACCGGATTTTACTTTGCCCCGCAACGGTGAAGGAACGGTGACATTGTCCGGCCTGCGAGGCAAGGCGGTCGTTCTCTATTTCTACCCGAAGGACGACACATCCGGCTGCACCGCCGAAGCGATAGATTTCAGTGCCCTTGGCGCGGAATTCGAGGCCGCCAATACTGTCGTCATCGGCATTTCCCCTGATAGCGTCAAAAGCCACGACAAGTTTGCTGCAAAACACAAGCTTTCGGTGATGCTGGCCGCCGACGAGGAACGGAAGGCGCTCGAGGCCTACGGCGTCTGGAAGGAAAAAAGCATGTATGGCAAAAAATACATGGGTGTCGAACGCACCACCGTCCTCGTAGCACCTGACGGTACGATCGCGGAAATCTGGAACAAGGTGAAGGTTCCGGGCCACGCACAGGCCGTTCTCGACGCCGCACGGAAGCTCTGAGAGACGCCCCTGTCGTGCCGCCCACCTTCAGGATCATCTCGCTGCGCGGCGGCGCCACCGAGGCGATTGCCTGCGCCGATCTCGACAGAAAAACCGCACTGGCGCAGGAAACGGCGACACGATGGTTCGAGCGCCGCCTGTCGCTGCGCTCCCCCCTAGATCCACCCCTGCCCGAACGTCCGGGCAGGCCGGATAAACCGGAACTCGTTCCGCCGACCGCCGTGGAGCGCCGCTCCCTCCACAGCGTCAAGGGTCGCATAGCGCTGCTGCACGCCATCGCCCATATCGAGCTGAACGCCGTTGACCTCGCGCTCGACATTGTGGCCCGTTATGCCAGCGAGCCGGTGCCGCATTCCTTTTTCAACGGCTGGATGCAGGTTGCCTTCGAGGAGGCGAAACATTTCCGGATGGTGCGGGAAAGGCTGCAAAACCTCGGCGCGGATTACGGCGATCTGCCCGCCCATGACGGGCTCTGGCAGGCGGCGCATTCAACCCGCAACGACCTCACCGCGCGGCTCGCAGTCGTGCCGCTCATCCTCGAGGCGCGCGGACTGGACGTGACGCCCTCCCTGCAGGCGAAGATGCGCGAAACCGGAGACCTTGAAAGCGCCGCCGTTCTCGATGTCATCTACAATGACGAAAAGGGCCATGTCGCCATCGGCGCCAAATGGTTTCGCTTCCTGTGCGCCCGTGAAAAGAAGGACCCGGCAGCAACCTTCAGGCAACTGGTACGTGCCAATTTCCGCGGACCGCTGAAACCGCCCTTCAACGACCTCGCCCGCGCCGAAGCCGGGTTGACGCCATCCTTTTACCGCTCCCTCACCGCTGTCAGCAACAGCGGCTGACGCCCGCAGCCCGGCGCATGGTGCAAAACTTCGTTAACCTTAACGAAGTATGATTTCCTGTGAGAAATCGGCCAGTCCGGAGAGAGATTTTGACTGATACAGCGGAAAACCGGGTATTCGGCAAAAAGCGGCAGCAGCACGTTCTGGTGCTGGCAAGCGGTGACAAGGTCCGGCACATGACGATCCGGCCTTGGATGACGGCGCTTGCCGGCTGCACGATCGGCCTTTTCTCGCTCGGTTATCTGGGCGCCACCGGCTATCTCATCCTGCGTGACGACCTGATCGGCGCGACCATGGCGCGCCAGACCCGCATGCAGCACGATTACGAAGACCGTATCGCCGCACTGAGGGCGCAGGTGGACCGCGTTACCTCAAGACAATTGCTCGACCAGCAGGTGGTTGAAAAGAAAGTGGAAAAGCTGCTGCAACAGCAGGCGGCACTCACGTCCAGACACGGGCGCATGAGCGAATTGCTGGAGCGCGCGGAAAATTCCGGCATCGCCGCCTCCACGGCCACGGCGCCCATTCCAACCGCGCCCTCCTCGCTCTCGAACGCGATGGCGCCGGAAAAGCGCGCCGATCTGACAGGTGGCCTCTCCGCCATAGAAAATCTGATGGCGCCCCGCCCGTCGCAGCCGGAAAAGCCAGCCGGAACCGACAAGCGGGCGTCCTATGTGCCCGAAAACGGCGAAACGCCTTCCGACCGCGCCGACCGCGTGTTTTCCAAGGTCACGCTGTCGCTGAAGGATATCGAACGCCAGCAGATATCACGGATCGCCAGACTGACCAGCGACGCCGAGGACAAGGCGAGCGCGATGCAGGATATCATCCGGCAGGCGGGTCTGAAAATCGACGAAAGTGGCACCGACGGCGTCGGCGGCCCCTATGCGGATCCGCAGGGGAATGAAACCGATCCCTTCAATATGTCTCTGACCAATCTAGACAATGCGCTCAACCGGCTGGATATCGTGAAGGAAACCGCAACCGCCCTGCCCTTTGGCAATCCGGCTCCCGGCAGGGCGATCACCAGCCGATTCGGAAACCGGCTCGACCCTTTCCTTGGACGGCCTGCCTTACATACCGGCATCGATTTTCGCGCCGAAACAGGCGCCGACGTCAAGGCGACGGGCGCTGGAAAGGTGACGGTTGCGGAAAACTCCGGCGGCTACGGCAATATGGTCGAGATCGATCACGGCCAGGGCGTATCGACGCGATTCGGCCATCTCTCCACCATTCTGGTCAAAGCCGGCGACAAGGTGGAGGCCGGCGACATCGTTGGCCGTGCTGGCAGCACCGGCCGCTCCACCGGTCCGCACGTACATTACGAGGTCCGCCGCAACGACACGCCTGTTGATCCGATGCGGTTTCTGGTCGCCGGGGCCGAGCTTAAAACCTATCTCAAATAGCAGTCCGATTTTAACGCTTTTTTCGCCCTTTTTGCGATAAATCGCCCGAAACCGCGTCCAAGGCTCAAAAGCCTCGCCAGCGTCTCGCCGTTTCGCGCGCATTTCCGGTTGTTTCCTTGACTTTCTGGCAATTTGGGCATATCCCCGCGCCAAGTCTTTGCAAGTGTCGCAGCGGCACGCAGGTATTCTTACCGAACCAGAACGGAAAAAGTTCTTCCTTTGACAACATTCTCTGATCTTGGCCTGAGCCAAAAAGTTCTTTCCGCTATTGCAGATGCCGGCTACACGACGCCGACACCCATTCAGGCTGGCGCAATTCCGCCCGCTCTTGAAAAGCGTGATATCTGCGGTATCGCACAGACCGGCACGGGGAAAACCGCATCCTTCGTTCTGCCGATGCTCACACTGCTGGAAAAAGGCCGCGCACGCGCAAGAATGCCGCGCACGCTGATCCTCGAGCCGACCCGCGAACTGGCGGCACAGGTAGCCGAAAACTTCGAGAAATACGGCAAGAATCACAAGCTGAACGTCGCCCTTCTGATTGGTGGCGTTTCTTTTGAAGATCAGGACCGCAAGCTTGAGCGTGGCGCCGATGTTCTCATCTGCACGCCCGGCCGCCTTCTCGACCATTGCGAGCGTGGCAAGCTCCTGATGACCGGCGTTGAAATCCTCGTAATCGATGAAGCCGATCGCATGCTGGATATGGGCTTCATTCCCGATATCGAACGCATCGCCAAGATGATCCCCTTTACCCGGCAAACCCTGTTCTTCTCGGCCACCATGCCGCCGGAAATCCAGAAGCTTGCCGACAGGTTCCTCCAGAACCCGACCCGTATCGAGGTTGCCAAGCCCTCCTCCACGGCAAAAACCGTTACCCAGCGCATCGTCGCTTCGCACAACAAGGACTATGAGAAGCGCGCTGTCCTGCGCGATCTCGTCCGTGCCGAAGAAGCCGAACTCAAGAACGCGATCATTTTCTGCAATCGCAAAAAGGACGTTGCCGACCTCTTCCGTTCGCTGGATCGTCACGGCTTTTCCGTCGGCGCGCTGCATGGCGACATGGACCAGCGTTCGCGCACGACCATGCTGCAGAACTTCCGGGACGGTCAGCTGACGCTGCTGGTCGCTTCCGACGTTGCAGCCCGCGGTCTTGATATTCCCGATGTCAGCCACGTCTTCAACTTCGACGTTCCCATTCATGCCGAAGACTATGTCCACCGCATTGGCCGTACCGGTCGTGCTGGCCGTTCGGGCAAGGCCTTCACCCTCGTCACCAAGAGCGATGCGAAATATCTCGACGCGATCGAAAAGCTGATCACCGAGAAGGTCGAATGGCTGAACGGTGACCTGTCCTCCCTCCCCGCGCCCATGGAAAGCTTTGAAAGCAATACCGGCCGCCGGGGCACCAAGGAACGTGGCGGCAGAGGCCGCGACAGAAACCGTCGCGATGCACCTGCATCGCCGGTCGAAAACATCAATCAGGGTGCACAATCCACCACTGTGGATACGGACATCGCGGCTCACGGAGAAGACAAGGTGAAGGCAGAACGCAGACCGGAAAAGACCCCGCGCAATTCCGAGCGCAACAGCCGCAACCTGAACCCGCTGCACGCCAATGACGACAACCGCGACCGTCGCCGCCATTACCGTGACCATGACGATGGCCCGACGCCTGTTGGTTTCGGCGATGACATTCCCGCTTTCATGCTGATCGTGGCAAACGCCAAGGGCTGAGCCCCGACGGCCTGACGCAGGAAACAATACGCATGACGCCGACGATCAAGCCAGGACAAGATTTTCCAGGCGTCGGCGTTGGGCTTGCCATATTGCGTGATGGCCGCCTGCTTTTATGCCGGCGCTTGAAAGCGCCGGAAGCCGGATACTGGAATATTCCGGGCGGCAAAGTCGATCACCTTGAATCATCCCTCGCCGCAGCACGGCGAGAAGCTGAAGAAGAGACCGGGCTGACAATCGGCAAGGTCGAATTTCTCTGTCATAGCGAATATATCAATGTCGCAGACCGGCACCATTGGGTCTCGCTGATCTTCGTCACCCGCGACACGCAGGGTGAGCCGGTACTGACAGAACCGGACAAGCTTTCCGATATCGGCTGGTTCGACCCCGATAACCTTCCCGAACCCATCTCTGCCTTTGCAAAAGACGCGCTGGCTGCTCTGACGAAATAGAGTCGCTAGCGGACGGAAGCGGCATCAGCGCTGACCGGCGTGGGCTTTTCGCGGCACTCAACGGCGTCTTGAGCTTTACTAAAAACAGGCCTCGCCTGCGACAGACGCGACGCTCCTGCGCGATTTGCTTTCGGAAAACCCAATGCTGGAAGAATATCTTTTCGCGAAGCTCTTCGAATGCAATTTAAAATTGCTTAAATTAGCATCACATAAAAAACCGCCCCGGTTGCCCGAAGCGGTTTATACGTAATGAAAATAATAGAATATAGAATGTAATATAGTTTGGCAGTGCTTACGTTCGGAACACTTCCGAGGCTTGTTACAGCCAATTTCAGTCGTCCCCTGAAACACCTATATCTAATCTAACCATTTACTTTTCGTCAAGCAGATCTTCTCGCAAATGCGAAAAAAACATGGCAAAGCACAAATAAAGCGCAGGGAAATATGTATATTCTCTTTTTATATCAATAAATTAGATGAGTGGAAATAAAATGTGCATTTTATTGGGGTGCACTATAAAAGGCAAAATCGCAAACCCGCCCTTATAAAACTGTGCTTATACGCACTGCATGTTACAGTTTTATAAAGTAAAAATGCTCTAAACCATGACGAGCAGTACTTCCGCTCTTATGAAATTACAGAGTGAATTGCCGACCTTAAAAAAGATGAATCTCGGCAAAAAACAATCGCGCGCGATCACATCGAATATATACAACCATAACGCGTCATTGTAGACTGTTGTTTCAAATTGGATGAGTTGCGATCAAAACCGCCGTGCCGTGAACGATGATGTGCGATTATGATGGGTATCAGCGATTTTTCCTTTGGAAAACCGGTTGTTGCCGATAAACATCAAACCGGGACAACAGGATTTCGCGCACGTCATGCTTTCACTTCGCCTGCTAACGATCATCGCCGGTTTTGCCTTTGCGGGCTCAGCATGCGCGGCGACGATCGGCATCGTTGCCCCACAGAACGGCCCATACGAACTGCTGGGGCAACAGGTCAGGCAGGGCGCGAAGGCCGCGGCCGCCAAGCTCGGGCTAGATGTCGTCGAAATCCATGAAAGCTGCGAAGAAGGCAGCGGCGGCGCGATTGCCGATGGTCTCGTGGCCGCCAAGGTCAGCGCGGCAATCGGTTTTTTGTGCACGGAAACGCTTCAGGGCGTTCTGCCGCCTCTGAAGTCAGCCGCCATTCCAGCAATCACGCTTTCCAGCCGTGCCCCGATCCTGATGGAAGACGCTCTGAAATATAGCTGGCCGCTTTTCCGCCTAGCGCCATCGGACAAGGCCGAATCGGACCGGGCCGCAGAAATCATCCTGCGCGACTGGAAGGGACATTCCATTGGACTCGTGGATGATGGCACGATCTTCAGTCGCGATCTGGTAGATCGCATCCGTTCGGCGCTGGAGGAGAACGGGCTGAAACCGACACTCACCGATACGCTGCGCCCGGCACAGGAGCAACAGGTGGCGCTTGTACGCCGGCTGGGGCGCACCGGCATCACCCATGTCTTCATCGGCGCGGAACGCAACGACGTGGCGATTGTCGCCAGAGACGCCGGCTCCGAAAACATTCCGCTCACCATCATGAGTGGCGACGCCATGAATGCGGCAAACAACCCCGTGCCACTTGCGGCAAATGTGCTAGCGGTCACGCGCCCGGCCTATGACACATTGCCTTCGGCACAGGCCGTCGCCGGCGAATTGCGTGCCGCCAATATCGAGCCGGAAGGTTACGTCCTGCCCTCCTATGCGGCTGCGGAACTGACTGCGGCGCTTGCCGAAGCAGCCCAATCCCAAGGGAAACCCGCACCGGAGATACTGGCGAACGGTACCGTCTTCAAAACCGTGCTTGGCGATATCGCTTTCAACCCTTCGCATGAGCTTGCAGACAATCCCTATCGCCTGCAGCGCTGGAACGGCCAGCGTTTCGAACAGGCGGACAAGGCCGAAAGACAATAGGTGAAGCCGGTATCGCTGGAAATTCAGTAAGCCGCGGCTGAAAACCGGCGGCAACCGCGCGACAAGCCGTTTCAAACCCTGATACTTGATGCTAAAGGCAGCTTACGCAACGCGTCGAGAGGAGTTTGCCCCATGTCCCTGCCCATCCGGATTGCACCGTCCATTCTGGCGTCCAATTTCGCCAAGCTGGGACAGGAAGTCGCCGATGTGACGGAAGCGGGCGCAGACTGGATCCACCTCGATGTCATGGACGGCCATTTCGTGCCAAACATCTCCTTCGGTCCTGACGTCATTAAGGCGCTCCGCCCGCACAGCAATGCCTTTTTCGACTGCCACCTGATGATTGCCCCCGTCGATCCCTACCTCGAAGCCTTCGCCAAGGCCGGCTGCGACGGCATTACCGTCCATGCGGAGGCAGGCCCGCATCTCCATCGCTCACTCCAGACCATCCGCACGCTCGGCAGGAAGGCCGGCGTGACGCTCAACCCCGCCACGCCGCTTTCGGTCATCGAAAACGTGCTTGACGATGTCGATCTCGTGCTGATCATGAGCGTCAATCCCGGTTTCGGCGGACAGAAATTCATTCCGGCCATGCTCGACAAGATCCGTGCGGCAAAGGCCATGATCGGCGACCGGCCGATCGAACTTGAAGTGGACGGCGGCGTGACGGCGGAGACAGCCGGCGCCATCGTCGCAGCCGGTGCCAACGCACTGGTGGCCGGTTCGGCCGTCTTCAAGGGCGATGGTGTCGCAGACTATCGCAAGACGGTTTCATTGTTGCGCTCGGTGTCGGAAGCCGCCCGGTCCTGACCCGCCACAGCAGCCGGAGACACCGGAGACGGGACGGCAGGGCGTTTGGGTGGGGGCTTTGATGAACAGCGACAGGCGGAATTTCCACGACGTCATCCCGGCAGCGCTGTTTTCGCTCCTCGCTCCGCTTGTCTGGGCCGCCATCTCGGCAGCCACCGCTACCCTCGGCCTCTATCTCCGCAACCGGCTGGAAACCGACCATGCCGCCGATATCGCCGTGCTGTTCTTCTTCGGCGGTCTCCTGGGCTGGCCGCTGGCCATGGTTGCCTTGCGCTTCCTGCCCGCATCCACCAGCCTGCCGCTGCGTTTTGCGGCAAGCTGCCTTGCCATCGCTTTTTTCACGATCGCGGTCGCGGCGGCATTTTTCGCGCTCCAGTACCGCATCTTTTATGCGCAATGGCACGCGCCGGCATTTTCCCGCATCTGGTTTTTCCAGCAATTTTTCACCTCGCTTGGCGCGATCTACCAGTTCTGCATTCTCGGCCTCGGCCTCTATTTTCCGTTTGCCACCATTCCGCTTGCGCTGGCAGGCGCAATCCTTTGCCGCCGTGCGCACAGAGCGCCATGCGTCCGTTCGGACGTACAACGGACGCTCTAGCATTTTGAATGTACGCATCGAGCCGATGCGCAGGCTTGATAGATTGAGATTCGCGGAACACTTTGCTAAACGGGCAGCAAAATTCCTCCACAAAGAAAGTCATTGCCATGATCCCTCGTTACTCCCGGCCGGAAATGGTCGCCATCTGGTCGCCGGAAACAAAATTCCGCATCTGGTTCGAGATCGAGGCGCATGCCTGTGACGCGCTGGCCGAGCTCGGCGTCATTCCGAAATCGGCCGCACAGACAATCTGGGAAAAAGGCGGCAGCGCGACTTTCGACGTCGCCCGCATCGACGAGATCGAGGCCGTCACCAAACACGACGTCATCGCCTTCCTGACGCACCTTGCGGAATTCGTCGGTCCCGACAGCCGCTTCATCCACCAGGGCATGACCTCGTCCGACGTGCTTGACACAACCCTCAACATCCAGCTCGTCCGCGCTGCCGATCTCCTGCTGGCCGATATGGACCGCGTGCTGGCGGCGCTCAAGACCCGCGCTTTCGAACACAAGAACACGGTACGCATCGGCCGCAGCCACGGCATCCACGCCGAGCCGACCACGATGGGCCTGACCTTCGCCCGCTTCTACGCCGAGATGCATCGCAACCGCGAGCGTCTCGTCAATGCGCGCGCGGAAATCGCCACGGGCGCGATCTCCGGTGCTGTCGGCACCTTCGCCAATATCGATCCGCGCGTCGAGGAACATGTCTGCGCAAAGCTCGGCCTCGTGCCCGAGCCGGTCTCCACGCAGGTCATCCCGCGTGACCGCCACGCCATGTTCTTCGCCATCCTCGGCGTCATCGCCTCGTCGATCGAAAACGTCGCCATCGAAATCCGCCACATGCAGCGCACCGAGGTTCTGGAAGCGGAAGAGTTCTTCTCTCCCGGCCAGAAGGGTTCGTCGGCCATGCCGCACAAACGTAACCCGGTTCTCACCGAAAACCTCACGGGCCTTGCTCGCCTGGTGCGCATGTCGGTCGTTCCCGCGCTTGAAAACGTGGCGCTCTGGCATGAGCGTGACATCAGCCACTCTTCCGTGGAGCGCGCCATCGGCCCCGACACCACAGTCACCCTCGATTTTGCGCTGAACCGCCTTGCCGGCGTCATCGAAAAGCTGGTGATCTATCCCGACAACATGCTGAAGAACATGAACAAGTTCCGCGGCCTCGTGCACTCGCAGCGCGTTCTTCTGGCGCTGACGCAGGCCGGCGTGTCCCGCGAGGACGCCTACCGTCTGGTGCAGCGCAACGCCATGAGGGTCTGGGAACAGGGTGCGGATTTCCTTGAGGAACTGCTGGGCGACGAGGAAGTGCGCGCCGCCCTTCCCGAAAGCGTCATCCGTGAAAAATTCGACCTCGGTTACCACACCAAGCATGTCGACACGATCTTCGCCCGCGTCTTCGGCAACGCCTGAGGCGAGGCTCCCGAAGTTAATGCCGTCGCGACCTTGATCGTGACGGCATGAAACCACAGATATGGGCCCATGAAAGTTTCAGAAGCAGATATTCTCATCGTACCGGGTTACACCAATTCCGGTCCTGACCACTGGCAGACACGCTGGGAGCGCAAGCTTTCGACAGCGCGCCGCGTCGAGCAGGCTGAATGGTCAAAACCGGTGAAGGAAGACTGGATCGCGCGGCTGGTGGAAGAGGTTAACGCCTCGACCAAGCCCGTTGTCATCGTCGCCCATTCGCTGGGTGTGCCGACCGTCATCCACGCCCTTCCGGAAATCGGCAAGAAGGTTGCAGGCGCGCTTCTGGTGGCGCCGCCGGATGTCGCCAATCCCGATATCAGGCCGAAACATCTGATGACCTTCGGTCCCTATCCGCGCGATCCCTTGCCGTTTCCGGCAATCACAATTGCCAGCCGCAACGATCCCTTCGGATCCTACGAACATGCCGACGATATTGCCGCCGCCTGGGGTGCGATGTTGGTGGATGCAGGCATGTCCGGCCATATCAACGCCGAGTCTGGCCATGGCCCCTGGCCCGAGGGTGGCATGGTATTTGCCCAGTTCCTGAGCCGCCTCAAGGTGAACGAGCCCTGACCATCGCGGCCAGCCGCTGAAGCCGGTCGATTTTCGGCCGGGCAACATTCTTCCGCCCGACACAAGAATTGAAGGGAAGATATGCGAGCCGCATTGTAGAATGCACTCTTTTCCTTTATGGGACCGCTCAAAGACAGAAACGCAACGCCACCAGAATCGGCGTGAACCAAGAGACCTGCCATTATGAACCGTCGCCGCCGTATTTACGAAGGCAAGGCCAAGATCCTCTACGAAGGTCCGGAGCCAGGCACGCTTATCCAGTTCTTCAAGGACGATGCGACTGCCTTCAACAAGAAAAAACACGAAGTCATCGACGGCAAAGGTGTGTTGAACAACCGGATTTGTGAATATGTCTTCACGCATCTGAACAAGATCGGCATTCCCACACACTTCATCCGCCGCCTCAACATGCGCGAGCAGTTGATCAAGGAAGTCGAGATGATCCCGCTCGAGATCGTCGTGCGCAATGTCGCCGCCGGCTCGCTGTCGAAGCGACTCGGCATCGATGAAGGCGTGGTTCTGCCGCGCTCCATCATCGAGTTCTACTACAAGTCCGACGAGCTTGAAGACCCGATGGTCTCCGAAGAGCACATCACGGCCTTCGGCTGGGCCAACCCTGCCGAGCTTGACGACATCATGGCGCTGGCGATCCGTGTCAACGACTTCCTGTCCGGCCTGTTCTTGGGCGTCGGCATCCAGCTGGTCGACTTCAAGATCGAATGCGGCCGCCTGTTTGAAGGCGACATGATGCGCATCATCCTCGCCGACGAGATTTCGCCCGATAGCTGCCGCCTGTGGGACATCGAGACCCAGAAAAAAATGGACAAGGACCTGTTCCGCCGCGACATGGGCGGCCTCGTGGAAGCCTATTCCGAAGTGGCACGCCGTCTCGGCATCATCAATGAAAACGAACCGATCCGCGGCACCGGCCCTGTCCTGGTAAAGTAATTTCGGCCTCGTGAAATAATATCGGCCTAGCAAGGTAAAATCAGGAGAAGATCAGGTGATCAAGGCACGGGTGACTGTTACGCTGAAGAACGGCGTTCTCGATCCGCAGGGCAAGGCAATCGAAGGCGCACTCGGCAGCCTCGGTTTCGGTGGCGTCGGCCATGTCCGTCAGGGCAAGGTCTTCGATCTGGAACTGGAAGGTGCAGACAAGGCCAAGGCCGAGACCGACCTGAAGGCGATGTGCGAAAAGCTCTTGGCCAATACGGTTATCGAAAACTACTCTATCGCCATTCTCTAAAGCCGCAGGAGCCGCCGACCATGAAATCCGCTGTCGTCCAACTTCCCGGCCTCAACCGCGATCGCGACATGATCGCGGCACTCACGAAAATCTCCGGCAAGGCGCCCGTCACCATCTGGCAGACGGAGACGACTATCCCGGATGTCGACCTGATCGTCATTCCGGGCGGCTTTTCCTATGGCGACTATCTGCGTTGCGGCGCAATTGCTGCACGCATGCCGGTCATGCAGGCCATTCGCGAAAAGGCTGAGCAGGGCGTCAAGGTTCTCGGCGTCTGCAACGGCTTCCAGATTTTGGTCGAAGCGGGCATGCTGCCGGGCGCGCTGATGCGCAACGCCTCACTGAAATTCGTCTGCCGCGAAGTGAAACTCGAAGTCGTCAACAACGACACCGAATTCACCCGCGCCTATGACAAGGGCCAGGTTCTGCGCTGCCCCGTCGCCCACCACGATGGCAACTATTTCCTCGATACGGATGAGCTTAAGTCCGTCGAAGACAACGGTCAGGTCGTTTTCCGTTATGCAGATGGCACCAATCCGAACGGTTCGCTGAACGACATTGCCGGCGTCATCAACGCCAAGGGCAACGTTCTCGGCATGATGCCGCACCCGGAAAACCTGATCGAAGCTGCCCATGGCGGCAATGACGGCCGTGGCCTCTTCGCCTCGGCGCTTGGCGTTATAGCAGCCTGACAAGCGGGCGGGCCATGCGCCTGCCCTCTTCCCGATGATGCTCTTTATGGCTCCAGTTTTTGGCCCTTACCTTGGATGACGCGATGAACCGCCTGCTCCGTTCCCACGCCCCGAAGGCCGCTGGATTGCTTCTCGCCGCAGCAGCGCTTGCTGCGTGCCAGCCCAAGCCGCAACCGGCATCATCCTCCGCATCCCGTGCGGCATTACCGACGATGGAGCGAATCGCGCTTGGCGCCAATGCTTGCTGGTTCAAATCGGGCGATCCGGCCTTCAAGGCCTATCGCCTGGCGCCCGAACTCAACTCCTTCTCGGGCCGTCCGCGCATTCTGCTCGTACCGCGCAACAGCCCGGAATCGCGCCCGATGCTGGTTATTCAGGCAGAAGGCAACCCGGCAAAGCTCGACGCTTTCGGCCCCGTTATGAACGAAGCCATCTCCGGGCGCATCGCAACCGACGTCAAACGCTGGGCGAATGGCGGCAAGGGCTGCTGATCGGGCAAAACTGCGCTAAAAGCCGACCAAATACAAAAAAGACCCGCCGACGCCGGTTGGGACTGGCGTGGCGGGCCTGCCGAATGGCTGTTCAGGCACCGGGGAAAGATGGCGCCGCTCTCCGGCAGAAAATCAAAGCGGCCGCGACGGCCATGAAAACAGCTGCGATCTCGCGGCCTCCTTCAAGGCTTCGTCCCGCGTAACGCCGATATCGTCCAGAAGATCGTCGGACAATTCCCGCAAGGCAAGCCGTCCCTGACGTTTGCCATGCCAGTTGGACAATCCCGCAATCAGGCGGCCAATAAGCGTGTGAGCGATCCGGGCCGGAAAGGGCGACGGTGCGACCATGTCGCCGGTATCGCGGAACACGCGTTCCCGTTCGTAGCCGTCAGGATAAAGCGTATCCGCTGTCGAAAGGTATTGATCCATCTTGCGCATATTGCACCTATTGTCTCCGTGCGTTTGATCTCATTGACTGCATCCGATAAATACAATTGACTTGCGGATAGATACAATGCATAAATTGTCACCATGACAAATTGGCTTCCCGATATCACCGAGGGCAACGGCCCCATCTACCTTCGCCTCGCGGACAAGATCGAAGGCGCAATTTCGGATGGCATCTTGCAGGCCGGGTCGAAATTGCCGCCGCAACGCAATCTCGCTTTCGATCTGGGCGTTACAATCGGTACAATCAGCCGGGCATATGCCCTCATCCATGAACGCGGCCTCGTCAGCGGCGAAGTCGGCCGTGGCACCTATGTCAACGAGCGTAAGGCTGCCGCCCCGTTATCACGCGTGGAACCGACGGCATCGGCATTCGGCGGCACGCGCTACGCGGTGGACACCAGCGCCGAATTCCGCCTGAACACCACGGCTGCTCCCGATGTCGGGCAGAGCGCGCTGGTCAGCAAACACGTCGAGGCCGTGACGAGAGAGCATCCGTTCGAAATTTCCAACTACACCCGCTCCTTTCCCGACAACTGGTGCATGGCGGGCGTTCGCTGGCTTTCCCAGAATGGCTGGTCGCCGAAACCGGAAAACATCGTTTCGACGCTTGGCGCCCATGCTGCGGTGATGAGTGTGGTAACGGCAATGACCGCGCCGGGCGACCGTATCGTTTTCGAACCCCTCACCTATTCCCATATCAGCCGCAGCGCCGCCCTTGCCGGACGGCGGGTGACACTGGTGGAAGTGGATGAGAAAGGCATTATCCCCGATGATTTCGAGCGCGTTTGCGCCCAACAGCATCCAAAGATGATCTTCCTGATGTCGGCGGGCCAGAACCCGACCTGCGCCACCCTGCCCGAGGAGCGGCGGCGGGCGATCGCCGATATCGCCCGCAGATACGGCGTATGGATCGTGGAGGACAATCTCTATGGCGCCATGACGCGGGATGCGATCCCACTCATTGCGGAATTCGCGCCCGATCTTACTTTCGTCGTCGGCGGCCTGTCGAAATCCGTTTCCGCCGGCGTCAGGGGTGGCTGGGTCGCCTGCCCGGCGCAATTCGCCTCGAGAATTCGCATTTCGCATTCGATGATAACCGGCGGACTGCCGTTCATGCTCGCCGAACTGAATGCACGCCTCGTCAACAGCGGCGACGCAGACGACATCCGCAAGGACTGTATCGCCGAGATCAACCAGCGCGAGGCCCTCGCCAGACGTATCTTTGCGGGGCTGGAATTCAACTCCCTGCCGGACATCGCCTTTCTGTGGCTGAGGCTGCCTGAACCGTGGCTGTCTGGAACCTTCCGCAGCGCTGCCATGAAGGAAGGTGTGCTGATAGACGACGAGGACGAGTTTAAGGCCGGGCGCACGGAGAAGGTTTACCACCGTGTCCGCATCAGCCTTTCCGGGCCGTCAAACCAGGAAGAACTGAAGCATGCCCTGGGTATCCTGCGGCATTTGCTCGACAATGGTTCAGCCGGCTACGAAAGCGAGGCGTGAGCGGGAACGAGTCTTTCCTGCAACACGCCCCCTAATTCAGTAACTCATTATTTACCACGCCGACGAATCTGCCATCCTTTCCCTACTTCGGAGCGGGGAATGATTCGATGGCAGCATTCGGTTCCATATCCGGCAGGGCATTTGTTGCTCTCGCGATGGTTTTCGCAGCATGTGTGTTGAGTGACATGACGCCGGCCGCCGCCGCAGACGGCACGGTGTTCGATGAATTGCGTTTCGGGGTCACAACCTCGCTCGCCGATCGCAATGGTGGCGGCGAAGATGGTGTATTCCCGGCCTTCACTGCCTATTTCGATCCTTTCGCGAGCGCCTCGGCCGTCACCTTTGGCGAAAAGCTTGCCCGACCGCGTCTGCATCTGGGTGCGGAAATCGGCACCGAGGGCGAAGCAAATACCGTTTACGGCGGTATCAACTGGACCTTCGACCTCAATCCGAAGATTTTCGTCGACCTAGGCTTTGGCGGCCTGTGGCATGACGGCAGGCTGAGAAATGGTCCGGGCGAAACTGGCGCGGAATTCGGTTGCCGCGTGCTTTTTCATGAATATGCCGCCATCGGATATCGCTTCAACAGCAACTGGAATATTTCGACCCAGATCGAACATGCCTCCCATGCCAATCTGTGCGACGGCCCCAATGACGGGCTGACGCGTGTCGGACTTATGGTCGGCTACAAGTTCTGAATAACCCAACAAAGCAGCGTTTTGCTGGCAAAACTGCGCATTTTCCTGTCGCACGGAGAGGCCTCTTGCGCTAAAGAACCGGAAACTTTCCTCGGCTCGAACCGCGTGAGACCTATGTCGATTCCAAACTCCATCAAGATCACCCCGGAACTCGTTGCATCCCACGGGCTGAAGCCCGACGAATACCAGCGTATCCTCGACCTGATCGGACGGGAGCCGAGCTTTACCGAGCTTGGCATTTTCTCGGCCATGTGGAACGAGCACTGCTCCTACAAGTCCTCCAAGAAATGGCTGAAGACCCTGCCCACCACGGGCCCGCGCGTCATTCAAGGCCCCGGCGAAAATGCCGGCGTGGTGGATATCGATGATGGCGACTGCGTCGTCTTCAAGATGGAAAGCCACAACCATCCGTCCTACATCGAGCCCTATCAGGGTGCGGCAACCGGCGTCGGCGGCATCCTGCGCGATGTCTTCACCATGGGCGCACGCCCGATCGCAGCCATGAATGCGCTACGTTTCGGCGCACCCGACCATCCGAAGACCCGCCACCTCGTGGCTGGCGTCGTCGCCGGTGTCGGCGGTTACGGCAACTCCTTCGGCGTGCCGACCGTCGGCGGCGAAGTGGAATTCGATCCCCGCTATAACGGCAACATCCTCGTCAACGCCTTTGCCGCCGGACTTGCCAAGTCCGATGCGATCTTCCTTTCGGAAGCCAAGGGCGTCGGCCTGCCGGTGGTGTATCTCGGTGCGAAGACCGGCCGCGACGGCGTCGGCGGCGCGACCATGGCCTCTGCCGAATTTGATGAGTCGATCGAAGAAAAGCGCCCAACCGTTCAGGTCGGCGACCCCTTCACCGAAAAGTGCCTGCTGGAAGCCTGCCTCGAGCTGATGAAAACAGGTGCGGTCATCGCCATTCAGGACATGGGTGCCGCAGGCCTTACCTGCTCGGCCGTCGAAATGGGCGCCAAGGGCGATCTCGGCATCGAACTTGATCTCAACGCCGTACCGGTGCGCGAAGAGCGCATGACGGCCTACGAAATGATGCTGTCGGAAAGCCAGGAGCGCATGCTCATGGTTCTCGAGCCCTCCAAGGAAGAAGTCGCCAAGGCGATCTTCGTCAAATGGGGCCTGGACTTCGCCATCGTCGGCAAGACCACCGACGACCTGCGTTTCCGCGTGCTGCACAATGGCGAGGAAGTCGCCAACCTTCCGATCAAGGATCTCGGTGATCAGGCTCCGGAATACGACCGCCCGTGGACGCCCGCCAAGGTTCAGGCTCCGCTTGCGGAGAACGACGTTCCTGATGCAGACATTGCCGACGCATTGGTGTCACTGGTCGGTTCGGCCAACAACTCCTCGCGCCGCTGGGTCTACGAGCAGTATGACACGCTGATCCAGGGCAATTCCCTGCAGCTGCCGGGTGGCGATGCCGGCGTTGTCCGCGTTGAAGGCCATGACAAGAAGGCGCTCGCCTTCTCCTCCGACGTGACACCGCGTTATGTCGAGGCAGACGCCTTTGAAGGCGGCAAGCAGGCCGTGGCCGAATGCTGGCGCAACATCACCGCAACCGGCGCTTTGCCGCTCGCGGCCACCGACAACCTCAATTTCGGCAATCCGGAAAAGCCCGAGATCATGAGCCAGCTCGTCCATGCCATCAAGGGCATCGGCGAAGCCTGCCGCGTACTGGAATTCCCGATCGTTTCCGGCAACGTCTCGCTCTACAACGAGACCAACGGTCAGGCGATCCTGCCCACCCCCACCATCGGCGGCGTTGGCCTGCTGAAGGACTGGGGCCGTATGGCGCGCATCCGCTTTGCCGCCGCGGACGAAGTCGTGCTGCTGGCGGGCGCGCCTGCCGGTCTTGGCACCCATATTGCCCAGTCCGTTTACATGCGCGACGTGCATGGCCGCATCGATGGCCCGGCACCGCATGTCGATCTGGAAGCTGAAAAGAGAAATGGCGATTTCGTCCGCGCCCTTATCGCAGACGGTCTTGCCACAGCGGTTCATGATTGCTCCTCGGGCGGCCTGGCTCTCGCGGTTGCCGAAATGGCAATTTCCTCCGGCATCGGCGCGACGATCGACGCGGTCGAGGGCCATAATCCCGTCCTCACCTTCTATGGCGAAGATCAGGGCCGTTATGTGCTGACCGTCAAGAAGAGCGATCTGGATGAAGTGCGCGCGGCAGCGAAGGCAGCGGGCGTTTCCTGCCCGGCAATCGGCGTCACCGGCGGCTCAAGCGTAAAGCTGGGCACGGCACGCGCTATCGAGATTAAAGAATTGCACTTGGCCTATGAATCGTGGTTCCCTCAATTCATGGATGGCGAAACTCTAATCGCCGCAGAATGAATTAAGGAGATACACCATGCCCATGAAACCCGGCGACATTGAAGACATGATTAAGGCGGGAATTCCCGGGGCAAAGGTCACGATCCGCGATCTGGCCGGTGATGGCGATCATTACGCGGCGGAAGTCGTCGCGGATGCTTTCAAGGGCAAGACCCGCGTGCAGCAGCACCAGATGGTCTATGACGCGCTGAAGGGCAATATGGGCGGTGTTCTGCACGCCCTTGCCCTGCAGACCTCGGCTCCCGAATGACTGCGCCCGGAAAAGCGTCTCCGGCAGAACGGTTTCACTGTCCTTGCCGCGGCAACGCTTGAAGCCATGAATTGAAAAAGGCCCGCGTGAGGCTGTCACGCGGGCCTTTTCTTTTCCGGCAAATGGCGCGTGCCGCTTACAAAACAGGTGGTTGCTGCGATTCCAGATCGGCAAAGGAGGCAGCCGGCAACGGCCCAGCCGTCAGCAGGGTAAAATCGTAACCGGACTTGCGGTCCGGCCCCAGAACATATTGCCGGTGCATGCGCAGGAAGTTGCGCTTGTTCTTTTTGTAGCGTTCGGGTGAAAGCGAGTGCTTGAAACGGATCGGCACGATCTTCGGCTGCGGCGCATCCTTGTGCCCGGTCAGCGCCACGGTGTTGCAGCGGTAGAGGTGGATCGGATCCGTCAGGCACTGGATATCGAACCATGTCACTTCAGGGTGACGCGCAATCACGCCGACGCTCTGGCGAAGCCTGTCCGCACTCGACAGCAACGCGCATTGCAGCGCAGCGCCACCGAGCGTCGCAAAGGACAGCTTCCGGCCATCCAGCGCATCTGGCCGCAGTTCCAGCACACGGCCTATCACGGCGAGCGCCAGGCTGGCGCCCATGCTATGCGACACGACCAGAACCTCCTCAGACGGCTGCTCCAGCGCCTTGAGAACGAGGGCTGCCTTCTCTTCGATCCAGTTGCGGGCAATCGGCTCATCGCGCCCTACGGCCAGCGCAAAGCGCCAATCGGCATAAAGATGCAACGTATGAAACCGCTCGGCGAAAGGCAGAAACGCCTTCACGAAGAACAAGGCCGCAGCGGGAAGACTGATCGCAAGCAACCAGAGCGGCAAACCGAACAGCCATGGCGAGAGCGCGATCCCCGCCGCAAGCGCACCCCCCACCAGCATCAGCAGAAACGGGAAAATGAAGAACAGGCCGAAACGCCAGGCATGACGGAGGTAACGCCCTGCCCCACCTTCCGCGACGATACCGGCCGCAGCCGCAAAGCCTAGTGCGATCTGCCGCCAGAGTGGCGCATCCCGCAGGCGCGATATCACCGCATTGTGGTCGTAGACGAAGATGGTGGAACGCGTCCGCCAGTCGCCGGCCGAGGCATCCACCGAGAATGTTTCGCCAGCCGGAGAGTTCTCCAGCGCACCCACGGCATAATTGACATCCCACGTCTTGCCAGCAAGCGCTGCCGCCCGCTGATAGCGCAGATGATGCGCAGCCGCATCGAGCGGATCGAAGCCCGGGAAATAAAGAACAAGTCGTGACTTGACGGTCGGCATGCATAAACCCTCGGGCTGGAGACACCCGAAAGGATCGCTTGATACAGTGGGCGATGCACGTATAGTAAAAAACGCGACGGAAATATGATTTATTTGTTGCGAGGGAATTTTGTCTGGGATCGTCGATCAATTGCTAAACGGCGTCGTCAAAGGCGCTCTGTCCGAAGTCCTCGCCAAGACAGGCCTTCGCAAAACCCGCCGCATCCGCCGCCGGACCAAAAGCAACACGTCCCTCGCAGGCGGCATCGTCGGCTCCGTGCTGGAAGCGGCAATCAAAGCAGCCGTCAAACCCAAGCCGGCCAAAAAACAGGTGAGCAAAAGACGCACCGCCGCCGCCCGCAGCAGACAGCGGCTTCGATGATGCATCACCTCAGCGTGCTTCCAACCTTTTTGGTGTTGGCGATTTCGGGGCCGCTACAAGGTGCCGCCGAGGTTAAGAGCAGCAAAGAGATCAAGATCGGCTTCGTCGTGGAGCTTGATGGTGCTGATCGGATATCCGGCACAGCCTTCTGCAAAACCGGCAACACCTGCCGCCTGGTGGACCAGAAAAGTCCAAAACTAATTATCGATATCAAAGCGGGTCGCTTCTCTAGCGAGATCGAAATCAAGTGCAAGGATGACTGCTCACTGAATAGCGGGCACGAAACCATGACGTTCGACAACAAACAGGAACTCAATATTTATAACGGCAGATCAGGTCCGATAATAAAATCAGTCTTCAGGCGGCGGGAGCCTATCGGGAAGATAATGCTCAACTTTTCTTACCCGCCCGGGACGACGCGCTGGTAGCGGGGTTGCGACCTTCACTTAGCGATACCACACCAGCGTATTTTTTACGCTTCCCGGGTGGAAATCGCGCCGTGACATGTTATTTAGGGACAAAGTCAGAGCAGCGGCCTTGAACCGCATGTGAAAGGAATAGGCCTATGAGCGGCATTCACGATATGATCGACAGCGAAGTGAAGAGCAACGACATCGTTCTTTTCATGAAGGGCACCCCGCAATTCCCGCAGTGCGGTTTTTCCGGTCAGGTCGTACAGATCCTCGATTATCTCGGCGTCGACTACAAGGGCGTCAATGTGCTCGCCGATGCCGACATCCGTCAGGGCATCAAGGATTATTCCAACTGGCCGACCATCCCGCAGCTCTATGTCAAGGGCGAATTCGTCGGCGGCTGTGACATCGTAAGAGAGATGTTCCAGTCCGGTGAACTTCAAAATCACTTCCAAGAACAGGGTATCAGCGTCCGCGGCGCGGCCTGATTTCGGCCGGTTCATCCGGCCCACCCTGATTGTCAGAAAACTTATGCCAGGCGTTGCTTCATGCAACGCCTTTGCCGTTCTTTTTGGGGCAATCCTGTGACAGAACTTTCACAATCCACAACTTCGCGCGCCGTTTCGATGGGGCGCACGGAATTCATCGCGCTTGCCGCGATGCTGATGGCGCTGAATGCGCTTGCCATCGACATCATGCTTCCCGGCCTTCAGGAAATCGGCGCGTCACTTGGCGTCGTGAATGAAAACCACCGTCAATACGTCATTTCCAGCTATCTTCTAGGCTTCGGCATTGCCCAGCTTCTGTACGGACCGATCTCGGACCGTTTCGGGCGCCGCAAGCCGATGCTCGTCGGGCTGGCAATCTACATCGTCTCGGCCATTGCCGTCGTCTTCGTACCGTCATTCACTGGCCTGCTGGTTCTGCGCTTCATTCAGGGCATCGGCTCTGCGGCGACGCGCGTCATCACCATTTCGATCGTGCGCGACATCTATGGCGGCCGTCAGATGGCGGAAGTCATGTCGCTGATCATGATGGTCTTCATGGTCGTTCCGGTCATCGCACCCGGCACTGGCCAGATCGTGCTGTTTTTCGGTGACTGGCACCTTATCTTCGCCTTCATGGCCGGAATTGCCGCCGTCGTAACCGCCTGGATGTATTTCCGCCTGCCGGAAACCCTCCATGCCGATGACGTCAGGCCTTTCACGGTTCGTTCGATCCTCGGTGGCTTCAAGATCGTGCTCACCAACCGTATCGCGCTCTGTTACACGCTCTCCAGCACATTTATCTTCGGTGCGCTGTTCGGCTTCATCAATTCCGCCGAACAGGTCTATAAGGGCATCTACGGGCTGGGCGCATGGTTTGCGGCCGCTTTTGCGGGCGTCGCCCTGTTCATGGCCTTCTCGTCCTTCATCAATGCAAGGCTTGTCGGCAGGTTTGGCATGCGCAAGCTGTCGCACGGTTCGCTGCTCGGCTTCATCGCCATCACCTTCGTGTGGCTGGTGGTACAGATGGTCGGGCCGGAACCGATGCCCTTTGCGATCTTCATCGTGTTCTTCGCGCTTGCCATGTTCCAGTTCGGCTGGATCGGCTCGAACTTCAACTCGCTCGCCATGGAGCCGCTCGGCCATGTCGCCGGCACGGCCTCGTCCGTTATTGGCTTCATGGGAACCGTCGGCGGTTCGCTGATCGGTGCCGTTATCGGTCAGGCTTTCGATGGCACAGCGCTGCCAATGGTAGCCGGCTTCTTCGCCGTCTCCATTATCGGCCTCGTCTTCGTGCTGATCGGAGAAAAGGGCGTGCTGTTTCAGGCCCACAACAAGCCGACGCACTAAGGGCAGACAGACAAATAAAAAGGGCGCGGAACTCGGTTCCGCGCCCTTTTTGTTGATAAAAGCTGAACTTCACTAAACCGTGAAAATCTTCTCGCGCAGCAATTCCCATGTCTCCTGATCAGGCGCAAGCAGCAGGCCACCCTCAAGGTGGCGCGGCAGGTAAGGCGAGCCGTCGAAACGGGCGGCGTAGGCGCCCGCTTCCTGCGAAAGCAGGGTGCCAGCGAGATGATCCCAGGGCATAAGCTTGTTGTACATCAGGAAATGCATGTGGCCGCCGCAGAACACGCGGTATTCATGCGCAGCACAACGGTAGCTGGTGAAGAGCCGCACATCCGCGAGGTTCATGAGAATCTTGCGACGGGTCTCCACGTCAAAATAACCGGTGTTGGCGATGCCGACCATCTGCGACAGTGCCGGTGCCGGCACGACTGACATCTGCGTCTGCGAGCCATCGGCGGCACAAAGCCATGCGCCGGAGCCCTTTTCGGCAATCGCCCAGTCATTGCCCATCGGATCGAAGATGAGACCGGCAACGGTCTCGCCCTTGGAGATGACGCTCATCATCACGCCAAACAGCGGCAGGCCCGACGCGAAGTTGTAGGTGCCGTCGATCGGATCGACCACCACGGCAAGATCCGCATCCGCAAGCTTGCCAAGCAGCGAGGCATCCGCCGCAACGGCCTCTTCACCGATGAACAGCGCCTGCGGCATGATTTCCTGCACGCGGGCGCGGATCAGCCGCTCAGCAGCCTCGTCAGCCTCGGTTACGAGGTCTATCGCCTCGCTCTTTATCCTGACGTCGCCCTCACCCAGATTACGGAACCTCGGCAGGATTTCCACTGCCGCCGCCTCCTGAAGCGCATTGGCGAGAGAGGCGATGTCGAGTTCGATAGCCATGGGCGATATCCTTCTATTTAAGCATCAATATTATAAGGCCACGATTTCCCGGCGCAGCATCTTCCAGCTTTCCTTGTCGGGTGCCGACAGGATGCCGCCTGTCGTCTGTCCCGGCCGGTAGGGCGTATTGTCGAAACGGGCCGTGTAGCCGCCCGCTTCCTGATGAATGAGAACGCCAGCGAGATGATCCCAGGGCATCAGCTTTTCATGGCCGATGAAGTGCAGCTTGCCAGTCGAGGCAAGCCAATACTCATGGGCCGAGCAATTGATTGAAAGCGCCATCTTGATCTTGGCCATATTGGCGGCGATCACCGGGCGGCGATCTTCATGGCTGTGACCCCAGGAAAATATGCCGACCATTTCGGACAATGGCAGGGGATCGGCAACCTTGAGCCTTGCCTGTGAGCCGTCCTTGCGGTGGAGATAAGCGCCCTCGCCTTTGAGAGCAAGGATGGTATCACCCATGACAGGATCGTGGATGATGCCTGCGACCGTCTCACCCTTGACGGTGACGGCGAGCAGCGTGCCGAAAGCTGGGAAACCGGAAGCATAGTTGAAAGTGCCGTCGATTGGATCGATCACGAAGGCAAATGGTGCATCGGCAAGGGCAGGAATAACGGATTGATCCGCGTCATAGGCCTCTTCGCCGACAATATGGGCCTTAGGAAACCGTTGCAGAAGAGCGGCGGTTATCGCCTTTTCCGTCACAATATCCGCCTCGGTGACGAGATCGACCGCAGAGGTCTTTTCGGAAATCGCGCCTGCGTCGAGATTGCGGAAGCGGGGCATGATTTCCTGGCGGCCGGCAGCGGCAACGGTGGAAATCAGAAAGTCGATATCTTTATCGGAAAGGGTCATCGCTAAGGGCACTTCTTCATAAGGGAGGGCTGGCCTACGTACGCTCTTCAGGTGACGCCCCGGTGACAGAAAGCGCCGAGAAATCAAAAAGCTTCGGGTCGAGCAGATGCGATGGATTGACATGGGCAAGCGCCCGCAGCATCACGTCCTTGCGGCCCGGCATACGCCTTTCGATGTCAGCCAGCATCTCCTTCATGGCATTGCGCTGAAGCCCGTCCTGCGAGCCGCAAAGGTCACAGGGAATGATCGGGAATTCCATCGCCGCCGCGAATTTCGCCATATCCTCTTCGGCGCAATAGGCAAGCGGGCGCAGCACCATCAGGTCGCCCTCGTCGTTCATCAGCTTTGCCGGCATGCCAGCCAGACGGCCGCCATGGAAGAAGTTCATGAAGAAGGTCTCGAGAATATCCTCGCGGTGATGGCCGAGCACGAGCGCGTCGCAGCCCTCTTCCCGCGCAATACGGTAGAGATTGCCGCGCCGCAGCCGCGAACAGAGCGAACAATAGGTGCCACCCGCCGGCACCTTTTCCTTCACAACGGAATAAGTGTCGCGATATTCGATGCGATGTGCGACGCCGATCTTCGCCAGATATTCCGGCAGGACGTGCTTGGGGAAATTCGGCTGGCCCTGATCCAGATTGCAGGCAATGAGTTCCACGGGCAAAAGGCCGCGCCACTTCAGATCAAGCAGCAGCGCCAGAAGGCCGTAGCTGTCCTTGCCGCCGGAAAGGCCTACCAGCCAGCGCTTCTGACCGTTCAGCATGCCAAAATCCCCGAAGGCCTGACGTACATTGCGCAACAGCCGCTTGCGCAGCTTGTTGAAGGAGACAGAACGGGGTGCCGCGTCGAACAGCGGATGCGAAGCGCCATTTTCTCCGGCCAGGTCCTGATCGGCCTCGACCTCATCTGCGATGCTGGTGACAATGTTCATGATTAGCCCGCTCTGGCATTCAGCCATTTTCAATGCAGGAAATGCCCGCATCCGCCCGCAATATCAAGCCCCGAATACCGACCAGCCGGTTTTCGTCGCCAGCATTTCCAGCGCATGCGACCCAAGCGCCGAATTGCCGACCTTGTTCAGACCCGGCGACCAGACCGCAATCGACGCCTTGCCCGGCGCGACTGCCATGATGCCGCCGCCCACGCCGCTCTTGCCCGGCAGGCCGACATGATAGGCGAAATCGCCCGAACCGTCATAATGGCCGCAGGTCAGCATCAGCGCATTGATGCGCCGCGCGCGTCGGTCTGACACAACCGTATGACCACTCAGCGGATTGCGGCCGCGATTGGCAAGGAAAAGACCGGCCCGTGAAAGCTGCGCGCAGGTCATGGACAGCGCGCACTGATGAAAATAGACGCCCAGCGTATATTCAACGGGGTGATGCAGATTGCCGAAGGACCGCATGAAATTGGCAAGCGCGAAATTGCGGAAACCCGTCGCCTGCTCGGATTTCGCCACGGTATCATCAATGCTGATCGTGTCATCATCAGCGAGATAACGGACGAAACGCAGAAGCTCGCCAATCGCCTCGCGCGGCTGGTGGCCGGAAAGAACGATATCCGTCACCACGATGGCACCGGCATTGACGAAGGGATTGCGCGGAATGCCGTGCTCGTGCTCCAGCTGGACGATGGAGTTGAAGGACGACCCCGACGGCTCACGCCCCACCCGGTTCCATACCGTCTCGCCCGCCTTGCCGAGCGCCAGCGTCAGCATGAAGACCTTGGAGATGCTCTGGATCGAAAACGGCGTGAGCGCATTGCCGGCTGTATAGGTGGTTCCGTCGACAGTGGTGATGGCGATACCGAACTGGTTCGGATCGACCTTGGCGAGTTCCGGAATGTAATCCGCAACTTTGCCCTCGCCCAGGCGCGGCACCATGCTGTCGTAAATGGAATCGACGATCGCCTGAATGTCCTGCATGCAAAGCCTTCCCCAGCAAACAAAAAAGCCGCCCCGAGGGGCGGCTTTCTCAATACTGAAACGCGCCGATTAACGCGAGTAGAATTCGACGACCAGATGCGGTTCCATGACGACCGGGTACGGAACGTCAGACAGAGCCGGGATGCGAGCATAGGTCGCAACCATCTTGTTGTGATCGACTTCGATGTAATCAGGAACGTCGCGTTCTGCGAGCTGAACAGCTTCGAGAACGGTCACCAGCTGCTTGGACTTCTGGCGAACTTCGATAACGTCGCCCGGCTTGCAACGGTAAGAACCGATGTTGACGCGAACGCCGTTAACCGTGACGTGGCCATGGTTGATGAACTGACGCGATGCGAAAACGGTCGGAACGAACTTGGCGCGGTAGACGATGGCGTCCAGACGCGACTCGAGCAGGCCGATCAGGTTCTCGGAGGTATCGCCCTTGCGACGGTTTGCTTCGTCGTAGGTGGCGCGGAACTGCTTTTCGCGCAGTTCGCCGTAGTAGCCCTTGAGCTTCTGCTTGGCGCGCAGCTGCGTGCCGAAGTCGCTCATCTTGCCCTTGCGGCGCTGACCGTGCTGGCCCGGGCCGTATTCGCGGCGGTTTACCGGGGACTTCGGACGGCCCCAGATGTTTTCGCCCATACGGCGGTCAATTTTATACTTAGCCGATTCGCGCTTGCTCATCGTATTTCCTTCTCAATAGGTTATGCCGGTTTGTTGCCAAACCGGTTTGAGGAAACACGCCCTCCTCTGAAGCCCGTTTCAGGACCTCTGACAGGTTTCTCACATGCGAATGGAGAGACCACGGGACATGTCGGTGATGTTGACCGCCGAACGTCAGCTTATAAACTGCAAGGCAGTCAACGAAACACACCGGACATGACTGCCCGGCGTTGGGGCGGCTTCTAAACACGTTTTACAAATTTGTCAAACAAAGCCCGCCGCTTTTTTCTCGAACCACCCCTTGAAAAGCTGGAAGGCCCACCCACTTCTAAGCCGTAATCAGGACTCGGGCCCCTCTGGCGTGTTACCGGACAACACGCGATGTCGAGTCTCTTGAAGGTTGGGGCCCACGTTTATTCCTGATACGCGTCCCCATCCGCAAAGCCAACCTCGTCCGGCTAAAGGTTGACTGATGGAGTTCCTCCTCAACGATTTTCTCGGTACCCCCACATGGATGTGGGCGGTCTTCATTTCTCTCGTCCTTGGCCTCTTGGCGCTCGATCTCGGCGTGCTGCACAAGAATTCCAAGGAAATCGGCATCCGTGAAAGCTTGCTGATGTCCGGCTTTTATATCGCCATCGGCTTGGCCTTCGGCGGATGGATCTGGTACCAGTCCGGTGAACAGTCAGCGATGGAATATGTCACCGGCTTCGTGGTCGAAAAAAGCCTCGCCATGGACAATATCTTCATCATCGCGATGATCTTCTCCTATTTCGCCATTCCCCGCCAATATCAGCACCGCGTGCTGCTATGGGGTATCCTCGGCGTGATCGTTCTGCGCGGCATCATGATTGCCGGCGGCGCCGCCATTGTCGAAAACTTCCACTGGGTGCTTTATCTCTTTGCGGCCTTCCTCGTCTTCACGGGCCTCAAGATGCTGTTTTCATCCGACCATGACGAGAACGACATCGGCAATAACCGCATCCTGAAATTCATGCGCAGCCGCCTTCCGGTAACGGAGAAGCTGCATGGCGAGAAGTTCTTCGTCAAGGAGACCGATGCTGCCACAGGCAAGCTGAAGACCTTCGTGACGCCGCTGTTTCTGGCGCTTATCATGGTCGAAATCGCCGACCTCATCTTCGCGGTCGATTCGATCCCGGCGATCTTCGCGATCACCACCGATCCGTTTATCGTCTACACCTCTAACATCTTCGCGATCCTCGGCTTGCGCGCCCTCTATTTCGCACTTGCCGCCCTCATCCACCGCTTCGCCTATCTGAAATACGCGCTGGCTGCGGTTCTGGTCTTCGTCGGCTCGAAGATTTTCGTCGCGGATATGCTGGGCATCGCCAAGATCCCGCCCGCCGTCTCACTCGGCGTCACCGTCGCCATCCTCGCAACCGGCATCATCGGTTCGCTGATTGCAACGCGCAAGGAAACAAAGGCTATCGAGTAATGATGAGCAAGGAGGAGGCGATTACGCCTCCTCTTTCTTTTTTGATGATGAAATATATAATCTGTATTATTGTTAGCTAGAGCGAAATCTATTTTCTCAATATTAAAACAAACGTCCAATTCATCGCAAAAATGACTTTTGAAACCGTTGATCAGGCAATCTCAGAAAAGAAACTTTGGCGAGCGAAGGAAATCCTTCAGGGCAGGCTCAGCCATCCCGACGTCGATCTGGCACTCTTTCAAAAATACGGTGAAGTGCTGCTTGAGATGAACGATCTCATTGAAGCGGGACGGATGTTGTTCTGCTCAGGCGCACGCGACGAGCGTTTCAGGGAAGCGATCACTATATTCCTGTCAAGAATCAACAGGCGTGAACCGCAACGCTTTCTGGCGCAATTGCCTTCTTCCATTAGACGACAACGGCATCTTGCTGAATTTATCGCTTCGCCGGAATTCGAACGTGACGGATGGACAGCGACCCAGCTCTCCCGGCTCGCCCCCTTGCAAACACATGTCAGCACCCGCCCCTATCAACGGCCGCATCGATTGACCTCGGCACTGTTTATAGCCGTTATTGTTTGCGTACTGGCTCTGAGCCTCAGTGGTCTCTACACGACGATCAGTTTTGCGGTGCGGACTTTGACTGAATAGCGATTACTCCGCCGCCAGCCTCGCATCATCCTCAGCCGCATCCGCATCGCCGGGTGCGGTCTTCGCGTCGAGATCGGGGAACGCCACGATGCGCTTGCCGGAGAAATCGGCGTGTACCACCACAAGCTCCTTCTCCTCGAAATAACCGAGAAGACGGCGCGCACGGCGGGCGGAATGGGTACCGTAAGCGCGGGCAATACGGGCGTCGGATGGGCAAGGCTCCTCATTGAGCGCCGCCTTGACCAACAGCAGGAAAACCCCCTGCAGATCGTCGGAGACCGACATCGACAATTCCAGCGCCTTCTCCCAGCCTTCGCTGGCCGCCATTGCCGCATCCACGCCGGAGCGGGCAATCGCCACCTGCCGGCGGAAATCCGCCAGCGTCATCGGCGTGCCGGGAATACGGCGCATGCGCGCGCGCACCAGAAAATCCTGGTACAGCACGGCGTCCGTGCGATAGGCCGATTGCGGATCGTCGAGAATTTCGACCAGCACCGCCGCGATCTTCTCTTCGCGCTCCTCCGGCGTCAGCTCCGGCTGACCTGCACGCGCCGACTGCTCCGGTGAAGGACCGGCGGCGGCGGGGGTGGAGCGAGAGAGTTCAGCGAGAATATCGGTTGTCGGGCGCGGCGCTGGCGGCGTGCGGCGCGTGGCGGGTCGCGTGAACTCTTCCGGGTCCGGCGTGAAGATCAGATCCTCCACATCCTGCGGTGCATCCGGCAGCGGCATGAGCTTCGGCGAGGAAGACCGCGCCGAGGTTTCCACCGCACCGATGACGATGGGCAACGGGCGGCGCGACAGCGCCGGTCCAAGCGCCACGAAATTGCCGCGCTGCAGATCCCGGAACATTTCCGCCTGCCGCCGGTCCATGCCGAGCAGATCGGCAGCGCGCGCCATATCAATATCGAGAAAGGTGCGGCCCATCAGAAAGTTCGAGGCTTCCGCCGCTACGTTCTTGGCAAGCTTGGCAAGGCGCTGCGTGGCGATGACGCCCGCAAGCCCGCGTTTACGCCCACGGCACATCAGATTGGTCATGGCGCCCAGCGACGCCTTGCGCGCATCCTCGGTCACCTCGCCGCCGACGGAGGGCGCAAACATCTGCGCCTCGTCCACAACGACAAGCACGGGATACCAGAATTCGCGATCCGCATCGAACAGGCCGTTGAGGAAAGCGGCAGCGGCCCGCATCTGCTGTTCGATATCAAGACCTTCAAGCGTCAGCACGCAGGAAACGCGGTGCTGGCGGATGCGGTTGGCAATGCCCGCAAGCTCGGCTTCCGTGCGCTCTCCATCCACCACCACATGGCCGAACTTGTCGGACAGCGTGACGAAATCACCCTCGGGATCGATAATGACCTGCTGCACCCATTGCGCCGATTGCTCCAGGAGCCGGCGCAGAAGGTGTGACTTGCCGGACCCGGAATTGCCCTGCACCAGCAAACGCGTTGCAAGCAATTCCTCAATATCGAGCTTGGCCTGCTGCCCGCCCGATAGGGTTCCCATGTCGATGCCGACCTGCAATGTTCCGTTCCTCGTGCTGCATGTCATCCGGCCGATTCCCGTAACGGCGGCCGGACATGCTCTTTACCAAAAAATCACCGATTGCGTCTGCCCCGTGCCGATAATGCACAGGCAATTGCGCCACATCTATGCGGCCCCGGACGAGACGCGCGAAAATGATAGCCGCCTGCCGAACACATTCAGCATCAACCCGATGATGACCAATGCGGCACCGACCACTTCGAAGACGGTAATATGCTCCGCAAAAGCGAGATAGGCGCTGACGAAACCGACAATCGGCACCAGCAGCGAAAACGGCGCCACCGTTCCGGCCGGATAACGCAGAAGCAGGTAACTCCAGATACCCGCGCCGACGATGGTCGCACCATAGGCCATATAGATCACCACGAGAGCCATCGTAGGCGTCGCATTGCGCAGCCCTTCCGCAATCGCATCAGGTCCCTCCACCACCAGCGAAAGCAGCACCAACGGCAGAACGGGTACAAGGCTCGTCCATGCGACAAAGGAGACCGCATTCACCTGGCCGATGCGGCGATTGACGATGTTGCCGCAGGCCCAGGCAATGGCCGAGCCGACGCCCATCAGCAGCGGTATCAACGCTGCAGCCGTCATGCGCTCCACGCCGATGACCGCCAGCCCGCCAAAGGCAACGATTGCGCCGACGATCTGTGACGGCAACGGCCGCTCGCCGAGAAACACCACGGCCAGCGCCAGCGTGAAGAAGGCCTGCGACTGCATGACGAGCGAAGCAAGCCCAGCCGGCAGGCCGAGCTTGATGGCCGGGTAAAGCAGGCCGAATTGCACGAAACCCATCGCCATGCCGTAAACGATCATATGCCGCCACGGCACATTGGGTTTGGGCAGGAAGAACACCAACGGCACGGCTGCAAACAGATAGCGCACCCCCGTCAGAAACAGAGGCGGCATGTCGGCGACGCCGATCTTGATGGCAACGAAGTTGAAGCCCCACAAAAACACGGTGATCAGGGCAAGAAGAATATGCGGCAACGCCATTTTGTTATGTCCGAATTTCAGGCGATCGACGGGCGCTTTACGCCGAAACCGCCCTCTTCCAGCCAAATGTAATGAGACCGGCGCCGATCAGGAGACCGCCGCCCGTGCGGTTGACGATGCGCTGAACCCTGGGTTTGCGGATCGTATTGCGGGCGGCACTTGCCAGAAGTCCATAAAGCGCCGCATTGCAGCTGGCAAGCACAAGGAATGTCGCTTCGAAAATCAGCACCTGCGGCCATAAAGGCAGCGTCGGTACCAGAAACTGCGGCAGGAAGGCGACGAAGAAGACAATGCTCTTGGGGTTCAGCGCCGTGACGACATAGGCATGCAGGAAGATTTTGAGCGGCCTTTCACGGCCGGTCACGCCTGTCCCTTCACCACCTTCACCGCCAACCGGAGAACGCCACAGCTTGATGCCGAGATAGATGAGGTAAGCCGCGCCGACCCATTTCAGGCCGGTAAAAAGGGCCGCGGATGTGGCAAGCAGCGCGCCGAGCCCCAGCATGGAGGCCGTCATCGCAGTGAAATCACCAAGCGCCACACCCGTCACCGTCGCGGTGCTCGCCTTGCGTCCATGCCCCAGAGCATAAGAAATCACCAGCAGGATTGTCGGCCCCGGAATGGCAAGCATGATGGCGGATGCGGCCACGAAGGCCAGCCAGTTCTCCAGTGGCATGATGCAATCTCTCCCGTTCGGTCTTTGGAGCAAGCCACCAAAAGCGCACGGTATCAAGCCAGATTTTCGGGGACTATGCCGCTTTGTCATCCGCGGACGAACAGGCTGCTGCCGCCGCTTGATCGCCTGTGCAAGATCGTAATTTGACGGCATGGCAAGCCATGCCGCGCCGCGCTGACCCCTGCCCGCTCCAGCCGCAGGGCAAGATCAGGGGTAACGCCCGCCCGGACGTTCAGGAGGATAGTGCAACGCGCTATATGCCAGGCCTTTCCGCAGCTTCCGTTACGGAAAACTGAAGTGCGGCGATGAACTCCTCGCAGACGCGCCGTGGGTGGACGACGGGTCGAGTCCGGCATGACGGTGGTGCGCATTTCGAACATCATTAGAAGTGGAAACGGACGACGGAGCCTCCCCGGCATTTTCTCGCCGGAGAGACTGTCGCCATCAAAACCGCGGCGCCCAGTAAGGAGGGGCCCACTCCCGCCGCATTTTGCGGTCGGACGGCTCCAGGCCGATATCGTCCAGAAGACGCTCCGGCAGATCGGAAAGATCGGTCGGCGGCGGGCGCGGCACCATTGCCGCGACGAGAACCGCTTTCAGGGTTGTCCAGACGCCGAATGTGACGAACAGGCGGTCGACCGCATCCGGCAGCGCATATGCTACCAATGGTTGATTTTTCTGCATGGGAAATCCGTCCCGGCGCGGCGAAGCAGCCAGGTCCTTTATCGATGATAAAACGACATGCGGGAACGGCGGGCGCAACACGCGGTAGCGCGGACGCACAATTCAGCTGTCAAACGAAGTGAAGATGCCAAACGGCAGGGAAATCAGGCAGGAAGCCTTATCGGAGGTCGATGCCTCGGGACATGTAACCGCCGATGACCATGCCGGAAAAGCCAGACATGCCGGTAAGGCGCATATTCATATAGTCAGTCATTCCACGCCTCCTTTTTATAGCGGTTACAGACAAGATGCATCTTACACGAGATGCCGGACGCGACAAGAGGTCGCAATCTCGAATTGCAAAAGTCAGGCAGAATAGATGCAAAAATGCAACAAGCCTTTCAGCTCAGCGAGACGCTGAGGCCAAAACCCTGCATCAGCCGCCGTGTGGCGAAATCCGGCTTGCCGGAAGTGAAGACGGCGAAATCGAAACCATCTGGATGCTCCGCATCCTGCGGCAGCGGCACCAGATGGCGCGCGCGACGGGCAATCGCTTCCGCGGGATCGAGCCAGTCCACCGGCCATGGCGCCAGCCGGCGAAACACATTGGCCATGAAGGGATAATGAGTGCAGGCGAGAACAACGATATCGGTGCGCTTGCCGTCGCTATCGATGAAGCAGGGTTCGATTTCCGCCAGCACGGCTTCATCGGAGATCGGTTCGCCCCTGATCCAGCTTTCGGCCATACGCGCCAGATTTTCCGATCCCACGAGGCGAACATGGCATTGCGTGGCGAATGACTGGATGAGATCGCGCGTATAGGCGCGCTTGACGGTGCCGGGTGTTGCCAGCACGGAAACGAGACCGGAACGGGTGCGTTCGGCCGCGGGTTTGATAGCTGGAACGGTGCCGACGAAAGTCATATCAGGAAAGCGCGCCCGAAGATCGGCGCCTGCCAGTGTGAAGGCGGTGTTGCAGGCAATGATGCAGACTTCAGGGCTATAGTTTTCAAGCAGCTTTTCGAAGAGCGAAAGAATGTGCGCTTTCAGCGCCTCCTCTTCCCAGCCGCCATAGGGGAAACCGGCGTCGTCGGCCACATAGATGAAACCGCGCTCGGGCATCAGCACGCGCGCCTCGCGCAGTACCGTGAGCCCACCAATGCCGGAATCGAATACCAGCACCGGTTTGAGAACATCGGCCAGAGCCTCAGTCGTCTTCAGCATTCTCCCCAGCCCTCTCCGACAATGGTCCCTCCGCCGTTCCGGCCCGGCCTGCCTGCTTAGGCCACTGCCGGGGAAAACGATCGAGTGACCTGATCACGCCACGGAAAACACTGATTTCCTGCTCGGAAAAGCCGCGTCTCGACAGCACCGCACGCAGATTGTCCACCATTTTCGGCTTTTTTTCGGGCGGATGAAAATATCCGCGCGCATCGAGCGCCTCCTCGATGTGTTCGAACAGGCCGAAGACCTGTTCCTTGGTCGAGGGCCGCTGCTCGATGGGCTGGAAAAGCGTCTCGTCCAGATCGTCCATGCCGGATTTCATCCACTCATAGGACATCAAAAGCACGGCCTGCGCGATATTGAGCGACGCGAAGGCGGGGTTGACCGGAAATGTCACGATCTCATCGGCCAGCGCCACTTCTTCATTGGTAAGGCCCCAGCGCTCACGCCCGAACAGGATGCCGGTTCTTTCACCCGCCTTGAACTTCGCGCGCAGCGTGCCGGCTGCGGTAACGGGGGCACGAACCGGTTTGAAACCGTAACGCTCCCGCGCGGTCGTGGCATAGACGAAATTGAGATCCTTGATCGCCTCTTCCAGCGTCTCGAACACCTTCGTCCCGTCGATGACATGATCGGCCTTGGAAGCGGCGGCGCGCGCCTTCTCGTTCGGCCAGCCGTCACGCGGCTTGACGAGGCGAAGTTCGGCAAGACCGAAATTGGCCATTGCCCGTGCCACCATGCCGATATTTTCGCCGAGCTGCGGTTCGACCAGAATGATCGCCGGGCCTTCCGCCACAAGTTCAAGCTCGCTGTTTGTGCCTGCCATCGTCGTTTTCCAGTTTCTGAAGCGCCGCATCGATTTTCAGGCCGATGCGTTTTATGGTTTTCGCGCATTTCCAGACTGAAAACCGGTCGCCGCTTTTCCTGAAAATGCTCTAAAGCGCGCTTCACTGGCACAGATCGGCGCCAAAATCAAAGCCGGGGCAGGCAGAACGCCCTGTTATTCGCCCTTGATGATCGCCGCCATCTCTGCGCGCAGCGAATCCCTGCCCTCGTCTCCAACCCGGTGAATGTCGCTGATGACAGGCTGGCCGTTTTCCTCGATGACATCGAAATGCACCTCGTCGACCGTTGCCTTCATCTCTGCCTCATCCATGCAGGCCCAGAGCTTGAACTTCGCCGTCACGTCAGTCACGCCGTCCTTCACCTCACCGGGCGTTACCGAAACATCCACCAGCGGACAGCCATCCTGCGAGTTGGTCACCACATCGTAGCCGAAGGGATCGCCGGTCTCGCCGCTTTCCGCCTCGTAAGCCGGCTTCTTGGAAGCTTCGCGGTATTGGGCAACGAAGTCCTTGCTGAACAGGCTGGTCAGCATGTCCTCGTCAAAGATGTATTTCCAGTTTTCCGCATCGCCGGACCAGTTCTTGACGGTAATGTCCATCACCTTCTGGACGGGATCGGCAGGGCCGGCCGCAAGGGCGCTGTGGGAAAAGAGGACGGCGGCAGTCAGAAGCAGAATATTCCGCATGATGTGATCCCGGAGGTAGGCCCGACGCGCGGGCGAAGCGATTCGCCTGACTGTATTCCGGCAATATGGTTTGGCAATGCGCAAAGCGTTATTGCACCGCGCCAAAAAAGCGCCCCCCATGGCTTTGCCTCAGGCGCGCGCGATGCTATAGCCGCACCGGATATTTTTCCGAATACCGGCGTCACCAGGCGCCACAGCTTCGAAGGTGAGGAATTCATGGCAAAGATCAAGGTAGCCAATCCAGTCGTCGATCTCGACGGCGACGAAATGACCCGTATCATCTGGCAGCTCATCAAGGACAAGCTGATCCTGCCATACCTCGATCTCGACATCGAATATTATGACCTCTCGGTCGAAAACCGCGATGCTACCAACGACCAGGTAACAGTCGATGCGGCACATGCCATCAAGAAGCACGGCGTCGGCATCAAGTGCGCGACGATCACGCCGGACGAGCAGCGCGTCGAGGAATTCGGCCTGAAGCAGATGTGGAAGAGCCCGAACGGCACGATCCGCAACATTCTGGGCGGCGTCATCTTCCGCGAGCCGATCATCTGCAAGAACGTTCCCCGCCTCGTTCCTGGCTGGACGAAGCCGATCGTCGTCGGCCGCCACGCCTTCGGCGACCAGTACAAGGCAACCGATTTCAAGTTCCCTGGCAAGGGCAAGCTGACGATCAAGTTCGTCGGCGAAGACGGTCAGGTCATTGAAAAGGACGTCTTCGACGCGCCGAGCGCAGGCGTTGCGCTGGCAATGTACAACCTTGACGAATCCATCCGCGAATTCGCCCGCGCATCCATGATGTACGGCCTGATGCGCAAGTGGCCGGTTTACCTGTCCACCAAGAACACCATCCTGAAGGCCTATGACGGCCGCTTCAAGGACATCTTCGAAGAAGTCTACCAGACCGAGTTCAAGGCGAAGTTCGATGAAATCGGCATCATCTATGAACACCGCCTGATCGACGACATGGTTGCCTCCGCTCTGAAGTGGTCCGGCGGTTACGTCTGGGCCTGCAAGAACTACGATGGCGACGTGCAGTCTGATACGGTTGCCCAGGGCTTCGGTTCGCTCGGCCTGATGACCTCCGTTCTCCTGTCGCCGGACGGCCGCACGGTTGAAGCTGAAGCGGCACACGGCACGGTCACGCGCCACTACCGCCAGCACCAGAAGGGTCAGGAAACTTCGACCAACTCGATCGCTTCGATCTTCGCCTGGACCCGTGGCCTCGCCCACCGCGCCAAGCTGGACGACAATGCAGAACTCGCAAAGTTCGCAGCAACGCTCGAAACCGTCTGCGTCGACACCGTCGAAAGCGGCTTCATGACCAAGGACCTCGCGCTCCTCATCGGTCCGGACCAGCCCTGGCTCTCCACCACCGCCTTCCTCGACAAGATCGATGAAAACCTCAAGAAGGCGATGGCGGCTTAAAAGAACGGGGCACTACCCGTTTGAAATATCGACAAAAGGAAACCCGGCCGCAACGCCGGGTTTCTTTTTTTGTTCACAGTATCTTGCTTAGATGTTGCACTAGGCGCAGACTTCGATTCCACAGCGTGCCGCAGTCACAAAAATAAAAATATATAGCTGAAACAGCATAAAACGACACATAACTTGTCCGGCACAGTCAAAAATTCATGTGGTTACCAGCTCGATCCTTCGGGAAAACAGATAATGCTGTGGACTATAAAAACGCACCGTGTCAGCGCGAACTGCGCGCGGGTTTTCAATGATGCTTTTGCAATTTTGCTTGGGGAGGCAAAGCAATGAGTGAATTGATCTTCTACACCAATCCCATGTCGCGCGGACGCATTGCGCGATGGATGCTCGAGGAAGTGGGCGTTCCCTACAAGACAGAGATACTGGGCTTCTCGACGTCGATGAAATCGCCGGCCTATCGGCTGATCAACCCGATGGCCAAGGTGCCCGCCATAAAACACGGCGACACCATTGTCACCGAAGCGGCAGCGATCTGCGCCTATCTGGCGGATGCCTTTCCGGGCGCCAACCTTGCGCCGACGCCGAAAGCGCGCGGACTTTATTACCGCTGGATGTTTTTTGCTGCCGGTCCGTTGGAAATGACAACCAGCATGAAGGCGATGGGTTTCGAGGTGCCGCAGGAAAAGCTGCGTATGGCTGGCTGCGGCAGCTATGCGGATGCGATCAACACGCTCGAACGTGCCGTCAGCGAAAACCGCTTCATCGCCGGCGATCACTTCACTGCGGCGGATGTCTATGTAGGTGCCCATGTCGGCTGGGGCCTGCAGTTCGGCACAATCGAAAAACGTCCGGCCTTCACGGACTATATGGCGCATCTGACAGACCGCCCCGCCTTCAAGCGGGCCACCCAGCTTGACGAAGCGGCAGCGAAGGATATGCAGGCGGCCGGTTGAGGAAACTGACAGGCATTTCGCCTGAAAGCGGAGCACGAGCGCTTACAAGGGTCACAAAACGGATTTTGGAAGCGGGCTTATTCGTTGGACTGGGCGAGTGGTTCGCCGATCTCGACTGCATGCCCGTCCGGATCATAAAAACGGAACACTCTCTGTCCCCATGCCTGCCGCTCAACGGGATGGATCAACTCCACATGCGGCGCAATATTCCGAAATGCCGCATCGACATCCTCATGTTCGAAATAGAGCAGCAGATTCCTTCTGCCGTAAGGTTTGTCCGTGTCCGGCGATGTCCGCCAGACCGTCTGTTCGAGCGAACGCCCCTCATGGATTGCAAAGCCGCTTTCAAAGAGGACAAAATTTCCGAAATCGTCCAAAACCTTCAGGCCGAGCCTGTCACGATAAAACTCCCTGGAGCGGTTGATATCGCACACGAAAGGGATGGGATTTACAAAGCGCATCACGTTCCTTTCGGATTTCAACATCCAGAATCAAAAAAGCGGGGTAGAACCCCGCCTTTTTTCAATTCATCCAGATCAGGCCGCCAGGGCCGCTGCCACCGCGTTGATGGCGTCCTGTGCCTTGGCGCCATCGGGGCCGCCGGCCTGCGCCATATCCGGGCGTCCACCGCCGCCCTTGCCGCCGAGGGCCGCAGAGGCCGTGCGGACGATATCGACGGCGCTGAAACGGCCAGTCAGATCCTCGGTCACGGCAGCAACAGCACTTGCCTTGCCGTCTTCGGACACGGCGATCAGCAGCACGACGCCGGAGCCGATATTGGCCTTGGCTTCATCTGCAAGACCCTTGAGGTCCTTGGCATCGATGCCGGACAGGGATTTTGCGAGGAAATTGACGCCAGCAACCTGCTGTACGTCGTTTGCGCCGGCATCCGACGAGCCGCCGCCCATTGCGAGTTTCTTGCGGGCATCCGCAAGCTCGCGCTCCAGCTTCTTGCGCTCGTCGAGAAGTCCCTCGACACGCGACAGCACATCGCCCGGCTGAACCTTCAGCGACGAGGCCAGTGCCTTTACGCGCTCATCCTGCTCGGAGAGATAGGCAAGCGCGCCCTGACCCGTTACGGCCTCAAGACGGCGCACGCCCGCACCGACGGCACTTTCGCCAAGAATGCGGATAAGGCCAATCTGGCCGGTTGCGGCAACATGGGTGCCGCCGCAAAGCTCGACCGAGTACGGACGGTTGGCTTTCGCACCGTGAACACCGGTGCCCATGGACACAACGCGGACTTCATCGCCGTATTTTTCGCCAAACAGTGCCATAGCACCCTCGGCGATGGCGTCGTCAACGCTCATCAGACGCGTCACGACAGGCGAGTTCTGCAAGACGATCTCGTTTGCCATTTCTTCGACGACCTTCAGCTCCTCGGCCGACATCGGCTTCGGATGCGAAACGTCAAAGCGCAGACGCTCGGGTGCAACCAGCGAACCCTTCTGTGCGACGTGCGTGCCAAGCACCTCGCGCAGCGCCTCATGCAGCAGGTGGGTGGCGGAGTGGTTGGCGCGCAGACGCGAGCGGCGGTCGTGATCGACCGTCAGCTGCACGGCGTCATCGAGCTTCAATCCACCCTTGGACACCGTGCCGGAATGCACGAAGAGGCCCTCGCCCTTCTTCTGGGTTTCTGAAACGGTAAAGGTGCCGTTATCGCCAGAGATTACACCGGTATCGCCCATCTGACCGCCGGACTCGCCATAAAATGGCGTCTGGTTGACGACGATCTGAACCGTCTCGCCCTCGGCAGCACTGTCCACCGACTTGCCGTCCTTGACGATCGCCTGAATAACGCCTTCGGCTGTTTCAGTGTCGTAACCGAGGAATTCGGTCGCGCCGAGCTTTTCCTTCAGTTCGAACCACACCGTTTCGGTCGCCTTGTCGCCGGAACCAGCCCAGTGCGAGCGTGCTTCCGCCTTCTGGCGCTGCATGGCATCGGTAAAGCCGGAAATATCGACGCCGATTTCGCGGGCGCGCAGCGCATCCTGCGTCAGATCGAGCGGGAAGCCATAGGTATCGTAAAGCTTGAAGGCGGTTTCGCCGTCCAGCATGTCGCCCTTGTGCAGGGTCGAAGTCGCGTCAGACAGCAGCGACAGGCCGCGTTCCAGCGTCTTGCGGAAACGGGTTTCCTCAAGCTTCAGCGTCTCGGAGATCAGCGCCTCGGCGCGAACCAGTTCCGGATAGGCGCGGCCCATCTGCTGTATCAGCGCCGGCAGCAGCTTGTAGATCAGCGGCTCGCGCGAACCGAGAAGCTCGGCATGGCGCATGGCGCGGCGCATGATGCGGCGCAGAACGTAACCACGGCCCTCATTTGACGGCAGGACGCCATCGGCGATCAGGAAAGCGGAGGAGCGCAGATGATCGGCAATGACGCGATGGCTGGCGCGCTTCTCGCCCTCTGCCGGAACGCCGGTCGCTTCGACGGAGGCCGAAATCAGCGCCCGGAACAGATCGGTGTCGTAATTGTCGTGTTTGCCCTGCAACAACGCCGAAATGCGCTCGAGACCCATGCCGGTGTCGATAGACGGGCGCGGCAGATCGATGCGCTCTTCCTTCGTCAGCTGCTCATATTGCATGAAGACGAGGTTCCAGATTTCGATGAAACGGTCGCCATCCTCTTCCGGCGAACCGGGCGGTCCGCCCCAGATATGATCGCCGTGGTCATAGAAGATTTCCGAGCAGGGACCGCACGGACCGGTATCGCCCATGGCCCAGAAATTATCGCTGGTCGGAATACGGATGATGCGATCGTCGGAGAAACCGGCGATCTTCTTCCAGAGATTAAAAGCCTCGTCGTCGGTGTGATAGACCGTGACCAGCAGACGGTTGCGGTCGATGCCGAATTCCTTGGTGATCAGGTTCCAGGCATGGGTAATCGCCTCTTCCTTGAAATAGTCGCCAAAGGAGAAATTGCCGAGCATTTCGAAGAACGTATGGTGACGGGCCGTATAACCGACATTGTCCAGGTCGTTATGCTTGCCACCGGCGCGCACGCATTTCTGCGCCGAGGCGGCGGTGGAATAAGGACGGCTTTCGAGACCGGTGAAGACGTTCTTGAACTGCACCATGCCGGCATTGGTGAACATCAGCGTCGGATCGTTGCGCGGCACCAGCGGGCTGGAGGGCACAATCTCGTGTCCGTTCTTCTTGAAGTAGTCGAGAAAGGTCGACCGAATTTCATTCACACCGCTCATGCCCACACACCGCTCACAGCTGGAGTCCATCACCGCCATCCCGAATGATGGCTATCTTGCAAAATCAAAGGCTTTTATCGTCCGCATCCTGCCCTGTCCAGCCATGGAGGCGCACCAAGGCGTCTAGGCAAAGAAAAAGGGCCACGCGAGGAAAATCGCACGACCCTTTTGATCCATACCGGCTCATGCCGGCAAAGCCACCGGACGCGAACGCCCGGACCTTCGAATGCATCAGCCCTCGTCGGGACCGTCGTCGCTTTCGCCAGCTTCCGGGCCGCCATTCTGCAGGAACCGATCGGCGATCAGACCGGCGTTCTGGCGCAGCGCCAGTTCGATCTCGCTTGCCATTTCCGGATTGTCGCGCAGGAAAGTCTTGGCATTTTCACGCCCCTGCCCCAAACGCTGGCTGTTATAGGAGAACCATGCACCGGATTTCTCGACGATACCGGCTTTCACGCCGAGATCGACAAGCTCGCCGGTCTTGGAAACGCCTTCACCATACATGATGTCGAATTCCACCTGCTTGAAAGGCGGTGCCATCTTGTTCTTGACGACCTTGACGCGGGTCTGGTTGCCGACAACCTCTTCACGCTCCTTGACGGCGCCGATACGGCGAATGTCGAGACGCACCGAGGCGTAGAATTTAAGCGCATTACCGCCCGTCGTCGTTTCCGGCGAACCGAACATGACGCCGATCTTCATGCGGATCTGGTTGATGAAGATCACCATGCACTTCGACTTGGAGATCGAGGCGGTCAGCTTGCGCAGCGCCTGGCTCATCAGACGTGCCTGAAGGCCCGGCAGGCTGTCACCCATCTCGCCTTCGATTTCGGCACGCGGCGTCAGCGCCGCAACCGAGTCCACGACCAGAATGTCGACGGCACCGGAGCGCACCAGCGTATCGGTGATTTCAAGCGCCTGCTCGCCCGTATCCGGCTGCGAGATCAGAAGGTTCTGCAAATCCACACCGAGCTTGCGGGCATAGACCGGATCGAGCGCGTGCTCGGCATCCACGAAGGCGCAGATGCCGCCCTTTTTCTGGGCTTCCGCGATCGTCTGCAACGCAAGCGTCGTCTTACCGGAGCTTTCCGGGCCGTAAATCTCAACGATACGCCCCTTCGGCAGGCCGCCGATACCGAGCGCTATATCCAGGCTGAGAGAACCCGTCGAAATGGTCTCTACTTCAACCACGTTTTCATTGGAACCGAGCTTCATGATCGATCCCTTGCCGAACGACCGTTCGATCTGGGAGAGCGCCGCTTCCAGTGCCTTGCTTTTATCCACCGATTTATCCTCTACGAGACGCAAAGAATTTTGTGCCATCCGATCCACCTTTAGGTTATTGAAGCCGCACAGGCAATGAAGCAGTATGGAAATAGGATGTACTCTATTTGTTCTCATATCGCAAGGCGCAGCCAGCATATTGAAAACAAATAGCGATAAGTGGTTTGTTCTGCTTTCGTTTTTCCGTGTCCGGCCTATCGCTGCGAACCGGATGTGAAGGGGAACAAACAGAAGATTGGGACGAATCGTCCACCTTTTCCATCCGCGAAAGAGGGAAACACAAGCGTGAAGAAGATACTCGTTCTGGGCGGCGCGCATATAGACAGGCGCGGCATGATCGAGACTGAAACGGCGCCCGGCGCCAGCAATCCTGGCTCATGGATGGAAGAGGCTGGCGGCGGCGGTTTCAATGCGGCGCGCAATCTTTCCCGGCTCGGTTTTGCCGTCCGTATCATCGCACCGCGCGGCGGCGACGTGACCGGCGAAGCGGTGGCAGAGGCAGCAAGGCAGGCGGGCGTGGAAGATACGCCCTTCGTTTTCCTCGATCGCCGCACGCCAAGCTACACCGCCATTCTGGAGCGCGACGGCAATCTTGTCATCGCACTTGCGGATATGGACCTTTACAAGCTGTTTTCGCCGCGCCGCCTCAAAGTTCGCGCGGTGCGTGAAGCGATTACCGCGAGCGACCTTCTGCTTTGCGATGCCAATCTGCCGGAGGATACGTTGAAGGCGCTCGGTCTCATTGCCCGCGCCTGCCAAAAGCCGCTCGCGGCCATCGCCATTTCGCCCGCCAAGGCGGTGAAGCTGAAGGACATGCTCGCCGATATCGACATTCTCTTCATGAACCAGGCAGAGGCGCGCGCGCTGACCGGACAGACGGCAGACAATGTTCGCGACTGGCCGGGCATTCTCCGCAGGGCAGGCCTTGCCGGCGGCGTCATCACCCGTGGCGCAAGCGAAGTGGTAGCCTTCAACGCGACGCAAACCGCAAGCCTCCACCCACCCATCATCCGCGAGGTGAAAGACGTAACCGGGGCCGGAGACGCCATGGCGTCAGGTTATCTCGCGGCGATTACGGAGGGCAAAGCCATCACTGAGGCCCTGCGATTGGGTGCCGCGGCGGCCGCCATCACCGTGCAATCGCCTTTCGCCACCGCCCAAGACCTGTCAAAAGACAGTGTCGAGACCATGTTGGGGCTTGTCCCCAAGGCCGAAATGCTGGCATGAACCCGTTTTTTTATAGTCTGGAACAAACAGAATGACCCGCCCCATCTCCCCGCTCCTACCCATCATCTATTCGCAAGAGGTTGCCGCTGCCAAACAGCGCGGCGCGCCGATCGTCGCGCTGGAATCGACCATCATCACCCACGGCATGCCCTATCCCGGCAATATCGAGATGGCCGAAGGCGTCGAACAGATCATCCGCGATCAGGGAGCCGTTCCGGCAACCATCGCCGTCATTCACGGCTCGCTGCATATCGGCCTCGAGAAGGAGCAGCTCGAAGCGCTTGCCCAGACCACCGACGCCATGAAGGTCTCGCGCGCAGATATTGCCTTTGCGATTGCCGAGCGCCGCACCGGTGCCACTACAGTGGCAGCCACCATGATTGCCGCTGCCCGCGCCGGCATCCGCGTTTTCGCCACCGGCGGCATCGGCGGTGTGCACAAGGGCGCGGAGGAGACCTTCGATATTTCCGCCGATCTGACCGAGCTTGCCAAAACCGGCGTGATCGTCGTCTGCGCCGGCGCCAAGGCCATTCTTGACATCCCGAAGACGCTGGAAGTTCTCGAAACCAACGGCGTGCCTGTCGTGACTTTCGGTTCGGAAGAGTTCCCGGCTTTCTGGTCGCGTTCTTCGGGCCTTCCCAGCCCGCTGTCGCTCAACAGCCCTGCAGCCATCGCCAATTTCCAGACGACCCGCGAACAGCTCGGCATCGATGGCGGTATGCTGATAGCCAATCCCGTGCCGGAAGAGGACGAAATTCCGCGCGAGGAGATGGAAATCTACATCAATCGCGCCATTTCCCACGCCGAGCGCGAGGACATCACCGGCAAGGCCGTCACGCCCTTCCTGCTCGGCGATATCTTCCGCCTGACCGACGGCCGCAGCCTCGCGACCAATATCGCGCTGGTACGCAACAATGCCCAGCTCGCAGCAGAGATTGCTGTGGCGCTAAACTAAGCGTTAGAGGCTGGATTATCCTCAAATTTGAGGATGATGGCAGGGTGAGAAGCATCCCAGTCATGCCGGACTTGATCACGCTGGCCCCCGGATCTGGTCCGGCGTTACGGATAATGTGTCGGACTGGGAACTTTGCTACCAATAAAAAAGCCCGGAAAGCTTTGCGCTTTCCGGGCTTTCATTTTTCAGTTCCTGAACCTTATCAGTTCTGGGCGACCGGTCTTACCAGCGGTGTCACGCGGCGGATGGTGACGCGGCGGTTCTGCTGTTCCGGGCCGAGTGTCTGAACCTTCAGGTAACGCTCGCCGTAGCCTTGCGTCGCCAGGTTTTCCGGCGGAATGCCGTAAACATCGGTCAGGACATTGGCGACGGAAGCGGCACGCTCGTCGGAAAGAACGAGGTTGCTTTCATCCGAACCAACGGCATCGGTGTGGCCTTCGATCAGGAAGGTTTCCGCCGGGTTCTTTGCCAGCGCCTTGTTGATCGCATCCGCTACTTTCCGCAGCGAACGGGCCTGCGCCATCGGAATATCAGCGCTTCCAGTGGCAAATGTGATCGTATCGAGGTCGATACGGCGCACCTTGTCGCGGATACGGGCCGAATAACGCACTTCATCCAGCGAGTAGACACGCTCCACCGGCTCGACCGGCGGCTGCTCCAGGAAGCGGTAGTAATCGCGGTCCGGATCGCTCGACGTGTCGATGATGTAGTCACGAACCGGAATGCGCAGACGCATCGGCGGCAGATCGAGGCCGGGATCGCGATAGACATATTCACGGTCCGGTTCGTCCATCAGCTCCGGTGCATAGAACAGCACATATTCCCGGCCACGGTCATCGATGCGCGAACGCTGGATGACGTCGCCATAGCGGTTGCGGATCGTCACCACCTGCGTGCCGTCGCGACGCTCGACGGTCTCGCGGACACGTCCGCCGGGCAGGCGCTCGTAATAGGGCTCGCCGCCATCGCGGATGAAGCGCTGATTGTCGTCGCCGCGCACAACCACGCGGTCACCGAATTGCAGGATGATCGGCGCATCGCGATCCTGATCGCGCCGGCCGCCTTCGCGCGGCTGCCATTCCCGCGCACCTTCCGGCCGGTCATATTGCGGACGGCGGTCGACACGCTCGCCCTGCTGAGAGGTAATCGCCTCCATCTTTACGGGCGGCGGAGCCTTGCCTCCGGCAGCACCGGCGCGCTGCGCTTCGGCGTCGGAAGTCGGCACCTTCACGTCACCGGCCTGCTCACGCTCGCGGCGGCGTTGCTCGCGTGCCTGGTTGTTACCCGAGCGCTCCACTTCCTTGTCGCTGTCGAGAACGGCGGCACCCTTGTCGACGGGCAGAATGACGGTGTCGGCAGTCTTGGACGGGTCCTTGGCGATAGCCTTGGCCTTGTCCAGTTCCTGCTTCGTCGTCGGAGGCGCTTCCGTCTGCGGAATGGCGACCTGATTGGGAACGGCTTCGCCGGCAGGCGCCTGTCCTGTCGTGGCACCGCTTGGCGGCGGAGGTGTCGGAGTACCCGGCAGCGGCGCTGCAGGCTCCGTCTTGCCCTGGCCTTCTACCGGCTGCTTCTCAGAAGGCTGCTGGCCGGGCGCAGGATTGGGCTGAGCTTCCGGAGCCGGTGGCCGTGCCGGTGTCGGCGCTTCCGTTGGAACAGGAGCCTCCTTTACAGCTGGCTCAGGAGCCGCTGGCTTTTTCTCTGGAACGGCCTTTTCGGCGGGTTCCGATTTCGGTTCCGGTGCTGGAGCGGGCGCCTTTTCCTCTACCGGCTTTTTCTCGGCGGCGGGCTCGCGCTGTTTCGCCGGCTGCTCGGTATTTTCTGGGCGTGCGGCTGGCTGTTCGGCCGCCGGCTCCGGCTTGCGCGGACGTGCGGGGCGTTGCTCGCCCTCGCCTGCCGGCTGCTCGGCTCTAGCCGGTTTGCGCGGCCGTTCCTGCGGCTGCTGCTCGGCGGGTGCAGGTGCGGCTTCGGGCTCAGGCTGCGGACGCTGCTTGCGGGCGGGTGGCTGTTCAGCTGGCGCCGGTTCCGGTTGGGCTTCGCGCTGCTGCGGCTGCCGTTTCGGTTCTGGCTGAGGCTCGCGTTGCGGCTCGGGCTGAGCTTCACGCTTGGGTTCAGGACGCGGTTCGGCCGGTGCAGCTTCAGCCTTCGGCTGTTCGCGCTGCGGTTCCGGAGCCTGCTCCTGCTTTTTCGGCTCTGGCTCTGGCTTCGGCTGCGCCTCTTCTGCTTGCTGGCGTTGCTTGCGCAGCAGCTCTTCCGGGTTCTGCTCCTCCGCCTGCGGCTGCGCCTGCGCCAATATCACCGGGGCCTGTGCCTGGGGCATTTGCGTTTGCGTCCGTGCGGCGCCGGCATAACCGGCGGCGGCCGGCTCCACCGCGATCGCCAGCGACATGAGGGGGAAAACCACCCCCGTCAGCAATGTGTTCTTCTTCAGCATCGGTGCTTCCTCATCTGCCAATCGTTGTACGCCGCTTATGCCGCGACATTGTGAATCCGGCCGCGCGTGCAGGCGCTGGTCAACGCCTTGCATACGCTTCGGTTCCCATGATGACCAAAGCGTTCTGTACCGGAAATGAACAGATCAAGGCCATTTCGTGAAAGCTCCGCGACGAAAAAGAGGGCGCTAATATTGCAGTTGCATTTTTTGACCAACCGGACGAATAATTGCCGCGCGCTGAAGGCCACGAATGTCAAACCGTTCTGTTGCGCCTGCGCTCACGACGTCCGCACTGAAAACAACAACAGACTGCGGATGAACGACCAAAAGAGAGGATCGAAATGCCTATTTCCACCCGTCTGCTCGCAGCCGTATCGATTGCCGCCATCTCCCTGTTTTCCGGCGCGGCCCTCGCGCAGGACAAGATCGTCATCGGCACGGAAGGCGCCTACCCGCCCTTCAACAATCTGGAAGCCGACGGTACGTTGACCGGCTTCGACATCGACATCGCCAAGGCGCTGTGCGTCGAAATGAAGGCTGAATGCACCTTCGTCACCAATGACTGGGACGGCATCATCCCCGCCCTGCAGGCAAAGAAGTTCGACGCCATCATCGCGTCCATGTCGATCACGCCGGAGCGTCTCCAGAAGGTCGATTTCTCCAAGAAATATTACAACACCCCGCCGGCAATCGCCGTACCGAAGGATTCGCCGATCAAGTCCGTCGACGACCTGAAGGGCAAGTCGCTCGGCGCTCAGGGTTCCACGACTCACTCCAACTATGCCGAAAAGCACTTCCCGGGTTCCGACCTGAAAATGTACCCGACCGCCGACGAATATAAGCTCGACATCGCCAACGGCCGCATCGACGCCGTCATCGACGATATCGTCGTCCTGTCGGAGTGGCTGAAGTCGGATGCAGGCAAGTGCTGCAAGATCCTGACGCCGCTTCCGGTGGATGTCGAGATCAACGGCAATGGTGCAGGCGTAGCCGTTCGCAAGGGCGATACGGCGCTCGCCGACAAGTTCACGGCTGCCATCGCCGGCATCCGCGCCAACGGCAAGTACCAGGAAATCAACAAGAAATACTTCGATTTCGACGTTTACGGCCAGTAAGCGGCGCGTCGCCTGTTGAAATCTGGTGGCGGAAGGCTTGCCCTTCCGCCATTTTTGTTTGAAAACGTAACCATAACAATCACGGCGGCTTAAGACCGCGGGGGAAAACTGGCATGAGCGGAGCATTTTCCGCCATAGGTGCGTTCTGGACCTATGTCTCGACACTTCTCGACCCTTTCTGTGGGCCGGTCGGTCTCTTCACGCTTTTCGGAAACGGCACCCTCGTCACCTGTGGCGATGCCGGCTGGGGCGACGAAATCGCCTTCGGCGTCAAGGTCACGATCTCGCTGGCGCTCGCCACCCTGCCCGTCGGGCTTGTGATCGGTTTCCTCATTGCGCTCGCCGCGCAATCGGAGGAAAAATCGCTGCGGCTGGCGGCCGGTGTCTATACCACCATCTTCCGCGGCCTGCCGGAACTCCTGACGCTGTTCATCGTCTATTACGGCATACAGATGCTGCTGCAATCGGCCGCCGGTTATGTCGGGATAACCGGCCCGGTAGAGATCAACGCCTTCGTGGCGGGCATGGTCGCGCTGTCAGTGGTGTTTTCGTCCTATTCCTCGGAAGTGTTGCTATCCGCCTTCAAGGCCATCCCAAAGGGCCAATATGAGGCGGGCCATGCACTCGGCCTCTCGCGCGGCCACACCATGGTGCTCGTCATCATTCCGCAGCTGGTCAGGATCGCCCTGCCCGGCATGACCAACCTTTGGGTCATTCTGCTCAAGGATACCTCTTACGTCTCGATCATCGGCCTTGCCGATATCGTGCGCCAGACCGGCATCGCTGCCCGCGTCAGCAAGGAAGCCTTCTTCTTCTACGGCATCGCCTGCCTGCTCTACCTCATCCTCGCTCTGCTCTCCTCCATCGGCATCGGCTTCATCGATCGCTGGTCGCGCAAGTCGGAGGCAAGCCGATGAGCCATGTTCAGGAACTCATCCCGCCGCGCCCCGCGCCGGTCGCCACAGACAAGCCCCTCAACATATCGCGCGTCGTCGGCATCGCCGTCATAACGCTCTGGCTGCTGCTGGCCGCCGGGCTGATCTTTGCGATGATCGAAGGCTGGGACTGGGCGAAATTCGAACGTTACGGGCCGCGTTATATCGATGGCCTCATCACCACCATTACGCTGGTTGGCAGTTCGATCATCCTCGGCGCAATTCTCTCGGTGCCGATCGCCTTCGCCCGCATGTCGGAAAATCGCGTCATCAGCGCGCTGGCCTATGCCTATGTCTACGTCTTTCGCAGCACCCCGCTGCTGGCGCAGCTTTTCCTGATCTATTACGGCCTCGGCAGTTTCCGTCAGGGGCTGGAAACCGTTGGCCTATGGTGGTTCTTCCGCGAGGCCTGGTATTGCGGCCTCTTGTCGCTCACCCTCAACACCGCCGCCTATCAGGCCGAAATTCTGAGGGGCGCGATCCGAAGCGTGCCACGCGGCCAGATTGAAGGTGCGGCCTCGCTCGGCCTGTCGAAATTCATCACCTTCCGCAAGGTCATTCTGCCGCAGGCCCTCATCGTGGCGCTGCGCCCCTACGGCAACGAGATCATCCTGATGATCAAGGGTTCGGCAGTGGTCTCCATCGTCACGGTCTTCGACCTGATGGGACAGACGCGCTACGCCTTCTCCCGCACATTCGATTATCAGGCCTATCTCTGGGCGGCGATCTTCTACCTGACGATCGTCGAGACGCTCCGGCATGTCTGGGCATGGCTCGAAGCCCGCCTGACACGCCATCTCAAGCGCTAGGGACACGGTTGGCAGCACTCAACAGAGAAGACTGCCAACATTTTGAAAAATATAACTATTTTGTGACAATCCAGACCTTTGGCAAGGTTGGGTTAACCCTGTCGTGTTCCCATATCAGATACAGCGACAACGCTGTGATCGGCAATCATGAGAACGGGAACAGCCGACATGAAAAAGGAAATGGAAATGGAAATGATGCTGAGGGGCTACGGCCTCACCACCGCCCAGATTTTTTATCGCATGCCGGACCATCCGCTGGTTCTCCAGACCTATGTCTGGCAGGACTATGATCTCGCCCCGGATTTCCCCGAAATGCACGGTTTCCTCAAATTCTGGCAGGAAAAGCTAGACGGTCCGTTGCACTCGGTCCGCTATGTGCACCGGCAGGTGATCTCGGCGCAGGAATGGCGCGCATTGAAAGGAGAGTTCATTCTCCACTGAGGCCCATCGCCACATAAGCATTGCGCCCGTCCGTCTTGCGGCTTACAGCAGACTTCAACTGAAGATGCTGACGGATACTGCACGATGACGAAGAACCAGAAAATTGACGAAGAGGCGCTTGCCGAAGCCTATAACCGCGCGCTCGCGCTTCAGAAAGCCGGCGATGTTGACGCGGCGGTGAAGGCCTATGAAGAGGTTCTGGCCATCGACCCGGACGATCATGGCGGCGCAGCCGTTCGCATCGCCGCCATGGGCCGCGGCGAACCGCCTTCCAAAGCGCCCGACGCCTATGTCGAAACCCTGTTCGACCAGCACGCCGAAGCCTTCGAGGATATTCTTGTCGAACAGCTCGGTTATGCAGTGCCGATGATGGTGCGCCAGCGCCTGCAAACGCTCGATCTCGGCCCCTTCAAGCGCCTGCTCGATCTCGGCTGCGGCACCGGCCTCACCGGCGAAGCGCTGCGCGACATGGCTGATGACATCACCGGCATCGACATTTCCGAAAACATGGTCGAGATCGCCCATGAAAAGGACCTCTACGAGACGCTCTATGTCGCCGAAGCCGAGGACTTTCTCGAAGACAATGACGACGAGCCCTTCGACATCATCACCGCAACCGATGTGCTGCCCTATCTTGGCGCGCTGGAACCGCTGTTTTTCGGCGCCGCTGAAAACCTCGTCCCTGGTGGCCTGCTGATCTTCTCGTCGGAAACGCTGCCCGAGGCAACCATGGCCGGACGCCCCTATATGGTCGGCCCGCACCAGCGTTTCGCCCACGCGGAAACCTATGTTCGGGAAAGACTGGCAGCGACCGGTTTCGACATAGTCGAAGTCACCGACATTAACGTGCGCATGCAGGACGGCAACCCCACACCCGGCCATCTGGTTATTGCCAGGCTCAAGGGCTGAGGCAGAGGCAAGCGCTCCTGACATGGAGCGC
>NZ_BDLN01000001.1:0-40922 GCF_001950375.1 Rhizobium sp. TBD182 | reverse complement strand
GCCTGAATCAATCTCTTAGCAACAACAGCCAGACGATTGAAGAGACTCAGCTTTCGCCCGGTTCAACTCGCTTTCGGACGCCAGACGATATCGGTAACCTTGAGTTTCTTCGGCACGATTTTCAGATCGTAGAACTCGTCGGCCAGCGCCTGCTGATAGCTGATGGCCTCATCTGAAACCAGCGAGACACGCCCCAGATCAGCCCCCGGACGCGTCAGCGACACCTTGGTTACATCCTGCGGGACGCCGGTTATCGCCGCCAGCAATTTTGCAGTCTCATCGATATTGGCCTGAGCCTTTGCGCCGACGCTTGCGAGTTCCTTGAGGATCAGCGGCACGAGGTCGGGATTGCTTTCCACGAAGTCGCCATTGGCAAGGAAATAGCTCCAGGGATCGACAATACCTTCGGCAGTCGTGAGAACCCGTGTCGTCGGCTCCTTTTCCGCCACGGCAAAATAAGGATCCCAGATCGACCAGGCATCGATGCTGCCGCTGCGGAAAGCGGCCGCCGCATCCGGCGGGGCAAGGTCGATGGATGTTATGTCGTTCAGCGTCAGACCGGCCTTTCGCAATGCTTTGACAGTAACGTTATGGGCGCTGGAGCCGCGCTTGAAAGCCACCTTCTTGCCCTTGAGGTCGGCCAGCGTCTTGAGCGGCGAATCCTTCTGCACAAGGATTGCCGATCCGCCGGCGGCGCCCTTGTAAGTTCCCACATAGCGCAGATTGCCACCGGCAGCCTGCGCGAAAAGCGGTGGCACATCGCCCGTCGGTCCGATATCCAGCGCACCTGCGCCCAGCGCTTCAAGAAGCGGCGGCCCGGAGGAAAACTCCGACCATTTGACCTCGATGCCGCGATCCTTCAACAGCGCTTCAAGCGCGCCCTGGCTCTTTGCCAACGCGATCACGCCATTCTTCTGCCAGCCTATCCGTAATGTGGTTGTCGCGGCTCCAGCCCGTCGGATATGCGGCAGGAACGCCGCCCCCGTTGCACCCGCAATCAGTCCCAATGTTCCGCGTCGTGTGAGCATGTGGATATCCTTCGCTGTTGCCATCATCAGATATACAAAGCGTAGATATTCGAGTGATTTTATCAAAATCCCACTTTGCGCGGCACGAGTGCAAAGAGAATTGAATGTGCGAATTTGCCGTCGCAGGTGGAATAAGATTGCCTGGCCGCCTCGGCACGCCAGTAGTGTGCATTCCCCGGACAACCGCCGGATAGCCGACTTGAGTACTTGCGGAAAAGCAAACTGCGCAACGAAAAATGCCCTCCCCGGCAGCCGGAAAGGGCATTGTTCAAAAAGCCTGATCAGCTGGAATCATTCCTCGCCGGATTTGGGATTATCCAGCAGCATGTAATCGAGCGGCAGTTCCGTCGTATATTTGATCTGTTCCATCGCAAAGGCAGACGACACGTCACGAATTTCGATCTTGGCGATCATGCGCTTGTAGAAAGCGTCATAAGCCGCGATGTCAGGCACTACAACGCGCAGCAGATAATCGACATCGCCGCTCATGCGGTAAAACTCGACGACTTCGGGGAACTCGGACACCACCTCGGAAAACCGCTTCAGCCATTCGATGGAATGGGAGGCAGTGCGGATGGAGACGAAAACGGTGACCTTGGTGTTGACCTTGACCGGATCCAGCAGCGCCACGCGCCGGCGGATGACACCGTCCTCTTCCATCTTCTGGATACGCCGCCAACAGGGCGTCGTGGAAAGGCCGACCTTTTTCGCCAGATCAGCGACAGCCAGCGTGGAATCCTCTTGCAGAATGCGCAAAATCTTACGGTCTAGGCGATCCAATGCGTCTACCCTCCTGAATTAATTTCCTTTCAATACACTAATTTTTAGAGAAAAACAGAAAATTGTTTCACTAAAGTCGCATTTCCACATGTTGTCGCAGAACAGGAAGCAGCTCCTCGGTAAACCACGGATTCTTCTTCAGCCAGCCGGTGTTGCGCCAGCTAGGATGCGGCAGCGGCAAAATGGCCGGTCCCGAATTTGAATGAAAATAGCTGCGCCAGTCGTGCACGGTCTCGGTCATGGTTTTCCGCCGTCTTTCCCCGAGATGAAAGGCCTGGGCATATTGACCGATGGCAAGGACCAGCTCCACCTGCGGCATCGCCGCCAGCACCTTCTCCCGCCACTGCGGCGCACATTCGCGTCGAGGCGGCAGGTCACTGCCCTTGTCGTCATAGCCGGGGAAACAGAACCCCATGGGCACAATAGCGAAGCGGTCCGGATCGTAGAATGTCTCACGATCAACATTCAGCCATTGGCGCAGCCTGTCGCCGGAGGCATCGTTGAAAGGCACACCCGTTTCATGCACGCGAAGCCCGGGCGCCTGCCCTGCAATCAGGATACGCGCCCTGGTCGACATCACCACGACCGGTCGCGGTTCGTGCGGCAGGCGTCCGTAGGTTGGGGTGTCGCGACAGATGCGACAGAGGGCAATCGCGCCCCGCAGCCCGTCCAACCCATCGTCATTCATCGGCAGGGCTCGATCCGCCTCAGCCATGATTCCATCCCAGAAGATGACGGATGATGGTGAGGAAACCCGCGGCGGGCGTTTGCAAATCCGCTGCGCGATGTTCGCGCCGCCACTCCGCCGGTTTTTCGAATTCTCCGGCCCATATGCCGCGAGCTTCTTTGCGCGCCAGTGCCTGTTCGCCGGAGAACTGGAAATAACCTGAAGCGATGGCAAAACCCGACGCCACCATTTCCGAGGACACATCCCGGTCTCCCGCCGAGCAATAGACTAGCAGACGTCCGTAACGGTCCCTGGAACTGCCGGAACAGGAAAATGTCGGGCCTTCGATCATCTGTTGCAGAACGCGGCGCGCCTCCGCGCCGCATGGCCAGGTTTCGCTGCCGCGTCGGCACGTCTGCGAAAGCTCCGGCGCATCGATGCCGAGCAGCCTGAACCGGTCCTCGCCCTTTGAAAGCGTATCGCCATCGATCACAAAGAAACGGCCGGTATGGGTCTCGCTATTGATCTGATCGAGCTTGGCGGCAATCAGAATGCCGAGAAAAACGGTGGCAAGGAAAAGCCCGCCGTCGCGAAAAATCGAGAAAAAGCCGCGCCTGCCTCCATTTCGTCTCATGTCACAACAAACCCTTGTCAGAAATGGCAAACAAATCCTTTCACGGCAGCATCTTCTTAAGATTTTGTGCGTAGCCTGCAAAGGGTTCATGTCACCTGCGTTGTAACAATGAGTAAAAGCGTCAGCACGTCCACCGATAAGATCATCGTCGACCGTTCACGAAAGCACCGTAACAAGGCTGTTTTCGACACGGTGAAGACGACGCGTGAACGCTTGCAGCAAGGCGCTGGCGGCAGCGAAGCCTATGAACGTGAAATGCTGACGATGCACATCGCAGAAGCCCTTCAGGGCGCGATGATCATGCCGCTTTTCATCGTACTCGCCTCTATCATCGGTTTGTATATCACGGGTGACATAGGGCTGATCATCTGGTCGCTCATTGCGCTGAGTTTCCATGCCATGTCTCTGGTGCTGGCCAAAAGAGCCGCCAAACAGGGGATCACGGCCGAAAATCTGCCGAAGTGGCGCAATCTCTTCCTTGCCATGCAGATCCTCATCGGTTGCGCCTGGGCAATGTTCGCCTTGGCCGAACCGGTGCGCAACAACCCGGCACTCGTTCTTTTCTTCAAGGGCGCGACGCTGCTGATCGCGCTTTCGCTTACCGCCATGGCCAATTTCATGCTGCGGCGGGCCACCTTCATGACCTTCCTGCCGGTGCTGGCGGCGCTGTGCGTCACCTCCGTCGTCTCCCGCGATCCCTTCGATGTTGGCCTCGCCCTGATGTTCGGCATGGCGATTCTTTTCTGTCATCGCATCACCAGCAGGCTTTACCAGACCAGCATCAAGCTGCTGTCGTCGCAGACTGAAAAAGATGATCTGATCGCCGAACTCGAAGTCGCCAACTCGATGTCGGATGAGGCGCGGCGGCGTGCGGAAGAGGCCAATCTGGCGAAATCGCGCTTTCTCGCCTCCATGTCGCACGAGCTGCGAACCCCGCTCAACGCCATTCTCGGCTTCTCCGAAGTCATGTCCGCAGAGGTGCTCGGTCCGCTCAACAATCCGCTCTACAAGGAATATTCCGGCGACATCCACCGTTCCGGCCAGCATCTGCTCGACCTCATCAACGAAATCCTCGACCTGTCGCGTATCGAGGCCGGCCGCTACGACCTCAATGAGGAAGCGGTCTCGATGCTTGAGATCGCCGAAGATTGCATCGGCATGATCCAGCTTCGCGCCCGCGCCAAGACCATCAGGATTTCGCAGCAGTTTGAAAGCAGCCTGCCGCAGGTCTGGGCGGATGAAAAATCGATCCGCCAGGTCATCCTCAACCTGCTCTCCAATGCCGTCAAATTCACCCCGCAGGGCGGTGAAATCCTCGTGAAGGCAGGCTGGACGGCGGGTGGCGGGCAATATGTGTCGATCAAGGACAACGGTCCCGGCATTCCAGAGGAAGAAATCCCCGTGGTGTTGTCGGCCTTCGGTCAGGGATCGATCGCGATCAAGAGCGCCGAACAGGGAACCGGGCTCGGCCTGCCCATCGTTCAGGCCATCCTTGCCAAGCATGACGGCCAGTTCATCCTGAAATCGAAATTGCGTGAAGGCACCGAAGGCATCGCCATCCTGCCGGCAAAACGCGTGCTGCAAAGCCTGCCAGCCGTGGAGGAAACCCACGCCATCCAGCCACGCCGCCGGTCCTTCGCCTAAGCGTCAAATCTGCCGTTCAGAAGAACAGCGTCGTCACCAGCGAATAAAGCACGAAAAATCCGTTTGCCGTCAAAAGGCAGAAGACGGCGAAGGAACCGAGATCCTTGGCGTGCCGCCCGACGGAAGAGATTTCCGGCGAGATGCGATCCACCAACTCCTCAATCGCGGTATTGAGCGCCTCGACCGCGAACAAAAGCAGCATCAGCACCGTAAAGACGAGAAGATGCGCAAACGGCGCGCCAGCGACCAGAAGCAGGGCAAGGCCGACGCCGAAGGCGAGAATCTCGTGCCGGAACGCCGCTTCCTGCCACAGCCGTCCAAGCCCCTGCAAGGAATAGCGGGCAGCAGCAAAAAGATGCCGCCATCCCTTTTCCTTGCGAAAGGCAGGTTCCGGTTGCTTCTTCTGCGGCGTTGCGTCCATCTTCGGCCTCAATGCTCAGTGTGGGAATGGGTACCAGTATCGACACCGGCAGCTTCGAAAGTCGCCATGCCGGAATGGCAGGCGGCGGCAGCCTTGACGATGCCAGCGGCCAAAGCGGCACCCGTGCCCTCGCCAAGCCGCATGCCCAGCGCCAGAAGCGGCGTCTTGCCAAGTTTCTCGACGGCAGCCAGATGGCCCGGTTCACCGGAGACATGGCCGATCAGGCAATGGTCAAGCGCCGAAGGATTGGCAGCCTTCAGAAGTGCTGCAGCGGCAGTCGCCACATAACCGTCGATCAGCACGGGAATGCGCTGCACGCGGGCGGCAAGGATCGCGCCGGCAATCGCCGCAATCTCACGGCCACCAAGTCGGCGCATGATTTCGAGCGGATCGGACAGATGGTCCTTGTGGAACTCGACGGCAGCCTTCACCGCCGCGATCTTGCGGGCCATGACCTCGCCTTCGGAGCCGGTACCGGGACCGGTCCATTCTTCCGCCGTACCGCCATAGAGCGCCAGATTGATCGCCGCTGCAATGGTGGTGTTGCCAATGCCCATTTCGCCAACGCAGAGAAGGTCGGTACCGCCAGCAATCGCCTCCATGCCGAAGGCCATGGTGGCGGCGCAATCGCGCTCGGAAAGGGCAGGCTCGCAGGTGATGTCGCCGGTCGGGTAATCAAGTGCCAGATCGAAAATCTTCAGACCGAGATCATTGGTGACGCAAATCTGGTTGATCGCCGCACCGCCTGCCGCAAAATTCTCCACCATCTGCTGCGTCACGGATGTCGGATAGGGCGTGATGCCGTGCCGGGTGACGCCATGATTACCGGCAAAAATCGCCACCAGCGGACGGGTGACGGCGGGCGAGCGGCCCGACCATGCGGCAAGCCACATGGCGATTTCTTCCAGCCGACCGAGCGAACCGGCCGGTTTCGTCAGTTGCGCATTGCGCTCCTTGGCCGCGACCAGCGCATGCGTATCCGGGCCGGGAAGCTCGCGCAGCAGCGCGCGGAAATCGTCGAAGGGCAATCCGCTCATGCTCATGGTATCTGTCTTTCTCGTCGTCGGGTTGGCGGAAACTTGTGTTTTGCGGCAAATCGGTCTTTGTTGCGCCTCTCATAATCGCGGACGCGCCGCGGAACAACCGGAAATGCAAGCACAGCAGCGGAGAGAGCATGAAGGCCGGGGATTTTATAACAGATGTCATGCATTCCGTTGCCTTTCTCAGCCGCCTGCCGGTCCCATCGCGCTTCTTCGGTGAAGGTGACGGTCCATCGATGCGCCGGACAGCTCGCGCTTTTCCCGCCGCAGGCCTCCTGATCGCCCTGCCCGCTGCTGTGCTCGTGGTGGCATTAGCGAAGTTCGACGCCTCACCGCAGCTCACCGGCTGGCTTGCCATCGCCGTCACCGCGCTCATAACCGGTGCGTTGCACGAAGACGGCTTGGCGGATATGGCCGATGGCTTCGGCAGCGGCAAGGACAAGCCGAAAACGCTTGAGATCATGAAGGACAGTCGCATCGGCAGCTATGGCACGATCGCCATGGTCCTGTCCTTTGCACTGCGCGCCACGGCACTCGCATCGCTTATAGAAACCCTGCCTGCCAAGACCGCCGCCGCCTGCCTGATTGCCGCGCTGGTGGTGAGCCGCGCCCTGATGGTGTGGCACTGGCAGTCACTGCCCGCCGCCAAAACCTCCGGCATCGCCGCCGGCGCCGGCCAACCCGGGGAACGCGAGCGCAACATCGCGCTCGCAACAGGGTTGCTGCTGCTCGTGCTTTTCACGCTGCATGCCCTGCCCTTTGTGTCGATCGTAGTCGTTCTGGCGGCTGCCTGCCTCGCGACGGTGCTGTTCGGCAGGCTCTGTGTCAGCAAGATCGGCGGCCACACCGGCGACACAATCGGCGCCAGCCAGCAGATCACGGAGATCGTTACTCTCGTCGCTCTTGCCCTTGCGACGTGACAGACTGATATAGATCCCCATGGAAACACCCTGCATTCATATCTGCTCCCTCGACGCCACGAACAGCCTCTGTATCGGTTGCGGACGCACGCTGGACGAGATCGGCGGCTGGGCAACCTATAGCGACGAAAAGCGCCGCATGATCATGCAGGCGCTTCCCGAAAGACTGGCAAAAACAGGCAAGGACACCTCCAGGGAGACGCACACCGCATGAACAGGCTGACTTTTGTTCTCCTCTTGCTGGCCGTGGGTCTCGGCCTGCTTCTCGTCAATCACGACAGCGGCCGCACCTTCGGCATCGACAACGAAAAATTCGGACAGATCGTCTATCTCCTGCCGATTGCGGGATTGCTATCCGTCGGCATTCTGGCGGGAAGCCGCGGCAGCTTCGCAAGCGTTGTCCGGCAACTCGCCATCTGGCTCGTGATCATCCTCGGCCTCGTATCCGTCTATCTCTATCGCTACGACCTGCAATCCTTCGCCGACCGGCTGCTGGGTGGCCTGATGCCCGGCCGCGCGGTGGTGGTTACGACCGCTGGCGGCGAACAGGAGATCATACTGCACAAATCGATGAGCGGCCATTTCGAGGCGAATGTCAGCATTGAAGGCAAAACGATCCACATGCTGGTCGATACCGGCGCGAGCTCCGTGGTGCTGGCCAATGCCGATGCCGCCGCCATCGGCATCGACACCACGAAACTGCGCTACACCGTGCCGGTGATGACCGCGAACGGCCGCACGGCGGCAGCGCCCGTCACCCTGTCCGAGATCGGCATCGGCCCGATCGCGCGGAGCAACATCCCCGCCCTCGTCGCGCAGGATGGCCAACTGGGCCAGAGCCTGCTCGGCATGAGCTTCCTGTCGACGCTTGGTTCGATGCAGATGCAGACCGATGAGTTGAGATTGCGAGACAGGTAAAACCTGCCGGGCAGACAGTTCCTGCTCGAGATCAAAAAATAACGTCTCGCTATCCGAATACGAAAACGCCCGGTGCAAACCGGGCGTATCATATTCACGGCAAACCTCTTTCCGGTCAGTTGCGCAGCCGGTAACCGGTCTTGAACATCCAGCCGACGACGCCGAGGCAGAGCGCAAGGAACAGCGTGATCATCGCCAGGCTGATGACGGGATTAACGTCGGCGATCTCGTAGAAGCTCCAGCGGAAACCGCTGATGAGGTAGAGCACCGGGTTGAAATGACTGACCGTCTGCCAGAAGGGCGGCAGCATGTCGATGGAGTAGAAGCTGCCGCCAAGGAATGTCAGAGGCGGCACCACCAGCATCGGGATGAGGTTCAGCTGCTCGAAATTCGTGGCCCAGATGCCGATGATGAAGCCGAACAGGCTGAAGCTCACCGCCGTCAGCACAAAGAACAGGATCATCATGAACGGATGGGCGATGGTGATATCCACGAAGAAGGAGGCCGTTATAAGGATGATCGTGCCGATCATCAGCCCCTTGGTCGCCGCCGCCCCGACATAACCGGCAACAATTTCCGTCATCGCCACTGGCGCAGACAATATCTCGTAGACCGTGCCGGTGAATTTCGGAAAATAGATGCCGAAAGAGCCGTTGCTGATGCATTGCGTCAAAAGCGTCAGCATGATCAGGCCGGGCGTTATGAACGCGCCATAGGAAACCCCGCCAACCTCCTGAATCCTTGAACCGATCGCCGTTCCGAAAACGATGAAATAGAGAGAGGTGGAAATGACCGGCGACACGACACTCTGCAACAGGGTCCGGCGGGTGCGCGCCATTTCGAACAGGTAGATGGACTTGACGGCTTCGAAATTCATTTCTGGTCTCCTACCAGCGAGACGAAAATATCCTCAAGAGAGCTTTGACGTGTCGAAATATCCTTGAAATGGATGTTGGCACCGGAAAGCGCAGTCAGCAGATCGGCAATGCGCCCCTGCTCGCCGTTGTCCTCGATCTCGTAGGTGATGGTGTTGCGGTCATCCGAGAGCGAAAGGCCGAAGGATGAGAGACTGTCCGGCAACGCCTCCACCGGCTGCGAAAGTTCAAGGAAAAGCTGCTTGCGGCCGAGCTTCTTCATCAGCGCGGTCTTTTCTTCCACCAGCAACAATTGGCCGCCATTGATAACGCCCACTCGATCGGCGATCTCTTCCGCCTCCTCGATGTAATGCGTGGTCAAAATGATTGTGACGCCCTTGGAGCGCAGCTCGGAAACGACATTCCACATGTCGCGGCGCAAGGTAACATCCACACCCGCCGTCGGCTCGTCGAGGAAGAGGACCTTCGGTTCGTGCGCAAGCGCCTTGGCGATCAGCACGCGTCGCTTCATGCCGCCGGAAAGCTCCCGCAGCATATTGTCCTTCTTGTCCCAGAGCGACAGCGATTTCAGGACGCGCTCGATCAGTTCCGGGTTCTTCTTCTGCCCATGCAGACCGCGCGAGAAGCTGACGGTGTTCCACACGGTCTCGAACTGGTCTGTCGTCAGTTCCTGCGGCACAAGGCCGATCAGGGCACGCGTCTGGCGAAAATCCTTCACCACATCATATCCGCCAACGAGAACCGAGCCTTCACCCGGATTGACAAGCCCGCAGATGATAGAGATCAGCGTCGTCTTGCCGGCTCCGTTGGGCCCGAGAAGAGCAAGGATTTCCCCCTCTCTGATATCGAGGCTGACACCTTTGAGCGCCTGAAAGCCATTTGAGTAGGATTTGGTCAGATTCCGTATCGAAACAATGGCATTCATCGCGAATCTTTCGAAAAAACGAGTAAGATGCACGCCATATAGGCCGTACAACCCGCAATTGCCAGCCCAACGGCCTGAACACTGCATTCGGCGGAGAGGGAAAATCAGCTGTAGACGCTGTAGAAAAACTGGGCCGCGACGAAGACCAGAAACACCCCGAAGGCCCGCTCCAGCTGCTTCTTGCTGAGTGCATGCGCCAGCCGCGCGCCATAGGGCGCGACGACAAGCGTGATGGGGATCAGCAGCGCGACGGCGATCCAGTTGATGAAGCCGGTGGAAAAAGGCGGCAGACCTGCATCACCCCAGCCGGCCCAGATATAGCCGAGGAGACCCGGCAGCGAAATAAGCACTCCGACACCGGAGGATGTGGCAACCGCCTGATGGATGGTGCGTCCGTAAAGCGTCATGAAAGTGTTGTTCATCACCCCGCCGCCCACACCCATCAGGCCAGACAGAAGGCCGATGCCGGTGCCGACCAGAAAGCGGACCGGATTTTTCGGCAGGTCTGAACCGAGATGCCAGCTCGCCCGGTTGAAGATCATCCGGAAGGCGAGCGCAAGCGCAATGAAAGCGAAGATCAGCCGCAGGGCGACGCTCGAGGCATGCGCAGCCACCACAGATGCGAGGATGGTGCCGAGCGGCACGGCGACGATCCAGCCCTTCAGGAGATCGATATCAACGGCACCTTTCTGGCGATGCGTCAGAAAGGAACGAATGGAGGTCGGCACGATGATGGCAAGCGAAGTGCCAAGCGACAGATGCATGCGCACCGCCTCCGGCACATCCAGAAGCCCGAACACATGGTAGAACACCGGCACCAGCACAGCACCGCCGCCAATGCCGAACAGCCCCGCCAGAAGTCCAGCAACCACGCCCGCGGCCGCAAGCGCCGAAGCAAAGATCAGTATCTCTGAAACAGGGGGCATGAAAGCAGGCTCCCGGGGGCCGTTGTCACAAACATGTGACGCTCATAGCGTATCAGAAAAGGGCGGCAAGCCATGTTGGCCGCAGGTCAGTACGGCGCGATGTCTTTTGCCGGATATCCGCACCGGATGGACCGTTTTATGGGATTTCTTCCCATTACATGCCCTTGCAAAGACGCCGATATCCCCCGATTTAGGCAGTCTTCTTCAACCGGCCTTAGGGCCGGTCTTTTTTTAGGCGGCTAGCACCAAACCCAACAGGCCCAAATTGTAAAGTGGCCACATCCCCCACTCCGTCATTCCGGGTAGCACCGGGACGGACGGGAAGTTACGGGTCGACGTGACGCACCACAACTAATGCCTCACGCCTATCGTCATGCACCACCGTGTCGTCTCGTCGCCCCCTAGTCGCAATGCCTGTAACCGGACTTGCGGGTGCGCAGGTCGAAGTGGAAATGGTTCCAGTGGTTGGGATCGCTGCCTGGCCCGAGAACCGTGGAGAAATATTTGCAGCTATCGGACCTCACTGCCTTCAGCAGCGCCTTTTCCCGGAAGGCGAAGAAGTTCTTGCTGCGAACGTCGATCTCCTTGCCGTTGTTCAGCGTTATGGTGCCGATATCGATGGCGTTGCCACGCGCATGTTCGGACCACGGATTGCTGGAGCGCGAATTCATCTTGCGGCAGGAATAACCGCCCATGGGCGTGATGCGTCCGACGCCTGAGAGGTAACGGAATCGGGAGGACGGCACGAGTTCGAACTTTACCCATTTGGCGAAGGCAAGCGTGACCTGGCAATTGAGCTTCACTGCCGGGCGGATGGCAACGCCGCTGGCAAGCCCGCTGAGTTCGATCGGATAGTCGATACCGCAGGTCGGTCCATCTGCAATGCGCGCAACATCGCGGAAGGCGACGCCGAGACGGCGCAGCTCGGAGCGACAGGCCACTTCCGAGGATGGCATGACGCCGGGCGGCATGGCCGAGCGGTTGCTTTGCAGTCCGTCGCGGGACATCGGATCATTAGGCATCACCATGGCGACCTCCTCCACCGGCTGGCGGCGGGAAGAAGACCCCGGCGGCGGTGGCGGTATCAACCGCGACTGACCCGCACTTTGTTGCCGGCGGGCGGGAGAAACGGCAACCGGATTGTCGGTGCCGATGCCGTCCACCACCGGCTGGGCGGAAGCGCCTTCGGCAATATCGGCGTCCTGCTCTTCCGCAAGTCCGCGAACCGGCTCCACGCCCAGCATGGAATCCATGTTCACCCCGCCCTCGCCTTCGGCGATCTGATTTGCGGCGCCCTGCTGGTTAGGCATGGCTGGGGAGGCCATGCTTTTGCCGTTCGCGGCCATCCGCGCCTGATGCTGGCCATCCAGCGTGGAATAGCCCTGGCCGCCCTGTGGCGATTGCAGCAGGGGATCCTGCGAGGCATAAGGCTCCGGCATCGGTTGCGACACGGCTGCGGGATAATTGGTGGCCTGCCCGGTCCGCTCGGCCTGATAGACCGCACCCGGCGGCGCGCTGTAGCCTTGCTGTCGCGACGACCGGATGGCGCCGACACGTGTCGTGCCGTCAACCTCGGCCGGCGGCACCAGGCCCTCCGCCGAACACGACACCATGACCGTGGAAATCATCAACAACGTCACAAGACGACGCGGAAGGGAAACATACGCCATACGAGAACCTGTACCTTCAGCGGCCGCTACCCGCGGCAATACAGGCAAATTTTAAAGAAACGGGGTAAACGAATCCTTATTGGTTGGGAGAAATAACGAACCGGGCTGTTCCGTGAAGCGGGAAATGCGGGAGCCTCGACCGAAATCATACCAAAGGTGTCAGCAAAGCTCCGCCAACCAACGCCTCTCACGACGCAGACACACCACGGATCCGGCACGACGGAGGAAATGTTGTCTCACTTCCTCGAAACAGAAAGGGCGCAGCCAAAGCCGCGCCCTGTAAACTATCTCAAGCGGATAAAAATCAAGCCGCCCGCGAAACCTCGCGCCCTGCCCCATGCCCGAGTTCGAAACGGGACAGCAGCGCGCGGAGCTGCCGGCTTTCTTCGGCCAGCGTCTGGCTGGCCGCCGTCGTCTCTTCCACCATGGCGGCGTTCTGCTGGGTCATCTGGTCCATGTGGTTGACGGAGGTGTTGATCTCCTGCAGGCCGGTGGCCTGTTCGCGTGCCGCCGTGGCGATGGAATTGACGTGGCCGTCGACCCGGTTGACCAGCGTCACGATCTCATCCAGCGCATCGCCCGTGGAGCGAACGAGTGCGACACCGCCGCCGACCTCTTCCGCGGAACGATTGATAAGGGTCTTGATCTCCTTGGCGGCATTGGCAGAGCGTTGCGCGAGTTCGCGAACCTCCTGTGCCACCACGGCAAAACCGCGTCCCGCTTCGCCTGCCCTTGCGGCCTCGACACCGGCATTCAGCGCCAGAAGGTTGGTCTGGAACGCGATTTCGTCGATGACGGAAATGATCTGCCCGATGCGCCGCGAAGATTCCTCAATACGGCCCATCGCATCGACGGCATTGCGCACGATCTCGCCCGAGCGGCCTGCGCTCGTTTTTGTATCCTGCACCATTTGCCGGGCCTCGTTCGCCCGTTCGGAAGCGGTGCGCACCGTCGCGGTGATTTCGTCAAGAGCCGCCGCCGTCTCCTCCAGCGCCGCTGCCTGCTGCTCTGTCCGGCGCGAAAGATTGCCGGTCGCACCGCTGATGTCAGATGCGCTATCGTTGACGACATGGCCGGTTCTGGCGATCGCCTCGATCGCCCCATGCAGCGCGCCGACGGCGCGGTTGAAATCCATGCGCAGCTTTTCATATTCGCCGCCGATATCGGCAAGATCGACGGTCAGATCGCCATTGGCGAGTGCTTCCAGCGAACTGCCGAGCTCGTTCATGGCATGAGCCTGACGCTCGGATGCGGAGCGCAACGCCATCTCGTTGCCATGCCGCGCCTCCTCCAGCGCCCGCTGCTGCCCCGCCTCGCGGGCCTGCAAGGCGCTGCGCTCATTGACGCTGTCACGCAGCACCAGCAACGTCTTGGCAATGGCGCCGATTTCGTTGCGACGGTCGGCGAATTCAATTTCCGCCTCGCCGTCACCATCAGCGATCCGCTTCATACTCTGCCGGATGCGATCGATAGGCCGTGTCACGCTGCGCACGACGGCTGCAGCCACGCCGATCACCAGAAGGCCGGACAGAACACACACTGCGATGTTGAAATAGGCGTTGCTCCAGAAAACCGCCTCAAGATCGTCGACATAAACGCCAGTGCCGACAATCCATCCCCAGGGCGCGAAACCGGCGACATGGGAAAATTTCTCGACTGGGTCCGGCGCGCCGGGCTTGGGCCAATAATAATCGACAAAGCCCTGGCCGCCCGCCTTCACCGTATTGACGAATTCGACGAACAGCGCCTTGCCGTTCGGATCCTTGTTGGCAGTGAGATCGCTGCCGTTCATCTCGGGCTTGATCGGATGCATCACCATCTTGGGATGCATGTCGTTGATCCAAAAATAGCCGCTACCGTTGCCATAGCGCATCGCCGCAATCGTGGTCTTGGCTTGTTGCTGGGCAGCCTCACGCGTCAGGGTACCACCCTGCTCCAGCCGGTAATATTGCTCAAGAATGGCGACAGCCGTTTCGTTCATGGATGCGAGCCCCGCTTTACGCTCGCGTTCCATCTCATGAAAGGTCTCGAACAGGCTGAATGTAAGTGCCGCAGTCAATATTGCCAGAAACAATGCAACGAGCGCATAAAGGCGCATAGATATCGTGACGTTTTTCATATTCCCCCCAACGCCGCTGACGGCACTTCGACCAGCGTATGTTAGAGTTAAAAAATTTATTATAACTGAATACGCTTATTATACGTTAGTATTATTCCAGACCTCCTCCAACCAACCCGCCAATACTCTCCACGGCCCTTCAAAGCCGGCGCAGCGACCCGAAATTCTACAGGGTGCTGCCGTTTTAAAGAGCTCGTTAACCCTGACGTCCTATCCTCTTTTGCCAAAATACAGGTACAGGGAGACGCGCAATGTCACGGCCGAATTTCCGCTTTACACACTATGACCTGAAGGAATTGCGGGCTGGGACGACCATTGAGGTGTCCCTTTCGGCCGTCAACAATGTACGGCTGATGACAGGCGCAAATTTCCAGCGTTTCACAGAATTGCTCGATTTCAAATATCTCGGCGGCGTCGCGAAAAAATCGCCGATCCGCATCAGCATTCCCGAGACCTTGCACTGGCATCTGGTGATCGATGCCGAAGGGCATAGCGGTCTGGCGGAATCCTCGGTCAAGATGCTGCCTGCGCCGTCGCAGGTCATGCAACACCGGAAGGCATCCTGATTTCCCTTTGGAAACAGTTGGATGGCGCGTTTTTACGACTCACTTTGGCAAGCGCCTGATTCTCTTTGTGAAGAAAGCTTTTTAACGCGAATCGCGCTCGCGGCGCAGCTTCGCCCACCAGTCGAGACGCTTGCGGATGTCCCGCTCGAACCCCCTGTCGGGCGGATCGTAAAACGTCTTGCGACCCATTTTTTCCGGAAAATAGTCCTGTCCCGAAAAGGCATCCGGCTCGTCATGGTCGTAACGGTAACCGTCACCATAACCCTCGCCCTTCATCAGCTTTGTGGGCGCGTTCAGAATATGTTTTGGCGGCACCAGCGAGCCGTTTTCCTTGGCAGCCCGCATCGCCGATTTGAAGGCTGTATAAACGGCATTCGATTTCGGCGCGGTGGCGAGATAGACGCAGGCCTGCGCCAGTGCCAGTTCGCCTTCCGGTGACCCCAGATAATCATAGGCGTCCTTGGCGGCATTGCAGACGGCAAGCGCCTGCGGATCGGCAAGGCCGATATCCTCCACCGCCATGCGCACCAGCCGCCTCCCGATAAAGAGCGGGTCTTCGCCGGCATCGAACATGCGGCAGAGATAATAAAGCGCCGCATCCGGGTCCGAACCGCGCACCGATTTATGCAGCGCGGAAATCAGATTGTAGTGGCCGTCCTGTCCCTTATCGTAAACCGGCGCGCGCCGCTGCACGATGCGCGTCAGCCCTTCGGTATCGAAAGTCTCTTCCTTGCGCGCCGCGCGCCAGACCTCTTCGGCAAGCGTCAGCACGGCGCGGCCATCGCCATCGGCCATCCGGATCAGGCTGACACGCGCCTCCTCGGTCAGCGGCAGAGGCTTGCCCTCCGCCTCTTCGGCGCGCTTCAAAAGCTCGCCCAGGCTCTCTTCGTCATGCGAACCGAACGTGAGGACACGCGCCCGCGACAAAAGAGCGGCATTCAGTTCAAAGGACGGGTTTTCGGTGGTTGCACCCACAAGAATGATGGTGCCGTCTTCCATGACCGGCAGGAAGCTGTCCTGCTGGGCACGGTTGAAACGATGGATCTCGTCAACAAAAAGCAGCGTCTGCCGGCCGTTCATCCGGCGTGTGCGTGCTGCCTCGAAAACCTTCTTGAGATCGGCAACACCGGAAAAGATCGCCGAAATCTGTTCGAAAGCCAGCCCGGCCTCGCCCGAAAGCAGACGCGCGACCGTCGTCTTGCCGGTGCCGGGCGGTCCCCAGAAGATCATCGATCCGAGTGAGCCGCTATCGATCATACGGCGCAGCACGCCCTCTTCACCCGTCAGATGCGGCTGCCCGGTCACCTCCGCCAGTGTCTTCGGACGCAGGCGGTCGGCAAGAGGCCGCCGGTTGGCGACCTCGACAGGCACCTGTGGGGCAAAGAGGTCATCGCTCATCGCAGGAACTGCCGGATGCGTTGACCGTCACGCAGGATTTCCACCCGCCAGAAGCCGGGATTGTCATCCAGCGCCTTTTCAACCGCAGCCGTGGAGCCGATATCCGAGCCGTTCAGCGACAGGATGACATCCTTCGGCTGGAAACCGACCCGATAGGCCGGCGAACCGCGCTTCACATCGGTGACGACGACGCCGGTCACCTGCGAAGGCATGCGCAGCTCATCCGCAAGCTTCGGCGAGAGATTGGCGACCGTCGCGCCCGCCAAGGGATTGCGTCCCTCCAGCAGCCGTTCGTCACGCGGCGCGGTTTCCGGCGCCGTGTCGAGCGCAATGGTCACCTTCTTCTCTTTACCCTTCTCCACCAGCGTCAATTCGGCAGACTTGCCGATGCCAGCAGTCGTGAGGCGATAACCGAGTGCATCGGGATGCTCCACCTCCAAACCGTTGACCGCCGTTACGACCTGCCCCGGCTCGATGCCGGCCTTCTCCGCCGGGCCGCCCTTGACGACGCTGACGACGAGCGCACCGCGCGCGCGGTGCAGGCCAAGCGCCTCGGCGACATCGGAGGTGACGGGATCGAAGGTTGCGCCGATATAGGGCCGCTGGAAGTTCGCGTCGCCACGCTCGGCGGCGGCAACGAAAACACGGACCAGATTGGCGGGAATGGCAAAACCGATGCCGTTCGACCCGCCGCCCTTGGAGAAGATGGCAGTATTGATGCCGATCAACTCACCCGCCATGTTCATCAGCGCACCGCCGGAATTGCCGGGGTTGATGGAGGCGTCGGTCTGGATGAAGAAGCCGAAATCGCCCTGCGTCACCTGGTTGCGCGCCAGCCCCGAGACGATGCCACTCGTTACCGTCTGGCCGACACCGAAGGGGTTGCCGATGGCAAGCACGAGATCGCCGACTTCAATGGCATCCGAATTGCCAAGCGAAAGCACCGGAAACTGTTCCTTCGCGTCGATCTGCAGAATGGCAAGATCGACCCGGTCGTCCTTCAGCAGCACCTTGGAGGAGAATTCACGCCCATCCGCCAGCGCCACCTTGATGTCGTCGGCGCCATCGATGACGTGATTATTGGTCACCACGAGGCCGCCGGCCGTCACGATCACACCCGATCCGAGCGAGGACTGTTTCTCCGTGCGGTTCGGCATCTGCTGGCCGAAGAACTGTTCGAAGAACGGGTCGCCGGCAAAGGGCGACGAGCGCCGCTGCACGATGCGTTCGGCATAGACATTCACCACAGCGCCCGCAGTACGCTTGACCAGCGGCGCGAAGGAAAGCTGCATTTCCGTGTGGCTTGCGGGCACGGTCTTGTTGTCCTGCGCCTGCGCTCCGACCGGAACGAGAAGCAGCGCCGCAAGAAAGCCGGTGGACAGATACTTCAGCACGCTCTGCATGTGATTCCTCATCCTCATCAGTATGATGGAGTTATAACGCGAAAGCCTATAAAGCAAAGCGCGGCAAGATGATGGCCGATCTTTTTCATGCAATGACCGGCTTGTGCAGGTGGAACCAACAGCACCCCATTTCGGTTTCACCCACACGAGCCTGTCCTCAAAATGAGACGACCCATGCACATGAAACAGACAATCCTTGCCTCCGGCATCCTCCTCGCCTGCGCTTCACTGGGTTCGCCCGCCAACGCCGCCAGCTTCGATTGCACGAAGCCGGATCTGGCCGCGGATGAAAAGGCGATCTGCGACAACCGCGCCCTCAACGATCAGGACGTGAAGATGGTCACCACCTTCGACATCCTGACACAACTGATGGCGATGGGCGCACGCGACACCTTGCGCGAAGAACAGAGCCAATGGTTGAAAAAGCGCCAGGAATGCAACGCGGATGTCGCCTGCATCACAAATGCCTATGAGGAGCGCATGAAACGGCTCGGGGAAGCTTTCCAGAGCATAAACAGACCGCTTTGATTTTCACGCAACGCGAATGATATTCTCCATCAGCCCATGCAATTGGTCGCGATAACCGGTTCTCGCCGAAGGCGCATCCTCGCGGGACGTCATAACCACAGAAAGCCGTTTGGCGGGGACGATATAGAGCATCTGCCCGCCGTAGCCCCAGGCATAATAAACCGTCTCGCCCGCCATCTCCTTGATGAACCAGCAATAGCCGTAACCATCGCCGTTGAAGACGGAATTGGTGCGTTGTTGCCAGGATTGATCGATCCAGCTCTGCGAAATCAAACGCTCGCCGCCTGGCGTTACCCCGCCCAGCCGGTAAAGCTCACCGAAAGCCGGCAGCGACCGCGCCGTCATCGCCATCTGGTTGCCGCCGAGATAGATGCCCTGCGGGTCGCGCTCCCAGCCGCCGATTGAGAAGCCCTCCAGCGGCCGGAACCAGTCGCGCGCCAGCGACAGCGTCGAACGGCCGGATGCCTTGGTCAAAATCGCCGAAAGCAGATGCGTGGAACCGGTGGAGTAAAGCATGCCACCGCCCGGCTCTCCGGCAAAACCCGACCCCAGCGCCATTCGCACCCAGTTGCGGCTGGCGACCCAGCGGCCGTAGTTCGGGCCGGACATTCGTTCCAGACCGGATTGCATGGAAAGCAGGTTGCCGATGGTTACCCTTTCCAGACGCGCATCGGGGTTCGGCGGAAAATCGCTGCGCAGGATCGTGGCAATCGGCTGATCCGCCCCGGCCAATATCTTGCGGTCGATCGCCATGCCGACCAGCGCGGAAATCACAGATTTCGAGGCCGACTTGATGTTGGTGGAACCCATAAGGCTGGCGCCGTGATAGGCACGGCTGGCCACCTCCTGGCCGTCAATACTGACGATGGCGGCTTTAAGGCTCGAAAGCCCATCCGCCTCGTTGAGCAATGGACTGAAGCGGGCGCCATTGCCTGCCGTTTGCCCGTGGGCAAGGCGGGCGAAAGGCAGGGATGCGATAAGGCCGAGTGCGGTTCGTCTTTTCATGGTGCTGAAGTTAGGCATCGCGGCGCGTTGGAAAAGGGCAAGTGACGGAACATCACTCCAATGTGACTGATGGCATGGAGGGTGGACGGCCGGATGGTTTAGAATTTGCGTTTCAGAAACAACGTGTTGCGCGAGCTTGGAGAATCAAGCTCTGAGGCAATTGAATCTGTTTCTTAACGACGCGCGTAATCTGGGTCAGAACAAGAAAAAGCCGCTCAGAAGAGCGGCTCAGGCTGCCTGCAATGTAGGACCCTGCCCGCCAGATTACTCCGGCAAAATCCGAACAGCACCCTTGTCGGCACTGGACGCAAAAGCCGCATAGGCCTTCAGCGCTGTCGTGACGTTGCGCTTGCGGAACTCCGCAGGCTTCCAGCCGAGCTGATCCTGCTCGGCGCGGCGGGCTGCCAGTTCCGCATCCGTAACTTTGAGGTTGATCGTGCGGTTGGGAATATCGATCTCGATCAAGTCGCCCTGACGCACGAGGCCGATAGCGCCGCCCTGCGCCGCTTCCGGCGAGGCATGGCCGATGGACAGGCCGGATGTGCCGCCCGAAAAACGTCCGTCGGTGATCAGCGCGCAGGCTTTGCCGAGGCCCTTGGACTTGAGGTAGCTAGTCGGATAGAGCATTTCCTGCATTCCGGGGCCGCCCTTCGGTCCTTCGTAACGAATGACGACGACATCACCTGCCTTGACCTCGTTGGAAAGAATACCCTTCACCGCCGCGTCCTGGCTTTCGTAAACAACCGCCGGACCGCTGAATTTCAGGATGGATTCGTCGACACCCGCCGTCTTCACGATGCAGCCATCAAGAGCGATGTTGCCATAAAGCACGGCCAGACCGCCATCCTTGGAGAAAGGCTTTTCAACCGAGCGGATAACGCCGTTTTCACCGTCCGTATCCAGATCGTCCCAGCGCGACGACTGGCTGAAGGCCACCTGCGTCGGCACGCCGCCGGGGGCAGCCTTGAAGAACTGCCGCACGGTTTCGCTGTTGGTGCGGGTGATGTCCCAACGGTCGATGGCGTCGCCCAGCGTCGCCTCGTGCACCGTGTAGGTATCGCGATTGAGGAGACCGCCACGATCCAGCTCACCGAGAATGCGCATGATGCCGCCGGCGCGGTGAACGTCTTCCATGTGCACGTCCTGCTTGGCAGGCGCGACCTTGGAAAGGCAGGGAACCTTGCGGGAAAGACGGTCGATGTCTTCCATGCCGAAATCGACACCGCCCTCATGCGCTGCCGCCAGAATATGCAGCACCGTGTTGGTGGAACCGCCCATGGCGATATCCAGCGACATGGCGTTTTCAAACGCAGCCTTGTTGGCAATGGTGCGCGGCAGAACGGTCTCGTCGTCCTGCTCGTAATAACGGCGCGCCAGATCGACGATCAGGTGACCGGCCTCGACGAACAGGCGTTTGCGGTCCGAATGGGTGGCAAGCGTCGAGCCATTGCCGGGCAATGACAGGCCTAGCGCCTCGGTCAGACAGTTCATGGAATTGGCAGTGAACATGCCGGAACAGGAACCGCAGGTCGGGCAAGCGGAACGCTCGATGATCTTGACGTCCTCATCGGAAATCTTGTCATCGGCAGCTGCGACCATGGCGTCAACCAGATCGAGCGCGACCGTCTTGCCATGCAGAACGACCTTGCCCGCTTCCATCGGACCACCGGAAACGAATACGGCGGGAATGTTGAGGCGCATCGCCGCATTCAGCATGCCGGGGGTGATCTTGTCGCAGTTGGAGATGCAAACCATCGCGTCGGCGCAATGGGCATTGACCATGTATTCGACCGAGTCAGCGATGATTTCGCGCGACGGCAGCGAATAAAGCATGCCGTCATGTCCCATGGCGATGCCGTCATCGACAGCGATGGTGTTGAATTCCTTGGCAACGCCACCGGCCGCTTCGATTTCACGCGCAACGAGCTGGCCGAGATCCTTCAGATGCACATGGCCCGGCACAAACTGCGTGAAGGAATTGACCACCGCGATGATGGGCTTGCCGAAATCGCTGTCCTTCATGCCGGTGGCGCGCCATAGGCCGCGCGCGCCCGCCATGTTGCGGCCGTGGGTTGTCGTTCTGGAGCGATAGACTGGCATGGTGTTTTCCTCGATCTCTTGGGCAGAAGAGCGCATTCCCGCACCGCGGTCAAAATGCCCTCGCCCTATTTTGCGGTTTTTCTAGCGCAAACCGTAAGCCCTGTCACTGTCACCTTCGGGCAAAACAGTACGGTTCGGTACGGTACGCCCGGTTTGAATGTTGCAATTCGCGCGGCCTGTCATCACAAATGCGCGATTTTCGCCGCCCGGCCGCTGTTTTTGCGCAGAGTGCTGAAACATATCTGTGCAGCGGCCGTATAGCCTATCATAATCGATTTATCGCCGATGCACCCGGCTTTTGTGGAGGTTGAAATGCCCGCCTATCGTCCGCCCCTCATCCCGGCACGAGAAATCACGCCGAAGAATATCTACCTCTCGAGACGTGGCTTCCTGGGCACGGCGGCGGGGCTTGCGGCAATCGGTCTTTCCGGCCGCGAGGCTGTCGCTGCTCCGCTTGCTGCCAAAGCAGGCGCCTACAAGCTGGATGAGAAGCTCACCCCGCTCGATGCCGTCACCAGCTACAATAATTTCTATGAGTTCGGAGTGGGCAAATCCGACCCGAAGGAAAATTCCGGCAAGTTCAAGCCCAACCCCTGGACGGTGAAGGTGGATGGCCTTGTCTCCAAACCGCAGGAATTCGGCATCGAAGAGCTGATGAAATATCAGCTAGAGGAGCGCACCTATCGCATGCGCTGCGTCGAGGGCTGGTCGATGGTCATTCCGTGGATCGGTTTCCCTCTCGCCGCACTTCTCGACAAGGTGGAGCCACTCGGCAGCGCGAAATACGTGTCCTTCGAAACCGTGGTGCGGCCGGAGGAAATGCCGGGCCAGAGCGGCCTGTTCCAGCCTCTGTCCTGGCCCTATTTCGAGGGTCTGCGCCTAGATGAGGCCCGCCATCCTCTGACCATTCTTGCCGTCGGACTATACGGCGAAACCCTGCCGAACCAGAATGGCGCGCCCATTCGCCTCGTCGTTCCCTGGAAATACGGCTTCAAGGGCATCAAATCCATCGTCCGTATTTCGCTTGTCGAGAAACAGCCGGAAACGACGTGGAAAAACTCCAACGCCCGCGAATACGGCTTCTATTCCAACGTCAATCCGCATGTGGACCATCCGCGCTGGAGCCAGGCAACGGAACAGCGCATCGGCGAAGGCGGCTTTTTCGGCACCCAGAACCGCCCTACCCTGATGTTCAACGGCTATGACGAGGTGGCAAGCCTCTATACCGGCCTCGATCTAAAGGCGAATTACTGATCATGGCCCTCGCCTTTTCGCTTCCCTCACTGCCGAAGCGTTACCAGCCGGCAGCCATCTGGTCGCTTTATGTCATCGGCCTCTGTCCCGGCCTCTGGTATTTTTACCTCGCCGCAACCGGCGGCCTCGGCTTCAACCCAGTCAAGGATTTCGAGCACCTGCTCGGCATCTGGGCGCTGCGCTTTCTATGCCTCGGCTTGCTGGTGACGCCGCTGCGCGATCTCTTCAACATAAACCTCATCGCCTATCGCCGGGCGTTGGGACTGATCGCCTTCTATTACGTGCTGGCACATTTCAGCGTCTATCTGGTTCTGGACCGCGGCCTGGTCTTCAGCTCCATCGCCGCTGATATTCTCAAGCGGCCCTATATCATGTTCGGCATGGCGGGGCTCGTCATGCTGCTGCCGCTCGCGCTCACCTCCAACCGCTGGTCGATCCGCAAGCTCGGCAGCCGCTGGAACACGCTGCACAAGCTCGTCTATCTCGTGCTCATCGTTGGCGTACTGCATTTCGTGCTGGCGCGAAAATCGATCACGCTCGAGCCGGTGTTTTATATCAGTACGATGGTGGTGTTGCTCGGGTATCGGCTGGTGCGGCCCTCGATCATGGCGGCGAAGAAGGCAAGGCGCGCAAGCCCCGTCCGGACGTAAAGGACGCCACCGCGATCCCGCCGATATAACAGACGATATTCCACACCGAGAAAACGCGGCCGAGCAGCAAAGCTCCGGCCGCCGTTGCGCGAAACGCGTCCAGCGCCGGGAAATGAACGAGCCGGATCAATTCCACGACGATGACGGCGATGACGGCGATGTAAACCTCGTAACCGTACCAGCGGGACGGAAGGATGGCCGCCAGCAGCAGATAGACCATCGCCCCCCAGAGCACGGATCCGCCATATTTTACCGCCACGAACGGCAATCCCACCTCGTAGCCGAACGCCCGCAAGCAAAGACCGCCAATGATCACAATCATGGCCGCCGCCAAAAGCCGGATGCGGGCAAAATAAGGCGGGGAAAGGCGTGACGGACCCATGCGAGTTCCTTCCGGTTTTCGTATGAAAATTTAACGGATACAAATCGAGGCGCGAACATGAGCACAGCAACAGGCCCAGCCGCAACCCGCCTCTCGGTTTTGGACAATCTTCTGTGCGATACCTATCCTTGGGGCGAACTCAAGGGCATCAGGCGCTTTGTCATCGAATTTCTCTATTTCGGCATCAAGGAAGCCCGTGCCTGCCTGTTTGCGGGATTGTTCTTCATTTCCATCTTCGTGGTGCCGCATGGTGGGGTATTTGGCATTCCGCGTTATGACGTGCTGCTGATCGTCGCGCTCGGCATCCAGTTCTTCATGATCTGGAGCAGGCTGGAAACGCTTGACGAGGCCAAGGCCATATTGCTGTTCCATATCGTGGGCTTCGCGCTTGAGGTGTTCAAGACGTCAAGCGCTATCCAGTCCTGGTCCTACCCCGACTTCGCCTATAGCAAGGTCCTCGGCGTGCCGCTCTTTTCCGGCTTCATGTACGCCGCCGTCGGCAGCTACATCATCCAGGCGTGGCGCCTGCTGGATGTGCGCATTCGCAATTATCCCACCTATTGGATGGCAACGCTGATCGGCATCGCCATCTACGCCAACTTCTTCACCCACCACTTTATCGGTGACTACCGCTGGTACATCGCCGCCTGCGCCATCGGCCTCTATTCCCGCGCAACAGTGGTCTACCGTCCCTATGATCGGGATCGAAAGATGCCGCTGCTTCTCTCCTTCGTCCTGATAGGGTTTTTCGTCTGGCTGGCGGAAAACATCTCCACATTCTTCGGTATCTGGAAATATCCCGATCAGATCGGCGCATGGTCCGTCGTCCATATCGGCAAGTGGAGTTCGTGGTCGCTGCTGGTCATCATGACGTTTACGATTGTCGCGCAACTCAAGCACATCAAGGCCCGCATCCACGTTCCGGAGTGAAGCGAGCGCTTTCCAAGCATCGTTAAAAACGACGATTGCAGGACATCGAGCCGATAGAGAGCAATAACTTAGATATCATTAAGTAAATCCTGCCAAAAAATCTATCGGGCGATATACAAGACAGGCGAAAATTACGAAGTTGGCGTATTTATTGTTCACGACGCCAGCCGCCCTAATGGCTTCTATGTTGATACAGCTTACCCTCGGAACGCCGATATTGTGAAAAAGACCATTACACCCGCACCCGTATTCCTGAAATTTACAGGCTATATGATCCAAGACTTCGAAATGTTCGAAAGCTTGGATGGCGTCTTACTTCTAGGTTTGTATCACTTAACTAAAAAGGAGCGAAATGAGCTCAGTACATTCCTTGCATCCCTGTTGCGCTCTGATGTTTCAGATAGCTTGATTGGAGATCTTTGGAACACATCCAATGCTGAATTTGGTGCCGAAGGTAAGGGAATTAGATGGCTTCTCAATCGGACCGTCGAGTTGATCGAAGGTGACGACGGCACTGACGGTTACTATCTGCGTCGTTCATGACTATTCTTTTGGAAAATAAAAAAGCCGGGTGATCTCTCACCCGGCTTTTTAATTCACGACGCCTGAACGGCGTCAGACCTTACGCAGCTTCGGCAGCAGCAGCTTCCGCAGCAACGCGAGCCTTGTCGGCTGCGCCCTTGGCGTCAACGTCACGCTCGACGAATTCAACAACGGCCAGAGCCGCGTTGTCGCCCTGGCGGAAGCCAGCCTTCATGATGCGCAGGTAGCCGCCGTTGCGGGTTGCGTAACGCGAAGCGATTGCGTCGAACAGCTTGCGAACAGCGTCCTGATCCTTGATCTGCGAGATCGCCTGACGACGAGCGTGCAGGTCGCCGCGCTTGCCAAGCGTCACGAGACGCTCGACGATCGGACGGATTTCCTTCGCCTTAGGAAGGGTGGTGACGATCTGCTCATGGGTGATGAGCGAAGCAGCCATGTTGGCAAACATTGCCTTGCGGTGGCTGGCGGTTCTATTGAGCTTGCGGCCTGAATTACCGTGGCGCATTGCTATTCTCCTTCTACGCAGATGCCTTCTCTAAGGCCTGCCGTTTCCTGGCACATGCAGATGACTTATCTGCTGTTTGACGGGGAAAGGCAGTCTTTAAGGTCTGCCTTCTTGTTTGTTAGTATTGGTCTTCGTAACGCTTGGCGAGATCTTCGATGTTCTCAGGCGGCCATGCCGGTACTTCCATACCGAGGTGCAGACCCATGGAAGCGAGAACTTCCTTGATTTCGTTCAGCGACTTGCGACCAAAGTTCGGCGTGCGAAGCATTTCGGCTTCGGTCTTCTGGATCAGGTCGCCGATATAGACGATGTTGTCGTTCTTCAGGCAGTTTGCCGAACGAACGGACAGTTCCAGCTCGTCGACCTTCTTGAGAAGCGCCGGGTTGAACGCGAGTTCGGTAACCGATTCTTCTTCTGCTTCCTTCTGCGGCTCGTCGAAGTTGACGAAGACGCCGAGCTGGTCCTGAAGAATGCGAGCGGCGAAGGCAACGGCGTCTTCGCCGGAAACCGAACCGTTGGTCTCGATCGTCATGATCAGCTTGTCATAGTCGAGAACCTGACCTTCACGGGTGTTTTCCACCTTGTAGGACACTTTCTTGACCGGAGAATACAGGCTGTCCACCGGAATGAGGCCAATCGGGGCATCTTCCGCGCGGTTGCGCTCAGCCGGTACGTAACCCTTGCCGTTGTTGACGGTGAATTCCATGCGGATTTCAGCGCCTTCGTCCAGCGTGCAGATCACGTGGTCGGGGTTCAGGATCTCGATGTCGCCAACCGTCTGGATGTCACCAGCGGTTACCGAACCCGGACCCTGCTTGCGCACGACCATGCGCTTGGAATCGTCACCATCCATCTTGATGGCGATTTCCTTGATGTTGAGCACGATATCCGTCACATCTTCCCGAACGCCGGGGATGGAGGAGAATTCGTGCAGGACACCGTCGATCTGCACGGCCGTAACAGCGGCACCACGCAGAGAAGACAACAGAACGCGACGAAGCGCGTTGCCGAGAGTAAGACCGAAACCACGCTCCAGCGGCTCGGCAACGAGCGTTGCCTTGGTGCGGCTGGACGAGGTGAACTCGACCTTGTTCGGCTTGATAAGTTCCTGCCAGTTCTTCTGAATCATCTTTAAACCTTCCGTTCGCCGCCACCATCCAATCGTGACGGACCGAGCATGAAAACACTGAGAGGAACCTAATTCCGCGGTTCATCAGTGGGTTCTTGAGCGCAAGTCCGTCGATCGAAATCGACGCGCACACGCCAGATACACGAAAATTCCGCCAGACCGAAGGAAAGGCGGAATTTCCGAACCACGGTCGCGTCAGACGCGGCGCTTCTTGCGCGGACGGCAACCGTTGTGCGGGATCGGCGTCACGTCGCGAATGGAAGTGATCATGAAACCGGCAGCCTGCAGGGCGCGAAGTGCCGATTCACGGCCGGAACCCGGACCACAAACTTCAACTTCAAGCGACTTCATGCCGTGTTCCTGAGCCTTCTTCGCGCAATCTTCAGCAGCGATCTGGGCAGCAAACGGGGTCGACTTGCGCGAACCCTTGAAGCCCTTGGCACCAGCGGACGACCAGGCAATAGCATTGCCCTGTGCGTCGGTGATGGTGATCATGGTGTTGTTGAAGGTCGAGTTGACATGCGCGACGCCCGACGTGATATTTTTACGTTCGCGACGGCGAACGCGTGCGGCTTCCTTGGCCATTTTATACCTTTCATTGATCTCTTCACCGCCGTAACACCAGCGGCTACACCGGCGATCGACCCGTTTCCGAGCTTCACGCCAAACTCAGAAAGGCTGGCGCAGACCGCACCAGCCTCTCCTTTCCGGAGAACCGGAAAATTACTTCTTCTTACCAGCGATAGCCTTCGCCGGACCCTTACGGGTGCGGGCGTTGGTGTGCGTGCGCTGACCGCGGACCGGAAGGCCACGACGGTGACGCAGGCCGCGGTAGCAGCCGAGGTCCATCAGACGCTTGATGTTCATCGAGGTCTCGCGACGAAGATCGCCTTCGACCTGATAGTCGCGGTCGATTGCTTCGCGGATCTGAAGAACTTCAGCATCCGTAAGCTGATGAACGCGCTTGTCAGCCGGAAGACCGACCTTGTCCATGATTTCCTGCGCGAATTTCGGACCAATCCCGTGAATATACGTCAGCGCAATAACAACGCGCTTTGCAGTCGGGATGTTGACGCCAGCGATACGTGCCACGTCTTTTCTCCTTGGTTCCAGTTGCCATCCGGCAAGTGGTGATTCCATTCGAGCGGCCGACACGACCGCCAGTTCAAAATTGATGTCCGTGACAAGTCAAAACGACCGAACCCGGATTTCCCTCCCTTAAGGGAAATCCGCGCCAGTCGCTTGGGATGTCGCGAGTTGGCGCGGTGTTTAACGGAATCAGCGCTAAAAAGCAACCGGCTCCGCCAAGATTCTTTTGCGATCCAAAGGATACGCCGTATCAGGAGCACAGGATTTGCCGGGAAAACCGCCTGCGGTTTTCACCATCCCGCTCCAACCATCAGGCCGAGGCCTTTTCCAGAACCCGTTCGATGGCCGCGGTGACGGCATCGACATCAGCCATGCCATCCAGTGTCACAAGTTCGCCCTGCTCGCTGTAATATTGCGACAGCGGCGCAGTCTTCTCGCGATACTCCGTCAACCGCTTGCGGAAGGCTTCCGGATTGTCGTCGGAACGAACCGTGCCACCGGCAGCGATGGTCTCTGCAACGCGATTTTCGATTCGGCGAATCAGCGCCTCCTCGTCCACCTTCAGTTCGATGACGGCATCGAGGGCGACGTTCTTCTTGTGCATGTTCTCGGCAAGCGCCTTCGCCTGCGGAACGGTGCGCGGATAGCCATCGAGAATAAAACCCTTGGCACAGTCCGGAGCTTCGATGCGTTCGGAAACGATCTGATTGACGATATCGTCGGAAACCAGCCCGCCGGCGTCCATGACGGCCTTGGCGCGCTTGCCTATTTCCGTGCCCGCGCTAACCGCAGCGCGAAGCATGTCACCGGTGGAAAGCTGCGGGATCCCGTACTTGTCAGTCAGGCGTTTGGCCTGGGTTCCCTTGCCCGCACCCGGCGGACCTAAAAATATCAGTCTCATCGTCCCCTCTTTCCTCCACGCAACTTCGACTTCTTGATCAGTCCTTCATACTGCTGCGCGATCAGGTGTCCCTGAATTTGCGCAACCGTGTCCAGAGTTACACTGACAACGATCAAAAGCGAAGTACCACCAAGGGCTAATGGAATGCCCGTACGTGCGATAAGTGTCTCAGGAAGGATACACACGAAGACAAGATAAACAGCGCCGACAACCGTAATACGGGTCAGAACGTAATCGATGTACTCCGCGGTGCGCTCGCCCGGACGAATGCCCGGAATGAAGCCGCCGTGCTTCTTGAGGTTATCGGCCGTGTCCTTCGGATTGAAGACGATAGCCGTGTAGAAAAATGCAAAGAACGCGATGAGCAGGCCGTAGAGCGCCATGAACAGCGGCTGTCCATGCTGCAACGACGCGATGATCGAGGTTGCCCAGCCCGGCAGGTTGGTGTTTCCGGCAAAACCGGCAGCCGTCGCAGGCAGAAGCAGCAGCGAGGATGCGAAGATCGCGGGAATAACGCCAGCCGTGTTGAGCTTCAGCGGCAGATGCGAGGTATCGCCCTGGAACATCCGGTTGCCGACCTGGCGTTTCGGATATTGTATCAGCAGACGGCGCTGGGCGCGCTCCACGAAAACGATCAGCGCGATGACGCCGATTGCCACGATAACGACCATGAGGATGAGCGTCGTCGACAGCGCACCGGTGCGGCCGAGTTCCAGCGTGCCGGCAAGCGCCTTGGGTAGACCTGCGGCAATACCGGCAAAGATGATGAGCGAAATACCGTTGCCGATGCCGCGCGAGGTAATCTGTTCGCCAAGCCACATCAGGAACATCGTGCCGCCGAGCAGCGTGATGACGGTGGAAATACGGAAGAACAGGCCAGGATCGACCACGAGGCCGTTGCCGCTCTCAAGGCCGACAGCGATGCCGTAGGCCTGCAGGGTGCCGAGCAGTACCGTGCCGTAGCGCGTGTACTGGTTGATGATCTTGCGTCCGGCTTCGCCTTCCTTCTTCAACGCTTCGAGCGAAGGCACGACCGAGGTCATGAGCTGCACGATGATCGAAGCGGAGATGTAAGGCATGATGCCGAGGGCGAAGATCGCCATACGCTCGACTGCGCCACCCGCAAACATGTTGAAAAGACCGAGAATACCGTTGGCCTGGCCACGGAAGGCCTGCGCATAGGCTTCGGGGTTCAGACCCGGAAGCGGAATGTGGGTACCAAGACGGTAGACGAGAAGTGCGGCAAGAGTAAACCAGAGACGCTTTTTCAGATCCTCCGCTTTAGCGAAGGTCGAAAAATTCAGGTTCGAAGCCAGTTGTTCCGCTGCTGAAGCCATAAATTTCTCCGAATGACCCTTGCCGGCCAGCGAAACCGGCCAATGCGGAAAGGTCTAAAAATACCGGTTCAAAAACGGGCTTCGGACGAACACGGCGTTGCGCCGCCATCATGCCTCACCCTGTTTTTTTATGTCCTATCCCCTCCCTCAAGGAAGTTCAAGAACTGTGAGGCTCTCCCTGCGGCACTTTATGCCGCATGTGGCGCGCATAACAGCTGCACCGCGAAGAGTTTGCCGTGATGCCACAATAAATCGATTTAAATCGAGAGCACCATAAGCCAGGGAGCGCAAACGCCCGGAGCGACTATGCCCCGGGCGTCTGAAGTCTATATATTACTCGGAGGCTTCAGCTGCAACTGCGAGAAGCTTGATAGAGCTGCCAGCCTTCTCAATCTTTTCGAGTGCAGGCTTGGAAGCGCCGGCAACTTCAAAAGCAACCTTGCTCGTCAGTTCGCCGTCAGCGAGAATGCGAACGCCGTCCTTGGTGCGACGGATAACGCCAGCAGCCTTGAGAGCAGCAGCATCGATCGTTGCGGAAGCGTCGAGCTTCTTGGCGTCGATGGCGGTCTGAATGCGGCCGAGCGATACAACAGCAAATTCGGAAGCGAAAATGTTGTTGAAACCGCGCTTCGGAAGACGACGGTAGATTGGCATCTGACCGCCTTCAAAACCGTTGATGGCGACGCCCGAACGAGCCTTCTGACCCTTCACACCGCGACCACCGGTCTTGCCCTTGCCGGAACCGATACCGCGACCTACGCGGATACGGTCCTTGGTGGAGCCTTCGTTGTCTCTGATTTCATTGAGTTTCATGATAGGTTACTCCGTCTCACTTCTCGTCAACGACGCGAACGAGATGCTGGACCGCACGGATCATGCCGCGAACCGCAGGAGTATCTTCCAGGGTGCGCTGACGGTGCATCTTGTTGAGACCCAGACCGACCAGCGTCTGACGCTGGATTGCCGGGCGGCGGATAGGGCTGCCGATCTGTTCGACCGTAACAGTCTTTTTGGCTTCAGTAGTCTTCTTGGCCATGATCCAGCTCCTTATTCTTCAGAAGCGTTGCCGGAAGCGGCACGACGAGACTGAAGGGTCGCATACTTAAGACCACGCTGTGCAGCGATGTCCTTAGGATGAACCTGATGCTTCAGAGCGTCGAACGTTGCGCGAACCATGTTGTACGGGTTCGAAGAACCGGTCGACTTGGCAACAACGTCATGAACGCCCAGCGTTTCGAAAACAGCGCGCATCGGACCACCGGCGATGATACCGGTACCGGCCTTGGCCGAACGCAGCAGAACCTTGCCTGCGCCGTGACGGCCATTGACGTCGTGATGCAGCGTGCGGCCATCGCGCAGCGGAACGAAGATCAGATCGCGCTTTGCGCTCTCGGTTGCCTTACGGATGGCTTCCGGAACTTCGCGAGCCTTGCCGTGACCGAAGCCAACGCGGCCCTTCTGGTCGCCGACAACGACGAGAGCGGCGAAGCCAAAGCGACGGCCACCCTTAACAACCTTTGCAACGCGGTTGATCGCGACCAGCTTGTCGACGAATTCGCTATCGCGTTCTTCACGGTTCTGGCGGTCGTCGCGAGAACCTCTTTTTTCCTGTGCCATTGTCCTTGTCCTTTTTCTTTTACGGGTGGAACGGCAAACGAAAAGACCACCGGCCTCGATGAAGAGACCCGCATGGTCCGGTGAAATTCCGCCCGGATCGTTGTCAGGGCGGAAACTGCAGCGCCGCGTGTCGAAACCGACACGCAAAGGACGCTGCAGGATCTTGAGTGGTGCGTGATCCTTTCTTTCGATTGCGAACAATCGAAAGGGTCAAGCACTCAGAAGTTCAGACCGCCTTCGCGGGCAGCTTCTGCCACAGCCTTGATACGGCCGTGATAGATGAATGCGCCACGGTCGAATACGACATCCTTGACGCCAGCCTTGACGCCACGCTCTGCAACCAGCTTGCCTACGACAGCTGCTGCTGCAACGTCGGCGCCGGTCTTGAGCGAGCCGCGCAGATCGGCTTCGAGCGTGGAGGCAGACGCAAGCGTCTTGCCAGCAACGTCATCGATGATCTGAGCGTAGATGTTCTTCGACGAGCGATGAACCGACAGGCGCGGGCGGCCATTGGCAACCGCCTTGATCTGGCGGCGCACACGGCTCGCGCGACGTGCAAGTGCTTCTTTCCTGCTAGCCATTTCGCGTGATCCTTACTTCTTCTTGCCTTCTTTGCGGACGATACGCTCTTCAGCGTACTTCACGCCCTTGCCCTTGTAGGGCTCGGGACCACGGTATTCGCGGATTTCCGCGGCAACCTGGCCAACCTGCTGCTTGTTGATGCCGGAAACGATGATTTCCGTCGGCTTCGGAACGGCAATGGTGATGCCGACCGGAGGCTCGTAAACAACATCGTGGCTGAAACCGAGAGCCAGCTGCAGGTTCTTGCCCTGCAGGGCGGCACGGTAACCGACGCCGTTGATTTCGAGCTTGCGTTCGTAGCCGTCCTTAACACCCTTGAAGATGTTCTCGATCATCGTGCGGGACATGCCCCACTTGGAACGAGCTTCCTTGGTGTTGTTGGCCGGCGTTACGGAAACGCCATTATCTTCGAGTTTCAGCTGGATGTCGTCATTAGCGACGAAAAACAGTTCACCCTTCGGGCCCTTAGCAGTGACCTTCTGGCCGTCGACATTGGCCGTAACACCTGCTGGAACCTGAACGGGCTTTTTACCGATACGAGACATTGTTCAATCCTGTCTGTTCGTTATGGAGATCCGTGCTCGGGTCTTAGAAGACCGAGCAAAGAACCTCGCCACCAACGTTCTGTTCGCGAGCTTGGTGATCGGCCATCACGCCCTTCGGGGTCGAAAGGATGGTGATGCCGAGGCCGTTCGCGACCTGCGGAATGGACTTAACCGAGACATAAACTCGGCGGCCCGGCTTGGAAACGCGGCCGATCTCACGGATCACGGACGCGCCTTCGTAGTACTTCAGTTCGATCGTGAATTCGGCCTTGCCGTTTTCGAAATCGACCTTGGAATAACCGCGAATGTAGCCTTCAGCCTGCAGCACGTCGAGAACGCGTGCGCGGAGGCTGGAAGCAGGCGTGCTTACCGAAGACTTACGGCGAGCAGCACCATTGCGGATGCGGGTGAGCATATCACCCAAAGGATCAGTCATGGTCATGTGCCCGTCTCCTTACCAGCTCGACTTGACAATGCCCGGCACCTTGCCGGAATTGCCCAGCTCACGAAGCGCGATACGCGACATCTTGAGTTTGCGATAGAACGCGCGCGGACGGCCCGTTACTTCGCAGCGGTTGCGGATACGCGTCTTCGAGCCGTCACGCGGCAGCGAAGCGAGCTTCAGAGTGGCCTTGAACCGGTCTTCGATCGGAAGGGACTGGTTCATCACGATCGCCTTCAGTGCAGCCCGCTTGGTGGCCTGCTGGGCGACCGACTTGCGGCGGCGCTTGTTCTTTTCAACTGCGCTTGTTTTCGCCATATCGGAGTTCCTTTTCTACGCTCGTCGTTACGGTTAGTGACGGAACGGGAAGTTGAACTCTGTAAGCAGAGCCCGCGCTTCGTCGTCCGACGTCGCCGTCGTGCAAACGATGATGTCCATGCCCCACATCTGATCAACCTTATCGTAGTTGATCTCAGGGAACACAATGTGTTCCTTGATGCCCATGGCGAAGTTGCCACGGCCGTCAAAGCTCTTCGGGTTCAGACCCCGGAAGTCGCGAACGCGCGGCAGCGCGATGTTGACCAGGCGATCAAGGAATTCATACATGCGGGCGCCACGAAGGGTAACCTTCGCACCGATCGGCATGCCTTCGCGAACCTTGAAACCAGCGATCGAGTTGCGAGCGCGGGTAACAACCGGCTTCTGGCCGGCAATCGCAGCCAGGTCACCGGCAGCAATGGTTGGCTTCTTGGAGTCGGCAGTTGCCTCGCCAACACCCATGTTGATCACGATCTTTTCAAGCTTCGGGATCATCATCACGTTGGCGTAGGAGAACTTCTCCTGCATGGCGCCACGGATACGGGAAACGTACTCCGTCTTGAGACGCGGCTCGTACTTATCAGCCATCGATCACTTCTCCCGAACGCTTGGCCACGCGGACCTTCTTGCCGTCTACAACAGTAAAGCCAACGCGGGTCGGCTTGCCATCCTTATCGACGATGGCAATGTTGGAGATGTGCAAGGACGCTTCCTTGTTGATGATGCCAGCTTCCTGAGCCTGGGTCTGGCGCTGGTGACGCTTCACCATGTTAACGCCACGCACAACGGCCCGATCTTCCTTCGGCAAAACCTGGATTACTTCGCCGGTACGGCCCTTGTCCTTACCGGTCAATACGACAACGTTGTCGCCTTTACGAATTTTCTGCATCGCATACGCTCCTTACAGTACTTCCGGAGCCAGCGAGATGATCTTCATGTGGTTCTTGGCGCGAAGTTCGCGCGGAACCGGTCCGAAGATACGGGTGCCGATGGGCTCTTTCTTGTTGTCGATAAGAACGGCTGCGTTATTATCGAAACGGATGACGCTGCCGTCAGCGCGACGGATGTCCTTGGCGGTGCGAACGACAACCGCCTTCATCACATCGCCCTTCTTGACGCGGCCGCGCGGAATAGCTTCCTTGATGGAAACGACAATAATGTCGCCAACAGAAGCATATTTGCGCTTCGAGCCGCCCAGCACCTTGATGCACATGACACGACGTGCGCCGGAATTATCCGCCACGTCGAGGTTTGTTTGCATCTGAATCATGTCAGGTCGCCTTCTTGTTGTTACCGGAACGGTTGGGCAAACTCTCCCGAGTGAGCCCCCTGCCCCAGCTTATGAATGTCTCTTTTTTTGCGCGGAAATGTCGTGACAGGGTGGTTTCCCGAAGGACCTTCCGTGCGCATCAAAGCAAAAGACGCTCGATTCACGAGCGTCCTTGCGGTGCTTCATACAGTATTTCGCGCCAAGTACAAGAGACCTGGCGCGATTCTGATGAAATTAAGCCTGGGCGGAAACGACCGTCCAGCGCTTGTCCTTGGAGATCGGTGCGCATTCCTCGATGGAAACGACATCGCCGACCTTATACTGATTGTTTTCGTCGTGTGCCTTGTACTTCTTCGAACGGCGAACGGTCTTCTGGAGCAGCGGGTGAGCGAATCGGCGCTCAACCCGGACTACAACAGTCTTCTCGTTCTTGTCGGACACTACGACGCCCTGCAGAATGCGTTTCGGCATATTATTTTTCCTTAGGCCTTGGCTTCTGCCGCCTTCTGGCGGGCAATGGTTTTAACGCGGGCGATGTCCTTGCGGACTTCGTTGATGCGCGAGGACTTCTCCAGCTGGCCAGTCGCCTTCTGGAAGCGCAGGTTGAACTGCTCCTTCTTCAGATCGGCGAGCTTGTCCTTGAGCTGGTCGGCGCTGAGGCCGCGAACTTCATCGGCTTTCATGTGCCTTGCTCCTTACTCTGCGATGCGCTGTACGAAGCGCGTCTTGACCGAGAGCTTGGCAGCGCCGAGACGAAGCGCCTCGCGGGCGATCTCCTCGGACACACCGTCGATCTCGAACATCATACGACCGGGCTTGACCTTGCATGCCCAGTATTCGACCGAACCCTTGCCCTTACCCATACGAACTTCGGTCGGCTTTGCCGTTACCGGAACGTCTGGGAATACGCGGATCCACACACGACCTGCGCGCTTCATGTAACGCGTGATCGCGCGGCGGGCCGCTTCGATCTCGCGTGCGTTCACGCGGTTCGGTTCCTGCGACTTCAAGCCGAATTCACCGAATGCCAGGTCAAAGCCGCCCTTGGCGACGCCCTTGATGCGTCCCTTGAACTGCTTGCGGTACTTAGTACGCTTTGGCTGCAACATTTTCTTACTTCTCCGAGCTTATCTTTCGCCAGCGTCAATCAAGCGTTTTCGCGACGACGATCGGGACGATCGCCACGCTCACGGCTTGCAGGGCCCTGAGCATCGCCTTCGAGACCACGACGCTCAGAAGCCATCGGATCGTGCTCAAGGATTTCGCCCTTGAAGATCCAGACCTTGATGCCGCAGATGCCGAACGCGGTTTCCGCTTCAGCTGTGCCGTAGTCGATGTCCGCACGCAGCGTGTGCAGCGGAACGCGTCCTTCGCGGTACCATTCGGTACGAGCGATTTCGGCGCCACCGAGACGGCCACCGCAGGTGATCTTGATGCCTTCGGCGCCAAGACGCATTGCGGACTGAACCGAACGCTTCATCGCACGGCGGAAAGCCACGCGGCGCTCGAGCTGCTGGGCGATCGACTGAGCGACGAGAGTCGCGTCGATTTCCGGCTTGCGCACTTCAACGATGTTGAGGTGCGTTTCGGAGTTGGTCATCTCGGAAAGCTTCTTACGAAGCTTCTCGATGTCCGCGCCCTTCTTGCCGATGATGAGACCCGGACGAGCCGAATGGATCGTAACGCGGCACTTCTTGTGCGGACGCTCGATGACCACCTTGGCGATACCGGCCTGCTTGAGTTCCTTGATCAGGTAAGCCCGGATCTTCAGGTCTTCATGCAGCAGCTTGCCGTATTCAGCGGTGTCAGCGTACCAGCGGCTATCCCAGGTACGGTTGATGCCGAGGCGGAAGCCGATCGGATTGATTTTCTGACCCATTATGCGGCCTCCCCTTTTTCCTCAACTTCACGAACAACGATCGTGAGGTGAGAGAACGGCTTTTCAATGCGGGATGCACGACCACGGCCACGAGCGTGGAAACGCTTCATGGTGATGGACTTGCCAACATAGGCCTCGGCGACGACGAGAGCGTCGACGTCGAGGTCATGGTTGTTTTCCGCATTGGCAATCGCAGATTCGAGCGTCTTCTTGACGGTCCCTGCGATGCGCTTGCGGGAGAATTCGAGCTCGGCGAGAGCGCGATCAACCTTCTTGCCACGGATAAGAGCGGCAACCAGGTTCAGTTTCTGGGGGCTGACGCGGAGCGTACGGGCAATGGCCTGAGCCTCATTGTCCTTCAGCCGGCGTTCGGTCTTAGCCTTCGCCATGATTACTTCCTCTTTGCCTTCTTGTCCGCGCCGTGACCGTAATAGGTACGGGTCGGAGAGAATTCACCGAACTTGTGTCCGACCATGTCTTCATTGACAGAGACGGGCACATGCTTGCTGCCGTTGTAGACGCCAAACGTCAATCCGACGAACTGCGGCAGGATCGTGGAGCGACGGCTCCAGATCTTGATTACTTCATTGCGTCCGCTTTCGCGCACCTTCTCAGCCTTAGTGAGAAGATAGCCGTCAACAAACGGACCTTTCCAAACTGAACGAGCCACTTGAGACTTCTCCTCTTACTTCTTGCGCTGATGGCGCGAACGCATGATGAACTTGTCGGTCGACTTGTTCGAACGGGTGCGCTTGCCCTTCGTGGGTTTACCCCACGGAGTAACCGGGTGACGACCACCCGACGTGCGACCTTCACCACCACCGTGCGGGTGGTCGACCGGGTTCATGACGACGCCGCGAACGTGCGGACGCTTGCCACGCCAACGCGAACGACCAGCCTTGCCGTCGTTGGTGTTGCCGTGATCGGAGTTCGAAACTGCGCCGATCGATGCGAGGCAGGAGCCGTGCACCAGACGCTGTTCGCCCGAGTTGAGACGCAGGATAGCCATACCGGCATCGCGGCCGACGAGCTGGACGTACGTACCGGCGGAGCGGGCAATCTGACCGCCTTTACCTGGCTTCATCTCGACGTTGTGGATGATCGAACCGACCGGAATGTACTGAAGCGGCATGGTGTTGCCGGGCTTCACGTCCACTGCCTTGTCGGAGGCGATCACCTTGTCACCGGCAGCGAGACGCTGTGGCGCGAGAATGTAAGCCTGTTCGCCGTCGGTATACGTAACCAGCGCGATGAACGCGGTGCGGTTGGGGTCGTATTCCAAACGTTCAACGGTGCCTTCAACGTCGAACTTGCGACGCTTGAAGTCCACCAGACGGTAGGTCCGCTTGTGACCACCACCCTGGAACCGGACGGTGATCCGGCCCTGGTTGTTGCGGCCACCCTTGGAGCTGAGGCCCTGGGTGAGAGCCTTTACCGGCTTGCCCTTGTAGAGCGAAGCGCGGTCCACGATAACCAGCTGACGCTGGCTTGGCGTGGTCGGATTGAAACTTTTCAATGCCATATTCTTGTTCCCTTTTGGGTCTTTGCCCGCTTGGGCCTAACCTTTAGAGTCCGGTGGACACGTCGATGGATTGACCTTCGGCGAGCGTAACGACGGCTTTCTTGACGTCTTTCAGCTTACCGGCGAACCCACGGAAACGACGGGTCTTACCCTTGCGGATAAGCGTGTTCACAGCCGTGACTTTGACGCCGAAGAGAGCTTCCACGGCAGCCTTGATTTCAGGCTTGGAAGCGCTTTTGGCGACGTTGAATACGACCTGGTTCTGTTCGGATACCAGCGTCGACTTTTCCGTGATCGAAGGAGATACGATCACATCGTAGTGGCGAAGATCCGTCATTTGAACCGCTCCTCCAGAGCCTCTACAGCAGCCTTGGAAAGCACGAGCTTACCACGACGCAGGATGTCGTAAACATTGATGCCCTGAACCGGCAGAACGTCCACATTCGGGATGTTCTGAGCTGCGAGCTTGAAGTTGCCATCAAGTTCTGCGCCACCGATAACGAGAGCGTTGGTCAGGCCAAGCGAAGCGAAGCTGCCCAGCAGAGCCTTGGTCTTTGCTTCGGACGCGACGAGCTGATCGACGATGATCAGATCTTCAGCCTTCAGCTTTGCAGACAGGGCGTGACGCAGAGCAAGCGCGCGAACCTTCTTGGGAAGGTCGTGTGCGTGGCTGCGAACGACCGGGCCGTGGGCCTTGCCGCCGCCGCGGAACTGCGGTGCGCGAGCCGAATGGTGACGAGCGCGGCCCGTACCCTTCTGCTTGTACATCTTCGCACCAGTACGGGAAACTTCCGCACGGGTCTTGGTCTTGTGCGTTCCCTGCTGCTTCTTTGCAAGCTGCCAGCGAACCATACGGGCCAGGATATCCTGACGGGGATCGAGGCCGAAAATCTCGTCCGACAGAGAAACCTTGCCGGCGTCTTTTCCCTCGAGGGTCTTGACGTTCAATTCCATGATAAGGCTCCCTTACTTCGCGGCCGACTTGACGGCGTCGCGGACGATGATCCAGGCGCCCTTGGAACCGGGAACTGCACCCTTAACGAGGATCAGGCCACGGTCTTCATCGGTCGAAACGACTTCGAGGTTCTGGGTCGTAACGCGCGTCTGGCCCATATGACCAGCCATGCGCTTGCCCTTCCACACGCGGCCCGGATCCTGGTTGTTACCAGTCGAACCGTGCGCACGGTGCGATACGGAGTTACCGTGCGAAGCGCGACCACCACCGAAGTTGTGACGCTTCATAGCACCGGCAAAACCCTTACCGATCGTGGTTCCCGTTACGTCGACCAGCTGGCCGGCCTGAAAATGAGTTGCGGTCAGTGTTGCACCGATATCGATCAAGTTCTCGGGGGAAACCCGGAACTCGACGAGCTTTGCTTTCGGTTCGACATTGGCAGCGGCAAAATGACCGCGAAGCGCCTTCGTCGTGTTTTTGACCTTGGACTGGCCGGCACCGAGCTGAACTGCGGTGTAGCCATTCTTGTCTTCCGTGCGCTGGGAAACGACTTGTACGTTATCCATCCGCAATACTGTTACTGGAATATGTTCACCAGCGTCGTTGTAGACGCGGGTCATACCCACTTTCTGTGCAATCACACCTGAACGCATTGGTTCATCCTCTTGCGAGCCTTGAAGGGAAAACCCTTTTTGGCCTTTGTTAAGGAGTGCCCTTCGACATCTCACGATGTTTCCGGTCTCCGGATTGGAAGCCGTTGGATTTCTCCACGTACCTTCCTTGTTATATGGCCCTCACTTGGATGAGGTCAGGCCAGTCTTAGAGCTTGATTTCCACGTCAACGCCGGCAGCCAGGTCGAGCTTCATAAGAGCATCGACGGTCTGCGGGGTGGGGTCAACGATATCGAGAAGACGCTTGTGCGTCCGCATTTCGAACTGTTCACGGCTCTTCTTATCAACGTGAGGAGAGCGGTTGACGGTAAACTTTTCGATGCGGGTGGGGAGCGGAACCGGGCCGCGAACGCTGGCGCCGGTGCGCTTTGCGGTCGACACGATTTCACGGGTAGAGGCATCGAGGATCCGGTGATCGAACGCCTTGAGGCGGATACGGATATTCTGGCCGTTCATTCGTCTTGTCCTTGTTCTTTGTTATTCGTTTCCGCACGCGGAAACACATGAACTTCTATTGATCGTGGCGCCGCAGATTTTCAAAAATCGAGAGGGATGCGCGTCGCACCCCAATCATTTCAGTAGTCTGTATTGCTAAAACACCGCGCTCCGCAATTGCTTGCGAATCCAGCGGGTGAGTGTGAATGCGCGTTTACGCGCTTTCACCGAATTTTTCAAGCACTAAAAATGCAACGCCGCCAGGCTTTTTTACTAAAAGCCCGGCGGCGGTGTGGGTAACACCGCCGCCGGTCTGAATTTCAACGTCGTGAAATTACTCGACGATAGAAGCGACGATGCCGGCGCCGACGGTACGGCCGCCTTCGCGGATAGCGAAG